>NZ_CP054570.1:0-1200000 GCF_013343115.1 Streptococcus sanguinis
CTGCAGCCTTTATCAAGCAGGCTCAGTTAGTATGGGTAAGCGGTTTTTAGTGCCCAAAACCTATGGCCAAGGTCGGAATGAATATTTTGTGGATTATGATGAAAGCCACCTGCAAAAGAGCTCTTTTGCCTTATGGAGCCGATGAGCGAAGAGGCTGTGGAGAAGACGGAGATTGATCTGATTCATGTGCCGGGTGTGGTCTTCAATTCTCAAGGCTTTCGGATTGGTTACGGCGGCGGCTACTATGACCGTTATCTGGTTGATTTTGCTGGAGCGTCTATCAGCAGCATCTATAGTTTTTTCAACAGTCTGATTTTGAACCCGATTATCACGATATAGCAGTAAAGGAAGTGTTGACTTATGAACTACATCTATGATAAAAATATCCTGTGACCAGTATTTTGCTATTTTGACAACACTTGTCTTTGTGGGATGCTTATTTTACGTGGCTTTTCTTATGCTGAAGCACAAACGGTCTTTGAATTTGGAGCAGTGTATTCTCCAACTATTATCATGAATCCATTCAGATATGGCGCCTCTTTTCTGCTATCTTTGTGCATATTGGCTTGGAGCACTTTGTGGTAAATGTTATTACTCTTTATTTTATTGGACGGCAGGCAGAAGATATTTTTGGCTCGCGAAATTTCTTTCTGCTTTATATGATGTCAGGCCTGATGGGAAATATCTTTGTCTTCTTTTTCAGTCCGGATACTCTGTCAGCAGGAGCCTCTACAGCCTTGTTTGGACTTTTTGCCTCTATCGTGACCTTGCAATATGTCGTTCGCGACAGCTATATTCAGCAGCTGGGGCAGTCTTATATGACCTTGATTGTGGTCAATATCATCTTTAGTTTCATGCCTGGCATCAGTCTGGCTGGGCATTTGGGTGGTTTGATTGGTGGTATACTCTGCGCGGTCATTCTTCTGTCAAAAGCTCAAGCAATGCCTTTAAACCTACTCAGCGCTGGCTAGTCCTATTTGGTTATCTAGCCTTGGCTGCCCTCTGATTTTTCTTGGCTTTCATCATTCCTTGATTTAATGAATCTTTAGAAAATAACTGATGAAATATCAAAAAAGAGGTTGGGAACCTCTTTTTTATAGCTAAAATTTTATTTTCAAAGTTAGTTGTTTGAATCAATTATTTTTTACTTTGTTTTTTCTCTAACGTATGACCCAAGTCAATGATATACTGCTTCAAGGAGTCTTTGACCTGCGGATGCTTGAGGGCGTAGTCGATAGAAGTCTTCATAAAGCCGAACTTGTCACCGACATCATAGCGATCGCCCTTAAATTCGCGAGCGAACACGCGCTGCGTCTTGTTAAGAGTATCAATCGCATCGGTCAGCTGAATCTCATTTCCAGCACCTGGTGCTTGCTTTTCCAAGATTTCAAAAATTTCTGGTGTCAGCAGGTAACGGCCGATAATAGCCAAATCACTCGGTGCATCCTCAGGTTTTGGCTTTCGACGAAAGTTTCTACGCTGTAGAGACCTTTGACACCTTCACCTTGAGGGCAATCACACCATAAGAGGAAACTTCATCATGAGGCACCTGCATGACAGCGATGGTAGAAGCATGAGTAGCTTCGTAGTCATCAATCAATTGCTTGGTCAGCGGCACAGCCTTATCATTGGTGATGTCCATGAGATCATCGCCCAGCATGACAACGAAAGGCTCGTTTCCTACGAAAGCCTTAGCTTGAAGGACAGCATCTCCAGTCCGCGCGGATGGCTCTGACGGATAAAGTGCAGACCGATACCAGTGGTTTCATCGACCAATTTGAGCAAGTCGTCTTTACCCTTTTCTTTGAGGTTGTATTCCAATTCAAAGTTTGAGTCAAAGTGGTCTTCGATGGAGCGTTTTGACTTACCTGTGACAACTAGAATATCTTCAATTCCAGATTTGAGAGCTTCCTCAACGATAAACTGGATGGTTGGCTTGTCAACGATTGGCAACATTTCCTTGGCCAGTGCTTTAGTAGCTGGCAGGAAGCGGGTTCCGAGACCAGCTGCAGGGATGACGGCTTTCTTAACTTTTGACATAATTATTTCCTTTCTATTAGAACGAAGTCCATTCGTTCTCAGCCTTGAATTCATTGTTCATGATTTCATAAATGGCATCTTTGATATTACAATTTTGATAAATAACCTTGTAAATAGCCTGGGTAATCGGCATATAAACATCCAGCTCCTGGGCCAGTTCATAGGCAGCCTTGGTGGTGGAAATCCTTCGATAACCATGCCCATATTGGCTTCAATATCAGATAATTTCTCGCCGCGTCCTAGAGCATTGCCGGCCCGCCAGTTGCGGGAGTGGACAGAGGTCCCTGTGACAATCAGGTCACCGACACCAGATAGACCGCTGTAGGTTAGAGGTTGGCTCCTAACTTGACACCTAGACGCGTGATTTCGGCCAGACCGCGTGTGATAATAGCTGCCTTGGCGTATCACCATAGCCTAAGTCCATGGAGAGCACCAGCTCCAACTGCGATGATGTTTTTCAGAGCGCCTGCAGTCTCTACTCCGATGACATCGGTGTTGGTGTAGAGGCGGAAGTAGTGATTGCTGAAGAGCTCCTGCACATACTTAGCTGTTTCTAGGTCTTAGAAGCAGCAGTAATTAGGGTAATATCGCGTACAATGGTTTCCTCAGCATGGCTGGGACCTGAGACGACGACAATCTGTGGCGTAGCTCTGCAGGGATTTCTTCTTCTAGGATAGTTGAAATCCGTTCGTGAGTATTGGGCTCCAGTCCTTGGAGGCTGCATGATTTCACCTGTGGTCTAGAGCCTGGGCTACTTGTTGGCTACCAGACGGTACCTTGGTCGGCACGACAAAAAGCACGGCATCCGCATCTTTTAAAGCTTCTTCTAGGTCATGATAAGCCTTGATCTTTTCGTCCAGTACAATATCTTTGAAATAGCGTTTATGGTGTGTTCGTCGTTGATTTCGTTGATTTGCTCAGCGATATTTCCCCAAATACGAACCTCATGTCCGTTGTCATTTAGCACTTGTGATAAGGCCGTTCCCCAAGAACCAGGACCAATCACAGCAACTCGTTGTTTATCCATATCTTCTCCTTATGATGAAATTCCGAGTCTGAATTTAAATCGGTTTTAGAGTCTATATCTCATTTACCATATAATATAAGAAATTTCTTGCTTGACATTGTTTTTATCTATGATATAGTAAGGAAACTAAGCCAAATATGAAAAAAGTAGGAGGAAGCATGTTTTTAAAAGTCTATTACGGTATAATGGTATGCCCTGAGTTCGCTTTTGATGACCTCGCTGATGATTGCCAGCTCACTTTTGCTGCCTTGGTTTTAAAGCACATCTTAGATGCTCTGCAGGAGCAAAATAGCCAGACCATCTACAGTATGGGCGGCTGGCTGATTGGCATCGGTTTTGTTGGACTGGTGGCAGGAGGATTAATGTGACCTTGGCGGCTTACATTGCCCAGCTGTTTCATCAGATCTCCGTGAGGAGACTTTCCGCAAGATTCAGACCTTTCTTATGCCAATATCGAGGAATTCAACGCTGGAAATCTAGTCGTGCGGATGACGAATGACATCAATCAGATTCAAAATGTGACTATGATGCTCTTTCAAATTCTTCTTCGATGCCCATCCTTTTATTGGTTCAGTCATCCTGGCCATTGTGACCATGCCCTCTCTCTGGTGGATTATCTTCTTACTGATTGTGCTCATAGCTGGTTTAACGGCTGTCATGATGGGATGATGGGCCTCGTTTTAAGAAATTCCAGACTCTTTGGATAAGATCAATGCCATTGCCAAAGAAAATCTTCGTGGTGTGCGAGTGGTCAAATCCTTCGTTCGGGAGGAAGACCAGTTTATAAGTTCAGTCAGGTGTCTGATGAGCTTTTATCAGAAATCTCTACATTGGCTATGCATTTTCAATCATTGAGCCGCTGATGATGTTGGTTGGCTACAGTTCAGTTTACTTGGCTATCTGGACTCTATCTGGCATGATTCAGGCGGAACCAGGCCTGGTCAGCTCTATCGCTTCTTTATCGGTTATCTGAGTCAGATTATTTCACCATCATTATGGTTGGCTTCTTGGGAAATGGCGTGACGAGGGGATCATTTCTATCCGTCGGATCAAGGAGGTATTGGCGACGGAGCCAGCCATGACTTTCCCAGACTCGCCAGATGAAGAACTAGAAGGCAGCCTCAGCTTTGAGCATGTGACTTTTTCCTATCCCAATGATGACGATCCAATGCTAAAGGATATCAGCTTTGAGGTTGAGCCGGGGCAAATGATTGGCGTTGTCGGTGCGACAGGCGCTGGGAAATCTACCTTGGCCCAGCTGATTCCCCGTCTTTTTGACCCGCAGGAAGGTTCTGTCAAGATTGGCGGCCGAGATTTGCGAGAGCTTAGTCAGGGAACTCTTCGCAAAAATGTTTCTATCGTGCTGCAGCGGGCGCTTCTATTTAGCGGGACCATTGCGGATAATCTCCGTCAGGGCAAGCTCAACGCTTCGCTGCCTGAAATGGAGCGGGCGGCTCGTATTGCCCAAGCCAGTGAATTTATCAGCCGTATGGAAGAGAGTTTTGACAGTGCAGTGGAGGAGCGTGGCAGCAACTTCTCTGGCGGTCAGAAGCAGCGGATGTCGATTGCCAGAGGTGTTGTCAACAATCCCAATATTTTGATTTTAGATGATTCGACCTCAGCCTTGGATGCCAAGTCAGAAAAGCTGGTTCAAGAAGCCTTGAACAAGGAGCTGCAAGGAACGACAACGATTATCATTGCTCAAAAGATTAGCTCCGTCGTTCATGCAGATAAGATTCTGGTCTTGGATCAAGGACGGCTGATTGGCCAAGGGACGCATGCGGAATTGGTCACCACTAACGATGTTTACCGTGAAATCTACGAAACTCAGAAAGGAAAGGAGGACTAAGATGCGGACGATTGCATTTTTTGGCAATATTTTAAGCGTTACAAATTATCCTTTGTCGTTGTCCTTTTGATGATGATAACAGCGACTGTTTTTCAGGTCCTTTTTCCGGTTTATGTCGGTCAGGCTGTTCAGCATTTGGTTGAGTTGGACGGGCTTTGCGGAGAAGGGTGAGACTGATCAGATTCTGTCAACTTTTGGCAGCGTCATGGGCAGTGTATTGGTGTCCTTTGTCTGCCTGTCTGTTTCCAGCTTGATTTACATGGTTTTGATGACCCGAGTTATTGCCCATTCGACCAATGAGATGCGCAAGGGCCTGTTTGGCAAGCTGTCCAAGATGACAGTTGCTTTCTTGACCGCCATCAGGATGGAGACATTCTGTCGCGCTTTACCAGCGACTTGGACAATATCCTGCAGGCTCTAAACGAGAGTATGATCCAGGTTATGAGCAATGCCTTACTCTATCTGGGCCTCGTGATTATCATGTTTGTTCAAAATGCTAGATTGGCCTGGATAACGGTAGCTAGCACGCCGGTTGCTTTTCTTCTTCTAGTGGTCATTGTTAGGCTGGCTCGGAAATACACCAATCTTCAGCAAAAAGAAGTCGGTCGCCTCAATGCTTATATGGACGAGACCATTTCCGGTCAGAAGGCTGTTATCGTTCAGGGAATGCAGGAGGAGGTCATCAAAGGTTTCATTGAGCAGAATGACCGCGTACGCTCGGCAACCTTTAAAGGACGGACCTTTTCAGGGCTTCTCTTCCCTATCATGAACGGGATGAATTTGATTAATACAGCCATTGTTATTTTTGTTGGTTCAGCTGTCTTACTGAGCGACCCTAATGTTGAAACGGCTGTTGCAGTTGGCCTGATTACCACTTTCACTCAGTTCTCTCAGCAGTATTATCAGCCTATCATCCAGATTGCGGCCAGCTGGGGCAGTTTGCAGTTGGCCTTTACAGGGGCTGACCGGATTCAGGAGATGTTTGATGCGCCGGAGGAAGTCCGGCCGGAGAATGCCCCTGCTTTCACAGAGCTCACAGACTCCGTGGATATCAAGCATGTGGACTTCTCTTATGTTGAAGGCAAGCCCATTCTCAAAGACGTGTCTATCTTAGCCCCTAAGGGCAAGATGACGGCTGTTGTTGGCCCTACTGGTTCAGGTAAGACGACCATTATGAACCTGCTCAATCGCTTTTATGATGTGGATAGTGGCAGCATTGAGTTTGACGGTCGCGACATTCGTGACTATGAGCTGGACAGCTTACGGAGTCATGTGGGCATTGTCTTGCAGGATTCGGTGCTCTTTAGCGGTACGATTCGGGACAATATCCGATTCGGTGTGCCGGATGCCAGTCAGGAGATGGTAGAAACGGCTGCGCGTGCGACCCATATTCATGACTATATTGAAAGTCTGCCAGACAAATACGATACTCTGGTAGATGATGACCAGAATATTTTCTCAACTGGGCAGAAACAGCTGATTTCCATCGCTAGAACTTTGCTGACTGATCCGCAAGTCTTGATTTTGGACGAAGCGACTTCCAATGTCGATACGGTGACGGAGAGCAAGATTCAGCAAGCCATGGAAGCCGTTGTGGCTGGCCGAACTAGCTTTGTCATTGCTCACCGCCTCAAGACAATTCTCAATGCCGACCAGATTATCGTCCTCAAAGACGGAGAGGTTATCGAACAGGGCGATCATCACCAGCTCCTTAAACTCGGTGGCTTCTACTCAGAGCTCTATCACAACCAGTTTGTCTTTGAGTAGCTGGTTGGTTTTGCAGCTGGATAATCAGCCAGGCTTTTAAAATATTAAATAGAAAATTTAAAAAATCCAGCAGGTTTCTTTTCCTGCTGGATTTTAATTAACATCAAAGTAGTGATTATTTCACATGTTTAGCCAGATCTTCTTGGGCCTTTTTATTGGATTCCTCTTTTTCTTTTTTCCACTTTTCTTGGACCTTTTGATAGTCTTTAGTCGTGACAATCTCATCACTGATTTCCACGTATTTATGGTAGTTGGCATCTTTTGTACCTGTCTGAGCATAAGAGTTGGTAAATGGCACAATCCGAGAAATGAACGGTGCTGCTCCTCTGCTGCTCATAGTTGGCACAACGAGGGCACTATCTGTCAGCCATGCTTGAGCTGCAGCATATTTTTCATAACGCTTGTCAACATCTTGTGTTTCGTTTCCGGCCTCTTCGATCAGCTTGCTGTACTCATCCAGTCCTACAGCTTTAGCAGCAGCATTGTCTTTGTCTTCAAATCCAAGGTAGGTTCTGGTCTGAGTGCTGTTACCTGGCACTAAAATGTCCAGGTAAGTAGATGGATCTTGGTAGTCTGGCTCCCAGCCAACGAGACCGTTGATATCCCAGTCTTCCTGGCTAGCAGCTTCAGCATTGAAGGTGATGTTTAGTGCTTCGTCCTCAGCCAGCATCTGTAGGTCTACAGAGACATTGTCCTTTCCTAAAGCCTCTTCTAGTGACTGTTTCAGAGATTGCATGCGGTTGACGAAGTTAGTAGAATTCTGAGCGACAGGAACGTCTAGATGGATTGGGAATTGTACGCCTTCATCTGCAAGAGCCTGCTTGGCTTTGGCAAATTCCGCTTTGGCTTTGTCAGTATTGTGGAGACCGTCTTGGCCGTCATCCAGCTTGATACCTTTCCACTCGTCACCATAGGAAGCTAGTGATTCTTCGACCAGAGTGCCAAATTCCTTGCCATTGGCTTGTACGAAGGTTGGCGGAACAAAGAGATTACGGACAGCTGGCTTGGCTGCATCTTCTCCGTTGACCTGAGCTGAATAGCTTTCGCGGTTAAGGGCAAAGGCTAGAGCTTGGCGGAAGTCTTTGTTCAGCAGAGCTTTTTTGGTAGCTTCTTTTTGTTCATCGCTGGTTTTAGAAGTATGGTTATAACTTTGACGGTCAATGTTAAAGCTGATTAGACCGACACCCGCTCCTGCTTCTGTCATGAAGATATTATCTTTGTATTTCTCAGCGATTGAGGAATAACTGGAAGTGGCTGGGTAGAGTCTTGCCAAACTGTAGCCGCCATCTCCGAAGGTCCGCGCTAATGAATCTTGGTCAGAACCATCGTAGTAAGATAGTTTGACGCCATCAATCTTAACCTTGTCCTTATCCCAGTAGTTAGGGTTCTTCTCAAATTCGACAGAGGATTTAGAAGTAATGGATTTCATGATAAATGGACCGTTATACAGAATGGAGTCGGCTTTGGTTGCCTGACCGAATTCCTTGCCTTGCTTTTCTAGGAAGGCCTCGTTGACCGGCATCATAACACCTGATGTTGTTTTAGAGTTCCAGTAGGTTTCAGGCTTGTTGAGTGTATATTGAACCGTATGATCGTCCAGTGCCTTAACTCCAACAGCTGAAAAGTCCTTGTTGGTACCAGCTGCATATTCACTCAGTCCCTTGATGGAATCTTGGATAAGAGGGAGGGCGTCTGATTTGATATCAGCAGCATGTTTGATACCTGTTACAAAGTCCTGAGCCGTGACATCTGCGTATTCTTCGCCATCAGCGGTATACCACTTGGCATCTTTGCGCAGCTTATAGGTATAGACGAGACCATCTGGAGAGACTGTCCAATCTTCTGCGATAGACGGAGCTAAGTTTCCATATTTATCATTTTCCAGCAAGCCGTCTACACCATTTGTAGTCAGCTCGTGGGTAGACACCTTTGCTGACTGGATGTAGTCCAAAGTCGTTGGATCAGACGTAAAGACATAGCTGTAGATTTTTTTGCTGGATTGGGAACTTCCGCCTCCAGAGCAAGCTGTAAGTAAGCCGACAGAGAGCAGAGTGAGCCCTGCGGCAAGAAGAATATTTGATTTTCTCATAGGGACCTCCAAGTCATGAGTTTTTACACTGCTTATTATAACAAATTTCTGTCAAAAGTAAATAATTTTCTGATAATTCTGAAATGTTTTTCTAAATTTTAAAAAAGAGATTTATAGTGTTGCATATTCTGATAAAAAATTTTTATAACCAGCTTTAAAAAAATCTATTGGACGGCTTCGCAGAGGAGTGGTAAGATATACTATATCAAATAAGGGGGAATCACGGTATGTGCAGAACAATTGTTGGAATTTCAGCCAATCTTTGTCCAGTAGATGAAGCTGGAAAAAATATTCACACCTCTGTTTCACGCAAGTTTGTGGACGGCGTACGAATGGTTGGTGGCCTGCCGATGGTGATTCCCGTCGGGGATAAAAGTTTAGTTCAGGATTATGTAGAAACGATTGACAAGCTGATTTTATCAGGCGGGCAAAATGTTCACCCACAGTTTTATGGGGAAGAAAAGACCATTGACAGCGATGATTACAATATTGTCCGCGATGAGTTTGAGTTGGCTCT
The DNA here is from genome assembly GCF_013343115.1 of Streptococcus sanguinis. Classification (NCBI taxonomy): domain Bacteria; kingdom Bacillati; phylum Bacillota; class Bacilli; order Lactobacillales; family Streptococcaceae; genus Streptococcus; species Streptococcus sanguinis. The sequence goes on from NZ_CP054570.1 coordinate 9,290, forward strand.
CTTGAAAGAAGCTCTGCGCCAAAACAAGCCTGTCATGGCTATTTGCCGCGGTCTGCAGTTGGTCAATGTTGCTTTTGGCGGCACTCTCAATCAGCATATCGAAAATCACTGGCAGGGCTTGCCATTTGGTACTTCGCACTCCATTCGTACGGAGAAAGACAGCGTTGTGGAGCGTTTGTTTGGTCAGGCTAGCCAGATTAATTCGGTCCATCGCCAAAGCATCAAAGACTTGGCGCCTAATTTCCGCGCGACAGCTTTTGATCCCAGAGACAATACCATCGAAGCGATTGAATCGGTTGACAATCATCGTATCATAGGTCTTCAATGGCATCCGGAGTTTTTAATAAACGAAGAAAAGGGCAATTTGGAGCTATTTCAGTACCTCTTGCAAGAGCTGTAAAAATTATTTTATTTTTTTAAGTTACTTTTAGGAAAATTTAAGATAAGTGTTCTATACTAAGACTATAAACAAAGACCTCCTAACTTTGTTTAGAAATCCTAAAACTTTTCTTTTTCATAATAATCTCCCTATAAGAACCGCCCAATTGGCGGTTTTTTTGCTTGTTTTTTGCGAATTTAGTATAATAGGGACAGCAAAAATAGAAAAGAGAAATACATGAAAATTCGCGGATTCGAGCTGGTTTCCAGCTTTACAAATGAAGATTTGTTGCCCAAGAGAGAGACGGCTCACGCAGCTGGCTACGATTTGAAAGTGGCAGAGCGCACCCTCATTGCGCCAGGGGAGATTAAGCTGGTTCCGACTGGTGTCAAGGCCTATATGCAGCCGGGCGAGGTGCTCTATCTTTACGACCGCTCGTCCAATCCTCGTAAAAAAGGTCTGGTTTTGATTAACTCCGTTGGGGTCATTGATGGCGACTACTATGGTAATCCTGGAAACGAAGGCCATATCTTTGCCCAAATGAAGAATATCACGGATCAGGAAGTCGTCCTTGAAGTTGGCGAACGTGTAGTGCAGGCTGTCTTTGCATCATTTCTGATTGCTGATGGAGATGAAGCGGAAGGTGTGCGGACCGGCGGATTTGGGTCGACAGGACATTAGTATGAAAATCATTTTTATCCGTCACGGAGAGTCAGATTATTCATTTTTGGAAGAGGCTGGCTATACTGGATTTGGACTAGATTTGGCTCCCTTGTCGGCTGCTGGTCGTCAGATGGCGACAGAGGCAGCTGCTAATCCTTTGCTGGAACAGGCGGAAATTCTGATTTCCTCTTCTGTGACGCGGGCTTTGGAGACGGCTTCCTATCTGATTCGAAACCGCCAACTGCCGCTTTTTGTGGAGCCTTTTCTACATGAATGGCAGGTATACGAGAGTGGGATAGAAAAGTTTGAGCAGGCTCGGAAGTTATTTTTTGAGAATAATGGTTCTCTTCCTGCAGGAAGTCCTGTCCGGTATGAGACAGCTGAGCAGATGAAAGCCCGCTTTTTGCGTACCTTAAGCAAATACAGAGACTACGAGACGGTAGCTCTTGTAGCCCATCGCATGCTCATCCGCCAGTTTGTGGCTGATCAGCAGATTGATTTTTGCCAGTTTGTTGAATGTGAATTGAAGTTTTAATGTTTCGTTGTAAAAAGAATCTTAATAAAAGGATTTTGAGATAGAAGAAAATATGAAAGAATTTAAGAACAAGGACTATGCAACAGAAATTCGTCAGAAAATTCCAGGCTATGATGTGATGCTAGATGTGATTTTCCGAGGAGTATTGCTTAGGTTAGCACCCGGTTTAAAAGTCGATAAGGTGTTAGCTTTGGCAAGCCAGACGGATGAGCTGAATGGTTTGGCATCCTTATTTCCTAAGGCAGGGGTGACGGTTGTGGAGCCAAGTGAGGCGATGCTACAAGAGCTTAAAAGTCAGGTTCATCTGCCTCAAGCGGAGTATCTTAATAGTCGGTTTGAAGAAGCAGTGCTGCCTTCTGCTTATCAGATTTGTTCTTGCTTGCTAGTATTGCAGTTTGTTGAAAATCCCAGCTTATTTCTTCGAAAAATTTATGACTCTTTAAGTGAAGGTGGCCTTCTGATTCTTAGCTTTTTTTCCAACCAGCAACTGGGCTATTGGAAAACACTTGCTTCAGAGCTAGGAGCTAATCAGCAACAAGTTCAGCGTACTTATGAGAATCAAGCTGGTTTGATGAATTCCCTCTCGCCTCAAGAAGTTGCGGACATGCTGGAAGAGGCTGGCTTTACTAATATAGAGCAGGTGTGTCAGGTCTTATCTACTTTTGTTTGGATTATTAGAAAATAAGGAGAATCACCATCGTTAAGAAAAAAACGACCTTTGTCTGTCAAAATTGTGAATATCATTCGCCCAAGTACCTAGGCCGCTGTCCTAACTGTGGCTCTTGGTCTTCTTTCGTTGAGGAAGTAGAGGCTGCAGAGGTCAAGCATGCCCGTGTTTCCTTGACAGGCGAAAAGACCCGGCCCATGAAGCTGGCTGAGGTCACTTCGATTGATGTCAATCGGACCAAGACGGAAATGGACGAGTTCAACCGTGTGCTGGGTGGTGGCGTAGTGCCTGGTAGTCTGGTTCTGATTGGCGGGGATCCCGGTATCGGGAAATCCACCCTGCTTCTGCAAGTATCCACCCAGCTTTCCCACCAGGGCATCGTCCTATATGTCAGTGGGGAGGAATCAGCTGAGCAGATTAAGTTGCGGGCGGAGCGTCTCGGTGATATTGACAGTGAATTTTATCTTTACGCCGAGACCAATATGCAAAATATCCGCACAGAGATTGAGAAAATCAAGCCAGATTTTCTGATTATTGACTCTATACAGACGGTGGTGTCACCGGAAATTTCCAGTGTTCAAGGTTCTGTTTCTCAGGTTCGAGAGGTAACGGCTGAGCTCATGCAGCTGGCCAAGACCAATAATATCGCAACCTTTATCGTTGGTCACATGACCAAGGAAGGAACCTTAGCTGGTCCCCGAACACTAGAGCACATGGTGGACACCGTGCTTTATTTTGAGGGTGAACGTCAGCATACTTTCCGTATCTTGAGAGCCGTCAAGAACCGCTTTGGCTCAACCAATGAGATTGGCATTTTTGAAATGCAGTCTGGTGGGCTAGTTGAGGTTGTCAATCCAAGTGAAGTCTTTCTAGAAGAGCGTCTGGATGGCGCGACAGGTTCGTCTATTGTCGTGACCATGGAAGGGACGCGGCCGATTTTGGCAGAGGTGCAGGCTTTGGTGACACCAACCATGTTCGGCAATGCTAAGCGGACCACAACTGGACTGGACTTTAACCGAGCCAGCCTCATCATGGCGGTTCTGGAAAAACGGGCAGGGCTCCTCCTGCAAAATCAAGACGCCTACCTCAAATCAGCCGGCGGCGTCAAGCTAGATGAGCCAGCCATTGATTTGGCGGTGGCGGTAGCCATTGCTTCCAGCTACAAGGATTTACCTACCAATCCCCAAGAGTGCTTTATCGGTGAAATTGGCCTGACTGGCGAAATCCGACGGGTCAACCGCATCGAGCAGCGCATCAACGAAGCAGCAAAGCTGGGCTTCACCAAAGTCTACGCTCCTAAAAACTCTCTGAACGGCCTCAAAGTTCCAGACAATATCCAAGTCATCGGTGTGACGACGATTGGGGAAGTCTTAAAGAAAGTATTTTCTTGATTAAAGTAGTATTGCGAAAAGTTGTTGTGCGTGCTATAATATTGCTAGAAAAAATAGGATTTATCTGGAATTTCCTATAAGTTGTTTTTCCAGATTTTTTAGGAGGATAATCAACCATGGTAGATCATCGTATGAATGTTTCTATTACCAACAATGCTCAATTTCCCTTGGCGGAGATTGCCTTAGATGTATCAGAGTCTGTTCGTATTCAGACTGGGAGCATGATATACCACACTCCCAATGTTGTCCTGAATGCTAAAGTGAATGCAGAGTCTCAATCAATCTTTGGCAAGGCAATCCAAGCTGTAGGACGTTCTATGGCTTCTGGCGAAGGAGTGTTTATCACTGAAGCAACTGCTCAATCAAATAACGGTCGTCTAGCCTTAGCACCTAATGTACCTGGTCAGATTGTTGCTCTAGAACTAGGCGAAAAGCAATACCGCCTTAATGATGGGGCTTTTCTGGCTATGGATGGCTCTGCCTCTTATACTTTGGAGACGCAGTCGGTAGGTCGAGCTCTCTTTGGTGGTCAAGGAGGCTTTTATGTGATGAGTACCCAAGGTCAGGGGACACTTTTGGTAAATTCCTTTGGCTCGATTCAAAAGGTAGAGTTGCATAATGATAGGATAACGATTGACAATGCCCACGTAGTAGCATGGAGCCGAGAGTTGGAATATGATATTCATTTAGAAAATGGTTTATGGCAGTCCATGGGGACTGGCGAAGGAGTAGTTAATACCTTTCATGGAACTGGGGAAATTTACATCCAAAGTCTCAATATTGAAACCTTTGCAAATGTTCTTCGTCCACATCTACACATTGATAATTCTTGAAAATTTCTAGGAGAGACTCAGGCAGTCTCTTCTTTTTTGATGCTTCAGTTTTCCTTTGTTCAAAATGTAGGAAAATGTTATAATCAAGTCATAATAAGAAGGAGGCATTTCTTATGCGATTTTCTATGGATAGTAATATGCAGTTTCCTTTGGTTGAGTTGTCGCTCAATCAAGGTGAAACGGTCTTTATCCAGCGTGGCAGCATGGTCTACCACACGCCGAATGTGACCCTGAATACCCAGCTCAATGCAAGCGGTTCTGGCTTGGGACGTTTTGTCAAGGCTGTGGGGCGTTCGATGGTTTCTGGTGAAAGTACCTTTATTACTCAGGCTGTTGCCCAGTCTGATAATGGCTACCTTGCTTTGGCGCCAGATGCTCCTGGTCAAGTCATTCCTCTTCAGCTAGGCGAAAAGCAATATCGGCTGAATGACGGTGCCTTTCTGGCTCTTGATGGTACGGCTTACTATACCATGGAGCGTCAGTCTGTTGGCAAGGCTCTCTTTGGCGGTCAAGGCGGTCTCTTCGTTATGACGACCCAAGGACAGGGCACTCTTTTGGCTAATGCCTTTGGTTCTATTAAGAAAATTGAGCTTCATAACCAAGAAGTGACTATTGACAATGCCCATGTAGTAGCTTGGAGCCAGTCTTTGAATTATAATATCCATCTGGAAAATGGCTTCTGGCAGTCTATTGGAACGGGTGAAGGAGTGGTCAACACCTTCCAAGGTACTGGTGAAGTCTATGTGCAAAGTCTCAATCTTCAAACCTTTGCAGGCTCACTCAGCAAGTATATTCCAAGAAGCTCATAACAAATAAAACTAGGACAGAAAACCAGATTAGATGCTGGGTTTGACTGTCCTATTTTTTGTAACAAAGCCGAGAACTGACAAATAGTAGAAAAGATGGTAAGATAATATAAAATTATTTGAATATCAAAGTACCAGTAAGGGGAAAGAATGTCATATTTTGAAAACTTTATGAAGGCCAATCAAGCCTTGAAAAGGCAACGGCCGCCTTTATGATTTAGCTGTTAGCACCATCGGATGCGAACTCGTTCGTGGCATTTTTGGCGGATTAAAGAAACGTTAGGAGAATAAAGTGACAATTACTATAAAACCTTATCAGAAATTGGATAAAGAGGCTGTTTTAGAATTATCAATTCAAGCTTGGTCTCCAGTTTTTCCAAAAATGGAAAAAGGAGTTCCTAAGTTTGTTTATGATAATTTTTATCCTCAAGGGTGGGAAAAAAGGCAAATCAATGATCTAACAGCAGTCTTAAATGAAGAGAGTCAGTTTGCCTGGTTAGCTTTTCTGGAGGAAGAATTAGTCGGATGGATTCACATTCGCTTGCACCCTGAGGATAAGATGGGTGAGATTTATATCCTAGCTGTTGCTCCAAGATATCAGCGTCAAGGTATTGGAAAAGCGCTCATGACCTATGCTTGTGATCAGATTAAACAAAAAGGAATGGAAATGGTCATGGTTGAGACGGGTGGTGATCTAGGTCATGCACCGGCTCGTAAAACCTATGAGAACTTTGGTTTTGAACAATGGCCCGTTGCTCGCTACTTTAAGAAGTTGTAACACATGGCTCTTTGTCAACTGTAGTGGGTGATAAAAACTAGCACAGAGAGCAGTTCATATAGGTTCTCTCTTTTTTGAAGTTAGGGAAGTTCTAAAGCCAAAACCTAGTATGATAAGGTTAATTCGTTTGAAGATCAAATAATATAATTAGTCAGGAGTCAAAATGTCATATTTTGAAAACTTTATGAAGGCCAATAAAGCTTATGTCGATCTGCATGGAACGGCACATCTGCCCATTAATCCCAAGACCAAGGTAGCTATCGTGACCTGCATGGACTCTAGGCTCCACGTGGCTCAGGCTCTGGGTCTAGCACTAGGAGATGCTCATATCTTGCGCAATGCCGGCGGTCGGGTAACAGAGGACATGATTCGCTCGCTAGTCATCTCCCAGCAGCAGCTAGGAACGCGGGAAATCGTGGTTTTGCATCATACAGACTGTGGGGCACAGACCTTCAAGAATGAGGATTTCACGGCCTATCTTCATAAAGAACTAGGTGTCGATGTCAGTGATCAGGACTTTTTGCCCTTTACAGATGTAGAGGAAAGTGTGCGCGAGGATATGGCCTTGCTGCGGCAGTCACCACTGATCCCAGCTGATGTAGAAATCTCAGGAGCGGTTTACGATGTAGATACTGGCCGGATGACAGTTGTTGAGGAATAGTTGGGAAGTCAATTTCTTTGTCTGCGCATCAGCATTGAAATTGGCTCCTTTTTTATGTTAAAATAGAGAAACGATTTTAATTAGTTAGGACAATGTTATGATTCTTTCCATTATTTCTCAGGGATTGGTTTGGGCCGTCCTAGGTCTAGGTATTTTTATGACCTTCCGGATTCTGGGCTTTCCTGATATGACGACAGAAGGCTCCTTCCCCTTGGGCGGGGCGGTGGCTGTTACCTTGATTACTAAAGGAGTCAATCCTTTTCTGGCAACAACAGCAGCCGTTTTAGCGGGCTGTGCTGCGGGTGCCGTGACAGGTATGCTTTATACCAAAGGGAAAATTCCGACCTTGCTTTCTGGGATTTTGGTCATGACCTCCTGCCACTCTATCATGCTGATGCTGATGGGCCGTGCCAATCTGGGGCTTTTAGGCAGCAGTAAAATTCAGGATATTCTGCCCTTTTCAGGGGAAGTCAATGACCTCTTGACTGGTTTGATTTTTGTCAGCCTAGTGATTGCAGCCCTGCTCTTTTTCTTGGATACTAAGCTAGGGCAGGCTTATATCGCGACTGGAGATAATCCGGACATGGCTCGCAGTTTTGGGATCAATACTGGCCGTATGGAGTTGATGGGACTGATTCTATCAAACGGCTTGATTGCTCTGGCTGGAGCGCTGATTGCCCAGCAGGAAGGCTATGCAGATGTTTCCCGCGGGATTGGAGTAATCGTAGTTGGTCTGGCCAGTCTTATCATTGGCGAGGTACTCTTCCGGAGTCTGACCTTGGCAGAGCGGCTGATTACCATTGTAGTTGGTGCGATTGCCTATCAGTTCTTGATCTGGGGTGTCATTGCTCTCGGCTTCAATACCAACTATCTCCGTCTTTACAGCGCGGTGATTCTGGCCGTCTGTCTCATGATTCCAACCCTGAAAAATAAATTCTTTAAAGGAGCCAAGTTAAGCAAATGACAGCGATTGTAGAATTAAGAAATGCAACCAAGCTTGTAAAAAGCGGCTTTGATGAAGAAAAAATCATCCTAAATGATGTTTCTTTAGACATTCACGAGCATGATTTTATTACGATTTTAGGTGGAAACGGTGCAGGAAAGTCAACCCTGTTCAATGTCATTGCCGGAACTCTCCCTTTAACCAGCGGTAGCATTCATATCTTGGGGGAAAATGTCACTCATTTTTCACCAGAAAAGCGGGCCAAGTACTTGTCTCGTGTCTTTCAGGATCCTAAGATGGGAACGGCTCCGCGTATGACAGTGGCGGAAAATCTTCTCATTGCCAAATTCCGAGGCGAAAAGCGTGGCTTGGTGCCCCGTGGGCTCAACAGTTATAGGGAAGAATTTCAGGCGACGATTGAGAAAATCGGCAATGGTCTGGACAAGCATCTGGATACACCGATTGAATTTCTTTCTGGCGGGCAAAGACAGGCTTTGAGTCTGCTCATGGCAACGCTCAAGCGCCCAGAACTTTTACTTCTGGATGAGCATACTGCAGCACTGGATCCCAAGACCAGTGTAGCCTTGATGGAGCTGACCAATGAATTTGTCAATCGTGACCGCCTCACAGCCCTTATGATTACTCATCACATGGAGGATGCCCTCAAATACGGCAACCGACTAATCGTTATGAAAGACGGGCAGATTATTCAGGACTTAAACAAAAACGAGAAAGCCAAGATGACCATCGCAGATTACTACGGCTTGTTTGAATAGGCTTGCTCAGAGTTTTGTAAAACCAAGAGAAAGAATACGTACTAAATAATGTACTGCTCCCACAAAGTTAGACAATTAATGTTCAAAAGGCTCTCGTAGATTAATAAAAACCGCTTGATTGCGGTTTTTTTCTTATCAAAATAGTCTAAATCACTCATCTAAACGAATAAACATCATTGCGTTAAGTAAGGAGATGAGTGCGACCGTATTAATATTATTGGAATAGATCAGTCTCTTGTTCTCAATGGGTGGAATAATAAAATTAGAAATGATGATATCGTAAGGTGATTCTTTTAAAGAATCGATTGATAATTCTAATTTATTCCAAACTTCAAGTTCAAAATTGTTGCTGCAATAATAAGAAAGTGTCTCTGCTACTGATCTTGCATGATACTGATCAAAATTACTCATGACTAAAACTTTTAATTTAGGCTGATTTTGTAAAAGGTTCAGCACTAAATGTTTGCTGTGAGTGATAAGAGTATAGGATAGATGGTTGACTTTCATTGGTGTGCTATAGATATCCAAAGTCTCTAGATAATGTTCAATCCCTTTTTTAATATCTGAAACAAATTGAGGGAAAATATTTTGAAAGTTCTTGATTGTATTCCCTTTTTGATCAAATAGAATAAACTCTGTAGATAGTTCCTGACGGTGCAGATGTGCTGTATTATGCAAATGCCAAATAAGATTGTCATTATTGTCTATTTTTAGATTATATTTGCTTTCTATCTGATCAATTAAATCACTTAATAATTGATACGAATTTTTTACATAGCTGTCTGTTTTTGCGCAGCTCATAAATAGATTTTCATCAATGAAAAACATTTTTTGAAAATAGGAGACAAATAGTTGACCTATCACTTCTTTATTCAAAGAGATATGATATTCAGAATCAAAGCTCGCTACAATGTCTTCGATTCCTTCTGCCTGCATAAAAGATTCTAACAATTGATTGTTAAAAGAATCTTTCTCAACTTCCAAGAAATGACCAAACTTTATTCGGTATAAATTTGTAACCAGGAGCAATTTTAACATTCTTTGAGTTGCGAAATTGACAGGAAATGCAGTTTCTTTATAGACCAGTGCTAACAGCTTACACAAAGGTTCTACTGAAAAATCTGTAAAGGGCCATTCAAAAAAATAATATTTTTCCGAAAAATATTGTGCAAAAAAATAACGGATATCAATCTCATCTCCAATAATCCGAGCAGGATTGAGACTAATTTTAAAATTATATTGTTTTTTTATGATTTTGTTAATATGACTGATTATACGATAGAGTGAGGAAGAGCTTATATAAAACTCTTTACAAAGACTCTCAGTTTCATATCCTTCGTTAAAGAAGATGAATTCTAAAATTGAAAAATGGGTTGAATGCTTAAAAAAATGGTGATACACCATCTCAATATCACTATCATCGGTATTAATGATACGTATACCATTAGTGGACGAGTGAAAAATCAATTGAGGAAACGCAGACTTGACATGGGATAAATCATCTTTTACTGAACGTTCTGTACAATTCAATAGTTCAGCCAGTTCAGAAATATGAAACCAGCGTTTGTTTTTAAATAGTAGTTCTAATAGTTCTAATTGCCTGTGGCTCTTTTTAGACAGTAATTCTCGCATTAAAATATTATCTTTCTTTATATAGTGTTTTTATTATCAGGCAATTATACCATATTTTATGCATTTAACCTCGTTTAACAACTCTAAAATATATCTAAAAATGCTGATAAAAGCCTATAGAACAAGGAATTCTTATCTTTGCGTATCTATAGTACAGATAAACGGAAAGAAAACCAAGTTGAATTATTATGTTTCCAAGTTGGAAAATTATATAATTATGTTAATCAAAAAATAATAGTAAAAAATATTATTAAACAATTTTGATTTAGAAAAAATTAGAAAGGAGAATCAATATGCTTTGGTCTATTATTGTTGGAGGTCTTATTGGTCTTATTGCTGGATCAATCACTAAAAAAGGCGGCTCAATGGGTGTTATTGCAAACGTTGTTGCAGGTTTAGTTGGTTCTGCTGTCGGTCAGTCACTTTTGGGAACTTGGGGTCCTAGTTTGGCTGGTATGGCCTTGCTTCCTTCTATCATTGGTGCAGTTATTGTAGTAGCTGTTGTATCATTTTTTGTAGGTAAAAAGGCATAAATTGTCTTTTTACGTTCAAAATACAATTTAAAATTTAATGATGTGAGGATTCAATATGTCAAAATCAAGAAAAATACTTTCCCTTATTTTCTGTATTTTAATCTTGACAATTTTGATTCCTGTTTTGCTAGACTTTCATAAAGTCAGCGGTCTGGGGCTCCAGTTATTTAGCTGGAAGTTATTCACTTGGAAGCAGATTCCTTTTGTGGGCTACTATCTTTCTAGGTATGTTTTCTGGGGCACTGTGGTTTTAGCAAGCTTAATCTTACTACTGATGTTAGTGATAGCTTTTTATCCTAAGAGACGTTTGGAAATTCAGCTAGCTGATGCGGATGGGAAACTGATGCTGAAAAATTCAGCAATTGAAGGTTTTGTTCGTAGTCTGTTAACAGAACACGGTTTAATTAAAGATCCTACAGTTTCAGTAAATAGCCGTAAAAACAAATGCATGGTTTCCGTTAAAGGCGCAATCGTTCCTTCGGAAAACATCATCAAGAGAAGTCAGTTGATTCAAGAAGAAATTGCGTCTGGATTGACAGAATTCTTCGGAATCAATCATAATGTCAAGCTTAAAATCTCTGTCTCAGACTTCAAGCCAAAAGAAGCGGCTAAAAAAACTACTAGTCGTGTAAAGTAAGGAAGTAAAAAATGGAATGGTTTAAAAAATATCAATATCCAATCTTGTCTGGATTAGCAGGCATTATTCTAGCGTGTTTTATCCTATCCTTTGGCTTCTTTAAGACTCTATTTGTCTTGATTTGCGCTACTCTAGGGGCAGGAATTGGATATTATATTCAAAAAAATAATATATTTAAATAAAAATAAAGGAGTTTAACATGTCAAATAAAGATGTTAAAGATGTTGCTAAAAAAGAAGTTGCTCAAGAAGTTCACGAAGTAAAAGGTGAATTAACTTATGATGATAAGGTCATTCAAAAAATTATCGGTCTCTCTTTAGAGAAAGTTTCAGGTTTGCTGGCTGTTGACGGTGGCTTCTTCTCTAACATAAAAGATAAATTGGTCAACTCTGACAATGTCACTCATGGTGTCAATGTTGAAGTTGGTAAAGAACAAGTAGCTGTTGACCTGAATGTGGTTGCAGAATATCAAAAGAATGTTCCAGCTTTATACAAAGAAATCAAGAAAGTCGTTGCAGAAGAAGTTTCTAAGATGACTGATTTGGAAGTTGTTGAAGTAAATGTCAATGTTGTTGATATTAAAACGAAAGAACAACACGAAGCGGATTCAGTAAGCCTTCAAGACCGAGTGACAGATGTTGCTGAATCAACAGGTGAATTTGCTTCAGAGCAATTCGAAAAAGCAAAATCTGGCATTAGCGGCGGTTTCTCAGCTGTTCAAGAAAAAGTTGGCGATGGTGTAGAGGCTGTTAAAGACGCTGCATCAAGTGAAAAAGCTCGCGTTCGTTAATTCTCTCACTAAAATTAGGAATTCTTATATTCTTTCATTGCTTTAAAAATTGAAACTAATAACGGAGGTATTAATTATGTCTACAGAAGAAAAATTCAACCAAGCTAAAGGTTCTGTTAAAGAAGGCCTTGGCAAATTAACTGGTGATAAAAAAACAGAAAAAGAAGGAGCTGCTGAAAAAGTAGTTTCTAAAGTTAAAGAAGTTGCAGAAGATGCCAAAGATGCTGTTGAAGGCGCCATCGAAGGCGTTAAAAATATGGTTAAAAAAGACGATAAATAAAACCAATAGTTGATTTTCCTTATAAAAAGTCTTTGTTAGCTATAGTCACGGATAAAAATTATCTAGAATTTAAAGGAGATCATTTTAAGGTCTCCTTTCTTTTTTCTTAGCTAAAAAGTTTTTTAATTTCTTAGTTGTAAACGCTTGCAAAAATCTGGATAGAGTACTATAATAGAGTTAAGGAAATAGAAAGAAAGGAAACCAAATTCATTCGCTTTTAAGTTTACTTTGTTGGTATAGTTGTTTGTAATACATAAGTAGTTGCTTTACTTGACATATTGGTTGAATTGTCAGACAGGCCTGCTTAGCTTGCCTGATTGTAACGATAGTATAGAAAGTAGAAGCTTTTAGATGGTTTTCAAACTTCGAGAATTCAATCAATAGTGCTTTATTATGTTATAGAGATTTCCAATGCTAAGATAAAAAGAAAATCATTAGCGGTTGAAGGAATTAAAAGTTTATAAAAAATAATAAAAACAATAAATCAAAAAATTGTTATTCAGTTACACCTTGGATGAACTGATTGCTCTCATACCAGCGAAGTAAACCAGACCTCTAGCCGAGTAAAGCTAGAGGTCGTTTTTTGTGGTAGAGGGTGCTAAGAAGGCACGCTTGACTTTGAAAAAAGGTTGAAAAAATGCTATAATAGCTTAGATATGCAAACCTAAGGTTTGCAAGACTGTAATTCGACTTGGCTAGCCAAGGACCGTTAGTAATAAAATAAAGAATCTTTGATAAAAGTAAGGTTCTGAAAATTGAATAGGAGAAAAAATGAGCAAGAGCAATGTTAAACTGATTGCTTTGGGCGGCGTACGTGAAAATGGTAAAAATCTCTACGTTGCTGAAGTGGATGATTCCATTTTTGTATTGGATGTTGGGCTGAAGTACCCAGAAAATGAGCAGTTGGGTGTGGATTATGTCGTTCCCAACATGGATTATTTGTTTGAAAACAAGGAGCGGATTGCGGGTGTCTTTCTGACACACGGGCACGCGGATGCGATTGGTGCTCTGCCTAATCTTTTGGCAGATGCTAAGGTGCCGGTTTTCGGATCAGAGTTGACGATTGAGCTGGCCAAGCTTTTTGTCAAAAACAACGATGCGGTTAAGAAGTTCAATGATTTCCATGTGATTGATGAAAATACCGAGATTGAATTTGGTAAAACCGTGGTTTCCTTCTTCCGGACGACTCACTCGATTCCTGAGAGTTTGGGAATTGTCATCAAGACCAGAAAAGGCAGTATTGTTTATACAGGTGATTTCAAGTTTGACCAGTCTGCCAGCCCATCCTATGCGACAGACTTTGGCCGTCTGGCTGAGATTGGCCGCGAGGGTGTTCTGGCCTTGCTCAGTGATTCAGCCAATGCCGACAGCACTGTTCAGGTGGCTAGTGAGAGCGAGGTCAGCAAGGAAATCGAAGATACGATTGCTGACTGGGATGGCCGTGTGATTGTTGCAGCGGTTGCCAGCAACCTGTCTCGTATCCAGCAGGTCTTTGATGCAGCTGCAGAGACTGGCCGCCGAGTGGTTTTGACAGGCTTTGATGTTGAAAACATCGTTCGTACGGCTATCCGCCTCAAGAAGCTGTCCTTGGTGGATGAACGCCTCTTGATCAAGCCCAAGGAAATGTCTAAGTTTGAAGACCATGAGCTGATTATTTTGGAGACTGGCCGGATGGGTGAGCCTATCAATGGCCTGCGCAAGATGTCGATCGGACGTCACCGCTATGTGGAAATCAAGGAAGGCGATTTGATTTACATCGTAACGACACCGTCTATTGCCAAGGAAGCGGTCGTGGCTCGCGTGGAAAATATGATTTATCAGGCGGGTGGCATTGTCAAGTTGATTACCCAAAACCTGCGGGTTTCGGGTCACGCAAATGCGCGTGATTTGCAGCTCATGATTAACCTGCTGCAGCCTAAGTACCTCTTCCCTATTCAGGGTGAGTACCGCGGACTGGATGCTCATGCCAAGGCTGCCATGGAAGTTGGCATGCTGCCGGAAAATATCTTCATTCCTAAGCGGGGCAGCATCATGGAATACGACCATGGTGATTTTGTGCCTGCTGGTGCAGTATCAGCTGGAGATGTCATGATTGATGGAAATGCGATTGGCGATGTGGGTAATATCGTCCTGCGCGACCGCAAGGTCTTGTCTGAAGATGGTATTTTCATCGTGGCACTCACAGTTAACCGTAAGGAAAAGAAAATCATTTCCAAGGCTAAAGTACACACCCGTGGATTTGTCTATGTCAAGAAGAGCAGAGATATTTTGCGTGAAAGCTCTGACATTATCAATAAAACCGTGGAAGACTATCTGGCGCAGGATAGCTTTGACTGGGGTGAGCTGAAGGGTGCTGTCCGTGACAGTCTGGCCAAATATCTCTTTGACCAAACCAAGCGTCGCCCAGCTATTTTGCCGGTTGTTATGGAAGTGCGGTAAAAATCTGAACACAAATACAAGAAAAGTCGGGCTTCGGCTTTTTCTTGTCAGGAAGATACGAAGGAGAAATGCGAATGGCAGTGATGAAAATAGAGTATTATTCTGAGGCTTTGGAGATGGAATGGGGTGTCAATGTTCTCTATCCGGATGCAGCACGCGTGGACAAGCCGGATGATAAGGATATTCCTGTTTTGTACCTGCTTCACGGTATGAACGGGAATCACAATAGCTGGCTCAAGCGCTCAAATATTGAGCGTCTGGTTCGCTCGACCAACTTGATTGTTGTCATGCCTAATACCAGCAATGGCTGGTACACCGATACTCAGTATGGTTTTAACTATTACGAAGCCATCGCTGAGGAGCTACCTCGGGTGCTCAAGCGCTTTTTCCCAAATATGTCAGATAAGCGGGAGAAGAATTTTATCGCTGGTCTTTCCATGGGCGGATATGGAGCCTTTAAGCTGGCTCTCAAGTCTAACCGCTTTTCATACGCGGCTAGTCTTTCAGGCGCTTTGAGTTTTCTTGATGCTCGTCCAGATAATGCTGAAATGGCAACGCCAGCCTATTGGCGAGGAGTTTTTGGAGACTATAAGGACTGGACCAGCAGCCCCCATTCGCTGGAGAGTATAGCCAAGCAATCTGATAAAAAAACCAAGCTTTGGGCTTGGTGTGGCGAAGAAGATTTTCTCTACAAGGCCAATCAGAAGGCAGTGAAAAACCTGCAAGACTTAGGTTTGGAGATTACTTACAGCCACAGTCCAGGTAAGCATGAGTGGTATTACTGGGAAAAGCAGCTGGAGAATGTGCTGGCCTGGCTTCCTATCGACTTCCAGCTGGAAGAGCGCCTGTCGTAAAAATAGACTGTAAAGTCGTATTCTGCCCTCAGAGTATGATATAATGATTACGTTTGAAAATCGGAGTGGGAATGATTCCCCGAAATACAAATAGGAGAATGGAACTTTGACAAAAGCGATTCGAGTGCGTTATGCACCAAGTCCGACTGGACTTTTACACATCGGAAATGCGCGGACTGCGCTCTTTAACTATCTCTATGCTCGTCACTATGGTGGAACATTCATTATCCGTATCGAGGATACAGACCGCAAGCGCCATGTAGAAGACGGAGAACGCTCACAGCTTGAAAACTTACGCTGGCTGGGTATTGACTGGGATGAGAGTCCTGAGACTCACGAAAACTACCGTCAGTCTGAGCGCTTGGATATTTACCAAAAATACGTTAATGAACTCTTGGACAAGGGCTTGGCTTACAAGTCCTATGTAACTGAGGAAGAATTAGCGGCTGAACGCGAACGTCAGGAAGCGGCTGGCGAAACACCGCGTTATATCAATGAGTTTCTAGGTATGTCTGAGGAAGAAAAGGCAGCCTATATTGCTGAGCGCGAAGCAGCGGGGATCATTCCGACGGTTCGTCTGGTTGTCAATGAGGCTGGTATCTATAAGTGGACGGACATGGTCAAGGGCGAAATTGAGTTTGAAGGTGGCAATATCGGTGGTGACTGGGTTATCCAGAAGAAAGACGGCTACCCAACTTATAACTTTGCTGTGGTTATTGATGACCATTTGATGGAAATTTCACACGTTATTCGTGGAGACGATCATATTGCTAACACACCTAAACAGCTCATGGTTTATGAAGCTTTAGGCTGGGAAGCTCCAGAATTTGGCCACATGACCCTGATTATTAACTCTGAAACAGGTAAGAAGCTGTCCAAGCGCGATACCAATACCTTGCAATTTATCGAGGATTATCGCAAGAAGGGCTACCTGCCAGAAGCCGTCTTTAACTTTATTGCACTGCTGGGCTGGAATCCTGGCGGCGAGCATGAGATTTTCTCTCGTCAAGAATTGATCGAGCTTTTTGATGAAAAACGTCTCAGTAAGTCCCCAGCTGCTTTTGACCAGAAGAAGCTGGACTGGATGAACAACGAATACATCAAGAATGCAGATTTTGACACAATCTTCGCTCTGGCTAAGCCGTACTTGGAAGAAGCAGGTCGTTTGACAGATAAGGCAGAAAAGCTTGTAGAGCTCTACAAACCACAAATGAAGTCTGTAGATGAAATCGTGCCGCTGACAGACCTCTTCTTTGCGGACTTCCCAGAGTTGACAAATGCGGAGCATGAGGTCATGGCTGGTGAAACGGTACCGACTGTGTTGACAGCTTTCAAGGAAAAGCTAGAAGCTATGTCGGATGCAGATTTTGTGACAGAAAACATCTTCCCGCAAATCAAGGCTGTCCAAAAAGAGACAGGGATCAAGGGTAAAAACCTCTTCATGCCTATTCGGATTGCCGTTTCGGGTGAAATGCATGGACCAGAACTGCCAGATACGATTTACCTGCTAGGCCGTGAAAAATCTATCCAGCATATCGAAAACATGCTGAATCAAATTCAATAAGATGAACCAGCTTTCAAGCTGGTTTTTACTTTGCAAATTTTTGTTTTTATGTCACAATTGTAATAAGAAAATACCTTAAGGAGAGAGAAATGAAAAAATGGATCATCATCTTGATTGGAGGATTACTAGCCTTACTCGTGCTAGTAACCTGTAATCAAAAGAAAGAGCAAATGACTCCAGCTTCCAACAATTCTAAAGTAAGTTCGCCTAGCTCTGCATCTTCTAAAAAGTCTGAAAGAGAGAGCAATTCGAGCGAACTTTCTGGCGACGCAGATAGTCAGGAAACTTCTGATACAGGCTCTAAGCAGAATTCGGAAACTGAAGCTGAAAAGTCTGCCAAGGAAGCTAGCAAAGGAGAGAAAGAGACGGCACCAACTTCTAGTTTGGATATGAAGGCTATTGCTTCTGGAGATTTTTCCAGCATGATTGGTACTTGGCAGGATGCCAAAGGGAACAGTTATACTTTCGATGAGTCTGGTATCGAGTCAGATGTTGCCAAGCTTGAGACAGGAGATTACTCTGGGCCAGATGAAAATGGGATTTACCGAGCAGGGATTCGTTGGAAAAACCAAACCGGTGCTGCCTTTCTTATCATTCCAGCAGGAAAGAGTTTGCCAGCCGGGGAGACTGTCAATGGGACAGATCCGACTGATACCAGTCAAGATCGTTTCATCATCACCCAGAGCGTTTCCGAACATCCCGATGTTTTTTACCGCGTAAAATAAGGAGTCTTGACGGACTCTTTTTTTCTTGTTTTGAGTCCAGTATATAATATATTGATTTTGAATAAAAATTGATAAAACGTTTTTATTTTAATAAATATTAAAATTTCTCTTGACATTCGCATTTTCATACAGTAGAATGTTTAAAAATAAAATGTAGAAGGATAGAGGTAATCATATGGTTAAAGAGAAAGTCATTTTAGCATATTCCGGTGGCTTGGACACTTCGGTGGCCATTACTTGGCTGAACAAGGATTATGATGTGATCGCGGTCTGTATGGACGTAGGTGAAGGAAATGATTTGGATTTCATTCATGACAAGGCGCTGAAAGTAGGCGCTATCGAATCACATGTTATTGATGTTAAAGACGAGTTTGCGGAAGACTACGTCTTGGTTGCTCTGCAAGGACACACCTTCTACGAACGAAAATATCCTCTAGTGTCCGCTCTGAGCCGACCTTTGATTTCTAAGAAATTGGTTGAAATTGCCCACAAGACGGGGGCGACAACCATTGCCCATGGCTGTACCGGAAAAGGAAACGATCAGGTACGTTTTGAAGTCGCTATCGCCTCCTTAGATCCCAAGCTCAAGGTGATTGCTCCGGTTCGGGAGTGGAAATGGTCTCGGGAAGAAGAGATTAATTACGCTAAAGCTAATGGTGTGCCAATTCCAGCAGATCTGGACAGCCCCTACTCAGTTGATCAAAACCTTTGGGGGCGGGCCAATGAGTGCGGAGTATTAGAAAATCCTTGGAATGAAGCACCTGAAGACGCCTATGATTTGACGGTTGCACCAGAAGCAGCGCCAGACAGTCCAGTCTATGTAAATATTGATTTTGAGGCTGGCGTGCCAGTTGCTTTAGACGGTAAAAAGATGAAGTTGGCGGACTTGATTCTTGAGCTGAATGACTTGGCAGGACAACACGGTGTTGGGCGGATTGACCATGTGGAAAATCGTCTGGTTGGGATTAAGTCTCGGGAAATCTATGAATGCCCTGGGGCGGTGACTCTCTTGGCTGCCCACAAGGAAATCGAGGATCTGACTCTAGTCAGAGAATTGGCTCATTTCAAGCCGATTATCGAAAATGAGCTGTCTAATCTCATCTATAATGGTCTCTGGTTTAATCCAGCGACAGAAGCCTTGATTGCCTATCTCAAGTCCACCCAGCAGGTGGTCAATGGCACAGCTAAGGTGAAGCTTTATAAGGGGTCTGCGACAGTCGTAGCACGTAAGTCTGACAATTCTCTCTACGACGAAAGTCTGGCTACCTATACCAGTGCAGATACTTTTGATCAGGATGCCGCGATTGGCTTTATCAAGCTGTGGGGGCTTCCATCTAAGGTTCACGCAGAGGTTCAGGCTCACAAGGACGAATAGAAAGGGGCTTTCCTATGGTGAATCATAAACTGTGGGGCGGACGTTTTGAAGCCTCTCTGGAGGGATGGGTAGAAGAGTTTGGCGCTAGCATTGGCTTTGACTATCGTCTGGCTCCTTATGATCTGCAGGGCAGCCTAGCCCATGTCAAAATGCTGGGGCAGGCAGGAATCATTGCTCCAGAGGAAGCAGCTGCTATTCAGGTAGGCCTAGAAAAGCTGTTAGCACGTTATGAGGCTGGAGAGCTTGAGTTTGATGTGCGTAATGAAGATATTCATATGAATATGGAGGCTCTTCTGACCGAGGAGATTGGGCCAGTGGCTGGCAAGCTTCATACGGCTCGCTCCCGTAATGACCAGGTGGCGACAGATATGCACCTCTATCTCAAGGATCAGCTCGGTCAGATTGCGGATAAACTCTTGAATCTGCGTCAGGTTCTATTGGACTTGGCAGAGGAGCATGTAGAGACCATCATGCCAGGCTATACCCATCTGCAGCATGCCCAACCGATTAGCTTTGCTCATCATCTGCTGGCCTATTATCAGATGTTCAGCCGAGATAGTCAGCGCTTTGCTTTTAATCTAGAGCATACAGATTTGTCTCCTTTAGGAGCAGCGGCTCTGGCGGGGACAACGTTTCCAATTGACAGGGAGCTGACGGCTGATTTATTGGGCTTCAAAGGCATTTACCACAATTCTTTGGATGCGGTCAGTGATCGAGATTTTATCCTGGAGTTTCTATCTAACAGCAGTATTCTCATCATGCATCTGTCTCGTCTCTGTGAGGAGCTGATTAATTGGTGCAGCTATGAATACGGCTTTGTCAGTCTGTCAGACACCTTTAGTACAGGATCATCCATTATGCCGCAAAAGAAAAATCCGGACATGGCGGAGCTGATTCGGGGTAAGAGCGGCCGGGTCTATGGCCATCTCTTCAGTCTTCTGACGGTTATGAAATCCCTGCCCTTGGCCTATAATAAGGACCTGCAGGAAGACAAGGAAGGCATGTTCGATACAGTAGATACTATCCAAAAATCGCTGGATATTATGGCGGGTATGCTGTCTAGTATGACAGTCAATAAGGAAAAAATGCTGGTTTCAACCCAGCAAGACTTCTCCAATGCGACAGAATTGGCTGACTATCTGGCCAAGAAAGGACTGCCTTTCCGGGAAGCCCATGAGATTGTCGGAAAGTTGGTGCTGGAATGCAGCAAGGCAGGCTATTATCTACAGGATATTCCGCTGAGCCGCTATCAAGAAGTGTCATCACTGATTGAGGAAGATATTTATCAAGCGCTCGAATCACAAACGGCTGTACAAAAGCGGAATTCCCTTGGCGGGACAGGATTTGCACAGATTCGTCAGGAGTTGGAAAGAGCTAAGAAACAGCTGGAAAAGAAATAAGATATAGGGAACATCGCAAGGGAATTGCGGTGTTCTTTTGGTGAATCGACCTTTTAAATATTTGCAAAAACGGCGTCATAGCAGGACTTATTGGCATTTTCGAAAAATATGGTATAATAGATATAATTTTGGTGGATGGAGTTGAGTTTTGAGAAAAAACTATCGCGTCAAGAGCGAAAAAGATTTTAATGCGATTTTTAAAAGTGGACAGAGTTTTGCTAATCGAAAATTTGTCGTTTACATGTTAGAAAAAGAGCAAAAGCATTTTCGAGTAGGAATTTCCGTCAGTAAAAAGTTGGGGAATGCAGTAGTTCGTAATCGTATTAAAAGAAAAATCCGCCATGTCTTGATGCAGCATCAAAAACATCTAGTCCAGGCAGACTTCGTAGTTATTGCTCGCAAAGGAGTGGAAGAGTTGGACTACCACCAAGTTGAACAAAATTTATTGCATGTATTAAAGATTGCTAAACTTTATCAGGAAGGATTCATTTGTGAAACAGAAAAGTAAATTAGGGATTTTGCTGGTCGCCTCGCTGCTCTTTCTCACAGCCTGCGGAACCAGTCAAGTAACGGCCGATTCACATGGCTTTTGGGAGAAGTTAGTCTATTTCTTTGCGGACACCATTCGTTTTCTATCCTTTGGTGGAAGCAAGGGGATTGGGATTATTCTCTTTACCTTGATTATCCGGACAGTTCTCCTGCCGGTCTTCCAATTCCAGACGACTTCTTCTCGCAAGCTGCAGGAAGTACAGCCGCATATCAAGCGCCTGCAGGAAAAGTATCCTGGTAAGGATATGGAGAGCAGAACAGCCTTGGCTGAGGAAACTCAAAAGCTCTACAAAGAAAAGGGTGTTAATCCCTATGCTTCATTCATTCCGCTCTTTATCCAGATGCCAGTGCTCCTGGCTCTGTTTCAAGCCCTAACTCGGGTTGATTTCATGAAGACAGGTCACTTCCTCTGGCTCAATCTAGGAGCAACAGATCCGACCTTTATTCTTCCGCTGTTGGCGGCTCTCTTCACTTTCTTCAGTACGTGGCTTTCAAACAAAGCTTTGCCTGAGAGAAATGGCGGGATGACAGTCATGATGTACCTAATGCCAGTTGTGATTTTCTTTTTTGCCCTCTATGCGGCGAGCGGGGTAGCCCTCTACTGGGCGGTCTCAAATGCTTATCAGGTGGTTCAGACCTTGCTGCTGAGCAATCCTTTTAAAATCATTGCCGAGCGGGAAGCCAAGGAACGGTCAGAGCGTCAATTGGAACAGAAAAAGAAACGTGCCCTGAAAAAAGCACAGAAAAAGAAAAAGTAAGTAAGAAGGAGGACTCTTGCAATGGTTATTTTTACAGGAGCAAGTGTTGAAGAAGCCATTCAAAATGGTTTGAAAACGTTGGATATTCCACGTATGAGAGCGCATATCACTGTTATTTCACGTGAGAAAAAAGGCTTTTTAGGTCTGTTTGGCAAGAAGCCAGCTCAGGTGGATGTCGAGCCGATTGCTGAGACGACAGTTGTCAAGGCCAATCAAAAGGCTGTAAAAGGTGTTCCCGAAGAGATTAACGCTCAGAATGAGCCTGTGCAGTCTGTCAGTGAAGCAACGGTTGATTTGGGCCGTGTGGTAGCTGCCATCAAGAAGGTCGAAGGAGAAGGAGAAGTTATCTCAGATGAGGTCAAGGCTGAAATTCTCAAAAATGACAAGCAAGCCAATACGATTTTAGAAGAGACAGGCACCATTGATCTTCTCAAGACCAACCAAGCTATTGATGAGGCAGTTGCTCAAGCAGAAGCGGACGATAGCAAGGTTATCTCTTTTGAACAAGCAGCTAAAGACAAGGCTGAGCCGACAGAAACAGAAGAAAGCTCTTTTGCTGACTTAGGCATCCAAGTCGAAGCTGACTACGATATTGAAGAAGTAGTTGAGAATGTAACGAACTATGTTCAGAAAATCGTTGATGAGATGGATGTTGAAGCGGGCATTTCCAGCAGCCACAACCGCCGAACTATCAACATGCAGATTGATACCAATGAACCGGGGCGCGTGATTGGCTACCACGGAAAAGTCTTGAAAGCTCTGCAGCTATTGGCGCAAAACTATCTTTATAACCAATATTCTAAGAGCTTCTACATTTCAATTAATGTCAATGACTATGTTGAGCATCGGGCAGAAGTGCTGCAAAGCTATGCGCAGAAACTGGCTCAGCGGGCTTTGGAAGACCGACGCGGTCAGCACACAGACCCTATGTCTAACAGCGAGCGCAAGATTATCCACCGCATCATTTCTCGCATTGATGGCGTGACTAGCTATTCCGAAGGCGACGAGCCTAACCGCTATGTCGTTGTGGATATTGACAGCGAATAAAAAGAAAGCCAGCAGAGATGCTGGTTTTTGTAGTAATAAGCTAGGAGAAAGAATTATGAAGAAGAGAGTTTTTCTAATTATTTTAGGGTTAGCATTACTTGCTGCCTGTGGTCAAAAGAAAATAGAGAATCAGGATAATACTCCTGATTCGAGTAAGAGTGCATTGGACAAAGAGCAAAAGAGTTCTTCGATTTCAGTAGAACAAGATGAAAAATTATATGCTTCGACTTTGGATAAATTAACAAAAGATACTTCTGAAGGCCGTGCGCAGATATACACATTCTATGATATTGATAAAAATGGGACGAATGAACTAATCACAGGACATCATTCTGACGGGGCTTATTATTTAGCGGCTATTTATTATTTGAATCAAGGAACATCAACTTATTTAGCTCAATCAAAAGTAGCTTCAGCAGGTGGAAGTCGAGAAAGCGCCACAATATATACAGATGGAACAGTCTTTTATGCTCAATGGCACTCTCTAAGTCCTGATGCTAAGGGTTATCTTTATCGACTGAGATCTGATAATAGTGGTATAGATGTGCTAAAAGAAGCAGATTTTCAAATAGCAGGTGTAGATTCAAATTCTGAAAAAAGCGTAGATTCAGTTTTTGGGTTAGCTTCTAAAAAAGAAGTTGATCTATCTTCGTTAACTTGGAAAGATATTGAATCTT
Organism: Streptococcus sanguinis; assembly: GCF_013343115.1. Taxonomy (NCBI): domain Bacteria; kingdom Bacillati; phylum Bacillota; class Bacilli; order Lactobacillales; family Streptococcaceae; genus Streptococcus; species Streptococcus sanguinis. The sequence goes on from NZ_CP054570.1 coordinate 32,982, forward strand.
ATCAATCAAAAAGCTCCATAGGAGCAGAGGACAATCCAGAAATTTCAACTCAAATGGATTTATCGAGCATTCAAAACGGTGATTTCTCAAGTATTGAAGGTACGTGGAAAAATGGAAATGGAGAAGAGCTGACCTTTGATAAAAATGGTTTGGTGACTAATGGGCTAAAATTAGGAAATCAGTTTAAAATGGTCAACTCCTATTTAGAGGGTGGTGTATCCTATGGTGGTCCGGGTGCAGCAATATTATTTATTCCTGCTGGTGTAGATATGACTATGACTTTGGATAATCAAAAAATAATGGATGCTTCTAATCGTAAGAGGGACAGGATTCTTATCACGCAAAGTGTTAACGTTAATAAGTCAGAAGTATTCTATTATAAAGAGTAAAAAAGAAAGGATTTTTTATGTCACTTTTTCCAGCTATTGAAAGTTATCTGCCTCATCAAGGGGCTAAGTATATATCTCCAGACAAGGCAGGGCAGCTGCGTGAGTCTATGTTGGAGCTAAGAGCTAAGGGGCAGGCGGCACGCAAGGAGTTTGCAGACTTGGTCAAGGATTTTCAGAGCCTCTATCCTAAGCTGACCTTGGAGCGAACCAGCCAGTGGATGAATCAGGCGCAGATACTGCGGCCCCATTTTTGGAATTATCTTAAAGGCTATGGGGAAATCACAGAGCCAATGTTTGCCCTGCGCTTGTATGGAACTGCAGAAGATTTTGGAGTGTCGCTGGAGGTGAGCTTCATGGAGCGCAAGAAAGATGAGCACAGCCTCAGCAAGCAAAATCGGGTCTTGGAGTTGCCTATTCAGCCGCCAGCTTACTATTTTGCTCAGATAGATGGTGTGAGTCAGCGCTTTGAAGGAACAGAGGAAAATCGCCAGTTTCTTACTCGGCAGTTAGCGGCCGGTCAGGTTCGTAAGGTCTTAGTCAAATACGATATTCCCCTTTCTCAGGCTGCTTCAAGAGAGCAAGTGCTGTCCCAGCTGCAGGAGGCCATGACAGCCTTGATTCCCTTTTATGAAGCGACTCGGGTTATATGATTACGTTTACAAAGAGAAAGTTATTTAAGTAAGTATTGACAAAAGCCCCGGAATCATATAGAATAGTAAAGTATGTTTAGTAACTGATCACAACTAGCCGGCTAAACGAATACAAGAATCTAAGAGGAGGTATTCATCGTGAAACGTACTTATCAACCAAGTAAAATCCGTCGTGCGCGTAAACATGGTTTCCGCCACCGTATGTCAACTAAAAACGGTCGTCGTGTATTGGCAGCTCGCCGTCGTAAAGGACGCAAAGTTTTGGCTGCTTAATCCAAACGATTTATCAAGAAACCAGCGGAGACTCGAGACCGCTGGTTTTTTTGTCTTAAATTTATTGACTAAAGTCGATAGATTGGCAGGAAAGTTCCTCTCTTCGTCTAGTGTCTTTATTTATGACCTCCACATACCAGTCCCCTTTGTGGCTAAATAGTTTGATAAATTGAACTTGGAGAGACTGCTGTTCATACTTAATTGGAAAAAATTCTTCCTGCCTGTTCAATAGAATATCGAGAATTATTCGCAACTGAGAGTTGTTGATTGTTTTTCTGACTTCTGGTTGAAGGATTTTCTCAATTTTTGTAATCTTGCTTAACTGCTGTTCTGAAATCGAGTTTTCAAATTTTTCTTTTAATTTTTGCAGGTCAATATCAAAAGGGCACATATTGTAGTTTTCCAGAGTCAGCATGGAAAAATACAAGGCAGAAATTTCATCTATGGAGAAAATAATAGGAGATAACAAGTCGTTGCTAAGAATTTTATAACTGCCATTCCGGCCTAAGTCAGAATAAATTGGAATGCCTAACGTTTCAAGGCTGGCAATATCACGAAGGGCAGTGCTTTTTGAAATGTGATATCGATTCATAATATCTTTTAGATTGAATCGTCTTTTCTTATTGAGAAAAATAAGCATATCGTTAATTCTTTGAGATTTATTCATGAGAAACTCCATGTTTTTATTAAATAGTTTCAAAAAATGACACCTTTTTATATTATACTAGTTTTAGAGAAAATAATAAAGGAGTCAAATATGAATCAATATTTTAAGGCCTTATTGGCAGAACAGACAGAAATGGCCCTAGCAACTTCTGTAAAGGATATACCAAATGTAAGAATTGTAAATTTTTACTATGATAAGGATACAAAGAAATTGTTCTTTATCTCATTTAAAAATAGTCAAAAAATTCAAGAGTTGGCAACCAATAATCGTATAGCTCTTACAACAATCCCGAAAGGTGATGGGAGGTATATCCGAATTCAAGGGATAGTCAAAGAAAGTCAGCTTTCTATTGAGGATATAAGAGGCGTTTTTGTCCAGAAGTACCCTTATTATCAAGCTATTATTGAGCAATACATAAACTCTTTGCAACTTTTTGAAGTATCTTTTTCTAATGCCTTCTTGGTCTTAGATAATAATCAAGTTGAGAAAATCAAACTATAAGGAGAAAATAGATGGTTGAGATAAAAAGATGCAATTGGGCTGAAAATAGTGAGCTTGAGAGAAATTATCATGACCATGACTGGGGGCGACCTGTGCATGACGAGCATAAACTCTTTAAAATGTTGATTTTGGAAGGTCAGCAGGCGGGCTTGAGCTGGCAAACTATTTTGTCAAAAATGGATGCTATGACAGAGGCTTATGAAAACTTCAATCCTGAAATACTCTCCAACTATGACGAGCAGAAGATTGAAGAATTGCTTAGTGATCAAAGAGTGATACGAAATAGGCTGAAAATAAAGGCAGTTATAAAAAATGCTAAAGCCTATTTAAAATTAAAAGAAGACTATGGTAGTTTGGATTCTTATATTTGGTCTTTTGTAAAGAATGAACCGATTCTTAATTCATGGTCTAGTATTGAAGAGGTGCCTGCTCGAACGGATCTATCCGATAAAATTAGTAAAGAACTCAAAAAGAAAGGTTTTTCTTTTGTTGGTTCTACGACTGTATATGCCTTTATGCAGTCCATTGGCATGGTCAATGATCATTTGCTGACCTGTGATTTTAGGATATAATCATTTTTCTTTGAATTGGAAAGGTGAGCGGTCTATTATTGAATGCTGGTAAATGATGTAAAAAAGGAGAATAAAACCAGAAAGAAACTGTTTTTCTTTCTGGTTTTTTGTGTATAGTTGAGCACAGTTGCTTATTTTGCTACTGGTAAAAGAACTGGATACAGATAGCAGAGCAAGGTAAAGCTTATCAGGGCGTAAAAGATACCGATGCGAATAGCTTGGATAGGTTTGTAGAAGCGAATCAGGGTCAGTAGGCACCAAACCAAGAGAACTAGGATAAACCATGCTGAAATCAAGCGCAGCGGTGTTGGTCCGTAAAGGTAGATGTAGATGCCAAATAATTTCCAGCCGGCTAGCAAGGCCAGCAGACCAGTAAAGATAAAGAGAATAGTAGCTGCGAATCGCGTCCCTTTCTGATCCCAGAGCGGTTTTTTGGCAATCAGATAGAAGACACCTAGGACTGCAAAGTTAAGGATAGACACCCGAACCAGCTGCCAGAAGCCAGCTACGGCAACAGTTGAAGCATTCTGCGGAGAAATAGCCTGAGCTACTGTTCCGGCGCTTAGGAGCTGACCGAGCTCACCCAGACCCGTTAGGAAGAAGAGAGCATAGGTCAGGCAAAGGCTGCCGATGATAATGTAGGCTGCGAAAGCGGGTGCTACTCGCAAAGGGTGGATACTTGCTTGGAATTTTTTGTAGCTAAGTTTAGTATCTTTTTTGCCTAACAGACTGCCGGCTAGGAGGCCGTACAAGTACAGACTGACAGGAACAGCCAGGCAGGCCTTGAAGAGAATCATGCCGCTATCAAGACTTGAAAAGAGGGAGTCAAGGAGATTTTCGATAACATCAGCAGTATTGCTGAAGAAGGAGGCAAAGCTGTCTGAAACCTGACTTAGCTGGGACCAGACAAAGTAGACCAAGATTCCTGCGACAAAGAAGCTGCTAACGATAATAGCGAGCTGTTGGGTTTTCTTCGAAGACATACTGTCAGAGCTGTCAGAAGAGTCCTGCTGCTTACCTTCTATAAAGACTAAAATGGCAGCAATGAAATTTTTAAAGGGCAGGATGCAGAAGGCTTGAATGGCATCAAACCAGACCAGGATACCCAAACGCCCCTGGCTTAACCAGCCGGTGCGGGACAAAATATAGAAAGCAAATGAGATGTGGATGGCTAGAAATTGGAAAAATTCTAGCTGACGATGAAGCCCCCAGAGACTTAAAGCCAGAGCTTGAGCTAGCGTCATGATCAGAAAGCTTCTAGCCTCTAATCTGCTGTCAAGATTTTTTATCTGCAGTGATGGATAGGCCAATTTCCTGATTAAGGCTTCGCTTAATAATATAAGACCGATTGCAAAAGGGAAAAAGGATGCAGTTTGATAATTAAAAAATACTGCAGAGTAAAAGTAGGTTAAAAGATAGAGGATTAGATAGCTGATTTTAAAGAATCGCAGTTGCTTGTCCTCTAGGCCAGTGAAGATGGTCTGTCTTTCCTCCTCTGTGGGCAGACAAGGCTGGACATTCATCTGTTCTTGTGCTGGATATTCCATAATTATTTCTCCTCCTCATCAGGGATATACTCCAAAATGTCGCCAGGCTGGCAGTCTAGTTCACGGCAGAGAGCGTTGAGTGTTGAAAAGCGGACAGCCTTGGCTCGATTATTTTTTAGGATAGATAGATTGGCTGGTGTTAGGTCAATTAACTCTGCTAAACGGCCAGCGCTGATGCGCTTTTGCGCCATGACAAGGTCTAAATTTATCTGAATCATAAGACCTCCTAAATAGTGTAGTCCACTTGATCCTGTAGCTCAATGGCCTTGCCAAAGGCATTGCGGATGACACGGATAATCAGGGTCAATATACTGCAAGAAACAGTGATTAAGAGCATGGGCAAGTAGGCTGTCAGTCCCATAAAGAGGGAGATAAGAGCGACAGTGCCCACTTCCCAGCCAAGGTAGCGCATGTACTGAACATTTTGTGTGATAAAAACCTGATTTTTACCAATACGGCTAAGGAGCCGATAGAGATGGACAATGCAGGCTAGAGCTAGGCAGCCGAGGACATAGCCGAGCAGCAGCAAAATCCAAAAGCGTGTCTCTCCTTGAAAGAAAGGAGAGGGAAATTCGATAACTAGGTTGACGACCCAAGGTCCAAGAGCAATCAGGATAATGGAAGCAATAAATAAAAGGCTGATACTGATTTTTGTAAGAGTAATGCTCATATCTTCAGCAGTCTTTTTCATTTTGTCTGTCATAATTTCCTCCGACCAACGTTTCATTTCTTAGTAACTATAACACGACTCTTATCGATAATCAATAAAAAATTATCGAAAAAAGATAAAATCAGTCTTAAGGACTAGATGAAAGTTTCTAAAAAGTTCTTATTGTATAGAGATGGATTTCTTGTCAGGAGATGAACAGAGTGGAATGGGATGAATATTTCGCCTGATTTTTGGTATAATAAAGGACAGGAAATACAAGGAAGTAAAACATGAAGATTTTTGATACACACACGCATTTAAATGTGGAAGAATTTGCTGGTCGAGAGGCAGAGGAGCTCCAGCTGGCTGCAGAAATGGGCGTCAGTAAAATAAATATTGTCGGTTTTGACCGACCAACCATTGAGCGCGCCTTGGAGTTGGCTGACAGCTATGATCAGCTTTATGCTACGATCGGTTGGCATCCGACTGAGGCTGGGACTTATGATGAGGCGGTGGAAGCCTATCTGCTGGGCAAGCTTCGTCACCCCAAGGTGCTGGCTCTGGGTGAGATTGGGCTAGACTATCACTGGATGACTGCGCCCAAGGATGTTCAGGAGCGGGTGTTCCGACGCCAAATCCAGCTCTCTAAAGAGCTGAACCTGCCCTTTGTCGTTCACACACGTGACGCATTAGAGGATACCTATGAGATTATCAAGAGTGAGGGTGTCGGCCCTCGAGGCGGTATTATGCACTCTTATTCTGGCTCTTTGGAAATGGCAGAGCGCTTTATCGAGCTAGGAATGATGATTTCCTTTTCTGGAGTCGTCACCTTTAAAAAAGCGACAGACATTCAGGAGGCTGCGCTGAACCTGCCCTTGGACAAAATTCTCGTTGAGACTGATGCACCTTACCTAGCGCCTGTTCCCAAGCGTGGCCGAGAAAACAAAACAGCCTATACTCGCTATGTGGTAGAGAAAATTGCTGAACTGCGTGGTCTGACTGTCGAAGAAGTAGCACAAGCGACCTATGATAATGCAAAGAAGGTGTTTGGGCTTGACTGAGAAGATAAAAATCCCTCAGGTAATCGTCGTTGAGGGCAAGGATGACACAGCCAATCTGCAGCGATTTTACCAAGTTGATACTTACGAGACGCGAGGGTCTGCGATCAATGAAGAAGACCTAGAGCGGATTGAGAAACTGCACCAGCTGCGTGGGGTTATTGTCTTTACCGATCCAGACTACAACGGTGAGCGTATCCGTCGAATGATTATGGAGACAGTGCCAACTGCTCAGCATGCCTTTCTCCGTCGAGATGAGGCGGCTCCCAAGTCTAAGAACAAAGGTAAATCGCTTGGAGTAGAGCATGCATCATTTGAGGATTTACAGCAGGCGTTAGCTGGGCTGGTCGGATATTTTGATGATGAGGATAATTTTGATATCACCAAAAGCGATCTTGTGCGACTAGGTCTGCTTATGGGAAGCGACAGCCGTCAGCGTCGAGAGTATCTGGGTGAGCAGCTCCGTATCGGCTATTCTAACGGCAAGCAGCTGCTTAAACGCTTGGAATTGTTTGGGGTGACTTTGGCGGAAGTGGAAGAAGCCATGCTTAAGTATTCAGACTAACGGAGTCAAAAATGAAAAAAGTAATTATTACGGGTGGCAATAGTGGGATTGGATATCAGGCTGCTAAACAGTTAGCTGAAAAGGGCTGGTCAGTGACCCTATTTTGCCGGCGGAAAGAAGCAGCTGAGCAAGCCTGTGAGAAAACATGCGTTAGAGTTATGTTTTTGTCGATATTGAGATTGCACAACGTACTAATGATATAATTATTGGTAAACGCAAAGCTTTTATGGTAATATATAGAGGCGTATGATTAGATTTTTGACTTGTGTGTTCGCAAGTATTAACAACAATGTTATAGGAATGTTTGGCTTCACCTGGTGTTAATAGCTTCAGGATACATTAGAATTTCTACTGACAATCTTGTTCGCGTAAGAGTTATCATACGCTTTTTTTATGAGGAAAAATGATGACTAAATTTAATCAACTACAGACAAAAGATGATTTTGCTAAGCTACTTGGTTTGAAAAGTGCTAAATACATCAATTATTTATTGTACAATATACAAACTGATAATTTATATAACTCTTTCACTATCCCTAAAAAGAATGGTGGAGAAAGAGTTATACATGCCCCCAAAAAAGGGTTGAAGTTCCTTCAGAAAAAATTGTCTAATGTTTTGTGGGAATGTTACCTTGAAAGCATAGAATCTAAATCTAAGGATAAGAACTTTAAAACACCTGTTCTGTCTCACGCATTTGAAAAGGGGAAAAGCATTATTACCAACTCTCAGATGCATCGAAACAAGAAATACATTCTGAACATTGACTTGAAAAACTTTTTTGATTCTTTTAATTTTGGAAGAGTAAGAGGCTTCTTTATAAAAGACAGGGATTTTGCTGTTTCACCCGAAATTGCTACAGTAATTGCTCAAATTGCATGTTACCAAGGTAAGTTACCACAAGGGGCCCCTTCTTCTCCCATCATCACAAATTTAATTACTAGAATTTTAGATTATCGGATTGTCAAAATTGCTAAAAAATATCGTTTTACATATTCTAGATATGCCGATGATATGACTTTTTCAACAAATCGTGAATTAAACTCTAATAAATTGAGGGCAAGCAAAGAGTTAGATAACTTTTTAACTGAATTAGAGAAGGTAATCATCTCATCTGGTTTTGAAATCAATCCTAAAAAAACACGATTGAGTAATAACATGCAGCGCCAAGAAGTTACTGGGCTAGTTGTAAACAAGAAGATAAATGTAAAAAGAGAGTACATAAAAAATACTCGTGCAATGGCTTTTCAATTATACAAAGATGGTGCTTTTGAAATAGATAAAAAACCAGGAACGCTGAATCAATTAACGGGACGCTTTGCTTTTATTTTTCAAATAGATCAATACAACAACTACTTACTTTATAAAAAGTCCCTGATTCAAAATAATCTGGATGCACAGAAATATTTATTAGGCAGAAACTCATCAAAAAAATCTGAATCGAAATATTATTGGAAATATATCTTTTATAATAAAGATTTACGAAAAGAATTATTCGATAATAAAAAACATAATACATATAATTTACCAACAGAGTTCTACAGTATAGGTAAGGAACAAAAGAAAACGTACATGTCTCTATTTAATTCTAGAGAAAAAGAGTACAAGAAATTTCTATTTTATAAATATTTTTTCGGAAATGACAAACCGATAATTGTAACAGAGGGGAAGACCGATCCACGATATATTAAAGCAGCTTTAAAAAACCTTTATCAAAAGTATCCAGAACTTGTTGAAAAAGATGGAAATGATTTTATATTTAAAATTGAATTTCTGAATCATACTAATACGATAGAATATCTTTTTAATATTCCAGAAGGGGGAGAAGGTTTTAAATTTTGGTATAATTATTTTTCTGATAAATTTTACTATAATGAGAAAAAAGAGAAAAAATTTTTTGCACTAAATTCAGAAGAAAGAATTTTATACACAAACTATATTACTTATTTCAAACAATTAACCAATAGTATTCCCAAATATCCAACAATATTTTTATTTGATAATGAACCGAATAATAGAAATGGCAATGATAAATCGCCCTTATTTTTATTTGCGAGTCATGCAAAAGACTTGATGAATCCTCAGAATGAAGAATCGGAGGGTTCAAAGAATAAAAAATTAGAAGATAAGATTTCAGACAATTTAGAAAAAGTTAGAAGAGAAAAACCTTGGCGAATTAATAAAAAGGATAGCCTATATATAATGGCAACTCCTCTAATACCTAATAAGAATGACGGTAACTCGTCTGATATTGAAGATTTATTATTTTCGTCGTCTCGAAATTCGCCACCTATTTTAAAAGGAAAGGAATTTCATAAAGATGGTGGAGCAAATTATTATGGAAAAGAAATTCTTTCAAAGCATGTTCTGAAAAATTATAAAGAATTCGATTTTACTGAGTTTATCCCTTTGCTAGATGGCATAAGAAATAATATTTTAGATTATCAGAATATTAATGATTAATCCTGTTATATAGTTTGTAGAATCAAAAATATTGATTCTGGTATAGGAAAAATAGTATAAAATACTAGAAAAAAACAGAATATTTAAGTAAAATTGTTTATTTAACAAATATATATAGAAAATATTTTGCATTTCTATAGGGATATACAGAATTGGAGACGATACATGCGTATTGCAGATCATAGTGTAACCCGTGCCATTCTGGAGCGTCACGGTTTCACTTTTAAAAAATCGTTCGGTCAGAATTTCCTGACGGATACCAACATCCTCCAGAAGATTGTGGATACTGCTGAGATTGACAAAAAGGTCAATGTCATCGAAATTGGTCCTGGTATTGGGGCATTGACAGAATTTTTGGCGGAAAGTGCTGCAGAAGTCATGGCCTTTGAGATTGATGATCGGCTGGTACCGATTTTAGCGGATACCCTGCGCGATTTTGACAATGTGACAGTGGTTAATCAGGATATTCTCAAGGTTGATCTGGCTCAGTACATAGCAGAGTTTAAAAATCCAGACCTGCCTATCAAGGTAGTGGCGAACTTGCCCTACTACATCACGACGCCGATTCTCATGCATTTGATTGAGAGCGGAATTCCTTTTAGTGAGTTTGTCGTTATGATGCAAAAAGAAGTAGCAGATCGGATTTCAGCTCAGCCTAATACCAAGGCCTACGGCAGTTTGTCGATTGCGGTGCAGTATTATATGACGGCCAAGGTTGCCTTTATCGTGCCGCGGACAGTCTTTGTACCAGCGCCTAATGTGGATTCGGCGATTCTCAAGATGGTGCGCAGAGACCAGCCAGCTGTTGAGGTACAGGACGAGAAATTCTTTTTCAAGGTCTCCAAGGCCAGCTTTGTCCACCGTCGGAAGACTCTCTGGAATAACCTGACCAGTTGTTTCGGGAAGTCTGAGGAGACTAAAGGCAAATTGACAGCGGCTCTAGAACGAGCGGAGTTATCTCCAAGTGTTCGGGGAGAAGCTCTGAGTTTAGAGGAATTTGCGCGCTTGGCAGACGCTCTGAAGTCTGAAGGATTATAAAACAATAGAAGATCCGCTCTATATAGCTGGTCTTCTATTTTGCTAATGAGGTACATATGAAAGTGAAATGTCTGTCTTTGTTTTCTGCCTTGCTCTGGTTTTCGCAATCTTTGCTCCATTTCCTTCTACTGCTAGGACTTCCGCTGGGACGTTTGGTATTTGGCGGTACTTATATAGTATTTCCTTTGTGGCTGCGTCCTGTCAACTTCCTGCTTTTCTTGATGTGGGGTTTCTTTGGTTTCAGTTATCTATCTTTTGGCGGTTGGCTAAGAAGTAGTTTAAAGTCATCTGTTCTGAGAAAGTTCATCTTAAGCGGAACTGTTTTTCTCTTTTTGGCTACTGTTTTCAATTTCTTTGTGACCGCGAGTCTATTAGAGAAGTATTTAACAGGGGGACTGACCTTTCTGGCTTTTCTCAGCAGTGTAATTCTGCTTCATAATAACAAAAAATCCTATCAATCATGATAGGATTGCTTTTTATGCGGAGGAAGGGATTTGAACCCTCACACCCGTACGGGCACATGCGCCTGAAGCATGCGTGTCTGCCGTTCCACCACCTCCGCTTGAGATTCTATTATAACTTATTTTTGTGAAAATGCCAATAGAGAATATCAGTTTTTTTCACTGTAAGAAAAAAGCAGAAAAATTTCTATTTTTTCTTTACTAAAATAGTTCTATGATATTGCCATTATAGCAAGTATTTGTTACAATTAGATTAATTACTTATTTAGGTAACAAAATAAAAAAGGAGAATGTTATGAAACTGAAAAAATGGCTGCTGTTTTTGATGCTGCCCCTTCTGTTTTTGCTGGATTTGAAGCTGTTTACTGCAACTGCTCAAGCTGATGCTTTGAAGAATGCAATCACAGATATTAAGATTTGGGACCACTCTAATGGCCGCGAAGCAACCAAGGTTAACGGTGCTTACAATTTGGTTCAAGGGGGAAATTATCGCTATGAGCTAGTTTTTGATTTGTCTGCTTACGATAACCAGCTCAAGGATGGGGATACCTTTACCTTTACAGTACCAAACGGTGCAACCATTGCTAATGGTACAACCTTTACCCTGACGGATAATGAAACGCAGGTCCAGCTTGGAGCGGCTAAGATGACGTCGAATGGTTCGGGTAAGGGCGGTCTGATTACGGTTACTATTCAGAATTTGGCAGATTACAAGGCCAAGACAACTGCTAGTGGAGTTAGAGGGAGCTTCTTCTTTGATTTTCAGGCGACGACAGTAGGCGCTGATCAGGACTGGAATTATAAGCCTGAGGAAACTCAAGGCGCGATGAGCCATAAGGTAACCATTAACGAGCGCAAACAAAGCAGTTTTTCAACAGCCGGTGAAAACTACGCTAAGATTGGAGGGGTCATTGCTAAGAAACCATATAATTCGGCTATTCTCGGCAAGAGCGGTGACTACTCACATAACTGGACTGTTCGTATCAATACTCAGCAAAAGACCTATAATTCTCCGATTGTTATCAAGGACGTCATTCCAGATAGCAGTGCACCAATGCAATTCGTTCCGGAGCAACTTGTCCTTCGCCAAGGGGAGTACACGCAGAGTTTATCAAGTATTGCGAATTCTGTTATCTTGAAAGAAGGTCAAGATTATACGGTTGCCTATAATGACACTTATACAGAGTTTACTCTAACTATCAATAACCCAGGCAATCGTGCCTTTATGTTGAATTATATGACAACTTCACCAGCTGATGGTTCTTTGGTATCCAATACGGCTGAGATGGAAGTTGATAATACAAAACTGCCATTCAGAGATGATCGCCCTGGTCAGACGAGCTCTACGATAGAGCGTAGCAGCCGGATTACAGAAGGCGGTGTTATCACAGCAGATATCAGCAACAGTCTGGTTCTCTACAAGCAAGATTCTAAGACTGGTAAAATGCTGGAAGGTGCTGTCTTTAAGGTGACAACTCCTAGCGGCCAAGAGATTACTCTGCCGCCGACAGATGCTAACGGTCGGGTTTCTACACAGCCTTTCTCAAGTGAAGAAATCAAGAAAGGCCAATTCACAGTAGAAGAAGTCACAGCTCCAGAAGGCTATGTACTGGACAGCAATCCGATGAAAGTGACTATCAAGGCTGATGGTGCAGTCAAAACAGTCAAGAATACGGTGGATCCAAATGCCAGCAAAAAGCTGACAGTCAAGAAAATTTGGAAAGATGAAAACAATCAGGACGGCAAGCGTCCAGCTTCTATTGCTGTAGATGTCTACGCTAACGGTCAAAAACTGGCTGATAAGACAGTGACCGTAACTGGTGGTAGTACTGATGCGGAGTGGACAGCTCAGACAACTGATTTACCAATCTTTGATGCCAACGGACAAAAAATCACCTATACAATCGGTGAAGATCAGCTTGATGGCTACGATGCTCCAGAAGTAGATCAGGGGAATCTCACTGTTACCAATACTCGTACGCCAGAGAAAATCTCTATCAAAGCCAGCAAGAAATGGGATGATGCCGAGAATCAAGACGGCAAACGTCCTGCCAATGTTGTTGTCAAACTTTATAAAGAAGTCGGCGGTCAGAAATCAGAAGTTGCGAACAGAACTCTGACCGAAGCTGACCAGTGGGCAACCGAGTTCGCCAACTTGAACAAATATGAAAAGGGACAAGAAGTTGTTTATTCTCTGGAAGAAGACGCGGTTCCTCACTATCAATCTCAGGTAACTGGCAATGCTACTGACGGCTTTGTAGTGACCAACACTTACAAACCAGAAACAATCAAGATTTCCGGTCAGAAGAAGTGGGATGATGCGGAAAACCAAGATGGCAAGCGTCCAAATGCTGTTAGAGTCAAGATCTTGAAAGGTCAAGATATTGTCGATGTGCAGGAAGTGACGGCTGCTAACGGTTGGAAATATGAATCTAATCCTCTTCCTAAGTATACAGCAGGCCAAGAAATTGCTTATACTGTTGCAGAAGAAGCTGTACCGGGCTACACGAGCAAGGTGGACGGCTACAACATCACCAACTCTTACACCCCAGAAACGGTCAAGGTTTCTGGTCAGAAGAAATGGGATGATGCGGAAAACCAAGATGGTAAGCGTCCAGCTTCTGTTAAGGTTAAAATTCTGAATGGTGATACGGTTGTGGATGAGCAAAATGTGACTTCCGCTAACGACTGGAAGTATGAGTCCAAGGCTTTGCCTAAGTACGCAGCAGGCCAAGAAATCACTTATACTGTAAGTGAGGAAGCTGTTCCAGGTTATACTAGCAAAGTGGATGGTTACAACATCACCAATTCTTACACTCCAGAGACAACGACTGTGTCTGGAAGCAAGACTTGGGAAGATGGCGATAACCAAGATGGCAAACGTCCAGCTTCTATCACAGTTAATCTGCTAGCTGACGGTCAAAAAGTCAATACCCAAACAGTCAGTGAGGCAGAAGGTTGGTCTTACAACTTTACTGGCTTGCCAGTCTACAAGGATGGCCAACGGATTACCTATACAGTGACGGAAGAATCTGTACCGGGGTATTCAACTAATCTCAACGGCTACAATATCACTAACTCTTATACACCAGAAAAGACAGAAATCACTGCCAGCAAGACATGGAATGACAGCGATAATCAAGACGGTAAGCGTCCAACTAAGATTAGCATTAAGCTGATGAAGACAGTCGGCGGTGTAAAGACAGAAGTCGCTAGCAAGGAAGTGACGGCTGCTGATCAATGGCAAACCAAATTTGAAAATCTGCCAGTTTATGAAAATGGTCAGAAGATTGATTACTCTATCGAGGAAGATGATGTAGCTGGCTATACTAAAGAAATCAAAGATTTCACAGTTACCAACTCTTACACTCCAGAGATGATTAAGATTTCTGGTCAAAAAGTCTGGGATGACGCTGATAACCAAGACGGCAAGCGTCCAGCTTCTGTTAAGGTTAAGGTGAAAAATGGCGATACTGTTGTAGATGAGCTGGAAGTAACAGCTGCTAACGATTGGAAGTTTGAGTCTAAAGCTCTTCCTAAGTATGCAGCAGGCCAAGAGATTGCCTACACTGTCACTGAAGAAGCGGTTGCGGACTATCAAACTAAGATTGATAAGTTCACCATTACCAATTCTTACACTCCTCAAAGTACGGAGTATGCTGTTACGAAGGTCTGGGATGATGCTAATAACCAAGACGGTAAGCGTCCGGCTTCCATCACAGTACAGCTGTATCGCTCAGTAAACGGTGAAGAGCCAGTTGCTGTCGCAGGTAAGACATTAACCTTGACGGCTGATAATGAGGCAGCTGCTAACACTTGGAAAGCAAGCTTCACCAATCTGCCTCAGTTTGACAAGGGACAGGAGATTACCTACTCTGTCAAAGAGGATGATGCAACAGTAGCCGCTTTGAAAGAAAAGGGTTACAGTCCGAAAGTAGAAGGTCAGAAGATTACCAACTCTCATACTCCAGAGCAGGTTAAAGTTTCTGGTCAGAAAGTCTGGGATGATGCAGACGATCAAGACGGCAAACGCCCAACATCTATTACAGTTAAGGTAATGGATGGAAGCACTATTGTTGATACACTTGAAGTAACAGCTGCTAATGGATGGAAGTTTGAATCTAAAGACCTGCCTAAATATAGAAATGGTCAAGAGATTGCCTACACACTTAAGGAAGATGCTGTTGCTCAGTATGAAACTAAGATTGATAAGTTCACCATTACCAACTCCTACACTCCAGAAACTGTTAAAGTCTCTGGTCAAAAGGTTTGGGATGATGCTAATAATCAAGATGGCAAGCGCCCAGCATCTATCAAGGTCAAGATTTTGGACGGAGATAAGGTAGTAGATGAGCTGGAAGTGACAGCCGCTACTGACTGGAAGTTTGAGTCCAAAGATCTGCCTAAGAATAAGAAGGGCAAGAAAATCAACTATACAGTCCTTGAAGAAGTGACAGTTGAGGGTTATAGCAGTAGCCAAGAACAAGCAACAGATGGCAGCTTCACTTTGACTAACAGCTATAAACCAACACAGATTGCTGTTAAGGGAACTGCGGTATGGTCAGATGCTGAAAATCAAGATAAGGTACGACCTTCCAAAATTACTGTTCGCCTCTTGGCAGATGGGAAACGAATCAAAGAAGTAGTTGTGTCAGAAGAAAATGGTTGGCAGTATAACTTTAGCGACCTTCCTAAGTACAAGGATGGTAAGGAAATTGTCTATAGTGTTGCGGCTGATCCAGTTGATGGCTACAAGCTTGAGATCAACGGTACTCAGCTGACCTTCAGTCATATCCCTGCTAAGAAAGATGCTGTTGAAGGAGCGGTAAATAATAAGCCAGGCGTTCAAGCTCCGAAAGTCGGAGGGAAAACTCTTCCTCGTACTGGTCAGGAAGAAAATCTCCTTGTTACTATTCTTGGCTTCCTAGCAGCGCTTCTCGCAGGAGGAATGCTGATGGCTAAGGCGAAACGCAGCTAATCAGTTTTGAGACTTACTGAAAATTACAGTGAGCGTCTCATTTGATATAAAAAAGCGAACAGGTTCTTTTGGACTTGTTCGCTTTTATCATGTCAGTTTCATCTCAAGTATTTTAAAGTAGCTGCTTTCTATGAAAAATGAACCTGACCTTAAGAAATGCCTTCTATGCAAAACAAGCAAGCTAAATCTTGCATTTTTTGTTATAATGAGTGTATTAACTTTTAAGGAGCAATCTTGCAAGGAAAAATCATTAAGGCTCTAGCTGGCTTTTATTATGTAGAGTCGGACGGACAGGTTTATCAAACTAGAGCGCGGGGTAATTTTCGCAAAAAAGGGCAGACACCTTATGTCGGTGACGAAGTCGAATTTTCAGCTGAAAAAGACTCGGAAGGCTATATTTTAAAAATAGCAGAGCGAAAGAACAGTCTCGTGCGGCCGCCGATTGTCAACATTGACCAGGCAGTTGTAATCATGAGCGCGAAAGAGCCAGATTTCAATGCCAATCTGTTAGATCGTTTTCTGGTGCTTTTAGAGCATAAGAGGATTCATCCTATTATCTACATCAGCAAGTTAGACCTGCTTGGAGATGAGCAGAGCTTGGATGTCTATGTACAGGCCTATCAGTCCATCGGCTATGAGGTCATTAAGTCGACTGAGGAATTGCTGCCGCTGCTGACAGGGAAAATCACTGTTTTTATGGGACAGACTGGGGTTGGAAAGTCCACTCTGCTCAATAAAATTGCCCCAGACCTGCAGTTGGAAACAGGAGAGATTTCTGAAAGTCTGGGCCGTGGCCGCCATACGACGCGGGCTGTCAGCTTTTACAATCTAAACGGTGGGAAGATTGCTGATACGCCAGGATTTTCGTCTTTGGATTACGAGGTGAGCACAGCTGAAGATCTCAATCAAGCTTTTCCAGAGATTGCTGAGTTTAGCCAGTCCTGTAAGTTTCGTACTTGCACTCATACTCACGAGCCAGCTTGTGCCGTTAAGCCAGCAGTCGAGTCCGGCCAGATAGCGTCATTCCGCTTTGATAATTACCTGCAGTTTCTCAGCGAGATCAAGAATCGTCGGGAGACCTATAAAAAAGTTGCCAAAAAAAATTCTAAATAAGGAGAAGAACTATGACTTCATTCAAAATTGCCCCTTCAATCTTAAGTGCGGACTATGCTAATTTTGAATCAGAACTGAAAAAGTTAGAAGCAACAGGCGCTGAGTATGCCCATATTGATATTATGGATGGTCATTTTGTACCCAATATCAGCTTTGGGGCTGGGGTTGTTGCCAGTATGCGTCCTCACAGCAAGCTAGTCTTTGATTGCCATCTGATGGTTTCCAATCCTGAACATCATATTGAAGAATTCGCTCGTGCCGGTGCAGATATTATCAGCATCCATGCCGAAGCGACACCTCATATCCACGGAGCACTGCAGAAGATTCGGGCAGCGGGAGTCAAACCTAGTGTTGTGATTAATCCGGGAACACCAGTTGAAGCAGTCAAAAATGTTTTGAATTTGGTTGATCAAGTCCTTGTGATGACAGTTAATCCAGGCTTTGGCGGTCAGGCCTTTCTGCCAGAAACCATGGATAAGATTCGTGAACTGGTCGTTCTGCGCGAAGTCAATCAGCTGAATTTTGATATTGAAGTGGATGGCGGTATTGACGATAAGACCATTGGAATTGCTAAAGAGGCTGGTGCCAATGTTTTCGTGGCTGGCAGCTATGTCTTCAAGGGTGATGTCAATCATCAAGTTCAGACCTTACGGGATGCCCTGCATGACTAAGGTTGCGCTGTTTGCTGGCGGAAGCTTGGAGCATTTTAGCTTGGATTTCGATGTGTTGGTCGGAGTAGACCGTGGGAGCCTCTTTCTGCTTGAGCAAGGAGTTTGTCCTGACTTGGCTGTAGGGGATTTTGACTCTGTGAGCAAGGAAGAATTGCTGCGCATAAAAGATAGGGTCAAGGAAGTCGTTCAGGCCCATCCTGAAAAGGATGATACAGACCTGGAGTTGGCTGTTCTGGCTTGTTTTGAACGGTATCCAGATGCCCGTTTGACCATTTTCGGCGCCTTTGGAGGCCGTCTGGATCATGCCTTGGCCAATGTCTTCCTGCCCAGTAATGAAAAAATTGCACCTTATATGGAGAAGATTTTTCTGGAAGACGAACAGAATCTGCTGACCTATGTTCCCAAGGGGCGCCATGAAATCAAACCAGTAGCTGGCATGCGTTATCTAGCCTTTCTGCCGTCGGATGATGCTGCCTTAACAATTGAGGGCGCCAAATATCCGCTCAATAAAGATAACTTTTTTTTCAAAAAAGTGTATGCTTCTAACGAATTTATAGGTAAGCCCATTTATTTGGACTTTGATAGCGGCTATACAGTCGTCATTTACAGCAAAGACAGGAGCTGATATGGAGTTTATAATCATCCTCATTCTTTTGGGAAATCTAGTGCTGACCTTTCTTTTATGGCAAAAGCTTAGTCAGCAGACCGAGACGCTAAAGCAAGTCTTGGAAAATCAGGCAGATCATCTATCGGATCAGTTGGACTATCGCTTGGAGCAAGAAAGCCAGAAAAAGGAAATGTCTCAGAAAGAGCTGGAATTAGCTCTGGGAGACCGTTTGAGCGAGGTCAGGACAGATTTGCACCGCAACTTGACAGAGCTGCGCTTGGAAATCAGTGACAACCTGACCAAGAATCGGGATAAAACTGACGAGCGTATGCGGCAGATCCAAGAGTCCAACGAAACCCGTCTAGAGCAGATGCGGCAGACTGTTGAAGAGAAACTGGAGAAAACACTTCAGACTCGTCTTCAGACTTCTTTTGAAACTGTTTCTAAGCAATTGGAGTCTGTTAATCGCGGTCTAGGAGAAATGCAGAGTGTTGCCCGAGATGTCGGCACACTGAACAAGGTCCTTTCCAACACCAAGACACGAGGGATTCTAGGGGAGCTTCAGCTAGGCCAGATTATCGAGGACATTATGACGGCCAGTCAGTATGAGCGAGAGTTTGTGACGGTGGCTGGCTCCAGTGAGCGTGTCGAATATGCTATTAAACTGCCGGGACAGACGGAGCATGAATATGTCTATCTGCCCATTGATTCTAAGTTTCCTCTGGCTGATTACTACCGTTTGGAAGATGCTTATGAGTCTGGCAGCAAGGAAGAGATTGAGCTCTATCGCAAGTCTCTCTTAGCAAGTGTTAAACGTTTTGCCAAGGATATTAAAAGTAAATATCTGGCACCGCCGGCTACGACCAACTTTGGTATCATGTTTCTGCCTACGGAAGGTCTCTATTCGGAAGTTGTCCGCAACCCAGCCTTTTTTGACAGTTTGCGGCGGGAGGAGCAGATTGTGGTGGCGGGACCGTCGACCTTATCTGCCTTGCTCAATTCACTGTCTGTCGGCTTTAAAACGCTCAATATCCAAAAAAGTGCGGACGACATAAGCAAGGTTCTGGGTTCTGTCAAATCCGAGTTTAACAAGTTCGGTGGAATTCTGACCAAGGCACAGAAACATTTGCAGCATGCTTCGGGCAATATTGATGAACTATTAACCCGTAGGACAGGAGCTATCGAAAGAACCTTAAGCCATATTGAGCTGTCTGACCAAGACCTCGATTTGAACTTACTTGATTTTTCAGAAGAAAGGGAAAACAATGAAGATTAATCAAATGAAAAAAGATGAACTGTTTGAAGGTTTCTATCTGATCAAGTCAGCAGAAGTCCGTCAGACAAGGGCTGGGAAAAATTATCTGGCTTTCACTTTCCAAGACGATACAGGGGTAATTGAAGGCAAACTCTGGGATGCGCAGCCACATAATGTTGAAGAATTCACTGCTGGCAAGGTCGTGCACATGCAAGGTCGACGGGAAGTCTACAATAACACGCCCCAGGTAAATCAACTGACCCTGCGTCTTCCTAAGGCTGGAGAGCCCAATGATCCAGCGGATTTCAAGGAAAAACCGCCAGTAGACCAGAAAGAAATCCGAGATTATTTATCTCAGATGATTTTTAAGATTGAGAATTCGGTCTGGCAGCGCGTGGTCCGCTCGCTTTATAGCAAGTACGACAAGGAGTTTTATTCTTATCCAGCTGCCAAGACCAATCACCATGCTTTTGAGTCTGGCCTAGCCTTTCATACCGCTACTATGGTCAAGCTGGCAGATGCTATCGGAGACATTTATCCTCAGCTTAATAAAAGCTTGCTCTTTGCTGGGATCATGCTTCATGACTTGGCCAAGGTTATTGAGCTCAGCGGTCCGGAAAATACAGAGTACACCGTGCGAGGCAATCTGATTGGTCACATTGCTTTGATTGATGAAGAATTGACCAAGACCTTGATGGAGCTGAAAATTGATGATAGCAAGGAAGAGGTTATCGTCCTGCGGCATGTGCTTCTCAGTCACCACGGTCTCTTGGAATACGGCAGTCCTGTCCGGCCTAAGATTATGGAGGCAGAAATCCTGCACATGATTGATAATCTGGATGCGGAGATGATGATGATGACTGCTGCCTTAGGACTTGTAGATCCAGGTGAAATGAGCAATAAAATATTCGCTCTTGAAGGCCGTTCCTTCTACAAACCAAAACTTGAACAGTAAAATACGAAAAATGGACATTACTTGGAAAAGAATGTTCGTTTTTTTGTTTCTGTTATGGTATAATGAATAAAATAACTTTAATTGGTGAAAAAATGAAATTAAGAAGAAGTGAGCGTATGGTGGTTATCTCCAATTATTTGATTAACCATCCTTATGAATTAACGAGCTTAAATACATTTGCAGAGAAATACGAATCTGCCAAATCTTCTATTTCAGAAGATATTGTCATTATTAAGCGAGCCTTTGAAGAGATTGAAATTGGGACTATCGAAACGATTACTGGTGCCGGTGGAGGAGTGATTTTCAGCCCATCCATCTCCGATACAGAAGCTAAGACTATTGTACAAGGTCTTTGTGATCAGCTGTCTGAAAGCAATCGGATTCTTCCGGGGGGCTACATTTACCTATCTGATCTGCTCAGTACCCCATCCATTTTGAATAATATCGGACGAATTATTGCCAAGAGCTTTAAAGATCAACAGATTGATGCGGTCATGACAGTTGCGACTAAGGGTGTACCTTTGGCCAATGCAGTAGCCAACGTACTTAATGTACCTTTTGTCATCGTTCGTCGGGATTTAAAGATTACAGAAGGATCGACGGTCAGTGTCAACTACGTATCGGGCTCCAGCGGAGATCGTATTGAAAAGATGTTCTTGTCCAAGCGCAGTCTCAAGGCTGGCAGTCGCGTCTTGATTGTGGATGACTTCCTCAAAGGTGGGGGAACCATTACAGGGATGATTAGCCTCTTATCTGAGTTTGACTCTGAGTTGGCAGGTGTAGCTGTCTTTGCGGACAATGCGCAGGCCAATCGCGATTATCTAGACTATAAATCGCTCTTGAAAGTAACCAATATTGATGTCAAGGCGAATACCATTGATGTGGAAATTGGAAATATATTTGATTAGGGAAAAGGGCGGAGATTATAGATGAAAACAGTTTTAGAAAAGTTTGACCACAGTCCGCTGTGGATTCGTTTAGGAGTATTGTCGATTTTATTTGGGATTCTAATTACTGGCATGATTTTTGTGCAGGGACAGTCTAATTCCAACAGGAATTCTGTTAGTTCAGCTGCCAGCATCGCATCAAGCAGCTCTTCCTTACAACTGTCTTCTGCGCAAAAAGAAGCACAGGAAAAAGAAATTCAGGAAGAGGAGCAAGCAGTTCAGGACGGAGAAGCAGCAGTTAAACAGCTTGAAACCATGCAAACTTTGGAAGATTTGCAGCTAGCTAAGACTGCAGCAGAGAAGGTCAAGGATGCAGCTACTAAGGCTAGATTCCAAAGCCGTATTCATGCAATAGCTGTCCTGATTGACCCAGAAGGGGCTCAGGCTGGTGTTTATGAAAATCCAGCTGCTGCATCAGAAGAAGCAGTAGCTCAGCCGCAGCAATAAGTTGGCAGCAATCTAATAAGCAGAGATAAGCTTAAAATAGAAAAAATGTATTGACACAAAAGTATCGTCGTGCTATAATGATAGACGGTACTTTTTACTTTTGGTCTCTCAAAAGTGTACAGAGACGTGCTGACAAATGTTGCAAAAGTACACGCAGATGGTAGCTGTCACCAAGTGTATCATCACCAAAATTAAAAAAATACAGGAGAATGTAGATGCCTACAATTAACCAATTGGTTCGCAAACCGCGTAAATCAAAAGTAGAAAAATCTAAATCACCAGCTTTGAACGTTGGTTACAACAGCCATAAAAAAGTTCAAACAAACGTATCTTCACCACAAAAACGTGGAGTTGCAACTCGTGTCGGAACTATGACACCTAAAAAACCGAACTCTGCCCTTCGTAAGTTTGCCCGTGTACGTCTGAGCAACTTGATTGAAGTTACAGCTTACATCCCAGGTATCGGACACAACCTGCAAGAGCACAGCGTGGTGCTTCTTCGTGGTGGACGTGTAAAAGACCTTCCAGGGGTACGTTACCATATCGTCCGCGGTGCACTTGATACAGCAGGTGTTACTGATCGTAAACAAGGCCGTTCTAAATACGGTACTAAAAAACCAAAAGCATAAGGAAAGGGGAGAAAGATAAATGAGTCGTAAAAACCAAGCGCCTAAGCGCGAAGTATTGCCAGATCCGCTTTACAATTCAAAATTAGTTACTCGTCTTATCAACCGCGTTATGCTTGATGGTAAGCGTGGTACAGCGGCTTCTATCGTTTACGGAGCTTTTGACCAAATCAAAGAAGCAACTGGAAACGATGCGCTGGAAGTATTTGAAACAGCTATGGAAAACATCATGCCTGTACTTGAAGTTCGTGCTCGCCGTGTCGGTGGTTCAAACTACCAAGTTCCGGTTGAAGTTCGTCCAGAACGTCGTACAACACTTGGACTTCGCTGGTTGGTAACTATTGCTCGTCAACGTGGTGAGCACACAATGGTTGACCGCCTTGCAAAAGAAATCTTGGATGCATCTAACAACACTGGTGCAGCTGTTAAGAAACGTGAAGACACTCACCGTATGGCAGAAGCTAACCGTGCCTTCGCACACTTCCGTTGGTAAGAATAAGATACTAAGGGCGTTAAAAAAGCGACTGAAAATTAGGAAAGTTTATCTATTTTCCGAGCTTTTAGCCCGAGTTCAATTGAGCTCAGTCAGCTCTTAGCTATAATTCAACTGATTGTCTCACAAGTTGAGACCAACAAAAACAAGATAAGCATTGAGAACGGGTAGGTCCTGCCTATCCGTTTTTGCTAAATAATGTTATAATAAACTGTAAAATAAATTAATAGGAGAAATAACCAAATGGCTCGCGAATTTTCACTTGAAAAAACTCGTAATATCGGTATCATGGCCCACGTCGATGCTGGTAAAACAACAACAACTGAGCGTATTCTTTACTACACTGGTAAAATCCACAAAATCGGTGAAACTCACGAAGGTGCGTCACAAATGGACTGGATGGAGCAAGAGCAAGAGCGTGGTATCACTATCACATCTGCTGCGACAACTGCTCAATGGAACAACCACCGTGTAAACATCATCGACACACCAGGACACGTGGACTTTACAATCGAAGTACAACGTTCTCTTCGTGTCTTGGATGGTGCGGTTACCGTTCTTGACTCACAATCAGGTGTTGAGCCTCAAACTGAAACAGTTTGGCGCCAAGCAACTGAGTACGGAGTTCCTCGTATCGTATTTGCTAACAAGATGGACAAGATTGGTGCTGACTTCCTTTACTCAGTAAGCACTTTGCATGATCGTCTTCAAGCAAATGCTCATCCAATCCAATTGCCAATTGGTTCAGAAGATGACTTCCGCGGAATTATCGACTTGATCAAGATGAAGGCTGAAATCTATACTAACGACCTTGGTACAGATATTTTGGAAGAAGATATCCCAGCTGAATACCTTGAGCAAGCTCAAGAATACCGTGAAAAATTGGTGGAAGCAGTTGCGGAAACTGATGAAGACTTGATGATGAAATACCTTGAAGGTGAAGAAATCACTAACGAAGAATTGAAAGCTGGTATCCGTAAAGCGACTATCAACGTTGAATTCTTCCCAGTATTGTGTGGTTCAGCCTTCAAGAACAAAGGTGTTCAATTGATGCTTGATGCAGTTATTGACTACTTGCCAAGCCCACTTGACATCCCAGCAATCAAAGGTATCAACCCAGACACTGAAGAAGAAGAAACTCGTCCTGCATCTGATGAAGAGCCATTTGCAGCTCTTGCCTTCAAGATTATGACTGACCCATTCGTAGGTCGTTTGACTTTCTTCCGTGTTTACTCAGGTGTCTTGAACAGCGGTTCATACGTATTGAACACTTCTAAAGGTAAACGTGAGCGTATCGGACGTATCCTGCAAATGCATGCCAACAGCCGTAACGAAATCGAAACAGTATACGCTGGTGATATCGCTGCTGCCGTAGGTTTGAAAGATACAACTACTGGTGACTCACTGACTGATGAAAAAGCTAAAATCATCCTTGAGTCTATCAACGTTCCAGAACCAGTTATCCAATTGATGGTTGAGCCTAAGTCTAAGGCTGACCAAGACAAGATGGGTATTGCCCTGCAAAAACTGGCTGAAGAAGATCCAACTTTCCGCGTTGAAACAAACGTTGAAACTGGTGAAACAGTTATCTCTGGTATGGGTGAACTTCACTTGGATGTCCTTGTTGACCGTATGCGTCGTGAGTTCAAGGTTGAAGCAAACGTAGGTGCTCCTCAAGTATCTTACCGTGAAACTTTCCGTGCTTCTACTCAAGCTCGTGGATTCTTCAAACGCCAATCTGGTGGTAAAGGTCAATTCGGTGACGTATGGATCGAGTTTACACCAAACGAAGAAGGAAAAGGCTTCGAGTTTGAAAATGCTATCGTCGGTGGTGTGGTTCCACGTGAATTCATTCCAGCGGTAGAAAAAGGTTTGGTTGAGTCAATGGCTAATGGTGTCCTTGCTGGTTACCCAATCGTTGACGTGAAAGCTAAACTTTACGATGGTTCATACCACGATGTCGACTCATCTGAAACAGCCTTCAAGGTTGCTGCATCACTTGCTTTGAAAGAAGCTGCTAAGACTGCACAACCTGCTATCCTTGAGCCAATGATGTTGGTAACAATCACTGTTCCTGAAGAAAACCTCGGTGACGTTATGGGTCACGTAACAGCTCGTCGTGGACGTGTTGATGGTATGGAAGCGCATGGTAACAGCCAAATCGTTCGTGCTTATGTGCCACTTGCTGAAATGTTCGGTTATGCAACAGTTCTTCGTTCAGCATCACAAGGACGCGGTACATTCATGATGGTATTTGACCACTACGAAGATGTACCTAAGTCAGTACAAGAAGAAATCATTAAGAAAAACAAAGGTGAAGCTTAAGCTTTGAGCTGAACCCTGGCACTCGCGTTCGCGGGTGCTTTTTCTATTTTTATAGAACCGTTCCTCAATAAAAAGGGGAAATGATTGATTTTGTAAGTTGTATTTCTACATTTTCAAAAGATACTGCTTTGCTTTTTCAAATCAATGAAAGTCGAAATGAAAGTTAGTGAAAGAATTCATAATACTTGTTAATAACAATGAAATCAGTTGCATTTTACCTCAATTAAGTATATAATAGAAATGTTGAAAGGTGATTTGTAGCAACTCAAGTTACTCTTTTCACATAAAAATTTTTTGATTTTCATAAGGAGGAAATCACGAATGGTAGTTAAAGTTGGTATTAACGGTTTCGGTCGTATCGGTCGTCTTGCTTTCCGTCGTATCCAAAACGTAGAAGGTGTTGAAGTTACTCGCATCAACGACCTTACAGATCCAGTAATGCTTGCACACCTGTTGAAATACGACACAACTCAAGGTCGTTTCGATGGTACTGTTGAAGTTAAAGAAGGTGGATTCGAAGTTAACGGTAAATTCGTTAAAGTTTCTGCTGAACGTGACCCAGAACAAATTGACTGGGCTACTGACGGTGTAGAAATCGTTCTTGAAGCAACTGGTTTCTTTGCTAAGAAAGATGCTGCTGAAAAACACCTTAAAGGTGGTGCTAAGAAAGTTGTTATCACTGCTCCTGGTGGAAATGACGTTAAGACAGTTGTATTTAACACTAACCACGATGTTCTTGACGGTACTGAAACAGTTATCTCAGGTGCTTCATGTACTACAAACTGCTTGGCTCCAATGGCTAAAGCGCTTCAAGACAACTTCGGTGTTGTTGAAGGATTGATGACTACTATCCACGCTTACACTGGTGACCAAATGATCCTTGACGGACCACACCGTGGTGGTGACCTTCGTCGTGCTCGCGCTGGTGCTGCAAACATCGTTCCTAACTCAACTGGTGCTGCTAAAGCTATCGGCTTGGTTATCCCAGAATTGAACGGTAAATTGGACGGATCTGCACAACGCGTTCCAACTCCAACTGGATCAGTTACTGAATTGGTTGCTGTTCTTGAAAAGAACGTAACAGTTGATGAAGTAAACGCAGCTATGAAAGCAGCAGCTAACGAATCATACGGTTACACAGAAGATCCAATCGTATCTTCAGATATCGTAGGTATGTCTTACGGTTCATTGTTCGACGCAACTCAAACTAAAGTTCTTGATGTTGACGGCAAACAATTGGTTAAAGTTGTATCATGGTACGACAACGAAATGTCATACACTGCACAACTTGTACGTACTCTTGAATACTTCGCGAAAATCGCTAAATAATTCAATAGTAGAAGAAAGGGGCTCAATTGAGTCTCTTTTTCTGTGCACTGTTTTGTGAGAATCATCAAAGACAGGGCTATGGGAATGTATAGGTCTATTTCCTAATTTTTATTAGTCCCATGGAAAGTCAGTTCTGATACATTTGTCCATTTTTTTAAATGCTTCAAGGGGCTGTTTTGCGGTAAGAGAAGCTAAGCATACTTTTCTTAAAGAAAACTATACCAATTTCATGCTTGACAAACTAAAAAACTGTGTGTATACTAACTTTATTGGAGTTTTTGGACTCCAAGAAGACTATACCAATTTTTAATAAGAAGGGCTGGTTTCTAAAATATAGGAAATCAGAAGTAACGTTATGTGTGGAATTGTCGGAGTTGTCGGAAATCGCAACGCAACAGATATTTTGATGCAGGGCTTGGAAAAGCTGGAATACCGAGGTTATGACTCAGCTGGAATTTTTGTAACAACAGGGAAAACTTCTAGTCTGATCAAGTCGGTCGGTCGTATCGCTGACCTACATGCTAAAATTGGCATTGATGTTGCTGGGACTGCTGGTATCGGACATACTCGTTGGGCTACTCATGGAAAACCAAGTGAAAACAATGCCCATCCTCATACTTCACAGACCGGCCGTTTTGTCTTGGTTCATAATGGTGTAATTGAGAACTACCTTGATATTAAGAATACTTATCTAGCTGGTCATGACTTCAAGGGGCAGACAGATACAGAGATTGCTGTGCATCTGATTGGCAAATTTGCTGAAGAAGAAGGCTTGTCTCTTTTAGAAGCCTTTAAAAAAGCTCTTCACATTATCCGTGGTTCTTATGCCTTTGCTTTGGTGGACTCAGAAGATGCAGATGTTATCTATGTTGCTAAAAATAAATCACCTCTTCTAGTTGGACTGGGTGATGGCTACAATATGGTCTGTTCAGATGCCATGGCCATGATTCGTGAGACGAATCAGTTTATGGAAATTCATGATCAAGAGCTGGTTATTGTCCGTAAAGACAGTGTGGAAGTACAGGATTATGATGGGAATACTCTGGAGCGTGAAAGCTATACAGCTGAGCTTGACTTGTCCGATATTGGTAAGGGAACTTATCCATACTATATGCTCAAGGAAATCGATGAGCAGCCAACTGTGATGCGTAAGCTAATCAGCGCTTATACAAATGATAAGGGGCAAGTATCAGTAGATGCAGATATTGTCAAGGCTGTTCAGGAAGCTGACCGTCTCTATATCCTTGCAGCTGGAACTTCTTACCATGCTGGCTATGCTTCTAAGCGTATGCTGGAAGAGCTGACGGATACACCTGTTGAACTGGGCATTGCTTCTGAGTGGGGCTATGCCATGCCGCTCCTTAGCAAGAAGCCTCTCTTTATCTTTATCAGCCAATCTGGTGAAACAGCTGACAGCCGTCAGGTCTTAGTCAAGGCGAATCAGATGGGTATTCCAAGTTTGACCGTGACCAATGTTCCAGGTTCTACGCTTTCTCGGGAAGCCAATCATACCATGCTGCTGCATGCAGGTCCTGAGATTGCGGTTGCTTCTACTAAGGCCTATACAGCTCAAATCGCAACCTTGGCCTTCTTGGCTAAAGCTGTTGGCGATGCCAATGCTTCTGAAAAAGCGGCAGCCTTTGACTTGGTTCACGAGCTGTCCATAGTTGCGCAGTCTATTGAGTCCACTTTGTCAGAAAAGGAGTTGATTGACAATAAAGTCCGTGGCCTTCTGGAAACGACCCGCAATGCATTCTATATCGGCCGTGGTCAAGACTACTATGTGGCGATGGAAGCCAGCCTAAAACTCAAAGAAATTTCTTATATCCAGTGTGAAGGTTTCGCGGCTGGTGAGCTCAAACACGGTACGATCTCTCTGATTGAAGACGGGACACCAGTTTTGGCCTTGCTTTCTGATGAAGTCTTGGCTAGTCATACACGAGGCAATATTTCAGAAGTCGTAGCTCGGGGTGCCAAGGTGCTGACTATTGCTGAGGAGAATGTGGGTAAAGAAGGTGACGATATCGTACTCAATCAGGTTCACCCATACCTGTCACCAATCTCTATGGTGGTACCGACACAGCTCATTGCTTACTTTGCAACCTTGCACCGTGGTCTGGATGTAGACAAACCGCGTAATCTGGCTAAGTCTGTCACTGTAGAATAAGCTTTCTAACGAATCTTGATAATAATACTAAGCCTCAGATTTTTCTGGGGCTTTTGGTATGGTATTTTGGTGACGATGCTCTTTGGAAGTCTCTTTCGACCATGGCAAAGCCATGCTGACGACAGTCATCCTATTTCATACAGATGGACAAATAGGATGAGCATCATTTTTGTATATATCACTAATTAGTTATAAAATATTTTTATCTTAAATATCAGGAGGACAAAAACATGGTGGAATTAGGTATTTCTACTTTTGGAGAGACAACGCCGCTGGAGGGGACAGGGCAGACCTATACTCATGATGAGCGGATTCGGCAGCTGGTAGCAGAGATTGAACTGGCAGACAAGGTGGGGCTGGACGTGTATGGTATTGGAGAGCATCACAGGGAGGACTTTGCGGTCTCTACGCCGGAGATTGTGCTGGCGGCTGGTGCAATCAAGACGGAGAAGATTCGCTTGACCAGTGCTGTCAGTGTCCTGTCGAGCTTGGATCCTATCCGAGTCTACCAGCAGTATGCGACTATTGATGCTTTGTCAAATGGCAGAGCAGAGGTCATGGCTGGCCGTGGCTCTTTTATCGAGTCCTTTCCGCTTTTTGGCTATGACTTGAAGGATTATGAAGAGCTTTTTGATGAAAAGCTGGACCTGCTCCTCTATGCTAGTGCCGAGACTCGGCTAAATTGGAAGGGCAAGCTGACGCAGACTATTGACAATCGGGAAGTCTACCCACGGGCGGTGCAAGAAACATTGCCAGTTTGGGTAGCGACGGGGGGCAGTGTCGAGTCCACCATTAAGGTCGCCCAGAAGGGCCTACCTATTGCGTATGCCATTATCGGTGGACAGCCTAAGCGCTTCAAGCCCCTGCTGGATGCGTATCGCCGGATTGGGCAGGAAAGTGGCCACTCAGATGAAAAGTTGAAGATCGCTGCCCACTCTTGGGGCTGGGTCATGGAGGATAATGAGGAGGCGGTCCGGACTTACTTCCATCCGACCAAGCAGGTAGTGGACGCTATCTCTAAGGACCGCCCTCACTGGCGGGAGATGACCTATGAGCAATACCTAGATCAGGTAGGACCAGAGGGGGCCATGTTTGTCGGTAGCCCTGAAAAGGTCGCTCAGAAATTGATCAAGATGATAGAGGAGCTGGGACTGGACCGCTTCATGCTGCATCTGCCGTTGGGATCGCTTCCGCATGAGCAGGTTCTCCAGTCTATCGAACTCTTTGGCACCAAGGTTGCACCGCTCGTGCGGGAGTATTTTGCGGCCAAGGGTAAGTAAGATCGGAGTAGCAGTTTTTTGATAAAAATTACCTATCTCATCCATAGAAAATATATATGGTACTTATCTAAAAAGGGTACAAAAAATAAGGTTATTCAGCAGAGTCTGAAAAGCCTTGAAAAAGCTAGCTTAGTCTAGCTTTTTTATTTTGCTTTGATAAATATTTTTAATCAGGCTGATAGGGAAAATATATTTCCCAGGAGAAAGAGAGGATGGTAAGATATATTACAAATTCAAAGAAGGAGGAAGTAATGGTCAGCAAGAAAGAATTAGTGCTGAGAGCTTTTCGGGGTGAAGAAGTTGACCGAGTGCCTGTTGGATTTTGGTTTCACTTTGTAAGCCAAGAGGAAAAGATGCTGGGCCTAGATAATCCAGTGATTTTCAATAAAAGTGTTGAGGGGCATGCTGCTTATGTTCGGGCTGCACGGCCAGACTTTGTCAAGATTATGAGCGATGGTTTCTTTAAGTATCCTAGCGCGCTTTATTCGGATCATATTGAGTCCATTCGGGACTTGGCAGAAATCCAGTCTATCGGCGAGTATCATCCTTGGATCGAGCAGCAGATTGAGATGGTGAAGGCTGTAAAGGCAAGCTATCCGGAGGACCTCGCTTCCTTCTACAATATCTTTGCGCCGGTCACCTATCTCAAGCGCTGGTTCCGCAGGGAAGGGTCACGAGGAGATAGAGAAATTGCAGATTTTTTAGCAGAGAATCCCGAGCTGACAGGACAAGTTTTGGATGTCATTGCCGGCGATATTGCTATTTTGACTAGACGTATCATTGAGGAAGCGGGCACTGAGGGGATTTATCTCAGTACACAGCAAATCCAAGACGGCCGGGTAGATGCGGCTAGTTATCGTAGTTATATTGAGCCTAGTACGGTCAAGGTTCTGGAAGCGGCCAATGCGGCTGGCGGTCAGAATATTCTCCACATCTGCGGCTTTGAAGGGGCCAGCAATGATTTGGAACTGTTCAAGGACTATCCGGCTCAAGTGTTTAACTGGGCAACCCATCATGAGGGGGTCAGTTTAGCGGAAGGGCGCAAGCTCTTTGGCGGTCAGACTGTCCTGGGCGGCTTTGAAAATGGCAGAGCAGCTCTTCTAAATACAAGCAGTCGTGCAGAATTAGAGGCTGAGACCAAGCAACTGCTGGCTGAAACTGGCAGTCAGGGAGTGATTCTAGGGGCTGACTGCACTGTACCAGATGATTTCGAAGTAGAAAGACTGGACTGGATTCGTCAGGCAGCTAGTCAGTTCTGATGGAATTGCCAAAGTTCTAAAGAGCATTTTTCAACTCTTTCAAGGAGGGAGATAGATGAATCGGTATCAAAAAAGGCTTGCAGCTCTTGCTCTGATATTCTTGATAATAGGAACCTTTCTGAGCATCAGTCAGATTTATGCTCATCAGTCTTCAGACAAAAAAGAAGATGATTTGCAGGTGCTCAAGAAATTACCAGATCAGTCAACTGGCTTGATGCAGCCCAATGATATCGCTGCCCTGCTCTTGTCGGATTAGAATTTTTACTAAAAAGTTAGATTAGCTCTATGAGAAAGCTAAAAAACAACTCATTGTTTAGATAGGAACGATTTAAAAAAGGAGAGAAGATGACTTCAAAAAGAGAATTAGTACTGAAGGCTTTCAGAGGAGAGCCCGTTGACCGAGTGCCAGTTGGTTTCTGGCATCATTTTACCAGCGAGGATGAGTGGCTGGCTGGTTTTGGAAATCAGGCCATTATTGATAAAAATCTGGCTGGTCATCAAGCTTTTCTGGCAAAAGTCAAGCCAGACTTTATCAAGCTGATGAGTGATGGTTATTTTGCTTATCCTAACGAACGCTTGAAAAAAGTCCAATCTATCAAAGTCTTGGCAGATATTGAGCCGCTAGGTGCTGACCACCCTTGGATTAGTGAGCAGGTGGAGCTGGTTCAGAAGATTAGGGCTAGCTTTACAGAGGACTTGGTCGCTATTTACAATATTTTTGCGCCAGTGACCTACTTCAAATGGTTGGTCGGCAAGGTTGCCGGAGGGGATGATATCATTGCAGATTTCCTGGCAGAGAATGCAGTGCTCACGAAGCGGGTGCTGGATGTGATTGCTCAAGATATTGCAGCTCTGACGGAGCGGATTATCAAGGAAGCTGGTGCGGATGGAATCTACCTCAGCGTTCAGAGCATTCAGGATGCACGGGTGTCGCCTGAAGACTATAAGGCTTTTATTGCACCTAGTGAATTGGCGGTGCTGGAAGCAGCCAACGCGGCTGGCGGAGTGAATATCCTGCACATTTGCGGTTACGAAGGCGCGCGAAATGATGTTCATCTTTTCACAGATTATCCAGCTCAGGTCATCAACTGGGCAGTGGGGCCAGAAGGTATCAGCCTAGCGGAGGGACGAAAATTATTTGGCGGTCGGACTGTCCTTGGTGGCTTTGAAAATGGCAAGGACGGCCTGCTCTACACGGGCAGTCAAGCGGCTATTCAAGATGAGACCAAGCGGCTGATAGCAGGAGCTGGCAAGGAAGCTTTGATTATCGGGGCTGACTGTACTATTCCAAGCGATATTGAAGCAGAGCGGATTCAGTGGGTTCGCCAAGCAGCAAGCTTAACATAAGAAGGAGACGAAAGAATGAGCAAGAAAAAATGGATTATTGGTGGAGCAGCAGTGATTGCTATTGTAGCTGCGACTTACTTGGGCCGGACTTTGACAGGTGCTTCATCTAGCAAGACGAGCAGCTCTGCATCAGGCAGCGGCAAGGTCACGACTTTGAAAGTGGCACATACACAGAACTATGTTCCTTATGACTTTGTGGATGAAAAGGGCGAGTCAGATGGCTATGAGGTTGCTGTTCTCAAGGCCATTGATGAAAAGCTGCCAGACTATCAGTTTGAATATACTGGTACTAGTGATGAGGATCTTTTAGTCGGTCTGGAATCTGGGAAATATGACATCGGAACCAAGGGAGCCTGGTACACCGAAGAGCGGGCGAAGAAGTTCATCATTCCAAAAAGCCCAATCGGCGCTAGCATTATCGGTTTCACTATTCGCAAGGAAGACGCTGAAAAATACAAGACCATTGATGACTTTGCCAAGGAAAAGGGCAAGCTGGTACCAATCTCTCCGCAGAATGCTCAATGGGCCGTTATCGAAGAGTATAACAAAAAGCATAGCGGAGCTCCTATTGATTTGACTGCAGCAGAGTCCTTCAAGGTGGCTGATGCTTATGCTTGGGTTCTGGAAGGACGCTACGATGCTTTCTTTGACATCAAGCTGTCATTTGAAAAAGCTGTGACGGACAAGGAAGGTTCTTACCACCAGTATGCGGATCAACTGACTTGGTTCCCTTACAAGGGGATTCCGACCTATCCACTGCTTCATAAAAACGAAAAAAATGAAGAATTTGCCAAGGCATATGAGAAGGCAATTAAGGAACTGGAAAAAGACGGAACCCTGGCTAAACTATCTGAAAAGTATTTCGGAGAAGATGTCTTCTCTTATGTGGACAAGGATTAGTGGCTGCTGTCTGCCGATAATCAAAGGCTGACTGAGAAGCTGGCTGAGTACAGAACTGGAGAGTCTCGAGCTGACCTTGATGCTGTTTGAAAGGATTTTCAAAGAAGGTAGCTAGGCGAGAGCTTGGCTGCTCCAAGCTGAAAGTGCCCGTCCAAGAGAAGCTTATTCTATCTAATCACTGTCGAAGGAGAAGAAAATTATGGTCTCGTATGACTTATCCCGTGTCTTTGGTCTGCTGCCTAGTCTGCTGCAGGCTCTGCCGACCACTTTATGGATTATGTTTGTGACAGCTTTGATTGGCTCCTTGCTGGGTGGTCTATTGGCTTGGGCTCAGATTTCTGAGG
Organism: Streptococcus sanguinis; assembly: GCF_013343115.1. Taxonomy (NCBI): domain Bacteria; kingdom Bacillati; phylum Bacillota; class Bacilli; order Lactobacillales; family Streptococcaceae; genus Streptococcus; species Streptococcus sanguinis. Next base: position 66,856 of record NZ_CP054570.1, read on the forward strand.
AGCAGTCTTTTGCTGGCCTAGCTAGAGGATATATATTTATCCTTAGATGTACACCGCCTATTGTCTTACTTTTCTTGGTTTTTTATGGCATTCCAGAGTTTTTAGAATGGTGGCTGGGGCTGGATATCAATAATTGGTCGCGGACTGTTTTTGTCATCATCACCATGATTCTGCTCTTTGCGGCCATGATTGCGGAAGTCTTCAAGGCAGCTTATCTTGCTGTTCCCAAGGGGCAGACTGAGGCAGGTCTCAGTATTGGCTTGACACCGGCGCAGACTTTTCTGCGCATCGTCCTGCCACAGGCGTTTCGCATCGCCCTGCCCAATCTGACTACTGCCCTTCTTAATCTCATGAGGGATGCTGCGCTGGCTTATACGATTGGGGCAGTGGATGTCATGGGAGCAGGGCAAAATCTTATCAGTCGTAATCTGGGCAATTATTCCCTAGAAACCTATACAGCGGTGGCCTTGATTTACTGGGGGATTGCCCTAGTGGTTTCGCTGGCTTCCCAGCTTCTGGAAAAAAGTCTGACAGTCAAGGAGAGGTAAAGCATGGATTTGAATTATATTGTAAACACCTTTCTGGTTACTTTGAAAGGCATACCAGTAACCCTGATCATTATGGTGGTGGCTATTCTGCTCAGCTTTATTCCGGCTCTGCTTCTAGCTCTGGGACAGATTTATAAAGTTCGGGGTGTTCGGACTTTTTCAGTGGTTTATCTGGCCTTTATTCGGGCGACGCCTCCCATTTTGCTCATTCTCTTTTTCTACAGTCTTTTTCCTAGCTTACTGAATCAAATTTTTAAAAGTCTGGGCAGTCAGGTAGACGTCTTTAAGTTCAATCCGCTTTACTATGCTTTCATCATCTATAGCCTGATGACGACAGGCAGTTTATCGGAAATTCTGCGCTCTGCCATTTTGACGGTGGATAAAGGACAGTTAGAAGCGGCTCAAGCGATTGGTTTAACGAATTTTCAAGCCTATCGGAGAATTGTTTTTCCTCAGGCATTGCGCTCTGCCCTGCCCAATCTGGCCAATCTAGTTATCAATCTAGTCAAGGGAACCTCGCTGGTATTTGTCATGACAGTCAAGGATATCACAGCCCTGGCTAAGATAGAAGCCTCCCATTCTTACCAATATTCAGAGTCTTATCTGGTGATTTTTGTTATTTATCTCATTATTTGTGGCTTGATTCAGTGGATTTTTAGGGGCTTGGAAAAACGCTACGCTCTTGCTTAGGAAGGAAAGATTATGTTAGAAGTAAAACATATCTCCAAACGATTTGGAGAGCACCAGGTGCTGGCAGATGTCAGTCTCAAGGTCAATCAAGGTGACGTTGTGGTTATTCTGGGACCCTCAGGCTCTGGGAAAACAACATTTCTGCGCTGTCTGAATCACTTAGAAAAAGCGGATAGCGGCCAGCAGACTTTGTCTGGTAAGGACTATGATTTGGCTAAACTCAGCAAAAAGGAGATTTTGGAAATTCGTAGAAAGACAGCCTTTGTCTTCCAGCATTATAATCTCTTTGCCAATAAAACTGCCCTTGAAAATATCTTAGAGGGCTTAGTGATCGCTCGTAAGATACCGAGGGAAGAAGCGCTTAAGATTGCGGAAGAGTCCTTGAAGCGCGTGGGACTCTTGGCCTACAAGGACTACTATCCTTCGCAGCTATCAGGCGGCCAGCAGCAGCGGATAGGGATTGCCCGTGCCATTGCTGTTAAGCCAGATGTCATCCTGCTGGATGAACCAACTTCGGCTCTAGATCCGGAACTGGTCGGCGAAGTCCTCAGTGTCATGAAGCAGTTGGCTCAGGAGGGAGTGACCATGGTCGTTGTGACCCACGAGATGAGCTTTGCCCGTGATGTGGCCAACCATGTCATATTTATGGACGGAGGTCACATCATCGAAGAAAACCCTCCTCAGGAATTCTTCAGCAGTCCAAAGGAAGAGCGGACCCAACAGTTTCTGTCCCGCATTCTGTCCGATGCCAGCTATAGTGTAGAGTATATGATTTAAAAATCTGGATTATGTCCAGATTTTTATTATAAAAAAGCGTCTTTATAGGAACGAAAAGGACCTAAACGATAACTTCGATTACAACTGTAAATTTATTTTAAAAAATTATGTAAAATCTATTGACAAATAAATTCTGTCATGATAAAATTACAACTGTAAACAAAAAAGTTTACGTAAATTTAATCAGAAGGTATGAATATAGCCGGAAGGCGATTATTTTGGGAGGATTAAAAATTATGTAAAATTATCTTCTTCTGAAAGAGATCAAATCACTCATAAAAATAGAGACTGAATCAGTCTTGATTTTTGAAAAGAGAATAAGTTATGTAAAATAATAGATAGGAGAAGATCTCCCAAATGAATATTTATAGTAGATAAGGAAAAGATTTCTTATCTGAAACTTTGGTAAAATCAAAAATTATGTAAAGCAAAATATGAAAAAAGCGAGGTAATACTATGAACAACAACTACAACAATTTTAATAATATGGACGACCTTTTCAACCAACTCATGGGGCGCATGGGGGGCTACAACAGCGAACACCGGCGCTACTTGATTAATGGTAGAGAGGTCACACCGGAAGAGTTTGCTCAGTACCGTGCTACTGGCAAGCTCCCTGGTCAAGGAACAAGTGAGCAGACTGGCGAAACTGCTGCTAATGCGCCTAAGCAAGATGGTATCCTAGCTAAGCTGGGTCGCAATCTGACTCAGGAAGCGCGTGATGGTAAGTTAGATCCAGTCATTGGGCGTAATAAGGAGATCCAAGAAACTGCTGAAATTCTTTCCCGCCGGACTAAGAATAATCCGGTTCTGGTCGGAGATGCCGGAGTTGGTAAGACAGCTGTCGTAGAAGGCTTGGCTCAGGCCATCGTTAACGGTGATGTGCCAGCGGCCATCAAGAATAAGGAAATTATTTCTGTTGATATTTCCGGTCTGGAAGCTGGTACTCAATATCGTGGTAGCTTTGAAGAAAATATCCAAAACTTGGTCAATGAAGTCAAGGAAGCCGGCAACATTATCCTCTTCTTTGATGAAATCCATCAAATCCTAGGAGCAGGATCTATCGGTGGAGATAGTGGCTCTAAGGGCATGGCGGATATTCTCAAACCAGCGCTTTCTCGTGGGGAGTTGACCGTCATCGGAGCTACTACTCAGGATGAGTACCGTAATACTATCCTTAAAAATGCAGCTTTGGCTCGCCGTTTCAATGAAGTCAAGGTCAACGCACCGTCTGCCGAGGATACCTATCAGATCCTTCGAGGCATTCGGGACCTGTATGAAAAGCACCACAATGTCATCCTGCCGGATGAAGTGCTGAAAGCGGCTGTGGATTACTCTGTTCAGTATATTCCACAACGGAGCCTGCCAGACAAGGCGATTGACCTGGTCGACGTGACTGCTGCCCACTTGGCAGCCCAGCATCCAGTGACTGATGTTCATGCGGTTGAAAATGAGATTGCTGAACAGAAAGACAAACAGGAAGCGGCTGTTGAGAAAGAAGATTATGAAGCAGCTCTAAATGCCAAGACCCGCATTGAAGAGTTGGAAAAGAAAATTCAAAATCACACTGAGGATATGAAAGTGACTGCTACAGTCAACGACGTAGCAGAGTCTGTTGAGCGGATGACAGGTGTGCCGGTATCTCAAATGGGTGCCAGCGACATTGAGCGCCTCAAGGGCATGAATGACCGTCTCAAAGCCAAGGTGATTGGCCAAGACAAGGCTGTAGAAGCTGTGGCTAGGGCTATCCGCCGTAACCGTGCAGGCTTTGATGAAGGCAACCGTCCAATCGGAAGCTTCCTCTTTGTTGGTCCAACTGGCGTCGGAAAAACTGAGTTGGCTAAGCAACTGGCTTTGGATATGTTTGGTACCAAGGAAGCGATTATTCGTCTGGATATGTCAGAATACTCCGACCGGACTGCTGTTTCCAAGCTGATTGGTACCACTGCAGGCTATGTCGGCTATGATGATAACAGTAATACCCTGACCGAGCGTGTGCGCCGCAATCCTTACTCTATCATTCTCTTGGATGAGATTGAAAAGGCGGATCCACAAGTGATTACCCTTCTCCTTCAAGTTCTGGATGACGGTCGTTTGACGGATGGTCAAGGGAATACAGTCAACTTCAAGAACACGGTCATCATTGCGACTTCCAATGCTGGATTTGGATATGAAGCAGGCTTGGAAGAGGATGCTGAAAAGCCTGATCTGATGGACCGACTCAAAGCTTATTTCCGCCCAGAGTTCCTCAATCGTTTCAATGCGGTTATTGAGTTCTCTCATCTCAAGAAAGAAGATTTGATGGAGATTGTTAATCTCATGCTGATCGAAGTAAATCAAACCTTGAGCAAGAAAGAAATTGATCTGGCTGTATCTGATGCAGCTAAGGAATTCCTGCGCGACGCTGGTTATGACCAAGTCATGGGTGTTCGTCCGCTGCGCCGTGTCATTGAGCAGCAAATCCGTGACAAGGTGACTGACTTCCACTTGGATAATCTAGATGCTAAGCACTTGACAGCCGATTTAGAAGATGGTGTCTTAGTTATTCGTGAAAAGGGTGCTGACGCATCTGAAGAAGACAAGCAAGCAGAATAAAGCTTACTGAGTCAACTAACTTTTCAAAGATCTCCTTCTTAGATGAAGGTAGGTCTTTTTTGTTAAGTAGGAATTACAAATATCTCCCCTTTCTGGAAATAAATTACCATTTACCCCAAAATCTCAACTAAATTCTCCTTGATATCACTTAAAAGAAATGTTTCTATTAGGTATATAAAAAGAAAAACATTGAAACCTGATGCTGAAGAAAAGCCAGACTTGCTTAGAAGGTATCGGTAAAATGAAACAAAATTTTGATATTGCCGAAGCAGTCGATGACTAGAATCAAGCTAGCAACCTAGCTTTTCTGAAACAAGAGATTAAGCTCGCATGCTGTAGGATTTTCAAGGAAAAATTTAGACAATTTGGAGGAAGACAGCAAATGGCAACTTTATAAAGCCAGTATATTAGCCTATCAGGGGGATCAGCTTTATGCAGAAGGATTTAAAACAAGAGAGATGAATAATTTTTGACGAAAGAAGACTGCTATGAAACGGTCCATAACTACAATTAAACGCAATGCCATTATCTTTGCTATTCTCAGCACTCTATGCGGCTGGATTGGTTATGTTGTTGATAAAGTAACCGGCCAAGCTCTTTACGATAATATCGGAACAGAGATAGGAATTGGTTTTTTAGGGATGCTGATTTGGCTGGTAACTCCGTTAATCTGTACCATCTTTCTTCGAAGCTTTGGCGGAGACGGCTGGAAAGAGGCAGGGTTTTCCATTCATTTTAAAAATAATAAAAAATTATACCTTGTTAGTTTTTTAGTCTACCCTCTTGTTATGATGATAGTGATACTCTTGGGACTGATGACACAAGGTATCAGAGTGACAGATGTGAAGGTTGAGTTCACAGCCTATCTTGGAATCTTGCTCACACAGATAGGGACTCAATTCATAAAAAATATTTTTGAAGAGTCTGTTTAGAGGGCATATCTTACCAATCAATTAATCAAATTAAAATTATCCGACTTAAAACTATATCTACTTGTTGGCTTTATCTGGTGGATTTGGCATCTGCCTTACATTATGAAGTTTCTGTCTGAGGGAGAAATCCAAAATACCTTGCCGGTTGGAAGGCTTACATTCCTCCTTATCGGGCGGGATGATAATTGTTGTATGCTGGACGGTCATGTACACAGAGATTTTTAGACTTACTAAGTCTGTCTGGCCGCTGGTAATTATGCATACTATGGAAGATGCGGTTATAAATCCTTTACGATTACTAGGCTTTGTCTCGGTAGAAAAAAATCAAGCTTTCCTCTTCTCGCTATCAGTGGGGATGATTCCGACTATTCTTTATCTACTCATCGGCCTAGCTATACGGAAATGGGGAAAAAAACAGGAGTATGGAAAGGCGAGCTAACAGAGTAATAAAAGACCATAATGTTGATTCTTTTTTTATTTAATAGAGGTAAAAGGCTATCAAAAGTCTGTAAAAATGGAAAAAGTTGACATTTCAATGAGTTATGTTCTAATTTTTTTGTACATTTTCAAGTTTTTATATATGTAAATGTCAGAAAAAAGTGTATAATGGATTAGTAAATTAAATTTTAGGAGAGGATTTAATTATGAAAAAGTTGGATATTACAACTATGCCTGACTATAGGAAAGTCGAGGCTGTTGTTCAGTTGTTAGTTAACGGAACCTTAACTAGTTATCGAATTGCGACGGATGCAAACATCAGCAAGATGAGTATCCTGACCTTAACTAAAGGGACCAGCAAAATTAAGAACATTACTTATCAAACTGCGATGGCCTTAATTAATTGGTATGAAGAAAACCATGAAAAATACGGCATCACCATTCATCAAAAGGCCGCAGGATAGTTTAAAACTATGATGTAGCTCAACCCTAACCCAGCTAACCATTTGGATAGCTGGGTTTTTCTATGCCTCTTAATGAGACAAGCCGTGGGCGCAGTCGAATTTAGAGGCATTGATGCAGACTGAGCGTAAGCGAAGTCTACGTTCCGCTAATTTCTTAGCGATTACCAGCTCGCAGAGTCGAGCAGAGCTTAGAGGCATAGATGCAGTTTGAGCGTAAGCGAAAACTAGGTTCTGTAAAAACTTAATGAGACAAGCCAGAGGCGCAGTCGAACTTAGGAGCAGCCATGCTCACTTTCTTACTTTTTTCTGTCCTTATGGGCAGATTTTTTTGACAGTCCAAGAGTGAACAGTCGCCTGTGTAATTCTTGGTCTTTTTGTTACCGCTTTCACGATTTATAATAAATCTATAAAAAAGATGAGATTATCCCTATCTTGCGATATAGGGATAATTTTCTTATAATAGATATGAGACAATTTTTATCGTTTCTACGACCATTGTTTATCCTGTTCTGATGTCAGAACAGATTTTAGTAAAAATAAGGAGAATCTAATGTCACAATTATCAGTTAATGCCATTCGCTTTTTAGGGATTGACGCGATTGAAAAGTCTAAGTCAGGTCACCCTGGCGTAGTCATGGGTGCTGCACCGATGGCTTATGACTTGTTTACTAAACAACTTCGTATCAATCCAGAACAGCCAAACTGGATTAACCGCGATCGCTTCGTCCTGTCTGCAGGACATGGCTCTATGCTGCTTTATGCTTTGCTTCATCTGTCTGGCTTTAAAGATGTCAGCATGGAGGAAATCAAAAACTTCCGCCAATGGGGTTCTAAGACACCTGGTCACCCAGAGTTTGGCCACACAGCTGGTGTTGATGCCACTACTGGCCCACTGGGACAGGGTATTTCTACAGCTACTGGATTTGCTCAGGCAGAGCGTTTCTTGGCTGCTAAGTATAATCGTGAAGGCTATCCAATTTTCGACCATTACACTTATGTCATCTGTGGTGATGGCGATTTGATGGAGGGGGTTTCAGCTGAAGCTGCTTCTTATGCTGGTCTGCAAAAGCTGGATAAGTTGGTTGTTCTCTATGATTCAAATGATATCAACCTAGATGGAGAGACCAAGGATTCCTTTACAGAAGATGTTCGTGCCCGCTATGGAGCCTACGGTTGGCATACTGCCTTGGTGGAAGACGGAACAGACCTTGCAGCGATTGATGCAGCTATCAATGAAGCTAAAGCTTCCGGAAAACCATCTTTGATTGAAGTTAAGACGGTTATTGGTTACGGTTCTCCAAACAAGCAAGGAACTAATGCAGTTCACGGTGCGCCTCTGGGAGCAGAAGAAGCAGAAGCTACTCGTAAAGCATTAGGCTGGGACTATGCGCCATTTGAGATTCCTGAGGAAGTCTATGCAGATTACCGTACAAATGTAGCAGAGCGTGGTGCAGCAGCTTACGATGCTTGGAAACAGCTGGTAGAGGACTACAAGCAAGCCCATCCAGAATTGGCAGCAGAAGTAACAGCTATCATCGCTGGTCAGGATCCAGTAGAAATCAAACCAGAAGACTTCCCAGTGCTTGAAAATGGCTTCTCTCAAGCGACCCGTAATTCCAGTCAGGATGCCCTCAATGCAGCAGCTAAGGTGCTTCCGACTTTCCTCGGTGGTTCTGCTGACTTGGCTCACTCCAATATGACCTACATCAAGGAAGACGGCCTGCAAGATGATGCTCACCGTCTCAACCGCAACATCCAATTTGGTGTGCGCGAGTTTGCGATGGGTACGATTCTTAATGGTATGGCGCTTCATGGTGGTCTTCGTGTTTACGGTGGTACCTTCTTCGTATTCTCAGACTATGTTAAGGCAGCTGTCCGTTTGTCTGCCCTTCAAGGTTTACCAGTGACTTATGTCTTCACACATGACTCAATTGCAGTTGGTGAAGATGGACCAACTCACGAGCCGATTGAGCATTTGGCTGGTCTGCGTGCCATTCCAAACCTGACTGTTTTCCGCCCAGCAGATGCGCGTGAAACTCAGGCAGCTTGGTATCTGGCCCTTAAGAGCCAATCCACTCCGACTGCTCTGGTCTTGACTCGTCAAAATCTAACAGTCGAAGAAGGCACAAACTTTGACAAGGTAGCTAAAGGTGCTTATGTGGTCTACGAAACAGGAGCAGATTTCGATACCATCTTGCTGGCTTCTGGTTCTGAGGTTAATTTGGCTGTTGCAGCTGCTAAAGCACTTGCAGCAGAAGGCGCTAAAATCCGCGTGGTCAGCGTGCCATCAACAGAACTTTTTGATGCTCAAGATGCAGCCTACAAAGAAGAAATTCTGCCAAATGCAGTTCGTCGTCGCGTAGCGATCGAGATGGCAGCTAGCCAGCCTTGGTACAAGTATGTTGGTCTGGACGGTGCAGTTGTCGGAATCGACCAGTTTGGTGCATCTGCTCCAGCAGGTAAGGTGCTGGAAGAATACGGCTTTACAGTTGATCACGTAGCAGAAGTTGTTAAAAATCTTAAATAAAAAGACATAAAATCAGGGTGTTGCTCATCCTGATTTTTGCTTTTTAAAAAATGTGGTTAGGTCAGTCATGCTTCATCCGATTTGAGACGGACTTTGCCTGAAAAGTCAGAATCGCCTTGTAAAAATAAAGGAAATCTGCTATAGTAGTTCATATATGACATTCGAAGGAGAAAAGATATGAATCCAATTATGCTTATTGTATTTGCGGTTGTACTGGTAGGAATGACCTATTTCCAAATGCGTGCTCAAAAGAAACAGGCTCAGCAGCGTATGGAAAGTCTTAACAAGCTGCAAAAGGGCTATGAAGTTATTACCATCGGCGGTTTATACGGAACTGTAGATGAAGTGGACACAGACAAGAAAACAGTTGTTCTGGATGTGGACGGTGTTTACCTGACCTTTGAGCTGACAGCTATTAAAACTGTACTGCCATTGACTGAGGGCATTCCTGCTGTTGCTGGTGGTGAAGGAAGCGTTGACGTTCCCGAGGAAGAATCAGCGATTGAAGAGTAAAGAAATAAACAGCTTGCAGGCTGTTTTTTTGTTTTGGTTCATGTGGCTAGGAGGTGTCTGGTTTCAAGCTCATTCACCTTGCAGTTTGGATAGGCTGGGTGAGTTTGGTTTTTTTAGTTGACATTCTGTCCTTATTTTAGGTCATCAGGGTTGAAAAAGCGGATGAATTGCCCACATTCCAAGGATTTATGATATAATGAACTGACAAAACTTTAAATAGGATAAAAAGTATGTTTAGTTTTAAGAAAAAAGAAAAGCTGAACGCGCCGCTGAATGTTCCCAAACACATTGCTGTCATTATGGACGGCAACGGCCGCTGGGCCAAAAAAAGGATGCAGCCGCGCGTGTTCGGTCATAAGGCTGGCATGGAAACCTTGCAAAGGGTGACGATTGCTGCCAAGGAAATGGGTGTTCAGGTCTTGACTGTCTATGCCTTTTCAACGGAAAATTGGTCTCGGCCGGAAAAGGAAGTTTCCTTTATCATGAATCTGCCGGTTGAATTTTACGACCGCTATGTGCCGGAGCTGCACAAGAACAATGTAAAAATCCAGATGATTGGTGATACGGCTAAGCTTCCTAAGGCGACATTTGAAGCTCTGGAAAAGGCGGAAAGCCTGACCAAGCTCAATACAGGCTTGATTCTCAACTTTGCCCTCAACTACGGTGGTCGATATGAGATCAATCAGGCTGTTAAAGAGATTGCTCAAGATGTGTTAGATGCCAAACTCAGTCCTGGCGACATTACAGAGGACATCATCGGTAACTACCTCTATACCAGCAACTTGCCTAAGATGTTGCGCGATCCGGATCTAGTGATTCGGACCAGCGGAGAGCTGCGTCTCAGCAATTTTCTGCCTTGGCAGTCAGCCTACAGTGAGCTGTATTTTACGGATATCCTCTGGCCTGACTTTGATGAGAAAGCTTTGAAAGCTGCAATCGCAGAATACAGCCGTCGGAATCGACGCTTTGGCGGTGTTTAAGGGAGAAAGTAAAAGAGTATGAGTAAAAATTTACAAAAACGTCTAATCTTTGGGGGAATCGCTCTTGCTATTTTTATGCCTCTGGTATTGACAGGAGGCGTCATCTTTCAGATTTTTGTGGGGCTGCTGGCTATGCTTGCGGTGCATGAATTTCTCCAAATGAAAGGCCTGCCGACAGCGACCATCGAGGGAGTCTTGGCCATGCTGGCAGCCTTTGTCCTAACCCTGCCCCTGGAGAACTATTTGAAGTTTCTGCCAGTGGATGGCAATGTCGTGGCCTATGGCTTGATCGTCTTCCTTCTATTGATTTCAACTGTTCTAGGATCCAGCTACACTTTTGAAGATGCGGCTTATCCGATTGCAGCTAGTTTTTATGTCGGTCTTGGCTTTAATGCCTTGATTGATGCCCGCTTGATGAATATTGACAAGGTTCTGCTAGCTCTCTTTATCGTCTGGGCTACTGACAGTGGAGCTTATCTGGTCGGAGTGCGTTTCGGTAAAAGAAAGCTGGCGCCGAGAGTTTCTCCTAATAAGACTATTGAAGGAAGCCTGGGCGGCATTCTATCAGCCGTTCTAGTGACTGGGATTTTTATGTTGGTTCGACCGCAAGTGTACGCACCTTATAATGCCTTTGTCTTTTTGATTCTGGCAGTGCTCTTTAGTATTGCCGGTCAGTTGGGTGATTTGGTCGAAAGCTCAGTCAAGCGTCATTTCGGGGTCAAGGATTCTGGTAAATTCATTCCTGGCCACGGCGGTGTTTTGGATCGTTTTGACAGCCTTCTCTTCGTCTTTCCGCTGATGCATTTCTTCGGCTTGTTCTAAGACAGTCGAGCATGGCCGAAAGCAAGGGACGGCAAGCTTGTCTAACGACCGCACAATCTGAGAAGAAACTGGGATTTGGAGCTCAAAAATTTTGAATTTAGCTTCTAACTTATTTTCAAGAGTGTCAGCTATGCAGGAGCGGGAAGCTCGGTATTTGGCCGTTTTCTGCTCCTTCTTTGATTTAAAGAAAAAATAAGATTTCTAGGAAAGGTAAAATATAGAAGTCCATGCAGTTTATAACCTTTATTATTATTTTTGGGATCATTGTGGTGGTCCATGAGTTCGGACACTTCTACTTTGCGAAGAAGTCCGGCATTTTGGTCAGAGAGTTCGCTATCGGCATGGGACCCAAGATTTTCTCCCATATTGGCAAGGACGGGACGGCCTACACGATTCGGATCTTACCCTTGGGGGGCTATGTGCGCATGGCCGGCTGGGGGGAAGACTCCACTGACATTAAGGTGGGAACACCGGCTAGTCTGACCTTGGATGCAGAGGGCAAGGTGGTTCGTATCAATCTCTCTGGCAAAAAGGTTGACCAGACAGCTCTGCCCATGAATGTGACTGGCTTTGACTTTGAGGAAAAGCTGGAAATCACTGGTCTTGTCCTTGACGAGCTCAAGACTTATGCAGTAGATCATGATGCAACGATTGTTGAAGAAGACGGCACTGAGGTGAGGATTGCACCACTGGATGTTCAGTATCAGAATGCTAGTATCTGGGGTCGTCTCATTACCAACTTTGCTGGCCCTATGAATAACTTCATCCTGAGCGTGCTGGTATTTATGCTGCTGGCCTTTGTTCAGGGCGGCGTTCGTGATGAAAACAGCAATCATTTTCAAGTCATGGATGGTAGTGCCATAGCAGCTGCCGGAGTTCAAAATAACGACCAAATCCTTAAGATTAATGACTATGAGATTAGCAACTGGGCAGATCTAACCAGCGCTCTGGCGAAAATCACATCCAAAAGCAAGGAAGCACCGACCTTGTCAGTTACCTACAAGCACGGCAGCGAAACGAAAGAAATTACCGTACAGCCTAAAAAAGACGGCAATCGATATCTGCTAGGCGTATCCCCAACAGTCAAGACAGGCTTCTGGGACAAGGTCATTGGCGGATTTACTGCAGCTTGGTCTACCACAGTTCGCATTTTGTCAGCTCTGAAAGATATCATCTTCAACTTCAATATCAATAAGCTGGGCGGTCCGGTCGCTATTTACAATTTCAGCAGTCAGGCTGCAGAGCAAGGCTTGCCAGCAGTCCTTAGCCTTTTGGCCATGCTGTCGCTTAATATCGGTATTTTCAACCTGATTCCTATTCCAGCCTTGGACGGCGGAAAAATCGTCCTCAATATTCTGGAGGCTATCCGCAGAAAACCGCTGAGAAGAGAAACGGAGACCTATATCACTCTGTCTGGAGTGGCTATTATGGTCATCCTGATGATTGCCGTTACCTGGAACGATATTATGAAATTATTCTTCTAGGAAGCTAAAGTTCTTAGAACTATGAAAAAGAAATTATTCAATGAAAGTCAAGGAGTTTTGTTTTTATGAAACAAAGTAAAATGTTAATTCCAACCCTGCGTGAGATGCCTAGCGATGCTCAAGTTATCAGCCACGCTCTGATGCTGCGGGCTGGCTATGTCCGTCAGGTTTCAGCTGGGGTCTATTCTTATCTGCCGCTGGCTAATCGTGTGATTGAAAAAGCAAAAAAAATCATGCGGGAAGAGTTTGACAAGATTGGTGCAGTGGAGATGCTGGCGCCGGCCCTGCTCAGTGCAGACCTCTGGCGCGAGTCTGGCCGTTATGAGACCTATGGTGAAGACCTCTACAAGCTGAAAAATCGTGAGAAATCAGACTTTATCCTAGGACCAACCCATGAGGAAACCTTTACAGCTATCGTCCGTGATTCGGTTAAATCCTATAAACAGCTGCCACTCAATCTCTATCAGATTCAGCCTAAATACCGTGATGAAAAGCGTCCTCGTAACGGGCTCTTGCGGACGCGTGAGTTTATCATGAAAGATGCCTACAGTTTCCACGCTAACTATGACAGCTTGGATGTAGCTTATGATGAATACAAGTCTGCCTATGAGAAAATCTTTACCCGCAGCGAGCTAGATTTCAAAGCCATTATCGGTGATGGCGGTGCCATGGGGGGCAAGGACAGCCAAGAATTCATGGCCATTACGCCGGACCGGACGGATTTGAACCGCTGGGTGGTCTTGGACAAGTCTGTAGCCAGCTTTGATGAAATTCCTGAAGATGTTCAGGAAGCTATTCGGACAGAATTGACCAGCTGGATGGTATCTGGTGAGGATACCATTGCCTACTCCAGTGAGTCCAGCTATGCTGCCAACCTTGAAATGGCGACGGATGAATACAAGCCTGCAGGACGTGTTGTGACTGAGGAAGAAGTAGCCCGTGTCTCAACGCCTGACTGCAAGACCATTGACGAAGTTGCTGCCTTCCTTGGGCTGGATGAAAGCCAGACAATCAAGACATTGGTTTACATGGCTGACGAGTCTCCTGTCGTAGCACTTTTGGTCGGCAATGACCAGCTTAATGAAGTCAAGCTGAAAAATCATTTGGCAGCCGATTTCTTTGATGTGGCGAGTGAAGATCAAGTCCGTCAGCTCTTGGGAGCAGGTTTTGGCTCACTAGGGCCAGTCAATCTGCCAGAAGGCGTGAGAATCATTGCTGACCGTAAGGTGCAAGACCTAGCTAACGCTGTGGTTGGTGCTAACGAAGATGGTTACCACTTGACCGGTGTCAATCCAGGCCGTGACTTTACCGCTGAGTATGTGGATATCCGTGAGGTTCGTGAGGGTGAAATTTCGCCGGACGGCCAAGGTGTCCTCAAGTTTGCTCGCGGGATTGAGATTGGGCACATCTTTAAGTTGGGAACTCGCTACTCTGACAGCATGAACGCTAATGTTTTGGACGAAAATGGTCGAGCAGTACCAATGATTATGGGTTGCTACGGTATCGGCGTCAGCCGTCTCCTGTCCGCTGTTATGGAGCAGCATGCCCGTCTCTTTGTCAATAAAACTCCTAAGGGCGAATTCCGCTATGCTTGGGGAATCAACTTCCCGAAAGAGCTAGCACCATTTGATGTGCACTTGATTCCGGTCAATGTCAAGGATGAGGAAGCCTTAGCTCTAACTGACCAAATCGAGGCTAACTTGCTAAGTTCTGGTTATGAGGTCTTGGTGGATGATCGTAATGAGCGCGCTGGTGTTAAGTTCAGCGACAGTGATTTGATTGGTCTTCCAATCCGTGTGACAGTTGGTAAGAAAGCTGCAGAAGGCATTGTCGAAGTCAAGATTAAGGCTACTGGCGATACCATTGAAGTCCACGCTGATAATCTGCTAGAAACCTTGTCAATTTTGACAAAATAAAACAAACTGCCAGTTTTGTCTGGCAGTTTTCTTTTGCTTATTGGAGGTGAAAATGCTATAGTAGGGAAAAATAGATTGGAGGACCGAATGATGGGATTATTCAGCGGTTTATTAGGCAATGCCTCTCAGAAAGATATTGAAAAAACAGAAAGACAATTAGAGGATATTCTGACAACAACAGAGAATGTGGAACTGGCTTTTAGCCTTATTCGCGACTTGATTGTCTTTACAGATAAGCGTTTAATCTTGGTCGACAAGCAGGGAATGACTGGCAAAAAGACTTCTTATAAGTCTTTTCCTTATCGCTCTATCAGTCGCTTCTCAGTGGAAACAGCCGGCCATTTCGACTTAGATGCCGAGCTGAAAATTTGGGTTTCCAGCGCTCAAGAGCCAGCAGAAGTCCTGCAATTTACCAGTGACCGCAGCGTCATCGCTATCCAAAAAGCCTTGGCAGAAGCAGTCTTAAGATAGCATATTGCCCCTTTGGGATTTAAAAATAAACAGAAAAGCCTTCTGAGCATTAACTATAAAGTTAAATCACTCAGAAAGCTTTTTTATTCTTCTTTAAGTCCTTGCCCCTTCAAATAATCAAAGACAACTTCTGGTTTATCTTGAAGTTTCCTGAAGAAAGTCTGACTACTTTCAGAGTCACTTGCTGATTGAATCAACTGTTCTTGATCTATTTTACTGAGATCAAAGTCAAAAATGGCTATAGCGTTTTTCTTGTCTTCAGAAATTTTAAGATGAATTTTAAGTCCTTTTAGCTTTTCTTGATTTTCAATCATGGGACTTTTCTTAAGATCTTCTCTATAGGATTTCGTTAATTCTTCGACGCTCATTTTTTGATTTTCTTCAGGGATGGCCTGGCTGGAAATGAGCTGGAAAGATAGGATCTTGTCTTTAGTATAGAAAAGTTTGACTGAATTAGTATAATACTCATCAATTTTATTAGAAAAAGTTTTTGTCTTCGTCTTTTCTTCTTTAGTCTTGCTTTGACTCTGATTTTGCTTGGGTTTGTTTTCTTGCTGATTCTGATTAGGCATACTGCAGGCAGTCAGGGTCAATAGACAAGCGCTGGCTAGTAAAATTTTCTTCACAATTAAGACTCCTTTTGATAAATGTTTTTTCTATTATATCATAACTTAGCTCCAGGAAGAATGTCTTAATAATTGTGTAGGAGTCGCGCTTTGCCCTACTCTTTTTCTGTCGAAAAAAGTGCTGATTTATGGTAAAATAGGGTCACTACTGTACGAGGAAATGTCATGTCAAACAAGTTTGAAATTTTAATGCATCAGCTGGATATGCCCCTTGAAATGAGAAATTCAGAGGCCTTTTTGAATGCAGAAATTGAGGAAGTTCTGGTCCACAAGGTCAGTCGGGTCTGGGAGTTTCATTTTTCTTTTGCGAATATTCTGCCCATTGAGATTTTTCGGGAATTGCAGAAGCGCTTAGCTCAAGAGTTTTCTAAGACGGGCAATCAAGCTATTTTTGAAATTCACTGTCAGGCTCCCCAGGTGTCGGACGAGCTCTTGCAGGCTTATTACCAGCTAGCCTTTGAGGAAGGTCCTTGTGCCAGCCATGGTTTTAAGAGCCTGTATCAGGATTTGCGGGTCCATTTGGATGGGGACAAGCTGCTGATTGAGGGGGCTTCGACCATTGATACGGAGCATTTTCGCAAGAATCACCTGCCCAATCTCAGTCGCCAGCTAGTCAAGTACGGCTTTCCTCAGTTGACCTGTCAGGTTCAGCACAGCGATGAGCTGACCCAGCAGCAAGCGGAGAATTTCCAGGCGGAGAATGACAAGATTGTCCAGGCAGCCAATGAAGAAGCGCTCAAAGCCATGGAATCCCTGCAGCAGATGGCGCCACCGCCAGAGGAAAAGCCAGCCTATGACTTCCAAGCCCGCAAGGCTGCGGCTAAACCAAAGCTGGACAAGGCAGAGATTACCCCTATGATTGAAGTTCAGACTGAGGAGAATCGTCTGGTCTTCGAGGGAATGGTCTTTGATCTGGAGCAAAAGGTCACTCGGACCGGCCGGGTCTTGCTCAATTTCAAGATGACAGACTATACTTCTAGCTTTTCCTTGCAGAAATGGATGAAAAACGAGGAAGAAGCCAAGAAGTTTGACATGATTAAGAAAGGCGCCTGGCTGCGCGTGCGCGGAAATGTGGAGATGAACAATTTCACCCGCGACCTGACCATGAATGTGCAGGATGTGCAGGCCGTTACCCACTATGAGCGCAAGGATTTGATGCCTGAGGGCCAGAAGCGGGTTGAGTTTCACGCCCATACCAATATGTCTACTATGGACGCCTTGCCTGAGGTGGAGGAAATCGTGGCAACGGCCGCCAAGTGGGGCCACAAAGCTGTCGCCATTACCGACCATGGCAATGTGCAGAGCTTTCCCCATGGCTACAAGGCAGCCAAGAAAGCTGGTATTCAGCTGATTTACGGTATGGAGGCCAATATAGTAGAGGACCGAGTGCCCATCGTCTACAATGAAGTGGACATGGAGCTGAGTGATGCGACCTATGTAGTCTTTGACGTGGAAACGACGGGGCTTTCAGCGGTCTACAATGACTTGATTCAGGTCGCTGCCAGCAAGATGCATAAGGGCAATATCATCGCTGAGTTTGATGAGTTTATCAATCCTGGGCATCCTCTTTCGGCCTTTACGACGGATCTAACCGGGATTACAGATGAGCATGTTCGCAATGCCAAACCACTGGAGCAGGTGCTGAAAGAGTTTCAGGAATTTTGTCAGGACAGTGTCCTCGTTGCCCATAATGCCACCTTTGACGTGGGTTTTATGAATGTCAACTATGAGCGTCATGGCCTGCCGAAAATCACTCAGCCAGTCATTGACACGCTGGAATTTGCCCGCAATCTCTATCCAGAGTACAAGCGTCATGGTCTGGGGCCTTTGACCAAGCGTTTCCAGATTGCTTTGGAGCACCACCACATGGCCAACTATGACGCGGAAGCGACAGGCCGCCTCCTCTTTATCTTTATCAAGGATGTAGCTGAAAAGCATGGTGTGACCAATCTCAAGGATTTGAATACGGATCTGGTCGATGAGAATTCTTACAAGAAGGCTCGGGTCAAGCATGCGACCATTTATGTGAAAAATCAGACGGGATTAAAAAATATTTTCAAGTTAGTCAGTCTGTCTAATACCAAGTATTTTGAAGGTGTCCCGCGGATTCCACGGACCGTGCTGGATGCCCATCGTGAAGGCTTGATTCTGGGTTCAGCATGTTCAGAAGGCGAAGTCTATGATGCTGTTGTCTCTCAGGGAGTGGATGCGGCTGTCGAAGTAGCCAAGTATTATGACTTTATTGAGGTCATGCCGCCGGCTATCTATGAGCCACTGATTGCCAAGGAGCAAATCAAGGATCAGGAAGAACTGCAGACCATTATTCGTAATCTGATTGAGGTCGGAAATCGCTTGGGCAAGCCTGTCCTTGCGACGGGGAACGTCCACTATATCGAGCCGGAAGAAGAAATTTATCGTGAAATTATCGTCCGCAGTCTGGGTCAGGGAGCCATGATTAACCGGACCATCGGTCACGGTGAAAATGCCCAACCGGCTCCGCTTCCTAAGGCTCACTTCCGGACCACCAATGAGATGCTGGACGAATTTGCCTTTCTGGGCGAGGACTTGGCTAAGAAGCTGGTCATCACCAATCCGAATCAGCTGGCCGAGACCTTTGAGCCGGTTGAGGTAGTTAAGGGCGACCTCTATACGCCTTTCATTGAAAAGGCCGAGGAAACAGTTGCCGAGTTGACCTATCAAAAAGCCTTTGAGATTTATGGCAATCCGCTGCCAGATATCGTGGACTTACGGATTGAAAAAGAGCTGACCTCCATCTTGGGGAATGGTTTTGCCGTGATTTATCTGGCTTCGCAGATGCTGGTGCAGCGCTCCAATGAGCGGGGCTATCTGGTAGGTTCACGGGGGTCTGTCGGATCCAGTTTTGTCGCGACCATGATTGGGATTACCGAGGTTAATCCTCTGTCACCCCACTATGTCTGTGGCAAATGCCAATACAGCGAGTTCATCACGGATGGCTCCTATGGTTCAGGCTTTGATATGCCGGATAAGGACTGTCCAGAGTGCGGTCACAAGCTGAGCAAGAACGGTCAGGATATTCCTTTTGAGACCTTCCTTGGATTTGATGGGGACAAGGTACCCGATATTGACTTGAACTTCTCTGGAGAGGACCAGCCAAGCGCCCATTTGGACGTGCGGGATATTTTTGGTTCAGAATACGCCTTTCGGGCTGGGACCGTTGGTACCGTTGCGGCTAAGACCGCCTATGGATTTGTCAAAGGCTATGAGCGCGACTATGGGAAGTTCTATCGGGACGCCGAAGTTGAGCGTCTGGCGCAGGGAGCTGCCGGAGTCAAGCGGACAACTGGACAACACCCGGGCGGAATCGTTGTTATTCCTAACTACATGGATGTTTATGACTTTACACCGGTCCAATATCCAGCTGACGATGTGACCGCCGAGTGGCAGACCACCCACTTCAACTTCCACGATATCGATGAAAATGTCCTCAAGCTAGACGTTCTGGGACACGATGATCCGACCATGATTCGGAAGCTTCAGGACTTATCTGGCATTGATCCTAATGACATTCCTATGGATGATGCTGGCGTCATGGCCCTCTTTTCTGGAACAGACATTCTGGGTGTGACTCAGGAACAAATCGGCACGCCGACTGGTATGCTGGGAATTCCGGAGTTTGGGACCAACTTTGTACGGGGCATGGTTGATGAGACCCATCCGACAACTTTTGCCGAGCTCTTACAGCTATCTGGTCTCTCTCATGGTACGGACGTTTGGCTGGGCAATGCTCAAGACTTGATCAAGCAAGGGATTGCTGACCTGTCCACCGTTATCGGCTGTCGGGATGATATCATGGTTTACCTCATGCACAAGGGCTTGGAGCCTAAGATGGCCTTTACGATTATGGAGCGCGTGCGGAAGGGCCTTTGGCTGAAAATTTCTGAAGAAGAGCGCAATGGCTATATCGCAGCCATGAAGGAAAACAATGTGCCAGAGTGGTACATCGAGTCCTGTGGAAAGATCAAGTACATGTTCCCCAAGGCCCATGCGGCAGCCTACGTTATGATGGCCCTGCGGGTGGCCTATTTCAAGGTGCATCATCCGATTTATTACTACTGTGCTTATTTCTCCATCCGAGCCAAGGCCTTTGATATCAAGACCATGAGTGGTGGTCTTGATGCCGTCAAGCGCGGGATGAACGAAATCGCTGAGAAGCGTAAGAACAACGAAGCCTCCAATGTAGAAATTGACCTTTATACGACTCTAGAAATCGTCAATGAAATGCTGGAGCGGGGCTTCAAATTCGGAAAGCTGGATCTCTACAAGAGCCATGCGACTGAGTTTCTCATCGAAGAGGATACCCTTATCCCACCATTCTCCGCTATGGACGGTCTGGGTGACAACGTTGCCCGCCAAGTAGTCAGAGCGCGCGAAGAAGGCGAATTTCTCTCTAAGACAGAACTCCGCAAACGCGGCGGCCTCTCTAGCACCCTAGTCGAAAAAATGGACGACATGGGTATTCTAGGAAATATGCCCGAGGATAACCAGTTGAGTTTGTTTGATGAGTTTTTCTAAAATAATTCAACAAAGTTTAAAGATGGACGAATTTTGTCCATCTTTTTTGCTATATTTATTTTAGTAAATAGTAGATGGGGGAAGAAATGTTTTTTTATCAAATAGAATTTAGGAAAATGAATAAAAATATTAAAGAAGCAGATGAGGATTTTATCAAGGAGAATCAATGGTTTTATTATTTCAAAAACCAAACATGTCTTTACGTTGTTGGAGTAACAGAACATACCAAAGAGGATTTGTTTGATACGCTAAAAACTTTGGGGTTTAATGATGAAGAACGCACTGATTTTAAAGTTAAATCTATCAGTAAAAGTGAATATTTAAAGGAGGTGGGGAACAAGCATTCAGCTCAAATAGGTCAGCTTTTTCTTTATTCAGATGAAAGAGAGTTTTCAAATTCTGGTGGCTTTGCTATTACTGATTTAGAATGGGATGGCTTAAATATTATAGGTTTGAATGAATTTCAAGAGTATGTTTTAAAACTAAAAAAGTTTTTAAATAATCAAAAAGAAAAGGTGCTTGTTGAAAATCAGTTTTTAATTTTCAAAGGTTCTTTAGGAACTGGTAAAAAATTTGCTATAAAATATTTGATGAAATTGTTAAATGTCAAGTCTAAGACTATTTTGAAAGATGGATTTTCAACTAAATTTGATTCAGAACAGCGTTTAGTGATAATAAAGGACTATTCAACTATGCATCCTAGAAAAAAAGAGGAATTTAAAAATAATATTTTAGAAACAGGGGGAGGAAGAGTATATATTTTTTTGGCAGAGTCAGATAGTATAGCTTATGAAATATCTAGAGAATTTCTTCCACTATTTCATGTTGTTTATGAATTAAATTTTCCTCCCTACTCATATAACGAACTTGTTAATATTATAAAATTTCGCTTAGGGGATTATGGTTTTCATTTAGAAGAGGATCTAATAAAACTGCTTTCAAATCACAATTGTCTTACAAATAGTTACGATAGTTGTTATTTTGCTCAAAAGATTATTGAATATAATTTAATAGAAAGTAATTTGAGTAATGGAAAACAAACTGTTTCCTTGCCGTCGGAGCTGTTTTGTATGAAAGGTTGCAACAATCCATTAGGCACAAATTCTGATACTTTGAAGGAGCTAGACCGTTTGGTTGGTTTATCTACTGTTAAAAGTCTGATTCATAGAATTCTAGATTACTTCTCTATATCGCAAAGAAGATTTGAAATAAATTCTTCGCCCGTTCGGCCTTCTATGCACTTTATGTTTTCTGGAGCATCTGGTACTGGAAAAACAATTGTTGCTAGATTGTTGGCAAAAATTTTTTATGAACATGGAATTATTAAATCAAACGTTTTGATTGAAGTAGGTCGCTCAGATTTAATTGGTGAATATGTTGGCCAAACAGCTCCAAAGGTTAAAAGATTATTTGATAATGCCAAAGGCGGTATTTTATTTATTGATGAGGCCTATAGTCTAATTCCACAAGGAGAGCGTGATTTTGCTAATGAAGCTATTCCTACAATTATTCAAGAAATGGAAAATAATAGAAATGATGTTATTGTGATTTTCGCTGGTTATACAGAAATGATGGAGGAGTTTTTAAACACCAATCCAGGTTTAGCTTCTAGAATTAGTAGAAACATTTATTTTAATAATTATAACAAGTATGAACTGTATGACATTCTGACTCTAATGGCTGATCAACAAGGTTATATAGTGGATAAGAAATGCAAAACTATCCTCCTGACTCATTTTGAAAAATGTCTTTGCTCAGAAAGTTTTGGTAATGCTCGTTATGTCAGAAAACTATTTGAGTTAGTTTTATATATTCAGGCGGAGCGACTGATGAAAGAAGAGATAGTATCAGATCTAACTGATGCAGAGTTGAGCTATTTGTCTTACATAGATTTTGAAAAAGCAATACACGATTTAGAGAAAAAAGAAAATAACTCAAAAATAATAGGATTCAGGGCAGATATATAGAATGTTCATGTTATAATATAGGGAAAGAGGAGGTTTTATGAACGATCAAGAACGTATTTTATCCATTTTGTTACGTTTGCAATCAGGAGCTCATCTATCAAAAAATCAATTAAGTGATGAGTTTGAGGTTAGTGCAAAAACGATTCAGAGAGATTTTTCATTATTAGGTGATTTTTTAATGACTCAGCCCATGATAGCAGCAGAGTTGGCATACGATTCAAAATATCATACAAGATATTTAAAAGGAAAATTACTTTTTAATAAAAAAGATATTTTAATAATTTCTAAGATTTTATTAGAAAATAGAGCTTTAAATAAAGTAGAAAATGAGGATTTATTAAAAAGCTTGTTGGGGCTTGTTTCAAAAGAGGAACAAAAAGAAATAGAAATGATTATCAACAGCGAAAGACTGAACTATGCCCCAATTACAGACGAGCAAAATCGTATTCAAAAGATTTGGGAATGGTCAGAGATGATTCGCAAGGAGAAGGTTCTAGAAATTGTCTACAAGAGTCCATATCAAGATAAAAAAGAACATTTAATTTTTCCAGTTTCTCTGTACTATGATATTCATTATTTTTACATTGTAGCTTACAATATTAAGAATGAGCATTATATGACCTTGCGTTTGGACAGAATCCAGACTTGGAAGTCCACAAAGGAATCTAAACCCAACATCTCTTATGGCAGAAAATTCAGGGATGGAGATATTCGTAATCAGCGAGTAGACGCTTTTTTAGGAAGAAAGATCACAGTTGAATTGGAATTCTGTTATGATCCAACTATTGTTTTAGACCAATTTCCTAATGCACAGTGTTTATCTGCCGACGAAGGATGGACACGGTTTAAATTTGAAAGTCAATATACACCTGGTCTTAAACGTTGGCTACTCAGTCAAGGAGAAGCAGTGAGAATTTTGTCGCCACAGTCTTTAGTTGATGATATTCGGAAAACGATGAAAGAAATTTTAGGCTACTATCAATAAATATTTTTGATATTTGAACTTAAGTGGACATAAAATGTCCACCTAAAGATGTAGAATTTATCCATTAAGAAATAAAGGAGGCAAAAATGATTGAATGGATTGTAGTTGATAGGTTTGGCAATCAAATCGCAGGACCATTTTTTGATAAAATAGCAGCAGAAAACGTTGCAAAAGCAATTCCTAATGCTACTATTATTCCAAAGCATTAATGGACCAAAGATTCTATGCTGATAAGATTTTTAGGAGATAATGATGAATGCCAATGAAAAAGAAATAGGGTTTGAAAGTAAAAAAGTATCAGAAATATTGAAATGGGATAGGCTAACAATACCAAGTTATCAAAGACCTTATAAATGGAACAGAAAGCATATCCGTAATCTTTTTTATGATTTACGAGATGCTATGGAGAAAAAGGAATATCAAGTTGGCTCTGTTATTTTGCATGAGAATGACGGACACATAGATATTGACGGACACATAGATATTGTAGATGGCCAGCAACGATTGGTTTCCATTTCGTTATTTCTTTATGCTTTAAATAGATATGATGAATTTAAAGGAGCAAAAAACTTACTTGAAGCTGACTTTGGAGAACTATCTTGCTATAATGCTTACGAAAATTTTAATGAATGGAAGAATTTAATCCAACTTGTAGGCGAGAAAGAAGCTGAACAGGTGTGTAGTTTTCTACTTGAAAATTGTTCTGTCTCGGTGATTACTATGCCACAGGAACGATTATCAGAGGCTTTTCAATTGTTTGATTCACAAAATAATCGTGGAAAATCTCTAGAACCTCACGATTTACTCAAAGCTTATCATCTTCGTAAGCAAGATTCAGAAGATGAAAAGATTGTTGAAAAGTGGGAACAGTTTGTGGAAGACAAAGATTTAAGCCTCAAAGAGTTATTTGATAAACATCTTTTTCGTATGAGACGTTGGTCTCGGGGAGAGACAGGACTAACAAATAAGCGTTATGGTTCTTATCTGCGTTTTACAGAGGATTTTATCGATGATTTTAAAGGCGTTGATTTAAATCAGAACTTTCCATACCTAGAATTGTATCGTCATGTTGAAGAGTTCCCTATGTCAATTACCATGCCTATCATTGATGGAAGTGAATTTTTTAAGTATATTGAATCTGCTCATGAAACTATTAAAAATCATAAAGATTTTTTAAATGAACAGTTAGGAATTTCTAATGAGTCAGAGGAGGAAGAAAAAAATTTAACTTACCCAGAAGGTATGTTGAAAATTTACAATAGCTCAAAGGGACGCTATCTCAAGTGCCAAAATATGTTCCTAAATATTTGTTCGCTTTTCGCAGAGAGATTTGGAAAAGAAGAGCTATCAAAGGAAATAGTAGAGACCTTATTTATTTGGTCTTATTACCCCCGTGTGAAATCTCGAGCGATATATGATGCAACAGTTGGAAACTATGCTGCTGGTGGAAGATTCAGACAAAAAGATGTTCAAAAACTATTCCAACTTTTAGCCCATGCTGTAACTCCGAATGACTTCATGGTCAAGATAGATCGAGAATTATTTGAAAATTATACAGTGGAGCAGATTATAGAGGAGGAAAAAGAGAAATGGTAGAAACACATATAAGCTTATCAGTTAATCGTTTGTTAAATGAAGATAGCTATGCTATTCCTCTTTACCAGAGAAATTTTGCCTGGACTTATGATGAAATAGAGCAATTATTGAACGATGTAGCAGATGCTTTTCAAGAACAAAGAGAAAATTACTATATTGGAACATTAGTCGTTAATGAAGAGAATGGTATTTTCAAAATCATAGATGGGCAGCAGCGGACAACAGCCCTTAATTTGATTGCCTTGGCTTTGAAACATGAGTTTGGTTTTGATAGATTGAAAGCTGTCAATCTTACTTTCCCAGCTAGGAAGAAGTCAAATGAGAACATTCAAAAGCTATTTACCAAGCAAAAAATCTCTGAGAATGATGAAAATGAACTAACTAGAGGTTACCGACATGCTCATGACGCACTGAAAAAAGTGCTAGAGGAGCGCCAATTTAAATCTCAATCGTTCTTTAATTATCTTTTTGATAAAGTCATTATTTTTCGTAGTATTCTTCCTAATGATTTAGATTTAAATCTCTATTTCGAACGTTTCAACTCTCGAGGAGAACAACTAGAGGCACATGAAATTCTTAAAGCGCAAATGATGGCTAAGTTTGGTGAAGATCAAGAAATGGCGCAAAAATTTGCAAGAATTTGGGATGCCTGCGCAGAGTTTGATAAGCCGGTATTAAAAGCTTTTCAAATTCGAAGTAGACCAAATAATCCTGATGAAGAGGGGGAGAAAATTTTTGGGAGAGAATATGCTAATTTCAAATTGCAAGAAGTATTTGATAAGATAGGAGTTGATAAGGTAGAGACAAAAAGTTTACTAGAGGCTATTTCTGAGGACAAATCTGAGAGGGGGAGAGCAGTAAGTAAAGAGTCAGATATTTCAAACTATACAACTGTAATTGATTTTCCAACGTTTTTGTTTCAAGTGTTTTTCATCATGGAAGGAAGTAATGAAACTACATTTGATGATAAAAAATTATTGAAAATTTTTGAAATTGAACGACGAGATAGAGAATGGGTCCAACAATTTGGACAACTACTTCTGACTATGAAGCATATATTTGATACGCTTATCGTAAAAAATGCCCAATTAGAAAATGAAACCGAATGGCAAATCAAATGTGGTCAGTATGAGACATATCAACGAAATGAAAATGGTGGATGGAAATATGTTCGAATTAATTTTCAAAAAAATACTTTTGACAATTTAAACAAAAACATTATCCTCCTCCAATCCATGTTTGCTGTCACCTTCACCGCTAATCGTGATAGTCGTTGGTTATATGAGATTTTGCAATTCCTCTTTAACCATATTGAAGAGTTAAATGATCAAGAATTTGGTGCTCAGTTTAAAGATTTTCTTGAAAAAATGGCAGTGAGATATGCTGAAGAAAGATTGTTTACTGAGGATGGAAGTATAAAGAAATACGGGGATATTCCTGTTTATGCGTTTAACTTTGTGGATTATGTTTTATGGAAAAATCGTTCTGATTTAAAAGAAAAATATTCGAGTGTTGAATTTGAAGATTTCAAATTTACATATCGCCGTTCCATAGAGCATTGGTTCCCTCAGAATCCAAATGGACATGATGGAGAAAGCCAATTATCTGCTGAATTTTTGCATTCCTTTGGCAATCTTTGTATCATTACAGATAGTCAGAATTCTAAGTTTGGTAATTCGTATCCAGAGTCTAAACTAACACAATGGAAGAGAGAAGATATCTTCAAGCGTCAGAGCTTAAAACTACAAATAATGGCTGCCCTAACGGAAAAGACTGAATGGGAATCAGATCAGGTTCTAGGGTTGGAAAACGAGATTTTACCTATGATCAACGAATTTATAGGAAGTAAAAAGTAAGTTGTCAGATCTAGCATAATTTAAGAAGCCAATGTATAGCTGATAGATTTACATTAGCTTTCTTTTTTGTTAAAATAATCTATAGAAAGAAGGTGAGAGTATGTCAAAGACTAGTATGAGTATACGCTTGGACAGTGAGGTCAAGGAGCAGGCTCAACAGGTTTTCAACAGCTTGGGAATGGATATGACAACGGCTATCAATATTTTTCTTCGTCAGGCTATTCAGTACCAAGGGCTGCCCTTTGATGTTAGACTGGATGAGAGTCGGAAGCTAGTGGAAGTATTGGCAGATTTAGATCAAAATCGGAATATGAGTCAGTCTTTTGGGAGTGTCTCAGACTTGATGGAGGATTTGCGTGCTTAAGATTCGTTATCATAAACAGTTTAAAAAAGATTTTAAGTTGGCTATGAAGCGTGGACTTAAGGCAGAATTGTTAGAAGAAGTCTTGGAGTTTTTGATTCAAGAAAAAGAACTTCCTGCTAAATATCGAGATCATCAACTGACAGCATCCAAGCACTTTAAAGGAGTGCGTGAATGCCATATACAGCCAGATTGGATCCTGGTTTATAAAGTGGATAAGGAAGAATTGATTTTAAACTTACTTAGGACAGGCAGTCATAGTGATTTATTTTAATCTATTAAAAGATAATTGAGGATTCTGAAGACGCCAGTACAAGTAGGAGTTTATACCTTAGAATTATGATTTAGAAAGGACTCTCTCATGAAACTTAGAATAAATGCCGAAGATAAGCCTGCGCAAAAGGTGTTTGATTACCAGCTGGATCTTGACCCAGATACGATTTTGAAAATGACCGCTTTGATTTGCGGTACGGTGGCAGCGGTTAGCCTGCTGTCCCTGTTTAAAGAGAAATAACAAAAGAAAAGGAGAAGCAGCATGGTTCTGCCAAATTTTAAAGAAAACTTAGAAAAATACGCTAAACTATTGGTTGCCAATGGTATTAATGTGCAGCCGGGTCACACGGTGGCGCTCAATATTGATGTGGAGCAGCGTGAGCTGGCTCACTTGATTGTCAAGGAGGCCTATGCTCTGGGTGCTCACGAGGTCATCGTCCAGTGGGCGGATGATTTGACTACGCGGGAGAAATTCCTCCATGCGCCGATGGAGCGCTTGGACAATGTTCCAGACTATAAGGTGGCTGAGATGAACTATCTCCTCGAAAAGAAAGCCAGCCGCTTGGGCGTTCGTTCATCTGATCCGGGGGCTTTGAATGGCGTGGATGCTGAGAAATTATCAGCTTCTGCTAAGGCTATGGGCATAGCCATGAAGCCGATGCGGATCGCAACCCAATCCAATAAAGTCAGCTGGACAGTCGCTGCAGCAGCCGGTACAGAGTGGGCTAAGAAGGTCTTTCCAAACGCAGCCAGTGATGAGGAAGCGGTAGACTTGCTTTGGGATCAGATTTTCAAAACCTGCCGTGTCTATGAGGATGATCCAGTAGCCGCTTGGAAGGCCCATGAAGAAAAACTCAGTTCAAAAGCTAAGGTTTTAAATGAGGAGCAATTCACTGCTCTGCACTATACAGCGCCGGGAACTGACTTGACATTGGGCTTACCCAAGAACCACCACTGGGAGTCAGCTGGTAGTCTAAATGCTCAGGGCGAGTATTTCATTGCCAACATGCCGACTGAGGAGGTCTTTACAGCACCGGACTTCCGACGGGCTGATGGCTATGTGACCAGCACTAAGCCCCTCAGCTACAATGGCAACATCATTGAGGGCATCAAGGTGACCTTTAAGGATGGCCAGATTGTGGACATTACTGCTGAAAAGGGCGACCAGGTTATGAAGGATCTTGTCTTTGAAAATGCTGGTGCGCGTGCTTTAGGTGAATGTGCCTTGGTACCAGATCCAAGTCCGATTTCTCAGTCAGGTATCACCTTCTTCAATACACTTTTTGATGAAAATGCTTCTAATCACTTGGCTATCGGTGCAGCTTATGCGACCAGTGTAGTTGGCGGAGAGAATTTCTCTGAAAAAGAGCTAGAAGCAGCAGGCCTCAACCGCTCGGATGTCCATGTGGACTTTATGATTGGGTCTAACCAGATGAATGTCGATGGTATTCGTGAAGATGGTAGCCGAGTAGCCATCTTCCGCAATGGGGACTGGGCAATCTAAGATTTTGAGCTGCCCTAAATGGCTCATTCCATAATGACAGCTTCCACTTGCTTCTTGAGAAGCCTTGCTAGAAATATAGAAAGAAGGGGAATATATGATTGGTAGTATGTTTGTCGGTTTTATCATCGGCCTTATCGCCGGGGCTATTACCAGCCGTGGGGAGCGCATGGGCTGTATCGGAAAGATCCTCTTGGGTTGGTTTGGTTCCTTGATAGGTCAATTTCTCTTTGGCCATTGGGGGCCAATGCTTGCTGATACAGCTATTGTTCCATCAGTGCTAGGAGCAGTTATCCTCTTGGCTATTTTCTGGAGACGGGATAGTTAGAATAGAAAAAATACCTAGATAGTTTCTATCTAGGTATTTTTGATAATGATATATAAGTTATTTACTCAATCACCAACATGCCGTCTTTAACTGCAAATGGGTCTTTTTCATTGATGCGGTCGTAAAACATGATGCCGTTAATATGGTCGATTTCATGCTGAACGACAATGGCATTATAACCCTTGAGTTTGATACGATGCTTTTGACCGTCCTTGTCAAAGTAATCCACGGTGACTCGCGCATGCCGAACCACGTAGCCAGGTACTTCTCGATCGACTGACAGGCAGCCTTCACCATCAGCTAAAGCTGCATCCTGAACGGAATGGGCTACAATTTTAGGATTGTACATCAGCGTTTGCAGGCTATAAGCTTCCTTAGGCGGACTGCCCTCTTCGTCCTCAGGGTTGGGAACTAAAACAGCGATGAGCCGTTTGGAAATATCCAGCTGGGGAGCAGCTAGACCAACACCGCCGCGAAGCCCCATTTTTTCTGCCATGATTGGATCCTGGGAATGCTTGAGAAATTGCATCATCTTCTCGCCCAGAATGATTTCCTGGTCTGATAGAGGGAAGCTGACTTCCTCAGCGATAGCGCGCAGGGTCGGATTGCCCTCGCGGATAATGTCCTTCATATCAATTAAATGGGCTGGTTTGGTTAATCGTTCAATAACAGATGTTTTTTCACTCACAGACATGATTCTCTCCTTTTTCTACCCTTCATCATAACATAAAACCTGCAAGAAATAAAGGCGGGAGCGGTTTTGACTGGCTGGCGGTGCCTGATTTTGAATGGAGCGACAGCGACCCATAATATTCCTGACAAAGAAATTGCGTCTTGACCCAAAAAACTGTATGATAGAGGTAGTGTGAATTTTAAAGGAAAATAGAATGAAAAAATTGATGGAAAAGGTGAGCATCCTCTCACTTTCTTTGATTCTGACGACGGCTTTCTCGATTTCCAGTGCCCAGTCGGCCATGTTTGCTTTTTATAAAGGGATTCCAGAAAGTTGGGTAGAACTTCTGGTTTCTTTGCCTTCGGCTGGGATTATGCTCATGTTGCTGTTTAATAGGGTCATTGAAAAATACCTGACAGAGCGTCAGATGATAGTGAGCGGCCTTCTGATCTTTTCGCTCTGCGGCCTTCTTCCTCTTCTTAATCAGTCTTACTGGCTTATGTTTGCCTCTCGGCTTGTCTTTGGGATGGGAATCGGTCTGCTCAATGCCAAGGCGATTTCGATTGTGAGCGAGCGCTATAAGGGACAGGAACGCGTCCGGCTTTTAGGACTGAGGGGATCAGCAGAAGTAGTCGGGACAGCCCTCTTGACTTTTGGAGTCAGTCGGCTTCTTCCTCTCGGCTGGCAGGCTGCCTTTCTCGTCTATACCTTCGGACTAGTGGTTTTAGCGCTTTATCTGCTTTTTGTCCCTTATGACAAGATCTCTGAAAAGCAGCACGAGCAGTCTGAATTGACTCCCAAGCTAAGCCGGCAGGATTGGCAGCTGAGTCTAGCTTTTGCCTTTGTGGCGGGGGTCATTGTGCTGACTTATATTGCCATCAATCTACGCGTGCCGGGGATTGTAGAGAAGTCCGGCATGGGGACGGCCCAGACTGCAGGTGTGATTCTTTCCTTGATGCAGTTGATTGGGATTGCAGCGGGTATCAGCTTTGCTAGTTTGACCCGTCTTTTTAGAGATAAACTGCTGATGCTTTCTGGTCTGGTTTTTGGCCTGACTCAGATTATTATTGGCTTCTCACCAAATCTCTTGTCACTCAGCTTTGCTACTATTAGCGCCGGCTTTGTCTATAGTGTCGGTCTGACGACCATTTTTTACACCCTATCCGAGCGCATTTCCGCCCACCTACTCAATCAAGCCACTTCTATCGTGATTTTAGGCTGCAGTATCGGAGCAACGGCCACTACTTTTGTCCTCAGCTTCATTGGGAGATTCTCTAACGCCCCAGTCTTTATCTTCAGCATTTTGGGACTGGCTATGATTCTGACCTCGCTCTTTGTTCTAAGATTTAACAAAGAAAAGAACGGAATGGCTTCAAAAAGCTAGGAGGTTATACGATGCGTCTGGATAAATTTTTAGCAGAAAATGGTCTGGGCTCACGCGCTCAGGTCAAGCAGCTCCTAAAGAAAGGCCTGGTTTTGGTCAATGGCAGAGTAGAGAAATCACCTAAGACCCAGATTGATGAGACAGCAGATGAGATTATTGTTTCTGGCCAAAGGCTGACCTATGAAAAATTCGTCTACTACCTTCTCAACAAGCCGCAGGGAGTCATTTCGGCGACAGAGGATGACCGTCATAAGACGGTTCTGGACTTGCTGGACGAGACTGCCCGTCAGAAAGAAGTCTTTCCTGTCGGCCGTTTGGATATTGATACCCACGGCCTGCTCCTTCTGACCAATAATGGCAAGCTGGCCCATGCCATGCTGTCACCTAAAAAGCACGTCGAAAAAATCTACCGAGCTCAAGTGGCTGGCCTGATGAAGCAAGCAGATGTAGATCGCTTTGCTGCAGGAATAGAACTGAAAGACTTCACCTGTCAGCCAGCTCAGCTCAAGGTTTTAGAGCTGGATGAGGCAAAAGAGACTTCTCTCGTAGAAATTACCCTAGCTGAAGGCAAGTTCCATCAGGTCAAGCGCATGGTGGCTGCCTGCGGAAAAGAAGTCACGGATCTTCAGCGCCTCACGATGGGGCCCCTACAGTTGGATCCTGCAGTGGCTCTTGGAGAATGGCGGAGATTGACCGAGGAAGAAATGCTTTCTTTAGAAATCTTTGGGGTAGAATTGTAAATGAAAAAGCCTAAATTCCTCATAAAAAAGGGTTGAAACAGAATCATTTGACAAAGGTAGTCCTTCTTGGTAGAATAAGTATGTCGTAAAGACAAATAACTTCTTCTTGGTTGCAGGCCATGCCAAACCTGCCACTCGGATGAAGCGTAAAGAAAAGGAGTATATCATGGCAATCTCAAAAGAGAAAAAAAATGAAATCATTGCACAATACGCACGTCACGAAGGTGACACTGGTTCAGTAGAGGTACAAGTTGCTGTCCTTACTTGGGAAATCAACCACCTCAACGACCACATCAAACAACACAAAAAAGACCACGCTACTTACCGTGGCTTGATGAAGAAAATCGGTCGCCGTCGTAACCTCTTGGCTTACCTTCGTAAGAACGACGTTAACCGTTACCGTGAGTTGATCAACTCTCTTGGACTTCGTCGCTAATCTTGCGTCTAAAACGTTTCTATACTTCGTTGACTTCGCCTTGATGTACCATTAGTACAATCTTCGCCTCGTCGCCTAGTTTATAAACGTTTTATCCAGCAAGAATCATGATGCTAAGGGCGTCGAAAATCCGTATGAAAATAGGGAAACGACACTGTGTTCAATGAACACAAGGAGTTTCATCTTTTTCACTAGGATTTTAGCCCGAGATCAAAATAGCTCTCTGACTTCAGGGGGCTTTTTTGTTTTGTCAACTTTTTAGGACTTCGTCGTTAATCTGCTTTATTTTCCACTTACATTGCCTTGTCACCTTACCTCGATATACTCAAGTATTATCTTCGGTTACGGTTCCTAGCACTCTAAGGTAAAATAAACCAGAATGATCTCCCTTCGGGGAGATTTTTTTGTTTTCACTAGGATCTTAGTCCGAGTACAAATCACCTCCTCTGGATTCAGAAGGCTTTTCCTTAGTCTTGCTTCTAACTCAGTCAGACTCTTTTTGTGGTCCAAAAAAGCCCTTCTATTATTTTAGAAGAACTTTTTCTATCAGCAAATTTACTCTTTCAAGAATTTTTGGATTGCAGGAGCGGCAGTGATAGCAAATCTTTCGTCAATGTGATGTTCCCCACCTTCTACAGTGACCAGCTTTGCATTTGGAATAATCTGACTCGCTTCGACCGCATACTGGTAGGGCACGACTGCATCATCAGTGCCGTGGATAATGAGGGTCGGAGCCGTGATTTTGGCCTGCTCTGCTTGGATGTCAATGTTTAAGGCATCGATTAGATAAACCTTACCCAGAGTAGTATTGTGGTGTGTCAGGCTGTCTGGAAGTTGATCGAAGTCAGGGCTCCCTAGCTCATGATAAGTCTCTTTGGCATCGTCAAAAAGAACGAAAGCTGGAAAGATGAGCATGAGTTTGTGCACGCGGTCCGGATAAGCAGCAGCATAGAGACTAGAAACGACACCGCCTTGGCTAGCACCAAATAAGCTCATTTTGCTCTTATCTACAAAGGTCTCGGAACTCAGCTTTTCCATGACTTGGGTCAAATCTGTCAGTTCGGTCTTGACCGACATATTCAGCATATCCTGTCCACCGCTTTTCGATTGGCGGCTGCCGCCGTAGAAATCAAAGCTGTAAACCAGATAACCTTGCTTTGCCAACAGCTGGCTGTACATTTCATATTGCTCAAGGGCATTGTTAAATCCATGTGCGATAACAATAGTCGGCAATTTTTTTCTCTTGTAGTCAGAAGGAGCAGTAATCTTTCCGTAAAGCTGCTTGTTGTCGTATGAAACACTGTACTCTTCAGATACGATGTCTTCTGTCGGAGTCGGTTGCTTGTCGCTCTTCTCGCTAGAAGCTGTCTGTGTGGTTTCTGGCTTAGGAGGGGTAGGATTTGGTTTGGTCTGGGAGTGCCAGAAGAACAGAGCCAGTCCTGTCAAGCTCAAGGCTGCTAAGAAAGCCCAAATATACTTCATAGTTCTCTCCTTTCAGTATTTGTAGTATTATAGCGGAAATGAATGTATTTTACAAGAAGAGAGCTTTCTTGTTTTTTGATTTTTCTACCTTTCATACAAGAAAATCCAATTCACTTATCTAAGCGAGATTTCGATAACCTTGAATTTTTTAGAAAATCTTGCTAGACTGTAGCTACTAAGATAAAAACACAGTTCTGGTTGGTAGTCCAGACGCAAAAAACCATTTTTTGTCAGTAACCTTCCTCCTTGGTTGTCCATTCTTAGGGATTTTTAAAGGAGGTGCTGTCATGGATAAGATTTCAATGACGCTGACAGTTTATTTTGAAGAGGGATTTTGGCACGGTCTTTTCAAGCAGGAACATGCTCAATCTTATAGAGTTTGCCGATTCACCTTTGGTGCAGAGCCTAGCACGCAGGAATTGTTGGATTTTCTAAACCATTATTATCATCGGTTGCAGTTTAGTCCTAGCATCAGAGTGAAGGAGAAGACTAAGTCGGTCAGTCCTAAACGCCTGCAGAGACAGGTTAAAAAAGAGCAGATGGCTTCACGTTCTTCAAAGTCTCAGGAAGCGCTGAAGCTGCAATTTGAAGAGCAAAAGAAAATCGCTCGAGTCAAGCGCAAGCAGCAGAAAGAACTGACTAAGCAAAGGAAATTCGAACTCAAACAGCAAAAACGATTGGAAAAGCACAAGGGGCATTGAGCTTGGTTTTTCTTATTTATATGGGAAAGTCTTCCGATGGGAGGCTTTTTTGTTTGTCAGGAAATCGGTGAGTGGCTTAAAAAAGTGAATTGATTTCTCCAAGTCGTTTTATTTGACAGATGTAACCAAACCAATTACAATATAATCATAAAATAAAAATTACAAGCGTAGTTTTGAAAAGGAGAAGTTATGATTGAAATCACATATTTGGATGCTGTAAAGCAGGAGCGCAAGATGACTTTTGAGTCTTATCAGGAGTTTGAGCAGTCTCAGCAGGCCTGCTTAATTGGTGTGGCAGATTATTACTCAGTTAAAAAATTGACTTATAAAGGCCATGATTTGAACTACCAGGGTACTTACGGTGATGTCTTCTTTTTCCTGATGAAGCAGGATTTGACAAAGTTTGGCTAAGAATAAAGGAGAAAAATAATGGTAAAAGCAATCACAGATGCAACATTTGAGCTAGAAACGAAAGACGGATTGGTGCTGATTGATTTTTGGGCGACTTGGTGCGGACCTTGTCGGATGCAAGGGCCAATCCTTGACAAGCTCTCAGAGGAACTTTCCGAAGATGAGCTCAAGATTGTCAAGATGGATGTCGATGAAAATCCAGCTACAGCAAGCGCCTTTGGCATCATGTCTATCCCGACCTTGCTCTTTAAAAAAGACGGTCAGGTCGTTAAGCAGTTAGCGGGTGTCCATACAGCCCAGCAGATTAAAGCGATTGTGGCAGAATTGGGATAAGGTGAGTGGAAGATTAAATTAGACCTATTTAAAATTGAGGCTGCTCTGGTTATAGAGTGGTCTTTTTTATTGCGATTGTAACAATAAGAAGTCAATTTAAAATTTTTGTTTGAAAATTCACTTTTTAAGGTATAATAAGTAGAAGTATTTTTTCCAATGGGTCCCGTTAGGGAGCCGGGTTATTTAAAACATGATGGGAATGAAGTAATGTTTATGATTGAGTTGCTAAAACATCTTTTATTTGTTTTTATGATTTTTACACCATTTGTTGCTCCAGCAGTTTTGTGTTTCTTTGTGGGGTGGATGATTCCTAGAGAGCAGATCACGCAAAAAAGAATCATACTAGTATTAGCCTTGTTGATTCCTGTTTTGCTTTTAATTTCGTATTTTGCCCCTCAGATATTAGGCCTCGTGTTTTGGAGTTTGATCTGGTTTTTCATCGGGCTGTTGCGAATGAAGAGTTATACTAAGTCACAGTACTGGACAAGATGGCTTATATTTATCGCTTGTTTTAGTGCCTATATTTTACTTTATCTCCGCTTTTTTGGATCGCTTTATTTTTATTAAACTATTTAAAAATCAGCTTGAAGATTTGCTTCAAGCTGATTTTGTCTATTCTTTATTCCCCCAACTCCTCGCTGTAGGCAATAATCTGATCAACTGTATCTGACAAGAACTGAATCGTGTCGCGGAGTGGTTTATCCGTCGAAATATCTGCTCCGATAATCATAGCTGATTCAAGCGGAGTCTTGCTGCCGCCAGATTTGAGTAGCTCCAGCCAGTCACGGGCACCGTTTTCGTCATTTTTCAGATGTAGGTAGCCGGCGGTAGAAATGACCAAGCCTGCGGAGTAAGTATAGCTGTAAAGCCCCATGTAGTAGTGAGCTTGGCGCATCCAAGTCAAGGCAGCATCGTCGTCAATCTCAACGGCATCGCCCCAGAATTCTGTCAAGACTTCTTTCATGATAGCGTTGAGTTTGCTTGCACCGAAGGTTCCGCCTTCTTCAATCAAAGTATAGACCTTGCGTTGGAAGGCAGCTTCCAGCAAGTGAGTGATGAAGTTGTGGAAGTAGGTATCCGTCAGACGGTGAGCCAGTGCAAAGCGTTTCTGGCGAGGGTTATCAAACTGGCGCTCCAGGTAATCACTGAGCAGGAGCTCATTAAAGGTAGATGGTGCTTCCACATAGTAGGTGGACATGTGGGCGTTGAAATAGCTTTGGTGATTGTCTGAGAAGATAAACTGACCGGAGTGACCGATCTCGTGAATCAGAGTATAGACATCGCTCATGCGACCGGTCCAGCTCATGAGGACGTAAGGGTGGATCCGATAAGGATCTGCAGCATAGCCTCCAGAGTCTTTCCCGGCATTGGCCGCAAAGTCAACCCAGCGTTCTTCCTTGTAGCGGGCAACTTCTTGGCAGTATTCTTGTCCAAGTGGCTCGACTGACTTCATGACCAGGTCATAGGCATCATCAATGCTGACTTCAGGATTAAGCTCGCTGTCCAAGTCCAGCTTCCAGTCAGCAAAGGTCATTTTTTCAAGTCCGTTTACCTTAGCAACATGCTTGAGGTATTTCTGAGCTACTGGGGCAAATTCGCTCATAATCAAGTCAATCTGACGGTCAAACATAGAGCGATCAACTTCTTGCTCTGCTAGTAAGTAGTCAAAGACAGAGTCATAACCCTTCATGTCAGCCAGTAGTTTTTCAGATTTGACCTGAGCCAGATAGGCAGCAGCAGCAGAGTTTTGATGCTGACGAAGGCCTTCAGAGAAAGAGCGGAAAGCTTTTTCGCGGATTTCTGCATTTTCATGGTTTTGGTAGAAATTCTCGTAGGTGACAAAGCTGTTTTTGTAAACTTTTCCTTCTACTTCAAAGTCAGCCATAGCAAAGTCGCCGGCCCGCATCTTGGTGTAGATATCCTGTGGACTGTAAAAGACTTCACCTAGATTGGTCAAGGCTTTTTCGACATCCGCTCCCAGATAGTGAGCTTTTTTGATTTTAGCTTGGCGAATGGCTGAGGTCAAATGGGGCTCTTGACCTAGTTTTTCTAAGACAGCCTCGTCTGCGCCGACTAGGGCGTCGTCAAAGAAGCTGAGTGCGACATTGGCCTCGGTCTCAAACTCCATAGCTGCTTGGGCAATCTGCGCAAAGCTCTCATCACCAAAGTCAGTGGTCTGTGGCATAAAACCGTAGTTACCGATGTGGCTGATTTGGATATAAATCTGCTCTAACTCAGCAAATGCCCGTTCAAAATCTTCGAAAGTGCTGAGCTTGCCTTGGTAATCACGGACGAATTTCTGGATGTCTTCTCTGGCCTTTTCGATGGCCCGCAGGAAGTCCTCTTGGTCTTGGTAAAGGGCCGTTAGGTCCCAGAGTTCATTTTCCGGAAATTCAGAACGATGTTTTTGTTCCATAGTCTACTCCTTTTGTCGTATATAGAAATAGTATAGCAAAAAATCCCCCAAAATGTCTTTCCGAGAATTGATTTGAAATGAAAAAGAAAGCTGATAAATCAACATTTTTTTATGTTCACTGTGAGAATAATAAAACAATTTGTCTGTTTAGCTACCATAAATCTACCAAAAATGCCTAGTCTTTATTTTTCTTAGCTTGTCAGCAATCGCTCAGAAAAATTTTTTTAAAATCTATTGACAGAAGCGCAAAAACATGGTAGACTAATTGCAACTAGATTTCCTCTAAATATTAAGTGATTGGAACTAGAATAAACTATAGGAGGTTCTATCATGTTAAATATAGAACAATATGAAAATGGATTGGGACTTGTCTACAAATTTGGTGAGAGATTTGATGGGGAACTTAGCGCTAGAGAAGGAATAAATATTTATGCTCTTCACGCCAAGGAACACGATGGGAAAGTCCTTTTAACCATGGAAAGAGGACCAAGAAAAGAATATAGACACATGATTAAAAAAATCATTCTTACTGTAAAAGACGGTAGTTATGCAATAATTGCAGATGTAGAAGATACAAGCAAAGGAACAAAAAAAACAATCCCCAATGGCTATACCGTGCCGTCAATCTGGGAAAAAGAGCCGGAAAACATGCACTGGTTCGCACTCTGTAATGTAGAGCGCATTAAAATAGAGCCGGACACATATACTTCCGTGAATGGCAAAGATTTATTGCAAAGTATCGCTGGTAATGCTTATATGGTATATGTTACACTTTAAGAATGAATAACACAGTTATTTCTAAGATAAGCTCATAAGATTATTCTTATGGGCTTGTTTGATTTTGTAAAAGGGGTTCTCCCAAATCACTTTTACAAAAAAAATAATATTTTTGAAATTTTTAAAAGTTCTTCAATATTTCCGAATCACACCATCTATTTTTTTCTTCTTTTGTCAGTCCATATTCCCTCAATAAACTAACAATTTCTTCCAATCCGTCATCGCGCCCCTTTAAAATTTCAAAAGATGTGCCAAAAATTTCAGCTAGCTTTTCTACTGTTTCATCTTTTGGGTTTCTTCCTCCATCCTCCCACCTAGCATACTGGGCTTGAGCGACACCTAGTTTTTCAGCAACTTCTAATTGAGTATGTCTTGCATCTAGATGAGCTTTTTTAATATATTCCCACTATTTCTAATTGGGAGAGAAGGATAAGCCGAAAATTTTAGATGTTTATCAGGTCGAGGATAAAAGTCAAAGTTTCTTTGCTGCAATCGTTTTAAAAAGCAGTAGATAAGACAAGAATACGAAGATAACCAGGCCTAATAGCAGGGTGAAGACGTTTTGAGTTCCTTTTGTCATATTGGGAGCTTGATTAGCGATGACGGCCGTTACTGCGGTACCTATAGCACCCGCAAAGGTCTGGGCCAGCTGAAACAGCGCAGTCGTATCTGCAGTCTTTCCTTTATCAACTTGAGTCGTGGCTAGAGCAAGTGTGTTATTGAAGGCCATGTTTCGTCCCAAGGTAAAGCAAATATAAATCGTAATAACAGCTGTTAAGGTGAGTTCTTTTGTAAAGATAAGGAGCAAGAGTACAGCCAGGAAAAGAAGAGAATTTCCTGTAAAAAGGGTTGGTTTCGGGCCTTTTTTATCATAGAGTTTACCAAAGACAGGAGAGAGGAAGGCTCCGAGCATGGTTCCTGGAAGTAATGCAAAGCCTGCCTGAGCGGTTGAAATTTCTTTTTCTATGACCAAGAAGTTGGGAATCAGAAAATTAGCCGATAGGTTTATAAATTGAAAAATAAAGAAGGGTAAAATAGCCAATAAGACCGTTGGTTGCTTTAAGATACGAATATCTAAGAAGGGATGATCAATTTTCAAGCTCCGATAGATAAAGCAAGCTAGTGGAAGTAGGCAGAGAACAAGATAGAGCCAATCGATATGTCCTTCTTCTAAGCTAGAGATGGCTACAATAGCAAAGACGAGTGAGCTTGCTAAGAAGATAAATGAGAGAAGATCAAAGGCGCGTTTCCTAGACTTCTCGGAATTTCTTAAAAAGAAAAAGCCAAGAATAAAGGAAATGATTGGGACAGGAAGAATAAAGGTATAAATCATATGCCAGTCAAAACGACTAATCATAAAACCACCGTAAGTCGGACCAATTGCTGGTGCTAGGCTGACCACCATCCCAGACAAGCCCATGTAGGTTCCGATTTTTTGCTTAGGAATACGCTCAACAATCAAGTTAAAGAGCAAAGGAATGGCTAATCCAGTAGCTCCTCCTTGCAGAATTCTCCCTATCATCAAGATTGGAAAGCTTGAAGCCAACATGGCAATCAGTGTGCCCAAGCAAAAGTTGGCCAAAGCGGTAAAGAGGATTGTTCGCTCTTTCCAATTGTGGGCTAAGGTCGCTCCTAAAGTAATCGTGATGGCCACTGCTAGTAAATACCCTGTTGTAATCCATTGCAGCGTTCCTAATCCTAACCCAAAGACCTTGCTTAGGTGCGGGAAGGTTACATTCATACTGGTTTCAGATAAGATGCCTGCAAAGCAGACTAAGGCTGTCGCAAGGAGCGAGAAAAAATCTTTCTTTTCAACTGTTTGATGATTTGGCACGATTGTCTCCTTTACATGTTTGAAATGAGTCACTGTCTTTATTATAAAGCAAGAAATCCTCTTTGAAAAGTGAATAGTGGCTATACCGCCATCTTATTTTACGAATCGAAAGGGAAAAACGAACTCAGCCAGCAAGCTATAATCAGCTATAGAAAAGAAAAATAGATTTTCAGTACTTTTATAGAAAAAAGCCATTTTCAGCCTTTTTCTTTTGCTTGAAATTGTGGTAAAATAAGGTCTGTACGTGCTTGATACAAAGATGAGGATATAATAAGCTACTAAGACCATGAAATCAAAGCTAAATCGAAGAGCCTCTTGGTATCTTAAGTCCATGGGTTCTAATTTCTTTGCGCTTTTCTGAATTGAGCTCAGGTCTCATTCCTTTGGAAAAAGATAAGTTTCCTTGGGGTTGCTTAAGGGCTTAATATCTTGATCTTTGTAGCCAAGGCGTATGAAAAAATTTGAGCATGTGCTCGGCAAGGAGTCTTTATGACAAAACAAGTTTTTAAAACCGTTTTTGCAGGTCGTGAACTGGTAGTTGAAACCGGTCAGGTTGCAAAGCAGGCAAATGGCAGCGCCGTTGTTCGATATGGAGAAAGTACCATTTTAACCGCGGCAACCATGTCCAAAAAGATGGCTACTGGTGACTTTTTCCCATTGCAGGTCAACTATGAGGAAAAAATGTATGCGGCTGGGAAATATCCTGGTGGCTTTAACAAGCGCGAAGGCCGTCCGTCAACTGATGCGACTTTGACTGCCCGCTTGATTGACCGCCCGATTCGCCCTATGTTTGAGGAAGGTTTCCGCAATGAAGTTCAGGTTATCAATACTGTTCTTTCTTATGACGAAGATGCTTCGCCTCAAATGGCTGCTATGTTCGGTAGCTCTCTGGCTCTTTCTATCTCAGATATTCCTTTTAATGGCCCTATCGCAGGAGTTCAGGTTGGCTATGTAGATGGTGAATTTATCATCAATCCTAGCAAGGAACAAAAAGAAATCTCACTTTTGGAACTGACAGTGGCTGGTACCAAAGAGGCTATCAACATGGTGGAGTCTGGAGCCAAGGAACTATCTGAAGATATCATGCTGGAAGCTCTTCTCAAAGGTCACGAAGCGGTCAAAGAATTGATTGCCTTCCAAGAAGAAATCGTTGTGGCAGTCGGCAAGGAAAAAGCAGAAGTAGAATTGCTACATGTTGATGAAGAGTTGCAGGCAGAGATTGTCGCAGCATATAACAGCGATTTGCAAAAAGCTGTTCAGGTAGAAGAAAAGCTGGCGCGTGAAGCCGCAACTCAGGCTGTCAAAGACCAAGTCACAGCAGTTTATGAAGAGAAATACGCGGACCATGAAGAATTCGACCGTATCATGCGTGATGTGGCTGAAATCTTGGAACAAATGGAGCATGCGGAAGTGCGTCGTTTGATTACCGAAGATAAGGTCCGTCCTGACGGCCGTAAGGTTGATGAAATCCGTCCGCTAGATGCGGAAGTGGATTACCTGCCGCGCGTGCATGGTTCAGGTCTCTTTACTCGCGGACAAACCCAAGCCTTGTCTGTTCTGACTCTGGCACCAATGGGCGAAACGCAAATTGTTGACGGTTTGGATCCAGAATACAAGAAACGCTTCATGCACCACTATAATTTCCCGCAATACTCTGTCGGTGAGACAGGCCGTTATGGGGCTCCTGGCCGTCGTGAAATTGGACACGGTGCTCTTGGGGAACGTGCCTTGGAGCAAGTCTTGCCTAGCTTGGAAGAGTTTCCTTACGCTATCCGTCTGGTAGCAGAAGTCTTGGAGTCAAACGGTTCTTCCTCACAGGCCTCTATTTGTGCGGGGACTTTGGCTCTGATGGCAGGTGGTGTGCCGATTAAAGCGCCGGTTGCCGGAA
Source organism: Streptococcus sanguinis (assembly GCF_013343115.1). NCBI lineage: Bacteria > Bacillati > Bacillota > Bacilli > Lactobacillales > Streptococcaceae > Streptococcus > Streptococcus sanguinis. Next base: position 109,135 of record NZ_CP054570.1, read on the forward strand.
TTGCCATGGGCTTGATTTCAGATGGCAGCAACTACACGGTTCTGACGGACATTCAAGGTTTGGAAGACCATTTTGGTGATATGGACTTTAAGGTAGCTGGTACTCGCGAAGGGATTACCGCCCTGCAGATGGATATCAAGATTGAAGGAATTACAGCAGAGATCTTAACAGAAGCTTTGGCTCAGGCTAAGAAAGCCCGCTTTGAAATTCTGGACTTGATTGAAGCGACGATTCCGGCTCCACGTCCTGAATTGGCTCCGACCGCTCCGAAAATCGACACCATCAAGATTGATGTGGACAAGATTAAGATTGTCATCGGTAAAGGTGGAGAAACCATTGACAAGATTATCGCTGAGACCGGTGTTAAGATTGACATTGATGAAGAGGGCAATGTATCCATCTACTCTAGCGACCAAGATGCCATCAATCGTGCTAAGGAAATCATTGCTGGCTTGGTCCGCGAAGCAAAAGTGGATGAAGTTTATCATGCCAAGGTTGTTCGGATTGAGAAATTTGGTGCCTTTGTCAACCTCTTTGATAAGACGGATGCCCTCGTTCACATCTCGGAGTTAGCTTGGACTCGGACCAACAATGTCGAAGATGTCGTACAAATCGGTGATGAAGTGGATGTCAAGGTTATCAAGATTGATGCCAAAGGCCGGGTAGATGCTTCCATGAAAGTATTGCTGCCGCGTCCGCCAAAGTCTGATAAGCCAAAACACCATCATGACAAGGGACATCATCCGCGCAAGGAGCACAAGGGTCATAAGGACCATCAAGAAAGCCCTAAAACAGAAGAATAAGAGGTCGCTTATCCCTGTAGACCTCATCAGAAATCGGCAGAGGCGAGCCTAGTTCTCGTCTCTCCTTGTTTAGAGAAGGAAGGAGGCTAGCATGGGTTGGTGGAAGGAATCCATTGATATTGTAAAGGAAAATGATCCGGCGGCACGAACGTCGCTGGAAGTTTTGCTAACCTATCCAGGCATTAAAGCTTTGGCGGCCCACCGCCTCTCGCATTTTTTGTGGCGGCACGGCTTTAAGCTGCTGGCGCGAATGCACAGTCAATTCTGGCGTTTCTGGACCCAGATTGAGATTCATCCCGGTGCTCAGATTGAGTCAGGTGTCTTCATTGACCATGGCAGTGGCCTAGTGATTGGTGAGACAGCCATTGTGGAGAGGGGGGCCATGCTTTACCACGGCGTTACCCTAGGCGGTACGGGCAAGGATACAGGTAAACGCCATCCGACCGTGCGCCGGGGTGCCTTGGTCTCTGCCCATGCTCAAGTCATTGGACCAATTGAGATTGGAGAGAAAGCCAAGGTCGGAGCCGGTGCAGTTGTTGTGGCGGATGTTCCAAGTGATGTGACTGTGGTTGGTGTACCAGCGAAAATTGTCCGTGTTCACGGTGAGAAGGACGAGCCAACCATTCACGAGGTAGAGGAGAAACGGGAATACTATCTAGACAAGCTAGAGCATGCCCGTGAAGCCAGCCACCATTCATCAAGTCTTTAGGAAAGGGTAGCAAAGTTATCGAGGTGAAGTATGACAGGAGGAACCGACATGTCAGATTTATCAGATGCTATTTTGAACCAGGTAGTCCTTGAACTGAAAGAGCGCTTGGACGGTCCTGCCAAGGAGCGCTTTACAAAACTACCGCCTAGCCACCAGCGCGAATGGGCTCGCTATATCAGTGAAGCCAAAAAAGATGAGACCAAGCTGCGCCGCATAGAAAAGATGAAGGTGGATTTGCTGGAGCCTTAAAGAAAGTGAAGTTATGCTATTAGAGGAATTTGAAGATGTAGCAGCAGTCATTGAGCCAACTGAAAAGCCAGTCCATGACAAGGGTGAAGTGTGTGAAACCATCATCCTGTCCTTTAATGGGGAAATTCTGAAACGTTTGATTGCGTCAGAAGAAGTTTATCCGGGAGGCTATTTGAAAAGTATAAACGGACAGCATCCATGGTATATTTATGGGCAAGGACCTAGTAAGCTAGCAGTTATGTTGGCTCCAATTGGGGCTCCCATGATAGTCGGCCAGCTGGAGGAGTTGGCGGCCAGAGGCTTCAAGAATTTCATCATTCTAGGTTCCTGTGGCGTTTTGGATCGCTCAATTGAGGCGGATAAGATTATCCTGCCCGCAGCCGCATTGCGAGATGAAGGAACTAGCTATCACTATGCCCCGCCGAGTGACGAAGTAGCTTATGACGAGTCTCTGCTGATCGAGCTGGAAGCCATCTTTGACAAGCACGATATTGAGCATATCCGCACCAAGTCTTGGACGACTGATGCCTTTTATCGAGAAACACCTGATAAGGTCAAGCGTCGCTTGGCTGCCGGTGCCCAAGTGGTGGACATGGAAGCTTCGGCTATCATGGCTTGGAGTCAATTTCGCAAGACCAAGGTCTATCAGTTCTTCTACACTTCTGACTATGTGGATCATCATAACCGAATCTGGGATGCCCGCCATGAAGAGCGGACAGCTGATGCCATGACTTTTTTCACTATCGCTTTGACAATAGCAAAGGAACTAGAAAGGTAACTACAAGAATGGCAGTATATTTTTACGGCTGTATCACCATGGATGGCTACTTGGCAGACAGCCAGCACAGGATAGACTGGCTGCATCAGCTTGGTTCTGTAGAGGATACAGGCTATGATGACTTTTACAGGCAAATGGATATCACCATCATGGGCAAGCGGACTTTTGAGGAAATCCAAGATTTGCAAGATGTAGAAAGTTTTTATCAAGCTACGGAAAACTATGTCTTTACGCATGATAGGCACCTGCCTGTCAGCAATTACCAGCCAGTAGCTGGGGATGTGGTGGACTTTGTTCACCAGATTGACAAAGGCAAAAATGTCTTTGTGATTGGTGGTAATTCCTTGGTAGGACCGCTCTTGGATGCGGATCTTTTCGACCACCTCATTATTCAGATAGCACCCCTTATCCTAGGAAAGGGGGTTCCCCTCTTTACCCAAGAGGAAGGGCAGCGCTTTTACCAACTGGATAGCCTCAGACAATTTGGCCCTTTTGCAGAGCTGGTTTTCAGCCGAAAAAGTCAGAAATAGAGAAGGGAGTGGACCGCATGATTAAAATTTACGACACCATGACCCGCAGCCTACGTGAATTTGTGCCCATTGAAGAGGGCAAGGTTCGCATGTATGTCTGCGGTCCGACGGTTTATAACTATATCCATGTCGGCAATGCCCGCTCAACAGTAGCTTTTGACACAGTTCGTCGCTATTTTGAGTATCGGGGATTTGAGGTCAATTATATTTCCAATTTTACAGATGTAGATGATAAGATTATCCATCGCGCCAAGGAAGAAGGCATCACTCCCAAAGAAGTGGCTGACAAGTATATCGCTGCTTTTCGTGAGGATGTGACGGCCTTAGGTGTCAAGCCGGCTACTCAGCATCCGCGCGTGATTGACTTTATGGAGGCAATCATTGACTTTGTGCAGACTTTGGTGGACAAGGGCTATGCCTATGAGTCAGAGGGCGATGTCTACTTCCGTGTCGAAAAATCTCACAATTATGCCAAACTAGCCAACAAAACCTTAGCAGACTTGGAGTTGGGTGCTTCTGGTCGGACAGATGAGGAGACTGCTCGTAAGGAAAATCCGGTGGATTTTGCTCTCTGGAAGGCGGCCAAGCCGGGCGAGATTTCCTGGGACAGTCCTTGGGGAGCAGGTCGTCCGGGCTGGCACATCGAGTGTTCGGTCATGTCGACGGAGATCTTGGGTGATACTATTGATATCCACGGTGGTGGGGCAGACCTAGAGTTTCCTCACCATACCAATGAAATCGCCCAGTCAGAGGCCAAGACTGGTCAGACTTTTTCCAACTACTGGATGCACAATGGCTTTGTCAACATTGATGACGTCAAGATGTCCAAATCTCTAGGCAATTTTATCACTGTTCACGATGCCCTCAAGACCATTGACGGTCAGGTACTGCGTTTCTTCTTTGCTACCCAGCATTATCGCAAGCCCATTAATTTCACGGAAAAAGCTGTTCATGATGCAGCGACCAATCTCAAGTATTTGAAGAATACCTATGAGCAACCTTTCACTGGTCAGGCAGATTCTGCTCAGCTTCAGGCCTTTCTGGACAAGTTCACCGCTGCTATGGACGAAGATTTCAATGCGGCCAACGGTATCACGGTTGTCTTCGAGTTAGCCAAGTGGATCAATTCTGGCAATTACACCGCTGAAGTTAAGGAAGCATTTGCCGAGCTATTAGAAGTTTTTGGTATCGTCTTTGTAGAAGAAGTCTTGGATGCAGACATTGAGCGCTTGATTGAGGAACGCCAAGAAGCGCGTGCTAATCGAGACTTTGCGACTGCAGACCGTATTCGGGATGAATTGGCCGCTCAGGGCATCAAGCTTTTGGATACAAAGGATGGAGTGAGGTGGACACGTGACTGATGTCAACCTGATTAACGGCATTGCCCTTGCCTTTGAGGGAGATGCTGTCTACTCCATGTATATCCGGCGTCACCTGATTTTTCAAGGTCTGACCAAGCCCAATCAGCTGCACAGGGAAGCGACCAAGTATGTTTCTGCCAAGGCTCAGGCTAATCTCATCTCTCTCATGCTGGAAGAAGGGATTCTGACGGAGAAGGAAGAGGATATTTACAAGCGCGGCCGCAATGCCAACAGCCACACCAAGGCTAAGAATACGGACATCGTCACCTACCGGATGTCTACCGGCTTTGAGGCAGTCATGGGCTACCTGCATATGACCGAAGCAATTGAGCGACTGGAAGAGCTGATTGACTGGTGTATTCGGAAGATAGAGGGTTCGTTCTGATTATGAGAGGAAGTAATTTATGAGTGATTTCTTACAATTTGATAATTTTAATTTTAAGTTGGCTATTATTCAGGAGTTAATGTATGAACAAAACGTGCTTGAACCACGATTTGACGTTTACAGTTTTTGTGAATCTGAGAAATTATCTATAGATCCAGAAGACTTCTATGAGACACCAATTCCTGAAGTAGAGGCTTATTTCGAACGATTGGAAATACCTAAAGAGTATGCGCAGAATGTGGAAAGCCTCTTCTTTGATGGAGGTAATGATATCTATGCGCAATTAATCCCTTTATGGGATGGTGAAGATGATCAATTTGATTTGGAAAATGTGAGTGAAAAAGAGCTATCACAGTTTTCGAATTTAAAAACCATCGACGGAACGATCTTTCCATTTTCTAAAGAAGTACGTGATTTATTTGAATCCAAAGGAATTGATATCGAAGAGTAATATTTAGTAATAACGCTCTTATGTTTTATGAAAAAGCGATAGATAAACCTAAGATACAGTAAAATAATGTATCTAAATTGAATAAAGGAATCTTATGAAAAAATTTATATTGTTTGCAGTATGCTTATTTAGTCTGATGACACTTAGCGCCTGCATGTTTGTCCCTCTTTTCAGACGAAGTGGCAATACTTCGTCCTCATCTAGCTCTAGCTACTCTAGAAAACAGAGTTCATCTTCGAAAAAAGAATACTCTGATGACGACTATGACTATAGCTCATCTAGTTCGTCTTCTGCAATTGAAGATGATCCATATACTCTCTTTAATGATTTTGGTCAATCTTTGGATGCCCTTACTGATATGCAAGATATTGATAAGTGGGAAGAATTTAAATCAATCAATCTCATTTATTTTGAAGAGGAGTCTGATCGGGTTGCTACTAAAAAGGATGAAGTACGTGCTAAGTTGGGTCAGCCAACTTCAGAGCTCAGTAGTGGAGGTGACCTGTGGAAATCAGATAATTATACTATCCTTATTGCTTATGATGAAAATTCTGTTGTCATGAATAAGCTGATTACATTCACTTCTTCTAAGCAGGTGGAAAGTTTAAGCGGTATTTCTAAAGGAATGTCAGCCCAAGATGTTGTCAAAAAACTAGGTAAACCACGTGGACTGGATGTGACAGGTATGTTTACTCGCTTCGTTTGGGCGGACGAGGATGATAAGGACTATTACGTCTATTTTAAGGGAAACAAGGTTTATGATATTAAGGAACCTAATTAAAAAGACATCAGCTATATAGCCGATGTCATGAAATAAAAACTTGTTGTTTTAATGCGGAGATAAAGATGGTTAAAAGTCTTTATCTCTTTTTTAGTTTTAGTACTTTATTTACCAAACAAAGCCGCTAGTCTTCTTTATAATTTTCGTAAAATTCTACCTTAATTCTAATAAAGGTTTCTAAGTCTCGCAGGAGCTGCAGGAGCATGGCGCGTGTTTCAAATTCCTGGCGGGTTTTAGGGAGTGGCCTCTCACGAAATACGGTTAAATAGTTGTCAATCTCGTCCAGAAGGTCTCGGGCGGGATTTTCTTGGCTTAGTTGCTTAGCGGTCTGGGAGAAGAGGCGGGCTAAAATCAAGCTTTCACTGGCTGCTAGATGGCAGTTATTGATATTGCTGGCCATGTCTTGCAGGATACGGTTTTGAGCCTGTCGCATTTCAAAATAGTGGATATGGTAGTTGGTCTGGTGAAAGAGGTGGTTGGAGTGATCCAGATAGACCAGCTCCAAGGCCTGCTGCAGAATCTTATCCAGCTCCTTGATCAGAGCTGCATCATTTCGGCCGTCTCCAGATTTTAAGAAATATTCAAAGCGTAGCAAAATCTTTTTCAGCTGTTCTTCCACTTGCTCGTGGTAGCTGTCAATCTCTTGCTGGCGCGAGGGCATATAGAGATTGGCTAGCAGAGCAAAGCCGGTTCCAATGAGAAATAGAGCTAGCTCATTTCCAAGCAGAGACCAGGAGGTGGATTTTTCTAAGAGCAGATGGGTGACTAGGACGGTGCTGGGTGTAATGCCGATTTCCCAGCCAAGCCGAAAGGCCAGTGGTACATAGATCACGATATAGATGGCCAATGCTCCGAGATTGAAACCTAGAAAGTGAAAGGCCAGGCTTCCGATAGCCAGAGCCAGCAGGGTAGATAAAAAGCGATTGCCAGCTAGCTTTGCAGTGCTGCGGCGGGTATCGGTCACGCTGAGGATAGCAATAATTCCGGCTGAAGTTGAGTAGGCCAGACCTAAAAAGTCAGCCAACCAGGCAGCTAGACAAGTAGCTAGTACCAGCTTGATGGTGCGTTGGAGGAGAGACATGAGTAAGAGTTTCCTTTTTTAGACTTCTTTCTATTATAACATGACTGGCGGGGAATCTTAGGGGCTGCTGATTGCTTTTTATCAGAGCAGAATTCTGTCTCGCCCGAGTAAATCCTGCCGCCATTTTTTCGCCTTTGTGTTATACTAGTCCTATGGAAAAAAACGATATTGTCTACGGTGTGCATGCGGTGACAGAGGCTCTCGCTGCTAACACTGGAAATAAACTCTACATTCAGGACGACCTGCGTGGTAAAAAGGTCGATAAAATCAAAAATTTAGCTGCAGAAAAAAAAGTTTCCATCTCCTGGACGCCTAAGAAGACTTTGCAGGAAATGACCGATGGGGCTGTTCACCAAGGGTTTGTCCTGCGAGTGGCGGAGTTCGCCTATACTGACTTCGAGGTGCTGTTGAAAAAAGCAGAGCAGGAAGACAATCCGCTCCTATTGATTTTGGACGGGCTGACTGACCCGCACAATCTGGGTTCTATCTTGCGGACGGCTGACGCGACTAATGTAGCTGGAATCATCATTCCCAAGCACCGGGCAGTCGGTGTGACACCAGTCGTAGCCAAGACCTCAACGGGTGCCATTGAGCATATTCCCATTTCCCGTGTGACCAATCTCAGCCAGACCCTGGACAAGCTCAAGGAAGCTGGTTTTTGGATTTTCGGTACAGATATGCAGGGGACGCCTTCTCATAAGTGGAATACGGCAGGCAAGCTGGCCCTCATCATCGGCAACGAAGGCAAGGGGATTTCAACCAATATCAAAAAGCAGGTGGACGAGATGATTTCCATTCCCATGAATGGGCATGTTCAGAGCCTCAATGCCAGTGTCGCAGCTGCTATTCTTATGTATGAAGTCTTTCGCAATCGCCTATGAAAAGAAAAATCTTACTGGTGGACGGCTACAATATGACGGCCTTTTGGCGGGAGACTCGTCCTTACTTTAATCGTGGGGAGTTAGATGCAGCGCGAACGATTCTGCTCCAGAAGCTCAGCAATTATGCCAGCTTTGAAGGACTGGAAGTTATCTGCGTCTTTGATGCCCAGTATATGCCGGGAGTTCGGCAGACCTATGAGGAGTTTAATGTAACGGTCGTTTTCACCGAGGAGGAGGAAACGGCGGATGACTATATCGAGAGCTTGGCAGCTGAGCTCAATACACCCAAAAATCAGGTATCGGTTGCGACCAGCGATCTCAATGAGCAGTGGACTGTCTTTGCCCAAGGAGCTTTGAGAGTTTCCGCTAGAGAGCTAGAGAAGCGAGTGGCTGTTACCAAATCAGACCTCAATAAACTGAGCGGACAAATCAACCTGCAAAGACCGCCCTTGCGACCGATGGACAGCCAATCTTTGCGCGATTTACAAAAAATGATGGAGAAAAAAAGATGACCTTTAAAATTTTAACCGATTCAACGGCAGACCTGCCAGAAAACTGGATCCAGGAAAATGATGTGCAGGTCCTAGGCCTGACCATTCAGCTAGATGGCCAAACTTATGAGACAGTTGGTGCGGACAAGCTGACCAGCCAAGAACTTCTGGACAAGATGGAGTCCGGCAGTAAACCGACTACCAGCCAGATCAATGTCGGCCAGTTTGAAGATGTCTTTCGCAGCTATGCTAAGGAAGGGACACCAGTTCTCTATGTAGCCTTTGCTTCAGCCCTATCGGGTACTTATCAGAGTGCTGTCATGGCACGGGAGATAGTCTTAGAAGACTTCCCAGATGCACCGATTCGTATCATTGATACCAAAGCAGCTTCCATGGGTGAAGGACTTTTAGTCATGAAGGCGGCAGAGGCTAGAGCGGCAGGCCAGACCTTGGAGCAGACAGCGGACTTGATTGAGAGCTTGGTGCCTAAGGTCAAGACATATTTTCTGGTTGATGACCTCAATCACCTCATGCGGGGCGGCCGGATTTCCAAAACTGCTGCGCTTATGGGGAGCTTAGTTAATATCAAGCCGATTATCGCTGTCAAGGGAGATGGGACTCTGGACTCGGTCGCTAAGGTTCGTGGTAAGAAAAAGGCACAGGCCGAAGTGGTCCGCATGACCCTGGAGGGAGTGGCTGATCCGCGGGTGGTCATCGCCTATGCAGGTGCCAAAGAAGTTGCTGAGAGTCTAAAAACCCAGCTGCTGGAAAGCGATCAAGTAGAGGAAGTTCTCCTTATGCCTCTGGGACCTGTCATTTCTACCCATACTGGTCCTGGAACTTTGGGACTCTTTAGTATCGCCCAAGACATTCAAGATTAAGAAAACATGAAATCGCTATTTCATAAATAATTGCTTCAAATCTATTGCTTTTGCCTACTATTTTTGATATGATAGTAGGCGGTATTGTTTACCCCATTTGTAAGGCCCCGGAACCTTTCAAATAACTCGCGGACCGGAACATCCGCCCTGTAAACAAAAACGATATTCATAGGAGAAATCATGAACAAAACAACATACATGGCTAAGCCAGGTGAAGTTGAACGCAAATGGTATGTAGTGGACGCTACTGATGTCCCTCTTGGACGCCTTTCTGCTGTTGTAGCAAGCGTACTTCGCGGAAAAAACAAACCAACCTTTACACCACACACTGATACAGGTGACTTCGTAATCGTTATCAACGCTGAAAAAGTAAAATTGACTGGTAAAAAAGCGACTGATAAGATTTACTACACTCACTCAATGTACCCAGGTGGATTGAAACAAATCTCAGCAGGTGAGCTTCGCTCTAAGAACGCTGTTCGTTTGATCGAAAAATCTGTTAAAGGTATGCTTCCGCACAATACTCTTGGCCGCGCTCAAGGTATGAAGCTGAAAGTATTTGTAGGCGCTGAGCACACTCACGCTGCACAACAACCAGAAGTTCTTGATATTTCAGGACTTATCTAAGGAAAGGAACAATAAAGTATGTCACAAGCACAATATGCAGGTACTGGACGTCGTAAAAACGCTGTTGCACGCGTTCGCCTTGTTCCAGGAACTGGTAAAATCACTGTTAACAAAAAAGATGTTGAAGAGTACATCCCACACGCTGACCTTCGTTTGGTCATCAACCAACCATTCGCAGTTACTTCAACTGCAGGTTCATACGACGTTTTCGTTAACGTTGTAGGTGGTGGTTACGCTGGTCAAGCAGGAGCTATCCGTCACGGTATCGCTCGTGCTCTTCTTCAAGTAGACCCAGACTTCCGCGATTCATTGAAACGCGCAGGACTTCTTACACGTGACTCACGTAAAGTTGAGCGTAAGAAACCAGGTCTTAAGAAAGCTCGTAAAGCATCACAATTCTCAAAACGTTAATCAATACGATTATATCAACGTTTACAGACATTCAAGAATTATTTCTTGGATGTCTTTTTTGTTTCAAAAAATCAAAGTTCACCCCAAAATTCACCCCATATTCACCCCATCAATTTTTTAAACTACGAAAAGCAATATCACCTACAGTCTGATTGACTTTATCTTTGATATTAACGTAAGTTTTTGTAATCTCTTTATCACTATGAGTAAGAGCTTCTGAGAAGGCTTCAAGAGAAACACCTGCTTGTTTAGCAAGAGTAGCACCAGTATGTCTTAGTTTGTGTGGTGATGCTGGTGCTAATTCGGGATGTCTTCGTCTGACTGATTTCATCTTGATAAAACTTAAAATTTTTCTAATTATAACGAAGCATAGTCAAAAAGCTATGACCTCTATATTCACAAAAAAATCCAGACCAATACTAGTCCAGATTTCTTGTCTATTAAACATTCTTTTCAAAGAATGGAAGAACGGCTGTAACGGCTTTGTCAACGCAATTATTTAACTGTGAGAATCCGACGCACATAAATTTTAAATGGCGTCTCAGTCACATTTAAATTTATGAGACGCTTAGACGTTAGGCTTTCAATTTGTCAAATTTTGCTTTGACATTTGCCTTGAATTCTTCAAGTTTAGCCTTGCGTTCGGCTTTACGTTCAGCCTTCATTTGTGCACGTGCCTGGTTGTAGAGGTCTTCTTGGACTTGCAGAGCTGCTTCGATTTCGGCTACGACGGTTGCTACATCCCAACGCACGATTTGGGTGTCGTACTTGGTGAAGTAAGCATCGATGACTGCTTCGTTGTTTTCTTGCACCAAGGCGACAACGGCTGTTTCGCCGTCGATCAATTTTTGAGACACAACGTCAATCAAGCCAGCTTCTGCCGTATCAACGGTATCACCAGCAGCCAAACCATAGAGGCTGCCAATACCATAACCAAACAAGACGCCGATAGGACCACCCAAAAGCCCGATAACTGCACCGAGCAAGCCACCTTCTAGGGTTGCATCCGTCGTTGAATCTTCAAAGTCATAGCGTTCTTTTTCAACGATGTGACCGTTTTCATTTTTGACCAAGGCGATTTGAGCAACCTTGGTCGTCTGAGTTTGGCGGAAAGCCTTCAAATCCGCAAAGGACTGATAAGCTTCGCTTTCAGTGTTAAAGACTGAAACTACTAGGTTTTCCATAGTTAGTACCTCTTTTCTAAATATATACGTTCATTATAATACAGTTTCAATCACTTTTCAATCATTTTAGTGCGACATTTTAATTGATATGTCGCGTTTATCAGCGTCAAAGAACAGTTTCAGGCAGCGGTATATCTTTGCCATATCCCAGCCCAGACACTCTGGCGACTCTGAGTGATTATCAAGAAAGGCGTCCAGCAACATCTTAAAGCCTCCCGTGCAAAAAGTAAATAAATAGTGTTTTTCCTGTATGCCTGTCACACGGCTAAAAGACCGCTTGACCAAATCTTCCAGAAAATTATAGCAGATATTATGTACCAGCTCTGTGTAGCGAGTCTGATGAGCGTGCCGAATCACATCGACACTTTTATAGAATCTGCCAACTGTTTCCTTATGGTCGAATCCTTGAAAGAAGTCGCTTTATTCGTCGGTCAAGACAATTAATTTGGCTGGTGCAACTGATTCGCCAAGCTATGAACAAGCAATTATTACCTTTTGAAAGCAAAAATGGCAATTATGAAGGTGAAGCTACTCAGGTCTTAGTTCTTCTATCCAATTACTATGCAGACAAAAAACTATTTGATGAAAATACAGATGAATATGGAAATATCTTGATTTTAAAGGATTCATCCATCATTTCTAAATTATCGGCTATCCCAGATTTATTAAAAAGGGGATCTAGTAGGTAACAATAATATCGAATATATCAAAGTACGCAATATTAGGATTTCTTCAGAGGTTGAGTTAGAGTCAGATGTTGATGGGGATAAGTCGGATAATCTGCCAATAGATATAAAAATACTAGAAAACAGGCTTGAAAAAGGCTCGTAAAGCTAGCCAGTTCTCTAAACGTTAATTCGTTGCTGGACAGCAGAATACAAACGAAAACACTTTGCATCTTGCAAGGTGTTTTTTTCTATGAGAACTGGCGGTGCGCAATTAGGATAGCTCTAGCGACTTTAGTCGCATAGAGATATGCTATGCACAGTTGCCTCAAGAAAACAATGCTTCTTGGTCCACCCTGTTAGACAAGCTTCAAAACCAAGGAATCCAACAGATTTCTCTTGTAGTTACAGATGGCTTTAAGGGGCTTGAGCAGATTATCAGTCAGGCTCACCCATTAGCTAAACAACAATGTTGCTTAATTCATATTAGTCGAAATCTAGCTAGTAAAGTGAAACGAGCAGATAGAGCGGTTATTCTGGGGCAATTTATAATGATTTATCGTGCTGAAAATTTAGAAATGGCAGGACAAGCTTTAGAGGACTTTCTCGCCGAATGGAAACCAAAGTATAGGAAAGTCATGGAAAGTCTGGAGAAGACGGATAATCTTTTAACTTTTTATCAGTTTCCCTACCAGATTTGGCACAGCATGTATTCGACAAACCTCATTGAGTCTCTTAACAAAGAAATCAAACATCAAACGAAAAAGAAGGTTCTTTTTCCTAATGAGGAGGCTCTGGAACGTTACTTAGTTACGTTGTTTGAAGATTATAATTTCAAGCAAAGTCAACGAATCCATAAAGGGTTTGGTCAATGTTCTGATACACTTGAAAGCTTATTTAATTAACACTCCGTAACTCTACTTAAGTGTTTACACATAATTATTTACAGTATCAAAAAATAAAGTATATTGTTTTCATCATAATATAATTAAATATCAGTATAGAGAATTTTATCTATATATCAGATATCAGCAATTGCTTTTGCTGTCATTTTTCGCTACAATAGTTACAAGGAGGAAATAAACATGTTAAAAGAAGTATTAAACGTCGCAAAAGTTGCGAAAAAATCATCTCTCTTCTTAGGAGGGGTAGCATTTGGGACGCTTGGCTTGAAAGTCTTAGCAAGTAAAGAAGCTAAGAAAGGCTATTCTAAGGCCTTGGCTAAAGCTTACAAATTGAAAGATGGACTGGATGCATCTGTTTCTGTTGTAAAACAACACGGTGATGATGTTTTACAAGACGCTAAATATTTATACGAACAGGAAAAGAAAGAAGAACAATTAGATAGCCTGACAGGTGAATAATATGTCTTTTAAAGTGCTACACAGAGGATATCAACATATCCGATTATCGTCCTCGTTTTCACTGACCTTGGATATTCAAGATTATCTTCGTTCCTTGGCTAAAGATGAAAAAGGGATCGACTCTATTCAGTTTTATATGGATCAGCAGCACTTTACTCTACGTATGAAAGAAGGCTTCTCTGTATTAGAAAATGCAGAGGCCTTTTTAAAAAAAATTGACAAGGGGAAAGTTTCGGACTTGATGACTCTTCCCATTCGTAGAGAAGAGAGTGCTTATTCAATTGTATCGGGTGCAGCGATTAAGCGTTTGCTGTTTCGAAGTTTTGTACCCTACCCTATTCGTTATATTTGGACTTGTTATCAGGCTTTGGGTTATGTCAAAGAAGCCTATCAAACTTTAGCGCGCAAGGAACTAACCATGGAGGTCTTGGACTGTTCGGCCATTTTGTTGTCCTTGTTTATGAACCAATCCAAGACAGCTAGCAACATCATGTTTATGCTTGATTTGGGTAATCATCTGGATCAGTGGTCTTTAAAAAAAACAGCAACAGATTTGGAACAAAGCCTTCTTGCTAAAGAAAGTGATGTTTTCTTAGTGCGGGGAGACATGGTCATCAGCATCAAGAGTTCTGATGTTCAAGTAGGTGATGTATTAGTTGTCTCCCAAGGTAATGAAATCTTGTTTGACGGCCAAGTGGTTTCAGGATTAGGCATGGTCAATGAGAGTTCCTTGACTGGAGAGAGCTTCCCTGTTGAAAAGAAAGAGGGAGATTCTGTATGTGCGAATACTGTTTTGGAAACAGGAGAGTTAAGAATTCGTGTGACTGATAATCAGATAAACAGTCGTATTTTGCAACTCATCAATCTGATGAAAAAATCTGAAGAGAGTAAGAAGACAAAACAACGTCATTTTATTAGGATGGCAGACAAGGTTGTAAAATATAACTTCTTAGGTGCTGGTTTGACTTATCTGTTAACAGGTTCGTTTTCAAAAGCCATTTCCTTTTTATTGGTGGATTTTTCATGTGCTCTAAAAATATCCACACCTGTAGCCTACCTTACGGCCATAAAGGAAGGTCTAAATCGAGAAATGGTTATTAAAGATGGTGATGTATTAGAAAAATATCTGGAAGTGGATACTTTCTTGTTTGATAAAACGGGTACCATCACGACGAGTTATCCTTTGGTTGAAAAGGTTCTTCCTTTCGGAGATTATACTGAGAAAGATATTTTAAGAATAAGTGCATGTTTGGAGGAACATATCTATCATCCTATTGCCAATGCAATTGTTAAACAAGCTGAAATTGAAGGCATTGAACACGAAGAAATGCATGGCAAGCTTCAGTATGTTGCAAGCAAAGGGATTAAATCGCAAATTGATGGTCAATCGGTTGTCATTGGAAATTATGTACTAATGCAAGACGAACAGGTAAGAATTAGTTCTGAGCAGCTGGCCTTGATTGAGCAATATAAGACTCATTACAATTTATTGTTTTTGGCTTATAAGAAAGAATTAATTGGGATGTTTTGTATCCACACTCCCTTGAGAAGCGAGGCGAAAGTTGCATTGAAAAAGCTAAAGCGCCAAGGGAAAAAACTGATTCTGGCAACTGGTGATACGTTGGCTAGAACAGAAGAGTTGGTTAAAGATCTGCCATTTGACAACGTTTATACTGATTTAAAACCAGATGGTAAGTTTCAGTTGGTTCAGGAATTACAGAAAGCTGGCCGAACTATTTTGATGGTTGGAGACGGGTTAAACGACTCTGCTGCCTTGACGCTTGCAGATATTGGGGTTGTGATGAATGAAAGTGCTGATATTTCTAAGCAGATGAGTGATATTTTATTATTAGATAATCGTTTAGATTTCTTCGAGGAATTGAATTCTTTATCTGAATCGTTGCAGAAATTAATTCAAAGAAATATTCAAGAAACAGTTGT
The DNA here is from genome assembly GCF_013343115.1 of Streptococcus sanguinis. NCBI lineage: Bacteria > Bacillati > Bacillota > Bacilli > Lactobacillales > Streptococcaceae > Streptococcus > Streptococcus sanguinis. Next base: position 124,708 of record NZ_CP054570.1, read on the forward strand.
AATAAATGGAAGTTTAATTGGATTTGGGTTGTTAAATTGGTTAAGCCCATCTAATCTTTCGATATTGCACAATCTGACTACTTTAAGAATCGTCCTTCGTAGTCTTTCTATTAAAAGTAGGTAAGAGACCGAGAAGCTGAGGTTATAAAAACTAAAAGGAGTTGTCTCATTTGAGAATAACGGCTCTTTGTCAACTGTAGTGGGTTGGTGGAAAATTATACCCTGGAGAGGACCAAATTGGTTCTCTCCTTTTAAATATTGAAAAAACCATTGGCAGTGGACATACTTTAAGACTATATATTTCTGAAACTAGTTTCACAATACAAATATTGACATGCAATTATTAATTGGTGGATTTTAAGTTGACATCTACAAAGTTTAATGTTAGAATACATTCAAAAATATATTTGAATAAGGTGTTTTATGATTCAAAATATTGTTACTTCAATAATCCTGTATTCTGGGACAGCCGTAGACTTACTTATTATCCTAATGTTATTTTTTGCCAAAAGAAAAAGCAGAAAAGACATCATTAACATCTATTTAGGACAATTTCTAGGCTCTGTTAGTCTAATATTCCTAAGTTTGCTTTTTGCATTTGTCTTAAATTATATTCCTAGTAAAGAGATTTTAGGTTTACTCGGTTTGATTCCAATTTTCCTAGGCCTCAAAGTTTTGCTTTTAGGAGATTCTGATGGAGAAGCTATTGCAAAAGATGGTTTGCGAAAAGACAATAAAAACCTGATTTTTCTAGTCGCTATGATTACTTTTGCAAGTTGTGGCGCTGACAATATTGGTGTCTTTGTCCCATATTTTACCACCTTAAATTTAGCGAATTTGATAGTGACTTTACTTACTTTTCTAGTCATGATTTATCTCTTGGTTTTTTCTGCCCAAAAATTGGCACAAGTCCCTTCTATTGGAGAAACCTTGGAAAAATATAGCAGATGGTTTATTGCCGTTGTTTATTTAGGATTGGGGATATATATCCTGATTGAAAACAACAGTTTTAACATGCTATGGACTGTGTTAAGCTAGGAGAAAATATTATGAAAAAAGATAGTATCTGCCAAGTGAATGTTATAAATCAACAAAATGTTACAACCGCAACGAACTACCTTGAAAAGGAAAAAGTCCAAAAATCACTTCGCATTTTATCAAAGTTTACCGATAATAAACAGATAAATATCATCTTTTATCTCCTTGTTGTTGAAGAACTCTGTGTCTGCGATATAGCCTGTTTACTAAATCTCAGTATGGCATCTGCCTCCCACCATCTTCGTAAACTAGCCAATCAAAACATCTTGGATACTAGAAGAGAGGGGAAAATTATATATTATTTTATAAAAGATGAGGAAATCAGAGATTTTTTTAATCAACTAGGATAACAACTATTTTTACTACTTTTCCATGATTATATATAGGACTTATCTATGAAATTTTTTGATGAAAATTACTCACAAGAAAGACCTACTCGTAGCAAATGTTTAAGAAAAAAGTATAATTTAAAGCAAACCGACCTAGGTAATGCAGGTCAAGTTAGCCAAGTTGAAAAGGAAGAAATTTGAAAGAATTTGTATCTTTTATTTTTTGTTTCATTTATGCCCTATGCTACTGGAATAGTTAGTAGTCATTTCATGAATCATACGGCACAGCTCTTTTATGGACTGATCGTTATTGTTTCAACGGTAGCAAACTGGTTTTTACATAAAGTAATTGATAAACCCAATATAGATCAGAAAGAATTACTTGAAGCTACCGCACAATATAGGAAGTTATTGATACCTGACCTAATAATTAAAGGAGTGGGATTGATTCTGTCCTTAATTCTCTATCCTCCGATTATGATGTATAGTGTTTTAATTGCGGCATTTTACATCATAACTTTAAAAACACTATCCGAAAAAAGAGTGAATAACTAAAAAACGGTGACCAAAGTTAGGTGTATTATTTTAATGCTTAGAGACCTAAACTATTCCCTATTTTAAAAATATTGATTCAGATTTTATGAAATTAAAAAGTAGATATTGTTCAGAAAATCCTTGATATTACGCTGTTTTTAGTCCAACTGAAATCCATACTTTCCAAACCAGGCTTGAAAAAAGCTCGTAAAGCATCACAATTTAGTAAACGTTAAAACTTATTTAAACTTATTGAAAGCATTTCGTATCAAAAATACGGGATGCTTTTTCTGTTCACCCCAAATTTTTGTAACTAGGTGATACTTGAAATTAATACAAATTTGGTTGTTTTTGATAAATCTAAGCAACACTACATGATGAAGTGAAAGGGGATGAATCTTTGATAGTATTCACTTATTGTGAAATATGATATATTTATTAATTAGATGGATGAATACTTCTAGAGTTAAATATAGTATAATAGGGACATACTTTTTGGTTTATTTTTGTTTGTAGTCGGATTATGAAAGAATATCCAATATTATGCGATAAGATAGAATGTTACAAAAAAGAAAGGGGATGCAATCCGATGAAGAAAGACAGATTAATTGTATTGACAGATGCTGTTCTAGCAATTATTATGACCATCTTGGTTTTAGAGTTAGAAAAACCAACAACACCAAGTCTTGAAGCTTTTTGGGATTTACGGCAAAATTTCTTTGCTTGTTTTCTTTCCTTTTTCTGGTTGGGATCGTTATGGATGGCACTAAACACATTATGGGAAAAGGTTGAGAAAATTTCCTCAGAAATTATTTGGTGGAATTTGTTTCTACTCTTGGAGCGGCAGGAGTTCTCTTTGGAGAATTTCATGCCATCCAAGATACCAGTCTGAATGATGTGGTGGACCGGATCTATATAAATGTCAAGGATTTACCGTTTCAGTCCTTGGGAGCTTTAGCTAATATCCTGTCTGATATTAAGAAGGGACTGATTCAAGACAGTCATATCTGGTCTTTCTTCCAGTCATTTTTCAAACAATATCAGTTGATAATCAGCTTAAATCAGATCTATCAGTTTGTCTATCTTTCTCTGATGGAGATCATGTCCTATCTTCACTTTGATTATTGGAAAAAAACGGCTCGGTCAGGAGCTAGTATGAATAAGGAGAACAAATGAAACGTTTAAAAATGTTATGGCATATTATGCAGGTTACGGGTTTTACTCGGTTTGCTCTGAGTTTTGTGACCTTTGTTTTTGGGTCAGGAGGCGTGCTTTTCCTAGTTGAACCTGCTATCACAAATTACGGAGACGGTCTTTGGTATGCTTTTGTGACTTCGACGACTGTCGGCTACGGGGATCTCCTAGCTGTGACCTTGATTGGAAGGATTACCAGTGTCTTCTTGACGATTTATGGGCTCATATTTTTTGGCTGTTTATCAGCTGTTATTTTTAATTATTATACCAATTTAAATAAGGAAAGAGGAGAGGACAAATGACTGCCAATTATTCAACACGGGAATACCGTGAGAAATTATACGATGACCTTCATGTTCGATTGAGAGATACAGCGATTTTGATGTGTGCAATTTTTATTGCCTCTATCGGACTAAATATGAATTCAACAGCTGTCATTATAGGAGCCATGTTGATTTCACCTCTCATGACACCGATTGTTGGACTGGGATTCGGTTTAGCTATTTTTGATACGCGTTTAATCAAGCAATCTCTAGAGGTTTTATTGACTCAAGTGTTGGTCAGTTTGCTTGTCTCGACTCTGTATTTCTGGATTTCTCCCTTGTCTTATGCAAGTAGCGAGTTGATTGCACGAACCTCTCCAACCATTTGGGATGTCCTCATTGCTATTGCTGGTGGGATTGCTGGTGTGATCGGTTCAAGGAAAAAAGAAGCAAACAATATCGTGCCAGGAGTAGCCATTGCTACAGCTCTGATGCCGCCTATCTGTACTGCTGGCTATGGTTTAGCTAATGGGAATGTACGATTTTTATTGGGGGCTCTCTATCTTTTCTTGATCAACTGTGTCTTTATCATGCTAGCCAACATTGTTGGAACAAGAATTTTGATGAGAAAAACTCCTTTAACTTCATTTAAAGAGCTGAGCATTAAAATGAGAATTGGCTTGATATCTTTGATTGTATTGTTGATTCTTCCAGCTAGCTATTCGGCAGTTACTCTGACAATAGAACAAGCGCGCAAAGAAGGGATCAAACAGTTTGTAGGAAAAGAGTTCGCCAATTATACGGTTATTAATCAAGTCTACAAGTCAAGTAACAATGAATTGGTCTTGACGGTTGTTGGAGATCCGATTTCAGAAGAAGAATTAGAAACACTCCACCAAAAACAAGCCTCTTACGGTATTCAATCTGTTCAATTGAAAGTGAATCAAGTTCAGAACTCGCCAACATTAGATAGTGAAGCGACCAAGGAATTTTATGAAAACATTGACAAGTATATTGATCAAAAACTCTCTGAAAAAGATTCACAAAACGATCTCGTAAAAGAAAATGAAGCAGACAAGGATTGAGGACAATGAACTGAATCGGTTTTTACGCCGTGTTTTTCTTGTATCTTCCTCTTTCTTACTTATAGCAGGTTGTTTTTGCTTGAATAAGAAATAAATTAGAAGTTCTATCATCTAAGAAAAATGATGAACAAAAAATCATTTAACTAATGGTGTGAACGTTTAGTGTTTATCAGCTCCATTCTCTGTAATTTTGGGGGTAAAATCCACACCATTCGGATAAAATTAGTTGAATTTGATTGGAAAAAAGCTTTTATAAAAGCGGAGAAAAGTCTTGATATTACGCTGTTTTTAGTCCAACTGAAATTCATACTTTCCAAACCAGGTCTTAAGAAAGCTCGTAAAGCTTCACAATTCTCAAAACGTTAATCAATACGATTATATCAACTTTTACAGACATTCAAGAGAACTCTCTTGGATGTCTTTTTTTCACTATTCAACTCCACCATAAAATTCTTCTATTACTTTCATAGAAATTATATATTAGCCAGATAGGGGCAATCATAGTAAAATAGCTAACAAAATAGACTAAAGGAGTTTGGAATGAAGTTAGTTTCTTTATGGTCAAAGGTTTCTCTGGGCTTGCAACTCTTGATTGCTTTAATTTTGGGTGTTCTTGTTGCTCTTATCTGGCCACAGTTTTCGGCTTTTTACCAGTTTTTGGGTCAAGCTTTTATCAGTTTGATTAATATGGTGATTATTCCGCTGGTCTTTCCGATTGTGGTCGTAGCTGTTGCTGGTGTGATCGGCAAGAAATCTTTTGGAAAGCTCTTGACAAAGAGTCTGCTCTATTTCTTTGGGGTCACGACGGCGATTACCTTTATTTTTGTCTTTGCATCTTATTATCTGGGCTTTGGCCAAGGAGTCAATATCGGTCAGGAGGGAGCAAGCATTGACGGGCTTGCCAAAAGTATTCAGCTGGATGAGTTTTTGCTTAGCTTCATTCCCTCTAATATTGTCAAGTCGCTTTCAGAAGGAGCTCTTCTTCCTATTATTGTTTTTGCTATATTTTTAGGATTTGGGCTTGGAAGTCTCAAGGAAGAAAAGACTCAGAAAGCTGTTGAGCTGCTGCAGATTTGGATTGAGGCTATTTATAAAATTGTCGGTGTGATTGTGAAGCTGTCTCCGATTGGTATTTTTGGTTTTATTGCTAAGGATGTGGCTACGACAGGAGTTGACAAGTTGGTCGGTTTGGGGCAATTTGTAGCAGGGACTTATCTGGCTTATGCGGTGCTAGCTTTAGTGATTTTTCCTTTGATTGCTTTTGCTTTCAGAATTCCTTATCTGACAAGCTTGCAACGGATTTGGAGTCTTCTGACTTTGGCTTTTGTCTCTGGCAGTTCCAGTGTTGTCCTTCCGCCACTGTTGAAAGATTTAAAGAAGCAGGGGCATGATGAGCATGTCATAGATTTGGTTGTGCCTTTGGGTTATACTTTTAATCTTGAAGGGGCTGCTGTCTACTTCTCTGTAGCAACTGTTTTTATTGCCCATGCTTATGGGATTGCTTTTTCTGTATCAGGACTTTTCTTTACTGTTTTGCTTTTGACTTTGATTGGTAAAACAGCTGCAACAGTGCCTTCTGGAGCGATTGTTGTCTTGCTGGCAGCTGCACCTCAGCTAGGCCTGCCGGTGGAAGGAGTTGCTTTGATTTTTGCAGTTGATTTCTTTGTCAATGCTGGTCGTACTGCCCTCAATGTTCTAGGTCAGGTCTTGGCTGTCAGTGTCATTGAAAAAACGGAAGTCAATGTAGTAGAAGAATCGAAAAGCAGTAAGCTGGCTGTTCGATATTCCTAAAGGAGAGAAGAATTATGAGTCAAGCAAAAGTTTATGTTATTCATGAAAATTTGGAGTGGACCCAGCACTTGGTCAAATGGCTAGAGAAAGACAAGGTGCCTTATGAACTGTGGGATTTGTCAAGTGGGATCTTAGATCTGCAGAGTCCGCCCCCAACAGGAATTTTCTACAATCGGATGTCTGCTTCTTCTCATACGCGTGGACACCGCTATGCACCAGAATTTACAGAGCAGGTTCTAACTTGGCTGGAAGCTCACGGTCGCAAGGTCATCAACGGAAGCGGAGCTATTAATCTGGAAATTAGCAAAATTAAACAGTATTTGAAGCTTTCTGAGGTTGGAATTGCTTATCCAGAGACAGTAGCCGTTTTGGGACAGGAGAATATTCTTGAGGCAGCTAGAAAGCTTAATATTTATCCCTTGATTACCAAGCATAATCGGGCTGGGAAAGGTTTGGGAGTGCAGCTCTTCAATAGTGAGGAAGAGTTAGAAGCCTATGTAGACAGTCCTGCTTTTGAGCCTTCTGTGGATGGAATCACTCTGCTTCAGGCCTATATCAAGCCTGCGGATGGTCGCATTCGTCGTTCGGAGTTTATCAACCAGAAGTTTCTTTATACTGTGTCCATTGATTCATCAGATGGCTTTCAGCTTTGTCCGGCAGATGGGTGTCAGATTGGACAAAGGCCTGATCAGCTAGAGACCTCGGATAAGTTTCAAATCACGGAGCCGCTGCCTGCTAGTCAAAGACAGGCTTATGAGACATTTCTAGCTCAGGCTGGTATTGATGTGGCGGCTATTGAGTGGGTAGAGTCGGAGGCAGGTCAGATCTATGTCTATGATGTGAACACCAATACCAACTATAATCCGACAGCAGAAGAAAAAGCAGGAATTTTTGCTCATCAGCATCTGGCAGAATATCTAAAGAACGAGCTGGCAGCATCCTATCCAGAATAAATTTAAAACAAACAAGAGCTTTCCGTTTAGGAGGCTTTTTGTTTTTTTCTTCATTATTTCTAAAATATGACATCTGTCATTTTGTTTTTGTGACAAACGTTAGGTGAAGCGCTTACAAAAATTTGTTATATTTAGATTATTGAGATTGCTTCTTTTTTATAAGGGAGTTAAGTGTTAAACGAGGTGTTCATTTTGAACAAGAAAAGTTGAAAGGAGTGTGTTATGTAACAGTGATTTGGTTGTGAGGAGTCTGATTTTATTTTTAGAATATTGAGGTGTGTCATGAAAAATCATCAGGAAAAAGTGTGTAAAAATTGGTTTATGAGAAAAAGCGGAAAGCGTTGGGTTTTTGGGTGTGCCTTGCTGGCTTTTGGAGCTTTCTTGTTAGATGGCGGTGGAGTTGTTTATGCAGATGAGGGTAAGGCTAATCCAGCTCCTGCGCAGGTCTTGCAGGCTGATTCATCAGCTGTCTCGAAGCCTGAGAGCGGACAAATAGCTGCTTCTACAAGGAATGCTGATAAGACAGAGAACCTTGTAGCCGGGGAGACTGCAGCGACAGAAGCAAGTAGTCAGGATGCAGCAGTAGAGTCAGCCAATCAAAAGGCCGATAAGGAAGAACAAGTCACAGCAAATGCCAAAGAGATCAAACAGGAAGAAGATGAACAGCCAGCAGCGAAGGAAGTTGCTGCGGAAAAACTCCCTGCCGTAGAGACTGTAGATAAGCAACCAGGCTTCAATACTAATTTGGCAGAAGCCAAGGGAGACAAAAATGGAGTTTGGGAAGTCCGAGAGCAAGGACTTTATAGTGATGCCAGAGGCAAAGGTGATAGTTTCCTTTACTCTCAAAGTCAGGGCAAGGATTTTGTTTACTCAACGGATGTAACTTTCCTCAGTAAGGAAGGGGCGGCAGCCCTCATTTTCCGCAGTAATAATAATCCAGATGACAAGAGCAGCTATGCAGTTAATATTGATGGTGGCAGCAACAATGTGAAGTTTTGGCGTTGGCAAGGCGGGCGTGATTATCAGTTTATCAATGAAAAGCATATCGAGCCAACGGATGATAATAAATATCGGCTCAAGGTCGTTTCAATTGGCTCTTGGGTATCCTACTATGTCAATGATATTCTAGTGGCCAGCTCAGGAGATTACACGCTTCAGAGAGATGATAAGGGGCAGAATACTTATCTGTCAGAAGGTTATTTTGGCTTACTAAACTGGAATAGCGAGCTGCTTTTTCAAAACACCTTTTACAAAGAAATCACTCCTCAGTCTAATCCCGAGTTGGAGGATATAAGGGTGACTTCTTCGGTTGGGAAAGTGGAGCAGAAAGGTCAGTTTAGTGCCCCTATTACTATCCAGTATGTCAAACATGATGCTGAGAATGTAGACTTGACTGTCGTAGCGAAAAATCCTGCTGCCAAGGTAAGCGTGACCGATGCTGCAGGTAGGGTTTATAGTGATTTGAAGAATATTCCGCTGGTAGTGGGGGCAAACTATCTGACTGTGACCAGCACTGTGACGGATGCGGATGGGCAGGAGGTCAGCCTGACTTACCGGCTCAATGTCCATCGTCGGCAGGCAGATGAGGTATACTACAATGAGCTCTATCGCGGTCAGTATCATTATTCGGTCAAGGACGGTTGGGCCAATGATCCCAACGGGCTGGTTTATTATAAGGGAGTCTATCATTTCTTCTATCAGTTTTATGACGATACCAAATGGGGGCCTATGCACTGGGGTCATGCGACCAGCAAGGATTTGATTCATTGGGAAGAACAGCCGATTGCCTTTTATCCGGATGCTAATGGGGCTATGTTCTCAGGCTCTATCGTAGCAGATACTACCAATTCCTCTGGTTTATTTGAAAATGACCAGGGCGGTTTAGTCGCACTGATTACTGCCGACGGAAACGGTCAGCGCATCAAGCTGGCCTACAGTAAAGATGAGGGCCGGACTTGGACGAAGCTTGATCAAATTGCAGCTGACTGGACGGACGATCCACTGCAATCTCAGGATTTTCGTGATCCCAAGGTCTTCCGTTGGGAGGGTAAATGGTTTATGGTCGTCGCAGGCGGACCGCTGAGAATTTATTCCTCTGATAATCTGCGTAATTGGAAGGTGGAGTCAACTTATGTGGATCTCCATACGGAGTGTCCAGATCTCTATCCTTTACTGGCAGACGATGGTAGCCTTAAGTGGGTCCTGTCTCGTGGCGGTCGCTCCTATAAGGTCGGTGATTTTAGACAGGTGGAGGGCAAGTGGACCTTCGTCCCAGATGCTGAGTTTGCTCAGGCTGATCAGGTTATGAACTTTGGTAAAGACTCTTATGCAGCCATGACTTACTACGTTCAGGACTTTGGCAGCAAGGCTAATCCAACCCTACCTGACATTATCGAGTCTAACTGGATGAATACCTGGGAAGACTACTGTAATCTGGTAGCCGATACCGTCGGTCAGAAGTTCAACGGAACCTTCAATCTTAACCTCAAACTAGGCATTATCAAGCAAGACGGCAGCTATCGGCTGACTCAGACGCCAATAGCAGCCTATCAGTCTCTGCGTCAGGAAGACAAGGCTGTGTTATATAAAGACGTGGAAGTTAGTGAGAAGAATGAGCTGTTGAAAGATTTTTCCGGTGATCAGTATGAAATTGTCTCTACTTTCCGGCCGAGTGAAACGACCAAGAAAGTCGGTTTTAACCTGCGGGTTGGAGATGGAGAAGTGACTAGAGTTATCTATGATTTAGAAAAGGAAACTCTTTCTATTGACCGCAGTCAGTCTGGGATTCTTCTCAGTAATAAATTTGCTCAGGTGGATAGTCAGTCCGTCAAACGCAATGCGGATGGCAGCATAGATCTGCATCTCTATGTAGATCGCTCCAGCCTAGAAGTCTTTGCCAAAGGATATACTGTGGCGGGTGCCAATCAGATATTCCCTGCGCCAAATAGCCTTGCGGCTAGTGTTTTTGTAAAAGGTGGTGCTGCTAAGGCTGACATTGCTCTTTATCCGCTGAAGGGCATCTGGAAAGACAAACAGGCAGTGACCAAACCACTGGAACTAGTGCAGGCTTCTCCTGTAACAAATAATATTTATGTCGGCGATACCTTGGATTTGAAGGCATATGTCATGCCAGCAAGTGTCTCTCAAGCGATCAGCTGGAATGTGGATCAGCCAGACCTGGTCTTTGTCACGGAAGATGGCAACAAGCTGCGAGTGACTGCTCTGCAAAGGGGTGTGGTCAAGGTAACGGCGACCTCTAAGGAAAATCCAAGCCTTTCCAAGGCCTTCACCATCAATATCAGCCGCAATGACTTTAAGACCAATGTTCCAGACTTAAAAGCTGTCTCTGGTAAGTGGTATGTCGACGGTGAAAGCCTCTATAATCAGAATACCAGCGCCAATGATTATTATATGGGAGGTCAGAAGATTCCTTTCTCTGAGTATAACTTGGATGTGGATCTCAAGTATCAAAAAGGCTTGATTAACATTTTCTATGCGTCTGAAAATGTTGATCCTCGCAATGCTTATTCTATTCAATTTGGCGATAATGATAAGATTCGATTTTACCACTTTATGGGAGAGACGATTGCAGAAAGTAGCATGAATGGCAAGCATCTTAATGACGGCCAGTTCCACCATGTTAAGCTAGTGAAAACTAAAAATGGTGTCAGTGTATCTGTGGACGGTGTAGAATACCTGAACCACCAATTTGATACGGTTGAGCCTTATTATAATGATGCCTACGTCGGTCTAGGACTCTGGGATGGAGACTTGGAAGCGCGCAATTTCTTTGTGACCAATCTTCATGCCCCAGCAGTTAATAAGGCTTCTCTGCAGAAAGTGGTAGACAGTACGGTTAGTCTAGATCCAAGCCTCTACACAGATGAGACAGTTCAGGCTTACCAGTCAGCCTTGGCTCGAGCCCAGTCTCTCTTGGCAGATGAAAAAGCGGAGCAGGCAGATTTAGATAGAGCAGAGCAAGATCTGAAGACAGCTCTTGCTGCTCTGGCTGTAAAACCAAGTCATCAGGTCACTCCGGAAGAGGGGATAAAGGACCTAGTGGAAGAAAAACCTTTCTTAGAAGTCGTAATGGAAGAGATTGCATATCAGACTCAAGAACAGGAAAATCCAGAACTGGAAAGAGGGCAGCGGCGGATACTTGTAGCCGGCCAAAAAGGTCAAAAACGAGTCTTTGTAGAAGTCTTGAAGGGTCAGCGAACCATCCTCGGTCAGGAAGTGCTCTCTCTAGCAGTTGACGAACTAGTAGAAGTTGGCAGCAAGGTGGTGGCTGAAAGTGCTAAACAGCCTTTGACAAGGACCCAGCCTCAAGCTCTAAAGCAAGGTGAGGAAGAGAAAGTTATTCCGTCGCCAAGATTGCAGCCAGCTCCCGACTCAGCTCTGCCTAAGACTGGCACTCAAGAAGATAAGTTTCTGCCTCTGGTTGGTTTAGCTTTTCTGGGAATGGGGCTTCTAGCTGGAAGAAAGAAACAAGAAGACTAAGGTGCTAAGCAATGGTTATTGGCATATAAAAAGGATGGGTGTTTTCCCATCCTTTTTTGATATAATTACGGCTTGTGAAGTGATTCGTTTTTGGCTGAGCTTGCTCCAGTATCTGGCAAGAATTCCGATACATCCATCTGTTTGTTTTTAATCCTCTATCTGAACTTGCATCCGGATGAACATATCGCGGTGCTGTTCCTGGAGTTGTGGTTGTTCATGAATGACCTCGCAGATATAATCGCCCACAGGAGTATATCCAGCTTGGATAAGAGCCTGGTAAAAATGCGGCAGAGCTTTAAGTTCATCTGCAAAGGAAGAGCAGTAAGCAACAGCATAATTTCCTGCCGGCAGCAATATTCGATTTAAGTGAGGGAGTTCATTGGGAGTATGATGGAAGAGACAGAGTTGCTTGGAAATCCATCTTTCTTTTTGGAAATCTTCTTGTTTCATAATGGAACCAACACGGCTGAAATGGGTGAAAAAAGGACTGTAACGCAGGATTTCTTGCTTGAAGCAGCGGAGAGCAAGTTCGTATTCTTCACTTTTCATTTGATAAATATTTTGATCAATTTCAAAAGTAAGCAGCTGACGCTCAGGAAAAGTTAGGATCTCCAGTTCTTGCTCGCTCTGTTTTTCGCCATAGATACGGGCACCAGACCGAAAGATTTCGATTTCTTGGATTTGTTTTTCTAAATTCTCTTTTTCCTCTAGAAGGCGCTGATAGCGTTCCTCGATAAGCTGATGCAGTTGAAAGTGATCCTTGTCAGATAGGATTTCTTTGATGTCTTCTAAGGAAAAATTCAGTTGACGCAGGTACTGAATGGAGTCAACCAGAGAAGATTGATTGATGTGGTAGTAGCGATAGTTGGTTTCTGGATCGACTTTATAGGGTTTTAAAAGACCGATTTGGTCATAGAATCGTAGAGTTTGGATGGAAATCTGATTTATTTGGGAAAATTCTCCGATACGCAAAATTTTTTTCATTTTTTAAAACCCTCTATTGACTCTCTAGTTGCTAGAGATATTATACTATAATTGTGAAAATAATAACAATTAATGGAGGGTTTGCCATGAGAAATACAAAAATTCGTGCTGTCCAATATGGCTGCGGCAAGATGTCTAAAGTGATTTTCAAGTACCTACTGGATCACGGTGTAGAAATCGTCGGAGCTATTGATAACAATCCAGCTGTTGTAGGGCAAGATGTCGGTGACTTTGCAGAGCTAGGCTATAAGACTGGTGTCCTGATTTCTGATAAGGCTGACAGTGTGTTTGACCAGTGTGACGCAGACATTGCCATTGTCACCATTGCTTCCTATATGCCGGAAATGTATGATTTTTTTGAAACAGCTATCAAGCATGGAGTTAATATCATCACGACCTGTGAGGAAGCCATCTACCCTTGGACGACGTCGCCATCCGAAACAAACCGCTTGGACAAGCTGGCTAAAAAATATGGTGTCACTGTAATGGGCTCAGGCATGCAGGATATTTACTGGATTAATATGCCTTGCTTGGCTATGTCTGGCCTTAATCGCATTCAAAAGGTGAAAGGGATTGCCAGCTATAATGTGGAAGATTATGGTCTGGCTTTGGCAGAAGCGCATGGTGCTGGTTACGATTCAGAGCGATTTGAAAAGGAAATTGCCAGTGCTGAGAGTCTGCCGTCCTATATGTGGAATGCTGCTGAAGCTATTTGCTCTAAGATGAACTGGACCATTCAGGATATTTCACAAAAAAGTGTTCCTTACATTTTGGATGAAGATGTTTATTCTGAAACGCTGGGTCGCACAGTTCCGGCGGGGCAAGTAACGGGTATGTCAGCTGTGACAACCATTCATACCCATCAGGGAATTGAGTTGGAAGTAGAGTGTATTGGCAAGGTCTATCGGGAAAATGACGGAGATATGTGTGATTGGGAAATTACTGGTGAGCCAAATCTAGCCTTTTCAGTCAGCAAGCCTGATACCGTAGCCTTGACCTGTGCCACTATCGTCAATCGAATCCCTTCTGTGCTAGATGCACCGGCAGGTTATGTGACCTCTGAGTTGGCGCGTGACTTGGCCTATCCGACCTATCCGCTTCATACCTATGTGGAAAAATAGCAGAGCTTATAACTAAAAATACACCTCCCGCATCAAGTGGGAGGTGTGTTTTTAAGTATTAGTCTTCCTTTTTCTTTAAAAGTAAGAGTCCAGCTGCTCCTGCGATTAGGATTCCAGCTAGAGTAAAGCTAGCAGTTTTTTCTTGACTGCCGGTCTGCGGAAGGGTCTGGCTCTTGTAGGTCAGGACTACCGTTTGAGCTGGTGGATTCACTGTAGCAGGCTTCCAGTCAAGGACTGTCTGGCTTGGCGCTTGATAGGTTGGGTCAGGTGTCGCAGGACTTGGGAGGTCTGTCAGTTCAGCCAACTGGCTGCCAAAGATAGCGTTGGAGATCCAGCGGTAGAAGTGAACAGGGTGAAGCCGATTGGTCGGATTGCCAGCATAGACAAAGAGAGGCTGTTCTTTATAAGTGCCGGCAATAGCTACGACTTTGTTGGCCAGTTGTTCATTGCCAGGCCACCAGCCAGCGATGTAGAAGTCGCTGCCAGCAATGCTGGCAAGAGTCCTAAAGTTGGCAGGAATCTTAGCAATCCAGTTACCAGAGTTGGAGTAAAAAAGTCCATCCTTCTTGTAGCCGCTGGTCAGCGGGTCTTGGTCTTGTATAATGGCTTTCATCAGTCCTTCATAGTCACTGCCGTTCTTGAAGCGCTCAGCGTCAAATCCATCTAGGATACCTAGTTTTTCCAAGCGCTGCATAGCAGAGCCTCCGACGACGATGGTTGGCTTGAGTCCGACAAGAGACTTGTCATAGTTGTTGCTTTCAAGGACGATGACGTCCGCTTCTTCTGGGCTGTTAACGATTTCAAAACCCATATTTTTCAGAGCTAAGGCAGTATGTGCTGGAGCGTCCACGCCTGCCCATGAGAATTGATGCGGTGGTGCGTAGACCTTTAGAGGCTTCAGAGTTGGTCCCTGTGGAATCTTATAAAGGGCATCACCATAAATAGCATAACGATCTAGGAGGCTGGTAAAGGTCGGTGTATCAACGATGTAGCCGTCATCTGTCAGGTAGACTTTCTTGCCTTCAGCAAGAGCTTGGTTGACAGCCTTGACCGCGCTCTCAGACGTATTGGCAATGACGTAATAAGGCGCTTTATGATCAACCTGACTGGTCCGAGCAGCACGGAGGGCTGTCACGTCGCCTAGCTTGCCTTCAAAGAGCTTGTCACCGAAGACTGGCTGGGCTTTGAAGCCTTTCATATCAGGGAAATTGACGACCAATTCCGCATACATGGCAGCCCACTTGGATTCATTTGAGCCTTTGTAGAGGACATGGTTGGCATAGCCACGCTTAGCCTGCGCCATATCGACAACCAAATCGCCTTTTTTATAGTTGCCGCTGTCTTCCTTGAGTTCTTTGACCAGGACACCGTTGCGCTTGAAATAGTCAATCATATTAAAGGCTTCTTGGGTATCGTTGTCCTTGTCCACTCCCATTGGGATGACATAGTAGTCTGGGAAGAATTTTTCCTGGCCTTTTTTAATCCGGCCTACGACTTGACCATCTGGTCCGACGAGTTCATTTTCTGCCTTAGGATCTTCGACTTTATTGATTCCGCGCAGGTAGAAGTTGAGACGCATCTCCATGAGCTTATCTGGGTTCTGAGCCAGATAGTCAAGGCCTCCTAAAACTGCATAATATCCAGCCTTGTAGGACTCTTGATTGCCCTCCGGAATTTCGATGGTATGTCCCAGGATGCCATGGTACATAGAATAAACCGCTGTGTAGCCGGAGAAGGAATCGTCCCATCCGTCTCCCCAGTCCAGTTTTGGAATGATGTATTTGTCGTAGCCAGAGTTGGCAACGCCGGCCCGTCCCATATGATGGGCATTGTCCAGCATGAGATCAGCTAAAAGGTCATATTCAAAGTTAGGATCGTGAGGCGGGGTTGCTGGCTCAATCAGGAATTCCTTGACAAAGCCGTGGATATCATAGAGGGCAATTGGGTTCCATTTGTTAATCAATCCAGCAACGGTACGGGTTTCAGGATTGGCTTGGTAGCCAGTATCTCGGTTAGGGTCAAGGCCATTGGCCAGAGCCCGAGTGTTGAGGACATCGCCGTCAGGGTTTTCCGTAAAGTCAAAGAGGAAGATAAACTTCTTCAGCAAGTCTTGGATGTTGAGAGTGACCATCTTTTCGGAGCCATCAGCAGCACTTGTTTTGAAGCTGACTTGGTCTTTGGTCGCAAAGGTCTTAAATAGCCCTGTGATAATATCAATCCCAGGCTGTTCATCAGCGTGGGTATTGTTGATGAGCACAGGCAGTTTATAGTCTAAGTTGCCATTTTTGAGAGCTGCCAGCATTTCTGCTGGTTTGGTCAAGGCCTGCGGATTAGTTGTGCTGAGGTAGTCGTCAATGCTCTTTTGGTCAGAGCTGATGATACCCAGCTTGATATCGCGCCCCTGAGCGCTCTTTCCAATGTTCTCAATCTGTACCAAGCGATCGGTCTTGGCGTCCTGTCTGCTCTTTTCGATAGATGCCAGCATCTCTTCATGGCTGTGAAAGTCTTCATAAGGACGCAAGACGATATTTTTGCGAATGGTCAAGCTCAAGTCCTGGCTCGTACCAACCAGTTCATGGCTGCCAATGAAGTTTCGATAGGTGCGGCGGATATTGTTGGGAGAACGCAGGCTGAGATCTTGTCCGAAAAGTTCCTTAAACTGCAGATTCAGATGAAGGTCATTTCCGTCAGCCTTTTCCTCAATTGTGACAAAGGGTTGGCCGGTAAAGGTGCCGCTGTCCATGTTCCAGGTTTTCCAGTCAGCAATCGGTTTATTGTCCAGAGTCCAGGTCAGCTTGCCCGCCTGAGAAGCCTGTCCCTGAACTGTTTCCTTGAGCTCTGCAGGCTCGGACATATAAACGGTGCCATCAGCCAGCTGGGTCTTAGCTTCTTCAGAAGCAGCTGCTCTTGGTTGACCTGCGGCAGAAACGGCGGGATTCTCTGCGGCAGGAGCAGGGGCCTGCTCTTTTTCTACTGTTTGATTTGGAGCAGCTTGAGCAGCTTCTGTTGCAGGAGTAACAGCCTCTACCTGATTGGCAGCTGTCTGTGAGTCGGTGCTGTTCTGCTGGTCAGCTGCGGCCTTGCCCTGAGTCAAAACAGCCATCAATACAGCGGCTGATAAACTCAAGGCCTGAGTATAGAGACGCTTCTTGTATGGATCGTTCATTAGGAAATCTCCTTTGTGTAAAATATTCTATATTTAGTATAACAAATATCGAAAGCGCTTTCAAATAAAAATAGAAAAAACATACAAAGTTGCCCAAAATAGTCTCTCAGATGAATTGCTGAGCATAGGGGTCTTCCTAGTTCCAAGTGCTCTTTGCAATATCCGAACCTTCTGTCTTTATTTTCTGAAATAGTATACAAAATCCTCGAATTTATGCTACAATGAGACAAACTAAAAATGATTGGAGCCAAGCATGAAAGCAATTATTACCGTTGTCGGAAAAGATAAAACAGGGATTGTAGCCGGAGTTTCTACTAAGATTGCGGAGCTGGGGCTGAATATTGACGATATTTCCCAAACCGTTTTGGAGGAATATTTTACCATGATGGCCTTGGTGTCCAGCGATGAAAAGCAAGATTTTACGGCCCTTCGCAATGAGTTTGAAGCTTTCGGCCAAGAGCTTAATGTCAAAATCAACATTCAAAGCGCGGCCATTTTTGATGCCATGTACAATATCTAAGGAGTGAAGGATGGATATTAGACAAGTAACAGAAACCATTGCCATGATTGAGGAGCAGAATTTTGATATTCGGACCATCACCATGGGCATTTCACTTTTGGACTGTATCGACACAGATATTGATCGGGCAGCGGAGAAGATTTACCAAAAAATCACGACCAAAGCGAAAGACATGGTGGAAGTTGGGAACGAAATTGCAGCAGAGCTCGGGATTCCTATCGTCAACAAGCGGGTCTCAGTGACTCCAATTTCTCTGATTGGGGCAGCGACAGACAGCAGAGACTACGTGCCTCTGGCCAAGGCTTTAGACAAGGCGGCCAAGGAAATCGGTGTTGACTTTATCGGTGGCTTCTCGGCCTTGGTCCAAAAGGGATATCAAAAAGGCGATGAAATCCTTATTAATTCCATCCCGCGCGCTTTGGCTGAGACGGACAAGGTCTGCTCCTCTGTCAATATCGGCTCAACCAAAACTGGTATTAATATGACAGCTGTTGCGGATATGGGGCGGATTATCAAGGAAACCGCTCAGTTATCTGATATGGGTGCGGCCAAGTTGGTCGTCTTTGCCAATGCGGTAGAAGACAATCCTTTCATGGCAGGCGCCTTTCACGGTGTCGGCGAAGCAGATGTGGTCATCAATGTTGGTGTTTCTGGGCCCGGTGTTGTCAAACGGGCCTTGGAAAAGGTCCGTGGTGAGAGCTTTGACGTGGTCGCTGAAACGGTCAAGAAAACAGCTTTCAAAATCACCCGTATTGGTCAGTTGGTCGGTCAGATGGCTAGCGAGCGTCTGGGTGTCAAGTTCGGGATTGTTGACTTGAGTCTGGCTCCAACGCCGGCAGTCGGGGATTCAGTGGCTCGTGTCTTGGAAGAAATGGGCTTGGAAACAGTTGGTACTCATGGCACGACAGCGGCGCTTGCTCTGCTCAATGACCAAGTCAAAAAAGGTGGTGTCATGGCCTGCAATCAGGTGGGCGGACTATCTGGTGCATTCATTCCTGTTTCTGAAGACGAGGGCATGATTGCGGCTGTGCAAAATGGCTCGCTCAATCTAGAAAAGTTAGAAGCTATGACGGCTATCTGCTCGGTAGGTTTGGATATGATTGCCATCCCAGAGGCGACGCCGGCTGAAACCATCGCGGCCATGATTGCGGATGAAGCGGCGATTGGCGTCATCAATCAAAAGACGACAGCTGTGCGGATTATTCCGAAAGGCAAGGAAGGCGATATGATTGAATTTGGCGGGCTCTTGGGAACAGCTCCAGTCATGAAGGTCAATCAGGCTTCGTCAGCCGCCTTTATCGCGCGGGGCGGTCAAATTCCAGCACCCATTCACAGTTTTAAAAACTAAAAAGCTAGATTTGAAACAGCTTTTAAGAAAGCATCGTAAAGGACAGCTATTCAGTTTCCGTGTAGGAGTTTGCGGGATTGAATCTAGCTGGATGCTTGAAATATAGGGGATTATAAGGAGATTGTTTAGGTTATGAATAAAAGAGAGCTAGCTGAGCTGGCCCTTGATTTAGGTTTGGATTTTGATAAGGAGAGCGGCATTATATATGGCCGTAGAAGGGATTATGCTTTTTATCTAGAGACCATAACAGATGGCGACGAATTTGCGATTTTCTTTTCAGTCAAATGTGAGCAGGGCTATATCGGTCGAGATACCTTGGAAGCGTTGATTAACGATTCTGAGGTTTTGATTGATTTTGAGAGAGCAGGCTATTGTCTGGCTTGTCAGATTTTGGCTGATCAGGATCGAGATCTGCTGCCGGATATTTTGGAGGAGGCTATCGAAGACTGCACCCGCTACTTTAAGGAGCAAGGGCTGGTTAGCGCCTGTGAGAAAACCGGTGAAACCGGAGAGGTCGACCTATATCCGTTCAAAGGAGATTGGCTCTTTCTCACGCCATCTAGCTATGAGCGGATGGTTTCCATCTCGCTGGATAAGGCGACAAAGCGCTCCCTTCCTCATCAAAATCCGCAGAAAATACATTATTTTCTGGGTGTTCTCGGAGCATTCTTGACGAGCTTACTTGGTGCATGTCTTGTCTTCTTTTTGACAGGTGCATCCTTGGCCATGGGCTTCATATCAGGTTTTACACTGCTATTTAGCATTGCTTGCTATGAAAAATTTGTCAAAGGTATTTCTGTTTTGGGAATTGTAGTGAGTTTCTTTTTTACTTTAGCGATGAGCTTTTTAGCTGTTCAAATCGGTTATGCCAATTCTTTTTACCAAGGGGAAGGCAATATTTTGCAAGCCGTTATCGCTATTAATAAAGCCGCTTTATCCGGACAGTTTGGCATTAATTATTGGCTCCATTATCTGTTCATTGTTCTTGGATGTGTCAGTGCCGTCAAAGTTCATATTAAGTCTCTATAGTTGATTAGATGCTAACTTCACAGCGAGCCGCTGTCTATCATAGCGGAGAACTGAGTTCTCCCTCTTCTTTATCCTAAAGAATTCGAAGGCCTTTTTCAAAATATACTATAACAAACAAAAATAAAAGAGGTAAACTATGTCAAAAACAAGACTCTATGTTATCCGTCATGGCAAGACCATGTTCAATACTATCGGCCGGGCTCAAGGTTGGTCTGATACCCCGCTGACTGCTAAAGGGGAGCGCGGTATTCGTGAGCTGGGTATCGGATTGCGAGAGTCGGGTTTGCCTTTTGTCAAGGCTTTTTCCAGTGATAGCGGCCGGACCATTCAGACCATGGGGATTATCCTAGAGGAGCTGGGCCTGACTGGCCAGATTCCCTATCGCTATGACAAGCGCATCAGGGAGTGGTGCTTTGGCAGTTTTGATGGTGCTTATGGTGGTGAGCTCTTTCATGGTGTTATCCCACGAGTTCTTAAGACGGATAATTACAAAGAACTCAGTTGGCCCGATTTGGCGAATGGTCTGGTAGAAGTGGATACAGCTGGCTGGGCTGAGCCTTGGGACAAGCTTAGCGGTCGGATTTTAGAAGGGTTTGAAGCCATTGCTAGAGAGGTGGAGTCCTCAGGCGGTGGCAATGTTCTGGTCGTCAGCCACAGTATGACCATTGGTACCTTGGCTTATCTGGTTGATGAGAATATCACGAAAAATCCTAATGTCGATAATGGCAGTGTCACAGTGCTGGAGTATGAAAATAGCCGCTTTAGCATTCAAGCTCTGGGTGATGTGTCTTACCGTCAGGTCGGCGCAGCCATATTAGACCGAGAAAATCAAGAATGAGTAGGAGTTTTGAAACTCCTGCTTTTTGCTTTGAAAGCCAGATGGCGCCAATTTCTTCATAAAATGGTATAATATGAAAAGAACAACGGAGGAAATGAAATGGCAAAAACAAGATTATACTTGGTTCGTCATGGCAAAACCATGTTTAATACTATCGGCCGGGCTCAAGGCTGGTCTGATACCCCATTGACTGAAGTCGGGGAACGTGGTATTCATGAGTTGGGCATTGGCCTGAGAGAAGCTGGACTTGATTTCAAATTGGCCCGTTCCAGCGACAGCGGCCGAACTATTCAGACCATGGGCATTATTCTGGAGGAGCTGGGTCTGACAGATCAGATTCCTTATACCTTTGATAAGCGGATTCGCGAATGGTGCTTTGGCAGTTTTGATGGTGGCTATGATGGAGAACTCTTTATGGGTGTGATGCCCCGGGTTTTCAATATTGAGCATGTTCATCAGCTTAGCTATGCTGAGTTGGCAGAAGGTCTTGTAGAAGTCGATACAGCTGGCTGGGCGGAAAACTGGGAAAAGCTCAGCGGCCGAATCTGGGAAGGCTTTTCAGCCATAGCTGAGGAGCTGGAAGCTGCTGGTGGTGGCAATGCTCTGGTCGTCAGCCACGGCATGACCATCGGAACCTTTGTCTATCTAATCAATCGAACTCGGCCTCATGGTTTGGACAATGGTAGTGTGACGGTTGTAGACTATGAAGACGGTAAATTCACAGTAGCTTGCGTCGGAGACATGTCTTATCGAGAGGCCGGTGCCAAAGTAATGGAGGAAGAAGTTGAAGCGCGCTAAACATCGCAAAGAAAAGAGAAAATCGAAGTCTAAGAAGATTGGGTTGACACTTTTGTTGTTAATCGTCTTGTGTCTGGCAGCTGGAGGAACGGCGATTTATTTCCGTCCGTCCTTGTTACAAGATCTGCTTGCAAAGATTCAGTTTTCGGGTTCGTCTAGTAGTTCTGCTACGAAGGGCTCTTCTAGCTCAGAGAGTTCACAGTCTGATTTGCCCAAGGTGTCTTCTACTGACTGGAATTTGATTTTGGTCAATCGTGACAACCAGCAAGAAGAAAAAACACCTGATCTGACTCAGATTGGAGAGGTCCAGGTGGACAGCCGCATTGCTGAAAATACTCGGCAATTCCTAGCAGCAGCCCAGGCGATAGCTCCTGAAGAAACTTTAATCTCTGGCTATCGCAGCCGAGCTGAGCAGGAGGAACTCTATAACGAAAAAGTTGCTGGGGAAGTTGCCAAAGGCTTGTCAAATGAAGAAGCAGTCAGCATCGTGCTGAAGCAGGTGCAGCTTCCAGGAGCCAGCGAGCATCAAACGGGCTTGGCTATTGATATGAGCGCTCCAGAAGGCCAGGAGGATGAATTGGCAGCTAAGATTGCCCAACTAGCTCCGCAGTATGGCTTTGTCCTTCGCTATCCAGATGGCAAGAGCGACATTACTGGAGTTGACTTTGAGAACTGGCATTACCGCTATGTCGGTGTGGAGAATGCCCAGTATATGCAGAAGCATAATCTGGTTCTGGAAGAATATATCGCCCTACTCAAGGCAGCGGGGAAATAAAAAACTAAGTCAGGTGTTCCTGGCTTTTTTTATGCCGATTTAGATTTCTAATCCTTTTAACTTCTGATTAAAGCAGCTTTAGCAACAAACATAGAGATACAAAAACGAACCACTTTCTGTAAAAAATATTTATAAATCCTTGACAACTATATCGAACTGCGATATAATTTTTTATATCAAGGTTCGATATATCGAGGTGAAAGTGAGTTGAGAAGATGAGTGGATTGACAGAAAAGCTTAGGAGAGTCTATGTGCCAATGACAGAGACAGGTTTTTATATCCTCTTCTGTCTTCAGAAAGAAAGGCATGGCTACAGTATTACTCAAAAAGTCAAGGAGCTGACAGAGGGACAGCTATCTATCAGCCCTGGAACCATGTACGGAACCTTGGCAAAGATGGAAAAAGATGGTCTGATTGCCTTTGTTCGTGAGGAAGAAAAGAGAAAACTCTATTCTATCACGGAGCTTGGGAAGCAGATTTTAGAGTTGGAAATCCAGCGGATTAAGCGCCTTTACCGCAATAGTAAGGAGGAAGTTTGATGGAAAAGAGAATTGTCTATAAAATCTTTACCATTGCAGACTATGACAGAGAAGCAGCTTATTTTAAAAAAATGCACATCCAGGGCTGGAAATTGAAGAAAGTAAGTTATTCTCCCTTTCTTGTTGCAGTTCGTTATACTTTTGAAGCATGTCCGCCTCAGGAAGTGGCCTATCAATTGGATTTTCGCCCCATGAAGAAGGCGGAGCAAGAATCCTATTATCAACTGTTTGAGGATTGTGGCTGGAAGCATATTACAAACTTTAATCAGTTCTCTTATTTCCGCAAACCGGTTTCTCAGATTGATGCAGACAGCGATTTTGAAATCTATAATGACGCATGGTCTAAGCTAGAAATGGTCAAGCGTTTACTTGTATGGCGGTTTTTACCAGCCATCATGGTTTTGTGTGTCACTACCTATCTCATTCTAGATATTTCCCAGAAAAGTTTGAAAGCAAGTCTATTATTCAAATCAATCTTAGCAATAGACTGTGTCATATTGCTCATCCTGTTCTGCCAACTGGTCCATATTGCCTTGCGTTTTTGGAAAATGAGGCAGGAACTGAAAGACTGATTGCAGTTTTGTTAAATACTGTTGTGAAAGCGAGGAAAACAATGAAAAAGACCATTATTGAAGTGCAAGGCTTGAAAAAGAAATTCAAGGAACAAGAAGCCTTGGCAGGAATCGATTTTTCCATCCGAGAGGGAGAGATTTTTGGCTTCCTAGGACCGTCTGGATCTGGTAAAACGACGACTATCAATATTTTGACTGGTCAGTTGTCTGCAGATTCTGGAACAGCTCATGTGCTGTCTGCTCCGGTTGAGGATTTAAAGGCAGAAGTCCTGGAGCAGATTGGTATTGTCAGCGATAGCAGTGGTTTTTATGAAAAGATGTCACTTTATAAAAATCTCAAGGCTTATGCTATGCTCTTTGGTGTTAATATGACAGAAGTCGATGAACTTCTCCGAAAAGTGGGACTTTATGATAGTCGCAACAAGGTGGCTGAAAAACTATCTACGGGTATGAAACAGCGCATGCTACTGGTCCGTGCCTTGATTAACCGACCTAAACTGCTCTTCTTGGATGAGCCAACCAGTGGTTTGGATCCGTCAACCTCTCGCACCATTCATGAACTACTGCTGGAACTAAAAACGCAGGGGACAACTATTTTTCTGACGACCCATGACATGCAGGAAGCTACCCTCTTGTGTGATCGCTTGGCCTTGCTAAGTAAAGGAAAACTAGTCGAAGTAGGCAGTCCGCATGAGATAATCCAAAAGTATAATACAGATAAGAAGGTTCGTTTAGAATATGAAGATTTGACGACGAAGACAGTTACCTTTGATGAACTGCAAGGAGGCTTGGATTTGTCCAATGTTATCAGTATTCATTCCTGCGAACCAACTTTAGAAGATGTTTTCATCACTTTGACAGGAGGTACCTTAAATGTCTAATAAATTAAAAGGTATGATTTGGCTGAGAGGTCAAGTGACGCTAGCTAATAAAAGTATTCTGTTGCAGGTTTTCATGCCGATTTTTCTCATTTTTCTCTATAAATTTATTTTTTCTTTGAATGGAGCAGGTAAGGAAATTGGAGCGGATAAACTAGCTATTATGTTGCTTACGATCTCTCTGCCTTTCTCTCTAGCCATGTCTGTTGGGACACCTATCATCATCATCCTAGCTGAGGAAAGAGAAAAACATAATTTGCAAAGTTTGCGCTTGGCTGGTGTGACAGCGGGGCAATATATTCTCTCCGCTTTAATCTGGCCTGCGATTATTGGGATTTTTTATATCGTCATTACCCCACTTTTGGTAGGAGCCAAGCTTTCTAATCATCTGTTCAGTTATAGTTTGGTTCTCTTATTGACCATGCTGGTCTTAATTTTCTTCTTTTTAATGGTTGGTCTGTTTTGTAAAAATCAGGTCATGGCACAATCCCTTAGTGTTCCAGCCATGCTCTTGGCGGCATTTATTCCTATGTTTTCAAATATGAGCGAGGATTTATTTAAGGTACTGCGTTATAGTTTTATGGGCTTATTTACTAGCTATATGAGAGATTGGTCTCATTTCCATTTATGGAGCGGAGAATTTTTGGCTCTGCTAGTTTGGTTGCTTCTTTTTGCAGGAATTTCTTTCTATTTGATGCGCCGTTTGCAAATCTTGGACGACTAATCTAGGTCGCTAGACTGATTTTTAGCACTCTTGAAAAAAGAGTGCTAATTTTTTGAGTTTTTGTCTTGACTTTGGAGTAGAAGAGTGTATAATAGAATCATGAGTTAGCACTCGAGGTGGTTGAGTGCTAATTGACAGCAGAATCTTGATTGGAGGTGATGCCGTGGTCACGGAGCGTCAAAATGAGATTTTGAATTTGATTATTGATATCTTTACCAAGACTCACGAGCCGGTCGGCTCCAAAGCCCTGCAGGATTCTATCAATTCCAGTAGTGCCACCATCCGAAACGATATGGCAGCTTTGGAAAAGCAGGGGCTTCTGGAAAAGGCGCATACGTCCAGCGGCCGTAAGCCTAGCGTGGCTGGTTTTCAGTACTTTGTCAAGCATTCTCTGTCCTTTGATCGTCTCGCTGAGAATGAACTTTATGAGGTTATCAAAGCCTTTGACCATGAGTTTTTCAACTTGGAGGACATTCTTCAACAGGCAGCAGACCTTTTGACCAAGCTCAGTGGATGCACGGTTGTTGCACTGGATGTAGAACCCAGTCGGCAGCGTTTGACAGCTTTTGACATCGTTGTGCTCAGTCAGCACACGGCTCTGGCGGTCTTCACCTTGGATGAGTCCAATACCATTACCAGTCAGTTTATGATTCCGCGTAACTTCTTAAAAGAAGACCTGGATAGGCTTAAAGGCCTAGTAAGGGAGCGGTTCTTGGGACAGACAGTGCTGGACATCCATTACAAGATTCGGACGGAAATTCCGCAGATTATTCAGCGCTATTTCACCACGACGGACAATGTTATCCAGCTCTTTGAGCATATCTTTGGTGATATTTTCAAGGAAAATGTGATTCTGTCTGGTAAGGTTCAGCTCTTAGAATTCTCAGATCTGACGGCCTATCAGTTTTTTGATGACCCGCAGAAAGTAGCATTTGAAATTCGCGATAGTTTGGCTGAAGATCAGATGCAAAGCGTGCGCGTGGCAGACAGTAGAGAAAGCTGTTTGGCTGATTTGACACTAATTTCCAGCAAATTCCTGATTCCTTATCGAGGATTTGGAGTGCTGGCAGTTGTCGGTCCGGTCAATCTTGACTACCAACGACTGGTCAGTCAGATGAATGTTGTCAACCGCGTGCTGACCATGAAACTAACCGACTTCTATCGTTACCTTAGCAGTAATCACTACGAAGTCCATTAATTATAGTATAAATATTCCTAAAAAGGAGGTGCCTTGTGGCAAAGCATAAACAAGAAGAACATCCAGAAGATGTAGAAGTAAAAGAGGAAGCTGTAGAAGCAGCTGAGCAAGCTGAATCAGCAAGCCCTGAAAAATCAGAATTAGAACTAGCTAATGAGCGGGCAGAAGATTTTGAAAACAAATATCTCCGCGCTCATGCAGAAATGCAGAACATCCAGCGCCGAGCAAATGAAGAACGCCAGCAGCTGCAAAGATACCGCAGTCAGGACTTGGCAAAAGCTATTTTGCCTTCGATAGATAATCTGGAGCGCGCACTTGCCGTTGAAGGGCTGACAGATGATGTCAAAAAGGGGCTGGAAATGGTGCAGGAAAGTTTGATTCATGCTCTCAAAGAAGAGGGTATCGAAGAAATCCCAGCTGACGGAGCTTTTGACCATAACTATCACATGGCCATTCAAACAGTTCCAGCTGACGATGAGCACCCAGCTGACACTATCGCGCAGGTCTTCCAAAAAGGCTACAAACTTCATGACCGTATCCTTAGACCGGCTATGGTAGTAGTTTATAATTAGAAAGAGTAAGATATCATGTTTAATTTTAACGATTGGGAAGAAATTGTTGCTGAATACGTTAATACTAACGTAGGAAATGATGATTTCGTGTATGGAAATTTTATTGATTGGGACAGCTTTAGAAGAGAACACGGAGATGAAGTCTTAGAAACGTTAGGAATTGATTTTAACGCAAATAATATTTCTGAAAAGTTAGATGAAGTTGGAGTTCCATCTGATTATGAATATGAGGAAGGAAATCCAGATTTCCCAGACTCATTCCGTCATTGGAAACCATAGTATAGTAAATATAGTTAAAAATAAGAGAGGTAAAAATATGTCTAAAATTATCGGTATTGACTTAGGTACAACAAACTCAGCAGTTGCAGTTCTTGAAGGAACTGAAAGCAAAATCATTGCAAACCCAGAAGGAAATCGCACAACACCATCTGTAGTGTCATTCAAAAATGGTGAAATCATCGTTGGTGATGCGGCAAAACGTCAAGCAGTAACAAATCCAGATACAATCATTTCCATCAAATCAAAAATGGGAACATCTGAAAAAGTAGCTGCTAACGGTAAAGAATACACTCCGCAAGAAATCTCAGCTATGATTCTGCAATACTTGAAAGGCTATGCAGAAGAGTACCTTGGTGAAAAAGTAAGCAAAGCAGTTATCACAGTACCAGCTTACTTTAACGATGCGCAACGTCAAGCGACTAAAGATGCTGGTAAAATCGCTGGTCTTGAAGTAGAACGTATCGTCAACGAACCAACTGCAGCAGCCCTTGCTTACGGTCTTGACAAACAAGATAAAGAAGAAAAGATCTTGGTCTTTGACTTGGGTGGTGGTACCTTTGACGTTTCAATCCTTGAGTTGGGTGATGGCGTCTTTGATGTACTGGCAACTGCTGGTGACAACAAACTCGGTGGTGATGACTTTGACCAAAAGATTATCGACCACATGGTGGCTGAGTTCAAGAAAGAGAACGGCATCGACTTGTCAAATGATAAGATGGCGCTTCAACGTTTGAAAGATGCAGCTGAAAAGGCTAAGAAAGATCTTTCAGGTGTAACTTCTACTCAAATCAGCTTGCCGTTTATCACAGCTGGTGACGCTGGACCTCTCCACTTGGAAATGACTCTGACTCGTGCTAAATTCGACGATTTGACTCGTGACTTGGTAGAGCGCACTAAAGAACCAGTTCGCCGTGCTCTTTCTGACGCAGGTTTGAGCTTGTCAGAAATCAACGAAGTAATCTTGGTTGGTGGTTCAACTCGTATTCCTGCAGTTGTGGAAGCTGTTAAGGCTGAAACTGGTAAAGAGCCAAACAAATCAGTGAACCCTGATGAAGTAGTTGCTATGGGTGCTGCTATCCAAGGTGGTGTCATCACTGGTGATGTCAAAGACGTTGTCCTTCTTGACGTAACACCATTGTCACTTGGTATCGAAACAATGGGTGGCGTCTTCACTAAGCTGATTGACCGCAACACAACAATTCCAACTTCTAAATCACAAGTCTTCTCTACAGCAGCGGACAACCAACCAGCCGTTGATATCCATGTTCTTCAAGGTGAACGCCCAATGGCAGCAGACAACAAGACTCTTGGACGTTTCCAATTGACAGATATCCCAGCAGCTCCTCGTGGAATCCCTCAAATCGAAGTAACCTTTGACATCGATAAGAACGGTATCGTATCTGTTAAGGCTAAAGACCTTGGAACTCAAAAAGAACAACACATTGTTATCCAATCTAACAGCGGCCTGACTGACGAAGAAATCGACCGTATGATGAAGGATGCGGAAGCAAATGCTGAAGCAGATAAGAAACGTAAAGAAGAAGTTGACCTTCGTAACGAAGTTGACCAAGCTATCTTTGCGACTGAAAAGACTATTAAGGAAACAGAAGGCAAAGGCTTCGACGCAGAGCGTGACGCTACCCAAGCTGCTCTTGATGAACTTAAGAAAGCGCAAGAAGACAATAACTTGGACGACATGAAAGTGAAATTGGAAGCTCTCAACGAAAAAGCTCAAGCACTGGCAGTGAAACTCTATGAACAAGCTGCTGCGGCTCAACAAGCCCAAGCAGGAGCAGAAGGAGCTGAAAACACGGGCTCAACTAAAGCAGACGATGATGTCGTAGACGGAGAGTTTACTGAGAAATAGGCGGTGAGACAGAACTAAAATTGAAAGTTTTTAGTTCGTAGTCGAACCCCCGCGAGGATGATTAGGATTTTTGGGAGTCTGAAAGACGAACCTAAAATCCAATCAGCTACCGCGTCAAAAATTTTTCAAAAAAAATTGTTTTGAAAATTTCACGTCGTAATGATAGGAAGAAATCCAGAGGTTGCAACCCAGCCTCTGTTTTTCGGTAAACTAGAGGGTGACGCTTATGAAGAAAGTGCTCTGTTTAATTTATCCTAATTTTTCACTTTATGAAGTAGTTGGTCTGACCAGTACTTTAGCTCTATCTTTTGGTGTTGAGGTTGATTATGTTGGTACAGATAGAAATGTTATAAGATCGGAAGATGGACTTCCCTGTCAACCTACTGGAACACTGGATGAAGTAGTTATCGAAGACTATTCTTGTGTCATTTTGCCAGGGATGATAAATATTGCCCCTGCTTTGCATGATGAAAAATTGATTTCTTTCCTAAGAAGTTTGAAGCAGCAAGAGATTTTGATTGCAGCTATTTCATCAGCTCCCATTTTATTGGCGAAAGCAGGTTTATTGAAGGATAATAAATTTACTGGTGGGATTTGGCAAAACTTCTTTGACTATTTTGAATTTCTTCCACGTGAGAATTTCAAAGCTCAAGCTGTTCTACAAGATAAAAACATCATTACAGCTGTTGGCTTTGCACATCAAGCGTTTGCAAGAAAAGTGCTTCTTAGTCTAGATTTGGTAGATAATGCTGACAACTATTTTAAAGAACAGAATCAGTATTCGGAAGAGGACTTGATATTCACTTTATCCGATGAAGAGTTTGCTGAGATGAAGCATGAATTTGAAAATACCCTCTAATCAATATTTTCTAAAATTTAAAGAAAGGAACATGGGTGTTCGCAACTGAACACGGGTTCCAAAAATTCTGACTCAATATAAAAGAAAGGAACTGAACCCGACCTAAATTCTCGGAAAAAAGAGAAATCTGTCTAGGAGCATCGCTCCGTCGCCTGATTTCCTATTTTTCAGTCGAATTTTACGGTCTTGGTATCTTATATGAACAATACAGAATATTATGACCGTCTAGGTGTCTCTAAGAATGCTTCTCAGGATGAGATCAAGAGAGCCTATCGGAAATTATCTAAAAAATACCACCCCGACATTAATAAGGAAGCTGGGGCGGAGGATAAATATAAAGAAGTCCAAGAGGCTTATGAGACGCTGAGCGACGAGCAAAAGCGGGCAGCCTATGATCAATACGGTGCAGCGGGAGCTAATGGTGGCTTTGGCGGTGGTGCAGGTGGCTTCGGTGGCTTTGATGGCTCCGGTTTTGGCGGCTTCGAAGACATCTTCTCTAGCTTCTTCGGTGGAGGTGCTTCGCGTAATCCTAATGCTCCGCGCCAAGGGGACGATCTCCAGTATCGTGTAAATCTCCGCTTTGAAGAAGCCATTTTCGGAGCTGAGAAGGAAATCAAGTATAACCGTGAAGCGACCTGTCATACCTGTGCTGGGTCTGGTGCCAAGCCAGGGACTAGTCCTGTTACCTGTGGCCGCTGTCATGGCTCAGGTGTCATCAATGTTGATACCCAGACACCGCTTGGCATGATGCGTCGCCAAGTGACCTGTGATGTCTGTCATGGCCGAGGAAAAGAAATCAAAAGTCCTTGTGAAACCTGTCACGGAACGGGTCATGAAAAACAGGCTCACAGCGTTAAGGTGAAAATCCCAGCTGGTGTGGAAACTGGTCAGCAGGTCCGTCTGTCTGGTCAAGGTGAAGCAGGCTTTAATGGCGGCCCTTATGGTGATCTTTATGTTGTGGTCCAAGTTGAGCCGAGTGACAAGTTTGAGCGAGATGGCTCTACCATTTACTACAAGCTCAATCTCAACTTTGTCCAAGCAGCTCTTGGTGACAGTGTGGATATTCCAACTGTTCACGGGGATGTGGAGCTGAATATCCCAGAAGGAACACAGACTGGCAAGCGTTTCCGTCTGCGTGGCAAGGGAGCACCGAGTCTGCGTGGTGGAAGCATGGGTGACCAGTATGTTACTGTCAATGTTGTGACACCGACTGGCCTCAACGACCGTCAAAAAGCGGCCCTCAAAGAATTTGCGGAAGCTGGCAATATCTCGGTCAATCCTAAGAAAAAAGGCTTCTTCGACAAAATGAAAGATGCCTTGGAAGATTTGTAATCATATAAAAAGGAGCAGCCTAATGCTGTTCTTTTTATGTTTTCTAGAAGGACATTTGGCAAATGTAGTCAAGTAAGAGAGCAGCTCTAATCAGCCTTTTAATTAAAAGAAATTCACAATAAAAAGCGTAAAGAGATTTTCTCTATTTACTTTTACAAAAATTAATTGTTTTTTTAAGTAAAATCTATTGTAAAAATTTCCTAAAAGATATATGATAATACTATATGTATAAAACGCATCTTTTTAGCCTGCTGGGGAGTTGGTTAGGAAGATAATGGGAGATTATCTTTATACATTTTAGGAAAAAGGGGATTTATAAAGTGAAACGTTTTGAAAAAGTGCAGGAGCGAATTCAGAAATATTCGATTCGCAAATTGTCTGTTGGTGTGGGCTCAGTTGCCATTGCAGCTCTGATTTTTGGGAGCTCTTTGTCCAGTTCGACAGTTGCTGCAGATGAAGTAGGAGGCGGTGCGACTGCTCACTATACTTATGTTGAAGAGCAAGAGCTAACAGAGCAGGAAAAAGGTCTGATTAAGAAAGGTCTGCCTGAAAATCTGCAAACAGGGGAAAATTATTACCTGATTTATCGGAAGCAAGATGGGCAAACTGTCTTGCCGAGTACAGGAAATAACGGTCAGCCGCTTCTCGGCTTATTTGCGGGAACTGCTATTTTGGCTGTCTTGGTATTCTCACGTAAGAAATCTGGTAAGTTACTAGGAGTGCTTTTGCTAGGCAGCTTGGGACAAACTGCGTTACAGTCTCCTCAAGCGTTTGCGCTAGAAAATCGGGAATTGCTTTCATATAACCGTCAAGTTGCGGTTTCGTCAACAGTTTCTGAAGCAGATGTGACTATTGCAGGCTATAACTATATCGGTTACTTTACCGCTTCTGATTTGCGTACTTTGACAGAGACCAAGATAACCTCTTTGCCAGCTGGTCAAGAGGCTCAAGCGCAAGCAGAAGTGTCAGAAGCTGCAAAAGAGGATTCTGATTCTATTGATCGAGCTGCTCAGGCAGGGTTGCAGTATCAGCTGAATCCTGATGAAAGTGATTCTGGCCAGATAGGAAATCTTCCAACTCCAGATCCAACTCCAAATCCTAGTCTAGCTCCTCAGTCGTCAAATCCACCTATAGAAACGGCAAAAGGGGAAAGTTTACAAGAGCCCGCCTTGCCAGAGTACAGCGGTGCTGTGAACGGTGAGTCGCTAGTTCAAGCGGAAACTCCAGTCTATGATGCTCCAGTTGCTACAGTTAGTGACACGGCTCCGGTTGAGCCCGCCCTCCCAGAATATACAGGCGGCGTTAACGGCGAGTCGGCAGTTCAACCTGAGAAACCAGCTTATACAGAGTCGATAGGCACAGCAGAGGATACAGCCCCAGTCGAGCCAGTTTTGCCAGAATATACAGGCGGCGTTAACGGCGAATCGACAGTTCAAGCAGACAATCCAGTCTATGATGCTCCGGTAGCTACAGTTAGTGACACGGCTCCGGTTGAGCCCGCTTTGCCAGAATACACAGGTGGCGTTAATGGTGAGTCAACAGTTCAGCCAGAACAGCCTAGTCTGCATACAGACATCAAGCTAGAAACGATTGAACCTCAAGTTGTCAACAAGACAGATGATAGCAAGTATCTTGATGAGGAGACCATTGTCGATGGAACTCCAGGACAAAAAGAAATTGTAACCAGCTATGAAGTCTTGGACGGTAATCGCATATCGGAGCCGCAAACAACTGAAAGAATCTTGCATGAAGCAGTTGATACAGTGGTCACTCGGGGTAGCAAGGCTCGCATCAATAAAGAAGAATTGAGCAAGCAGCTAGCTTTAGCAGCGGCTGTGGATCCAGCAGTTTACAACAATCAATCCTATCAGCAGCTGCAAGCAATTAAGAATATGGCTGCGACGGTTTATCAAACTTCGTCAAGTCAAGATGAAGTAGATGCAGGCGTCAATCAACTCAAGCAGGCTTTAGCCGACTTATTGGCTCTTAAAACAGCGCCAACTCTGACTGTTTCAGCGGTTAAGAAGGATGAATTGCAGAAGTCAGCGCAAATTCAATACCAGCTGACGGACAGGGATCAAGCCTTTACTAGTGCTCATGTTCGTCTGAAGAAGGATGGTCAATTAATAGCAGAGCAAAACTTGGCGACCGGTCAGTTGACTGCCAGCTTCAGTGGTTTGGACTACTATTCACCTTATGATATCGAGACGACCCTGTCTTATGACTTAGGAAATGGATCTGAAAGCAAAGAGTTAGCTCGAGAGACAGTTCAGCTTGACCTTAAGAAGGTGGAACTCAAGTCCATCACTAATGTCGCCTTGATGAAGGTTGAGAATGGTCAGACAAAATTGATGCCTACTTTGGCTGAAAAACCAGCAAATCTGGACCAATATTACCTGCACTTTACATCCGACCAGTTCAAGGACACTGTCCTGCCGGTTACCTCTATCGAGGAAGTGGTCGTTGATAACCAGCCTGTCTTCAAGATCAAGGCTCAGCTACCAGACTTGCTGCAAAGAAGCACAACTGGTCTTCAAAACAGCTTTGATTTCTATCTGGAAAAAGCCAAGAAGCGTGAAGGGAATGTCTATTATGACTTCCAAGACCTTTTGGACGGCATCAAGGAAAATCCTTCTGGAACCTTTATTCTGGGTCGCAGTATCAGTGCCAATCTGATTGACAAACCAGCTAACAGCAAGTCTTACTTGCCAGGTGAATTCAAAGGTCAGCTGATTGGTGGGCAAAATGGTGAGCGCCATGCGATTTTAGACTTGGCGCATCCTCTATTTGATACGATTAATGGCGGAATGGTCAAGGATATTGACTTTAAGCGGGTTAATATGGTTTATCCAGATTCGCAAGCGGGGGATACAATTGCGACAATTGCTGCTCGCTTGAAGAATAAAGGAGTAATCGAAAACGTCAATGTCCAAGGCTACTTGGAAGGAAGAGACCATATTGCCGGTCTGGTTAACAATATAGAAGGCCAATCTCGAGTTGAAAATGTCTCCTTTAAGGGTCAGATTAAGTCCAAGGGTGGAAACTCTGTTACAGCCGGTATCGCTGGAACTAACGCCATGTCCTTGGTAAGCCGAGCTTATGTCGAAGCAGATATTTGGGTCAAGAGTGGCCAAAACGCAGGTATGCTGGTCGCTCAAAACTTCACTGACTATTCAGGTTCAGGCTGGGGGAATTGGGGCAGATTGATGCAATCAGTTGCCAAAGGTAAGTTGGAGGATGCAGGCTCAAGAAATGCGGCTGGTATCGCTGCTTCCATTTGGCCGTATGGAACTATCAATGACACAGTCAGCTATGCCACAGTAGTGAACGGTAAAGAGCTCTTTAGCTCAGATAATGAGATTACCGACGCTTGGATGGGGCAAAAACTCCAAAACCTTTTTGGTGTTCAGGGACACAGCTCTGGAACCAAGACAGGAAAAGATGCCAAGTTCCGTCGCTTGACAGAAGCTGAAGCGGAGCAAAAAGTTAAGAGCTATCGGATTACGGCTCTTGAACAAACCAGCGCAAATGAAGTAACAACTGAGAAGCTAAATGCTGCTATCCTGAGAACAAGTACTTATCAAGATAAACCAGGATACAAGGCAGAAAATGAACAGCTTTATCAGAACTTAGAGCGCTTTATGCCTTTCTACAATCAAGAGTTCTTGATTCATGAGGCCAATAAGCTGGTGGACGCTGGTAAGGCGGGCGATCTGTTGACTAAGAAAGTTCTATCAGTTCAAGCGCTGAAGGGCAACCAGTTTGTCGCTAGCGGAACAGATGCAGATAAGATCTTAGTCCATTTTGAAGACGGAAGCAAGACTATCTACAATCTTCAAAATCAAGCACGATTTGAACAGACGGCTCTGCCGGAATATCAGATTGCAGAGCTTGGTACAGTCTATACTCCAAATCACTCAACGGCAGTCAAAGAAGACTTGCTGACTCAGCTGACTGAGAGCTTGAAGAGCTTTGACCTGTACAGTGATGAGGTCTATCGTTCTGTTGGTCTGCCTAATGATAATGACAAGGTCAACAAAGTGAAGCGCCTCTTCTTGGATGAATCTCTGGCTGAGGTGAAAGCCAACTTGCAGGATATGCTTGGTAAGCTCCTGGCCAATGAATGGACAAGATTCCATGCTGACAATCCAGCAGCCAACGAAGCTCTGAAAGCTAAAATCGAAGAGAATAAGACGGCTATCATGCTCGGTCTGACCTATCTTAACCGTTATTACGATCTCAAATTTGGCGACTACAACCTCAAGGAGCTGGTGCTCTTCAAACCTGACTTCTATGGTGAAAAAGTACCATTGCTGGATCGCTTGATTAAGATTGGGCGTTCGACAGAAAATCAACTGAAAGGGGCAGACAATGTCAATATGTTTGCACGTCAGTTGAAGGCTGAGTCCAAGTCTAGTGATTTAGTGGCTTACTTGGATTACAATCGTCGCCTGCTGACTGACTTTGCGGATATGGATTCATGGTTCAAGGATGCAACCCGAGGCTTTATTCAGTTTGAAGAACGCCAGTCAGAAGTCGAGGAGATTAAGTCCGCTAAGTATCGCGTCTTTGATAACCTCAACTCTGAATATTTCAGCAATTATATCCTTCCGCTTCTAACCTTGAAGAATACGCGTTTAGCCATTCTGTCAAACTATAGCACGATGGCCTTTGTCAACAGAGACAAGCGCCGGTCATGGACTGATGAACGATTTAACGCGCGCATCAAGGAAGTAGCGACCCAGCATCGAAATCACGTAGACACTTGGTACAAACTGCTCTCAGATGATATCAAGTCCAGAATGGTCAAGCAAAATGTAACGGCTGTATGGGATGGTTTTGATGTAGAAGGACGTGGCTGGATTGATGTCAACGGAAATGATAATAAGGGCAATCCTTATGCACCATCCCGCGAGTTCTTTAACCTAGTTGGTGGCAGAGCTGGTGGCTGGTACAAGTCAAATGGCTATGGTGCCCATGCTGCTGGTTCGATCCGTGTGAACTTCGAGGCCTTTGATCTCTTGACAGAATACGGTGTGTCCGTCTTCACGCACGAACTCACCCACGTCAATGACAGAGATATTTATCTGGGCGGACATGGCAGACGACAAGGGATCGGACCAGAAGGCTATGCCCAAGGGTTGCTCCAATCGCCTGTTCCTGGTCAGCCGGGCTGGGGTGCTCTGGGTCTCAATATGGCCTTTGATCGTCCAAATAATGGTAGTCTCATTTTCAATAGCTCGCCAAGTCTCTTCAAGAACCGAGCAGACATCGACCACTATATGAAGGGCTATAATGATACTCTCATGCTGCTGGATTACCTTGAAGGTCAAGCAGTTGTGGATAAAGGAAATGCAGCAGCTGCTAAATGGTTCAAGAAGGTTGAGCCGAAGGTTGTAGATGCTCGGACTCAATATGATGTCGTGAGAGAGTTGACGGCAGAAGAGAAAGCGGCCATGTCAGTTTCATCTGTAGAGGACTTGGTTGATCAAGGCTTGCTGTCTAACCGTGCAGTTGACAATCGAACTTATAATCCTGCTGACTATGACTCTAGTTACATTTCTATCGACTTCATGACGGGTATCTATGGTGGCGGTCAAAACAATACTGGAGCGCCAGGAGCCTTGATGTTCAAGCATAATACCTTCAGAATTTGGGGTTACTATGGCTATGAAAAAGGCTTTGTAAGCTATGCTTCCAATAAACACCGCAAGACAGCCAATGAACAAGGTGTGACTGGTTTGAGCGATAACTTTATCATCAAGCAAATTTCTGAAGGCGAATTTGAAACAATGGAAGACTTCAAGAAAGCTTACTTCAGAAAAGTTGTGGATAAAGCACAAACCTCAGGTATTAAGCCAGTGACTGTCAACGGAAAAGTCTATCACACTTATGAAGAGCTGAAAGCTGGCTTTGCAGAAGCTGTTGACAAGGATTTGAAGAAATCTCGTGTCGATGAACGCGCAACCAAGGACTTCAAGTATGCTGTCTTTACGCAATTACTCAAGAACACCAACAGCTTTATGGATGAAAACTCCATTTGGGGCTCCTAAGAAATAGTGTCAGATTTGTAGTTAGTGTAACTGCAAATAATGACCTTCAGCAATATGCAATCAATAACCCATTTGAATTTGCTCTGTTTGTGTCGTCACTGACAGTCTGATTCAGATGGGTTGTTTTGTTGTATAATGGCAAGTCGGAACAGAAAGAATCCCCGATTCTTAAACGATATTTTTCAGAAAAATCTGTCCCCAGACAGTTCCTGTTTTTAGGTCTTGCTGGGGGCTTTTTTTCCTGCTAAAATAAACACATGACACGTTATAAAGCTATTATATCCTATGATGGTTATGGCTTTGCTGGCTTTCAGCGACAGCCCCATGCCAGAAGTGTTCAGGAAGAGATTGAAAAGACCCTGACCCGTATCAATAAAGGCCAGCCTGTGGTGATTCATGGAGCGGGCCGGACCGACAGCGGTGTCCATGCTCTGGGCCAGGTGCTGCATTTTGATTTACCAGAAGAGCGGGATGAAGAGAAATTGCGTTTCGCCTTGGATACCCAGACGCCGGAAGATATTGATTTTATCAGTGTGGAGCAGGTGTCGGACGATTTTCATTCTCGCTACAATAAGCACAGCAAAACCTATGAATTTTTGGTGGACATCGGCCGGCCTAAAAATCCTATGATGCGCCATTATGCCACGCATTATCCATATCCTTTGGAGCTGGGTCTGATAGAAGAAGCGATTGCTCAGCTGGAGGGGACGCATGATTTTACAGGCTTTACAGCTTCTGGGACCAGTGTGGAAGACAAGGTTCGGACCATCACCGAGGCTAAGGTTCGCTATGATGCAGAGCGGAATTTTCTAGTCTTTACTTTTTTGGGCAATGGTTTTCTCTACAAGCAAATCCGCAATATGGTCGGTACCTTGCTCAAGATTGGCAACAAGCGCATGCCGGTGGAGCAAGTTCAGAGGATTTTAGCGGAGAAAGATCGCCATCTGGCAGGACCAACAGCTGGTCCAAACGGCCTCTATCTAAAGGAGATTCGTTATGAAGAATAAGTTGATTTTAGCCCTTTCGGGCAATGATATTTTCAGCGGCGGCGGACTGCACGCTGATTTGGCTACCTATACAGTCAACGGTTTGCATGGTTTCGTAGCTGTGACTTGCCTGACGGCGATGACTACCAAGGGATTTGAGGTCATTCCAATTGAGGAAGAGATTTTTTCCCAGCAGTTAGCTAGTCTCAAGGATGTTCCTTTTTCTGCTATTAAGATAGGACTTTTACCCAATCTGGAAATAGCAGAGCAGGCATTGGCTTTTGTCAAGCAGCATGCGGATATACCAGTAGTTCTGGATCCTGTTCTGGTCTGCAAGGAAAATCATGACTTGGAAGTCAGTGCACTTAGAGAAGAAATCATCAAGTTTTTCCCTTATGTCAGCATCATCACGCCAAATCTGGCAGAAGCTCAGCTATTGACCCAAAAAGAAATCAAAACTCTGGAGGATATGCGGGCTGTAGCCAAGGAGCTCTATGATTTGGGAGCTAAGCATGTGGTGATTAAGGGCGGCAATCGCTTAAGCAAGGAGCGAGCGGTGGATGTTTACTATGACGGACGCGATTTTGAGGTCATGGAATCGCCAGTGCTGGCGAGCAACAATACCGGAGCGGGTTGCACATTTGCTTCCAGCATTGCCAGTCAGCTGCTTCTAGGCAAGTCTCCGCTTGCAGCAGTTCAAATTTCTAAAGATTTTGTTTACCGAGCGATTCAGCGCTCAGATCAATATGGGGTAGTTCAGTATGAGAAATCATCAAGTTAAAAAATTAGTTATCTTAGCTTTCATCACAGCACTGTCTGTGGTTTTGGGAAATTTTTTAAAAATCCCAACTCCGACAGGCTTTTTGACGCTGCTGGATGCAGGGATTTATTTTACAGCTTTCTACTTTGGCCGCAAGGAAGCGGCTATTGTCGGAGGCCTTTCAGGCTTTTTGATTGATATGATTGCCGGCTATCCCCAATGGATGATTTTCAGTCTTATTTGCCACGGACTTCAAGGGTTTTTTGCTGGCTTTGAGGGCAAGAGTCGCTATCTTGGTCTGGTCTTGGCTGCAGTAGCTATGGTCGGTGGCTATGCCCTCTTTGGTAGTATTATGAATGGTGTCGGGGCTGCCCTAGCCGAAATCTCAAGTAATTTTATGCAGAATGCATTTGGTTTAGCAGTTGGATTTGCTCTTTACAAAGCTTTCCCGGAGAGTTTGAAAAAGGCAGTCGCAGTGAAATAAACGAGGTGAGACATGGACTTAGCTAAGATTGGAGCAGACACTCGTCAGATTGTTCTAGATGTTTTGGACAAGGCTGCCTTGGTTGAGGGAGATATTTTTGTTTTGGGTTTATCCTCTAGTGAGGTTGTCGGAGGCCATATCGGTCAGAATTCTAGTCTGGAAGTCGGACAGGTCATTGTCAAAACCATACTGGATATCTTAGAAGAGAAGGGGATCTTTCTAGCAGTTCAGGGATGTGAGCATCTCAATCGCGCCCTCGTAGTCGAAAGAGCCTTGGCGAACAAGAAGGATTTGGGAATTGTTAATGTTCTGCCTACTCTTCATGCTGGAGGCAGCGGTCAGCTAGCGGCTTTTCAATACATGAAGGATCCTGTTGAGATAGAGTTCATTGTCGCTCAGGCAGGGCTGGATATTGGCGATACTGCTATCGGTATGCATGTCAAGCATGTGCAGATTCCTATTCGACCGATTCTCAAGGAATTGGGAGCTGCCCATGTCACAGCTTTAGCCAGTCGTCCCAAGCTAATTGGCGGCGCCAGATCGGCCTATACAGAGGATAAGATTAGGAAGGGATAAAAGGAAAAATAATTTTGAAAAAAACTCTAATTATGCTATAATGGGTTGTATTCAATAAATTTTAAGGAGAAATGACAGAATGTCTGTATCATTTGAAAACAAAGAAACAAATCGCGGTCTTTTGACTTTTAGCATCAGTCAAGAGAAAATCAAGCCAGCCTTGGACCGTGTATTTAAGTCAGTAAAAAAAGATATTGCTGTACCAGGTTTCCGTAAAGGCCGCCTTCCACGTGCTATCTTCAACCAACGTTTTGGTGAAGAAGCCCTCTACCAAGATGCTTTGAACGCTCTTCTTCCAGAAGCATACGAAGCGGCTGTCAAAGAGGCAGGTATCGAAGTAGTTGCTCAGCCTCAGTTTGATGTTGAGTCTATGGAAAAAGGTCAAGACTGGGTCATCAAAGCTGAAGTAGTCACTAAGCCAGAAGTTAAGCTGGGTGCTTACAAAGACTTGGAAGTAACTGTTGAAGCTACTAAAGAAGTGACTGACGCTGAAGTAGATGAGCGCATTGAGCGTGAGCGTAACAACTTGGCTGAGTTGGTTCTCAAAGAAGGTCCAGCAGCTGACGGTGATACAGTTGTGATTGACTTTGTTGGATCTGTTGACGGTGTTGAATTTGACGGCGGCAAGGGTGACAACTTCTCGCTTGGCTTGGGCAGCGGCCAATTCATCCCAGGATTTGAAGGGCAGTTGGTTGGCCACAGTGCGGGTGAAACAGTGGATGTTGTCGTAACCTTCCCAGAAGACTACCAAGCAGAAGACTTGGCAGGCAAGGAAGCTAAGTTTGTAACAACTATTCACGAAGTTAAAGAAAAAGAAGTTCCAGCATTGGACGATGAACTTGCAAAAGATATCGACGAAGAAGTGGAAACTCTTGACGAGCTGAAAGAAAAGTACCGCAAAGAACTGTCAGAAGCTAAGGAAACAGCTTATAAGGATGCGATAGAAGCAGCAGCTATTGATCAAGCAGTAGCAAATGCTGAAATCGTTGACTTGCCAGCAGAAATGGTCCACGAAGAAGTACACCGCGCTGTTAATGAATTCTTGGGCAATATGCAGCGCCAAGGAATCTCACCTGACATGTACTTCCAAATCACTGGTACTACTCAGGAAGACCTACACAAGCAATACGAAGCAGATGCTGAGTCACGCACTAAGACAAACCTTGTCGTAGAAGCTGTTGCTAAGGCAGAAGGTTTTGAAGCTAGCGCAGAAGAAATCGAAGCAGAAGTAACTTCATTGGCTACAGACTACAACATGGAAGTGGAACGTGTTCGCCAATTGCTTTCAGAAGATATGCTGAAACACGACATTGCTATCAAGAAAGCTGTTGAAGTGATTACAAGCACTGCGAAAGTGAAATAAAGATGAAAGAGGCAAGATATGATTCTTGCCTCCTTTTTTTAGAAAACAAGAGGCAAATCTGCTATAATAATAGTATATAGTTGAAAGGAAAGCTGGCTCTGTCGCTAGTCCATAGAACTCGTGAAGGAGGTCGAGCATGAAAAGCAGTAAAAAATCTTATCTGAAGCTAAGCTTGCTTCTTATCTTTTTTATTTTCTATTGGCTAATAGTCAATCTTTTATTTCATAATACAGGGCTTTTTTGGCTCCTTTTATTAGCTGGCATTGCCATGACCGTAATTGCTAAGAACTACCGCAAACTTTCAAAAAGGGACTGGATAACAGCTATTATTCTGGGATTTTTAGCGGTCTTCTCGAATCCTATTTTTGCTGCTTTGACTGTCCTGACTTATCTGGCTAGCAGTCTTTTATTGAAGGAAAAGGAAAAATTCAGCACTCTTTTAAAACTTGATAGTCCGAAACAAGCAGCTCTTGCTTTGATTTTGGGACTTCTTGTGGGATTTGTGCTGGGGTTTTTAAATCTCGCTTCGGCCCACAAGCCTATCAGTCTACCAGGCTCTTTTCCTATTCAGGCTGTCCTAGATGCTCTCCGCGCAGGTGTATTTGAAGAAGTGGCTTTTAGACTATTTTTCTTTGCTATTATCTTTTATCTGACTAAAAAAGATACTTTTTCAAAAATGGAGAATATGCTAGTTTATGGTATTCTGACCTTGCCTCATACTCTGATTCACTTTAGTTTGGAAAAATTTGATATAGGAAGCGTCGTTATTCTTAGTCTTGTTTTCGGCTTGCCTTTTGCTTTTTTGCTTCGGAAACAGGGGCTCTACAGCGCCATAATAGCCCATGCTGTAGTTGATTTGCTTAGATTCGTTTTTTTAGGAATTTGAAAAATTTTAACTTAAAATATAAATGGTAACCCTTTGACTATTTTTGGAAATTAGCGTAAAATAGTAAGGAAAGACAAAAAAGGAGAAAAGCCTTGGAATTAGAAGTATTTGCTGGACAGGAAAAAAGTGAGCTTTCTATGATTGAAGTGGCGCGTGCCATTTTGGAAGCCCGCGGCCGCGATCATGAGATGTATTTTAATGATCTGGTCAATGAAATTCAAAACTACCTGGAAAAATCAAACAGTGAGATTCGCGATGCTCTGCCTTTATTCTACACAGAACTCAATGTAGACGGCAGCTTTATTCCGCTGGGGGATAATAAATGGGGTCTGCGTTCATGGTATGCCATCGACGAAGTGGATGAAGAAATCATCGCCTTGGAAGAGACTGATGAGGATGACGCACCTAAGAAACGCAAGAAGAAACGCGTCAATGCCTTTATGGATGGCGACGAGGATGCCATTGACTACAGCGATGACGATCCAGAAGATGAGGACGGCTACGAAGCAGATCCAGCTCTCTCATACGATGAGGAAAATCCAGACGATGAGAAGAATGAAGTGGAAGCTTATGATGCAGAAATCAACGAAATCGCTCCAGATGATCTAGGTGAAGAAGTCGAACTCAACGAAGAAGATGACGACTACTCTGACGAAGACTCGGAGACCGAAGAGGAAGAATAAATCAACCAAAAGAAGCAAGGGATGAAAACCCTTGTTTCTTTTAATATTCCTTGAAATATAAGTTCGGAAGGTGTAGAATACTAATAAAATTTAATAAAGAATAGATGGAGGAAGACTGCTATGAAATTTGTCATTGATAAGAGTCTAGGTGAACTAGGCATAAAAAGTGTTGCTATCGGGATTGCCAAGAATGTTAATCCGCATGCAGAACTGTCTCCCTCGTTTCTAAAAAAGAAAAAGGAAATGGAAGACTGGGCTCTGGCCTGTGACTTGGATGAGGTGCTTGAGTCGCCAGTAGTTCAAGGTTATATAGACATACTCCAGCGCGTAGGTCGCAGTGTCAAGAAAAATCCTCCGACGGTTCCTGCTCTGATTCGCAATATCCAGCACCGAGGCTCGCTCCCTCATATTAATAGCATTATTGATATTTATAATGTCGAAGCCCTGCATTCTCTACTGGCTATTGGAGGGCATGATTTTGATAAGATTGATGGTCAGATAGAATTCACTGTAAGCCAAAAGGAAGATGTTTTTCTGCCTATTTTGTCCAAGGAGAAGCATGTTGCCAAGACGGACTATGTCTATCGGGATGCCAAAGGCATTTTGGCTTGGTTGGATGTACGTGACAGCGAGTATTATAAGTTTGATGAGGAGACCAAGGATGCCATTTTCATCATTCAGGGGAATGCCAATACCTCTGTCGAAATGCGTCTGGCAGCCTTGGAGCGAATCCGACACGATTTAGCAGAGTGCATGCCTGATTTAGAATTTGAAACACATGTCATCAGTATTGAGGAAAATTAACTGGAATAGGCTTTCCAATTTTGATTCTCACTGACTATCAGCTTCCTGTTTTCAGGGAGCTTTTTTGAGTGCTTTTCGATTTCTTTTGTCAGAGTCGTGGTTGAAAAAATGAGAAAGGTGGGAATTGATTATAGTTTGCTTTTCTGAAAATAGGAGACATTACTCAATAAAAAATGGTATAATAAACAAAGAAAAAGGAGCGTGCGATGACAGAAACACTATTAGAAGCTAAATCAATCAGCAAAAAATATGAGGATGAGTATGTCCTGCAGAATACGGATCTAAAAATTGATCAGAGGCAGTTTGTAGCAATTTTGGGTCACAGTGGCTCAGGAAAGTCAACGATGCTTAATATCCTATCTTCTCTACTGAAACCAAGTTCAGGACAGGTCTTATATAAAGGAAAGGAGATAGGTCAGCTAAGCAAATCAGCAGTGGCCAAGTTTAGGAGAGAAGACATTGGTTTGGTCTTTCAGCACTATATGCTAATTCCTAATCTAACAGTTGAGGAGAATATTCAGTTGGGCAGCAAGTATGCCGCTGAGGCAGCAGACTTAGAAGAGTTGGCTTCACTACTGGGAATTGAGAAGCTTTTGAACAAATATCCTCATCAGCTGTCGGGCGGTGAGCAGCAGAGAGTCTGCCTTGCCAGAGCTGTTATAAAGAAACCAACTATTTTGTTTTGTGATGAGGCGACAGGCGCTCTGGACAGCGAAAATAGTAAGAACATTATTGTTTTATTGCATGCTATCAAGCAAACCTACGGAACCAGTATCCTTTTTACGACACATAATCGAGAAATTGCTAGAACAGCTGACCGAATACTGCTCTTGGAAGATGGCCGTATTGTTAGGGACGACATGAATATGGAGAAGCTGTCGCCGAATCAAATGAGTTGGGAGATTTAATATGGATTTGCTATTTAAATATCTATCCAGAGACTTTTTTGCTAAGAGGACCATGGTGTCCATTCTATCTCTGATTTTAATCTTCATTTCCTTTATGTTCTTCTTCGTTCATTTTGCCATTGATGCTAATTTACTTCGTTTAGGTGGAGAGCAATTATCAGGTAATGAGTCAGA
Organism: Streptococcus sanguinis; assembly: GCF_013343115.1. Lineage (NCBI taxonomy): Bacteria > Bacillati > Bacillota > Bacilli > Lactobacillales > Streptococcaceae > Streptococcus > Streptococcus sanguinis. The sequence goes on from NZ_CP054570.1 coordinate 169,471, forward strand.
TTATCTTACAGCATTGAAAAGCAATCAGGTCTTGATTCGAAACATTACTGTCGCCATGGTAGCCATTTTCTCCCTCATTTTATCCTTATTCATCAGAGGGACGCTTCAAAGAAATCGAGTACAGCTAGCCCAGCTGATGTCCCTCGGCTTTTCTTTCTCCAGTGTGCTGGCAAGCTATGCCCTATTAATCTGCGGTTTATCCTTAATCAGTTCCTTGATTGGCTTAGTCTTGGGCTTCTGGGGATCCGATATCCTCCTTTCTGCTAATAGCCAGACCTATCTCGTTCAAGGGTTGAGTAAAGGACTTTCTCTGCAGTCGGTTATGACGGGAACCCTCTTCCTAAGTCTTTTCTTAGGAGCTCTTACTTATCTGGCAGGACTGACAGTGAGAAAGACAGACCTTGCTCTAATGATGAAACAGACAGACGGGAAAAGCATCCGTCCTGGTTTGATAGAGAAGCTGATTCAAAAGCTGCCGATGAAGCATAAATTCAAATTTAAGCTGACTTTAAATCATTTTAGCACCTTGGGGCTCTTGTTGATTGCTATCGTTACGTTTAGCATCATGTTCGTCTTAAGCCTGTCTCTTACTTTTAGCTCCTCTAAAATCCTTGAATCTCAGAAGGAAGGCCGGAACTATTCTTATGATATCAGCTATGATAACTATCGAAAGGAGGAGGCTGGGTCAGCTTCAGATTCTGTAACCTATCTGAGATACGATGTTGAGCTAATGATAAAAGGCGAAGCTATAGCTTATCATGCCCTTGCATTTACCAACCAAAATGACTTGTTTCAGCTGATTGACAGTAAGGGAGAAATTCTAGATCCCACACAAGGTGTCTTTGTAAATCCTGAATTGCGAGAGAATTATGGTCTTAAAGTTGGGGATACTCTAGAGCTAAGAGTAAAGGGAAAGCAACATCAGATAAAGATAGCTGGATTTGCGGAGAATGCTGATTTAAAGACAATATATATTCCCAAAGACCAAGCATCCGCCATGGTAGATGAGACTAATGATATTTTTAATGGTAGATTGACCAATAAGCCTCAAGAAAAAGGTGAAGGAAAAGTTCGCTCCCTAGAGGAAAAATTATCAGCTGTTCAAAGAAGTCAAACTTCTAACAAAGCAAGTGCTATTATCAACCAAAGTATCGGTGTCATAACGGGATGTTTATTGATTTACCTAGCAGTGTTTATCGGTTTGAATGGTAATATGAAGACTCTATTGATGTTTGATTTACTAGGATATGAGGAGAGAGAGGTTTATCGTATCCTGCTTAACCCCTACATTGTGATCAGCAATCTACTTTTCTTGCTCACTCTGCCTGTGGCCATCTATGCTGCAAGGAATATCCAGATTATGACTTCTCTTCAGACAGGGGATTATATGCCATTCCAGCTCAACTGGATTACCTTTGTTTATATGTTTGTCATCTTGAATGCCCTGTACTTTATTATTAGATTTTTATTTATTCAAAAGGTTAAAAAAATCAGGGATGATAATCGGCAGGCAGAATTCTTATCAGAATGGTGAGAAGTAGTATGAAGATTTTTAAGGTAAGGAGTCGGAAGTCTTGAAAGAAATCCGTCACGATTTAGCAGAGTGCATGCCTGATGTAGAATTCGAAACACATGTCATCAGTATTAGTGAAAATGGATGAAAACCGAATGAAATCATTTGACAATTTTTTAGGTTTGCGATATCATACTGTTCGGGCACCTCTTTTAGAGGTCAGAGCTTCCTGTTTCCAGGGAGCTATTTTTCTTTTTCGGACAGATTATGGAAAATCCTCCTATGGCTAAGTTTCCAGCAACTGTGATGCTTGCTGGAACGAATTGTTTTATGAAAAGGAGCACGTATGTCAACTAAATATATTTTTGTCACCGGTGGTGTAGTTTCTTCTATCGGGAAAGGAATTGTGGCAGCTAGCTTGGGCCGCCTTTTGAAGAATCGAGGTCTCAAAGTTACGATTCAGAAATTTGACCCTTATATCAATATTGATCCCGGAACCATGAGCCCTTACCAGCATGGGGAGGTGTTTGTGACAGATGATGGAGCCGAGACGGATCTGGATCTGGGGCACTATGAGCGTTTTATTGACATCAATCTCAATAAATACTCCAATGTCACCACTGGTAAGATCTATAGCGAAGTCCTGCGCAAGGAGCGTAAAGGTGAGTATCTGGGAGCGACGGTCCAAGTCATTCCGCATATTACGGATGCTCTCAAGGACAAGATCAAGCGGGCTGCACGGACGACGGACTCGGATGTGATTATCACCGAGGTCGGAGGTACAGTGGGCGACATCGAGTCTCTTCCTTTCTTAGAAGCTTTGCGTCAGATGAAGGCGGATGTCGGAGCAGACAATGTCATGTATATCCATACGACCCTCCTGCCCTATCTCAAGGCAGCTGGCGAAATGAAGACCAAGCCGACTCAGCATTCTGTCAAAGAGCTGCGAGGTCTGGGGATTCAGCCTAATATGCTGGTCATCCGCACAGAGAAGCCAGCTGGACAAAATATCAAAAACAAACTAGCTCAATTCTGTGATGTGGCGCCGGAGGCGGTCATTGAGTCGCTAGATGTGGAGCATCTTTACCAAATTCCTCTCAATTTGCAGGCGCAAAAGATGGACCAAATCGTCTGTGACCATCTGAAGCTGGATGTGCCAGCAGCGGATATGACAGAGTGGTCAGCCATGGTAGAGAAAGTGATGAACCTGAAAAAGCAGGTCCATATTGCTCTGGTCGGCAAGTATGTCGAGTTGCCAGATGCCTATATTTCAGTTGTTGAAGCGCTCAAGCATGCCGGCTATGCCAATGATGCGGAAGTTAAGATTGACTGGATTGATGCGAATCAGATAACAGCCGAAAACGCCGTAGAGCTTCTTGGAAATGCGGATGGGATTATCGTTCCGGGCGGCTTTGGTCAGAGAGGAACTGAGGGGAAAATTCAGGCAATCCGATATGCGCGTGAGCAGGATGTGCCTATGTTGGGAATTTGCTTGGGCATGCAGTTAACCTGTGTCGAATTCGCCCGTCATGTCCTAGGATTGGCAGATGCCAACTCAGCGGAGCTTAATCCAGACACACCATATCCAATCATTGACCTCATGCGTGATCAGATTGATGTAGAAGACTTGGGTGGAACGCTGAGATTGGGGCTCTATCCTTCTAAGCTTAAGAGTGGCTCTAAGGCAGCAGCGGCTTACGACTATCAAGAAGTCGTGCAGCGCCGTCACCGTCATCGCTATGAGTTTAACAATGATTTTCGCGAGCAGTTTGAGTCAGCCGGATTTACATTTTCAGGAGTTTCACCAGACAATCGCTTGGTCGAAATAGTGGAAATCCCAGAAAACAAATTCTTCGTTGCTTGTCAGTATCACCCAGAGCTTTCCAGCCGCCCGAACCGACCTGAAGGTCTTTATACAGCCTTTGTCACGGCAGCGGTAGAAAAGAGCTCGGAGAGATAGACCTGCTTTTTCTAGGATAAGCGATTTTTCTAGAGAAATGTTATAATGAAAGCAAAAGGAGGGAAGAAGATGTTTCTAAACATTTTAGCTAGTATTCGTACTAATAATTTTCAAGATGAGCATTGTGTAGAAAAAATCCAAGCTCTCTGGCAGGAACAAGAGGGAGCTGTGAAAGAAGCTTTTGCCCAAGGGGAACCGGTTTATGCTGTCTATCATGACTATGCTAGTGATTACAAAGGAGACTATAGTCTCTCTATCTGCCGTTTGACAGATGGGGAAGTCTATGATTTTGACACATCCGAGCAGACCTATCAAGTATTTGAGGCTGATAAGGAGGATCCTCAAGCGATTCTTCATGCTTGGCAGAGGATTTGGCAGGCAGAAGAAACAGGTGAGCTTCATCGAGATTATACTATTGACTTTGAAAAATACGATCCCGACCAAACGGTGGCTGTCTTTATTGCGACTCAGCAGCACTGAGTTTTCTGTGTTCCTGCCTTAGCTTCATTTTCGCTTAGATTTCCCAATTTTACTGATTGAGTAGAAAGTTGATTTTTTGAAATAAACTAAAAAATTTTCTTGACAAGCCTTAGCTGTCCTGTTATACTAGTAAGGTACTCAATCGCGGGGATGGCGGAATTGGCAGACGCGCAGGACTAAGGATCCTGTGACCGCTTTAGGTCGTGAGGGTTCAAGTCCCTCTCTCCGCATCAAGTAAGCTGACTTCGGTCAGCTTTTTCTTTTTGCGATAGAGACGCTTAAAAAGGCTGAGTGTCTCCCTGCAATTCTTTAAAATTTCAGGAAAAACTAGCAATTTTAGTGAAAAAGTGATAAAATAAACAATGTAAGTGGTTTAACCACAAAAAATAAGAGGAGGCCTGATAAGAATGGCAATCGTTTCAGCAGAAAAATTTGTCCAAGCAGCTCGTGACAATGGTTACGCAGTTGGTGGATTCAACACAAACAACCTTGAGTGGACTCAAGCTATCCTGCGTGCGGCAGAAGCAAAGAAAGCACCAGTGCTTATCCAAACTTCAATGGGTGCTGCTAAATACATGGGTGGCTACAAAGTTGCTCGTAACTTGATCGCTAACCTTGTAGAATCAATGGGCATCACTGTACCAGTTGCGATTCACTTGGACCATGGTCACTACGAAGATGCACTTGAGTGTATTGAAGTTGGTTACACTTCTATCATGTTTGATGGTTCACACCTTCCAGTAGAAGAAAACCTTAAATTGGCTAAAGACGTTGTTGAAAAAGCACACGCTAAAGGTATCTCAGTAGAAGCTGAAGTTGGTACTATCGGTGGTGAAGAAGACGGTATCATCGGTAAAGGTGAATTGGCTCCAATCGAAGACGCTAAAGCAATGGTTGAAACCGGAATCGACTTCTTGGCAGCTGGTATCGGTAACATCCACGGTCCATACCCGGCAAACTGGGAAGGTCTTGACCTTGACCACTTGAAGAAATTGACAGAAGCTCTTCCAGGCTTCCCAATCGTATTGCACGGTGGTTCAGGTATTCCTGATGACCAAATCCAAGCAGCTATCAAACTTGGTGTTGCGAAAGTTAACGTTAACACTGAATGCCAAATCGCATTCGCTAACGCAACTCGTAAATTTGCTCGCGACTACGAAGCAAACGAAGCAGAATACGACAAGAAGAAACTCTTCGACCCACGTAAATTCTTGGCTGACGGTGTAAAAGCTATCCAAGCATCAGTTGAAGAACGTATCGACGTATTCGGTTCAGAAGGTAAAGCTTAATAAGCTTGTAAATGCTTGATATAACAGGGTTTATCCGATTTGGATAAACCTTTTTTCTTTGCTTATCACCTAATATAATGAGTAATGGGGATACCATATTTTGTTTTCTCAGTAGAAAATAATGTCTGTATTATATTAGCATACTATTATAGAAATATTGTATACAAGTCTTTTTAGACGCTATATTAAATAAATGTTAGTTACAATAAAAAACAGATTTACGAAAAGAAATGCCTAGATTTGCTTATTGTAATTTAATTCAGTATAATTATAGAAATCTCGGTAAAGGGTTAATTAAATAACAAATGCAATATTATATGTTCATAAAACAGTTCTTAAACTGGGGAATCATTTTGGGTGTCATACCTATTTTAAGTAAAACTTTTTTGTACTTTCCGAAAGATAATAATGCAAGCTCAGTATCGGATAAGAGCAATACTTGGGAGATTTGGCTAAAGAATATTATTTGGTCCTTGGCTATCGTAATTTTTGTATTAATAATTTTTTGGCAGGTAATTATAAAAAATTATTTTTTAGTCTCCTGTTTAAGTTTGTTATATTGGTTAGAACGGATAAATGATAATATTCATTCCTCTGTAAAGCTTAAGGAAATTTTAAAAAGCCCTAGTGGTAATGTACTTTCTCTTTCAGAATGGCAATCAATAGTATCGATAGTTGTCTTTATTTCGTATACAGAGTTGCACAGGATTCCAGAATTTTTGATAAAACAAATTGACGCTATCCCTAATAGTAATATATCTGGCATTCTTTTACTAATCTTTCTATTTTTCATTTCAATAATATATTTATTGTTTACTGGGATTTTAATTTTCGAATTTGGACGAGTCTTTTTAAAAATCTTTACTAAAGTGGTGCGATACTCTTTGGGGGATAAATCCAAAACTATATTTAATTGGATTAAGTATTTATATGATAACTCTAAATCAAAAGCATTTTTTTCAATCAGTTTTATAGAAAAAAATAAAAATAGTAAATATGGTTTATTCTTTTTCGTACCCTTATTAATCTCTTTGGATGTTATAATATTACTTACTTACTTTTTTTATAGAATTATTATTAGTATACTTTTTTATATTACAATGATAGTGTATAAATTTGTAATTTTAAGTGGAAAAATTATATCAGTCATATCTAACTGGTCTGATAGAAAAGTTACTGTATTTTTCTTTCGATTGTCTTTCGTTTTCTCAATAATGTTTTTGGTTACTTTCAATAGAATTTATCCAATTGCTAAAATGAATATAGAAAGTACAGCAGTTTTAGAATTCTTATCAGGTTCGATATTAATACCTATTCTATTATCATGGATATTGGAACTCAAGAATAAACCATTAAATGAGAAAAAAAGCAAGGAAATTTTTCTTAGTGATAGAAAGAAAATCAGTAAAAGGAAATATAAATAATAAATATAGTGTTAGATTAATTCAAAAAGTATCGAATTTCCTTCTTTCAATTAAGCGTAGTCAATCTTTTTGGCATAATAAGGTGGAGGAAGATTGCTAGCCTAGCTGTCATAGTTTTTTTTGAGTTTGGGTGTGAGAAGATTACAGAACTTGTCATTAAAGGACAATTGAAGAACGTAAGTTTAGAAGAAATGATTAAGAGAGTTAATCAACTATGTTCAGAAGGTAAAGCTTAATCTAGCTGAAGACTACAAAACAGAAACCTGCCCATTGGGTGGGTTTTTTGGTGTGTGATAAAATATGATAATTATTTTTGAATTTCCTATGTTCGTTTGGAAGTAAAAGTGGTAGTATAGTGAGGAGATGAGATTCTATTTTCCTGAGTTAGGTAGGGAAATGGTTTGTAATATGAATTAATGATAGGATGTTGAGAAACGTATGGCAATGATAGAAGTAGAGAATCTTCAGAAAAATTTTGTGAAGACAGTTAAGGAACCAGGATTGAAGGGGGCTTTGCGCTCCTTTATTCATCCCGAAAAGCAGACCTTTGAAGCGGTCAAGAATTTAACCTTTGAGGTTCCCAAGGGGCAGATCTTAGGCTTTATCGGTGCCAATGGTGCTGGGAAGTCAACAACCATTAAAATGCTGACAGGGATTTTGAAGCCGACATCTGGTTTTTGTCGAATTAACGGCAAGATTCCGCAGGACAATCGCCAAGACTATGTCAAGGATATTGGAGTAGTCTTTGGGCAACGCACCCAGCTGTGGTGGGATTTGGCTCTGCAAGAGACTTACACGGTCTTGAAAGAGATATACGATGTGCCGGACTCGCTCTTTCACAAGCGCATGGACTTTTTGAATGAGGTTTTGGATTTGAAGGACTTTATCAAAGACCCCGTGCGCACTCTTTCACTGGGGCAACGGATGCGGGCGGATATTGCGGCTTCCTTGCTCCACAATCCTAAAGTTCTCTTTTTAGATGAGCCGACCATTGGTTTGGACGTTTCGGTCAAGGACAACATTCGTCGCGCCATCACCCAGATCAATCAGGAGGAAGAAACAACCATTCTCTTGACCACTCACGACCTGAGTGATATTGAGCAACTCTGTGATCGGATTTTCATGATTGACAAGGGGCAGGAGATTTTTGATGGAACGGTTAGCCAGCTTAAGGAAACCTTTGGCAAGATGAAGACTCTTTCTTTTGAACTGGTACCAGGTCAAAGTCATCTCCTTTCTCACTATGAAGGCTTGCCTGATATGACTATTGATAGACAAGGGAATAGCCTTAACATTGAATTCGATAGTTCCCGCTACCAGACGGCAGATATTATCAAGCAAACCTTGTCTGATTTTGAAATCCGTGATTTGAAGATGGTGGATACGGATATTGAGGATATTATCCGTCGCTTCTACCGAAAGGAGCTCTAAGATGGTCAAATTGTGGAGACGTTATAAACCCTTTATCAATGCAGGGATTCAGGAGTTGATTACCTATCGAGTCAACTTTATTCTCTATCGGATTGGCGATGTCATGGGGGCTTTTGTTGCTTTTTATCTTTGGAAGGCAGTCTTCGATTCGTCGCAAGAGTCTTTGATTCAGGGCTTCAGTATGGCGGATATCACCCTCTACATCATCATGAGTTTTGTGACTAATCTTTTGACTAGGTCTGATTCTTCCTTTATGATTGGAGAGGAGGTCAAGGACGGATCCATTATCATGCGCTTGCTGAGACCGGTGCATTTTGCGGCCTCATATCTCTTCACCGAGCTTGGTTCAAAATGGTTGATTTTTGTCAGTGTAGGACTTCCATTTTTAAGTGTCATTATCTTGATTAAAATCCTTTCTGGGCAAGGCATTTTAGAAGTTTTAGGACTAACCTTGATTTATCTCTTTAGCTTAACGCTAGCCTATCTGATCAACTTTTTCTTTAATATCTGCTTTGGATTTTCAGCTTTTGTGTTTAAAAATCTATGGGGCTCTAATCTGCTCAAGAATTCTCTGATTTCCTTTATGTCGGGAAGTTTGATTCCCTTGGCTTTCTTTCCCAAGGTAGTTTCAGATGTTCTGTCCTTCTTGCCTTTTTCATCCTTGATTTACACTCCGGTTATGATTATGGTTGGAAAATACGATGCCAGTCAGATTCTTCAGGCTCTTTTCCTGCAGTTGTTTTGGCTTTTAGTGATGGTGGGCTTGTCTCAGTTGATTTGGAAAAAAGTCCAGTCATTTATCACCATTCAAGGAGGTTAGTATGAAAAAATATCAGCGCATGCATCTGATTTTTATCAGACAATACATCAAGCAAATCATGGAATACAAGGTCGATTTTGTGGTTGGTGTTTTAGGTGTCTTCTTGACCCAAGGCTTGAACCTCTTGTTTCTCAACGTGCTCTTCCAACACATCCCTTCCTTGGAAGGCTGGACCTTTCAGGAGATTGCCTTTATCTATGGTTTTTCCTTGATTCCCAAGGGACTGGACCATCTCTTTTTTGACAATCTCTGGGCACTGGGACAACGCTTGGTGCGAAAGGGAGAGTTTGACAAATACCTGACTCGTCCTATCAACCCTCTCTTTCACATCCTAGTCGAGACCTTTCAGATTGATGCCTTGGGCGAACTCTTGGTAGGTGGAATTTTATTAGCGACAACAGTAACTAGCATTGCTTGGACTCTTCCCAAATTCCTGATTTTTCTGATCTGTATTCCTTTTACGACCTTGATTTATACTTCCTTAAAAATAGCGACAGCTAGTATTGCTTTTTGGACCAAGCAATCAGGAGCTATGATCTACATTTTCTATATGTTCAATGATTTTGCCAAGTATCCGATTTCGATTTACCATTCGCTTATCCGTTGGTTGATTAGTTTTATCGTGCCTTTCGCCTTTACGGCCTACTATCCCGCTAGTTATTTCTTGCAGGAAAAGAATGGACTCTTTAACATTGGTGGTTTGATTCTGACTTCTCTTATCTTCTTTGTCATTTCTTTGAAACTATGGGACAGAGGCTTAGACGCCTACGAGAGTGCGGGTTCGTAAGATAGAACATATGTTTAGTCCTAAAGCTTAAATCAAGAAAGGATTTTCAGATGATAGTAATTGAAGAAGTGAAGGAAGAAAAACAAAAGATGATAGTGGTTAGCGAAGTTTTGAAGGATCTACCAGAATGGTTTGGAATACCTGAAAGTACACGAGCTTACATTGAAGGAGCCAAGGATTTGCAAGTTTGGGCTGCCTATCAGGAGAGTGATTTGGCTGGCTTTGTAAGCTTATCATACTCTAGTGAAGATTGTGCTGAGATTGACTGCCTAGCTGTTAAAAAATTCTATCATAGAGCGGGAATTGGCAGTCAACTTCTAGAAGTTTTAGAAAAATCTGCTCGTCAAAAAGCATCCTATCTGCAAGTAAAAACGGTAGCACCAGGTCATTATCCTACTTACGACAGGACTAACGCTTTTTATCAGGCTCAGGGCTTTAAAAAGTTAGAAATCTTTCCTGAACTTTGGGATAAAAGCAACCCTTGTTTGATTTGGGTTAAAAAATTGTGAAATTTTCCCTTGACAAAAAAGCTCAAGATGCTAAAATAAAGGGGAAAAGGCGCCGATTTAGCTCAGTTGGTAGAGCAACGCACTCGTAACGCGTAGGTCACAGGTTCGATCCCTGCAATCGGCATCTTAATTTGGAAGCTTAAAGGCTTCTTTTTTTCTTTGTTCTTACTATATTTTTTTAATTGTATAGGACAGGTATGTTTTCTATCATCTCTTATAAACCACTTACTGGTCAAATTTAACCACTTACTGAAAAGGTCTTGTTTCTCGGGAGTTTCTTGTTATAATAAATATAAGCAGATGGAAAGGAGAGCGTATGAACATTCGGATTGAATTAGATCAGAGTTTGGATGAAACAGAAATGGTGATAAAAGTTTCGCGGCTGGATGAGCGGATTCAGCGGATCCAAGAAGCTCTGGAAGAAACGGCGACTCCGTCCATTCTTTTCTATAAGGAAAGCAGTGAGTACTTTCTTGATTTAGCGGACATTCTCTTTTTCGAGACGGACGGCAGCAAGATTTTTGCCCATGCCCGCAATGATGCTTATGAGGTCAAGCTAAAACTCTACGAGTTAGAAGAGATTCTGCCCCGCTATTTCTGTCGGATTTCTAAGTCCACCATTGCCAATATCAAGGCAATCTATGCTTTGGACAAGTCCTTTTCAGGAACGAGCACCGTCCAGTTTTACAATACCCATAAACAGGTGCATGTGTCTAGGCATTATTATCAGTTAGTAAAAGAAAAGTTAAGTGAAGTGAGGTAATTATCATGAAAAAAACAATTTTTGGAATCGGCTTTCTAGTCTTGGCAGCTTGGGTTCTGCTGCAGGGGAATTTTGGGATTCCTGCCTTCAATTTTAATATTTGGCCCATGCTAGTAGTTGCAATGTTCGCCTATTTCGCTTTGGAAAATTTCTTAGAAAGAGACTTTGGTACTGGGCTTATCATGGCAGTTATTGCGCTGATTATTGCCAATGCCGTTTACCACTTTTTAGCTATTTCAACAGGAACCTTGGTTTTGGGTGGTATTCTGGCTTGTATTGGTCTCAATATGATTTTCAAGCCCCAGCGCATTTTTAAGGGGCGTATCTTCTCGGCTGCCTCTTCTTCCTCAAAAGATGATATTGCTTTTGGCAGTGGCACGCGCTATATCAACTCAGATAACTTCACCTATGAAAAGTTAGACTGTGCTTTTGGCAGTGCATCGGTTTATTTTGATAATGCGACTATCGAAGGAGACTCAGCAACTTTTGAAGTGGATCTGTCTTTTGGCAGTGTGATGCTTTATGTGCCCAGTGACTGGCGTGTAGAGCTGGATGTAGATAATGCCTTTGGCTCTGTCTACAATCCTCGTAATGTCAATGAAAAGAGAAAAACTCTCTATGTCAAAGGCAACGTAGCTTTCGGTTCTTTGAAGATTAGCTATGTTTAGGAAAACGGATTAATTTCGAAAGTTTGGACAAATGTACTTGTCAAACGTCAAGTTTTTTGGTAATATAGGAAGGTATGTGGTGCTAGCACATCCGTAATATTAGATCTAATAGGAGGAAACACGATAATGGCTAAAGTATGTTACTTTACTGGTCGTAAGACTGTATCAGGAAACAACCGCTCTCACGCGATGAACCAAACAAAACGCGCTGTTAAACCAAATCTTCAAAAAGTTACTGTTTTGATTGACGGTAAACCTAAAAAAGTTTGGGCTTCAGCTCGTGCCCTTAAATCAGGTAAAGTTGAACGCGTTTAATCTTTATTTAAAAAGGATGGAATTTTCCGTCCTTTTTTTGCTTTGAAATTTCCGCCTAGACAGTTGATTTAGACCCTTCCTCTTTTACACCCTGTATAAAATATGGTAGAATAAACTATAAAATACTTTTGAGGTACAAATTATGACTGTGAAAATTAATACAAAAGATGGTCAAATTGAGCTGACTGATGATGTGATTGCGACAATCGTCGGCGGTGCAGCGACTGAAATTTTTGGTGTAGTTGGCATGGCCAGCAAAAACGCAATCAAGGATAATTTTCAAGCCCTTTTAGGAAAAGAAAACTATGCTAAGGGTGTGGTTGTGAAAGCGACTGATGAAGGTGATATCGCAGTTGATGTCTACACTGTGTTAAGCTATGGAGTCAAAATCAGCGAAGTTTCCAAAAACATCCAAGAGCGTGTTAAATTCAGTTTGGAAAACAAGCTCGGAATTACTGCCCATGCAGTGAATGTTTATATCCAAAATATTAAAGTCGTAGGAGAATAATCGTGGCAAATATTACTACTAGTTTATTCCAAGAAATGGTGCAAGCAGCATCTACTCGCTTAAATAAACAGGCTGAATATGTGAACTCTTTGAATGTCTTCCCAGTTCCAGACGGAGATACAGGGACCAACATGGGTATGACCATTGAAAATGGTGCTAAGGAAGTGGCGGACAAGTCTGCTTCAACAGTTGGCGAAGCAGCAGGTATCTTTGCGAAGGGCCTTTTGATGGGTGCGCGTGGTAACTCAGGCGTTATCACTTCCCAGCTTTTCCGCGGTTTTTCTCAAAGTGTGAAAGAGCATGAAGAGCTGACTGGTGAAGATCTAGCTCTGGCCTTTCAGTCTGGTGTAGAAGTGGCTTACAAGGCAGTTATGAAGCCGGTTGAGGGAACGATTTTGACTGTTTCCCGCGGTGCGGCTATCGGAGCCAAGAAGAAAGCTGAAGTCACTAATGATGCTGTAGAAGTTATGAAAGCAGCTCTTGAAGGAGCTAAGGCTGCTCTGGCTAAGACACCGGATATGCTGCCGGTTCTGAAAGAAGTCGGTGTTGTGGACTCTGGTGGTCAAGGGTTGGTCTTTATCTACGAAGGCTTCTTGTCTGCTCTTACAGGTGAGTACATCGCTTCTGAGGACTTTGTGGCGACACCTGCGACCATGTCTGAGATGATCAATGCTGAGCATCATAAGTCTGTAGCTGGCCATGTGGCAACGGAGGACATCACTTACGGCTACTGTACAGAAATCATGGTGGCTCTTAAGACAGGACCAACCTATGTAAAAGACTTTGATTATGATGAATTCCGCAACTACCTCAACGATTTGGGAGATTCCTTGTTGGTAGTCAACGATGATGAAATCGTCAAAGTCCATGTCCATACTGAAGATCCAGGATTGGTTATGCAGGAAGGTCTCAAGTATGGTAGTCTGGTCAAGGTCAAGGTTGACAATATGCGCAACCAGCACGAAGCGCAGGTTGAAAAGGAAGAGCGCTCAGCTAAGCCGGCTCAAGAAAAAGAGTTTGCGATTATCGCTGTAGTGGCTGGTGATGGTCTGGCTGAAATCTTTAAGGCTCAGGGAGTTGACTACATCATCTCTGGCGGGCAAACTATGAACCCATCAACAGAAGATTTTATCAAGGCTGTGGAGCAAGTCAATGCTCGTAATATTATTATCTTGCCAAATAATAAAAACATCTTCATGGCAGCCCAATCAGCAGCCGAAGTGATTGAACAGCCAGCAGCTGTTATTGAGACTCGCACAATCCCTCAAGGTTTGACCAGTCTACTAGCTTTTGATGGCAGCAAGACTATTGAAGAAAACCAAGTGCGTATGACTGCAGCCTTGGCAGAAGTAGCCAGCGGCAGCGTTACGACTGCGGTTCGCGATACGACGATTGATGGCTTGGAAATTCATGAGAATGACAACCTCGGTATGGTGGATGGCAAGATTGTTGTTTCTAATCCAGACATGCTGACAGCTTTGAAAGAAACGTTCAGTAAGATGCTCAATGAAGACAGCGAGATTGTCTCTATCTATATCGGTGAGGACGGCAGTGAAGAGCTGGCTAGCAGTCTTGCTCAAGATTTGATGGAACAATTCGAGGATGTAGAAGTAGAAATTCATCAGGGCAGTCAGCCGGTTTATCCATATATTTTTAGTGTTGAATAGCATAAAAAGGCAATCGAAAGGTTGCCTTTTGTCATTTTATAGAAAATACTTAGACAAGAAACTGGTATTATGTTATACTGTAACAAATAAAAAGTAAAAAAGGTGAACTATGAAAAAATTTTTCATTCTTGTTATTTCTGCTTCGGTACTCTTGACGGGCTGCGTGTTTCCTAACTTCAGCAAGCATCGTCCTAGACATTCTTCTGAATCAGCAGCTTCTTCTAGGCGGACTAAAACTAGCTCTAACTCCAGCGAGTCATCCAGTTCTTCTTCCGAAAGTACAGAGATTGTCTCTAAAACCTTGGTTGGAGACATTGAAGAAATTCATCATCGTGATACAATTACCTATCAGGGCAAGAAAATCCTGAATCTTCGTATGGAATTGCTCACTTCCTTGCCAGAAGAAGCTAGTGCGGCATCAGCTACTTTGACTCCAGAGGAGATGACGACTATCATTCGTGAAGGAATGCAGTCTGATTCAAACTATGTAGCAGCTAAGAGCTTGGAGGGTGTCAATATTGATTATTCAGTTACAGCAGAGAAGAAATTGCAGACCTTGATTGAAATTGATTTGCAAAAGGTCAATGTCGAAGAGGTGGAAAAGAACAGTTTCTTCCAAGGCTTTGGACTAAAGGACATTAAGGATATTACACCTGAGATGTTCATTCTGAGTCTGAAGCTCAATGGTCTCAAAGAAGAGGTGCAGAGCTAAAGTTTAAAAGCGTTGGTCGCCTCATCTTACAGATTGAGTAGCTAGTTTATTGAAAAATTTTTTAGATTAGGCTGCTTTAATTCCAGCTTCTATCTAAATTGCAACAGACATACAACTAGTCGGCTCCTCTCAACGAGGGGGACCGGCTTTTTTGTGTCTTCATGCAGAAGGGATACAATCAGGTTATTCCAATATTTGCTAGCTTTGTGTTCTAAAAGCAGAATAGTGACATTTGTCATGTCAGCTGGTGACAAAATCAACTAGTAGGAAAAATTTCTTTGCCTTATAATATAGTTAACAACATGATAAAAGGTTGCTGTAAGAATTAAAAAAGCATTTGGTCTTTATTATTCTTCCGAAAAATAAAGGAAAGATGCACATGCGGTTATCAAATCAAAGGAGGAGCGAAATGGAACTGATTGAAGTAAAGAAGCTTTCAAAAAGCATTCATGGTAAGGAGATTTTAAAGGATATTTCGTTTGAAATCTCCCAAGGTGATTGTGTGGCCTTGATTGGTCCCAACGGAGCAGGTAAAACGACTCTCATGGATTGTTTGCTGGGCGATAAGTTTCTGACAGCAGGTGAAGCAAGGATTCAGGGACTAAAGCCAACTGATAATCATCTCAAGCAGTCGGTAGCGATTTTACCACAGGAAAATACAGTGGTGGAGGATTTGAAGGTCAAGGAACTCTTGGCGTTCTTCCAAGCTATTTATCCAAATAGTCTGTCCAATCAAGAAATTGATGACTTGCTGCAATTTACAGATAAGCAAAAGAATCAGTTGGCCAGTAAGCTGTCTGGTGGACAAAAACGTCTCTTCTCTTTTGTTCTGAGTCTGATTGGCCGTCCTAAGATTCTGTTCTTGGACGAACCGACTTCAGCTATGGACACTTCCACTCGTCAGCATTTCTGGGAAATTGTTAATCAGCTCAAGCAGCAGGGAGTGACCATCGTTTATTCCTCTCACTATATCGAAGAAGTCGAGCATACGGCAGATCGGATTTTGGTGCTGCACAAGGGCGAGTTGATTCGGGACACGACGCCTTATGCCATGCGCAGTGAGGAGCAGGAAAAACACTTTACCTTGCCGCTGACTTATCAGTCTGTGCTGGAAAAGCTGGATAATGTGACTGATATAGAAATCAAGCAAAAGGCTTTATCTTTTGCTACTAGAGAAGCTGGTCAAGTCTGGCAGGTTCTTCAGGAAAACGGCTGTACAATCGAAGAGATTGAAGTACGTAACCGTACCCTCTTGGATAGTATTTTTGAAACGACACAAGAATAGGAGAGTAATCATGAAAAATATGGCAAGTCTTATGAAGATTGAGTTGATTTTAATGAAGCGGCAGGCTGCTTATTATCTCTTGTCTATTGGTCTGCCCAGCGTCTTTTACCTGATTTTCTCAGGAATGATGTCTGGAAGTGATACGTCTGAACTTGTGCTTCGAGGCTACCTCTTCTCTATGACTCTTTTTAGTATCATGTCTAGTGCTTTCTTTAGCATTCCAAGCACTTTACAGTCTGATAAAAATAATAACTGGCAAAAAATGATTCAGCACTCGCCGATTTCTATGGTAAAATATTATATATCAAAACTTTGCAGTACTTTGTTGACTTTTATGCTTTCCATAATCGTAGTCTTCTCGATTGGACATTTTGTTCGCGGGGTTAATCTGCCAATGGTGGACTGGCTTCTTATTGCCTTAATCCTTCTGGTAGGAAGTGTGGTCTTTATTGCCATGGGTGTATTGGTCAGTCTCTTGCCAAGTGCTCAGCTCATGTCTGTAGTGGGCAATATCGTCTATATGGCACTGGCTGTTCTGGGCGGTCTATGGTTCCCTCTGACCATGTTCCCAAAATGGCTCCAGCCAATCGGTAAGTTGACGCCAAGTTATCAACTGATGCAGGTTGTGTCTTCTTATCTAGAACACCATCAGTTCAATGGCAAGGCAGCTTTGATTGTTCTGATTTATACGGTTTTGGTCAGCATTCTTGTGCTGCAGCTCAAAAAGCGAATTGAGGTAAAATAAAAGCATGTGGGAAAAACTTAAACAAGTCCACTATATGTTTCATATTGCGCTGGTCTTTATCATCTTTCCAGTGGCGGGAGTAATCAGCGGGGAATACCCGCTTTTCCTCTTGCTTGGGACAGCTATTTTTGTTGCGGCTTACTATGCGGTTTTGCTAAGTAACCATCGCCTTATTCAGTTTTTTTCTTGGTGGTTCTTGGTTGTTTACATATACTATGGTTCTGTCTGGCTAAATACAGGTTTTACCTGGTATATTTTTTATCTATCTAATCTGCTGATTTATGAGCTGGATGATGTCTCGTTTAAATCCTGGCGTTTTTGGACCTTTATTGATTTGCAGCCTGCTATTGTGCTGACTAATTATTTGATGGGTAATGTTGGTCCAGCAGAACTACTCTTCTTTATTGTCACTTTTCTCTTTTCGGATGGTTTGACTTTTGGTCTCCATCGAATTCAAACGACCGAGCGAATCAAGGAAGAAAAGACCAAACAAAATGCCCAGCTGAATCTCTTTCTAGCAGAAAATGAGCGCAATCGGATTGGCCGAGACTTACATGATAGTCTAGGGCATACCTTTGCTATGCTCAGTGTTAAAGCGGAGCTGGCTCAGCAGTTTTTGCAGATGGAAGCCTATGACAAGGCAGCAAAAGAACTGCAGGAAGTGCAAGAGATCAGCAAGAAGTCCATGGCTGATGTTCGGCGAATTATTAACGATCTAAAGAATCGGACGTTGGACGAGGAACTAGTGACTATTCGAGCCATGCTGGAGATGAGCGGTGTTCAGGTCGAGATAGATAACCAGCTCAATGTTGCCAGTATCCCACCGAGTCAGCAGTCAACGATTAGTATGATCTTACTAGAGGCAGCGACCAATATCATCAAGCATGCCAAGGCTAAAAAGAGTAATTTCTCTTTGGTGAAGAAAGATGAAAGGCTTATTTTAGACATTCAGGATGATGGTTGTGGTTTTCAAAAGCTGACTGGTCGGGAGTTGCATAGTATTCGAGAGCGACTGTCTGCCTTGTCAGGAAGGCTTGAGATTCTTAGCAGCCAAGATCCAACATGGATTCGAATTGAATTGCCATACGGAGGGAAGGAAGCATGAAACTTTTGTTAGCAGAAGATCAAAGTATGCTGAGAGATGCCTTAGCTCAGCTCTTGCAGCTGCAGCCAGATGTCGAAGAAGTCTATCAGGCCGCAGATGGGCAGAAGGCTATTGACTGTCTTAGCTCAGAAACTGTTGATGTAGCTATTTTGGACGTGGAAATGCCCCACCAAACCGGCCTAGACGTTCTCGAATGGGTCAAGGCCAATCGACCCAACATCAAGGTCATCATCGTCACAACCTTCAAGCGACCGGGCTACTTTGAGCGAGCTGTTAAGGCGGATGTAGATGCTTATGTGCTCAAAGAGCGCAGCATTGCGGATTTGATGAAAACCATCCAAACCGTTCTAGATGGGCAAAAGGAATATTCGCCGGAATTGATGGAGGTGCTAATGACCAGCAGGAACCCTCTCTCTCAGCAGGAGAGGCTAGTCCTGCAAGCTGCGGCGACTGGCCTGTCCAATAAAGAAATTGCTGAAAAACTCTACCTGTCAAATGGAACGGTTCGTAACTATATGTCTGCTATTTTGACCAAGCTAAATGCTGAAAATCGAACAGAAGCCGTCCGAATCGGCCAAGAGAAAGGCTGGTTATAGCTGTCAGGAGCTTGAGAGGAATCAGATATATTGGCATATCAAGAAAAAACATTATTTCTTTTCCTTTAATCTCCAATCTTGTGGAGGCGAGCTATCGACCATTCAGAGATAATGAACTAAAAAAATTGAAAAAAAGAAACAGGTTTTCTATACCATAGTTAGGTAGAAGACCTGTTTCTTTTGTATAATCCAAGAATGAATTATCATTCTTGTTATAGTTTTTGCTTGTCTTAGGGAAGCAGCCTTAGTCAGTCTTACGATTGACAGAAAAGTAGAGATAAATTAGTCCGATCAAGCCGATAGGTATGGAAAAAAGCCAGATGATAAAGAAGCGAATGATTTTCCAAATGATCATGATAAGAACAGGAATGAGAAAAATGTTGTCCCCTATAATCAAATCAACGATGCTTTCATAGACAAACATGGCAAAAGGATAAAAGAGTGTGAAACTCAGATAAAGAAGCCAGACAGGAAGAGGTGTGCTGAAACCTTTTAGCATAACAAATAGTAGCCCAAAGAAAGCAAAGCTGAAAATGTAGTGACGAATCAGCCAAGAACGGTCAAGACTTCTGAAAATATTAAGAAATTTCTCCATTGTTGACCTCCATTGATAAATTAATAGCATTATTATACCACTAAAGAAAAAGGAAGTCCATAGAAAATAAAAGCAATATTGTAAGAAGGTTGTTTTCCTGTTTACAGAGAAAAGGCAAACCCTGATATGGAAGCAGCATGCTCTTATTCGGTTTCTTTGGAAAATTTTCCCTTTTCATATGATAAATCGCTAAAAAATGTAGAAAAACATTCTGCATGACTTGCAATTTTTTTCAAAAATGTTATCATAGTAGAAAGCTTTTTGAATTTTTAGAAAATTGTAAATAAATGAAAGGGGAAGAATGGAGAAAATCAAATTAGAAACTTCTAAGACAGGTTCAGAGCTTGTTTTGGAAACCTTGAAAAATCTTAGTGTTGATACGATTTTTGGCTATCCCGGCGGCGCTGTACTGCCGCTTTATGATGCTATTTATAGTTTTGAAGGCATCCGTCATATTCTAGGCCGCCATGAGCAAGGCTGTGTTCACGAAGCAGAAGGCTATGCTAAGTCTACTGGGAAAATCGGAGTTGCAGTTGTGACCAGCGGTCCGGGAGCGACCAATGCCATTACCGGCATTGCTGATGCCATGAGTGATAGCGTCCCCCTTTTAGTCTTTACTGGTCAGGTAGCCAAGGCTGGGATCGGTAAAGATGCTTTTCAGGAAGCGGATATTGTTGGGATTACGACTCCTATTACCAAGTACAATTATCAGGTTCGGGAGACGGCAGAAATTCCGCGTATCATTACAGAAGCTATTCACATTGCGACGACAGGTCGTCCTGGTCCAGTCGTTATTGATTTGCCTAAGGATGTCTCCGCTCTGGAAACGGACTTTATCTATGACAGCAAGTTGCATTTACCAAGCTATCAGCCGACTATTGAGCCTAATGAATTGCAGATTAAGAAGATTATCAAGCAGATTTCTAAGGCTAAAAAGCCGGTCCTTCTTTCGGGAGGCGGTATCAGTTATGCTGGGGCAGCAGCGGAATTGGTTGCCTTTGCGGAGCGTTATCAGATTCCAGTGGTCACTAGCTTGTTAGGTCAGGGAACTATTGCGACAGACCATCCTTTGTTCTTAGGTATGGGTGGAATGCACGGTTCTTTTGCGGCCAATATTGCTATGACTGAGGCTGACTTTATGATTAGTATCGGCTGCCGCTTTGATGACCGTCTGACTGGTAATCCGAAAACCTTTGCCAAGAACGCTAAAGTAGCACATATCGATATTGATCCAGCGGAAATTGGAAAAATTATCAGCGTAGATATTCCTATCGTAGGGGATGCTAAGAAAGCTCTGCAGATGCTGCTAAATGAAGAGCAGGTGCATAATAATACCAGCAAGTGGATTGAAAAAGTAACGCAGGACAAAGAGCGGGTTCGCTCATATGATAAGAAAGAACGTGTCGTACAGCCTCAGGCTGTCATTGAGCGCGTGGGTGAGCTGACCAAGGGTGATGCCATCGTCGTAACAGATGTCGGTCAGCACCAAATGTGGGCTGCCCAATATTATCCGTATAAAAACGAGCGTCAACTGGTAACGTCTGGTGGTCTAGGAACCATGGGCTTCGGTGTTCCAGCAGCGATTGGGGCTAAGATTGCCAACCCGGATAAGGAAGTGGTGCTCTTTGTCGGAGATGGTGGCTATCAGATGACAAACCAAGAGATGGCTATTCTCAATATCTATAAGATTCCGATTAAGGTCATCATGCTTAACAATCATTCGCTAGGCATGGTGCGCCAGTGGCAGGAAGCTTTCTATGATGGTCGTACCTCTGAGTCTGTCTTTGAAACATTGCCAGATTTCCAGCTCATGGCTCAGGCTTATGGTGTTAAATCCTATAAATTTGACGATCCAGAGACTATTGTCCAGGATTTGGAAGTCCTGAAGGAAGATATACCGATGTTTATTGAGGTAGATATTTCTCGCAAGGAGCACGTTCTTCCAATGGTGCCAGCTGGCAAGAGCAATCATGAGATGTTGGGGGTGAAGTTCCATGCGTAGAATGTTGACAGCTAAACTTCAAAACCGTTCGGGGGTTCTGAACCGCTTCACGGGTGTCCTTTCCAGACGTCAGGTTAATATTGAGAGTATCTCAGTCGGAACGACGGAAAATCCGGAAGTATCCCGTATCACCATCATCATTGATGTGGCTTCATTGGCAGAAGTTGAGCAGATTATCAAGCAGCTCAATCGTCAGATTGATGTGATTCGGGTTCGAGATATCACGGACCGCCCTCATTTAGAGCGTGAAGTGATTCTGGTTAAGGTCTCGGCTCCAGCTGACAAGCGGGCAGAGATTCTGTCTATTATCCAGCCATTCCGGGCGACAGTTGTAGATGTAGCACCTAGCTCTATTACCATTCAGATGACTGGTGATGCGGAGAAGAGCGAAGCCTTGCTTCGGGTCATTCGCCCATATGGTATTAAAAATATTGCTCGGACTGGAGCGACAGGCTTTACCCGAGATTAAATCAAACCTTTAATTTGTTAAAACCGCCTAATAGGCAATAAAAATAGAAAAGAGAGTAAAACTTATGGCAGTAACAATGGAATACGAAAAAGATGTTAAAGTAGCAGCGCTTGACGGTAAAAAAATCGCCGTTATCGGTTATGGTTCACAAGGACATGCGCATGCACAAAACTTGCGTGATACAGGCCACGATGTGATTATCGGTGTTCGTCCTGGTAAGTCATTTGACAAGGCTAAAGAAGATGGCTTTGATACTTATACAGTAGCAGAAGCAGCTAAATTAGCTGATGTCATCATGATTTTGGCTCCAGATGAAATCCAACAAGATCTCTATGAAGCAGAAATCGCTCCAAACTTGGAAGCTGGAAACGCAGTTGGGTTTGCTCATGGTTTCAACATCCATTTTGAATTTATCAAAGTTCCTGCCGATGTAGATGTCTTTATGTGTGCACCGAAAGGCCCTGGTCACTTGGTTCGCCGTACTTTCGAAGAAGGTTTTGGTGTACCAGCTCTGTATGCAGTCTACCAAGACGCTACTGGAAATGCCAAAGACATCGCAATGGACTGGTGTAAAGGTGTTGGTTCAGCTCGTGTTGGACTTCTTGAAACAACTTATAAAGAAGAAACAGAAGAAGATCTCTTTGGTGAACAAGCTGTGCTTTGTGGTGGCTTGACTGCCCTGATTGAAGCAGGATTTGAAGTTCTGACTGAAGCAGGTTATGCGCCAGAATTGGCTTACTTTGAAGTGCTGCACGAAATGAAACTGATTGTAGACTTGATCTATGAAGGTGGCTTCAAGAAGATGCGCCAATCTATCTCAAATACAGCTGAATATGGTGACTATGTATCTGGTCCGCGCGTCATTACTGAGCAAGTCAAAGAAAACATGAAGGCAGTCTTGGCTGATATCCAAAACGGTAAATTTGCGAACGACTTCGTTGATGACTACAAGGCTGGTCGTCCAAAACTCACTGCTTACCGTGAGCAAGCTGCTAATCTGGAGATTGAAAAGGTCGGTGCAGAATTGCGTAAAGCAATGCCATTCGTTGGTAAAAACGACGACGATGCTTTCAAGATTTACAATTAAGATAAAGAGCATATAAGAAATTAGGGGTAGGAATGCGAATTCCCAGCCCCTTGTTTTGCTTGATAGAGAATAAACTGGAAGAATAGGGAAGGAAAAAATATGCTCAGAGCAAAAGATATCACTCATGCTCATAAAGTGTTAAAAGATGTGGTTGTCAATACACCTCTTGACTACGACCACTATTTGTCAGAGAAGTACCAGGCCAAGATTTACCTGAAGAAAGAAAATATGCAACGGGTGCGCTCTTTTAAACTTCGCGGGGCTTATTATGCCATTTCTCAACTTAATGAAGAGGAGCGCCAGCGTGGGGTTGTCTGTGCTTCTGCGGGAAATCACGCCCAAGGAGTGGCCTATACTTGTAAGGAAATGAAAATTCCAGCAACTATTTTTATGCCCATCACGACTCCTCAGCAGAAGATTAGCCAGGTCCGCTTCTTTGGTGGTGAATTTGTGGATATCAAGCTGGTTGGAGATACCTTTGATGCTTCGGCCAAGGCTGCGCTTGACTATACTAAGGCTGAAAACCGCACCTTTATCGATCCTTTTGACAATGAAGATGTCCAAGCGGGTCAAGGGACTGTAGCCTATGAAATCTTAGACGAGGCCAAGAGAGAAGCTATTACTTTTGATGCAGTTTTGGTACCAGTTGGCGGCGGCGGCCTGATATCAGGAGTCTCAACCTATATAAAAGAAAGTCAGCCAACTATTGAAGTCATTGGTGTGGAAGCCAAAGGTGCCCGCAGTATGAAAGCAGCTTTTGAAGCAGGTGGTCCAGTCAAGCTCAAAGAAATCGACAAATTTGCGGACGGTATCGCAGTCCAGAAAGTCGGTGCATCAACCTATGAGGTCACACAAAAGAATGTTCAAAATCTTATCGGTGTAGATGAAGGGCTTATTTCAGAGACCATCATTGATCTATATTCCAAGCAAGGGATTGTCGCAGAGCCAGCTGGTGCTGCAAGTGTTGCTGCTTTGGAAGTCCTGAGCGAGTATATCAAGGGGAAAACTATCTGTTGCATTATCTCAGGTGGTAATAATGACATCAACCGGATGCCAGAGATGGAAGAGCGGGCTCTTATTTATGATGGTATCAAGCACTATTTCGTGGTTAACTTCCCGCAGCGTCCAGGTGCCTTGCGTGAATTCGTGAATGATATTTTAGGACCCAATGACGACATCACTCGTTTTGAATATATCAAGCGGGCAAGCAAGGGAACGGGACCAGTTTTGATTGGTATCTCTCTGGCAGATAAGCATGATTATGCTTCTTTAATTAACCGTATTGAGCAGTTTGATCCGTCCTTTATCAATCTGAACGGGAATGAAACACTCTACAATATGCTTGTCTAATTGTAAATATATTTTAGCCTAATTTGTATGCTTTTATTTGAAACTGCAAATTAAATATGTTAGAATATACTATAGTGAATCAAGGAGGCTTGAACATGTTGTTTATTCCATTTTTCTTTATCATATTGATTATAATCTTTATATTCTTGCTGCTTAGTGCAGTCTATGTGGTTCGTCAGCAATCTGTGGCAATCATTGAACGTTTTGGACGTTACCACAAAACCAGCAGCAGCGGTATCAATTTCCGTCTTCCTTTAGGGATTGACAAGATAGCGGCTCGCGTCCAACTTCGTTTGCTGCAGAGCGAGATTGTCGTTGAGACCAAGACACAGGATAATGTTTTCGTAACTATGAATGTTGCGACCCAGTATCGTGTAAATGAGAACAACGTGATTGACGCTTATTACAAACTTATGCGACCAGAAGCACAGATTAAGTCCTATATTGAAGATGCCCTTCGTTCCTCCGTTCCAAAACTGACCTTGGATGAGCTCTTTGAAAAGAAGGACGAAATTGCCCTAGAGGTCCAAAAACAGGTAGCTGAAGAAATGTCGACCTATGGCTATATCATTGTCAAAACCTTGATTACCAAGGTTGAGCCTGATGCTGAAGTTAAACAGTCTATGAACGAAATCAATGCGGCGCAGCGTAAGCGTGTGGCTGCTCAGGAATTGGCTGAAGCAGATAAGATTAAGATTGTGACAGCCGCCTCTGCAGAAGCTGAGAAAGACCGTCTTCATGGGGTTGGTATCGCTGAACAGCGGAAGGCCATTGTGGATGGTTTGGCAGACTCGATCAAGGAATTGAAGGGAGCCAATATTGAGTTGACAGAAGAACAGATTATGTCTATTCTTTTGACCAACCAGTACCTGGATACGCTGAATAATTTTGCAGATAGTTCGGGTAATAATACCATCTTCCTTCCAGCAAATCCAGAAGGTGTCGAAAGTATTCGGACTCAGATACTTTCAGCCCTCAAAGCTAAGTAAAGAAAATTCAGAATTATTTAATTTGTTCGAATTTGGTTTGTTTAAGTTGACAAACTGTATAAAAACAATTATAGTAGTTGATGTAGCTAGAATAGAGAGGAGTAAGAAATGGCTAAATCTAATTTCGAGAAAGTAGAATCTGTTGTTAGTTGGGTACGTGATAAGAAGATCACCGGTTACCGTATTAGTAAAGAAACAAATGCACGTGAAATGTCTATCATTGCTCTTGCTCAAGGACGTGCAAAAGTGAAAAATATCTCTTTTGAAACAGCTCTTGGCTTGATTGATTTCTACGACAAAAACCATGAAAAATTTGAAGACTAAACTTCAAAATTGTGCAACTGATATTGCTCATTAAATCAAAAAAGGAATCTGGACTTAGTTCCAGATTCCTTTTTGCTTCTGAAAATAGAAGTAATTTAGCTAAGGAAGCGCTGCAGGAATTCTTTGGTTCTTTCTTCTTTGGGATTGGTGAAGATATCCTGCGGGCTGCCAGCTTCAGCAATGACGCCCTTGTCCATAAAGATAACACGGCTGGAAACATCACGGGCAAATTCCATCTCGTGGGTTACGACAATCATAGTCAGTCCTTCCTGAGCCAGTTCTTTCATGATTTTCAGAACTTCACCAACCATTTCAGGGTCGAGGGCTGAAGTTGGCTCATCAAAGAGGATGGCGTCAGGATTCATGGAGAGGGCGCGGGCAATAGCGACCCGCTGCTTCTGACCGCCTGAGAGTTGCTTAGGCTTGGCCTGCCAGTATTGCTCGCCCATGCCAACCTTGTTGAGGTTTTCTTTAGCAATTTTCTCGGCTTCTGACCGTTCTTTTTTCAGGACAGTTGTCTGAGCGACGATGGTATTTTCTAGGACATTAAGATTCTCGAAGAGATTGAAAGACTGAAAGACCATGCCCAGCTTTTCACGGTAATGGGTCAAGTCGTAATTCTCGTCCAGGACATTCTTGCCGCGGTAGAAAATTTGTCCGCCAGTTGGCGTTTCCAGAAGGTTAATGGATCGCAGGAAGGTTGACTTTCCACTGCCAGAGCTGCCGATGATGGAAATTACTTCTCCTTTATGAACGGTGAGGGAGATGTCCTTGAGGACTTGGTTTTCACCGTAGGACTTTTTGAGGTTTTTAATTTCTAAAATGGTTTCTGTCATGATTTCACTTCTCCTGTCTGCATTTGATTGGCACCTGTCGTGTAGTTGTCTGTGTCGAAGCGTTTTTCAACATAGCGCAGGATGCGTGTCACGCTGAATGTCAGGACAAAGTAGATTACAGCGATAATGGTAAAGGTTTGGAAGTATTGGTAGGTCTGGGTAGCGATAGTATTTCCAGAGAAATAAAGCTCAACTACCGAGATAACGTTCAACACGGATGTATCCTTGATGTTGATGACAAATTCGTTACCAGTTGCGGGCAGAATATTGCGGACAACCTGAGGCAGTACAATCTTACGCATGGTCTGGCCATGGGTCATACCCAGTGCTGTTGCGGCCTCGAATTGCCCCTTATCAACGGCAAAGATACCACCGCGGACAATCTCGCTCATATAAGCTCCAGTATTGATGGAGACGATGAAAATGGCAGCGATAGTCCGGTCGATAGAAATTCCAAAAGCCTGGGCTGTTCCGTAATAGATAACCATAGACTGAACAATCATTGGAGTTCCGCGGAAAATCTCAATATAGACATTTAAGAACCAGCCGAAGATTTTTTGCAATGATGCTAGGAGTTTATTCTTAGAAGCTGGTGCCGTCCGATAAACGCCAATCAGCAGTCCGATGATGAGACCTGCGATGGTCCCTGTAATCGAAATGAGTAGAGTCAAACCAGCTCCGCGTAGGAATTGAGGCCAGTTTTCAGCCAGGATCTTAGCCACTTGACTGAAGAATGATTCATTCGTTGTTTCACTATCCGTATCAACAGGCTGTTTCTGAATCATCTCATCCATCAGCTTGACTTGATCATTAGTAGTAATCTTAGCGATTGCTGCATTAGCTTGCTCGATACGACTGTCATCCTTGCGCATACCAATGGCAATAGAAGCATCCTCTTCACCAACTTCAAAGCCTTTCTCAAATTGAATCATTTTGAAGTTTGAGTTGGCAGTCTCGGCAGTCAAGGCTTCTGGCCGCTCAGAGATATAGCCGTCAATAACGCCGGATTCCAAGGCTTGACGCATCTGAGCAAAATCGCCCATAGCTGTTTCTTTTTTGGCACCAGGCAGTTGGTCAATGAGATTGTAGAGGTAAACTCCTTGCTGGGAAGTGATTTTAGCGTCTTTGAAGTCTTCTAGAGTCTTAGCAGATGCATATTTTCCATCTTTACGAACTAGGAGAACTGGTTCGCTGGTGTAGTAACTGTTGGAAAAGGCGATTTCCTTTTTCCGCTCGGCAGTTGGGCTCATACCCGCAATAATCATGTCAATTTTGCCAGAAGTCAGAGCAGGAATTAAGCCATTCCAGGAAGTTTTGACAACCAGAGGTTCCTTGCCCATCTCTTGAGCAATTTTTTTGGCAATCTGCACATCGTATCCGTTGGCATATTGGTTGGTGCCTTCGATTTTTACAGCACCGTTGGAATCGTCATCTTGAGTCCAGTTGAAGGGGGCGTAGGCTGCCTCCATACCGATTCTCAGGTAGTCATCGGCTTGGATAACTTGGGCTGTTCCTAAAGCGACCAGGAGGGCAGTAAATAAAGTGAGTAATAATTTCTTCATGGGTTTCTCCTGCTTATCTAATAATAGTTCTTCCTATTCTATCGAAAATTACCGTTCTTTTCAATCCAAGTAAGCCCTTACTTGATAAAAATGATATAATAGAACAAAATATCTGTAAAGAGAGGTTGAGTATGAAACGATATTTTTATCTCCTGTTAGTATTATTTTCCTGCCTTTGTTTTGGTCGGGTTGTCTCGGCTGTTGACTATGATATTGAATCCTATCAAGGCGATCTGGCCTTGCGTGAGGACAATACAGCTACCTACACAGAGAAAGTGACCTACAAGTTTAATGACGACTATAATGGTCAGATTGTTTCGCTGGGCTCTGCTGGAAAGATGCCTAATGGCTTTGCCATTGATGGGAATCCGACGGTCTCGGTTCTGACGAATGGTGAACCAGATATGGACATTAACCCCCAAGTCAAAGACTTGGGAGATGGCTATGAAGTCAAAATCTATAACTCCGGAAACGACGGTGACAGAGTTGTTGTCACTGTAACTTGGCAGCTGAGAAATCTCCTTTTTCTTCACAGGGATATTGCTGAGCTCAACTGGACTCCTATCAGCGACTGGGACCAGGGGATAGGAGAGGTCGTCTTGACAGTTTCTGGCTTGAGCAATCCAGATAAGAGCGAGCTCTTTGCTCATAGTGGCTACTTTGGTACTCAGCCTTTCGTGGATAAGAATGGCACCGATTATCTGGTCAAAATCAATGGAATTGGCTCGGGCGATAATGTCGAGCTCCACGGCTATTGGGATCGACAAGCGGTCTCTCTTGTGTCCCAGAATGAAGACGAGAGCGACTACTTGCCGACCTTTAAAGCTCAAGAAGAAAAGATTGCCCGCAAGACGGTCTTTTACCGGCAGCTAGGAGAAATTTATATACCCTTGCTGCTCCTATGTGCCATCCTTGCAGCGGCTATCCTTTATTTTGTCTTTGCTCAGAAGATCAAGCCTAAGCAGTCTTATCCTAAGAATGCCCGTCTATACGAAGCTCCTCAGGACTTGGCTCCCCTTGTCTTGGCGGAAAATATTTACGCAGTAGACATGGAGGATGTCGATCCGACTAGGGGCGGCAAGGCAGTGCTGAACTTTGAAAACATGGTCCAGGCGACTCTGTTAGACCTGCTGGATAGGGGCAATCTCCTCCTGCAGGGAGATGCTGAAAATCCTGTTCTGCAAATAGCGACCTATGATGGGTTAGCGGACTTTGAGAGACGTTTTCTGGGCATGGCTTTTAACAAGCAATCCCAAGCAAAAGTCAAAGATCTATTTTCAGCCTATCAAATTTCAGAAGATATTTATAAGCACAAGTCTTCTGCAGATGAGTCCTATATCCGTAACATCGGTAGTAATATCAAGTCCTTATTTACTAACAGTTTGCGCTCCCTATCTAAAGAAGTGCGCTCGGAAGGCAAGCGTTTGGGTCTCTTTGGTCACTACCGGCCTCTTAAAGTTCAGGAAAAGAGATTGCTGATTACTGCCATTATTCTAGCTAGTGCTGTTTTGTTGTTCTCTCTTGGAGTTTTGTTTGTCTATATGGCCGCTTTTGAAAGTCTTATCTGGATATATATTCCCTTAGCATTGGTGGGACTTGTTATGATTTGCATTTTTGCTAGTAAGGCACAGCTTTATTGGCAAGACGGTGTCCTGAATGATGAAGGCGCGCATGATTACTATCTGTGGAGAAGTTTTTCAAATATGCTGCGAGATATTGCCCATCTGGACAAGACAGAAATCGAAGGCATTATCCTTTGGAACCGTCTCTTGGTCTATGCGACCCTCTTTGGCTATGCAGATCGCGTCAGCCGTGTCATGGCTCTACGTCAGATTCACTTGGAAAATCCATCTATGGACAGCTATGTTCAGGCTAACTTGCACTATGCCTTCTATAGTAGTATGCACAGCTTCTCAAACTACGGCCATGTAGCCACCACAGCCAGCAATTTCTCTGTCTCATCTGGCGGAAGTTCAGGTGGTGGATTCTCCGGCGGCGGAGGCGGTGGAGGCGGTGGAGCTTTCTGATAGACAAGCCCCCGCCTATCCGGAAAAGTCTTAGTACTGGCTTTTCCTGGCCTTGAAATTGTGATATAATAAGGCTTAATACTCTTTGGGAATTTAAATGTGACTTTCCTTGAGTAAACCCTTGTTTCAGGAGTATTCTATGTTTATCATTGAAATTTTTATCTCTATTATTTACGGTATCATCGAAGGAATCACAGAATGGCTGCCGATTTCCAGTACAGGGCACCTGATTTTAATTCAAGACTTTATCCAGTTTAAGAATCAAAGTCCAGCCTTTATGGAAATGTTTAATGTTGTTATCCAGCTGGGAGCCATTTTGGCGGTTGTCGTCATCTATTTTGACAAGCTCAACCCTTTTAAATCAGGCAAGTCAGCACGTCAGGTTCAAAAGACCTGGCAGCTTTGGGCCAAGGTCGTCGTGGCAGCCTTGCCGGCTGCTGTTATCGGCTTATTCTTGGATGATTGGTTTGAAGCGCATTTTTATAATCTGGTCTCTGTGTCAGTGATGCTGATTGTCTATGGGGCGGCTTTTATCTATCTGGAAAGGCGTGAGCATGAGGAGCCTGCTGTGACAGATTTAGCTTCTCTTCCTTACAAGACTGCCTTGCAAATTGGTCTCTTTCAGATTCTAGCTCTCTTTCCTGGGACTAGCCGTTCTGGTGCCACCATTGTCGGCGGTCTCCTAAATGGTGTCAGCCGTTCTGTCGTGACAGAGTTCACTTTCTATCTAGGGATTCCCATTATGTTTGGCGCTAGCGGCTGGAAAATTCTCAAGTTCATCAAGAATGGGAATGGTCTGGGATTTGGGCAAATCTTCTTGCTTTTGGTTGCCATGGGAGTGGCCTTCGGTGTCAGTCTAGTCGTGATTCGTTTCCTGACAGACTACGTCAAAAAGCATGACTTTACAATTTTTGGGAAATATCGGATTGGCCTAGGTGGTGTGCTTCTGGTTTATGCAGCAATCAAGGCCTTGATGGGATAAAAGGGGAAATTTAAATGTTTCCTTGACTATCTCATGTAGTGAAATAATAAGCTCTCGGAATTTTCTGAGAGCTTTTTTCTTGCAACTTCCATTTTCAGAGCAATACTAGCTATTTTTTGAAATACGGGGGATTTTTTAGTATAATAGTAGGACTAGAAGTGTATGAGGTAGAGATATGGAAATGAAACAGATTAGTGATTCGACAATAAAAATCACGATTCAGCTGGAAGATTTGGAAGAGCGCGGCATGGAAATGGCCGATTTCTTGGTTCCCCAAGAAAAGACGGAAGAATTTTTCTATACCATCTTAGATGAGTTGGAAATGCCGGATAATTTTTTGGACAGCGGTATGCTGAGCTTCCGTGTGACGCCTAAGCCAGATAAGGTGGATGTTTTTGTTACCAAGTCTAAGTTGGATAAGAATCTGAGTTTTGAGGATTTGGCAGATTTGCC
Organism: Streptococcus sanguinis; assembly: GCF_013343115.1. Lineage (NCBI taxonomy): Bacteria > Bacillati > Bacillota > Bacilli > Lactobacillales > Streptococcaceae > Streptococcus > Streptococcus sanguinis. The sequence goes on from NZ_CP054570.1 coordinate 200,724, forward strand.
AGACATGGATGAGCTGTCTCATATGTCTCCAGATGAATTCCTCAAGACATTGGAAAAGAGCATTTTTGAAAAGAGTAAGGAAGACATAGAAGCAGTCCAATCTTTGGAAACGGCAGAAGCTGAGGAAGGGGAACAGCTCTCTCAGGAGGCGGCTGATGAGCAGTCGGCGGAAAATGCAGAGCGCTATATTTACTATATCCTGCGTTTTGAAGATATTAAGGCTGCTGCGGCCTTTGCTCAGACGGTGGACTATAAGATCGACCTATCAGAGCTTTATAAGTATGATTCAGCTTATTATTTGACGATTTTGGTAGACGTTGAAGGATTCCCAGAACGCTATCCAGCTTGGCTTTTGGCTAAGATGCGTGAATTCGCAGATGATTCAGATATCACTCGGGCAGTGCTGCAGGAGCACGGTCATCTTCTTTTGGTGACAGATGCCGTCTCCGGCCTGCAGAAGGTTGAATGCCTATGATTACTTTTCCTTTAAAGTTTATCTTGGTATTGCTGGGAACTTTTTTTATCGGGGTGATTCTGACGCCCTTAGTTCGGCTCTTAGCCTTTAAGATTGGTGCGGTAGATTATCCCAATGCTCGCCGCATCAATAAAAAGCCCATGCCTAGCAGTGGCGGGTTGGCGATTGTAGCGGCCTTTTCTATCTCTACTCTGCTCTTGATGCCGCAAATTGTTGCTGTAGATTTTTTTGGACAGACCTATTTTGATTATGTTTGGCCGGTCGTTCTAGGTGGTTTGATTATTGCCTTTACAGGGCTGGTTGATGATATCAAAGAACTATCGCCTCTGCTGAAAATGGGGGGAATTGTTCTAGCAGCCAGTCTAATCTGGTGGCTGACAGATTTCCGATTGGATGATTTTAAGATTCCTTTTGGCGGACCTTTCCTGCATTTTGAGCCTTGGCTATCCTATATTTTGACAGTGGTGTGGATTATTTCCATCACCAATGCGGTTAATTTGATTGACGGTTTGGATGGTCTGGTGAGTGGGGTGTCCATCATCTCCTTGGTGACGATGGGGATTGTTTCTTACTTCTTTTTGCCCCAACACAATCTCTTTCTGACCCTGACTATTTTCGTCTTGGTCTTGTCAATTGCGGGTTTTTTCCCTTACAATTACCACCCAGCTATCATCTATCTTGGTGATACGGGGGCTCTCTTCATCGGCTTTATGATTGCTGTTCTGTCCTTGCAAGGATTGAAAAATGCGACGGCTGTTGCGGTGGTGACGCCTATGATTATCTTAGGAGTGCCGATTACGGATACTTTTCTGGCGATTATCCGCCGTACTCTATCTGGTCAGAAATTCTACACGCCTGACAAGCATCATCTTCATCACAGACTCTTATCCTTGGGATTGACTCATCGAGGAACAGTGTTGGTTATCTATGGGATTTCACTGGTCTTTGCCATGATTTCTCTCTTGTTGAATGTTTCCAGTCGAATTGGTGGCGTGCTCTTGATGATAGGCTTACTTCTGGGTGTTGAGCTCTTTGCTGAGCTGGTCGGAGTTTTGGGGCCTAATCGTACTCCTTTGCTCAATATTCTCCGCTTTATTGGGAACTCCTCCTACCGTGAGGAAGTTCGGCGGAAATGGCGTCAAAAGAGGAATAAATAAGAATAGCTCTAAACAAAATAAAAGCCTTTTGGGCTTTTTTTTGGTATACTAAAGTATGTAAATCAGCTAAGCAAAGAAAGGAAAAAGAAATGTCTGTCTTAGAAATTAAAGATCTTCATGTTGAAATCGAAGGGAAAAAAATTCTCAAAGGGGTGAATCTCACTCTGAAAACGGGAGAGGTCGCAGCTATTATGGGCCCAAATGGAACAGGGAAGTCCACCTTGTCTGCAGCAATTATGGGCAATCCTAACTACGAAGTGACTCAAGGAGAAGTGCTTTTTGATGGAGTCAATATCTTAGAATTGGAAGTGGATGAGCGTGCTCGCATGGGACTCTTCCTGGCTATGCAGTACCCTAGTGAAATTCCTGGTATTACTAACGCAGAGTTTCTCCGTGCAGCTATGAATGCTGGCAAAGAAGACGAGGAAAAAATCTCCGTCCGCGACTTTATCATGAAGCTGGATGAAAAGATGGAACTGCTCAACATGAAAGAAGAAATGGCTGAGCGCTACCTTAATGAAGGCTTCTCTGGTGGTGAAAAGAAACGCAATGAAATCCTGCAGTTGCTCATGCTTGAGCCGACTTTTGCACTCTTGGATGAGATTGACTCAGGTCTTGATATCGATGCTCTTAAGGTTGTGTCCAAAGGGGTTAATGCTATGCGCGGTGAAGGCTTTGGTGCTATGATTATCACCCACTACCAACGCCTGCTCAACTATATCACTCCAGATGTGGTTCATGTCATGATGGATGGTAAAGTCGTTCTTTCTGGCGGTCCTGAATTGGCAGTCCGCTTGGAGAAAGAAGGCTATGCTAAATTGGCTGAAGAGTTGGGCTTCACCTATACCGAAGAAGCCTAGTCAAACATTCTTTTGACTTTTATAAAAGATAGGAGAATGACATGACTAAAGAATTGATTCAAGAATTTTCACAGCTACATGCAGAGCCAGATTGGCTCTTTCAACTGCGCCAGCAGGCCTTTGATGAAATTGACCAGTTAGAGTTACCGCGTATTGAGCGGGTTAAATTTCATCGCTGGAATCTGGGCGACGGCCGTATTTCAGAGAGTGAGCCGCTGACAAGTGTTCCAGACTTTACAGCTTTAGATGACAATCTCAAGCTTGTTCAGTTGGGAACTCATACTGTTCTGGAGCAATTGCCGGCTGATTTGGCAGCGCAAGGTGTGATCTTCACAGATTTCCACACAGCTTTGGAAGAGATTCCAGAGCTGGTAGAGAAGCATTTTATGTCCGCAGTTAAGTATGACGAGGATAAATTAGCGGCTTACCATACGGCTTATTTCAACAGCGGAGCGGTTCTTTATGTACCGGACAATGTTGAGATTGACCAGCCGATTGAAGGAATTTTTTATCAGGACAGCGAAAGCGATGTTCCTTTTAACAAGCATATTTTGATTATCGCGGGCAAGCATTCCAAGGTTAACTACTTGGAACGCTTGGAAACTTACGGTGAGGGCTCTGTTCCCGTAACAGCCAATATCACTGTCGAAGTTATTGCTCAGGCTGGAGCTCAGATTAAGTTTTCAGCTATTGATCGCTTGGGCGAAAATGTAACGGCTTATATCAGCCGTCGTGGCAAGCTGGATAATGATGCTATGATTGACTGGGCTATCGGCGTTATGAACGAAGGCAATGTCGTGGCTGACTTTGATAGTGACCTCTATGGCAAGGGTAGCCATGCGGATATGAAGGTGGTGGCTCTCTCAAGCGGTAAGCAGGTTCAGGGGATTGATACCCGCGTAACTAACTATGGCTGCAACTCTATCGGAAATATCCTGCAGCACGGGGTTATTCTGGAAAAAGGGACCTTGACCTTCAATGGTATCGGCCATATTATCAAAGGGGCTAAGGGAGCAGATGCCCAGCAGGAAAGTCGGGTTCTCATGCTGTCTGACCAGGCTCGCTCAGATGCTAACCCAATTCTCTTAATTGATGAGAACGATGTGACGGCTGGTCACGCGGCTTCTATCGGCCAGGTGGATCCAGAGGATATGTATTACCTCATGAGTCGGGGTCTTGATAAGGCAACAGCAGAGCGCTTGGTCGTGCGCGGCTTCTTGGGATCAGTGATTGTAGAAATCCCTGTTAAGGAAGTCCGTGATGAAATGATTGAAAATATCGATATTATTCTCGCAAAGAGATAAAAAAGCTGGGGCTTGTCCCGTGTAAGTAGATAGGAGTCTTCATGACTGGATTTAATGCAGAAGCAATCAAGCAAGATTTTCCCATTTTGGACCAAATTGTCAATGATGAGCCTTTGGTTTATTTGGACAATGCGGCGACAACCCAGAAACCCAAGCAGGTGCTGGCAGCTATTGAAAACTACTATCTTAGAGACAATGCCAATGTCCACCGCGGTGTGCATACGCTAGCCGAGCGGGCGACAGCAGCCTATGAAGCAGCCAGGGAAAGAGTTTGTTCTTTTATCAATGCGGCTTCTAGTAGAGAAGTCCTCTTTACGCGAGGAACCACGACGGGACTTAACTGGGTGGCTCAGTTTGCGACTGAAAGGTTGCAGCCTGGTGATGAAGTGCTGATTTCTATCATGGAGCACCATTCCAATATCATTCCTTGGCAGGAAGCTTGTAGGAAGACTGGAGCCAAGTTGGTCTATGTCTATCTCAAAGACGGTGCTCTGGATATGGAAGATTTCCGTGCCAAGCTCAATGAGCGAACCAAGTTTGTCTCTCTGGCTCATGCTTCTAACGTCCTTGGAGTTATCAATCCCATCAAGGAGATTGCCCAACTTGTTCATCAGCGAGGAGCACTTTTGGTGGTGGATGGAGCTCAATCCATTCCGCACATGAAGATTGATGTGCAGGATTTGGATGTGGACTTCTTCGCCTTTTCGGGGCATAAGATGGCAGGCCCGACTGGTATCGGAGTTCTCTATGGCAAGGAAGAGCTGCTAGAGCAGATGTCGCCTGTCGAATTCGGTGGCGAAATGATTGATTTCGTCTATGAACAGGAAGCGACCTGGAAGGAATTGCCTTGGAAGTTTGAGGCTGGAACGCCGAATATGGCAGGAGCAATCGGTCTTGCGGCGGCCATTGATTATTTGGAAGACTTGGGTATGGATGCCATTGCCCAGCATGAGCAGGACCTGATTGCCTACGTATTTCCTAAGCTGCAGGCAGTGGAAGGTTTGACCATTTATGGCTCTCAGGATTTGGCCCAGCGCTCAGGCGTGATTGCCTTTAATCTGGAGGGGCTTCATCCGCATGATGTCGCGACGGCTCTGGACTACGAAGGAGTGGCTGTTCGGGCAGGGCACCATTGTGCCCAGCCTCTGCTCGCCTATCTGCAGGTGCCAGCGACTGTGCGAGCCAGCTTTTATATCTACAATACCTATGCGGATTGCGACAAGCTGGTAGATGCTTTAGAAAAGACAAAGGAGTTTTTCAATGGCACTTTCTAAGTTAGACAGTCTTTACAAGGCGGTTGTGACTGACCACTCGGCTCACCCCCATCATCATGGGAAACTGGAAGATGTGGAGCAGGTAGTTCTCAATAACCCGACCTGTGGTGATGTCATCAGCCTGTCTGTGAAGTTTAATGCGGAAGATATGATTGAGGATATTGCCTTTGTGAATTCCGGCTGCACCATCTCAACGGCTTCGGCCAGCATGATGACGGATGCGGTTCTGGGCAAGACAAAAGAGCAGGCGCTGGAATTAGCAGAAGTTTTCTCGCAGATGGTTCAGGGCCAAGAAGACAGTCGCCAGAAAGAATTGGGAGATGGAGCCTTTTTAGCAGGCGTTGCCAAATTCCCGCAGCGGATTAAGTGTGCGACCTTGGGTTGGAATGCCCTCAAGCGAGCAATTGAAGAAGATAAAAAGTAAGAATGTGAAAGGAAATTATGTCAGAAGAAAGAGTAGAACCAAAACCGATTGATCTCGGTGAGTACAAGTTTGGTTTCCATGACGATGTTGAACCTGTTCTCTCGACAGGGAAAGGGCTGAATGAAGCGGTCATTCGTGAGCTTTCTGCAGCCAAGGATGAACCAGAATGGATGCTGGATTTCCGCCTCAAATCCTACGAGGCTTTCAAGAAGATGCCGATGCAGACTTGGGGGCCGGATTTGTCAGAAATTAATTTTGATGACTTGATTTATTACCAAAAGGCCTCTGATAAGCCTGCTAGAAGCTGGGATGAAGTGCCTGAGAAGATCAAGGAAACTTTTGAGAAGATTGGAATCCCAGAAGCGGAGCGAGCCTACCTCGCTGGTGCGGCGGCCCAGTATGAGTCTGAAGTGGTTTATCACAATATGAAGGAAGAGTTCCAAAAGCTAGGAATTGTCTTTACGGATACCGACTCAGCTCTTAAGGAATACCCAGAGCTCTTCAAGCAGTATTTTGCTAAATTGGTCCCTCCAACAGATAACAAGCTAGCAGCTCTCAACTCCGCCGTCTGGTCAGGTGGTACCTTCATCTATGTGCCAAAAGGGGTTAAGGTAGATGTTCCCTTGCAGACTTATTTTCGGATTAACAATGAAAATTCGGGTCAGTTTGAGCGGACTTTGATTATCGTTGATGAGGGCGCTAGCGTCCATTATGTTGAAGGATGTACAGCTCCGACTTATTCCAGCAATAGCTTGCATGCTGCGATTGTTGAAATTTTTGCCCTTGATGGGGCCTATATGCGCTACACCACTATTCAAAACTGGTCCGACAATGTCTACAACCTCGTGACCAAGCGGGCGAGGGCTATGAAAGATGCGACGGTTGAGTGGATTGACGGGAACCTTGGTGCAAAAACAACTATGAAGTATCCGTCTGTCTATTTGGACGGACCTGGAGCGCGTGGAACCATGCTTTCTATTGCCTTTGCCAATACCAATCAGCACCAAGATACAGGTGCTAAGATGATTCACAATGCTCCGCATACCAGCTCTTCTATCGTGTCTAAGTCCATTGCTAAGGGCGGAGGTAAAGTGGACTACCGCGGTCAAGTGACCTTTGGAAAGAATTCACAGAAGTCTGTTAGCCATATTGAGTGTGATACGATTATCATGGATGATATTTCTGCATCAGATACCATTCCCTTTAATGAAATTCATAACTCTCAAGTAGCTCTGGAGCATGAGGCCAAGGTTTCTAAGATTTCTGAAGAGCAGCTCTACTATCTCATGAGTCGTGGCTTGTCCGAATCTGAAGCCACCGAAATGATTGTCATGGGCTTTGTCGAGCCATTCACCAAAGAATTACCTATGGAATACGCTGTTGAGCTTAACCGCCTTATCAGCTATGAAATGGAAGGATCAGTTGGTTAAAAAGTGCTAATAGTGTTTGGTTAATTTTAGCAATGAAAGATAGCATTGACTTATCTGGAGGTTAGAATGGGTTTTTTAAAACGTTTATTTGGTAAGGTAGAAGAAGTTAATAAGGGGGAGGCGACGATAGAGGAATTGAACCAACCCTTTGCTCCTAGTCTTGAAGAAGAGGCAGATAACTACTGGTTTCAAATGGAACAAAATATTTTGATAAATGCTGTTAAGGCAGCGGGTGGACCTGATAAGGTGGAGCGAGCTTTTGTTCTTGTTAATTTTAAACAGGGACAGGAAACATTCGAACTATATTATCAAGTTGATGGGAAACTAATATCGTGGAGAGAAATGGATTCGGATGTAGTGAAAAAGCTTGAGAATCAGCTTATTCCTCAAGCGCCAGAAGTAGCGCGTGCGGTTAATTCTGAGTATAAAGATGCAGGTGTTCCTTTAATTGATTATGCTATGCTTCAGTTTGAAACTCAAACGATGGCTTGGTTTGGTCGTAAGATTATGACTGTTTCACCAGAATCGAGTCTCACTTTTCAAGAATTAGCAGCTGGTTGGTGGGCTGTCTTGGAAGAGGCAATTCCAACACATCCGTTAGACAGTGATAGTGCTTTGCCCTACTTCGAAATTTAATTGTTTTCTTCTTAATCAAAACATAAAAAACAGCCACGAATCATTTGATTCGCGGCTGTTTTTTTATAATTTCTCGTTGACATAGCGGACGAAGTCATTCCACCAGACCTTGAAGAAAATACTTTTTTCCACCTCTTGGCCTGCCACCATTGTGACAGAAGGTGCTTTGTTTTCCAGATAGCCTTGGCCGATCGGTTCAGGGTCGGTATAGGTCAAGGTTCCGAGTTCAGTATTTTTTTTCAGCGGAGCTTGAAAGCCTTTTTCGTTGGTAGAAAATTCCACCTTGTGCTCAGCCTGATTGGCGATGCGCTCAATGATGGTGAAATCCTTGCTGGCAACGGCTGGAACGGTCTTTTGCTTGCCGTCAATAACGGTTGAATGGCTTTTATTGTAGGCTTCCCCCTCAGCCACAATAGTCGTCTGGGTGAAGTTTTGCGAAACATAGTTCATTAAAGACGCTGTGGCTACAAAGCGTGCGTAGGGGTCGCCGTCGGTTTGCTCAACGTCCAGCACAACAGTAATCATACGGATGCCATTCTCAGTAGTCGTCGCAACAAAGGAAGAGCCTCCCTTATCCGAACTGCCGGCTTTGAGTCCGTCTACACCTGAGCGGAAGTTGGACTGGTTTTCCAGCATGAAGTTATAGTTTTCAAGACTCGTCCCTGCGATTTTGGCTGTGGACTTGGAAGTGATCTCTGTCACTTGAGGGAAGTCCATAATCAGATGCCGGCTGATAACAGCTAAGTCGTAGGCGCTGAATTTGTTTTCAGTGTCCTTGCTTTTTTTAGATGTGCTAGCTGAGGCGCTATACTCTGTTTCTTCAGTTGCGTATTCTAGAAGAAGAGTATTCAGCCCTGTGGAGTTCACAATAGTAGCATCTGTGATTCCCCATTCTTTAAGCTTGGCCTTCATCATTTGGACGAAATTTTCTTCGCTGCCCCCAACCTTTTCAGCCAAGGCAATCGTGGCACTGTTGGAGCTGGACATCAAGGAGGCGGCAATCAAGTCCTTGACTTTGTAACGTTTGGCTTCCAAAGGGACATTGCTGATATTTGGATTAGATGTCAGATTGTAAGCATAGTCTGAAATATCAACATAAGTATCTGCAGTCAGGTTTCCTCTGTCAATGGCTTCATAGACCAGATAGACGGTCAAAAGATTGGTGATGGAGCCGACTTCGATAGGAGTATTAGCATCTTTTTCGTAGAGAATCTTTCCAGAAGTAGCGTCCACAGCCATTGCACTCTTAGCGGCAATGTTGAAATCATCTGCTGCAACCTTGCTGGCGGTCATTCCGACCAAAACTAGTAGACATAGGAATAATCGTTTCATTTCTTTCCCCTAAAACAAGATATAACCATTGTATCATAAAATTCTCTTTTCTTTTATAAATCAAGGATAATAAAAGATTACAAGATAAATGTAGAGAAAAGTAGAGCAATCTCCTTTAAGAGATTTTTTATAAAAACATCTTTCGAAAAAATCTCACAAAATAGAAAAATATTTGAAATAATACAGATATACAAGCTGAAAAATAGAAAATTATTATTTTTCTACATAAAGCATTTGTTTTTATAAAAAAATATTGTATAATAATACAATATAAATTGCGAAGGAGAATGCTCATGAAAAAATCTAAATGGTTGGCCATTACTGGACTGACAGTCGTGTCAACACTGATTTTAGCCGCTTGTGGAAGCTCTAGCGCCAGCAATACTTACTCTTATGTTTATATTGCTGACCCTGATACCTTGGACTATGTAAACTCCAATCGGGGAACGACTTCTGATGTGGCTTCAAATCTGGTCGATGGACTTTTGGAAAATGACAAGTATGGCAATCTGGTTCCATCTATTGCGGAAGACTGGACTGTTTCAAAGGACGGTCTGACCTATACCTATAAGCTTCGCAAAGATGCTAAATGGTATACATCAGACGGTGAGGAATACTCAGAGGTTAAAGCTCAAGACTTTGTCACTGGTTTGAAGCATGCGGCAGATGAAAAATCAGAAGCTCTTCCAATCGTCCAAAGCTCTATCAAAGGCTTGGATGCCTATGTCAAGGGTGAGTCAAATGACTTTTCAACGGTTGGCGTCAAGGCTGTCGATGACCATACTGTCGAGTACACTCTTAACCAGCCAGAAAGTTATTGGAATTCCAAGACGACTATGGGGATTCTCTTTCCGATTAACAAAGAATTCTTGGAATCAAAAGGAAAAGATTTTGGTACTGTAAAACCTTCTTCCATTCTTTATAATGGACCTTATATTCTGAAGGCTTTCACTTCTAAGTCTGTCATTGAATATGCTAAAAACCAGAACTACTGGGATAAGGACAATGTCAAGGTTGAAAATATAAAACTGACTTACTATGATGGTTCAGACCAGGAATCCTTGATTCGCAACTTCTCAGACGGTGCCTATTCTCAAGCGCGGCTTTATCCGACAAGTTCTAACTACGCTTCTGTAGAAAAGCAATACAAAGACAATATTATCTACACACCACAGAACTCAACCAGCTATTTCTTTAGCTTCAATCTGAATCGTAAGGCTTATAATCATTCGTCTAAGACCACAGATGCTCAGAAGACATCGACTACAGCGGCTATTCAAAACAAGGATTTCCGTCAGGCGATTAACTTTGCCTTTGACCGGACATCTTTTGGAGCTCAGATGAATGGTAAAGATGGAGCGACTAAACTTATCCGTAGCTTGCTTGTTCCTCCTAGCTTCGTGCAGGTTGATGGCAAAGACTTTTCAGATGTTGTAGAGAGCAAACTTCCTACATACGGCGATGAGTGGAGCGGTGTCAAGTTGACAGATGCCCAAGATACCATCTACAATGCTGACAAGGCCAAGGCAGAGTTTGCTAAGGCTAAGGAAGCCTTGCAAGCAGAAGGCGTTGAATTCCCTATCCATATTGATGTTCCTGTGGATCAGACTGACAAAGTCTTAGTACAGCGGACCAACTCTTTCAAACAGTCTGTTGAAGCAGCGCTTGGTCAAGAAAATGTCGTTATTGATGTTCAGCAAATGTCCACAGATGACTACGATAATTCAGCCTACTTTGCAGAAACAGCAGCTCAGAAAGACTACGACCTCAACATGTCTGGCTGGTCAGCAGACTACCAAGATCCATCAACTTATCTGAATATTTTCAACCCAGAAACTGGTGATATTCTGGATAATATAGGATTAGAAAAAGGGAAAAATCAAGATATCGTCAATAAAGTCGGCTTGAACGAATACAAAGAGTTATTGGATGAGGCGGATAAGGAAAAACAAGATACCGACGCTCGTTATACTAAATACGCAGCAGCTCAAGCTTGGCTGACAGATAGCTCCATTGTTATTCCTAGTGTTTCTGCGGGTGGTTCACCAGTCGTTCAGAAGGTTGTTCCATTTACCAAGTCTTACTCTTATGTCGGAATCAAAGGGGATACTTATGTCTTTAAGAACATGGAGCTCAAAAATGATATTGTGACAGTTAAAGACTACGAAGCAGCTCTTAAGAAATGGGAAAAAGAAAAGGAAGCATCCAATAAAAAAGCCCAAGAAGAGCTAGAAAAACATATCAAATAAGATTTTGAACAGCAAAAGTTTGTCTCTTTGTGGCTGTCCTGAATCAAGTTATTTAGTTGAGAGAACATTTTTGTTCTCTCTTTTTATGTTGGCCTCCATTACATTGAAGCGTTTACATCCTGTCGTAGAAGTGCTATAATGAAAGTAATCTTAATGAAAACTGGAGGAAGTTTATGAAAACATCTAAGTTAGCTGCAGCTGCTGGGCTTGTCATTCTCTCTGCAGGAATTCTGGCTGCCTGTTCGTTTGGTGGCTCCAATTCATCTGGGAAAAACTATAGCTATGTTTATACGGCAGATCCAGATACGCTGGATTACACTGTGTCCAATAAGCGGGCAACCAATGAGATTATGGCTAATGTAGTGGATGGTTTGCTGGAAAGCGATAAGTATGGTAACTTAGTGCCTTCTCTAGCAGAAGATTGGACCGTTTCAAAAGATGGTCTGACCTATACTTATAAGCTTCGTGAGGGAGTGAAATGGTATACTTCTGATGGTGAAGAGTATGCAGATGTGACTGCTAAGGACTTTGTGACCAGTCTGAAGCATGCTGCTGACAGCAAGTCTGATGGTCTCTATATCGTTCAAAAATCCATTAAAGGCTTGGACGACTATGTTAATGGTAAAATAACTGACTTCTCCCAAGTTGGTGTTAAGGCGGTGGATGATTCTACTGTTCAGTATACTTTGAATCAGCCAGAAAGTTTCTGGAATTCTAAGACAACCATGGGGATTCTTTTCCCGATAAATGAAGAATTTCTGAAATCAAAAGGTGACAAGTTTGCTCAGGGGACAGATCCAACTAGTGTCCTCTATAACGGTCCGTTTATCTTGAAATCCATCACTTCGAAATCTCAAATTAGTTTAGAGAAGAATCCAAACTATTGGGATAAGGAAAAGGTGAAAATTGATACTGTCAAATTCTCTTACTACGATGGGCAAGATACAGAATCGCTGGTGCGTGGCTTCTCTGACGGCAACTACACCATTGCTCGTCTTTTCCCAAATAGCTCCAACTTTGCCAGTGTGAAGAAACAGTATGGCGATAATATCGTCTACACTCCTCAAGGTTCAGGAACCTTCGTTGTCACAACTAATATCGACCGTCAGTCTTACGAGCATACTTCTAAGACAACGGATGCACAGAAATCGTCCACTAAGAAAGCACTGCTCAATAAAGATTTCCGTCAGGCTCTGCTTTTTGCCTTTGACCGTACTGCTTATTCTGCCCAAACCAATGGCGAAGAGGCAGCAGACAAGCAACTTCGTAATACCTTTGTTCCGCCAACCTTTGTTCAAGCTAATGGTAAAGAGTTCGGCAGCATTGTAGAAGAAAATCTGGCTAGCTATGGTGATGAGTGGAAGGGAGTCAAATTAGACGACGCTCAGGATGGTCTTTATAACCCAGAAAAAGCTAAGGCAGAATTTGCCAAAGCCAAAGAAGCGCTGCAGTCAGAAGGAGTGGAATTCCCAATTCATCTGGACATTCCGGTCAGCTCAGCAGATACCAATGGCGTTAAGAGTGTTCAGTCATTGAAGCAGTCTATCGAAGCTAATCTTGGCTCTGACAATGTGGTGATTGATATTCAGCAAATGACAGATGATGAGTTGAATAACATCACCTATTTTGCGACTTCTGCATCTCAAGAAGACTGGGATTTGAATAATAACCTCGGTTGGAGTCCAGATTATAACGATCCTTCTTCTTATCTGGAAATTACTGGCTCTAAGACTGGTGAGAATGTTGACAGCTACTTTGGATTTGACCCTGGAACGGATAATGCAGCAGCTAAAGAGGCTGGCTTTGAAGAGTATGATAAACTCTTGGAAGACGCTGCTTCAGAAAACGAGGATATTAACAAACGTTACGAAAAATATGCAGCAGCTCAGGCTTGGCTGACAGACAGTGCCCTGTTAATGCCGGCATGGTCATCTGGTGCAACACCAAGTGTCCGTAAGGTTGTTCCATTCTCAGGACCATTTGCTTGGACTGGAAACAAGGGCGAATACAGCTTTAAATATGTTGAAATCCAAGATAAACCAATAACGACTAAAGATTATGAAAAAGCGCGTGAAAAATGGGCAAAAGAAAAGGAAGAATCCAATAAAAAAGCTCAAGAAGAACTCGCGGAACATATCAAATAAATCAAGAAAATCCCATTGTTCAACAATGGGATTTTTGATGATTTTAGAGGCGGAATGGGCGAGACTAAGGTTGTCTAATCCTAGATGACAGACATGCGGGAAACCTGATTACATAAACATATGAGGGTGCCAGTGAGCTAACTTAATATTCTGAAAATTTATTTTACTTTTAGTACTATCTATGCTATAATCTTAATTAAATCTAAAAATCTAAAAGATGGAGAAACCCATATGAAACAAAGCAAAGTCCTTGCGTTAGCAGGAGTTACTCTTCTTGCGGCTGGCTTTCTTGCAGCTTGCTCAGGCTCTAAGCCAAACACAAAATCAGGCAGTTCTAACACCTTTAATTATATTTACGAGACAGATCCTGAAAACTTGAACTATCTCACTTCAAGTAAAGCTGCTACAACAGACTTGACAGCAAATGTCATTGACGGTCTCTTAGAAAACGACCAATATGGAAACTTAGTTCCTTCAATGGCAGAGGAATGGACTGTATCACCAGATGGGAAGACCTATACATACAAGCTTCGCAAAGATGCTAAGTGGTATACTTCTGAAGGTGAAGAGTACGCAGATGTGACAGCAGAAGACTTTGTCACAGGTCTTAAGTATGCGGCAGACAATAAATCTGAAACAATCTACTTGGTTCAGGATTCTGTAAAAGGGCTTAAGGACTATATTTCTGGGAAGATTGATTTCTCAGAAGTAGGAATCAAAGCAGTTGATGATCATACTGTTGAGTATACTCTTAATGAGCCAGAAAGTTTCTGGAACTCTAAGACTACAATGGGAATTCTCTACCCAGTAAACAAAGACTTTTTGGAAAACCAAGGTGATAAGTTCGCTCAAGCAACTGATCCAACAAGCTTGCTTTATAACGGACCTTTCTTGCTTAAATCATTGACTTCAAAATCTGAAATTCAATTTGAGAAGAATCCTAATTATTGGGACAAAGAAAATGTTCACGTAGATGCAGTGAAACTCTCTTTCTATGATGGACAAGATCAAGGGAAACTAGCTGATCAGTTCAGTCAAGGTGCTCTGACAACAGCCAGACTCTTCCCGACTAGTGCGACTTATAAAAGGTTGAAAAAGACTTTAAAGATAATATCGTCTATACACCTCAAGATGCCTCAACTTTCTTAGTAGGTACTAACATTGATCGCCAGTCTTATAATCATACGGCTAAGACATCAGAAGCTCAAAAGACTTCAACTAAGAAAGCCTTGCTTAACAAGGACTTCCGTCAGGCTTTGACCTTTGCCTTCAATCGTGAGTCCTATGCATCTCAGATTAATGGTAAGGACGGAGCAGACAAACTTCTTCGTAACCTTTACATCCCACCTACATTTGTGCAGGCTGGTGACAAGTCCTTCGGTGACTTAGTTAAGGAAAAAGTAGTAACTTATGGCGACGAATGGAAAGACGTTGACTTCTCAGATGGTCAAGATGGTCTCTATAACGAGAACAAAGCAAAGGCTGAATTCGCTAAAGCAAAAGAAGCTTTGAAAGCTGATGGAGTGGAATTCCCAATTCATCTGGACATTCCGGTTGATCAAACAGCTACTTCTAAAGTACAGCGCGTTCAATCCCTCAAGCAATCCATTGAGAAGACTTTGGGAACAGATAATGTTGTGATTGATGTTCACCAATTGTCTAAGGATGAAGTGACTAACATTACCTTGTTTGCTCCTTCTGCTGCTGAAGAGGACTGGGATATTTCAGACAATGTCGGCTGGTCTCCTGACTATCAAGACCCATCTACCTATCTGGATGTTATCAAACCTGGTGGTGAGAATACTAAGACCTTCTTAGGATTTGACGGCACCGATAATGCTGCAGCAAAACAAGTTGGTTTGGATGAATATACCAAGCTGGTTGACGAAGCTGGTGCAGAAAAGCAAGATTTGAACAAGCGTTATGAAAAATATGCGGCTGCTCAGGCTTGGCTGACTGATAGTGCTTTGTTGATTCCGGTAACTTCTAGAACAGGTCGTCCAACCTTGACTAAGGTAGTGCCTTTCTCAGCACCGTTTGCTTGGTCTGGTGCTAAGGCGCGTGAAGCAGCAAGTTATAAATACATGAAATTGCAGGATGAGCCTGTAACGACAAAAGATTATAATAGCGCTCAGGAAAAATGGAATAAAGAACGTGCGGAATCTAATAAAAAAGCTCAAGAAGAATTAGCAGACCACGTGAAATAAGCTTGCTAAGAGAACTTTCTCTAATAGAGGAGAAAGTTCTTTTGGAATTTAAAGGAAACGATAAATGAAAAAATATATTTTTATGCGTATCTTACGCTCAATTGTGTCGATTTTCTTGGTGACGACCCTGACTTATGCCATTATCTATACTATGGTGCCAAGAAGGTTGATTTTCAAGCAGGATCCTAACTATAATAAGATAGCGACCAATAAAGATAAAAAGACTAACTATGAAAACACCATCTTTGAGCGGATGGGTTACATTGACTATTATGATACTAAGGAGCTGCAGGAGAAAGCCAGTAAGGAAGATTCTTCTGTTACCACAGAAGCTACTGAAGCAAACGAGAAGATTTATCAGAAGTATATTGATAAACTCGGTAATGGCTGGAAATTGCAGAAATTCCCACTGAGCGGAGAATTCTATGCTGTACGTGAAGTACCTGTTTATGAACGTGTCTTTGAGTTCTATGCTAATTTGATTCAAATTGACCATCCAAATGTTATCCAAGATGAGGAGAATCCAAACCTAGAGCGTTATATCCGGTTTGAAAATGATCCTTCTGTTGGCTGGTCTCTTGTGGGTTCTGGTACTAAGCATAAATATTTGCTTTACTTTAATGGTCAGTTTCCATTTGTCCACCAGAACTTTATTACCTTTAATTTAGGTAATTCTTATCCAACCTATGCCAATATCCCTGTTCTGCAGGTTATTACGCAGGGACAAGGACAAACTAAGTCTTCCGAAGTTCAATTCCCAACAGGCAAAAAGACATCGTCTGTTAACATTTACTCTCGTACCTATAAGACGCCAAGCAAAGCCGATTCACAGGATATTGCTAAGTTTGGTAAGGGAGATGCTTATACGGCGACTCAAAGCAACTATCAAAATCCATCCATGATTACCAGCTCAACCATTATTGGTTTGATTGGTGTGGCTCTGTCTTATCTGATTGCTATTCCACTCGGATCCTACATGGCTCGACTTAAGAATACATGGTTTGATAGCATTTCTACAGCGGGCTTGACCTTTATGATGTCACTGCCAACCATCGCCTTGGTCTACATTGTCCGTTTGGCTGGGTCTGCTGTTGGTCTTCCAGACTCCTTCCCAATCTTGGGAGCGGGAGATTGGCGTTCTTATGTCCTTCCAGCTGTTATTCTAGGGCTTTTGAGTGCTCCTTGGACAGCTGTTTGGATTCGCCGGTATATGATTGACTTGCAGTCTCAGGACTTTGTCCGCTTTGCGCGTGCGAAGGGACTCTCTGAAAAAGAAATTTCTAACAAGCACATCTTTAAAAACGCTATGGTGCCGCTGGTATCTAGTATCCCAGCTTCTATCGTTGGTGTTATTGCAGGTGCGACTCTGACAGAAACTGTCTTTGCTTTCCCTGGTATGGGTAAGATGCTGATTGATTCTGTTAAGGCATCCAATAACTCTATGGTTGTTGGTCTTGTATTCATCTTCACATGTCTGTCTATCTTTGCTCTCTTGCTGGGTGACATTCTGATGACCGTACTGGACCCACGTATTAAGTTAACATCAAAAGGAGGTAAATAATGGCTACAATTGATAAAAGCAAATTCCAATTTGTCAAACGTGACGATTTTGCCTCTGAA
This sequence comes from Streptococcus sanguinis, assembly GCF_013343115.1. Taxonomy (NCBI): domain Bacteria; kingdom Bacillati; phylum Bacillota; class Bacilli; order Lactobacillales; family Streptococcaceae; genus Streptococcus; species Streptococcus sanguinis. The sequence goes on from NZ_CP054570.1 coordinate 217,836, forward strand.
ACGATTGATGCTCCAGCCTATTCTTACTGGAAATCAGTCATGCGTCAATTTCTGAAAAAGAAATCAACCATTACCATGCTGGGGATTCTGATTGCCATTATTCTCATGAGCTTCATTTATCCTATGTTTTCAAACTTCGACTTTAATGACGTGAGCAAGGTAAACGACTTTAGCATGCGTTACATCAAACCAAGTTCTCAATACTGGTTTGGAACGGATAGTAATGGTAAGTCTCTCTTTGATGGTGTTTGGTTTGGTGCTCGTAACTCTATTCTTATTTCGATTATTGCGACGGTTATTAATCTGGCCATCGGAGTCATCATCGGCGGTATCTGGGGAATTTCCAAAACAGTTGACCGTGTCATGATGGAAATCTACAATATCATTTCAAATATCCCAGCCCTCTTGATTGTCATTGTCTTGACCTACTCTATCGGTGCTGGTTTCTGGAATCTTATTTTTGCCATGACGATTACTGGTTGGGTCGGTATTGCCTACACTATCCGTGTGCAGATTATGCGCTATCGGGATTTGGAATACAACCTTGCCTCTCGTACCCTTGGTACACCGACTCTAAAGATTGTTACGAAGAATATTATGCCGCAGTTGGTATCTGTTATCGTGACTACCACTTCACAGATGTTGCCAAGCTTTATCTCTTACGAAGCCTTTCTGTCCTTCTTTGGATTAGGTCTTCCTGTAACAGTGCCAAGTTTGGGACGCCTGATTTCAGATTATTCTCAAAATGTGACGACGAATGCCTACCTCTTTTGGATTCCACTCACAACTCTGATTTTGGTATCTCTTACCTTCTTCGTAGTTGGTCAAAACTTAGCCGACGCCAGCGATCCACGTACACATAGATAGGAGTAAATATGACAAAGAATGAAAATGTAATATTGACTGCTCGCGATATTGTCGTGGAATTCGATGTTCGCGACCGAGTTTTAACAGCCATTCGTGGAGTCTCTCTGGACTTGATTGAAGGCGAAGTTCTGGCTATTGTTGGTGAATCAGGTTCTGGTAAGTCTGTATTGACCAAGACCTTTACTGGAATGCTAGAAGAAAATGGCCGTGTAGCTCAAGGAACCATTGACTACCGTGGCAAAGATTTGACAACTCTTCGGAGTAACAAGGATTGGGAGCCGATTCGCGGTGCAAAAATTGCGACTATCTTCCAAGATCCGATGACGAGCTTGGATCCCATTAATACGATTGGAAGCCAGATTACAGAAGTCATTATCAAGCACCAGGGAAAATCAGCCAAAGAAGCTAAAAAAATGGCCATTGATTACATGAGCAAGGTCGGGATTCCAGATGCGGAAAAACGTTTCGAAGAATATCCTTTCCAATACTCAGGTGGTATGCGTCAGCGGATTGTTATTGCTATTGCCTTGGCTTGCCGTCCTGATATTCTTATCTGTGATGAGCCGACAACGGCCCTCGATGTAACGATTCAAGCGCAGATTATTGACTTGCTCAAATCCTTGCAGCAAGAATATCATTTCACAACTATCTTTATTACGCACGACCTTGGTGTTGTGGCTAGTATTGCAGATAAGGTTGCGGTCATGTATGCCGGTGAAATTGTAGAATACGGTACAGTTGAAGAAATCTTCTACGAGCCAAAACATCCTTATACATGGAGTTTGCTATCCAGCTTGCCTCAGTTGGCAGATGCGAATGGTGCGCTCTACTCGATTCCTGGTACTCCGCCGTCACTTTATTCACCAATCAAAGGGGATGCCTTTGCTTTGCGTTCTGACTATGCCATGTCAATTGACTTTGAAGAAGAAGCACCGGCTTTCAATGTGTCAGATACTCATTGGGCTAAGACATGGTTGCTGCACGAAGATGCGCCTAAGGTTGATAAACCAGAGATTATCGAAAACCTGCATGAAAAAATTCGTTCAAAAATGGGCTTCAATCAATTAGAAGCTTAGGAGGAAGGAAATGACTGAAAAATTAGTTGAAATTAAAGATTTAGAAATTTCCTTCGGTGAAGGAAGTAAGAAATTTGTGGCAGTTAAAAATGCAAATTTCTTCATCAATAAGGGAGAAACTTTCTCTCTTGTAGGAGAGTCAGGCTCTGGTAAGACTACTATTGGTCGAGCTATTATTGGCCTTAATGATACCAGTGCAGGTGATATCTTCTATGAAGGCAAAAAGATTAATGGTAAAAAGTCAAAAGCAGAAGAAGCGGACTTGATTCGCAAGATTCAGATGATTTTCCAAGACCCGGCTGCCAGTCTGAATGAACGTGCAACGGTTGACTATATCATATCTGAGGGTCTCTATAATTACCATTTGTTTGATAGCGAAGAAGATCGTCAAAGAAAAGTCAAAGATATCATCAATGAAGTTGGCTTGTTAGCTGAGCATTTAACTCGCTATCCTCACGAATTCTCTGGTGGACAGCGTCAGCGGATTGGGATTGCTCGTGCTCTGGTCATGCAACCAGACTTCGTAATTGCAGATGAGCCGATTTCTGCCTTGGACGTATCTGTTCGGGCTCAGGTTTTGAATCTTTTGAAAAAATTTCAAAAAGAGCTTGGCTTGACCTACCTGTTTATTGCCCATGACCTTTCGGTAGTTCGTTTTATTTCTGATCGTATCGCCGTGATTTACAAAGGTGTCATTGTAGAAGTGGCAGAGACAGAGGAGCTGTTCAACCATCCTGTCCATCCTTACACACAATCCTTACTCTCAGCTGTACCAATTCCTGACCCAATCTTGGAGCGTAAAAAAGTGTTGAAGGTCTATGATCCTGACCAGCACGATTATTCAGTTGATAAACCAGAAATGGCAGAGATTCGTCCGGGACACTACGTCTGGGCTAATAAAGCTGAACTCGAAAAGTATAAACAAGAACAAGAATAGAAAAAATGTCCGAAAGGGCATTTTTTGCGCCTTTAAAAAGATAGAATGTAGGTCAATTTACCATCCTCAAAGGCATGTAAAACTATTCACCAATTTAAAAATAATAATTTTTTAATTTTTTTTAAAAAAGGTATTGACAGGTAGTAGGTATAGGTGATATACTAATATAGTTGTCGCGAAAGACAAAGCCCTTTGAAAACTGAACAAGACGAACCAAGTGCAGGGTGACATAGAGATATGTAACCTGTCAAAAAAACGAAAATAAATCTGTCAGTGGACAGTAATGAGTGCGAACTCAAACTTTTTAATGAGAGTTTGATCCTGGCTCAGGACGAACGCTGGCGGCGTGCCTAATACATGCAAGTAGAACGCTGAAGAGAGGAGCTTGCTCTTCTTGGATGAGTTGCGAACGGGTGAGTAACGCGTAGGTAACCTGCCTGGTAGCGGGGGATAACTATTGGAAACGATAGCTAATACCGCATGAAATTGCTTATCGCATGATAATTAATTGAAAGATGCAATTGCATCACTACCAGATGGACCTGCGTTGTATTAGCTAGTTGGTGAGGTAACGGCTCACCAAGGCGACGATACATAGCCGACCTGAGAGGGTGATCGGCCACACTGGGACTGAGACACGGCCCAGACTCCTACGGGAGGCAGCAGTAGGGAATCTTCGGCAATGGGGGGAACCCTGACCGAGCAACGCCGCGTGAGTGAAGAAGGTTTTCGGATCGTAAAGCTCTGTTGTAAGAGAAGAACGGGTGTGAGAGTGGAAAGTTCACACTGTGACGGTATCTTACCAGAAAGGGACGGCTAACTACGTGCCAGCAGCCGCGGTAATACGTAGGTCCCGAGCGTTGTCCGGATTTATTGGGCGTAAAGCGAGCGCAGGCGGTTAGATAAGTCTGAAGTTAAAGGCTGTGGCTTAACCATAGTATGCTTTGGAAACTGTTTAACTTGAGTGCAGAAGGGGAGAGTGGAATTCCATGTGTAGCGGTGAAATGCGTAGATATATGGAGGAACACCGGTGGCGAAAGCGGCTCTCTGGTCTGTAACTGACGCTGAGGCTCGAAAGCGTGGGGAGCAAACAGGATTAGATACCCTGGTAGTCCACGCCGTAAACGATGAGTGCTAGGTGTTAGGCCCTTTCCGGGGCTTAGTGCCGCAGCTAACGCATTAAGCACTCCGCCTGGGGAGTACGACCGCAAGGTTGAAACTCAAAGGAATTGACGGGGGCCCGCACAAGCGGTGGAGCATGTGGTTTAATTCGAAGCAACGCGAAGAACCTTACCAGGTCTTGACATCCCTCTGACCGCTCTAGAGATAGAGTTTTCCTTCGGGACAGAGGTGACAGGTGGTGCATGGTTGTCGTCAGCTCGTGTCGTGAGATGTTGGGTTAAGTCCCGCAACGAGCGCAACCCCTATTGTTAGTTGCCATCATTCAGTTGGGCACTCTAGCGAGACTGCCGGTAATAAACCGGAGGAAGGTGGGGATGACGTCAAATCATCATGCCCCTTATGACCTGGGCTACACACGTGCTACAATGGCTGGTACAACGAGTCGCAAGCCGGTGACGGCAAGCTAATCTCTGAAAGCCAGTCTCAGTTCGGATTGTAGGCTGCAACTCGCCTACATGAAGTCGGAATCGCTAGTAATCGCGGATCAGCACGCCGCGGTGAATACGTTCCCGGGCCTTGTACACACCGCCCGTCACACCACGAGAGTTTGTAACACCCGAAGTCGGTGAGGTAACCGTAAGGAGCCAGCCGCCTAAGGTGGGATAGATGATTGGGGTGAAGTCGTAACAAGGTAGCCGTATCGGAAGGTGCGGCTGGATCACCTCCTTTCTAAGGAGTCCGTAAGGACACACGGAATGCACTTGCGTCTTGTTTAGTTTTGAGAGGGCTATGTGGGGCCTTAGCTCAGCTGGGAGAGCGCCTGCTTTGCACGCAGGAGGTCAGCGGTTCGATCCCGCTAGGCTCCATTATCTAGTTTGACTAGATAAAGAACTTGTCCATTGAAAATTGAATACCGATATCAAATAGTAACAAGAAAATAAACCGAAAACGCTGTGAATATTAATGAGTTTAAGACTGAAAGGTCAAAATAAGGTTAAGTTAGTAAGGGCGCACGGTGGATGCCTTGGCACTAGGAGCCGATGAAGGACGTGACAAACGACGAAATGCCTCGGGGAGCTGTAAGTAAGCTTCGATCCGGAGATGTCCGAATGGGGGAACCCAACAGGTTGATGCCTGTTACCCATTTCTGTTAAGGGAATGAGGAGGAAGACGCAGTGAACTGAAACATCTAAGTAGCTGCAGGAAGAGAAAGCAAAAGCGATTGCCTTAGTAGCGGCGAGCGAAGAGGCAGAAGGGCAAACCGAAGAGTTTACTCTTCGGGGTTGTAGGACTGCGCTGTGGACTCAGAATTTATAGAAGAATGACTTGGGAAAGTCAGCCAAAGAGAGTAAGAGCCTCGTATTTTAAATAGATTCTGTACCTAGCAGTATCCTGAGTACGGCGGGACACGTGAAATCCCGTCGGAATCTGGGAGGACCATCTCCCAACCCTAAATACTCCCTAGTGACCGATAGTGAACCAGTACCGTGAGGGAAAGGTGAAAAGCACCCCGGGAGGGGAGTGAAATAGAACCTGAAACCGTGTGCCTACAACAAGTTCGAGCCCGTTCATGGGTGAGAGCGTGCCTTTTGTAGAATGAACCGGCGAGTTACGTTATGATGCGAGGTTAAGTTGAAGAGACGGAGCCGTAGGGAAACCGAGTCTGAATAGGGCGCTTTAGTATCATGATGTAGACCCGAAACCATGTGACCTACCCATGAGCAGGTTGAAGGTGCGGTAAAACGCACTGGAGGACCGAACCAGGGCACGTTGAAAAGTGCTTGGATGACTTGTGGGTAGCGGAGAAATTCCAAACGAACTTGGAGATAGCTGGTTCTCTCCGAAATAGCTTTAGGGCTAGCGTCGACATGAAGATTCTTGGAGGTAGAGCACTGTTTGGGTGAGGGGTCCATCCCGGATTACCAATCTCAGATAAACTCCGAATGCCAATGAATTATGGTCGGCAGTCAGACTGCGAGTGCTAAGATCCGTAGTCGAAAGGGAAACAGCCCAGACCACCAGCTAAGGTCCCAAAATAATTGTTAAGTGGAAAAGGATGTGGGGTTGCACAGACAACTAGGATGTTAGCTTAGAAGCAGCTATTCATTCAAAGAGTGCGTAATAGCTCACTAGTCGAGTGACCCTGCGCCGAAAATGTACCGGGGCTAAAACAATTTACCGAAGCTGTGGATACCTTTTATAGGTATGGTAGGAGAGCGTTCTATGTGTGGAGAAGGTGTACCGTGAGGAGCGCTGGAACGCATAGAAGTGAGAATGCCGGTATGAGTAGCGCAAGACAGGTGAGAATCCTGTCCACCGTAAGACTAAGGTTTCCAGGGGAAGGCTCGTCCGCCCTGGGTTAGTCGGGACCTAAGGAGAGACCGAAAGGTGTATCCGATGGCCAACAGGTTGAGATTCCTGTACTAGAGTATGAAGTGATGGAGGGACGCAGTAGGCTAACTCGTGCGTACGAATGGATGTACGTCTAAGCAGTGAGGCGTGGTATGAGTCAAATGCTTATACCTCTAACGTTGAGCTGTGATGGGGAGCGAAGTTTAGTAGCGAGTGAGTGATGTCACACTGCCAAGAAAAGCTTCTAGCGTTGTATCATACTCTACCCGTACCGCAAACCGACACAGGTAGTCGAGGCGAGTAGCCTCAGGTGAGCGAGAGAACTCTCGTTAAGGAACTCGGCAAAATGACCCCGTAACTTCGGGAGAAGGGGTGCTGACTTTGGTCAGCCGCAGTGAATAGGCCCAAGCAACTGTTTATCAAAAACACAGCTCTCTGCTAAATCGTAAGATGATGTATAGGGGGTGACGCCTGCCCGGTGCTGGAAGGTTAAGAGGAGTGCTTAGCGGAAACGCGAAGGTATGAATTGAAGCCCCAGTAAACGGCGGCCGTAACTATAACGGTCCTAAGGTAGCGAAATTCCTTGTCGGGTAAGTTCCGACCCGCACGAAAGGCGTAATGATTTGGGCACTGTCTCAACGAGAGACTCGGTGAAATTTTAGTACCTGTGAAGATGCAGGTTACCCGCGACAGGACGGAAAGACCCCATGGAGCTTTACTGCAGTTTGATATTGAGTGTCTGTGCCACATGTACAGGATAGGTAGGAGCCTATGAAATCGGGACGCCAGTTTCGATGGAGGCGTTGTTGGGATACTACCCTTGTGTTATGGCCACTCTAACCCGGTAGGTTTATCATCTACGGAGACAGTGTCTGACGGGCAGTTTGACTGGGGCGGTCGCCTCCTAAAAGGTAACGGAGGCGCCCAAAGGTTCCCTCAGACTGGTTGGAAATCAGTCGCAGAGTGTAAAGGTATAAGGGAGCTTGACTGCGAGAGCTACAACTCGAGCAGGGACGAAAGTCGGGCTTAGTGATCCGGTGGTTCCGCATGGAAGGGCCATCGCTCAACGGATAAAAGCTACCCTGGGGATAACAGGCTTATCTCCCCCAAGAGTTCACATCGACGGGGAGGTTTGGCACCTCGATGTCGGCTCGTCGCATCCTGGGGCTGTAGTCGGTCCCAAGGGTTGGGCTGTTCGCCCATTAAAGCGGCACGCGAGCTGGGTTCAGAACGTCGTGAGACAGTTCGGTCCCTATCCGTCGCGGGCGTAGGAAATTTGAGAGGATCTGCTCCTAGTACGAGAGGACCAGAGTGGACTTACCGCTGGTGTACCAGTTGTTCTGCCAAGAGCATCGCTGGGTAGCTATGTAGGGAAGGGATAAACGCTGAAAGCATCTAAGTGTGAAACCCACCTCAAGATGAGATTTCCCATAACGCAAGTTAGTAAGAGCCCTGAGAGAAGATCAGGTTGATAGGTTAGGAGTGGAAGTGTGGTGACACATGGAGCGGACTAATACTAATCGCTCGAGGACTTATCCTAGAATAAGAGCTTCATCAGAGTGCAGCGGATGGTTTAGAGAAATGTTAGATTTGATATTGTATTCAATTTTGAGTTGACAAGGCTTGTCTGAGAGGACAGGACAGTTAATTCAATAGTTAAGTGACGATAGCCTAGGTGATACACCTGTACCCATGCCGAACACAGCAGTTAAGCCCTAGAACGCCGGAAGTAGTTGGGGGTTGCCCCCTGTGAGATATGGTAGTCGCTTAGCAGTTATCCGCCATAGCTCAGTTGGTAGTAGCGCATGACTGTTAATCATGATGTCGTAGGTTCGAGTCCTACTGGCGGAGTTTCAAAGAGGTTTTTACCTCTTTTTATTTTTAGTGATAGGATATACTGGAGACAAGGTATTCTATAATCTTATTGATGAGCTATGAAACTTCTATTAGTACTTAGTGTATTCTAAAGTTTGACTTTGTATTCTTTATAGTTGAATGAAAAAAGCAGAAGTTAGTCTGAGACTAGTTTCTGCTTTTTTCATTAGGGTTTGTTTGATAAAAATGCTTCCTAAGTCTGGTCTTACTCCTGTGTTTGGGGTTCAAAGAAAGCTCGGTAAAGCGCGCGAATGGCAGCTTTTTCTTGATTTTTTTCAACAACAAACATGATGGATACTTCGCTTGAGCCTTGGGACATCATTTGAATATTGATGTTATTTTCTGAAAGAGCTTTGGTTGCAGTGGAAGTTACACCAATATGACTTTTCATTTTTTCGCCGACAATCATGATAATGGAAAGGTCGTGTTCAATTTCTGCATGATCAACCTCTGCTTTTTGGACAAGTTGGCGAAGAATTTCTTCCTCTTTGATAGGAGTTAATTCGCGCTCGCGCAAGATAATGGAAAGGTCATCAATTCCTGTAGGCATGTGCTCCCAACCAATATTCAGGTCTTCTAGAATTTGAAGGACACGTCTACCAAAGCCGATTTCTCTGTTCATCAGGTACTTGGACATGTTAATGCTGACAAATCCTGCATCTCCAGCAATGCCAACGACAGGAAGATGGTCTTTACTGTGTTTATGAACAATTTGTGTTCCAGGATGTTCTGGATTGTTGGTATTTTTAATAACCAGCGGAATTTTGCCACGGTAAGCTGGAAGCAGAGCTTCATCATGGAGAACTGTAAAGCCTGCATAAGCTAATTCACGCATTTCCCGATAGGTTAGCTCAGGAATGGAATGTGGTTTGTGAACGATGCCAGGATGGGCGGCAAAGATTCCGTCAACATCAGTAAAGTTCTCATAAACATCTGCTTTGACTCCCGCAGCAATGATAGAGCCCGTAATATCAGAACCCCCGCGAGAGAAAGTGCAGATTTGTCCATCTTGAGTTACACCAAAGAAACCAGGAATAACTAGAACTTCATCAGAATTGTTGAGTTCTTCAATCTTATCATAGCTGGAAGGGAGAATTCGAGCATTGCCAGGCTCACTGGAAACGACGAGTCCTGCTTCTCTCGGATGTACATAGCTAGCTGGAACGCCATTTTGACTGAAATAAGCTGCAATTAATTTGGCGTTGTTGTTTTCTCCTGCAGCAAGAAAAGTATCATAAAGAAATGCATTATCTTCAATTGGCAAAGTAGCAAGGCTTGTGATGCTTTTGGAAATTTTCTCCAGAACTTTTGGTTTCAAACCAAGTTCTGCCACCATATCTGCATAGCGATTGATAATCCACTGTTGGTTTGGTGTGACATCATTTCCTGCAATATACTCTCGGTAATATTTAATCAGGGCATCGGTTACTTTGATATCGTCATCATGGCGTTTTCCTGGCGCTGATACTACAACAAATCGACGTTCAGGATCAGATTTGACAATGTTCAAAACTTTTTCTAATTGAGTCGCAGAAGCCAGTGAACTTCCACCAAATTTTACAACTTTCATTGGTTCTCCTATCTTATTTTAAAAATTATAACAAAATTCTGAAAATTATTCAAACGCTGTTTTTATACTATTTTTATCCAAATTATTACTTTCACACTTCAAATTTGAAGACCATCTAATTTTTCCCATTTTTTATTTCCTTTCTTTTATATTTTATGATAAAATATAAGTTGTGTATAATTTGAATATCAAATTATTTAAGAATAAAACAAAACGGCTGATTTGAAATCGGGTCGGGAATGGAGCTGAAATGACATTTAATGGAATTCTCTATCATGTAGCAGATGAGGTAGCAACGATTACTTTTAATCGCCCTGAAGTTTCAAATGGCTTTAATATTCCTATGTGTGAGGAAATTTTAGAGGCTATTGAACTTGCTGCTAAGGATGAGTCCGTCAAATTTTTAGTTATCAATGCTAATGGTAAGGTTTTTTCAGTGGGTGGGGATTTGGCTGAGATGCAGAGAGCTGTCAGTGATGATGACGTCCAATCCTTGGTGAAAATCGCAGAACTGGTGAATGATATTTCCTTTGCTATGAAGCGTCTGCCTAAGCCGGTTATCATGAGTGTTGATGGCCCTGTTGCTGGTGCGGCTGCTAATATGGTCGTTGCAGCAGATTTCTGTATTGCCACTGAAAAATCCCGTTTCATTCAGGCCTTTGTTGGGGTTGGTCTGGCGCCAGATGCTGGTGGTCTTTTCTTACTGACTCGTGCTATCGGGGTAACTCGGGCGACCCATCTGGTTATGACTGGGGAAGCTCTGACTGCAGAGAAAGCTCTGGATTACGGCTTGCTTTATAAAGTCTGTGAAACAGAGAAATTGGAAAAAACAACGGAACAGTTGCTGAAGAAGCTGAAACGTGGCTCTCTAAATTCTTACAGAGCTATGAAAGAAATGGTCTGGAAGAGTCTGTTCAGTGGCTGGTCTGAGTATGCTGAGCTAGAGTTGGAACTACAGAAATCGCTGGCTTTTACAGAAGATTTTAAAGAAGGGGTTCGGGCTTACTCTGAGAAACGTCGTCCAAACTTTACTGGTAAATAATGTATCGGTTCAAGGTTGCTTATTTTGCAAGTTGTTTACAAAAATATTTGAAAATCAAATTAATTTTCAAAAAAGCTTGCAAATTACTTTTCTATCTGATAAAATTTGATTGTCAAAGTATTTTCTTAAGGAGGGTTGGTTTTGAATTTTCAGTTAGTAAATGATTACTTAACGTCTATTTTCAATAATGTCTTGGTTATTGAAGAATCGAGCCTAAGAAGCAGTCGCTTCAACGACGTCTCCATTAAGGAAATGCATACGATAGATGTCATCGGCACAACCCCAAATGCTACTCCAAGTGATATATCACGAGAATTGATGGTTACCTTGGGGACTGTTACGACCAGTTTGAATAATCTGGAGCGTAAGGGGTATATTGAGCGGCGTCGGTCGGAAGTTGATCGTCGTGTGGTGCATCTGAATTTGACAAAGAATGGGCGGCTTTTGTATCGTCTTCATAAGCGATTCCACAACCGCATGGTCATGCAGGTAGTGGATGGGATGAGTCCAGAAGAGAGACAAGTGATGCAAAAGGGCCTGCAAAATTTATATAGTTTCCTAGAGGATTTGAAATAATGAACTATGCTAAGATTAGCCAGGTGGCTCATTATGCTCCCCGTCAGGTTGTCAGCAATGATGATCTAGCCGAGATTATGGATACCAGTGATGAGTGGATTTCAAGTCGAACTGGGATTAAAAACCGCCATTTATCGTCAGATGAAACGACCAGTGATTTAGCTACAAAAGTAGCAGAGAATTTGCTGCAAAAGTCAGGAATTTCTGCTCAGGACCTGGACTTTATCATTGTTGCCACTATTACGCCGGATTCTTTAATGCCTTCAGCTGCTGCGAGAGTACAGGCCAATATTGGGGCTAAGAATGCATTTGCCTTTGATCTGACGGCGGCCTGCAGTGGCTTTATCTTTGCCCTATCTACTGGGGAAAAATTTATTTCTTCAGGCCGTTATCAAAAAGGTCTAGTCATAGGAAGTGAGACGCTCTCTAAGACAGTAGATTGGTCAGATCGTTCAACGGCTGTTCTCTTTGGAGATGGTGCTGGCGGTGTCCTGTTGGAAAGTGCTTCAGAACAGCATTTTTTGGTAGAAAGTCAGTTTACGGACGGATCTCGCGGAGATAGTCTGACCTGCGGAAAAATCGGTTTGTCTTCACCTTTTTCAGAAAAAAGTGAGAATCAGCCTTATCTGACAATGGACGGTAGAGCTATTTTCGACTTTGCTATTCGTGATGTTGCTCGTTCTATCAGGGAAACCATTGAAAGCAGTCAGCTTTCAGCGGAAGATTTAGATTTTCTGTTGCTGCATCAGGCCAATATCCGTATTTTGGATAAAATGGCTAAGAAGCTTGGTGTTGCGCGGGAGAAACTTCCAGCCAATATGATGGAATATGGCAATACTAGCGCTGCTAGCATCCCGATTTTATTATCTGAGTGTGTGGAGCAAGGACTGATCAAACTGAACGGAAATCAGACAATTTTGATGTCAGGTTTTGGTGGAGGTTTGACATGGGGCACGCTTATTGTTACAATTTAGTTAATCAAGTGGAAACACATGATAAAAAATATTTTATTTTTAAAGGAGTCTATCCATGGCAGTATTTGAAAAAGTACAAGAAATTATCGTTGAAGAACTTGGCAAAGAGCCATCAGAAGTTACTCTTGAGTCAACTTTCGATGATCTTGAAGCAGATTCATTGGATTTGTTCCAAGTGATTTCAGAAATTGAAGATGCATTTGACATCCAAATCGAAACTGAAGAAGGTTTGAACACAGTTGGTGATTTGGTTGCTTATGTAGAAGAAAAAACTAAATAAGCAAGTAACTGAGAGTATCGAAAGATATTCTCTCTTGTTTAGGTAATAGTTTGACTGTCAAAGTAAAGAAAATACATCTAGCGTGTGGTAGTTTGAGATCAAGCTATTACTTAAGCAATGATAAAAGGAAGGTATTATGCAAACACGTATTACAGAATTATTGAACATTGATTATCCTATTTTCCAAGGCGGAATGGCCTGGGTTGCTGATGGTGACTTGGCTGGCGCAGTTTCAAAAGCCGGTGGTCTTGGTATCATCGGTGGCGGAAATGCACCCAAGGAAGTGGTAAAGGCTAATATTGACAAGATTAAGTCTTTAACAGACCGTCCTTTCGGGGTTAACATCATGCTCCTGTCTCCTTTTGCGGACGACATTGTTGATCTCGTCATTGAAGAGGGAGTAAAAGTAGTAACAACTGGTGCGGGTAATCCAAGCAAGCACATGGCTCGTTTCCATGAAGCGGGAATTACAGTTATCCCTGTTGTGCCAAGTGTGGCCTTGGCTAAGCGGATGGAAAAAATCGGTGCGGATGCAGTCATTGCAGAAGGAATGGAAGCTGGTGGTCACATCGGGAAATTGACTACCATGTCCTTGGTTCGTCAGGTTGCAGAAGCAGTTAGCATTCCGGTTATTGCTGCTGGTGGTATTGCAGATGGTTCTGGGGCTGCGGCTGGATTTATGCTGGGAGCAGAGGCCGTTCAAGTCGGAACTCGCTTTGTCGTTGCTAAGGAATCTAATGCTCATCAGAACTACAAGAATATGATTTTGAAGGCTCGCGATATTGATACGACTATCTCTGCCCAGCATTTTGGTCATGCGGTTCGTGCTATCAAGAATAAGCTGACGCGTGATTTCGAAAAGGCAGAAAAAGAAGCCTTCAAGCAAGAAAATCCAGATTTGACTGTTTTTGAAAATCTTGGAGCTGGTGCTTTGGCCAATGCGGTTGTTCGCGGAGATGTGGAAAATGGTTCCGTCATGTCTGGTCAAATTGCTGGTTTAATCAGTAAGGAAGAAACAGTCGAAGAAATCCTCAAAGATATCTACTATGGTGCTGCTGAGAAGATTCAGCAGGAAGCAAAACGTTGGGCAGGAGTAACTAGAAATGACTAAAAGAGCCTTTCTCTTTGCCGGTCAGGGAGCGCAGTACCTTGGAATGGGGCGTGAGCTTTATGATCAGTATGAGCTTGTGCGGTCAACTTTTGATGAAGCTAGCCAAGTTCTAGGCTATGATGTCCGAGCTTTGATCGATCAAGATGAAGAAAAGCTCAATCAAACTCGCTACACGCAACCGGCTATTTTAACAACTTCAGTAGCTATTTATTGGCTCTTGGCTGATAAGGGAATCGAGCCTGATATGGTAGCAGGTCTCTCGCTTGGAGAATATTCTGCTTTGGTGGCTGCGGGCGCCCTTGATTTTAAGACTGCAGTGGGCTTGGTTGCTAAGCGTGGTAGCTTCATGGAAGAGGCAGCTCCAGCTGGTTCAGGGAAAATGGTCGCAGTTTTAAATGCAGAAGTTTCTCTCATTGAAGCGGTCTGTCAAGAAGCAAGTGCTATTGGTGTAGTCTCACCAGCCAACTATAATACGCCTAGTCAGATTGTTATTGGTGGAGAAGTGGCAGCAGTAGACAAGGCTGTGGGGCTTTTGAAAGATGCCGGCGTCAAGCGCTTAATTCCGCTCAATGTATCCGGACCTTTCCATACAGCGCTTTTAAAGCCAGCCAGTGAACGATTGGCAGAAGTATTGGAAACAGTTAAATTTTCAGGTTTTGTACGGCCATTAGTTGGAAATACTGAAGCAACTGTGATGGAAAAAGAAAGAGTCAGAGAGCTTTTGACTCGTCAGGTAATGGAGCCAGTGCGCTTTTATGACAGTATTGCTAAGATGCAGGAAGCAGGTGTGACTGAATTTATCGAAATCGGTCCTGGCAAAGTTCTGTCTGGTTTTATTAAGAAAATTGATAAATCTGCGGATGTACGCCAAGTTGAAGATGTAGAAAGTTTGAATGCTCTTCTAGAAAAATAATGAGGAATCATCATGGAATTACAAAACAAGAATGTGTTAATTACAGGGTCCGCTCGTGGGATTGGGCTGGCAATTGCGCATAAATTTGCCAGTGTCGGAGCCAATGTTATTTTAAACGGACTAAGCGGGATTTCTGATGATATTTTGGCTGAATTTGCCGGCTATTCTGGTAAAGTCGTAGCTGTTATTGGGGATGTGTCTAAATCTGCGGATGCTCAGCGGATAGTGGAAGAAGCTGTTGCGGCTCTGGGGTCTGTTGATGTATTGGTCAATAATGCTGGTATTACCCGTGATAAGCTCATGCTGAAAATGACGGAAGAAGATTTTGAGCAGGTGCTGAAAGTGAACTTGACTGGAACATTCAATATGACACAATCAGTCCTGAAACCGATGACAAAAGCTCGTCAGGGTGCTATTATCAACCTATCGAGTGTCGTTGGTTTGGCTGGAAATATCGGTCAGGCAAACTATGCAGCTTCCAAGGCCGGTCTGATTGGTTTTTCTAAGTCAGTAGCCCGTGAAGTGGCAGCGCGTAATATCCGTGTGAACTGCATTGCCCCTGGCTTTATCGCATCTGATATGACAGATGTGCTCCCAGAAAAAATTAAGGAAGCGTCTCTGGCGCTCATTCCGATGAAGCGTTTTGGTACTCCGGAAGAAGTAGCAGATGTTGCTCTCTTCTTGGCGGGTCAAGAATATCTGACAGGTCAAGTCATCACGATTGATGGCGGCTTTACTATGCAGTAAGTCACAGTTTTTGAATATTAACGAGTAGAAAATCAGTTGATTCATCTAAATAAAGGAGCTCAATATGAAACTTAATCGAGTTGTTGTAACAGGATACGGTTTAACTTCACCTATCGGAAATACTCCAGAAGAATTCTGGAATAATTTAAAAGAAGGCAATATTGGAATCGGTCCAATTACTAAATTTGATCATAGTGAATACAGTGTTCACAATGCGGCGGAAATTCAGGATTTCCCTTTTGATAAATATTTTGTCAAAAAGGATACCAACCGTTATGATAATTACACACTTTATGCGATTTATGCTTCTCAGGAAGCGGTTAACAATGCTCACTTAGATGTAGATGCGTTGGATAAGGATCGCTTTGGCGTCATTGTGGCTTCAGGTATCGGTGGGATTCAGGAAATTGAAGAGCAGGTTGTTCGCTTGCATGAAAAAGGTCCTAAACGTATCAAACCTTTGACCTTGCCAAAAGCCCTGCCAAATATGGGGGCAGGAAATGTAGCGATGCGCTTTGGAGCCAATGGTATCTGTAAGTCGGTCAATACAGCCTGTGCATCAGCAAACGATGCGATTGGTGAAGCTTTCCGCTCAATTAAATTTGGCTATCAAGATGTAATGCTGGTCGGTGGTTCAGAAGCTTCCATTACACCATTTGCGATTGCTGGTTTCCAAGCTCTGACTGCTCTTTCTACCACAGAAGATCCTAAGCGTGCTTCTATTCCGTTTGACAAGGACCGCAATGGTTTTGTCATGGGTGAAGGTTCTGGTATGCTGGTTCTGGAAAGTTTGGAACATGCTGAGAAACGCGGAGCGACTATCTTGGCTGAGGTGGTAGGATATGGTCATACTTGTGATGCTTACCATATGACTTCTCCGCATCCAGAAGGTTTGGGCGCTATCAAGGCGATCAAACAGGCGGTTGAAGAAGCTGAAATTGAGCCAAAAGATGTGGCTTATGTCAATGCTCACGGTACATCAACCCCTGCTAACGAAAAAGGCGAAAGCGGAGCCATTGTTTCTGTCTTTGGTAAAGATGTAGCGGTGTCTTCTACTAAATCCTTTACAGGACACTTGCTCGGTGCAGCAGGCGCGGTTGAGGCTATTGCAACGATTGAAGCAATGCGTCATAGCTATGTGCCAAAAACAGCTGGTACAACAGAGCTGCCAGACTATATTGAAGCCAACGTTATTTACGGTCAAGGTAAGGAACAGGAAATCCCTTATGCGATTTCCAATACATTTGGCTTTGGCGGCCACAATGCAGTTCTTGCCTTTAAACGCTGGGAGGCTTAAAAACCTATGAATATCAACGAAATTAAAGATTTAATGGCGCAGTTTGACCAGTCTAGTCTGCGTGAGTTTTCTTACAAAAATCAGAGCGATGAGCTGACTTTTAGTAAGAATGAAGGTCAGGCTCCAGTTCCAACAGCCAGTGCTGCTCCAATTGCTGCACCTTTGCAGGCTGCAAGTGCGCCTGTGATTGAGCCAACTCCTCAAGCAGCTCCGTCTGCAGAGCCAGAAATAGCTTCAGAAGCTCCGGCACCTGCTGCTGAAGGTGATGTTGTGGAAAGCCCTTTGGTTGGTGTGGCTTACTTAGCAGCTGGTCCAGACAAGCCGCCGTTTGTATCAGTTGGAGACCAAGTTAAAAAAGGTCAAACCCTGATGATTATTGAAGCAATGAAGGTCATGAATGAAGTTCCAGCACCGAAAGATGGTCTGGTTACAGAAATTCTAGTTCAGAATGAAGAAATGGTTGAATTTGGGAAAGGGCTGGTACGCATCAAATGATTGATATCAATGCAATAAAAGAAGCACTTCCGCACCGCTATCCGATGCTTTTGGTGGATCGCGTTTTGGAAGTTAGCGAAGATGAGATTGTTGCTCTGAAAAATGTGACAGTCAATGAGCCTTTCTTTAATGGACATTTTCCTCAATATCCTGTTATGCCAGGTGTCTTAATCATGGAAGCTCTGGCTCAAACGGCCGGCGTACTGGAATTGTCCAAAGAAGAAAATGAGGGCAAACTGGTCTTCTACGCTGGCATGGACAAGGTTAAGTTCAAGAAGCAAGTTGTACCAGGTGATCAGTTGATTATGACAGCTAAGTTTGTTAAGCGCCGCGGAACCATTGCGGTTGTAGAGGCGAAAGCAGAAGTTGACGGAAAACTTGCAGCCAGCGGTACCTTGACCTTTGCGATTGGCCAGTAGATAAAAGGAGCTTTCACCATGTTTCGTAAAATTTTAATTGCTAACCGTGGGGAAATTGCGGTCAGAATTATTCGTGCAGCCCGCGAGTTGGGAATTGATACGGTAGCTGTTTATTCAACAGCTGACAAGGAAGCACTCCATACCTTACTGGCTGATGAGGCTGTCTGTATCGGTCCAGCCAAGTCTACAGATTCTTATCTGAATATGAATGCAGTCCTGTCTGCTGCTGTTCTGACAGGTGCAGAAGCCATTCATCCTGGTTTTGGTTTTTTGAGCGAAAACTCTAAATTTGCGACCATGTGCGAAGAAGTCGGCATTAAGTTTATTGGGCCTTCAGGTGCTGTTATGGACATGATGGGGGACAAGATTAATGCTCGGGCTCAGATGATTAAGGCGAAAGTGCCAGTTATCCCAGGCTCTGATGGAGAAGTTCATACCTCTGAAGAAGCTTTGGAAGTCGCCGAAAAGATTGGTTATCCAGTCATGCTCAAAGCTTCTGCTGGTGGCGGCGGCAAGGGCATTCGTAAGGTTGAAAAGGCTGAGGATTTAGTAGCGGCCTTTGAGTCTGCATCTAGCGAAGCAAAAGCGGCCTTTGGTAATGGTGCCATGTATATGGAACGAGTCATCTATCCAGCGCGCCATATTGAAGTGCAGATTTTGGCAGATCAGCAGGGACATGTGGTCCACTTGGGCGAGCGGGATTGCTCTTTGCAGCGTAATAATCAGAAAGTGCTGGAAGAAAGTCCGTCTGTGGCGATTGGGAAAACCTTGCGTCAGCAGATTGGTGAAGCAGCTGTTCGGGCTGCTCAGTCTGTCGGCTATGAAAATGCTGGAACGATTGAGTTTCTGCTTGATGAAGCCAAGGGCGAATTCTACTTTATGGAGATGAACACTCGGGTGCAAGTCGAGCATCCAGTCACCGAGTTTGTTACCGGTGTGGATATTGTAAAAGAGCAAATCAAGATTGCAAACGGTCAAGAGCTGTCCTTCAGTCAGGATGATGTTGAAATCCGAGGGCATGCAATTGAGTGTCGAATCAATGCTGAAAATCCAGCCTTTAACTTTGCGCCGAGTCCTGGTAAGATTTCAAATGTTTATCTTCCAAGCGGTGGAGTGGGGCTGCGCGTGGATTCAGCCGTCTATCCTGGCTATACCATCCCGCCTTATTACGATAGCATGATTGCGAAGATAATTGTTCATGGGGAAAATCGCTTTGATGCTCTCATGAAGATGCAACGTGCACTCTATGAATTAGAAATTGACGGTGTTGTGACCAATAGCGGCTTCCAATTGGACTTAATCTCAGATCCCAATGTAATTGCTGGTGATTATGATACCGCCTTTCTCATGGAGAAGTTCCTTCCGGCTTATCAAGAGAAACAATAGATACGACATATAAGAGCTGCTCTGCAAACTCGAAAGAGTTTGATGTGCCTGAGTATAAAATCTTGAAAAGGAGAAGACGTAAACGATGGCTTTGTTTTCAAAGAAGGATAAATATATCCGTATCAATCCTAATCGAGCGAGTCGGGAAAAGCCTCAAGCAAAGCCTGAGGTTCCAGACGAACTCTTTTCGAAATGCCCAGGTTGTAAGCATACCATTTACCAAAAAGATCTTGGAAATGATAGTGTGTGTCCTAACTGTGGCTATAATTTCCGTATTTCTGCTCATGAGCGCTTAAATCTAACTGTGGATGAGAACAGTTTTGAGGAGATGTTCACTGGAATTGAAACCAAGGATCCTCTGAACTTCCCTAACTATCAGGAGAAATTGGCTCTTACCCGAGAGAAGACAGGCTTAGATGAGGCGGTTCTGACTGGAACAGCTAGTATCAAGGGGCATAAAACGACTCTTGGAATCATGGATTCAAACTTTATCATGGCTTCTATGGGGACCGTTGTGGGTGAAAAGATTACCCGTCTCTTTGAGTATGCGACAGAGCATAAATTGCCAGTCGTTCTGTTTACGGCTTCTGGCGGTGCCCGAATGCAAGAGGGCATTATGAGCTTGATGCAGATGGCTAAGGTCTCTGCGGCGGTACAACGTCACTCTGCAGCAGGTCTCTTCTATCTGACCGTCTTGACAGATCCGACAACTGGTGGTGTTACAGCCTCTTTCGCAATGGAAGGTGATATTATTCTGGCTGAAACACAGGCTCTGGTTGGATTTGCTGGGCGTCGAGTTATTGAGTCCACGGTTCGTGAGAAGCTGCCAGATGATTTTCAAAAGGCTGAATTTCTCATGGAGCATGGTTTTGTGGATGCCATCGTCAAGCGTGGTGATATGAGAGATACACTTGCTACCTTATTAGCATTCCATGGAGGTCAAGCATGACAAAAATCACTCGGATTATTAAAGAAGCGCGTGATCAGGCTCGTTTGACTGCGCTGGATTTTGCACAAGGAATTTTTGAAAACTTCGTCGAGCTGCATGGAGATCGCTCTTTTCGAGATGACGGTGCAGTGATTGGCGGTATTGGGACGCTAAACGGTCAGCCTGTAACGGTGGTCGGTATTCAAAAAGGCCGCAATTTGCAAGACAATCTGCGCCGTAATTTTGGACAGCCGCATCCAGAAGGCTACCGCAAGGCCCTACGCCTCATGAAGCAGGCGGAAAAATTTGGCCGTCCTGTGGTAACCTTTATCAATACGGCAGGTGCTTATCCTGGTGTCGGTGCTGAGGAGCGTGGGCAAGGGGAAGCTATTGCCCGTAACTTGATGGAAATGAGCAATCTCAAAGTACCGATTATTGCCATCATCATTGGTGAAGGTGGCTCAGGCGGAGCCTTGGCTTTGGCTGTAGCAGATAAGGTCTGGATGCTGGAAAACTCTATGTATGCAGTTCTCAGTCCGGAAGGCTTTGCTTCTATCCTCTGGAAAGACGGCAGTCGCGCTATGGAAGCGGCAGAGCTGATGAAAATTACTTCACATGAGCTCTTGCAGATGGAAGTGGTGGATAAGGTCATTCCTGAAAGAGGCTTTAACAACCATGAATTACTGGCTGCAGTGAAAGAAGAAATCACAACGGAGTTGGATAGTCTGTCTCAGCTGCCCTTGGAACAATTACTGGAAAATCGCTACCAGCGATTCAGGAAATATTAAAAAATCGAAGCCAAAAGGCTTCTTTTTCTCGTTTCGGATTCTTGTTTGGAATTGATGTGGAGCTACCTTACGAGGGAAATATATTTTAGTTTGAAAAATCGCATTATATTCTCTTTATAGGACTTATATAAAATATATATTATACAAGCCACTCGTCCTATGTTAAGATAGTTTCTAATTAAAAGAAATGAGGTTTCATATGTCAGAATTTACTATCCACACGATTGAGTCCGCACCAGTTGAGGTAAAAGAAGTCCTGGAAACTGTTCAAAAAGATAATGGTGGCTACATTCCCAATCTTATAGGTCTTTTAGCCAATGCGCCAACGGCCTTAGAAACTTATCGGACGGTTGGAGCCATCAACCGTCGTAACAGCCTGACACCGACTGAGCGTGAAGTAGTGCAGATAACGGCTGCAGTTACTAATGGCTGTGCTTTCTGTGTAGCGGGTCATACAGCTTTTTCAATCAAGCAGATTCAAATGAATGATGATCTTTTGGAGGCTCTGCGCAATCGTACTCCGATTGATACAGATCCGAAGTTAGATACACTTGCTAAATTTACCATTGCAGTCATCAATACCAAGGGACGGGTCGGAGATGAAGCTTTGGCAGACTTCCTAGAAGCGGGCTATACGCATGAGAATGCTCTGGATGTAGTTCTGGGTGTCAGCCTTGCGACTCTTTGCAATTATGCCAATAATCTGGCCAACACGCCAATTAATCCGGAATTGCAACCTTATGCTTAGTCTTTGGGGAGGTGGCAAATGACATTTTTTTCAGAAGAGTTTATCAACTGGTTGGATGACCATGCTGACCAAATTGACAAAGAATCCTGTGCAGCAGGCAATCAACTGATTGAGCGTATCGCTGCTGAAGGAGCCTTTCGGGTTGGCGTTCCAGAAGAGCTGGGAGGCCGAGGTGGCAATGATACGGATGTGATTGAAGTGCTCAAGGAGCTGGCTCACCATTCTTTGACCGCTTCCTTTATCTCTTGGGGGCAAAGGACCTTTATTGATAACATTTTAAAATCTCCTAATCCCTACTTTAGAGACCACTATTTGGAAGGGCTCTTGTCAGGGGAATATGCAGGTGCGACAGCCCTGTCCAATGCTGTCAAATTTCTGTCGGACTTAGAAGAGTTAAATGTCTCTATTGTGGAGGAAGACGGACAGCTTTATCTCAAGGGACGTCTGCCTTGGGTGACCAATGCTCGCGCGGATCGCTTCCTCAGCATATTTGTTGCTGGTTTCGAAGATGGGAGCCGCCAGCCGCTGGTTCTGGCTGTGCCGTCTGACGCGGAGAATTTCTCCCGTTCAGCGGATCTAGAGTTTGTATCTTTGCAAGGGGGAAATACAGCTGCCCTGACCTTTAATCATGTGCCTTTACAAGAGGAATGGATTCTTGCACAAGATGCCCAGGCCTTTTTGGCAGAAAATCGCCCAGCTTTTCTAGGTTATCAGTTTGGTCTGGCTCTTGGCCTAGCAGAGAAATCGCTGGAGGAGGTCGAAGCTAATCTGTCAGTCCGCTCCATTTTGAGAGAGGAGTGGGAGGAGCAAGTGGCTGCTCTGACTGAAATCCAGGAACAGCTCTATAGAGGTCTTCTCCAGCCTGGCTATTTTGTTGAGCGTCCTAAGGAGCTCTTCCAGCTGCGAATTGATATAGTTGATGTGGTAGCCCAAAGTCTGCTCTTGGAGTTGCAGGCTAGTGGAGGCAGAGGATATTTGAGTAATTCGACTTCTGGCTTTATCCGTCGTTGGAACGAAGGAGCATTTCTTCCCATTGTCTCACCGAGTGCAGTCCAGCTGCGGCATATTTTAGAAGTTTCATAGAAATGATGGCAAATAAATGTTTGACTGTCATTGAAAAGGAACTTCAAAACATTACTATAAAGGAGTTGCTTCGTGAACAGCAAACGACCGCCCATTCTTTTATCTGGGTTGATTCTTGGCCTATTTGGCCTAGGTAATCTGTTACTGAACTACCATTCTATCTTTTTCCACTTCTTGAATGGTCTAGCTTTGATACTTTGGCTTTATCTGACACTGGCTTTAGTGCTGTCATTTTCGGACTATCGGCAAGATTTGCAAAAGGCCCCTTTCTTATCGAGCTTTGCGACTTATCCTATGGCTAGTATGCTCTTAGCTGCTTACCTAAGCAAGCTTGGCTTATTTTTGGTGAGCCAGTTTCTTTGGTATATAGCCTTGCTGCTGCATATTTTTCTAATAGCTATCTTTACTTGGAAGTATGTCCTTAAGGCCGAGGGATTATCTTTGACCCCGAGCTGGACGGTCCTATATGTTGGATTGGCCATGGCAAGCTTGACTCAGGGTGTAGTTCATCAGCCATTTTTGGGCTATGTAGCTTGGTTTTTTGCTCTGCTACTGAGTTTGATTCTATATCCCTTATTTTACAGGGCTAGGCGGTCACAAAGGCTGCCTGATGTTTTAAAGCCGCAGTGGGCCATTTACTGTGCACCTTTTTCGCTCCTACTGGGAAGTTATATCCGTCTGGCTGGTTCTGATGCTGAAGGTTGGTTTGTTGCCTTGCTGCTCCTCTTATCGCAGGCCTTTTATCTCTTGGTCCTATGCCTCTTACCTCGCATTTTCCGACTGGGACCTCAGCTTAGCTGGTCAGCCTTGACCTTTCCTCTTGTCAATACAGCTTTTGCCCTGAAACTGGGACTTGATTATCTAGGTTGGACCTGGCTTGTTTGGCTAAGTCATGCTGAAGCTCTGCTAGCTTTCGTAATTGTCTTCTATGTTTGTTTTTACTATACAGTCTCATTGCGAGCCAGAAAGATAACAAAAAATCCGAGATGATACTCTTTGAAAATTTGTTTTTGATTTTCTCTGAGTTGATCTCGGATTTTTTAATTTTAGCAAAATAAGTCTGCATTCAGACCTAATGATACAGGCAAAGTATCAGGATAATCTGCTTTTTATTTTGGCGCTATAACTTCTAATCCACCCATGTACGGACGTAGAACTTCTGGGATAGTTACAGAGCCATCTTCGTTTTGGTAATTTTCTAAGATAGCTGCTACTGTGCGTCCGACAGCCAGTCCAGAACCGTTGAGAGTATGAAGGAGTTTGACCTTGCCATCTGCTTCGTCACGGTAGCGGATTTGAGCTCGACGAGCTTGGAAATCTTCTGTGTTAGAGCAGCTAGAGATTTCACGGTAGGTGTTTTGTGCTGGAATCCAGACTTCCAAGTCGTAGGTCTTAGCAGCTGAGAAGCCCATATCTCCAGTACAGAGTGCTACAACGCGGTAAGGCAGATTCAACTTTTGCAGGATGTTTTCAGCGTTGGCAGTCATCTTTTCCAGCTCTTCATAAGATTCTTCTGGCTTGGCAAATTTCACCATTTCAACCTTATGGAATTGATGCAGACGAATCAGACCGCGCGTGTCACGACCAGCAGAGCCAGCTTCAGAGCGAAATGATGGGCTCATAGCTGTAAAGTAGATTGGCAATTCTTTGCCGTCTAAAATTTCGTCTCGGTAGTAGTTGGTCAGTGGAACTTCAGCAGTCGGAATCAGAACGAAGTTAGTATCGCTTAGTTCAAACGTATCTTCTTTGAACTTAGGATACTGCCCAGTCCCAAACATGGAATCGTGGTTTACCATATAAGGAGTGATGACTTCGGTGTAGCCTTCTTTGCCATGCTCATCCAGCATGAAGTTGTAGATAGCACGCTCTAATCGAGCTCCCAGCCCCTTATAGAAGAGGAAGCGAGCACCAGTAACTTTTGCCCCACGCTCCCAGTCTAAGATGTCCAAATCCTCACCTAAATCCCAGTGAGCTTTAGCTTCAAAGTCAAATTGGCGCGGTGTACCCCAGCGACGAACTTCAACGTTTTCGTCCTCATCTGCTCCGACAGGAACACTTTCGTGCGGAATATTAGGTAGTGTGGTGGTGAACTCGGTCAACTTAGCGTCTAGCTCGGCCAAGGTTGCATCTAAGTTCTTGACCTCAGCAGAAAGTTTTTGCATAGCAGCAATCTTGTCATCTGCATTTTCTTTGTTGCGTTTAGCTTGAGCAATTTCAGCAGAAACAGTATTGCGCTCAGCCTTGAGCTCTTCTACCTTGACCAATAAATCCCGGCGTTCTTTGTCAATGATTTTCATTTGGTTAAGGGTAGCAGCGTCAACACCTCGTGTAGCTAATTTTTCAGCTACAGAATCAAAATCTGTACGGATACGTTTTAAATCTAACATAGAGACCTCCAAAAATAAAAGCACTTTATGAAACTGTTGGAGCGGCAGAGCCGCGGTTCCATCCAACTTCACAAAAGTGCACTTGCTTAATTATTCATTTTTAAACTAACGGTAGAATTTCCTATTTTCTCCTTATCTGCTCACAGCCACCGCAGACTTTCTGAAAAGTGCCCAATAGTACTTATCCGTTTCAACTATTATACAAGATTTTCAGGAAAATGTAAATCCCAGGATAGGAAAAATCTTGACAGAAAAAGATAACTATGTTATCTTTAAATAAAGGTAACACAGTTATCTGAAGGAGTTCTTATGGTAAAACAAACAACACGCGACCGTATGATTGAGAAGGCAAGCCAGCTTATCAGAGAGTATGGCTATCAGAATATCCCCTTGAGAAAACTGGCATCTCTGCTGGGAGTTACGACTGGTGCTTTTTACAAGGCTTTTGAGAATAAGGAGGATCTTTATTATCAGGTCTGTCTTTTGGAAAACCAGAGGCAGCTTAAGCGTTTAGAGGAGCAGTATCTAGATGGAGTCTCTGATCCTCTGGATTGCATTTGGCAGATAGGACTCTTTCTTTTATCGGAATATAAGACTAACAGTCAGATGATGGATTTTCTCTTTTTCAGCCCTGTGGCGACAGAGGCTTATCGGAAAGGTGAGCTTCTGGAAATCGGGAACAAGACAGTGGCTTATCTGGATCGGCTGCCTATTGAGAGTCAGAAAGAAAAAAAGATTCTCTTGCTCAAGCTGGACACTTTCATCACAGGCTATGGCCATTTTATTGCCAAAGGCTTGGAGCCTTTTGATGAGGAAATCTATCGCTCAATGTTCAATGATTTACTAGGAGGTTACAAATATGAGTAAAAATCTCATTGTTTATGCACATCCCTATGATAAAAGCTTTAACCATGCTATTTTAGAGCAGGTTCAGGACTTGTTGGAGAAGAAAGGTCAGACCTATGAACTGATTGATCTCTATGAGGATGGTTTTAATCCAGTCTATACCAAGGAAGAGCTAGCGCTTTTTAATAAAGGGCAGGCACTAGACCCACTGGTTTTAAAATATCAGGAAGCTCTTGCGTCCTGTGACCGCCTTATCATGATTTTTCCTATCTGGTGGGCGGATATGCCAGCTATTGTCAAGGGCTTTGAAGATAAGGTTTTTTTGAAAAATAAGATTTACGAGGAGAGCAAAACTCGCCAGTTAGTTGGTCGTCTGACCAATATTAAAGAGGTATTGGCTATTACTACTTCAGCAGCACCGACCTTCTATCTTAAGTATTTCTGTGGTGATGTCGTCAAGAAAGCCATGTTGGGCCATACCTTTAAGTCTATCGGTGCTAGACAGCGCCGTTGGTTGAATTTCGGGAATATTTCTCAGTCTACAGCTGAAAAACGGCAGGCTTTTTTAGAAAAACTAGCGGAAAAGATTTGAAGAGGTAGCTATCATGATTCGTTTTAGAAGAGCAGATGAAAGGGATCTTGATGCTGTGGTCTCAGTTTTAACTGCTGCTTTTGCTGAGCATGAGATCTACAGAGAAAAATTTCGTCCTCTCTTTGGCAGTAGCCAGTCTTATATTGATTTTCTAAATAGATTGCATGCAGTTATGGTTAAGGCAGCGATGCGTCATCATATTTGTCTGCTTGCTGAAGTGGACGGGCATCTTATGGCAGTCGCTACTATTCATAAGCTCGGTAGCCATCCTGTCGGTATACTTTCCTTTTTGCGGGCAGGAGCATGGAGGATGTGGCAATATATTCCCCAGCTTTTAGCCTTTCAAAAAGTCTTTGGGGAGGGCAGTAAAGAAGCTAAAAAAAGGGGGATTTCAACTCTTTATCTTGAATTGCTGGGTGTGCTGCCTGATTATCAAGGACAGGGAGTTGGCGGTCTTTTTATCTCAAAAGGACTTGAGTTGCTTGCAAAAGAAGAGAAATGCCAGCGGCTTACTTTGATTACTCATACAGAAAGCAACTGTCGTTTTTACAAAAAGAACGGATTTAAACAACTAGATGTCCGTGAAGTTGAAGGTGTCAAGACATGGACTTTCGAGAAAAAATTAGCTGATGTTTATACTTTTTGAAAATCTAATGATGCGGTCTTGCATTGATAATATCAGCTTACTTCATCCAATCATTTCAAGGGACTGAAATAGTGCATTCTCAAACCTGTTTCACTTTTCAATTTTTTGTGCTAGCTCCATTTTGCTGATACAAGCAGCTTTTGTCTTAGTCGAAAATATAAAAAATAAGGTTGAAACTTTTTCAACCCTATTTTTTCTTCTTAAAGATTCCAACAATTTTTTGTAACAGAGTCGGCAATCTCACAACTTTGTCGTTGCCGATATGTTCTCGCGCAATTTTGAGAATCTTACCAGAGTCTTTGGAGGCAAAGAGAAACTTTCCCTTGTCAGTCCAGATTTCAAAATGGCGGCTGACTTTTTTGCCAGAAACATTAGCACCGATAGTAGTGATGCTAGACCAAGGCAGCTGAATATAATCTTCTACATTGGCATCAGCATAAAACTCCAGAGCTGTCTCGCCGATTAAAAATTTCCCAACCTTTCCGCCTAATCCAAGATAGGAAACGCCAGTGGTATTAAACTCAACTGTTTTGTTTTGTGACTGTGCCATAGAGTAACTCCCTTTTAAATAATATAGCTATTATACCACAATAAAAAGAAGGCCGAAACCTTCTTTTTGATTACATCAAACCAGCAACGTGAGCTAGTACACCAACTACAAAGAGAGCGATGATGATAGTGATAGGGGATACTTTCTTCTTAAGCAACCACATACAAGCGAAAGTTAGAAGTAGTCCCATCAAACCAGGAATCAAGGAATCCAAGTTTTGTTGGAAAGTTGTAACTTTTTCAGGGGTTTGAGATAGTCCTTGACCTACTTGAGCAAAGGCTTCTTGGATACCCTTATAGCCACTAGACAATTTGTCCCAATGGATATATGCTTTATCATCTAGCTTAACAGATGAAACGTTAAAGACAAACTTAATAGATACCCAGCGCTCAACCAGAACAGCCAAGATAAACATACCTAGGATTGAAGCACCTTTGGTAATGTCTTGGAGGATACCACCAGACATGTCTTTAGTGATTTCAGAACCAGCCTTGTAGCCCAATTCTTGTGTGTACCAGAGGAAAGCCATCCGGATAGCATTCCAAGCTAAGAAGAAGATAAGTGGACCAATGATATTTCCAGTCAAAGCAAGAGATGCACCAAGTGCTCCAAGGATAGGACGAACTGTGAACCAGAAGACAGGGTCTCCGATACCAGCCAGAGGTCCCATCATACCGATTTTAACCCCTTGAATAGCCGCATCGTCAATTGCTGCACCATTTGCTTTCTCTTCTTCAAGCGCAAGTGTAACTCCGATGATTGGAGCTGCTACATATGGGTGAGTGTTGAAGAATTCCAAGTGACGCTCAAGAGCAGCAGCTTGATCTTCTTTTTTAGTATAAAGCTTCTTAATAGCTGGAATCAGTGAATAAGCCCAGCCCAAGTTTTGCATACGTTCGTAGTTCCAAGAGCCTTGCAAGAAAGTAGAACGCCACCAAACTTTTTGACGGTCAGCCTTTGAAAGAGTCAATTTTCCTGACTCATCAGGTTTTACAGTATTTAATTCTGTCATGATAGTGTGTCTCCTTTCTTAGTAGTCTTCCAGGATGTCGCCGATTGGATCGTTAGATGAAGCTGTTGCTCCGCCACCGCCATTTCCGCCTTTTTTAGACAGAGCGAGGTAGATGAGGGCAATAGCGACACCAATTGCACCGAGGGCAATCAGAGTGAGTTCGCTGACAGCAGCCAAAGCGAAACCAATAGCGAAGAATGGCCATACTTCACGAGTTGCCATCATGTTGATAACCATGGCATAACCAACGGCTACGACCATACCACCACCGATTTGCATACCTTCTGATAGCCAAGCTGGCATAGCTTCAAGAGCAGATTTAACAGACTCAGCAGGAATCATCAAAAGAAGTGCTGCAGGGATAGCAATACGTGCTCCTTGCATGAAAAGAGCGATAAAGTGAGCGCGTTCAACTCCTTTAATGTCTCCTTTTTTCGCAGCAGCATCTGCACCGTGAACCAAACCAACTGACAAAGTACGGACAATCATAGTCAAGAAGAGACCAGCAACAGCAAGTGGAATAGCAACACCTTGTGCTACAGCGATTCCTTTGCTTGAGAAGTCTCCGCCCAGTACCATGATGATGGCAGCGGCAACAGAAGCGAGGGCGGCATCAGGTGCTACAGCAGCTCCGATATTAGCCCAGCCAAGAGCGATCAGCTGGAGAGAGCCACCCAGCATAACACCGGCAGCCAAATTACCAGTTACCAGTCCAATCAAGGTACAAGCAACCAGCGGTTGGTGGAATTGGAATTGGTCCAAGATACCTTCTAGACCAGCTAAGAAGGCAACAAAGACTACTAAAACCATAGAAATAATAGACATGTTCTAAATCCTTTCGTAAATTAATAAAAGCAAAACGTTTGATTCTACTGCACGTTGGCTTTCTTAATCAAATCAAACAAATCTTTTTTAGAGTCATTTGGTACTTTACGTACGTCGAATTCAACGCCAAGGTCGCGCAGTTTTTCATAAGTGGCAACGTCTTCCTTGTCCATTGACAGTACGTTGTTGACCATCGTTTTACCAGTTGAGTGAGCCATAGAACCGACATTAAGGGTCTTGATTGGCACACCGCCTTCAACAGCACGAAGGGCGTCTTGAGGAGTTTCAAACAGAATCAAGGCATGAGTGTTGCCAAAGCGAGGGTCTTTTGAAACAGCAATCAACTTGTCGATTGGGACAACATTGGCTTTGACATTACCTGGTGCAGCTTGCTTAATCAACTCTTTACGAAGTTCGTCTTGAGCTACTGAGTCAGAAGCAACGATAATACGATCTGCTTTTGAATCTGGCGTCCAAGCTGTTGCTACCTGACCATGCAGCAAACGTGTGTCGATCCGGGCAAGGTTGATTTTGAGCTTGCCGTCACCTATTACAGTCCCTTCAGGGATAGCTGCTTGGGCAACTGGAGCAGCTGCAGCAGGAGCATTTGCTTCTTCAGCAGCAGGATTTAGCTCTTCAGGCAGAGCTTTGACTCCTTCCTTGGCTTCTTTGATGATGTTAGCAACAACAGCTTCAACGCCGGCGTTGGCATCCATCATCCTTTCTGTATAAGCTTGAATCAGCATAGGCAGGTTCAAGCCTGTAATGATAGCGAACTTGCGGTCAGGATTTTCACCCATGACACGGCTAGCTTGGTTGAATGGAGAGCCACTCCAAAGGTCAGCCAAGACCAACACTTCATCGTCCGCATCAAACGAAGCCACAGCGTCATTGAACTTTGCATAGAGATCATCTGGTCCTTCGTTGGGCATGAAAGTTACAACTTGTACTTTTTCCTGCTCACCGAAAATCATAGAACCTGATTGATGAATACCAGCAGCAAATTCACCGTGGCTAGCAATAATGATTCCGATACTCATTATTGACATTCCTCCTTATAAAATGTTTGACTTAAGTTTTAAGAAAACTTTAAGGCAAGTTTATTATAAAACGTTTTCATGAAAAATGCAAGCGTTTGTTCCTAAAAACGACTTTTTCTTTCAAAAATGTCAGTATTCACTGAATGCCTGATAAATATAGGTATAAGCAAACCATAGCTATAGAAATGTTTTAATAAATTAGGAAAACAGAAAATATAACAGATTAATATATGAAAAAATGTTGAAATAATATGAAAGAGACTTTTGAAATAAAAGAAAAGAATCGTGTTTGAGAAAGTGTTTGTTTATCAAAAAAGAAAGAGGAGGACCAAAGACAAGAATTCGCATCTTATGTCTTTAGCCTCCATCTATAATGGCAAAAGTTTCTAATAATATTAAGTCTGTCTATCATAAGTTTCCAAAAGTTTGGTAAATGTTGGGATTGATATGTTTTAAAGTATTAGTGTGTGAAGTCAAGGACCATACGTCCCTGAATAGTACCCGCTTCCATTTCGTCAAAGACATCCACAGCATCTGAAACAGGGCGCTTTTGAACGACAGGAACCACTAATCCTTCAGCACCAAACTGGAAGGCTTCTTCCAAGTCCTTGCGTGTACCAACGAGGGAACCAATGACTTGGATACCATTTAAAACAGTTTTGACAATGCTGAGGTCCATCATTTCAGATGGCAATCCAACGGCAACTACCCGACCGCCAGCACGAACAGAGTCAACAGCTTGGTTAAAGGCAACTTTAGAAACGGCTGTTACTACGGCAGAATGCGCACCGCCAGTTTTTTCTTGGATAAGAGCAGTGACATCTTCAACTTCATGGCCGTTGATGACGATGTCAGCACCGACTTCTTTGGCCAGAGCGAGCTTGTCATTGTTGATATCAACAGCGACAACATGTGCGTTAAAGACTTTCTTAGCATATTGAACCGCTAGGTTACCCAATCCACCTGCTCCAAAGATAACTGTCCATTGGCCTGGTTGAAGCTGAGCTTCTTTGATAGCCTTGTAGGTCGTTACACCGGCACAAGTGATAGAAGAAGCTTGTGCAGGATCCAGTCCTTCAGGGACTTTGACAGCGTAATCAGCTGTTACGATACATTGCTCTGCCATACCACCATCAACAGAATAACCAGCATTTTTTACTGTACGGCAAAGGGTTTCGCGGCCAGTTGTACAGTATTCACAAGCGCCGCAGCCTTCAAAGAACCATGCAACACTGACGCGGTCTCCGACTTTGAGACTTTTTACATCTGGAGCGATTTCTTTGACAATACCAATACCTTCATGTCCGAGAACGCGGCCCGGTACCTTACCAAAGTCACCATGCGCGACGTGCAAATCCGTATGGCAGACACCGCAGTATTCGATGTCAACGAGAGCTTCCCCTGTTTCAAGAGGACGAAGTTCCTTATTTTCTATGAGTTGGACATTAGTTCCCTCTGGATTTACAACAACTGCTTTCATAAGTAGTTTCCTCCTGTTATTTAGTTTTTAATTATGTTAATTATATCACAAACTCAAACAAATAGCAAACACTTACAAATATGAGCGAAAGTAACCTTTAAAACTATGATACGGCGGATAAGCTCCGATTTTTAAAGCTTTTGAGCATGATTGAGGTCGAGAGAAGACAAAAAAGAAAAGACAAACTCTCGAACAGAGTTTGCCTAATTGTCTACTTTTATAAAAAGAGTTTGTTTAGCTCGTGGGCGACGCCATCTTGGTCGTTAGTCAAAGACAACTGCTGGTCAGCGAAGGGCAGCAGGTCAGTATTGGCATTTTTCATGGCATAGCCAGTACCAGCAAAGGACAGCATCTCAGTATCATTTTGCTCATCGCCAAAGGCAATCAGATTTTTACGATCTACATTGAGAACATTAAGAAGGTACTGAAGGGCAAAGGCCTTATTGACCCCTTTTGGAGCACACTCGAGAATGTTGAGTGGCCCGCCCCAAGAGTTGATAGCAAGTTCATGCTGGTAAAAAGCATTCATTTCCTCTGCCAGAGCATATTTATCAGCTGCTCGTGTCTGCAGGAGAATGGCGTTAGGATTCTCCGTTACCAGATTGGCTTGAAACTGGTTTTCAGGCTTAAAAGCATCGATGCCAAATAGCTTAGGATCAGCAATTTCTTCATTAGGATTGGTGATATAGAATTTATTGCGGTATTCGCCAGCAATGAAATCTGCTTCAATCTCATCCTTGCGCTTAACCATATCCAGCAGAAAGGACTTATCCAGCGTCAGCGATTTTTCAAAGTTCCATTTCTTTTCTGGAATATGAGTCAAAGAGCCGTTGAAGTTAATCATGGGCGTATTAAGCTCTAATTCTTTATAATATTTCAAAGCCATGCGGTAGGGCCGTCCTGTTGTGATGATGACCTTGTGGCCCTTTTGGGAAATTTTTTTGATGGTTTCTTTGGTGAAGTCAGACAGATTGCTGTTAGAATCCAGCAAGGTTCCGTCCAAATCCACAGCGATTACTTTTTTTGTCATGTGAGTCTCTTTTCAGTGATAATACAGACTATTATAACAGAATTCAGTGTAAATAACACGACTTATGTTATAATGGTGCTCTAATCAGTCACAATTATGACACAGCAAGGAGGAGCTTTTCGTATGCGTAAACCGTTCATGATTCATGCTCTTTTTCTAATGATTGCCTTTTTTATCTATATCCAATCTCTAAATGGGGGTCCAACCTATCTCATCTGGAATATGACCTTGGCCTTAATCAGCTATGATGCAGCTGTCTTGACGCTTTTATTCAAGAAGCAGAAGTGGGCTTATCCTCTTCTTTTCCTGTTGTGGTTGCTTTTCTTCCCCAACACTTTCTATATGATTACTGATTTGATTCATATGACTTGGGTGGCAGATGTTCTGAGTAAGCCAAGTGTTTTTCTGCTCTTTTTAGCTTTTGTTTCCAGTATTTTATTCGGGATTTTCTGTGGTATGGAGAGCTGGTATGTCATCAAGGAAGGTTGGAAGCTTAACTGGTATTTGGATCTATTGCTGACGGCAGCTCTGTCGGCTGTGTCCAGTCTGGCTATCTACATAGGACGTTATGATCGCCTCAATAGCTGGGATTTATTACTTCATCCACAGCTGGTTATACAGAAGCTTTTGCAAACTTTGCAGCCTGATCGACTGCCTTTCATTCTTGGTTTTACTTTTTTACAGTTTATGAGTTTGGTATTTCTGATGAGAGATAATAAAAAATAAGAACAGCGAGACATTCATCTTGAAAAAGTGAATGTTTTTTATTATAATTTAAAATATCGTTCGCAAATAAGTAGTTTTAAATTTGTTTTTATTTATTTTTTGAACTAGATATTAGAAATTTTACTCAAAAGGAGATTTATTGAAAAATGGATAAATTTTTCAAACTGACCGAAAAAGGGACAGATGTCCGGACAGAAGTTTTGGCTGGTCTGACGACTTTCTTTGCCATGTCCTACATTTTATTCGTCAATCCGGCTATGTTGGCTCAGACAGGTATGCCCAAGCAGGGTGTCTTTCTAGCTACGATTATCGGGGCTGTTGCAGGTACCTTGATGATGGCCTTCTTTGCCAACCTGCCTTATGCGCAGGCACCGGGCATGGGTCTGAATGCCTTTTTCACTTTTACGGTCGTCTTTGCCTTAGGCTACACTTGGCAGGAAGCCTTGGCTATGGTCTTTATCTGCGGGATTATTTCGCTCATTATCACTTTGACCAAGGTGCGTAAGATGATCATCGAGTCAATTCCAGGCTCCTTGCGAGCAGCTATCTCGGCAGGGATCGGGGTTTTTCTTGCTTATGTAGGTATTAAAAATGCTGGCTTGCTCAAGTTTTCAATCGATCCAGGTAACTATACAGTAGCTGGCAAAGGGGCAGATAAGGCCGCAGCAGCTATTACGGCTAATTCAGGAGCAACTCCTGGTTTGGTAGACTTTAACAATCCAGCGGTCCTAGTAGCCCTGGTCGGTTTGGCCATCACAATCTTCTTTATTGTGAAAAACATCAAGGGTGGTGTTATCCTATCCATTCTAGTCACGACAGTTGTGGCTATTCTGGTTGGCTTGGTTGATTTGTCAGCCATTGACTTTGGGCAGAATAACATTGGTACTGCTGTTAATGAACTGGGGCAGATTTTTGGGGTGGCAGTAGGTCCGAAAGGTCTGGGTGCCCTTTTAGCAGATTCAGCTCGCTGGCCCCAGACATGTATGGCTATTCTGGCTTTCTCCTTGACAGATATTTTTGATACCATTGGTACCTTGATTGGGACAGGTGAAAAGGTCGGGATTGTGGCGACTTCTGGGGAAAACCATGAATCAGAAGGCTTGGATAAGGCTCTTTACTCGGACCTCATCGGAACTTCTATTGGCGCCATTGCTGGAACCTCTAACGTGACGACTTATGTGGAGTCTGCAGCTGGTATCGGAGCTGGAGGCCGAACAGGTCTGACAGCCTTGGTCGTAGCCATCTGCTTTGCGGTATCAAGCTTCTTTAGCCCACTCTTGGCTATTGTTCCTAATGCTGCAACTGCACCGATTCTCATTATCGTGGGGATTATGATGCTGGCTAGCTTAAAAAATATCCATTGGGATGATATGACAGAAGCCATTCCAGCTTTCTTTACTTCTATTTTTATGGGATTTGCCTATTCTATCACTCACGGGATAGCAGCTGGGTTTATTACCTACACCTTGGTCAAAATCTTCAAAGGTCAAGCTAAGGATGTGCATTCTATGATTTGGATTTTGGATCTTCTCTTTATTTTGAATTTCGTAAATTTGGCTTTAAATTAGGTCTAAACATTGCTGGATTTCCTTGTGTCTAGTAAAGTTTGGATAGCTTATATTTTCAGTATAAAAAATCAGCTTTTCCTGGCTGATTTTTCTTTTGCAAAATTAAGCAGAAAAAAATTTTTTCTGGTATAATAAGAGAATGTTTAGTCATAATGAGGAAGAATTAATCCAGCAGGGTCAGCGTCTGGGCAAATTGCTTCAGGCAGGGGACGTACTGGTTTTAACGGGAGATTTAGGAGCAGGGAAGACAACCTTTACTAAGGGTCTGGCTCTAGGTTTGGGCATCAGTCAGATGATTAAAAGTCCAACCTATACCATTGTTCGGGAATACGAGGGGCGCTTGCCACTCTATCATCTGGATGTCTACCGCATCGGAGACGATCCGGACTCCATTGATTTGGATGATTTTCTCTTTGGGGAGGGTGTGACAGTCATTGAATGGGGCGAGCTGCTGGGAGAAAATCTGCCTGAAGACTATCTCAAATTAAGCCTCTTGAAAAAGGAAGACGGGCGTGAATTGTTTTTTGAAGCCAAAGGAAAGCGAGCCCAAGAGCTGCTTGAGGGACTGCAGAATGACTGAATATGAATTATGCTTGCGAGAAGCGGAAAAAACAGATGCTGCTGAGCTGATTGCCTTCCTCAATCAGGTCGGGTCTGAGTCAGATTATATGACGCTGGATGAAGCTGGAATTTTGATGAATCAAGAGGAGATGGCTTCATTCATTGAGCATCAGACTGCTTCCAGTAATCAGCTTTACTTGTTGGCTCTTTTAAATGGTGAGATTGCCGGTCTTGTCAGCATCACAGCTGATTTCCACGAGCGAATTCGCCATATTGGTCAAGTCTTTGTCGTGGTGAAGAAAGCATTCTGGAACCAAGGACTGGGACGCATACTGCTGGAAGAGGCACTGACTTGGGCAGAGGATTCTCAAGTTATTCGACGTTTGGAATTGAGCGTTCAGGTTAGAAATGAACGAGCGGTTCACCTTTATAAAGATTTAGGATTTGAAATTGAAGGCTTACAAAAAAGAGGAGCCTATTTAAAAGAAGGGAAATTTCTTGATGTTTACCTGATGGGTAAACTGATAGACTAAAAAAGATATGTTTAAAAAGATTATAATGATGTTTCTCAGCCTCCTTGTCGTAACGACAGCTGGTATCGGTACTTATGCTTGGACGATTTATGGTCAGTCAACAGATGAACTGTCCAAGACTTATAAAGGTTTGGGAAATGAGACAGATGTTATTTCTGCAACTAAGCCCATGACTATCTTGCTGATGGGTGTAGATACAGGGAGCGGATCCCGCGAGGATACTTGGGTTGGGAACAGCGATACCATGATTCTCCTGAGTGTCAATCCAAAGACTAAGAAAACAGTCATGATGAGTTTGGAACGTGATATTCTGACTCAGATTGATGAAAATGGTCAAACAGTTGAA
Organism: Streptococcus sanguinis; assembly: GCF_013343115.1. Lineage (NCBI taxonomy): Bacteria > Bacillati > Bacillota > Bacilli > Lactobacillales > Streptococcaceae > Streptococcus > Streptococcus sanguinis. Next base: position 254,564 of record NZ_CP054570.1, read on the forward strand.
GCCAAGCTGAATGCTGCCTATGCGACAGGCGGAGCAGAGTTAGCCATTTCGACTATTGAGGGCTTGATGAATATCCACATCGACCGCTATGTGATGATCAATATGCAGGGCTTGGTTCAACTAGTAGACGCAGTAGGCGGTATTGAGGTCAATAATACCTTTGACTTCCCAATTTCTATTGAGGATAATGAGCCTGAGTATACTGCTAAGGTGGAACCTGGCAAGCAAACCATCAATGGTGATCAGGCGCTGGTCTATGCTCGCATGCGCTATCAGGATCCAGAGGGTGACTATGGCCGCCAAAAGCGTCAACGTGAAGTAATTAAGAAAGTGGTTGAAAAAGTTCTCAGTCTCAACAGTGTCAGCCATTATCAGGCTATTTTAAAAGCTGTCAGCAGCAACATGCAGACCAATATCGCGCTTGATTCGAAAAGCATTCCACAACTGCTAGGCTATCAGGATGCCTTTAAAAACATCAAGTCTGAGCAGCTGCGTGGAGAAGATGCGACCTTGCCTGATGGTGGAAGCTATCAGCTTGTGACGTCAGAGCATCTGCTGAGCATGCAGAATCTAATCCGTAAGTCTCTGGGCTTGGACACAGTTAAGAGTCTGAAGACCAATGCTGTTCTCTATGAAGATATTATGGGTGGCAACAGTCTAAGAAGTAGCAATAGCAGTAGTACATCTAGTAGCACAGAAAGCTATAGCAGTTACCAGAATTCTTATAGTCAGCCTACTTATAATAATGGTTATGAAAATTATTCTTATCCGACGACAGATACAACAGTTGGAACTACGAATACGACTCCAGTTGCTCCAGCGGCTTCCTCTGCCCCAGCTGCAGATGTCAGTGTCAGCACCCCACAAAGTCAGCCAGTAGTCAATGCGACTACAGAGTAAAAAGTTAAATATAAAAAGAGACCGGGACAAAATGTCTCGGTCTCTTTTGGTAATGACTGGAGGTTCTTGACGCGGTAGTGGATTGGAGTTTTTGTTTCCCTATCACCCACCTTTTCTCTATCAAGACTCGTACTTTTCCCAGATGTCTTTGACTTGCTGGATCTGCACTTGAGCTTGGTTTTCAAGGACTTTATATTTATAAGTAAGATCTTGAGCGATGTCTTTGACTTGCTCTCTTTGCTCTTGAATGATGGCAATATTTCGTTGGATATTGGCTAGACTGTCCTTTACTTTGTCTAGACTATCTGTTGTTTCAATGATTTCTTCTTGAATTTTTTGTCGGTTTTCAACCAGCTTGTAACTGGCTGCTGCGGCACCGATAAATAGGAAAATATTTGAAAGTTTCATAGTCTCTCCTTAAGCTTGCGCAATCTTCTCAGCTAATTCGGCCAGAGCTGGAAAGTCTGGTTCGTGGGCTGCGAAAGTAATCTTGAGATCATCTGCATCACTGTAGCGTGGTGCCAAATGCACATGAGTGTGAAAGACAGTCTGTCCAGCAATTTCTTCGTTGTTGTTGATGATATTCATACCAGCTGCACCTGTGGCTTTCATCACCTTTCGAGCAATGTCAGGTACGCGAGCGAAGAGCTGACTGGTGCTGTCGGCATCCATATCCAGCACATTTCGGAAATGCTCTTTAGGAACAACCAAGGTATGACCTGGTGTTACCTGGGAAATATCCAGAAAAGCAAGGACTTTCTCGTCTTCGTAGACTTTAGAAGAAGGGATTTCTCCGGCAATAATTTTACAAAAAATACAATCAGCCATAAATGGTACCTCTATTCGCTAGATTTTGTTATAATATAAGAACCATTATACCAGAATTCGGAGAAAATATGTTAGAAATCAAAGAGCTTACGGGCGGCTATGTTAATATCCCGGTTTTAAAGGATGTCAGCTTTGAAGTGGGCAATGGCCAGCTGGTTGGTCTGATTGGTCTCAACGGTGCGGGCAAGTCCACGACTATCAATGAGATTATCGGTCTTTTGACGCCTTATAAGGGGCAGATTCAAATTGATGGGCTGGAGCTGCGGACTAATCCCAGTGATTACCGCAAGAAAATCGGTTTTATTCCGGAAACGCCCAGTCTCTACGAAGAATTAACCCTGCGCGAGCACATTGAAACGGTAGCTATGGCATACGACATCGAGCAGGAAACAGCTTTTAAGCGCGTGGATAAGTTATTGGAAATGTTCCGACTCAAGGAAAAACTGGATTGGTTCCCTGTTCACTTTTCAAAAGGGATGAAGCAAAAAGTGATGATTATCTGTGCTTTTGTAGTTGATCCCAGCCTTTTTATCGTAGATGAGCCTTTTCTGGGTCTGGATCCGGTAGCTATTGCAGACCTTATCCAGCTCTTGGATGAGGAAAAGAAGAAGGGCAAGTCCATTCTGATGAGCACCCATGTTCTGGACTCTGCAGAGAAGATGTGCGATAGTTTTGTAATCTTGCACAAGGGTCAAGTGCGGGCCAAGGGCAGCTTGACTGAGTTGCGGGCCCAATTTCAAATGCCGGATGCTAGTCTGAATGACATCTATCTAGCCCTGACAGAAGAGGCGGCGCTATGAAAGAATTATTTGCCAAACGAAAACAGGATTTTCGTCAGCAGTGTTTAAAGTACCTGCGCTATGTTTTTAATGATCATTTCGTACTCTTTCTGTTGATTTTTATGGGATTTTTAGGTGTTCAGTACAGTCAGCTTTTGCGACATTTTCCGACCAATCATCTCCCGATTATTGCTAGTCTAGTTATTCTATCGGTCTTTATCTTGCCTTTTGGACGGATTGCGACCTATCTGGAAAAGCCGGATGCTCTCTTTCTCTTGGTCAGAGAAGCAGAAGTCAGGGCTTTTATCAAGGCTCAGATTCTACGTTCCTATCTCTTGTACGCAGTCTTACAGACTGGGCTATTGCTACTGTTAGCTCCGCTTTTTCTGGCTCTGGGATTGCCTATTTGGGGCTTCGGGCTCTACTGCATCTTTATGCTAGTTTTGAAATGGTTTTTGTTTCAGGCTAAGGCCAAGAAGTTCTTTACTGAAAATGGCTTAGATTGGCAGGCTCTGGTAGCTTATGAAGCAGCCCGAAAACAGACGATTCTGCGCTTCTTTGCTCTCTTTACCAATGTTAAAGGCATTTCAAACAGTGTCAAGCGCCGGGCCTATCTGGATGGTTTGATGAGACTTGTGGGCAAGCAGCATAGCAAGACCTGGCAGAATCTCTTTTTGCGCTCTTACTTGCGAAATGGAGACTTCTTTGCTCTTACCTTGAGACTACTCTTTTTGGCTCTTTTGGCCTTGATTTTTGTCAGTCAAGCTTGGATTGCTGCGGCTTTTGCGGTCTTGTTCAATTACCTCTTGCTCTTCCAATTGACAGCCTTGTACGAAGCTTTTGATTATCAGTTTTTGACCCAGCTTTTTCCGATAGAAAGAGGGGAAAAGCTGAAGGGAGCAAGACAAATTATCACATCTATTGGCAGCAGTGTCCTTTTGGGTGAAGTGATGACTGCTTTGCTATTTCTTCAAGACAAGACAGCAGTGCTGGCCATGCTGGGAGCGACTGCCCTACTCTATCTGTTCTATCTGCCGTTTAAGTTACGAAGATTGGTTGACTAAAAGAGGTAAAATTAGTAAAATGATAAAGAAACTTTTTACGGAGGGGAAATATGGACTTGGTTGATAACGAGCTGACCCTGACACCGATAGCTGGTAAGAGCGGAAAGGCCTATATGGGGACTTATCCGGACGGGGGGCGCGTTTTCGTCAAGATGAATACAACCCCTATCTTAGCAGGCTTAGCTCGAGAACAAATCGCACCGCAGCTTTTGTGGAGCCGCCGGATGCCGGACGGCAACGTTATGAGCGGGCAGGAGTGGCTTTCAGGCACTATTCTGACCCCAAATGATATGTCCAAAAAGCAGGTAATCAATATTTTGACTCGGCTGCATCGCTCGCGCCCATTGATGACGCAGCTGACCAAGCTGGGCTACACACTGGAAACGCCAACTGATTTGCTGAATGCTTGGCTCAATCAAGTGCCGCTTGCTTTGAGAAATAATCAATATCTTCAATCTGTTATCCGCGACCTACGCCAGACAGTGCCGGCCTTTCGTGAGGATTATGCGACCATTGTTCACGGAGATGTGCGCCACAGCAACTGGGTAGAGACCGACAGCGGGCTTATTTACTTGGTAGATTGGGATTCTGTGCGTTTGACAGATAGGATGATGGATGTAGCTCATATTTTGAGCCATTATGTGCCTGATTCAGGTTGGCAAGAGTGGCTGAGCGCCTATGGTTATAAGTATAATCAGACTGTTTTCAATAAGCTATACTGGTTTGGTCAGTATTCTTATCTGATGCAGATTGCCAAATATTATGAAAACAATGATTTAGAAAATGTGAACCGGGAGATTTACGCATTACGAAACTTCCGTTCCAAATACGGAAGAGGACAATGAGAGTAAGGAATCGTAAGGGAGCGACGGAACTGCTAGAGGCGCATCCCCAGTATGTGATTTTGAATCCGGCAGACGCCAAGGGCAGATGGCAGGAGATTTTTGGCAATGATCACCCCATTCATGTAGAGGTTGGCAGCGGTAAAGGAGCCTTTGTATCCGGCATGGCCAAGGCCAATCCAGAGATCAATTACATTGGGATTGATATTCAGAAATCGGTTCTCAGCTATGCCTTGGACAAGGTGCTAGCAACGGATGTGCCCAATATCAAGCTTCTATGGGTGGACGGTTCGGATCTGACTGATTATTTTGAAGAGGGCGAGATTGACCGCCTTTATCTGAACTTCTCAGATCCTTGGCCCAAGAAACGCCATGAAAAGCGCCGTCTGACCTATCAGTCCTTTCTGGCAACCTATCAGCAGATTCTGCCAGAAAATGGAGAAATCCACTTCAAAACGGACAACCGCGGTCTTTTTGAGTATAGCCTAGTAAGCTTTTCACAGTATGGTATGAAGTTAAAGGGCGTGTGGTTAGATTTGCATGCCAGCGACTTTGAAGACAATGTCCTGACTGAGTATGAGCAGAAATTTGCTAACAAGGGACAAGTCATCTATCGGGTGGAAGCAGCGTTTGAATAAGAAAGAGTCTTTGAGGACATACTCCTTGAAGACTTTTTATTGGGAAAGAATTTTGCTTAAAAATAAGAGTTTTTTAAGCGGAATTCCGTCTTTAAAAGCTTGCACAGCATATTTCCCTTGCATTCTGGGACTTGTCGTGCTATAATACTAGTAATGAATAAGGAAAGAGAGGCGAGGAAGTATCTTCGCCTCTTATCTGTGAGGAGGTGTCGTCATATCACAACGATTGTTGAATTGGTGAGGGAGGTTATTGAGCCAGCCATTTTGGCCCCCTATGAATTAGTTGATATTGAGTACGGAAAGATGGGCGGAGACTACGTTCTCAGTGTCTTTGTAGATAAGCCTGAGGGCATTACGGTCAATGATACAGCGGATTTGACGGATATTATCAGTCCGCTCTTGGATCAAATCAAGCCAGATCCTTTCCCAGAACAGTATTTTCTGGAAGTGACCAGTCCAGGCTTGGAGCGCCCGCTCAAGACCAAGGAACAGCTGGCCGATGCCGTCGGCAGTTATATCCATGTCAGTCTCTATAAGGCTGTTGACAAGCAGAAAGTCTTTGAAGGCACCTTGCTGAGCTTTGAAGGGGAAGTTCTGCACATGGAATATCTGGACAAGACTCGCAGAAAAGAAGTCGAAATTCCCTACAGTCTGGTTTCCAAAGCCAGATTAGCCGTTAAGTTTTAGCCGCAGAAGCAATATAGAAAAGAAAGGAACACTTTTGTTTCGGCAAAAGTCACATGAAAATGAGTAAAGAAATGCTAGAGGCCTTCCGCATTTTGGAAGAAGACAAAGGAATCAAGAAAGAAGATATCATTGACGCAGTGACTGAGTCACTCCGCTCAGCCTATCGTCGTCGCTATGGTCAGGCAGACAGCGCAGCTATTGAGTTTGACGAAAAGTCAGGAGATTTCCGTGTCTATACTGTTCGCGAAGTCGTGGACGAGGTCTTTGACAGCCGTTTGGAAATCAGTCTCAAAGATGCCCTGGCTATTAGTTCAGCCTATGAGTTGGGAGACAAGATCAAGTTTGAAGAAGCACCAGCTGAATTTGGCCGTGTCGCTGCTCAGTCAGCCAAGCAAACCATCATGGAAAAGATGCGCAAGCAGACCCGAGCAATTACCTACAATACCTATAAAGAGCATGAAAATGAAATCATGTCAGGAACTGTGGAGCGCTTTGACAATCGCTTTATCTATGTCAATCTTGGCAGCATTGAAGCGCAGTTATCGAAACAAGACCAGATTCCTGGTGAGGTTTTTGCCTCTCATGACCGCATCGAAGTCTTTGTCTACAAGGTAGAAGATAATCCTCGCGGTGTCAATGTCTTTGTCAGCCGCAGCCATCCAGAAATGATCAAGCGCTTGATGGAGCAGGAAATCCCTGAAGTCTATGACGGAACTGTGGAAATCATGAGCGTGTCACGGGAAGCAGGCGATCGGACCAAGGTAGCGGTTCGCAGCCACAATCCTAATGTGGATGCCATCGGAACAATCGTCGGACGCGGTGGAGCTAATATCAAGAAAATTACGAGCAAGTTCCATCCTGCCAAATACGATCCGAAGAGTGGCCGTATGGTGCCGACTGAAGAAAATATCGACGTCATCGAGTGGGTAGCAGATCCAGCTGAATTTATCTACAACGCTATTGCTCCTGCAGAGGTTGACCAAGTTATCTTTAACCAAGAAGATAACAAGCGGGCCTTGGTTGTTGTACCGGACAACAAGCTTTCTCTGGCTATCGGCCGTCGCGGACAGAACGTACGCTTGGCAGCTCATTTGACAGGCTTTAGAATCGATATCAAGTCTGCCACAGAGTTTGAAGAAATGGAAGCAGCCAATGAACTGGGCGGATTCGCTCAGGAAGCAGAAGAAATTCTTGCGGAAGCAGCTGTTCTAGAGACAGAAGTTTCAGCAGCAGAAGCAACAGACTTTGACGCAGCTGCAGAGGAAACTGTACTGGAAACAGCTGGTTTAGAAAGCGAAGTTGAAGAACTAGATTAAGGGGGCTGGAATGGCAAAAACAAGAAAAATCCCTTTAAGAAAATCAGTGGTGTCCAACGAAGTGATTGACAAGCGCGATTTATTGCGGATTGTCAAGAACAAGGAAGGTCAAGTCTTTATCGATCCGACAGGCAAGGCCAATGGCCGTGGAGCCTATATCAAGCTGGATAATCAGGAAGCTCTTCAAGCCAAGAAGAAGCGGGTCTTTAACCGCAGCTTCAGTATGGAAGTGGACGAGGCTTTCTATGATGAGTTAATCGCTTATGTCGATCATAAGGTCAAAAGAAGAGAGTTAGGTCTTGAATAAAGAGAAACTTGCAAATTTGCTGGGACTGGCTCAGCGGGCTGGCCGCATCATTTCTGGTGAGGAGCTGACCGTCAAAGCTATCCAGGAGGGAAAAGCACATCTGGTCTTTTTGGCCCAGGATGCAGCTCCTAATCTCAGCAAGAAAATCACTGATAAAAGTCGTTACTACCAAGTAGAAGTATCAACCGTGTTTTCAACACTGGAATTAAGCTCTGCCATTGGCAAGGCCAGAAAAGTGCTCGCCGTGACAGATGCTGGTTTTACAAAGAAAATGAGGTCTCTTATGTAATAGAAGAGGAGGACAAGATTTGTCTAAAGTAAGATTGTATGAAATCGCCAAAGAACTGGGAAAAGAAAGCAAGGAGGTAGTGGCTCGTGCGAAGGAGCTGGGATTGGATGTCAAAAGTCATTCATCCAGCGTAGAAGCTGACGCTGGTGAGCGAATCAAATCCAGCTTCAAGAAAGCAGCCGCACCTCAAGCTCCTGCAGAAAAGCCTGTAGCAGCTCAGCCATCGCCGCAAAAAACTCCTGCCAAAGAGGCGGCGCCAGTCAAGGCAGAACCGACAGAAGCAAAAGCAGCTGCTAAGCCAGAAGCGAAAACAGAAACAGCTGCGCCAGTCAAGCGCCCGCAAAGCCGGAACTTTAAGGCAGAACGTGAAGCGAGAGCCAAAGAAGAGGCAGAACGTCGTAAGCAGCAAGGCAACCGCAAACCGCAAAACAAAGAGCAAGGCAAGCGCGAGGATCGCGATAATCGAAATAAGAATCGCGGAAACCGCAACGACCGAGATAGGGGCAATCGTCCAAATGACCGTCGCGATAATCGTGGTCAAGACGGCCGCCGAAATGGTCAGAATCATCAAGGATTTAATGGTCAAAACCGCCAACAGCCTCAAGGACCCAAGATTGACTTTAAGGCCCGGGCAGCAGCTTTGAAAGCAGAGCAGAATGCTGAATACGCTCGCTCCAGCGAGGAACGCTTTAAGCAAGCTCAGGAAGCAAAAGAAGTTATGGAACGGCAAAATCGCCGTAAGGAGCAGCCTAAGGCAGAAGCAAGTGTACCAGTTCAGCCTGCACCAGCTCCATCTGCGCCAGCAGCGAATCCAAGCCCAGCGCCAGCCGCTGTGGATACGCGTCGTAAGAAGCAAGCTCGACCAGATAAGAAGCGCGATGATTTTGATCGCGAAGAAGAAGGTCCAAGAAAACAACAAAAGAATCGAAGCAGTCAAAATCAAGTGAGAAATCAAAGAAATAGTAATTGGAATAAAAACAAGAAAAATAAAAAAGGAAAGGGCAACAATAATCAGGCACCAAAACCTGTTACAGAACGTAAGTTCCATGAGTTGCCAACTGAATTTGAATATACAGACGGAATGACCGTTGCAGAAATTGCAAAACGCATCAAGCGCGAGCCAGCTGAAATTGTTAAGAAGCTCTTTATGATGGGTGTTATGGCAACGCAAAACCAATCTCTTGACGGCGATACTATTGAGCTCCTTATGGTGGACTACGGTATCGAAGCTAAGAAGAAGGTGGAAGTTGACACAGCTGACATTGAGCGCTTCTTCGTAGAAGAAGGTTATATCAACCAAGATGCCTTGGTAGAGCGTCCGCCAGTTGTAACCATCATGGGACACGTTGACCATGGTAAAACAACCCTCTTGGATACCTTGCGTAACTCTCGCGTAGCTACAGGTGAAGCAGGTGGTATTACTCAGCACATCGGTGCTTACCAGATCGAGGAAAGCGGCAAGAAGATTACTTTCTTGGATACGCCTGGACACGCGGCCTTTACTTCTATGCGGGCCCGTGGTGCCTCTGTTACGGATATCACTATCCTGGTCGTAGCGGCTGATGACGGTGTTATGCCGCAAACGATTGAAGCTATCAACCACTCCAAGGCGGCTGATGTCCCAATCATCGTAGCCATCAACAAGATCGATAAGCCAGGAGCGAATCCTGAGCGCGTGATTGGTGAATTGGCTGAGCACGGTGTCATGTCAACAGCTTGGGGCGGAGATTCTGAATTTGTTGAAATCTCAGCGAAATTCAATCAAAATATTGACAGCTTGTTGGAAACAGTCCTCTTGGTGGCAGAAATCCAAGAACTCAAGGCAGATCCGACTGTTCGAGCGATTGGTACAGTTATCGAAGCCCGTTTGGATAAAGGAAAAGGTGCGGTTGCAACCTTGCTTGTTCAGCAGGGAACTCTGAATGTGCAGGATCCAATCGTTGTTGGAAATACCTTCGGTCGGGTTCGGGCTATGACCAACGACTTGGGCCGCCGTGTTAAGGTGGCAGGACCATCTACACCGGTTTCTATCACTGGTCTCAATGAAACTCCGATGGCTGGTGACCACTTTGCAGTTTATGAAGATGAAAAAGCTGCGCGTGCAGCTGGTGAAGAACGTGCCAAACGTGCCCTTCTCAAACAGCGTCAAGCTACTCACCGCGTCAGTCTGGAAAATCTCTTTGATACCCTCAAAGCTGGTGAAGTTAAGTCTGTCAATGTTATCATCAAGGCTGATGTGCAAGGTTCTGTAGAAGCCCTGTCTGCTTCCCTGCAAAAAATTGAAGTGGAAGGCGTTAAGATTACTATTGTCCACTCAGCGGTTGGTGCTATCAATGAGTCAGACGTAACACTGGCGGAAGCTTCAAATGCTTTCATCATCGGATTTAACGTTCGTCCTACATCTCAAGCTCGCCAACAGGCAGAAGCTGACGATGTCGAAATTCGTCTCCACAGCATTATCTACAAGGTTATCGAAGAAATGGAAGATGCCATGAAGGGAATGCTGGATCCGGAATACGAAGAAAAAATCATCGGGGAAGCTCTTATCCGCGAGACCTTCAAGGTTTCCAAGGTTGGTACTATCGGTGGATTTATGGTTATCAACGGTAAAGTGACCCGTGATTCCAAGGTTCGTGTTATCCGTGACGGCGTCGTGATTTACGATGGTGAGCTTGCCAGCCTCAAGCACTTCAAGGATGATGTTAAGGAAGTTGCCAACGGCCGTGAAGGTGGACTCATGATTGATGGCTACAATGACATCCAAGTAGATGACACGATCGAAGCCTATATCATGGAAGAAATTAAGAAATAAGATAAGAAGTAGGTTAAAAACTCGCAGTGAAATCATATTTGGTGGAAGTTGATACTTCTAGTTCCACATCTTTTTCACAAAGAGTTTAGATCGAATTTCATTCATTAAAACTAAAATATAAGCTAGGCCTAGCCTAGCTTATATTGCAGAAAAGAAAAATTAGAAAGGAAATCTCATGGCAAACAATTTTCGTACAGACCGTGTAGGCATGGAAATCAAGCGCGAAGTCAATGAAATCTTGCAGAAGAAAGTTCGTGACCCGCGTGTTCAAGGTGTGACCATTACCGATGTCCAAATGCTGGGCGACCTATCCATGGCCAAGGTCTACTACACGATTATGAGCAATCTGGCCTCTGATAATCAAAAAGCTCAAACCGGTCTGGAAAAAGCGACTGGTACCATCAAACGAGAGCTGGGTCACAATCTGAAGATGTACAAGATTCCAGATTTGACCTTTGTCAAGGACGAATCCATCGAGTATGGCAATAAAATCGACCAGATGCTGCGCGATTTAGAGAAAAAATAAAGCAGAAACTCAGCTGTCATGGCTGGGTTTTCTGTTTTTTAAATTTAATATAATAATTTTTTGCAAAAATAGGTATATACCATTTACAAATAAAAAAGAAAGAGTTATAATATAGTCAAGAAAACTCAGAGATTCAAAAGCGGGGGGGGGGGGGGGGGGTAGAAAGTAGCTATAGAAAGATGCTAGCTCTATCACAGAATTCCGCTTTGAATGGCAGAGAATACAGAAGTCAAGAAAAGGGAGGCAGTCTTATGCCTACATATATTAAAGCAGATCAATTTTTCTATCCTCAGGGAATCCGTCAAGGCGGTTATTTAGAGCTGATTGACGGCAAGTTTGGCAAGCTGGTACAGTCTGTTCCGCAGGATGCAGAAGTCATAGACTACAGCGGCTACTCGATTGCGCCGGGTCTGGTGGATACTCACATTCACGGCTTCGGCGGTGTTGATGTAATGGACAATAACATCGAAGGAACTCTTCATACCATGAGTGAGGGTCTCTTGACTACCGGTGTGACCAGCTTTTTACCAACAACCCTGACATCGTCCTATGAGCGGCTCTTAGCGGTTACTGAAAATATCGGTGCACGCTATCAAGAAGCCAGCGGAGCCAAGATTCGCGGACTCTATTTTGAAGGGCCTTATTTCACCGAAAAGTATAAAGGCGCTCAAAATCCGGCCTATATGAAAGATCCTAGCATGGATGAGTTTCGTGCTTGGCAAAAGGCCGCAAATGGCTTGCTCAATAAAATTGCTCTCGCGCCAGAACGTGATGGCGTTGAGAAATTTGTCCGTACGCTGACTGATGAAGGCGTGACCGTTGCCCTGGGGCATTCTAACGCAACCTTTGATGAAGCCAAAACTGCGGTCGAAGCAGGTGCCAGTGTCTGGGTGCATGCTTACAATGGTATGCGGGGCTTGACTCATCGGGAGCTAGGCATGGTTGGTGCCATGTATGAGTTGCCCCACACCTATGCGGAACTGATTTGTGACGGCCACCATGTGGACCCTAAGGCCTGTGACATCTTGCTCAAGCAGAAGGGACATGAAAATATTGCTCTCATTACTGACTGTATGACCGCAGGAGGTCTTGAAGATGGTGACTACATGCTGGGAGAATTTCCAGTGGTTGTGGCGGAAGGAACAGCTCGGCTCAAGTCGACGGGCAATCTAGCTGGCTCTATCCTTAAACTCAAGGACGGATTGAAAAATGTGGTCAAATGGGGCATTGCCAATCCTCATCAGGCGGTCATGATGGCTAGCCTGATTCCGGCGAAGTCCGTCCATATTGATGATGTCTGCGGACAGATCAAGGAAGGCTACGATGCTGACTTTATCGTTTTAGATAAAGATTTAGAGTTGGTAGCTACTTATCTTGATGGTCAAGAACGATTCCATGTATGAGAACCGCAGGTGTTTTAAATTAGTCTCCTTATATTTTTCAGAAAGAGCAGGGAAACCTGTTCTTTTTGATTGGCAAGCTACTTGATATCCTTCTCCTAGATTTGAATTGCTTTCTTAGGCGTGATATAATGAGACTATAATGTAAACAGGAGTAAGCTATGAAACGAATTGATGCGAAATTTTTGATAATGGGACTTGTTTTGCTGCTGGCGGGACTGATCTTTGGACGAATCTTAATCCTTGTCGCAGGAGCAGCTTTCATTATCTATAGTTTTTTCAGTAAAGGCATGGAGCCGACCAAGGAAAATATCTTCAAACCTAAGCCAATACTGAAGAAAAAGGAAAAGAAGTGAGCAGTTCTGCTCTTGTAATCACTGTAGCAGCTGCCTTACTGAAGGCAGTAGATGGAACTTATAAAGGAGACATGAGATGAGAGAATATCTTTTGAACAATGGTGTTGGCATTCCGGTGCTGGGCTTCGGTACTTGGAAGGCTCAGGATGGCGAAGAAGCCTATCAAGCAACATTAGCCGCTCTCAAGGCAGGCTATCGTCACATTGATACGGCAGCCATCTATAAGAACGAAGAGAGTGTCGGACGGGCAATCAAGGACAGCGGCATCCCGCGGGAGGAGCTCTTCATCACGACCAAGCTTTGGAATGACATTCATACTTATGCGGAGGCTCAAGAGGCCTTTGCTGCCTCAATGGGGCGGTTGGGACTGGACTATCTGGATCTCTACCTCATCCACTGGCCGAATCCCAAACCCCTGAGGGAAAATGATGCTTGGAAAAAGCGCAATGCTGAGGTCTGGCGGGCTATGGAAGATCTTTATAATCTCGGCAAGATTCGAGCGATTGGCGTCAGCAATTTCCTGTCTCATCATTTAGAAGCCTTGCTTGAAACAGCGCACATGACTCCTGCTGTCAATCAAATCCGTCTGGCTCCGGGTGTCTATCAGACAGAGGCGGTGAACTTCTGCCGTGAGCATGAGATTCTACTGGAAGCTTGGGGACCATTTGGCCAAGGTGAGCTCTTCCAAAATCCAGCCGTGCAGGCTGTGGCAGACAAGTATGGCAAGACCATTGCCCAAGTCGCTTTAGCTTGGAGTTTGCAGGAAGGCTTCCTGCCCCTGCCTAAGTCGGTTACTCCGAGCCGGATTGCCAGCAATCTGGACTGCTTTGACATCGAGCTAGATCCAGCAGACTTAGAAGTCCTCAAAAATATCAGTGGCCTGGCGGGTGGCGCACCAAATCCTGATGAAATGGATTTTTAGATGAAAATCCGATTCTATCGAAGTTCAGATAGAGAAGCCTTGCAGTCTTACCATTTAACCGACTTGAGATTTACCAGTCATCCGAGCCAGGCTGTCGCTGACTTGGAAAATCGCTATGCCATCTTGGGTATTGAAGAACACCAAATCGTAACCTTTTTAATCTTGGACGCTGGGGAAAAGAAGTATACTTATGGCGGTCAGCCAGATAGCCTGCTCCTTCGTAGCTTTTCAACGGATGAAGACTTTCAGATGCGAGGGTACGGTAGTCAGACGCTGAAGCTCTTGCCTGATTTCATAAGAGAGCATTTGCCTATGTATAAAAGCATCATACTAGGTGTCAATGAGAGAAATCAAGTCGCTTCCTACCTCTACCGAGAGACTGGTTTTAGCAAACAGTCCCAGCGCATATTAGGATCAGTCGGCTGGCAGGAAGTGTATGAATTAAAAATATAAAGGTATCCCCAGTTTGAAAAGAGCTGGGGATTTAATTGGATTGATTTTAAAAATAGTTTTAATCAATAATTTACGATAAAAATCTAACTTCTTATCCTCTAAAAGTGAGTGTCAGTAATGTAGCAAGTAAACTAATAGAGTTTAAGATATTATTACTATTTTAAGCTACCATACAGAATGTATTAGAGTGAATTACTTAAGAATTTAAAAGGATAGTTAAAAATGCTATAATGTTACTTAAATTATAACAGTTTAGATTTATCGAAATTAATTGAGGTTAAGAACAAATGGATGAATTAATAAAAAAAATAAATAAATTTAGAGATGATCGTGATTGGAGAAAGTTTCACAATGAAAAAGACTTAGCTATATCTATTTCACTGGAAGCCAGTGAACTTTTGGAGTTGTTCCAATGGAAACAGTCAGATGAAGTTGTCAGTCATTCATTAGATCAAATTGCTGAAGAGTTAGCAGATGTTTTAATTTATAGTTTTATGTTGGCTGATAATTTACAATTAGATGTAGAAAAGATTATTGAAGATAAATTAGTTGATAATAATCGGAAATATCCTGTAAAGTTAAGTAAAGGGAATAATAAAAAATATACTGAGTTGGAGAAATAATGGTTAAAATAAAAAGTCCAATTGTAAGAGAGATAGAGTATTCAAGCAATTCACTGGTAAATCTTAAAAGTCAACTTAAATCTAGTGAACATAAAAATGATATAAAATTTTTATTTGATTATCCAGTTGTCTATATTGTTAACGATGAGAAGAATGATCAATTTAGTGTATATGTAGGAGAAACAGCTGATATAATTCGGCGAACTAGCCAACACTTAACAGATGATATAAAGAAAGAAAACAGAGATGATTGGAGAGACTTTGCAACATCTTCGACAACAAAGATGTTTATAATTGGTCACAATCATTTTAATAAGTCTTTAACTCTAGACATAGAAAATCGTTTAATGCTTTATCTTTCAAGTGTTGATATAGTTTCCAGTATTCAAAATCGAAGAGGAAATCCCCAAAATAAATATTTTACATCCGATGAGTTAGATTCAATTTTTTCAAAAATTTGGCGTTTGCTAAGAAAGAGTAACAAACATTTATTTCCTGTTGAGAGTATTGTTCGAAATTCAGCAATTTTCAAAGCGTCTCCGTTTCATAAATTGACCGAAGAACAGATCGAAGCTAAAAACACTATTATTAATAAAATAAGTGCCTCGATTAGTAAAAATCAAGATGGGATACTCATTCTAGTTAAAGGAGAAGCTGGAGCGGGGAAAACAGTTTTAATGAGTTCGCTTGTGGATGATTTATTAAACTCTGATGATATTTCATTTATCAAAGATAATAATTTCATTAATATCGTTGTAAACAATGATCATCAATTAAAAGTGTACAAAGAAATTGAAAGAAAATTAGATTGGAATAGTGGCTCTAGTTTAGAAGTAGCTAACAAGCCTACTCAATTTTTAAATGCACTGAAGAAAAATGCTATTAAGGCAGGAGTGGTTATAGTTGACGAAGGCCACCTACTGCTTACTGCGAAAAATCAGTCATATCTTGGTGGAAATCATTTAAAGGATTTACTAGCACAATCAAAAGTAGTTGTTCTGGTTTATGATGATAAACAGATTATGAATAAATCTCAAATATGGACTGATAATACATTTTTAGAGTTGGAGCATGAGGTTAATCTGGAAGGAAATTTAATTGAATTACGCAATCAAATGAGAATTAGCGCAAATTCTAAAACTATTGATTGGATTCGTTGTATTATTGATGAAGGTGAAATTAAGAAATTTAAAAAAGATGCTCAATATGATATTAAATCTTTTGATTCTCCTTTGGAACTACAAAATGCTATCAAATCTAAGAATGCTAATCAAAAACTAGGTATTTCTAGATTGGTAGCAACATATGATTGGCCATATGTTAGAGAAAATAAGAAACAAGCAACTCCGAAATGGTTTGTTGAAATAGGTAATTGGAAGGCCCCTTGGAATCTACAATTAGAGCCAGAGAAGGAATTTGACAAATTATCTTGGATAGAGCAGCCTCAAACAATTAATGAAGTAGGCTCTACGTTCACAGTTCAAGGATTTGACTTGAATTATGTAGGTGTTATTATCGGACCATCTGTAAAGTATCGAAACGGCAAAATTATTTATGATATTTCTGAAAGTAAAAATAAAGGTGCTGTTCAAAACCGTAAACTTGCGAATGGTAAAAAAGTCAACTATGGCGAAAGCCTGTTGCGAAATGAACTAAATGTTTTGTTAACGCGTGGTGTAAATGGTCTATATATTTATGCTGTTGATGAAGAATTAAGGGAAGCTCTGAAGAAGGTGTTATAATAAAAATGGAATGACACTCTCTCAGTTAATATCTTCTTTAATACCAGCATTCCGACGACTGTCATCATTCTAAAGAAAGACCGGACTAACCGCGATGTTTTCTTCATTGATGCGTCTAAGGAGTTTGACAAGGGCAAGAACCAGAATATCATGACGGATGCTCATATTGACAAGATTCTGAAAGCCTATAAGGCTAGGGAAGATGTAGATAAGTTTGCCCATCTGGCCAGCTTTGAAGAAATTGTCGAAAATGACTACAATCTTAATATTCCTCGCTACGTAGATACTTTTGAGGAAGAAGAAGTCGAGCCATTGACTGAGATTGTGACTAAGATCAATCATACTAATAAGGAGATTGAAAGTAAAAAAGCTGAACTTATAGACATGCTGGGTCAGCTCAGAGGCACAACGCCTGAAGCTCAGTAGGAACTGGAGAAGTTTTTGGCTGAGTTTGAGAAATAGTATCTTAATAAACATCCCATAACAAACCAATCAAACTGGTGCACTCTGCGCTAGTTCTGATTGGTTTTTCTTATTTCCGAATTTTAAAATGTATTTGTTCTAAATTTCAAATAAATAGAGACTTGAAACTTTATCATATAGCTTTTCTTGGCTAGAACATTCGTCATTATTACGTTTTTGTTACATTTGTTATATGTGTATGAATTGTCAGAAAATTTTTATTATAATATGGTTTATAAATAAAGTAAGGAGACTTCTATGCAAAGACAACGTTTTTCACTCCGTAAATACAAGTTCGGTCTGGCTTCTGTTCTGTTGGGAACTGCTCTGGTTTTTGGTGCGGGACAGGCTCAGGCGGATGAGCAGGCGACAGCTAGTTCGTCAGGGCAAGGTCAGACATCTACTGCTGTGGTATCAGCGACTGAGTCCGCTTCTCAAGCAGCTACACCTGAGAGTCAGCCGGCAAGTTCAGCTACTGTGGAGAAAGCAGCACCAGCTTCTTCTGAATCGGCTACTTCAAGTACAGAGCATGCTAGCCAGCCTTCTACGACAGAGGCTAAGGAAGCATCTGCAGCTCCTGTAGAGAAAGGAGCGACTTCTTCATCAGAAGAGGCTTCTTCAAGTGCTGAGAAGATAACTCAACCATCTGCCACAGAGACCAATCCGACAGCTCCAGCTAGTCCGACAGCAGAGTCTCCGGCAGCCGCAAACTCAGACAAGTCTGCTGCTAATCCTGATGCAGTAGCAGAGTCACCAACTTCTCGGGATGCTAAACCAAGCAGCATCAGTACCAATGAGATTATCAAGGTTCCTCAGACCTGGTCTCAGGGCTATAAAGGTCAAGGCCGGCTGGTAGCGATTATCGACTCAGGTCTGGATGTCCATCATGAGGTTCTGAAGATTTCTGATCCATCAAAGGCCAAGTATCAGACAGAGGCAGCTCTGGAAGAAGCCAAGAAAAAGGCCGGCATTGACTACGGGAAGTGGTACAATAGCAAGGTTGTCTATGCCTATAACTATATTGACGGTGATGACAATATCAAGGAAAAGAACAGTTACTCGCATGGTATGCACGTAACAGGGATTACAGCGGGAAATCCCAACAAGAAAGCGCCTAATAATGAGTATGTCTATGGTGTTGCACCAGAAGCACAAGTTATGTTTATGCGGGTCTTCTCAGACCGTCAACGCACAACAAGCGACGCTATCTATATCAAAGCCATTGATGATGCAGTAGCTTTGGGAGCTGATACCATCAATATGAGTCTAGGTTCAGCAACAGGTTCAACGGTTGATGTCAGCCCTAGTCTGCAGGCGGCTATTGAGCGCGCTCGGGCTAAGGGAGTGAGCGTGATCATTGCGGCGGGTAATGATAACACCTTCGGAAGTGAATACTCTAAACCGCTGGTTGAAAATCCAGACTATGGTCTAGTTGGCAGTCCTTCAACAGCAGAAAGCTCTATCTCAGTCGCCTCTGTCAATAATACTGTCCTGACAGAGGAAGTCATGGAAGTGCGTGGTCTGGAAAAGAACGATAAGCTTTTGAACGGTCATTTCAGCTACTCCATGGGTGAGACAAATGCAACCTTTGAAAAGGGCAAGGAATATGAGTATGTTCATGTTGGTCTTGGCCGTGAAGAGGACTTTGCTGGTAAGGATCTGACAGGTAAGCTGGCTCTTATCCAGCGTGGTTCCTTTACCTTTGCTGAAAAAGTTAGAAATGCTATTAGCCATGGTGCTGTTGGTGCTCTGATCTACAATAATGTCGACGGAGCTAACCTAACGATGAGCCTAGACAGTGAATCTAAAAAGGTTCCGTCAGCCTTTATTAGTAAGGAATATGGAGAGGCTTTGGCAGCTGGTAATTACAAGGTGGTCTTTAATGGTCTTAAGGTCAATCGGCCGCATCCAGGAGCTGGTAGTCTGTCTGACTTCTCTAGTTGGGGTGTAACGACAGATGGCTTGCTCAAGCCAGATGTGACAGCACCAGGTGGCGATATTTACTCTTCGCTTAATGACAATACCTATGGATCTATGAAGGGAACCAGTATGGCTACGCCTCATGTGGCTGGTGTAGCGGCTCTGGTCAAGGAATATCTCCTTCAGCACTATCCAGACCTGACACCTGCCCAGAATGCCGATTTAGTCAAAGCGCTCATTATGTCTACAGCCAAGCTGCACGTCAACAAGGAAACTGGTGTCTACACCTCTCCGCGTCAGCAGGGTGCAGGTATCGTAGATACGGCAGCGGCTATTTCTACGGGCCTCTATGTGACAGGGGATAACCAATATCCTAGTGTTTCCTTGGGCAATGTCCAAGACAGCTTCACTTTTGACGTTACGGTTCATAATATCACAGATAAGGACCGGACGCTGAAGATGATTGTTAATACCAATACGGATGCGGTTAAGGATGGTTACTATACTCTGACACCTCGCAAATTAACCGAAACAGTCTGGCCAGAAGTTACAGTCAAGGCTCACAGCAGCCAGAAAGTGACGGTCAAGGTAAATACTGCTAAGTTTGCGGAAGAGTTGATCAAGCAGATGCCGAACGGCTATTTCTTAGAAGGCTTTGTCCGCTTTGTGGATCCAGCAGATGACGGCGATGTTGTTAGTCTGCCATTTATGGGCTTCCGCGGGCAATTCCAAGATCTGCCAGCTGTAGAAAGACCAATCTATGATCTGGTCCAAGAAGGCAAGTCAGGCTTCTATTACCGAGTGCCAGAGGACAAGAGTATCCTGTCTGATGACAATGTCTCTTCGCTTGTGACGGAATCCAATGACAAGCTCTATTCGACCGGTCGAACAGCTGCTCGCAGCTCAATTGTACTGGGAACTGCAGAAAATGCGGATGGTAAGCATGTGCTGCAGCTGGGAGCGGATGGCAAGATTCGTCTGGCCTTCTCACCTAATGGTGATGGCAATCAGGACAGCATCCAGTATCGGACAGTTCTCTATCGCAATATCAATAATCTGACAGCTAGTGTCTATACGGCAGATGATACGGACTATCGCTTCCCAATCTGGCAGAGCAGCACGATTAGAGAAGGCCGCAAGAACTATTATAGTGGTCAGTCAGACAATCCTAAGTCCTACCTACTAGAAGATACATACTGGGATGGTCGTGATAGCAAGGGTGAGAAGCTGGAAGATGGCCTCTATACCTATGTGGTTCGCTATACGCCAGATGTACCAGGTGCTAAAGAGCAGCAGATTAGCTTTAAGCTGCAGATCGATACGCAGAAACCTTTGATTAGTTCAGGCTTTATCAGTACCAAGGATGGTGCAGAAACCTTTACAGCTCGTAAGTCAAAAGATGTTGGCAACGGCGGTATTTTGAGAGAACAGGTCTTCTATCTGCAAGCAGATGAAAAAGGGAAAGAGACCTATAAAGCAGTGGATGATTTTGGCATTGAGCGTGATTACGAGCGTCGGGTTTACATCTCAGCCAATGCAGATGGCAGCTACACCTTGCCAAAAGGAGTGGACAAGTCTAAGATATTCTATGTGGTAGAGGACTATGCGGGGAACCGTGATGTCATAGCTCTGTCAGAACTAGTCAGTGCTGAAAATGATGGTCGTATCCGTGTTGCTTTGGTTGATGCTAATACACGTCAGGATGTATCGTCAACTTTTGTCTATCGAATCAAGGACAGCAAGGGCAAGTATGTCGAACTGGACAAGGGCAAGAAAATTAATGCTCTGCCGTTTGGACGCTACACAGCTGAGATCTTTACTTATGATAAGGATGAGCTTCGTTTCTACAGCGCTCTGACTCAGGAGTTTGAGCTGACAGCCCAAGATAGCTTTAAGACGATTGAGTTTCTGGTCAAGAAGCTGGTCTTTGCACCGGTCAGCGTTGCCTTTGATCAAGCTGTTCCGAAGAGTACTCAAGTGGTTCTCAAGAATAATAATGGCGATGCTTATACGCTTCCAGCAGAACTGTTTGGCAAGCATGCCTTCGGAAGATCCGTAGCGGCTGGATTCTACTCTGTCTTTGTCAACCTGCCGACTGGCTATGAACTCTGGGAAACTGAGCCGACTGTCGAGGTCAAAGAAGGTAAGAATAACCTGCTCAAGCTGGGAGTTATCGTCAAGTCAGGCTTGCTGGCAGCTGTCAATCAGCAGTCCAGTCTAGTCGGCACTGCTCAATATTACAATGCTTCTGCAGCGAAGCGCACAGCCTACGACCAAGCATATCAGGCCGCCAAAGAAGCTTTGACAAGTAAACTGACCCAAGCGCAAGTTGATGCCGTAAGAGCAAAACTAGAAACAGCATCTACTAATCTAGATGGCAAGGACTCTGATATTGCTGCGGTTAAGGCGGCTGTGGAAGCTTATGCTGCTACCACTAAGACAGGTGTTTATGCCAATGCTAAGGATAAGACTCGCCGCGCTTATGACAAGGCCTTCCAAGCAGTGGCCCTCCTTTTGGTGCAGGACAAGGTGACCCAGGAGCAAATCGATACAGCCCTGGCTCAGCTGACTACAGCAGAGAAGAAGCTGGATGGCAAGGCGACTAACTTTACCAATCTCAAGAAGCTAGTCGATGATGAGGTGCATTACCAAGCCATCAGCAATAAGTTTATCTATGCGACTGATACGGTGAAGTCGGCTTATCTAGAGGCTTATGCACAGGCTAAGGAAGTTTTGGCCAATCCAGGTGCTAGCCAAGAAGATGTCAAAGAAGCCATTGCCAATCTCAGAGCAGCCAAGAGAAAACTTGATGGCAGAAAGCCAAGAGTTGTGAGACCGAAAAAACCTAAACAAGTCTAATTGGTTTTCAAGTCAGTTAGAAATCCCTTAAGTTGAAACTTGAGGGATTTTTCGATAAGTATTTTACATTGGCCCTATTTTCTGCTATAATCTTTTTTAGAAAGAATTCTCATTGTCTACTTTTTAGCGAGTTCGGGATAGTGTGAGCCGGATAGGGAAGCAGTGCAGATGGCGCTTTCAGTTATAATTTCAAAAGTAATGAAGTAATAAATTAGGGTGGAACCGCGTCTTGACGCCCCTAGGTGAAATAGCCTAGGACTGTCGGATGTGGTTCTTTTGTGTACTGAGCCTATTGTTCGAAAGAAAGGAGATTCGTGGAGAACCTTTATCTTGTAAAAGATGAGAACCAATTAGCAGCTTTTCGAGATTTCGTCGCAAAGAATGCCGCAAAGTTGCAGGATTATCTAACATTTTTAAAAGACGAGTTTGCGGTTTATGACTTGCCGCAAGCCATCATTTGGTCCGATTTTGATTCTGCTACGCAGATCATTCGGGAAATTCCTGTACCAGCCTATACAAATGATAGGCGGATGGTTATGAATCCCGAATTGACGGTTTGGAAAGATTTATATCTTCTTCAGTTGGAGAATTACGAGTCCTCTCACCAAACTCAAGCAATAGCAAACCACTATCAGTCTTTGTCTGAAAATTCTCTCTTGCAGATTGTGGGCCATGAGTTAGCTCATTGGTCGGAGCATTTTTTAGATGACTTTGATGGATACGGTGCCTATATCTGGTTTGAAGAAGGGATGGTTGAGTATATTAGCCGCAAGTATTTCTTTACAGATGAGGAATTTCGAGTGGAAAAAGCTTGTAATCAGTCTCTTGTTGAGCTCTTTCAGAAAAAGTACGGTTGGCACTCATTGAATGATTTCGGCACTTCAACTTATCAAGGGAATTATGCTAGTATTTTTTACGAATACTGGCGCAGTTTTTTGACCGTCGACAAGCTAGTAGAAAATCTAGGCAGTGTGCAAGCGGTCTTTGATTCTTATCATCGGTGGGCAAACACGGATAAAACACTTCCCTTGTTGGATTGGTTCATACAGCAGAAAATAATAGACAAAGAGATATAAACAAAAGGAGTAAAAAATGTCTAAGAAGTTAACCTTTCACCTCGCCAAAGTCAATTGCGAACCTAAAGGTTCGATTGACTAACGACAACCGCTATGAGGCGGTTTGTCTAGGCGATGTACTAGCTTTTCAAAAGGGAAATAATCGTTCCCTTTTGAACGCTTCGCAAGAATCTCAAGAAACAAAAGGAGTAACTAATGTCTAAGAAACTTACCTTTCAGGAAATAATTTTGACTTTACAGCAGTTCTGGAATGATCAGGGTTGTATGCTCATGCAGGCTTATGATAATGAGAAGGGGGCGGGAACGATGAGTCCCTATACCTTCCTGCGGGCTATTGGGCCAGAGCCTTGGAACGCGGCCTATGTCGAGCCGTCTCGTCGTCCGGCAGATGGGCGCTATGGGGAAAATCCCAACCGTCTTTACCAGCACCACCAATTTCAGGTGGTTATGAAGCCATCTCCAAGTAATATCCAAGAACTTTACTTGCAGTCTTTGGAGCTCTTGGGTATCAATCCGCTGGAGCACGACATCCGCTTTGTCGAGGATAACTGGGAAAATCCGTCAACTGGTTCAGCTGGTCTGGGCTGGGAAGTCTGGCTGGATGGTATGGAAATTACACAATTCACTTATTTCCAGCAGGTCGGAGGTCTGCCTACTCAACCAGTGACAGCTGAGGTGACTTATGGTCTGGAGCGTCTGGCTTCTTATATCCAAGAAGTGGACTCAGTCTACGACATTGAGTGGGCTGATGGCGTTAAGTACGGCGAAATTTTCACTCATCCTGAGTATGAGCATTCTAAGTACAGTTTTGAGGTCAGCGACCAAGACTTGCTCTTGGGGAATTTTGAGAAGTTTGAAGCGGAAGCCAAGCGCTGTCTGGACGAGCATCTGGTGCACCCAGCCTATGACTATGTTCTCAAATGCTCGCATACCTTTAACCTCTTGGATGCGCGTGGCGCTGTATCTGTGACAGAGCGGGCTGGTTATATTGCCCGTATTCGTAATCTGGCGCGTGTTGTGGCTAAGACCTTTGTGGCTGAGCGCAAGCGTCTGGGCTATCCGCTTTTGGATGCAGAGACTCGCGAGAAACTCTTGGCAGAGGAGGGAGAATAATCATGGTAAAAAATTTATTAGTTGAATTAGGCTTGGAGGAAATGCCAGCCTATGTCGTAACTCCGAGCATGAAGCAGCTGCGCGACAAGATGGGAGCCTTTCTGACAGACCATCGTCTGACCTTTGAGAAAATTGAAATGTTCTCCACGCCTCGTCGTCTGGCGGTGCGCGTGGTTGGCTTGGCGGATAAGCAGTCTGATCTGACAGAAGATTTCAAAGGTCCTTCTAAGAAAATTGCTCTGGACGCAGATGGCAACTTTACCAAGGCTGCCGAAGGCTTTGTCCGTGGCAAGGGCTTGACGGTTGAGGACATTACTTTCCGTGAAATCAAGGGTGAGGAATACGTCTATGTGACCAAGGAAGAAATCGGCCGCCCAGTAGAGGAAATCATCCCAGCAGTAACGGAAGTTCTGCAAGCTTTGACCTTCCCTGTCAGCATGCACTGGGCCAACAACACCTTTGAATACATCCGCCCAGTTCACACCTTGACTGTGCTCCTAGATGAGCAGGCCTTTGATTTGGATTTCTTGGATATCAAGAGCGGCCGTACTAGCCGAGGACACCGTTTCTTGGGGCAAGAAACGGAGATTGCTTCAGCGGATTCCTATGAAGATGACTTGCGGGCTCAGTTTGTCATTACCAGTCCTCTTGAACGGGGTGATATGATTGTCGAGCAGATTCGAGCACTGGAAGAGGAGCACGGAGTTTCTATCGAAATTGACGAAGACTTGCTCAATGAAGTGTTGAATCTGGTAGAATATCCAACTGCTTTCTTAGGTAATTTTGATTCTAAATACTTAGAGGTTCCAGAAGAAGTCTTAGTAACTTCCATGAAAGAGCACCAGCGTTACTTTGTTGTGCGTGATAGTGAAGGTAAGCTTTTGCCACACTTTATCTCTGTCCGTAACGGAAATGCAGAGCATCTAGAAAATGTCATCAAGGGAAATGAAAAAGTCTTGGTGGCTCGTCTGGAAGATGGGGAATTCTTCTGGAGAGAAGACCAGAAGCTGGCTATTGCCGACTTGGTTGAAAAGCTGAGCAATGTGACCTTTCACGAAAAGATTGGCTCTCTGGCAGAGCACATGGAGCGGACTGGCAAGATTGCTGCTCTCTTGGCGCAAGAAGCAGGATTGGATGCTGATGAGACGGCTGACTTGGCCCGTGCAGCGGCTATTTATAAGTTTGACCTGCTGACTGGCATGGTTGGTGAGTTTGATGAGCTGCAAGGTATCATGGGTGAGAAGTATGCTCTTCTGGCTGGTGAGAATGCTGCGGTGGCAGCTGCCATTCGGGAGCACTATATGCCGACTTCAGCAGATGGGGAATTGCCTGACACCAAGGTCGGAGCAGTCTTGGCTCTGGCTGATAAGCTGGATACTATTCTGTCCTTCTTCTCAGTTGGGCTGATTCCAAGTGGTTCTAATGACCCGTATGCATTGCGCCGTGCGACTCAGGGTGTCGTGCGTATTTTGGATAAGTTTGGCTGGAACATTGACTTGGCTCAGCTTCTTGGTCGACTTTACGAACTCAAGTTTGATAGTCTAAGCTATGACAATCAAGAGGCGGTGCTGGACTTCTTCCGTGCCCGCGTTGAGAAAATGATGGATCGGAGCATCCCAAAAGACATCGTGACGGCTGTTCTTCAAAGCACTAACTTTGTCGTACGCGATTTAGTAGAAACAGCTGCGCTCCTAGCAGAAAAAGCTCAGGAAGACAACTTCAAGTCAGCAGTCGAAAGCCTGTCTCGTGTCTTCAATCTAGCTGAGAAAGCCCAAGGGCAGACAGCTGTCAATCCAGCTCTCTTTGAAAATCAAGAGGAAAAAGACTTGGCAGCTGCCATTGAAGCAGTGGAGCTGACATCTGACTTAGCTACCAATCTGGACCAACTCTTTGCGCTTAGTCCAATTATTGATGCTTTCTTTGACCATACCATGGTCATGGCTGAAGATGAGACTGTGCGTAACAATCGCCTAGCTCTCCTGACGTCTTTGACGGCTAAAGCGGGACAGCTGGCGCAGTTTAATCAGATTAATACCAAATAAAAGGTAAGAGAGGTAGAATCATGGATCCTAAAAAAATTGAACGTATCAATGAACTGGCTAAAAAGAATAAAACAGTTGGTCTGACTGGTGAAGAAAAGGTAGAGCAGGCCAAGCTTCGTGAAGAGTATATCGAAGGCTATCGTCGTTCTGTTCGCCATCACATCGAAGGCATCAAGATTGTTGATGAGGATGGCAATGATGTGACACCTGAGAAGTTGCGTCAAGTTCAGCGCGAGAAAGGTCTTCATGGCCGAAGTCTGGATGACCCAGAGTCTTAAGTAGATATAAATAAAAAATCCCTCGCTAGGAAGCTAGAAAGTTCCTGTCGAGGGATTCTTTTATTCTTGTTTACGTTTTTTCAAAATGCGGAGGGCTACATAGATGCAGCTAAAGATGATTGCTACATCCAGCCAGAAAATCCAAGGCTCCGTGATACGGAAAAAGAAATAAGCAGCGATGGCAATAATGAGGGATAGAATCCCTAAATCCATTTTTTCTTTGAGATTAAGTCTCATAGGTCTTCTTCCTCCTTTTTTTGTGCTTGACGAATCTTTCCTTTGGCAATGAAATGCATAATCAGTCCAAATCCAAGACCAGCAGCTAATCCGGTTATAATAAGTTTGGGCTGAAGCAAAACTTGTAGGATATCTTTCTTTTCCATGACAGCTATCATGATGCCGAAGAGAGGGTAAAAGAGCAGCCAATAGGAGAAGCCTGCTTTGAGGCCAGCATGTTTCATGGCCCTTTTTTCCTTGGCATCCTGAAGTCCTAGCTCTAGGTCATCAATTCCTTTGCGTCGTGCTTGAATGACTATATAGACACAGAAGCCGAGGATAAGGATTTCCAGCAGGATAGGATAGGCAACAGCGATAATGTTGGGCCAGCGAAAGGCTAGGGGAAAGGCGATGGCATTGCCAAAAATCAGAATAAAGAAAAGCCAAATAAAGCCTATATTTCCTAAGTGCTCAGCCTGTTGGCGCTTTTGCTCGTCCAAAGGTCCAGTAATGCCGTAAAATCTTTTAATCATCTTGTCTGAGAATGTTTCTTTTTTCATTTTTTAGTCCTTTCTTTAGGTATGAAATTTGCTGCAGGAAAAAACTCTTAGTCATTTGAATCTTCATCTGTCAGCTGGGGTTCCCAAAAGAGGGCGTTGAGGTCAGTATCCAGCGCTCTAGCCAGATTGATACAGAGCTCGAGGGTGGGGTTGTATTTGTTGTTTTCAATCATATTGATAGTTTGCCGCGATACCCCGATAGACTTTGCCAACTCTAGCTGAGACATCTTTTTTTCTTTTCGAAATTCTTTGACACGATTCATTACACCCTTCCTTTCTAATTCTATAACTGATAACTTTCAGTAAGTTTGTCAGTTATATTTGACTTTTATTTTATGCTAGTATAATACTTTTTGGAAAAAGTGTCAAGTATATCTGACAAAAAATTTTAAAAAGGATTTCATCCGCTTACTTTTTTAATATTATCCAGTTAGAGAGGGATAAAAGCTGAATCGGCGAACACCTCTGTATTTCGACAATAAAACAGCCACTGATAGAAGATTTTGCTAAAAATGGCTGTTTTTCCTTATTTTATCGTTCAGAATGAGAGTTTAAAAAAGAATTGAATTATTAACTAAAAAGATAATTATGGTATAATAGGTACATTAGGAGGTTCACTATGGTTGAATTTACTCTTGAACCTTTTTCTAACAACACTTTTAAATTACTTAAATCATTGAAAGAAAACCAAGTTGAAGTAAAAGTCATTTATTATATACCGCTCTCTCAACAAGAGATTGCAAACATTAACAAAATGTAAAACTGAAAACGAATAGACTTCTGCGTGATTTGATTGAAGGCGGCTTTGTCTGCCCTTATCAAAATAAACGTGGAAAATATGAAATCACTGAAAAAGTGCATAAGGTATTGCGTCTGATTCAGAAGAAAAATATATAGAAAAATAAAGAAATAAAAATTTAGGAGGAAATATGACAATAAGCATTAATGAATACAGTGATTTGAATAACTTAGCGTTTGGTTTAGGGCAAGATGTTAGTCAGGATTTAAAAGAGTTAGTAAAAGTTGCTTCAATTTTTATGCCTGATTCAAAAATTCATAAATGGTTGATAGATACGAGATTAGAAGAAGTAGTTACAGATTTAAATCTTCGATATGAATTAAAATCTGTAATTACTAATACGCCTATTTCAGTTACTTGGAAACAACTTACTGGAACAAGAACGAAGAGAGAAGCTAATAGTTTAGTTCAAGCAGTATTTCCAGGACAATGTTCAAGGCTTGCAATTGTAGATTGGGCTGCTAAAAATTATGTGAGTGTAGCAGTTGCTTTTGGACTATTGAAATTCCATCGGGCAGATAAAACTTTCACGATTTCAGAGATAGGAATTCAAGCAGTAAAGTTATATGATTCTGAAGAATTGGCAGAACTGGACAAATTTTTATATGAAAGGCTACTTGAGTATCCGTATGCAGCGTGGTTGATAAGATTATTAGGGAATCAACCCTCTAAACAGTTTTCAAAATTTGATTTAGGAGAACATTTTGGGTTTATAGATGAACTTGGATTTGAAACAGCCCCTGTCGAAATATTTTTAAATGGACTAGCCCAGGCTGAGATTGATGGCGATAAAACAGCAGCTCAAAAAATCAAATCAAACTTCGAAAGTACCTCTGATAAGTATATGAGATGGCTAGCTGGTGTTTTGGTTACTGCAGGATTGGCAACTTCCACTACTAAAAAAGTTACCCATACATACAAAAACCGTAAATTTGAACTTACTCTTGGTACAGTGTATCAGATCACAGCTAAAGGATTAACTGCCTTAAAGGAGGTTAACGGAAAATCAAGATATCCTCGAAGTAGGAAAAGAGTGATGTGGGAATTCTTAGCAACAAAGGATAAAGAAGCAATCGCTAAAAAAACATCACGATCTCTAATGTTAAAACACCTTACTGAAAAGAAAAATCCAATTCAAGCAGAGGTGATTGCTACTTTAATTAACACAGATTATCCAACTCTTGAAATAACACCTGAAGAAGTGATAGATGACTGTATTGGGCTTAATAGAATTGGTATTGAAATTCTGATTGATGGAGATAAGCTAACGTTAAATGATAAATTGTTTGATTTTGAAATTCCTGTGCAGAAAGATGTGGTATTAGAAAAAAGTGATATTGAAAAATTTAAGAATCAATTGCGTACGGAACTAACCAATATTGACCATTCTTATCTTAAAGGAATTGATATAGCTAGTAAAAAGAAAACCAGTAATGTTGAAAATACGGAATTTGAAGCAATATCAACCAAGATTTTTACGGATGAGTTGGGTTTTTCAGGCAAACATCTAGGAGGAAGCAACAAACCAGATGGACTCCTGTGGGATGATGATTGTGCAATTATTCTTGATTCAAAAGCTTACTCAGAAGGCTTTCCACTCACTGCCTCCCACACAGATGCTATGGGAAGATATTTGAGGCAATTTACAGAGCGAAAAGAAGAAATAAAGCCAACGTGGTGGGATATTGCTCCAGAACATTTAGACAATACATATTTCGCTTACGTTTCTGGGAGTTTTTCGGGTAATTATAAGGAACAGTTACAAAAATTTAGGCAAGATACAAACCATTTAGGTGGGGCACTAGAGTTTGTTAAATTGTTATTACTAGCAAATAATTATAAAACTCAAAAAATGAGTAAAAAAGAAGTTAAGAAAAGTATTCTTGATTATAATATTTCATATGAAGAATATGCTCCATTACTTGCAGAAATAGAGTAAGAGAAGTTATCGGGATATGGATTGTTTAAATAATAAAAGATGATTTTCGTTTTGAAAAGCATCTTTTTTCATCTTGCTTGAAGTTATTATGTATTGAGGTTGGTATGGGATAGTATGTAGTTCTTCTATTTTGTATTAAGCAGATTAAATGTTTTAGTTTCATAATTAGTTATTAGAACTTCTTGACTACCTTTGCTTTTTGAATTATGAGACGAATTGTTATAATTATGATCAAGATAATTGACATTTAGATTTCTTGAATAAGCCCAATCTTTTAACAATTGATTTGTTTTACCTTTGTGTTCAGTTACATTACTGAGAGCAAATCGAATACCATGTTGATTTAGATAATCCATAAAATTTAGTAACTTCATTTCAGAAGTATTATTCCAATCTGAAAATCCTCGTTTTCCATCATTATAACTTCCAGTTGTAATTAAATATGGAGGATCAAGATAAATAAAATCATTAGATGTCAAATTCGAAAAATCAAATTCATTAAAATAGTTATCTGTGAACGTGGCATCTAATGTTTGAAGCTTAGTAACAAAATTTAATAAATTATTTCTCATGTTTTCACTAAAGTGACTACGATTTCTACCAAAAGGATTATTGAATTCCATAGAGTTATTGAATCTAAATTGGTAATTGTAACTAAATGAGGATAGAACATATAAATCTAAAGGATTAGGATTTGTATTATAATGTTTCCTGAAAGCTAAAAATGCATCTTCATTAGTTTTACTCAATCCCCACTCATCAATCTTTTCTTCGATTTGTTGAACTAATTTGACAGGTGGTTGAGTTTGAAAATATCGAAACATTTCGTTGATACGAGTATTCATATCATTAAAAATATATTTCTTAGCTTTAACATTTATGCCTACATTAGCGCCTCCACTAAATATATCTACGAACGTATTAATGTTCTTAGGAAAAAGGGGAAGTATTTGATTTAATAGTTTATATTTTCCTCCAATGTAATTAAGTGGACTTTTAATATATTTTTTTGTTGAACTGACTCTGACGTTATTTAGAGGTTTGTTCAGAGTTTTATTTTTAGAAAATGGCTTTCTTTGGATATAAAATAATAATTCATAAATTTCTTTGTTCTTAGAAACATTCTTTGATTGATACTTTCGATATGGAATTTTTTTAATATCAACTATGCCATCAACAGAAAATTCTTTCAAAATATTAGTCAAATCCTCTTCGGAGATAATACCTTCATTATTGTAACTCAAAATTATATGAGTTGAATTTATATTTTGAATTAAATCTCTCATTGCTACCAGAGCCTTGCCTTTTGTAGCGTAATCACTTTTAAGGTTTTTCCAATCGAAAATTTTTGTAATACCTTTTAAAGTTGGGTGTTCATTTCTAGCGACATTTTCCAGTAAATGATAATTAGAGGCATATTGTCTTGAATTATAAGGGGTATCAATATAGACAATATCTGCCTTTATTTTTTGAACTAGTTCATTCGCATCTTCATTGAATGCTTTGTTTTGTTTTGAGTTATCAAATATAGTAAAATCTTGTAATTCTAAATCATTTAAAGATCTTTTATCCCAGTGTTTTAGGAAAGCGCCATAAGTTCCTGTAGTGTTGCTAATAAATGGCAATGCTTCTATGAGAGAAGAGAGTAGATAATAATATTCGTGTTCTGTTAATAAATTTTGATTCTTCCAACTCTCAATTTGACTACGAATTATATCCAGTTTTTTTGCATTATGTACTGAAAGGTAATTTGCCTCTCCAGTGGGCGAATAAGCAACTTCGTAGTATCCTATCGTTTCATCGTTGACTTCTAAATTTTGTAAATAAGTCATAGGAGAACTGATACCTGCCTGAATAAGTTTAGAAAATGATGGTTTTGAATTATTTTCAATTGTAGCTTTAGCATTGACATAGCTAAAAAATAACATGTCGTTCGAATAGACTGTGTAAAATTGTTTAAAATAATTTGCAACTACATTTGTACCAGCAAATAAATCTAAGAACACTTCCTCAGAGCCATCAGTATGTTTATCTACCATTTTTTTAATTTCAGGTAGAAGTAATTTTTTTGAACCAATATATCTCATTTTTACATCCTTTATCATCCTTATTTTATCATAATAGAAGGAAAAATCCAACTATGAATATATATTTTTCTGCCTTGATAGTTTAAATTACGCATGTTGGCCCACTCCAACACCTGTACATTCTCCTCATCGATCAATGAAACTCTTTCCTCTACCAATTCCTGATAGAGAATATCTTGAATATTCTTCTGATTTAAAATTATTGAGACTAGCGACCACCTCGCTAGTTTTCTATATCGGAGGATATGACATTCTTTGGCAATGGCATATAGTCTCGTTTTAGGAAGTTCAAGGACCTATTCACGTTTGTTAAAGGAAAGAACACCATCTTCCTCGTTAAATTTGAAATAAGAGCTGTCAACAGCATCTCTTGCCTTCTCGGTTTCTTCCTTCAAAACTTCCATGTAATGGGAACTTGGTTTTGGTAATACTAATTCTTTTTGCCTTACTTCAGATGAAGTAAGGTTTTTCTTTGTCTTTAAAATCTAAATAAAGATAGATTCTGCATCTTTTTGAGAAGTGGGATAATCCCATGTTCTGTTCTCCAGTTACGAATATAGGTGAAAAAACCAATATAGTCTTGTAGATACTTAGTGGATACATTTCTCATATCACGGTAGATATACTTCTTAATCTCTTTATGGAGTCCATTTACTCAACCAAGGGATAAGCCATTCTGGTATTTTAGTTCGGTGAAGGTATCAAATAGCATTTCTCCCCTATTGGTAATATGATCACTAATCCCTTCATAGTAGAGATGTTCCAACACTTTCTTATTTGCCTTCTTTTCAAATTCTTCTGTAGTCTAAATCACGTAACCATGATCCCCAATCATTTTAATATAGTTAGAAGGGCGAACATAGTGAGGTGTATTTCTCAATTTACAATAATCCTCATAAATACTATTCGCATCACTACAGAGATAAGAAATATTATCAAAGTGTTCATCAAACAAATCAAAGAAAAGTTCAGGTGATACCTTGCCTAAACTCGCTACTTTACAAACACAATAACCTCTACTATCAACAGCTGTGATGACAGTGGCGAACTCTGAACCCATCACGCCATACTGGGAAGGTTGCCTGCCATAACGTGGTTTTCTGTAGGTGTTCTTACTGATAGTGGAAACTAACTGCCGACTTCCCTTTTGACTTTCTCTAATAAAGGTCTCATCTACTTGGACAACACCTGTTAATGGAGGCATTGGCATTTCAGCCAGGGCATGAATTAACTTCATTCTCCAAAACCACACAGTTTTATAATCAATCCCATCGCATCCATAATCATTCACCAAGACATTCATCATATCGTGAATAGGATAGTGGTTTATCACTATTTCTAACACTTTAACCCAAATATCCCAATGCCAACGTGTCTTCTTTAAAATAGTGTCTGTAAAATGATTGAACCGTTTATGACAATCCTTGCATTTGAACTGTTGAATGTTATGACGCTTTCCATTTTTGACCACAGCATCAGAGACGCAAGAAGGACAAGATTTATTAACTTCTAACCTTTCTAAACGTTGCTCAAAATTAGATACAACAAGCTGATTGAGTGTGCTGGAGAAATCACTGTTTTGCTTTTGATAATAGTGTTCCACCACGTTTTTAAATTGTGTATAAGGCAGTGTCTCCACATAATTGAGGACATCTTCTAAACTGAGTTGTTTTCTAGCCATTTTGTTCCCCTTTAAATCTTTTGGTTCAATTGAATACACCTTTATTATGTCGTAAAATAAAGCAAATTCACGACGAGAAACAGATAGATTAAAAAAATGCTAGTAAGTAAAGTTGAAATTAAGGTATTTGTAACCATCACACCATTATTGGATAATATATTACTTTTTCTTTTAAATTTTTTTTTTGCTTTTGAATGTGATATAATAAGTAAGATATGACAAACGAATTTCATCACATTACGGTTCTTCTTCATGAAACGGTTGACCAGCTGGCTGTTAAGCCTGACGGCATCTATGTCGATGCGACCCTTGGAGGTGCTGGTCACAGCGAATATCTTTTGAGTCAGCTCGGGGATGAGGGGCATCTCTATGCCTTTGATCAGGACCAGATGGCTATTGACAATGCTAAAAAGCGTTTGGCTCCTTATGTAGAGCGGGGGATGGTAACCTTTATCAAGGACAATTTCCGCCACCTCAAGAGTCGTTTGCAAGAAGCCGGTGTGGAAGAAATTGATGGGATTTGTTATGACTTAGGCGTTTCCAGCCCTCAGCTGGATCAGCGTGAGCGTGGTTTTTCCTATAAACAGGATGCGCCTTTGGATATGCGCATGAACCGCGAGGCAGCCTTGACAGCTTTTGAGGTTGTCAATCATTATAGCTATCAGGATTTAGTACGAATCTTTTTTAAATACGGCGAAGACAAATTTTCTAAGCAGATTGCTCGCAAGATTGAGCAGGCTAGAAGTGTCAAGCCTATTGAAACAACGACAGAACTGGCTGAAATTATCAAGTCGGCTAAGCCAGCTAAAGAGCTGAAGAAGAAAGGTCATCCAGCCAAGCAGATTTTTCAGGCCATTCGGATTGAGGTCAATGATGAACTGGGAGCGGCGGATGAGTCTATTCAGCAAGCTATTGATCTGCTGGCGGTGGACGGTCGGATTGCGGTCATTACCTTTCATTCCCTGGAAGACCGTCTGACCAAGCAGCTTTTCAAGGAGGCGTCAACAGTGGATGTTCCAAAGGGCCTGCCCTTCATCCCAGATGAACTGCAGCCTAAGCTAGAGCTTGTCAGCCGCAAACCAATTTTACCAAGCAAAGAAGAATTAGAAAGTAATAATCGGGCTCATTCCGCCAAGCTGCGCGTGGCCCGTAAGATACACAAGTGAGGAAGAAATGTCAGAAAAAAGACCAAACCCGCTTCAAGATCAGATGAGAAAATTTTCCCGAGTTGAGAAGGCCTTTTACGGCTCCATCGTTTTGACTGCCATTATTTTAGCGGTCAGCATCGTCTTTATGCAGACCAAACTATTGCAGGTAGATCGGGATTTGACGGAAGTCAATACGCAGATCGAAGCGGAGCAGACAGAGCTGGCCGATATCAAGCAGGAAGTCAATGAACTGACCCGCTATGAAAGACTGTCTCAGTTAGCCAGCTCTCAGGATATGAAACTCCAGAAGGGAAATCGTAAAACAGTGAGTTCAACGGATGAAGAATAAAATTTTTGAAAAAATTAAAAAATACGCCCTGAAAAATAGGCAAACCCCTGAATACAATCGGCGGCAAGTGGGAAAGAGCATGAGTATCTTAGCTATCTTTCTCTTTTTCGTTTTCTTGATTAATTTTGCCATTATTATCGGGACGGACCAGAAGTTCGGTGTTAATCTATCAAAGGGAGCGGAAGTTGTCCATCAAAAGACGGTTACAGTCGCTGCCCGGCGGGGAACAATTTATGACCGAAATGGGGTTCCCATTGCTGAGGATGCCACGACTTATAATGTCTATGCCATTATTGACAAGAGCTACAAGTCAGCTACCGGCAAGATTCTCTATGTAGAAGAATCCCAGTACGATAAGGTGGCAGAGATTTTCAATCAATACCTAGAGTTGGATAAGGACTACGTCAAAACCCAGCTGTCGCAGAAAAATCTCAAGCAAGTTTCCTTCGGGGCACAGGGCAATGGCATTACCTACAGTAATATGAATGCCATGCGGGAAGCCTTTGAAGCGGCTGGTATTGAAGGAATTGATTTCACCACCAGTCCTAACCGCAGTTATAATAACGGTGTGTTTGCCTCCCAGTTTATCGGTCTTGCCCAGCTGCAGGAGGATAAGGAAGGCAATAAGACGCTGAAAGGGACTTCTGGCATGGAGCAGGCTCTGGATAGGATTCTTGCTGGTCAGAATGGGATTGTGACCTACGAAAAAGACCGAAACGGTAATGTTGTTCCTGGATCAGAAAAGGTCTCTGTACAGGCAGAGGATGGCAAGGACGTCTATACAACGCTGTCGGCTGATTTGCAAACCTACCTAGAAACGCGGATGAACGCCTTTCAAGAAAAAGTCAAAGGTAAGTTTGTCAATGCAACCTTGGTCAGTGCCAAGACTGGTGAAATCCTAGCTACCTCTCAACGGCCGACCTATAATGCCGATACCAAGGAAGGCTTGAATGAGAAAAATCTGGGCAATTGGAATACCATGCTCTATCAAGGTCAGTATGAGCCTGGATCTACCATGAAGGTCATGACTTTGGCTTCAGCTATTGATAATGGTAGCTTTAATCCTAACGATACCTATGACAGTAGAGAGTACAAGGTCATGGATGCGACCATTCGGGACTGGAACGTCAACATGGGGATTTCAGAAGGGGAAACTCTGACCTTTGCCCAAGGATTTACCTATTCCAGTAACGTTGGTATGACTATTTTAGAACAGAAGATGGGCAATGACAAGTGGCTGGACTACTTGAGTAAGTTTAAGTTTGGTCTGCCGACCCGATTTGGGATGGGCAATGAAACCTATGGCTCTTTGCCAGGTGATAACTATGTTACGATTGCCATGAGCTCCTTCGGTCAAGGGATTGGTGTGACCCAGGTGCAGATGCTGCGTGCCTTCTCATCTATTGCCAATGACGGCGTCATGGTAGAACCTAAGTTTATCAATGCTATCCATGATCCTAAAACCAATACAGCTCGTAAGACTGCGACGGAAATTATCGGAAATCCTGTCTCAGAAAAAGCAGCTCAAACCACTCGGGATTATATGGTTCAGGTCGGAACAGACCCCTACCACGGAACCCTGAATGTCGGTGGAGAACCCGTCATTCAAGTGGCTGGTCAGAATGTCGCTGTCAAATCAGGGACCGCTCAAATCGCTTCTGAAAATGGTTATCTAGAGGGTGAGAACGACTATATCTATTCAGTTGTTGCCATGACACCGGCAGAAAATCCTGAATTTATCATGTATGTGACAGTTCAGCAGCCCGAGGAAAAATTCCAGCCAATATTCTGGCAGGAAGTGGTCAATCCGGTCTTGGAAGAAGCTGTCGCTCTCAAAGACAGTCTTAATCTGACGACAGAGACAACTCCAGCTCTTGAAACAGTCACTGAAGAAACCAGTTATAAAATGCCATCACTGGAAGATCTGACCAAGCAACTAGGGCTAAAACATCAAATCAGTCCTGGCGGATTGGCAGATGAATTGCGCCGCAACCTCGTCCAACCAATTGTACTAGGAACAGGTGGCAAGATTAAAAAAGTATCTGTCAAAGAGGGCAAAAATCTCAAGGCCAACCAGCAGGTTTTGATCTTGTCAGATGATTTAGACAGTCTGCCTGATATGTACGGCTGGACCAAGGCCAATGTCGAACGTTTTGCGAAGTGGCAGGACATTGAAGTCACTTTCAAAGGAGAGGGCTCCAAGGTCGTCAAGCAGAGCGAAAAGACCAATACTTCGCTGAAAAATCTCAAGAAAATAACAATTACAATGGGAGACTAATATGCTTATTGCTCTTATTGCAGGAATCGTAACTTTTATCCTAACTATCATCGGCATTCCTGCCTTTATTCGTTTTTACCATAAGGCTCGTATCACAGGCCAACAGATGCACGAAGATGTCAAGCAGCATCAGGCCAAGGCCGGAACACCTACCATGGGTGGCACAGTCTTTCTCTTGACATCTGTTTTGGCTAGCTTTGTTATCGGTCTGTTTTCGCATCAGCTGTCCAACGGCCTCATCATGATTCTTTTTATCTTGGTCCTGTATGGCGTTGTCGGCTTTTTGGACGACTTCCTCAAGGTGTTTCGTAAGATCAACGAGGGTCTAAATCCCAAGCAGAAACTGTTTCTGCAGCTGGTCGGCGGAGTTGTCTTTTACTTCTTTTATAATCAGCACGGTGCAGGTGACCAGCTGAATGTCTTCACCGTTCCTGTCCAGATAGGCTTCCTCTATGTCTTTTTCGTCCTTTTTTGGCTGATTGGCTTTTCCAATGCTGTCAATCTGACGGATGGAATTGATGGTTTGGCCAGTATCTCGGTGGTCATTAGCTTGGTGGCCTATGCTGTAATTGCTGTTGAGCAGAAGCGTTTTGATATTTTGATTGTCATCATCAGTATGATTGGTGGCTTGCTAGGCTTCTTTGTTTTCAACCATAAGCCTGCTAAAATCTTCATGGGCGATGTAGGAAGTCTGGCTTTGGGCGGTATGCTGGCTGCTATCTCCATTTCCCTTCATCAAGAGTGGACCCTGCTCTTGATTGGTATCGTCTATGTGTTTGAAACGACCTCGGTCATGATGCAGGTGACTTACTTCAAGCTGACCGGCGGCAAGCGAATTTTCCGGATGACCCCGGTTCATCACCACTTTGAGCTGGGAGGCCTAACTGGCCACGGCAAGGAGTGGAGCGAGTGGAAAGTCGATTTCTTCTTCTGGGGAATCGGTATCGTGGGTAGTCTCCTGACCCTAGCTATCCTATATCTATAGCAAGAAGCGAGTCTCTGGCTCGCTTTTTTCTTCTTAGATTTGAGGATAAGCAGGATGGTCAATTTTTTGGTATAATAGTTAGGATAATAGAATAGAGGACAAGATGAAATTTACAGAATTTAAGTTTAAAGATTATATTCAGGAAGCACTCAGGGATTTGAACTTCGTTGAAGCGACTCCGGTCCAAGAGAAGCTGATTCCAGTCGTATTGTCAGGTCGGGATTTGGTTGGGGAGTCCAAGACAGGCTCTGGTAAGACCCACACGTTTTTGCTGCCAATCTTTCAAATGCTAGATGAGGAAGCAGACACTGTGCAGGCTGTTATTACAGCTCCAAGTCGGGAGCTGGCAGCACAGATTTATCAGGCTGCTCGGCAGTTGGCTAGCTTTTCTGAAAAAGAGATTCGGGTGGCCAACTATATCGGTGGGACAGACAAGGCTCGTCAGATTGGGAAGTTAGAGTCTAGTCAGCCTCATATCGTCATCGGAACCCCTGGGCGGATTTATGACCTGGTAGAGTCAGGTGATTTGGCCATTCACAAGGCCAAGACCTTTGTCGTTGACGAGGCCGATATGACACTGGACATGGGCTTTTTGGCGACGGTTGATAAGATTGCAGGCCGGTTGCCTAAAGATCTGCAGTTTCTCGTTTTCTCAGCAACAATTCCTCAGAAGCTTCAGCCTTTTTTGAAAAAATATCTGTCTAATCCAGTCATTGAGCAGATTAAGACCAAGACGGTCATTGCGGACACCATTGAAAACTGGCTCCTATCAACCAAGGGACGAGACAAGAATGCTCAGATTTATCAAATCAGTCAGCTTCTGCAGCCTTATCTGGCTATGATTTTCGTCAATACCAAGACGAGGGCAGATGAACTGCACAGCTATCTGACAGCTCAGGGGCTTAAAGTTGCTAAAATTCATGGCGATATTGCTCCGCGGGAGCGCAAGCGCATCATGAATCAGGTTAAGAATCTTGATTTTGAGTATATTGTTGCTACTGACTTGGCAGCGCGGGGAATTGATATCGAAGGTGTCAGCCATGTTATCAACGATGCCATTCCTCAGGACTTGTCTTTCTTTGTCCATCGGGTAGGCCGGACCGGCCGTAATGGTCTTCCTGGCACAGCCATTACTCTCTACCAGCCGAGTGATGACTCAGATATTCGGGAGTTAGAAAAGATGGGGATTAAGTTCATTCCCAAGATGATAAAAGATGACGAGTTCCAGGATACCTACGACCGAGACCGTCGAGCCAATCGGGAAAAGAGTCGGGAGAAGCTGGACACGGAAATGCTGGGGCTGGTCAAGAAGAAAAAGAAAAAAATCAAGCCAGGCTACAAGAAAAAAATTCAGTGGGCTGTTAACGAAAAGCGCCGCAAGACCAAGCGAGCAGAGAATCGTGCACGTGGCCGGGCAGAGCGTAAGGCTAAGCGCCAAACCTTTTAGTGATATACTTTTCTTATCGCTGTGATAAGAAAAATATATTAGTCTTTATGAGATAGATATGATAGACTAGTGAAACTAGTCTATTTTTATATTGGGCTTAGTGTGGCTTATTTGATATTTAGGAACACGAGATTTGCACTAGCTACTCACGTTTTGACTGCTAAAAGACAGTAAAAGCGAAGCAAATTCTTTGTTTTGTTCCAGAATTGTGTTAAAATATTTCATTATCAAGAAAAGGAAGTAATAATGGTGGTTACAACTTATCTTCTGACAACTGGTTGGTATGAGGAGTTCCTCAAGTTCATTCCAGATGGTAAATTATTTAGTTTAAGGGCTGTTTTTGAGGCTATTCCCGGCATTTTGCAAAATCTGCCAATCACCCTTCTCTTGACAGCGGGTGGTGCAGTCTTTGGTATTCTGCTTGCCATGGTTTTTGCTATCGTCAAGATTAATCGGGTTAAAGTCCTGTATCCGATTCAGGCTTTCTTTGTCAGCTTTCTGAGGGGAACACCGCTGCTGGTCCAGCTCATGCTGACCTATTTTGGGATTCCTTTATTGCTCAAGGCCATCAATCAGAAGTATGGCACAAGCTTTAATATCAACGAGATTCCAGCGTCTGTCTTTGCGATTGTTGCCTTCGCTTTCAACGAAGCGGCTTATGCCAGTGAGACTATCCGGGCTGCAATCTTGTCCGTAGATCCGGGAGAAATCGAGGCTGCTCGCAGCTTAGGAATGACCAACAAGCAGGTTTATATGCGTGTCATTATCCCCAATGCAGCAGTAGTGGCGACACCTAGTCTGATTAATTCCCTGATTGGCTTAACCAAGGGAACTTCTCTGGCCTTTAGTGCCGGTGTAGTGGAAATTTTTGCCAAGGCGCAGGCTATCGCGGGGGCGGACTACCGTTACTTTGAGCGTTTTATTTCGGTTTCGCTGATTTATTGGGCAGTCAATATTCTCATTGAGCAACTTGGCCGCTGGATCGAAAAGATGATGGATATCAAACAGCCGGATAAATTTGAATCGCTTCAGCAAGCAGAAGGAGAAGGAATCTGATGATTAATATTTCACATTTAAGTAAGACTTTTTCAGGTCAAAAGGTTCTGGATGATCTCAGTTTGGACATTCAAAAAGGCGAAGTGGTAGCTTTGATTGGCTCTTCGGGTGCTGGGAAGTCAACCTTTCTCCGTAGCCTCAACTATCTGGAACAGCCAGACAGCGGAAAAATCACTATCGATGGTTTCAAAGTGGATTTTTCAAGGATTTCCAAAGATGAGATCTTGCTGCTGCGCCGCAAGCTAGCCATGGTTTTTCAGCAGTTTAATCTCTTTTCCCGCCGGACAGCTCTGGAAAATGTCAAGGAAGGTCTGCTGGTAGTTAAGAAACTGTCAGACCAAGAAGCGACTAAGATAGCCAAAGAAGAGTTAGCAAAAGTTGGCTTGTCAGACCGAGAAAATCACTATCCTAGACATTTGTCAGGCGGTCAGAAGCAGCGGGTAGCCTTAGCAAGGGCCTTGGCTATGAATCCAGATGTTCTTTTGCTAGACGAGCCGACCTCAGCCTTGGATCCCGAGTTGGTCGGAGAAGTAGAGAAATCAATCGCTGATGCAGCCAAGTCTGGCCAAACCATGATTCTGGTCAGTCATGATATGTCCTTTGTCGCTCAGGTTGCGGATAGAGTACTCTTTTTGGACAAGGGGAAAATCATAGAGTCCGGGACACCAGATGAAATTATCCATCATCCAAAGGAAGAAAGAACCAAGGAATTTTTTGCTAGTTACAAAAGGACCTATATTTGATATAATAGAGACAGTGAAGGCTCAGTTGGCTAGACCAGCTGAGTTTGTTTTCAGTCGTAGCGTGCTGTGGAGCAGGTTTTCTTGTCTAGTGGGTGTTTTATGTAGATGGCTAGGTTTGGAGTTGCTCCCATTCTTTGCACTACGAGGCTGATTGATCTTTGAGGAGTTGACATGTTAGATCAAATATTTGCACTTTATATCGAAAGCCTGCTTTATACAGCAGTCGGTGTAGGGATTATTGCGGGTTTATGGATTGGA
This sequence comes from Streptococcus sanguinis, assembly GCF_013343115.1. Lineage (NCBI taxonomy): Bacteria > Bacillati > Bacillota > Bacilli > Lactobacillales > Streptococcaceae > Streptococcus > Streptococcus sanguinis. The sequence continues at coordinate 296,344 of NZ_CP054570.1, forward strand.
CTGCGGATGATTCGCCGCAAGGACAAGACAGCCAAGGAGCGCCAGAGCCATCTGTATGATGTTCTTTTAATTGTCATTATGACGATTCCAGTCCTGTCTTTTGCGACGTTGGGCCTGCTCATTGTCCTAAAAGCTTAAATGCTTGTAAAACTGTAGAAAAGTTGTTAGAATAATTATAGTTACAACAAGGAGAAAGAAAAGTTATGTATGATACAATTATTATTGGAGCGGGACCTGCCGGCATGACAGCTGCCCTTTATGCAGCCCGCAGCAACCTAAAAGTTGCCCTGCTGGAGCGCGGCATTCCTGGTGGTCAGATGAACAATACTGCTGACATTGAAAACTATCCAGGCTATGCCAATATCAGTGGTCCTGAGCTAGCAGAGAAAATGTTTGAGCCTCTTGAGAATCTAGGTGTTGAACATCTATTTGGCCTAGTAGAAAAAATTGAAGACCGAGGCGATTTTAAGGAAATCATCACAGAAGATGAGAGTTTTGAAGCTAAAACAGTCATCATTGCTTCTGGTGCCAATCATCGTCATCTGGGGGTTCCTGGTGAGGAAGACTACAACAGCCGCGGCGTTTCCTACTGTGCGGTCTGTGATGGCGCATTTTTCCGCGATGAAGACCTGCTGGTTGTCGGTGGTGGCGACTCGGCGGTAGAGGAAGCTATTTTCTTGACGCGCTTTGCAAAAAGTGTGACCATTGTTCACCGTCGTGATGAGCTGCGAGCACAAAAGGTGCTGCAGGATCGCGCCTTTGCCAATGAAAAGATTCGCTTTGTCTGGGATTCTGTAGTGGAAAGTATCCATGGTAATGAGCGTAAGGTGACTGGTGTAACCTTCAAGAATGTCAAGACAGGTGAAACTAGCCAAGCAGATTTTGGTGGCATCTTTATCTATGTTGGCCTAGATCCAGTTAGCGAATTTGCTGCGGACTTGGGCATCACAGATGAGGCTGGCTGGATTCTGACGGACCATCAGATGAAAACGTCAGTAGCCGGTATTTACGCTATTGGTGATGTTCGCCAGAAAGACCTGCGCCAGATTACGACGGCTGTTGGCGATGGTGCCATTGCCAGTCAGGAAGCCTACAAATATCTTGCAGAGCAAGCATAAAAATATAAGCTAAGCAAGCGTGTCTATTCAAGTGAGTTGACAGGATTTGCTTAGCTTTTTTGGAATTATGATATAATAAAAGGTATCTAGCGTAAAGGAGCAAGAAGATGTACCCAGATGATAGTTTAACTCTGCACACTGATTTGTACCAAATCAACATGATGCAGGTTTATTTCAAGCAAAATATTCACAACAAGCGTGCAGTTTTTGAAGTTTTTTTCCGTAAGAATCCTTTTAATAACGGCTACGCTGTCTTTGCGGGCTTAGAAAGAATTATTTCCTATCTCAATAATCTGACGTTCAGCCAGAGCGATTTAGATTATTTGCAATCCTTGGGCTATCATGGAGAGTTTTTGGATTATTTGCGAAATCTCAAGATGAGCCTGACAGTAAGGTCTGTTCAGGAAGGTGATTTGGTTTTTGCCAATGAGCCAATCGTGCAGGTGGAAGGTCCTCTAGCTCAGTGTCAGCTGGTTGAGACTGCCCTGCTCAATATCGTTAATTTTCAGACCCTGATTGCTACCAAGGCAGCTCGTATACGCTCTGTCATCGAAGATGAACCTCTGATGGAGTTCGGTACGCGCCGGGCCCAGGAAATGGATGCTGCTATCTGGGGAACTCGGGCTGCGGTGATTGGCGGAGCGAACGGTACCAGTAATGTCCGAGCTGGCAAGCTCTTTGACATTCCAGTCTTGGGAACGCATGCCCATGCTCTCGTTCAAGTCTATGGAAATGATTATGAAGCCTTTAAAGCTTACGCTGAGACTCATCATAACTGTGTTTTCCTAGTAGATACCTACGATACATTGCGTCTAGGTGTTCCGGCAGCCATTCGGGTGGCGCGTGAGCTAGGGGATAAAATTAAGTTTCTGGGTGTCCGCATTGATTCGGGAGACCTTGCCTATATTTCTAAGAAAGTTCGGCAGCAATTAGATGAAGCTGGCTTCCCTGACGCTAAGATTTATGCGTCCAATGATCTGGATGAAAATACCATTCTCAACTTGAAAATGCAAAAAGCCAAGATAGATGTCTGGGGTGTGGGAACCAAGCTCATTACAGCCTATGACCAGCCGGCTTTAGGAGCGGTTTATAAGATTGTTGCTATTGAAGATGAGAATGGCGTTTTGCGCAATACTATCAAGCTGTCCAATAATGCTGAAAAGGTTTCGACCCCAGGTAAGAAGCAGGTTTGGCGTATTACCAGCCGCGAAAAAGAGAAGTCCGAGGGAGACTACATTACCTATGATGGCATTGATGTCAATAGCTTGGAAGAGTTGGAAATGTTCCATCCTACCTATACCTACATCAATAAAAGGGTCAAAAATTTTGATGCTGTACCGCTTTTGGTGGATATTTTCCAAGAAGGAAATTTGGTCTATTCTCAGCCGAGCCTGACTGAGATTCAAGCTTATGCCCGTAAGGAATTTGATAAACTCTGGGATGAGTACAAGCGGGTTCTTAATCCACAGGATTATCCAGTTGACCTGGCTAGAGATATCTGGCAGGATAAGATGGACTTGATTGACCAGATGCGCAAGAAAGCCTACCAGACAGGAGCAGAAAAATGAGTCTACAAGAAGAAATCATCGCTCAATTGGGCGTCAAACCTATCATTGACCCGGAGGAAGAAATCCGCAAGTCGGTGGACTTTCTCAAGGCCTATCTGAGGAAACACCCTTTTTTGAAAAGTTATGTTCTGGGAATTTCTGGTGGTCAGGATTCAACCTTGGCTGGCCGCTTAGCTCAGCTGGCTGTAGAGGAAATGCGGGCTGAGACTGGTGATAATAGCTACCGCTTTATCGCTGTTCGTCTGCCTTACGGTGTTCAGGCAGATGAAGATGATGCGCAAAAGGCTCTGGCTTTTATCCAGCCCGATGTCAGTTTGACAGTCAATATCAAGGAATCAGCTGATGCCATGACAAAGGCTGTGGAGGCAACGGGTGCCAAAGTCTCTGATTTTAACAAGGGCAATATCAAGGCCCGCAGCCGTATGATTGCCCAGTATGCTTTGGCTGGTTCATACAGCGGGGCTGTCATTGGGACCGATCATGCTGCAGAAAATGTCACGGCCTTTTTCACCAAGTTTGGAGATGGCGGAGCAGATATCTTACCACTTTACCGTCTCAATAAACGACAAGGTAAGCAACTTTTGGCCGCTTTAGGAGCTGATCCGGCTCTCTATGAAAAGGTGCCGACGGCTGATTTGGAAGAAGAAAAACCTGGGATTGCCGATGAAGTCGCTCTGGGCGTGACCTATAATGAAATTGACGATTATCTTGAAGGTAAGTCCGTTTCAGCCCAAGCTCAAGAAACTATCGAATCTTGGTGGCATAAAGGCCAGCACAAACGTCATTTGCCGATTACGATTTTTGACGAATTTTGGAAGTGAAAATCTCTATCGAATCTTTTTAGTCCGCGCCAAGAAATGAGGAAGCTATGAAAAAGATAGGTACACAGTCCATTGAAACCAAATGTCTTTTACTAAGACCTTTTCTGGAATCGGATGCTCAAGCTATGTATGACAACTGGGCTTCTCGTCCGGATAATTTGCTGCATGTGACCTGGTATGCTCACGAGAGTCCTGAAGTCACCCAACAGTCTATTGCTCGCTGGGTTGAGAATTATCAAAACATGGATTTTTACAAGTGGGCCATCTGCCTGAAAGAAAATCCTGATTCTGTAATCGGGGACATCAGTATGGTGGACATGGATGAGGCAGTCAATGCTTGCGAGGTCGGTTACATTCTAAGTAAAGACTATTGGGGGCAGGGGCTGATGACAGAAGCTTTGAAAGCTGTTTTGAAATACCTCTTGCAAGACGCAGGATTCAATCGTGTCGCAGCAAGATTTGTAACAGCTAATCCAGCTTCGGGGCGTGTTATGGCTAAAGCTGGAATGAGCTACGAAGGCACTTTCCGTCAGGCTGTATTTCATAAAGGACAAGTCAAAGATTTTTCCGTCTATGGAATCCTAAAATCCGATTTAGAAAAAGGCTAGGACTCTTTTGTCTAGCCTTTTTACTTGCGCTCCTCTTTTAAAGTTCTATAATAGATGTATAATGACAAGGAGGATTCTATGCATTCGTTAGAACAAGTTTTTACAGATAAGTTGTATGCTGCTTATGAGGCCAATCCCAAGTTTGCAGCAATGGAAAATGCCATCAGCCATAATGGTCTCTTGACATCCTTGGAGAAGCGAAGCGCCGCTGTGGAAAATACACCTGTCTTTTCGCTGGATCTCACTAAGGACAAGGTCAGTGACCAGAAAGCTTCAGGACGCTGTTGGATGTTTGCAGCTCTTAATACCTTCCGCCACAAAATGATTGCTGGTTTCCAACTGGAGGATTTTGAGCTATCTCAAGCCCATACTTTCTTTTGGGATAAATATGAAAAATCCAACTGGTTCTTGGAGCAGGTGATTGCGACAGCTGACCAAGAATTGACCAGTCGTAAGGTCAAGTTTCTCTTAGATACGCCTCAGCAGGATGGCGGTCAATGGGATATGGTTGTTTCCCTCTTTGAGAAATACGGCGTCGTGCCTAAGTCAGTCTATCCGGAGTCAATTTCTTCCAGTAACAGCCGTGAGCTCAATCAAATTCTCAATAAACTCCTACGTCAAGATGCGCAGATTTTGCGAGAATTAGTGGCAGAGGGTGCAAACTCTGCTGAACTTCAGGCCAAGAAAGAAGAACTCTTACAGGAAGTCTTTAACTTCCTAGCTATGAACTTAGGCTTGCCGCCTCGCCAGTTTGACTTTTCTTATCGCGATAAGGACAATCATTTCCACAGCGAGAGCGGATTGACACCTCTGACTTTTTATCAAAAATATGTCGATCTCAAGCTAGCTGACTATGTCTCTATCATCAATGCACCGACTGCTGACAAGCCTTATGGACGGTCCTATACAGTTGAGATGTTGGGCAATGTCGTTGGAAGTAAGCCGGTTCGTTATTTGAATGTTGAAATGAACCGACTAAAAGAGCTGGCTATTGCTCAAATGCAGGCTGGTGAGACCGTTTGGTTTGGCTCGGATGTTGGTCAGTCTAGCAATCGTAAGGCTGGTGTTATGGCTGAGGGGATGCACGATTTCACTGCCAGCATGGATATTCGACTAACTCAGGATAAGGCTGGCCGCTTGGACTATAGCGAAAGCCTCATGACCCACGCTATGGTCTTGACAGGGGTGGACTTGGATGAAAATGGCAAGGCTAAGAAATGGAAGGTCGAAAACTCCTGGGGCGAAAAGGTTGGTAACAAGGGCTATTTCGTAGCCTCTGACGCTTGGATGGACGAGTATACCTATCAAATCGTCGTCCGTAAAGAGTTTCTGACAGCCGCAGAATTAGCTGCTTATGAAGCAGAGCCTCTTGTCCTAGCTCCGTGGGATCCTATGGGGGCTTTGGCAAAGTAAGCTTTGATGAGAGAATAAGAAAAGAGTAAGAATTTTTCATTCTTACTCTTTTAGTTTGTATTTTAATCTTCGTCACTCTAGTCATCTCCACCGTTACCGGAAGATGAGTCGTTGTGGTTAGAAGAGCTATTGTTTGAATCACCAGAATGCTCACTGGAAGCTGATGTGTCAGAGCTAGCTTCTGTACTGTAACTGCTATAGCTAGAATAGTTATAGTACTGCTGGTTATTGTAGTAACGGTTATAGCCAGTACCACTGTTGAGGTAGACATAAGAGCCACTGCGGTAGAGACCATCTGGCATTTCCCAATCTTCTGAAGCAGAGCCATCTTGAGCTAGGTAAAGCATCATTTCGCGGTAGACATCTGTTGCTACCTTAACCCCGTCATCAAGGATTGGTGTCAGGCGGTTAGAGTAGCCGGTCCAAACAGCCATTGAATACTTAGGCGTGTAACCAACGAAGAGCTCGTCTGGTGTGACAATGCTAGAGTAGTAGTAAGGCTTGGTCAGTTTGGCTAATTCATCATCAGCATAGTTGGAGGTTCCGGTCTTACCGGCCTGATAAACCCCAGAGATAGCAGCGTTTGTACCTGTACCAGACTGCAAGACTGTTTTCATCATATCGGTCATCATGTAGGCTGTCGTTTCCTTCATAGCCTTGGAACCATTGTTGGAGAAGGTCTTCTCTGTTCCGTCGCTGAAGACAACGCGATTGACATACTGAGGCTTGTAGTAAGTACCACCATTGGCAAAAGCAGCATAGGCAGCAGCCATTTTTTCACTGCTGGCTCCGTATTCGTTGCCGGATTTGCTGGTATTACTTGAAAAGGCATTAACATAGAACATTTCAGGATAGTTAATCCCAATACGATTTAGGAACTTGAGGGACTCATCCAAACCAACGGCTTCCAGCGTTTTCACGGCAGGAACGTTACGGGATTCCTGAATAGCGTATTGAATCGTCATCCCGCCATAATATTTCTTATCCCAGTTGTAGACTGGTGTGCTGGAATACGGGAAATTATATGGAGCATCCGTGATAGGAGCAGCTGTCGAAGTATAGACTTCATTTTCCAGAGCTGGAGCATAATCGGTGATTGGCTTCATTGTTGAACCGAAATCACGGTTGGTTTCAACAGCTTGGTTGGTACCAAAGGATACGTTGGTAGATTGGTTACGAGAACCGAGCTGGGCAATGACTTTACCAGTTTGCACATCTATAACAGTGGAGGCAACCTGCATTTCGTCATCTGGATAAGCTACATAGTCTCCTGTGTTGTAAATATCCCAGAGTTTCTTTTGGGCATCAGTGTTGACATTTGTATAGACTTCCATACCAGTTGTCAGGACATTGTAGCCAGTCTCTTCTTCTACTTGTTCAATTACTTCCTTAAGATAATTGTCCATGTAAGCAGGATAGCTAGTGGAAGCTTTTAGGCTTTGAAGTCCATCGGTTACAGGAGTATTCTTAGCTTGTTCATACTGCTCATCTGTGATGTACTTGAGATCATGCATCTCACGAAGTACCAGATTACGGCGGTTGGTTGCAGCCTCTGGATGGGTGTAAGGGTCGTATTGGTTAGGTGCCTGAGGCATACCTGCCAGCAGAGCCGTTTGGTGTAAGCTTAAGTCTTTTAGGTCCTTGCCATAGTAGCTTCGGGCTGCTGTCTGCATACCGTAGTTACTGTTGGACATGTAGACTTTATTGACATAATAGGTCAAGATTTGCTGCTTAGTTGCTTTACGCTCAAGCTGAGCAGCCAGCCAAGCTTCTTGGATTTTACGTGAAAGGGTCGCGTCCGAAGAAGAAGTTGAGAAATAAGACAGCTTAATCAACTGCTGGGTCAGAGTTGAACCACCTTGACGTCCTCCGCCACGGATGTTACTGATAAGGGCACCTGCAATCCGAATAAAGTCCACCCCGCGGTGGTTGAAGAAGCGATGGTCTTCGATGGCGACAATAGCGTTAACCAAATCCGTAGGTATTTCACTAGTTTCAGCATTGACCCGCTTTTCAGCGCCTAGGTCCGCAATCAAATTGTTATTGCTGTCAAAAATCTTACTGGATGTGGTCGCGATGAGGTCTTTTTCAGAAAGCTTAGGAGCCTTGACCGCATAGTAGGTAAATACCAAACAGCCAATCACGAATCCAATCATAAGCAGGGTTATAAGTGCACTTGCAAGATATTTCAAAGCCTGCATAAGAGTTTGTTTATTCATTTATAATACCACCTAGTAGTTTTTGTTCGATAATTTCAAGATAAGGGATGCTGGGAAGTTGCTGCATTTCAATCGGATAACCATGCTCTTGAATGTAGGTTAAGGGCATGGACTTCCCTCCCTTGTCAATCTTGTAAAACTCAATTAAATAAGAAGCGGGAAGCAGGTAAGTCTCCCTTAAGCTGGAAAAATGCAGTAAGACAAAGCAGATGCCCTTTTGCTCAAGGACAGCCTCCATGTGCTCAATCTGATGCGAATGAAAATTTTTCATGGGCATCGATTTTTTCTGTCGGGTTTCCTTGGCTTCAAAGTCAATATAATGGCCCTTGTAGACACCAGAATAGTCTGTTGTGGAAGCTTGCCGAAAGTAAGCCTCTACAATCTTGGCTCGGCTACGGTGCGGATAATCAACCTTGACAATCTGAATGGGGGTGGGCTTTTTATGGATGACAGCGAGTCCTCTGCTTAGATAGTAGTTGTTAGATTCGTTGATCATCTTTTCAAAAGACATCCCACGATTGGCAAAGTTAACAATGCCGGGAACAGGCCTGTTGATACTGCTTTTTGTCTTTAGCTTATGCGGATAGTTGACCATAAAACTCCTTATTGGTACAATAGCATCACTCTATTATACCACAAAAAACTTTTTTAAGGGAGAATAAATGACCAGTCTACTAATAACAGGCTACAAAGCCTTTGAAATCGGCATTTCGACGGAAAAAGATATGAGAATAAAAATTATAAAAGAAGCCGCTAAGAGGGACTTAATCCGTTTTTTGGAAGATGGAGTAGATTGGCTGGTTTTTATGGGCAATCTGGGCTTCGAGTCTTGGGTTTTGGATTTAGCTAATGAATTGAAAAAAGACTATGAATTTCAGACGGCAACCATCTTTCTCTTTGAGAATCAAGGTGAAAATTGGAACGAAGCCAATCAAGCAAAATTAGCTGCTTTTAAGCAAACCGATTTTGTCAAGTATGCTTATCCGACCTATCAAAATCCCAGTCAGTTTCGTGATTACAATCAATTTATCATTCAAAATACAGATGGCGCTTACCTCTTTTACGATGAAGAACAGGAGACAAAATTGAAATATCTTTACCAAGAAATGAAAAAACAAGAACAATATTTTATCAAAAAATTAACATTTGATGACCTGAATGAAGTGGCTGAAAATTTTTCGGGAAATTAGATGATAAATCTTGATTTTTATTAGGCATTTTGTTTATAATTGAATATGATAAACTAGATTGGAGAGAGAAGATGGCAAGTATTATTTTTACAGCAAAAGATATTTTTGATCAGGATTTTAAACGCGAAGTACGCGGCTATAGTAAGTCCGAAGTGGATGAGTTTTTGGATGATATTATCAAGGATTATGAGACTTATGCAGCCTTGGTAAAGGAGCTGCGTGAGGAAAATCGCCGTCTCAAGGAAGAGTTGGCTGCGAAGCCAGTTGAAAAAGCACCAGTTCAGCCAACTCAGCCTGTCCAATCAACACAAGCGACTCAGTCAACTGCAGAAAGCTTCCCTCAGATGACTTCTGCGACTAATTTTGATATCTTGAAGCGCTTGAACCGTCTTGAAAAGGAAGTATTCGGAAAACAAATTCTGGATCGTGAATAATGGTTCTTTTTAGAACAGTGCAATTTTTGGATAATCGCGTGGAAATTTTAGATTTTCATGAGGAAAGTCCATGCTAGCACTGGCTGTGATGCCGGTAGTGTTTGTGCTAGGCGAAGAAATAAGCCTAGGGACGGATTTTTCCGTTACGGCGACTGAAAGGGCTAAGTCTTTGGATATGTCTGATTAGGTCTGAAAGTGCCACAGTGACGTAGTTCTTCTGGAAACAGAAGAAGTGGAACGCGGTAAACCCCTCAAGCTAGCAACCCAAACTTTGGTCGGGGCATGGAGTGCGTGGAAGCGAACATAGCACTCTGACTGGAAACAGTAGACAGATGATTATCGAAGGAAATGGTACCTAGTCATTTCCGGAACAAAACATGGCTTACAGAAAATTGCATATAGGCTGAGGCTGGGACGGCAAGTCCTGTCCTCTTTAAATTTTATAATAGAATAGCAAGAGAGTGGCTGAGCGCTCTATTCTCTGCCAAGTTCAACTAGCTGTTGCTTCATCTGCCTGATGGGCATTTCAAGTAATGAGTTAATTGACAAATTGCAGTGAAACCTTCTCAGCCCAAAATCTAAAAAGGGAGAGTGAGGAAAATCGATGTGACGAAATCACGATTTTTGTCTCACTCCCTTTGTTTGTATAGATTGGAATCCATTTAAAAAGCCAAGATGAAAGAAAAATTTAATTTAATTGCGACCGCAGCGGCAGGGCTAGAAGCTGTCGTCGGCCGTGAAATCAGAGAGCTGGGGCTTGATTGTCAGGTTGAAAACGGTCGGATTCGCTTTGAGGGTGATGTCAGTACCATTATTCAAACCAATCTCTGGTTGCGCGCGGCCGATCGGATTAAGATTGTAGTTGGCAGTTTTCCAGCTAAGACTTTTGAAGAGCTCTTTCAGGGAGTTTTTGCTCTGGATTGGGAGAATTATCTACCGCTGGGAGCTAAATTTCCTATTGCCAAGGCTAAATGCGTCAAGTCAAAACTTCACAATGAGCCCAGTGTTCAGGCTATTTCTAAAAAGGCAGTTGTCAAGAAGCTGCAGAAGCATTATGCACGTCCGGAAGGGGTTCCTTTGCAGGAAAATGGAGCTGAGTTTAGGATAGAGGTTTCTATTCTAAAAGATGTAGCGACGGTCATGATTGATACAACAGGGTCTAGCCTCTTCAAACGTGGCTATCGGGCTGAGAAAGGTGGCGCACCGATCAAGGAAAATATGGCAGCGGCCATTTTACTCCTGTCCAATTGGTATCCAGATAAGCCTTTGATAGACCCGACTTGCGGCTCTGGTACTTTTTGTATCGAAGCTGCTATGATTGGGATGAAGATGGCGCCGGGACTCCATCGTTCTTTTGCCTTTGAAGACTGGAATTGGGTGGATAAAGATCTGGTAGCACAGGCTCGCTCGACTGCACTCAGTCAGATTGATCAGACCATTCAGCTGGATATTTCTGGCTCGGATATCGATGGCCGTATGGTAGAACTAGCTCGAAAAAACGCTGAGCAAGCAGGAGTTGCAGAGCAGATTCGCTTCAAGCAGATGCGTCTGCAGGATTTGCATACAGATAAGATTAATGGTGTGATTATCTCTAATCCGCCATATGGGGAGCGCCTCCTAGATGATGAGGCTGTGACTCGTCTTTATCAGGAAATGGGAGAAACCTTTGCTCCGCTCAAAACCTGGAGCAAGTTTATCCTGACTAGCGATGAAGCTTTTGAAAGCAAATATGGCAGTCAGGCCGATAAAAAACGCAAACTTTATAATGGAACTTTAAAAGTTGATTTATATCAGTATTTTGGCCAGCGGGTCAAACGTCAGTTAGATTAGAAAGGATTTGCCGTGACGAAAGAAGAAAACTACTCACCGGAAGAAGAAAAGAAAGAGTCTGTCCTTGATTTTGAAGAGGCCAAGGAAATGACAGTCGGACAAGCTACTCGTAAGAAAGAGGAGCTGGAAGCCGGTGTGAATGAAAGCGACAATGTGCTGGATAAGTATATCAAGCAGCACCGTCAGGAAATCGAAGCAGGAAAATTTGAAACCCAGAAAATCAGAAAGCTGCAGGAGCAGGAAGCGGCTCAAGCTGAGCAAGCCTCTTCTGATTTGACCGACTTCATCAAAGAAAGACGGCAAGAGGTTGAAAGTGAACAGGAGACTCTAGTAACTCAGTCGACAGGCACTGAGACAGCAAGTGAGCCAGAAGCAGCTCCAAACCCCTTAGGTTCTCGCAGTCAACGCTCAGAGCAGGAAGATGCGGTTCCCGCTGCTCCCGTTCAAAAGACATCTTACGGTCCTATTCCGGAGCCGCTTGATGAGAAGGAATTACAGGTTCCTAAGGCACCTTTCTACAAGAAAAAAGCTTTCCTTTATCCAGTTTTAGGACTTTTCGGGATTGCTGTAGCGGGCACAGGGCTTTACTTTGCTCTGGGGCATAATTGGGGCCACAAGACCGTTACAAGCTCAAGCTCTTCAACATCGCAGTCCAGCAAAAAGAGCTCGTCTTCGTCTAGCTCTGATAATACTGCCAAGGATCTGAAGTCCTTTAATGATGAGTATGCTGCATTTTTCACAGATAGCAATCAGACAGCTGTCAAAAACAGTAAATTCGGCGACTTGGAAAAATTAAAAACCTTACTTGAAAAGCTAAAAGGCAGCAAAGACTATGATGCAGCCAAGAGCAAGTATGATTCCCTAGTGAAACAAATTTCAGCTATTCAAAGTGTCAATTCGCAGTTTGACGGCGGAGCTATCACTGACGGCGTCTTGAACAAGGAAGCCAAGGCTAATACAAATGCGACCTTCTCAGATGTATCAAGTGGCAATGCTAAGCTCGATGAAGTTCTAAAGGCAGCGATTGCCCAAGGACGTAGTCAACAAGTACCAACACCAGCGCCTGCTACTGATCAGGGAGGCACCGGTGCAAGTACAAGTGGTGGTTCAAGTGCATCTGGTTCAGGGGCTTCCAGCTCTTACTCTGGCTATGGTCTTCCTAGCAACGGAGTAAATCTGCAGAGAGATCTCAGTCGAGTCCCTTATAACCAAGCGGCTATTGATGACGTCAACAATCCAGCTTGGACATTCAACCCTGGCGTTCTGGAGAAAATTTTGCAAACTTCTCGTGAGCGTGGTTATATTTCTGGTGATAACTATATCCTGGAACGCGTCAATATTATTAAAGGAAACGGCTACTATAACCTCTTCAAGCCAGACGGCACCTACCTCTTCAGTATCAACTGTAAGACTGGCTACTTCGTCGGAAATGGTCCGGGTCATGCTGACTCACTTGATTTCTAGTTTGTTGATGAATTTCATTATATATGCACAAAAAAAGTTCTCGATTTCGAGAACTTTTTATTGTTTTAAATCACATGGCGTTCAAAGGCATCATCTGAGATTCCTTGGCTGAGAATAAGTTTAGCCCATTCTTTGGCTGAGAAGAGGCTGTGATCCTTGTAGTTTCCGCAGGATTCAATGGTTGTTCCAGGGACATCTTCCCAGCTAGTTGACTCAGCGATTTCTTCCAGACAGGATTTGATGACCTGAGCAATCTGGCTGGAGCTGTGTTGGCCCCACATAATCATATGAAAACCAGTACGGCAGCCAAAAGGCGAGCAGTCAATCATACCATCAATGCGCTTGCGAATCAGCATAGCCAGCAAATGCTCGATGGTATGCAGGCCAGCAGTCGGAATGGAATCTTCATTAGGCTGAACCAGACGGATATCAAAATTGGAAATGATATCGCCTTTAGGGCCAGTTTCCTCTCCGATGAGGCGAACGTAAGGCGCTTTGACGATGGTGTGATCCAGCTCAAAGCTTTCAACGATAACTTCTTTAGACATGGTTTCTCCTTTACAATGTAGCGAGTGCGAGAAGGTTTTTCTAGTGAGATCAAGCCATAAGTTTGTCTTGTTAGGTAAGAAAAAGCCCGTCTCATTGACACCTTTTCTTCTCTGATTATAGCATAAAAATTTTTTATTTGGGAATAAAGTTTACATCTTAGGAAAATGAAAAAATTGAACAATCTTGCTTATGGTTTGAGAAAGTTTTGGTACTCAGGCTTCTACAAACTTTGAAGATTTTGTCTCTAAAAAATGGACAAAAGCTTTCTTGTTTTTCAAAAAATAGGTTTGTGAATTTTTTAGATTTGTGATAGAATAGTATGGAATTTTGAATTCAACAATTAAATAGATTTGGAGTAAAAACATGGACCTATTTCCTATAATTATGTCTGTTTTTGCTGCCATCATTGGTTTAGTGATTGGATATGTAAGTGTCTCAGCTAAGATGAAATCATCTAAAGAAGCTGCAGAGCTTACTCTTTTAAATGCTGAACAAGAAGCAACCAATTTACGCGGACAAGCTGAACGCGAAGCTGATTTGATTGTCAAAGAAGCCAAGCGAGAAACAAGTTCGCTTAAAAAAGAAGCACTTTTGGAGGCAAAAGAAGAAGCCAGAAAATATCGTGAACAAGTTGATGCAGAATTTAAGTCTGAACGTCAAGAGTTAAAACAAATCGAAAGCCGCTTGACAGAGCGCGCTTCTACCCTTGACCGCAAAGACGATAATTTAAGCAACAAAGAAAAGGCTTTGGAGCAAAAAGAACAAAGTCTCTCAGATAAATCTAAACACATTGATGCGCGTGAAGAACAAGTAGCGGAACTTGAAAAGCAGAAGGCAGCAGAGCTGGAGCGAGTTGCTTCGCTATCACAGACAGAAGCGCGTGATATTATTTTGACGCAGACCGAGGACAAGCTTTCTAAAGAGATTGCGACTAGGATTCGGGATGCGGAGCAAGATATCAAAGAGCGGTCTGACAAGGTTGCGAAGAATATCTTGGTCCAAGCTATGCAGCGTATTGCCGGTGATTATGTCGCTGAGCAAACCAACTCAACGGTGCATCTTCCAGATGACAGTATGAAGGGTCGGATTATTGGCCGGGAAGGTCGCAATATCCGAACTTTTGAAAGTCTGACTGGTATTGATGTCATCATTGATGATACGCCTGAAGTGGTCACTCTCTCAGGTTTTGATCCGATTCGCCGCGAGATTGCTCGTATGACTATGGAAGCACTCTTGAAAGACGGCCGTATTCACCCAGCTCGCATCGAGGAGTTGGTTGAGAAGAACCGTCTGGAAATTGACAATCGTATCCGTGAGTACGGAGAGGCCGCAGCTTATGAAATCGGAGCTCCTAACCTGCATCCTGATTTGATGAAGATCATGGGGCGCTTGCAGTTCCGAACTTCTTATGGTCAGAACGTCCTTCGGCACTCTATTGAGGTGGCCAAGCTTTCCGGTATCATCGCTGCTGAGCTGGGTGAAAATGCCAATTTAGCCCGCCGTGCTGGATTTCTCCATGATATTGGTAAGTCTATTGACCGTGAGGTTGAAGGCAGCCACGTGGAAATTGGAACAGAACTGGCTCGTAAGTACAAGGAGCATCCAGTCGTTGTTAATACCATTGCCAGCCACCACGGGGATGTGGAAGCAGAAAGTGTCATTGCCGTTATCGTAGCTGCAGCAGACGCTCTCAGTGCCGCTCGGCCAGGTGCCCGCAGTGAATCTCTGGAAAGCTATATCAAGCGTCTCCAAGATTTGGAAGAAATCGCTAATAGCTTCAAGGGTGTCAAGAACAGCTTTGCTTTACAAGCCGGCCGGGAAATCCGGATTATGGTTCAGCCTGACAAGATTAAGGATGACAAGATTACGATTTTGGCGCACGATGTGCGTGAAAAGATCGAAAACAACTTGGAATATCCGGGCAATATCAAGGTAACGGTTATCCGTGAGATGCGGGCCGTTGATTACGCAAAATAAAGAAGAAATGCAGTCTGGTAACAGATTGCTTTTTTCTTGAATGTTCTGCTGGTCTATTTTATTTTCCGTATGATTACTTGCTTTTTTTCTATTTTCTCAAAACTCTAGACACATACATTTCTTCCTATCCTCTTGAAATATCAGTCTAATTTTGTTACACTAGATAGAAAGACTGTGAAGGAGACATGATGACGGAACGAGGCTTACTAATCGTCTTTTCTGGTCCCTCTGGTGTAGGAAAAGGGACTGTTAGACGAGAAATTTTTGAAAGCACTGATAACCAATTCCAGTACTCGGTATCCATGACGACTCGTCCGCAGCGCCCAGGCGAAGTGGATGGAGTTGACTATTTCTTCCGCACTCGCGAGGAGTTTGAAGAGTTGATTCGTCAGGGACAGATGCTGGAGTATGCGGAGTATGTAGGAAACTACTATGGTACGCCTCTGACTTATGTCAATGAAACGCTGGATAAAGGTATTGATGTCTTCCTAGAGATTGAAGTTCAGGGAGCTTTGCAAGTCAAGAAAAAAGTTCCAGATGCCGTCTTTATTTTTTTGACTCCTCCAGACTTAGAAGAACTCAAAGACCGCTTGGTCGGCCGTGGGACAGACAGTGCTGAGATTATCGCCCAGCGCATTGAAAAGGCCAAAGAAGAAATTGCCCTTATGCGCGAGTATGATTATGCCATTGTCAATGATCAGGTGCCGCTGGCTGCCGACCGTGTCAAGCGCGTGATTGAAGCAGAGCATTTCCGAGTAGACCGTGTTATCGGCCGTTATCAGGACATGCTTCCCAAAAATGAAACGATTATTCGATAGAAAGTTAGAAATTAGGTAGAAAATTATGATGTTAAAACCGTCTATTGACACTTTGCTGGACAAGGTTCCGTCAAAATATTCCTTGGTTATTTTAGAAGCCAAGCGCGCTCATGAGCTTGAAGCTGGGGCTCCCGCTACGCAGGAATTCAAGTCTGTCAAATCCACTCTTCGTGCTTTGGAAGAAATTGAATCCGGCAATGTCGTTATCCATCCAGATCCAGAAGGCAAGCGTGAGGCAGTTCGCCGTCGGGCAGAAGAAGAGCGCCTGCGTAAAGAAGAAGAAGAACGCAAGATTAAAGAGCAAATCGCTAAAGAAAAAGAAGAAGGTGAGAAGATTTAAGGTTGGGGATGCTCAATCTTATTTTTTCTGTAATGATGTTGAGGAAAGTGGGGTGAGAATGTGAAGCTAGCAAAGATTATTGTGGATGTTCCTCTGATGCAGACGGACAAGCCCTATAGCTATGCTATTCCAGAAGAGTTTGCAGGAATGCTGGCAGCTGGCATGCGGGTCCATGTCCCTTTTGGACAGGGAAATCGCCTGATTCAGGGGATTGTGGTCGGCTTTGATGAGATGGGAGACCGAGAAGAGCTGAAGGAGATTGCGGAAGTCCTTGATTTCAGTCCCGTGCTGAATCAGGAACAGCTCTGGCTGGCGGACGAGCTGCGCAAGTCAGTCTTTTCCTATAAAATTAGCCTTTTAAAAGCCATGCTGCCTAGTCTTCTCAACTCCAGTTATGATAAATTGCTCTATCCGACAGAGCTGCTGAATGATGAGGAACGTTCAGCTATCTTTGGTCAGGAGGACAGTCTTCGCTTTTCTGATTTGGACAAGAAAAGCCAGGCTAAGCTGATGCGACTGACTCAGACTGGCCGTATTCGGCTGGAGTATCAGGCGACGGACAAGAAGCATATTAAGACTGAGAAATGGTATCAGGTCAATCATACCGCTTTGCAAAATCATGACCTTCCCCGACAGGCTAAGAAAAAACAAGCATTAAAAGAAGTCTTGCTAGAGCAGCAGGATAG
Organism: Streptococcus sanguinis; assembly: GCF_013343115.1. NCBI lineage: Bacteria > Bacillati > Bacillota > Bacilli > Lactobacillales > Streptococcaceae > Streptococcus > Streptococcus sanguinis. The sequence goes on from NZ_CP054570.1 coordinate 313,379, forward strand.
CCAGCTTTTGGCTGATTTGCGAGAAAACTTTTCGCGCGATATTATTAATTACTTTATCAAAGAAAATCTAATTAGCATTGAGGATAGAGAAATCAGCCGTTCTGTTGCTTATTTCCAAAAGGAGCGGCAGCAGCAAAGTCTGACCTTAAACGATGAACAAGCTGCAGCGGTTGCGGCAATCACTCAGAAAATTGGTCAGAGTCATTCTCAGCCAGTTCTCTTAGAAGGAGTTACGGGCAGTGGGAAGACCGAAGTTTACTTGCAGGTCATCGCAGAGGCATTGGCTCAGGGCAAGACCGCTATCATGCTGGTTCCAGAGATTTCTCTGACTCCGCAGGTTACAGATCGCTTTATTTCTAGATTTGGCGATCAAGTTGCTATTTTGCATTCAGGTCTGTCTGACGGTGAGAAATATGATGAGTGGCGCAAGGTGGAGCGAGGAGCTGCCCAGGTCGTTGTCGGCGCGCGTTCAGCTATTTTTGCTCCCTTGACAAATATTGGAGCCATTATCATTGATGAAGAGCATGAATCCTCTTATAAGCAGGATTCCAATCCTCGCTATCATGCCAGAGAGGTGGCTCTCCTGCGAGCTCAGTACAATCAAGCTGTTTTAGTGCTGGGGTCGGCGACTCCGAGCCTGGAGAGCCGTGCTCGAGCAAGCCGTGGTGTCTATGATTTTCAGTTGCTCAGTAAGCGTGCAAATCCGCTGGCGCAGATTCCTCAAGTGGAAGTGGTGGATTTCCGGGATTATATCGGGCAGCATGAAGCCAGTAATTTCACCCCAGTCTTGCTAGAGGCTATTCAAGATCGTCTGGATAAGGGAGAACAGACGGTTCTCATGCTTAATAGGCGGGGTTATTCTAGCTTTGTCATGTGTCGGGAATGTGGGACCGTTGACAGCTGTCCCAACTGTGATATTTCTCTAACCCTGCATATGGACACCAAGACCATGAACTGCCACTACTGCGGTTTTACTAAGAACATCCCTCAGAGTTGTCCTAACTGTGCCAGCCGCAGCATCCGCTATTATGGGACAGGGACGCAGAAAGCTTATGATGAGCTGGTTCAGCTCTTTCCACAGGCTCGCATTTTGCGGATGGATGTAGATACGACCCGTAAGAAAGGCAGCCATGAAGCCATTTTAGAAAGCTTTGGTCAGGGTAAGGCAGATATTCTCTTAGGCACCCAGATGATTGCTAAGGGGCTGGATTTTCCAAATGTGACGCTAGTTGGTGTTCTCAATGCAGATACTGCTCTTAATCTACCGGACTTTCGCTCTTCAGAACGAACCTTTCAGCTGCTGACTCAGGTGGCGGGCCGGGCTGGTCGGGCTGAAAAGGCTGGTCAGGTCTTTATCCAGTCCTACAATCCTCATCATTATGCCATTGAGTTTGCTAAGCAGCAGGATTACGAGGGCTTTTATGTTTATGAAATGGGAATCCGCCGGCAGCTAGGTTATCCGCCTTATTACTTTACGGTCGGTCTAACCCTGTCGCACAAGGATGAAGAGACAGCAGTGCGAAAAGCTTATGAAGTTATGGATATTCTGCGAAGCGGTCTGTCAGAAAAAGTGCAAATCCTGGGTCCAACGCCGAAGCCCATTGCCCGTACCCACAATCTCTATCATTATCAGATTCTGCTCAAATATCGCTTTGAAGACAAGCTGCAGGCGACGCTAAATCAAGTCTTGGACTGGACGCAGAATCGGGACAATAAAGATTTACGCCTGACAATTGATAATGAACCACAAAATTTTATGTAAAGCTTTTTAGCCGAGGTTAAGGTTGTTGTAGGCGACTTCTGATATAATAAGGGAAGGAACAAAAAAGGAATCAATAGTTGAAAATGATGAAAATAATATTTATGGGAACACCGGACTTCTCAGCGACTGTCCTAAAAGGGTTGCTGGACTGCGGTCAATACCAAGTGTTAGCAGTGGTAACGCAGCCGGACCGTGCCGTCGGCCGTAAAAGAGAGATTCGCATGACTCCAGTAAAAGAATTGGCCTTGGAATACGGGCTGCAAGTTTATCAACCGGAAAAGCTGGCTCAAAGCTCGGATTTAGAGGAGTTGATGAACTTAGAAGCAGATGGTATTGTCACAGCTGCTTTCGGACAGTTTTTGCCTAGCCGCTTGCTGGACAGTGTTGATTTTGCAGTGAATGTTCATGCCTCCTTGTTGCCTAAATACCGAGGTGGGGCTCCCATTCACTATGCTCTGATCAATGGAGATGAGCAAGCGGGTGTTACGATTATGGAAATGGTCAAGGAAATGGATGCTGGAGACATGATAGCCAGCAAGGCGACGCCGATTGAAGAGACAGATAATGTCGGAACTCTCTTTGAAAAATTGGCGATTATTGGTCGAGATCTGTTATTGGATGTGCTGCCAGCTTATAGGGCAGGGCAGATTATTCCTCAGCCACAGGATCCTAGCCAGGTCACTTTCTCTCCGAATATCAGCCCAGAAGAAGAGCGGATAGACTGGAGCAAAACAAACCGACAAATTTTCAATCAAATTCGTGGCATGTATCCTTGGCCAGTAGCTCATACCTTGCTGCAGGGACAACGCTTTAAGATTTATGAAGCAGATATGGTAGCTGGCAGCGGTCAGCCGGGACAGATATTGTCTATTAGTAAAAAAGAACTGGTGGTTGCAGCTGGTAAGGGAGCCCTCTCGCTGAAGACAGTTCAGCCTGCTGGTAAGCCCAAGATGGCTATCGTTGATTTTTTGAATGGACTGGGCCGCAGCCTGTCCATAGGAGATACTTTTGGAAAGTAAGCAAAAAACGGCCCGTTGGCAGGCCTTGGAAATTTTGGAAGAAGTTTTTGAAGAAGGAGCCTATTCCAATATCGCCTTAAACCGAGCTCTGAGTCAAAGCAAGCTGAGTCAAGCAGATAAAGGTCTGGTAACAGAGCTAGTTTACGGCACAGTTGCTCGGAAAATCACCCTGGAATGGTATCTATCACATCTGATTGAGGATAGGGACAAATTAGATAACTGGCTCTACATTCTGCTTATGCTCAGTCTGTACCAGATGCTCTATCTGGATAAAATCCCTCAGCATGCAACTGTTCATGAGGCTGTTGAAATTGCGAAAATCCGTAAGCGTGGCAGTGAGAAATTTATCAATGCCTTGTTACGTAGGATTGAGCGTGAGGGTGTGGCTGATTTTGAAACAATCAAGCGCAAAAACAAGCGCTATTCGATCCAGTATTCTCTGCCGGTCTGGCTGGTCAAAGACCTGATAGAAGAGTATGGCGAAGAAAGGGCTCTAGCTATCTTTGCCAGTCTCTTTGTTCGTAGTAAGGCCAGCATTCGCGTGACGGATATGTCGCGCAAGGTAGAGCTTCGCCAGCTTTTAGGGGCTGAGGACTCGCTCTTATCTCCGTCAGCCTTGGTTAAGAAACAGGGGCATTTTGCTGGGCACCAGCTCTTTGAAAGCGGAGCGATTACGATTCAGGATGAGTCTAGTCAGCTTGTGGCTCCGACTCTGGCCATCGAAGGAGAGGAGCAGATTCTGGATGCCTGCAGTGCACCGGGCGGCAAGACTGTCCACATGGCTTCCTATCTGACGAACGGTCACATTACAGCCTTAGATCTCTACGATCATAAGTTAGAGCTTGTAGAAGAAAATGCAGCACGGCTGGGCTTGGCAGATAAAATTACCACTAAAAAGCTAGACGCGACTAAGGTGTTTGAGACGTTTGGCCCAGATGCTTTTGATAAAATCCTGGTGGACGCTCCTTGCTCTGGTATTGGCTTAATTCGTCGCAAACCGGATATAAAATATAATAAAGAAAATGCAGATTTTGAGAATTTACAAAAAATTCAGCTGGATATACTAGGCAGCGTTTGTCAAAGTCTACGTAAAGGTGGTATAATAGCTTATAGTACTTGCACGATTATGGCCAAAGAGAATTTTGAGGTTGTCGAGAAATTTCTGGCCAGTCATCCGAACTTTGAGCAAGTCTTATTAGACCATGAAAGAAAAGATATCGTCAAAGACGGCTGTATCTTGATTACGCCGGAATTATATGAAAGCGACGGATTTTTTATCAGTCAATTTAGGAAGATATCGGAATAAGAGGAGGAAACTGACAGTATGGAAATTTCATTATTAACAGATGTTGGTCAAAAGCGTACAAATAACCAAGATTATGCCAATCTTTTTGTGAATCGGGCGGGCAAGACCCTTATCATCTTGGCAGATGGTATGGGCGGTCACAGAGCTGGAAACATTGCCAGCGAAATGGCTGTGACAGACTTAGGAGCTGCTTGGGTTGATACACAGATTGATTCGGTGAATCAGGTGCGTGAATGGTTTGCGGAGCACTTGGAAGAGGAAAATCAGCGTATTCATCAATTTGGTCAAGATGAAGAATACAAGGGCATGGGAACGACTTTGGAAGCCTTGGCTATCATTGATAATCAAGCCATCTATGCTCATATCGGCGATTCTCGTATCGGCTTGATTCGCGGTGATGAATACCGCCAGCTGACTAATGATCACTCGCTTGTTAATGCTTTGTTGAAAGCTGGACAAATTACTCCAGAAGAAGCGGAGCGTCATCCGCAGAAGAATATCATTACCCAGTCTATTGGTCAAAAAGACGAAGTGCAGCCTGACTATGGCATGATTACCTTGGAAGATGGTGACTACCTCCTGCTTAACAGTGACGGTCTGACCAATATGATTTCAGACAGTGAAATTTGTGACATTGTCACCAGCGACATCAGTCTGTCTGAAAAAACAGAAACCTTAATTCGCTTTGCCAACAATGCTGGAGGGCTGGATAACATCACAGTTGCTCTGGTTCGCTTTGACAAGGAGGATAAGGCATGATTCAAATCGGCAAAATCTTTGCCGGGCGATATAAAATTATCAAGCAGATTGGCCGCGGAGGTATGGCAGATGTCTATCTGGCCAAAGACTTGATTTTGGATGGTGAGGAAGTTGCGGTAAAGGTTCTTAGGACCAATTACCAGACAGATCCTATCGCTGTCGCGCGTTTCCAGCGGGAAGCTAAGGCGATGGCTGACTTGGACCATCCGCACATCGTTCGGATTACTGATATTGGGGAAGAAGATGGCCAGCAGTATCTGGCTATGGAATACGTGGCAGGTCTTGACCTCAAGCGCTATATCAAAGAGAATTCTCCGATTTCAAATGAAGAAGCAGTCAGAATCATGGGACAAATCTTGCTGGCGATGCGCTTGGCGCATACACGCGGTATTGTCCATCGTGACCTGAAACCACAAAATGTCCTCTTGACCCCAGATGGCAATGCCAAGGTAACAGACTTTGGAATTGCGGTGGCCTTTGCGGAGACAAGTCTGACTCAGACTAACTCAATGCTGGGCTCGGTTCATTATCTATCGCCTGAGCAGGCACGTGGCTCTAAAGCAACTGTTCAGAGTGATATTTATGCGATGGGGATTATTTTTTATGAGATGCTGACTGGTCATATCCCTTATGATGGGGATAGTGCCGTTACGATTGCTCTTCAGCATTTCCAAAAGCCGCTGCCATCCATCATTTCTGAAAATCCTAATGTGCCTCAGGCCTTGGAAAATGTGGTCATTAAGGCAACAGCCAAAAAACTGACGGATCGCTATCAGTCAGTTGCAGAGATGTATGTTGACTTGTCCAGCAGCTTATCTTATGAGCGCCGGAATGAAAAGAAATTAGTCTTTGATGATGTTGCGAAAGCAGACACCAAGACCTTGCCAAAAATCTCACCTGTACCGCAGCCGGCAGTTCCACCTGTTAAGCCAACTCCGGCTAAAACGGAAGCGGATGAAGTTAAGGAAGAGACAGCTGATGCGGTTAAGAAAGTTCCAAAGAAACGTCGTTTGAGAACGCGTTACAAGGTTCTTTTCTTTGCAGTCCTATTGGTTTTGGCGGCTTTTGTTGTCCTTCTTTATAATAGCCCATCCAATACCAGCGTGCCAGATGTTTCTGGTCAGACTGTGGCAGAGGCTCGCTCCGCTATCGAAGCTAAGAAGCTGGTTGTCGGAGAGGAGAAGGAAGAATACAGTGACAATGTTGAATCTGGCAAAGTCATTAAAACTGATCCACAGGCAAATAGTCAGCGCCGCGAAGGCAGCAAGATTGACCTGATTATCTCCAAGGGACCCAAGACCTTTGTGATGGAAGATTATGTCGGACAAGCAAAATCAGCCGTGGTTGAAAATCTGAAAACAAACTATAATGTTTCTGAGAAATTGATTGAGATTGTTGAGGAAGAATCGGACGAGTACGAGCCAGGTCAGGTGATTCGTCAGTCTCCGGCAGCTGGTTCGACCTATGATTTGACTTCTAATCATAAGATTAAGCTGACAGTGGCGAAAGAAGTGACTAGTGTGTCCATGCCTGACTTTGGCAGCATGCAGTACACCTACGCCAATGCACGGTCTTACTTGATCCAAATGGGAATTTCTTCTTCCCGAATTGAGCGAGTTGTTGACCGTTCGGTCACTTCGACTCAGGCAGACTTGGTAACTTCCCAGTCACCAGCAGCAGGTCAGACAATCGATCTCAAGTCTAATGAAAAAATCACTCTTTACGTGACAGAAGCAACAACACCATCGTCATCTAGTTCGTCATCATCATCGTCTAGCAGTAGCTCAAAGAGCAGCTCATCGTCTGAAGATAGTGGACATGGAACAAGTTCTAGCTCATCTGATAGTTGATTAATAAACCGTCCATTTTAAGTTTTTTAGCTTAAAACGGATGGTTTTTCTTTTTTGCTGGACAAATTTCCCTATTTCATGCCTTGGACGGAGGTTTTTTGGTTTAATTTTGTTAAAATAGGAAGGTAGAGAAAGGAAACGGCTATGTGGAAGGTTCAATTATTTGTCTTTGTTGAAACAGTCTTATTATCCATGGCATTGGTGACCATGTTGGCAGCTGATTTTTCACGAGTTGTCATTATCTTGGTCCTTTTTTTGCTGCTGCTCTATTATTACTTCGGCAAGCAAAAAGGGAATTTTCTGCTGGTTGCTTCCATGATTATGCTGTTTTTCATTATCATGCTCAATCCCTACGTCATTGCTGCCCTTTTATTCGCGCTGGTTTATGGAATGATTGTGGCCTACCCATACATTTATAAGGAAAATCAAGAAACCCATCTCGTTTACGAAGAAGATGTGGAAATTCAGAGTGAGAAGAATCGCTGGTTGGGGGACCTGCAGCATTTTTCTAAGGATAGCTGTCAATTCCACGACATCAATCTCTTGCGCATTGTTGGGAAAGACACCATTCATTTGGAAGACGTGATTTTGGTCAACCATGATAATGTCATTGTCATTCGAAAGGGGTTTGGTGATACCAAGATTATTGTGCCGCTGGATGTGGAAATTCAGCTGCAAATCAATACTCTTTACGGGGAACTGAACTTTCTGCATCATCCATCCCGCAAGCTGCGCAATGAAACCATTTCGCTGACGACACCAGACTATAAACGGGCCAATAAGACAGTGAAGATTGTCCTCGTCAGCTTCTTAGGAAATGTGGAGGTTGTCAGAAAGTGAAGAAATCAAATTATTTTCTCATTCTCCTCTATACTTTCTTTGTCTTATTTATCATCTTTCACTATATTTTCAATATTTTTGATTTTACTTGGCAGGAGCTCTTTGATGATTTGGAGTTGTTGCAGTCATTTGTTTTCTTTGTTGTGATTATTGGTTTATCACTGACCATTCTGATTGTGATAGCAGCCCGCTTGATACAATATCTGTCGGTAGCCCATGTGCAAAAAAATCTTCGGCGTTTGCTGGATGGACGGAGGCTGGAGCCGACAGATCAGCCTGAACTGGATAGCTCTCTGCATCAGCTTGAGAGAAGGCTGCACCGTCTGACAGAAAATCTCCAAAAGTCTGAGAACCAAACCCTGCAGACGGAAGAGAAAATTATCGAAAAAGAACGGCGGCGGATTGCGCGCGATTTGCACGATACTGTCAGTCAGGAATTATTTGCAGCCAATATGATTCTTTCAGGAGTGGCTGGAAATGTAGAACGGCTTGATGGAGAAAAGCTGCAAAAACAGCTCAAGGGGATTGCCGATATTCTTGACACAGCCCAGAAGGATTTGCGGATTCTTCTGCTCCATCTACGGCCTACAGAGTTGGAAAATAAGACTCTGGTAGAAGGCATGGATGTGATTATCAAGGAGCTGACTGATAAAAGCGACATTGATGTTCACTTCAATCATCAGGTTGGGCATCTACCCAAACAGATGGAGGAGCATGTTTTCAGAATCATGCAGGAAATTATCAACAACACACTGCGGCATGCCCAGGCCAGTCGGTTGGATATTTACCTCTATCAGGCGCCTAATGAGCTTAAAATCAAGGTATCTGATAATGGCGTCGGTTTTGATCCGCTGGCTCAGGATGAACTCAGTTACGGCTTGAAAAATATGGAAGACCGTGTACGGGATATGGCGGGTACCTTTAAGCTTTTGACAGCCCCCAGAAAAGGTCTTTCTATTGAAATCACAATACCTTTACTAGAAGGAGAAGATCATGAAGATATTGTTAGTGGATGACCACCAGATGGTCAGATTGGGATTGAAAAGTTACCTGGAACTGCAAGAGGATATAGCTGAAGTATCCGAAGCAGTTAATGGCAAAGAAGGTGTGGAGAAGGCTTTGGCAAGTCGTCCGGATGTGATTATCATGGATATCGTCATGCCTGAGATGAATGGGATTGAAGCGACACTGGCCATTTTAAAGGAGTGGCCGGAAGCAAAGATTCTGATTTTGACTTCTTATTTGGATAATGAAAAAATTTATCCTGTTCTGGATGCAGGCGCTCATGGATACATGCTTAAGACTTCCAGCGCTGAAGAAATTCTGCGTGCCGTTAAAAAAGTGGCCAAGGGAGAATTTGCCATTGAAACAGAGGTCAGCAAGAAAGTGGAGTACCATCGTAACCATATCGAGCTCCATGAGGATTTGACAGCTCGCGAGCGTGATATTTTGGGGCTTTTAGCCAAGGGTTATGAAAATCAACGGATTGCGGATGAGCTTTTCATTTCCCTCAAAACGGTTAAGACTCATGTCTCCAATATCCTGTCCAAATTAGAAGTGAGCGACCGCACTCAGGCAGTTGTTTATGCTTTTCAGCACCATCTTGTCCCACAAGAAGACTTTTAATGGTATAATAGAAAAGATTAAGATTGGACAAGGGGAGATATGGACGCGAAATTAAAGTATAAGGCAAAAAAGATAAAAATTGTCTTTTTCGATATAGATGATACCCTGCGAGTCAAGGATACAGGTTTTATCCCAGATTCTATCCAGACAGTTTTCAAGCAGTTGAAAGACAAAGGGATTTTGACGGGTATTGCGTCTGGTCGAGGAATGTTTGGTGTCGTGCCGGAGCTGAGAGCTTTGCAGCCAGACTTTTTCGTTACGCTGAATGGAGCTTATGTCGAAGACAGCAAAGGGAAGGTGATTTCTCAGACGGTTATCCCGTCCGATAGAGCGACATCCTATATTGCTTGGGCTCGGGAGGAAGGAATTGAATATGGTTTGGTCGGCAGCCATGGAGCAGCCTTGTCCAATCGAAATTCTCTGATTTCAGAGGCCATTGATGTGGTTTATCCAGATTTGCCTGTAAATCCAGACTTTCATTTAGACAAGGATATTTATCAGCTTTGGACTTTTGAGGATAGAGGAGATGGCCTGCAGTTGCCAGAGGCGTTAGCGGAGCATCTGCGTTTGGTTCGCTGGCATCCTCATTCGTCAGATGTCGTGCCGACAGAAGGTTCCAAGGCAGCCGGAGTTTCCAAGGTTGTCGAGCATCTGGGCTTCAAACCTGAAAATGTCATGGTTTTTGGCGACGGACTCAATGATTTGGAATTGTTTGACTATGCCGGAATTGGCATTGCCATGGGCGTTTCCCATGAAGAACTGCGAAAAAGAGCAGATTATATTACAAAAACAGTAGAAGAAGACGGTATTTTTGCCGCTTTAGAGGAGTTAGGTATGGTAGAAAAAGAATTACATTTTCCACAAGTAGAACTTGCAGCAGCAGAAGGTCCAAAAGCGACTATCAGGACTAATCATGGGGACATGAAAGTTCAGCTGTTTCCAGAACAGGCACCAAAAACAGTCGCTAACTTTATTGCCCTTGCTAAAGATGGATATTATGACGGTGTGATTTTCCACCGCATTATTCAGGACTTTATGATTCAGGGTGGCGATCCTACTGGTACCGGTATGGGCGGTCAGTCTATTTATGGCGACAAATTTGAAGATGAGTTTTCACCAGAATTGTACAATATTCGTGGGGCTCTTTCCATGGCAAATGCTGGGCCAAATACTAATGGCAGTCAATTTTTCATTGTTCAAAATAAAAATCTTCCTTATTCAGCTAAGGAATTAAGCCGCGGCGGCTGGCCTGAAGCTATCGCTGAAGTCTATGCCAGTCAGGGAGGAACACCGCATTTGGATCGGCGCCACACTGTCTTTGGTCAGCTGGCTGATGAAGCGTCCTACCACGTTTTGGACAAGATTGCAGCTGTTGAGACGGGGGCTATGGATAAGCCGGTGGAAGATGTTGTGATTGAAACGATTGAGGTTGAAGACTGATGAAAATCGGTGATAAATTAAAAGGCAAAATCACAGGGATTCAGCCTTATGGAGCTTTTGTTGAGCTGGAAAATGGAACAATTGGTCTGATTCATATCTCAGAAATTCGTCCGGGTTATATTGAAAATATCCATGATAGTGTAAAGGTTGGCCAGCAAGTCTTGGTTCAGGTTGTGGATTATGATGAATTTTCTGGGAAGTCCAGTCTGTCCATGCGGACCCTGGAAGAAGAAAAGCACCGCCTCCCTAGACGCCACCGCTTCTCAAACGACCGCTGTAAAATTGGTTTTGAGCCTTTAGGTAGACAGCTGCCTATCTGGATCAAAGAGGCAAAAAAATTTTTAAAAGAAGAAGCTTAAAAAATATCCTGTTCAATAAGAGAACAGGATATTTTGTTTAGATAGAATTGCCATTCAAATCATAGCCGAGTGCTGAATTGAAATGGACATGTTTTCAAAAAATACTAAGCATCAAATTCGTAGAGAGCGGTAGACAGGTAGCGTTCGCCGTTATCAGGAGCCAGAGCAAGGACTTTCTTACCAGCTCCTAGTTTTTTCGCTACTTCAATAGCTGCGAAAATAGCAGCGGCAGATGAAATTCCCACTAAGAAGCCTTCCTGACCGCCAATATAGCGTCCGAATTCCAGTGCTTGATCAGAAGTTACGCGGACAATACCGTTGTAGGCTTCTGTATCTAAGGTCTCTGGAATGAATCCAGCTGAAAGTCCTTGGATTTTGTGAGGGCCTGGCTTCTCACCAGAAAGGATAGCAGATTCGTCTGCTTCGACTGCGTAGATTTGGATGTCCGGATTAACTTTTTTGAGAGCGTGAGATACACCTGAAATAGTTCCGCCAGTTCCGACACCGCCTACAAAGGCATCCAGTCCGGTTTCACCGAAAGCAGCGATAATTTCTGCTCCTGTAGTTCGTTCGTGAACCTCTGGATTGGCCGGATTATTAAATTGCAGTGGCAGCCAGCCATTTCGTTCTTGTGCGATTTCTTGTGCTTTTGCAATAGCGCCTTTCATTCCTTCGCTACCTGGAGTCAAGACTAACTCAGCACCATAAGCTTGGATAATTTTGCGGCGCTCCACACTCATGGTCTCTGGCATAACAATGACAACCTTGTAGCCTTTGGCTGCTCCGACCCATGAAAGACCAATACCAGTATTTCCGCTGGTTGCTTCAACGATAGTATCGCCAGGCTTGATAAGGCCATCGCGTTCAGCCGCCTCAATCATGCTGAGAGCAATACGGTCTTTGACAGAAGAACCAGGATTGAAGGCCTCTAACTTCACATACACCTCTGCAGCTCCTTCTGGAACCAAGTTGTTCAATTTGACAATGGGGGTTTGCCCAATTAGTTCTGTAATGTTTTGATAAATACGTGACATAGAATACATACCTCAATATAATTTAATAGAATTAGTATAAAATGAAACAAGCGCTTTGTAAAATATAAAAAAGCTATGAGAGCCATAGCTTTTCTTTATGTCAAAACATCAAGGGGACTTCTACTTGGCGCAGTCCTTGATCCATCATCTCCAATTTGCCCTTAAAAAACTCAGTCAGTTTGTCTTTAAGCAGTTCTCTTTCACCTTTGTCAACGAAAAGAAGAGTGGAGACAGTATCTGTAAATTCAGTATCGTATTCAGCAAGATTTTCCGCCTTGAGAAAATTTGCAAAATCCTGATACTGGCTGTAAGACAGTTTTAGGCGTAGGCCAGCCTGTTCTTTTATTTCAACCAGCCCAATCTCCTTAATAGCAAAAGCAACACTGCCGGCATAAGCTCGAATCAGACCGCCGGCTCCTAGTTTAATACCGCCAAAATAGCGAGTAACCACCACGCAAAGATTGGTCAATTCATGCTTTTCTAAGACTCCCAGCATGGGAACTCCAGCTGTTCCGCTGGGTTCTCCATCATCGCTGGTCCGCTTAATATCGCTCTTTTCTCCAATGATAAAAGCAGAGCAGTTATGAGTAGCCTTGTAATGTTCTTTTTTTATAGCAGCGATAAAAGCGCGAGCCTCTTCCTCAGAGTAAACTCGTTTTACATGGCAGATAAAGCGGGATTTTTTAATTTCCTCTTGAACCATACCATCTTCTTTAATTGTCTTAAATTCCATAACTATATTTTACAAAAAAAGACGAATTTTGCCAAAAAATTACGAATAAATAAGTATGTTAGAGTTACAAGATTGTTTAGGACGGATATTTACAGAAAATCAGTTAGAGCCTAGCTTGCGAGCACAAGCAAAAGAAATTCCCAGTATCCGAGAAGAAAAAGGCAAGCTCCACTGTGGACGCTGCAACAGCTTGATTGAACGAGAAAATCAGCTACCTGTTGGAGCTTATTATTGTAGAGAATGCTTAATATTGGGCCGGGTACGGAGTGACCAAAAACTTTACTATTTTCCTCAAGAGGATTTTCCTAAAAAACAGGTGCTTAAATGGCAGGGGCAACTGACAGAGTTTCAGGGGAAGGTCTCCAAAGGCTTACTGGATGCGCTAGAGAAAAGACAGAATACGTTAGTGCATGCTGTTACTGGCGCTGGAAAAACAGAAATGATTTACCAAGTGATTGCAAGAGTTATTGATAGAGGAGGGTCTGTTTGCTTGGCCAGTCCGCGGATTGATGTTTGTTTAGAACTTTATCGGCGCCTAAAAGAAGACTTTTCTTGTGAAATAGCCCTTCTGCATGGGGAGTCAGAAGCTTATTTTCGCAGCTCCTTGGTAATTGCGACCACCCACCAGCTCTTAAAATTTTATCGGGCTTTTGATTTGTTGATTGTGGACGAGGTAGACGCCTTTCCTTATGTGGATAATCCCATACTGTATCACGCTGTAGAGCGTTCAGTTAAAGAGGATGCTACAACTATTTTTCTGACAGCCACTTCCACAGATGAACTGGATAAAAGAGTTCAAAAAGGTGAGTTGAAACGCCTGAGTCTTCCCAGAAGATTTCATGGTAATCCCTTGACCATCCCTCAGAAAATTTGGTTATCTGATTTTCAAAAACATCTTCAGAAGAAGAAAATAGCACCTAAACTTTTGAACTATATAGAAAAACAGAGGGAGACCCAATTTCCTCTCTTAATATTTGCTGCAGAAATTCAAAGAGGAGAGGATTTTGCTCATGCTTTGCAGATAGCTCTGCCTGATGAAAAACTGGCTTTTGTCGCCTCCACAACAGAAAATCGCCTAGAGATTGTCGAGCAGTTTCGTCGCAAGGAGATCACTATTTTGGTGACAACGACTATCTTAGAGCGTGGAGTAACCTTTCCTGGTGTAGATGTTTTTGTCTTGGAAGCCAATCATCGCCTGTTCAGTCGTAGTGCTCTGGTTCAGATTTCAGGCCGAGTTGGCCGTAGTATGGATAGACCGACTGGACAGTTGCTATTTTTTCATGATGGGACTACCCTTGCTATGGAAAAGGCAATTCGGGAAATGAGAGATATGAATAAGGAGGCGGGATTATGACAGAGTGTCTTTTATGTAAGGAGCAAATTAAGGAGAAAGGCAGTTTTTTACGGCTTTTTCTATTAAAAGAAGAAGGACCAAGCTGCTGCTCCACTTGTTATCAAAATTTTGAACGCATATCTGAAGAGCATTGCCCACGCTGTTTTCGAAACGGGCAATCAGATTTATGTGCAGATTGCCAAAAATGGGAGAAAGAGGGGAATCAAGTCCAGCATCAGTCACTATTTACCTATAATGAAGCAATGAAGGAATATTTCAGTCAATTCAAGTTTCAGGGAGACTATGTATTGCGCTTTGTATTTGCAAAAGCAGCTAAAAAAGCAGTCAAAATGTTTAGAGAGCATACCATTGTTCCGATTCCAGTCAGTATCGAAAAATTTCAAGTGAGAGGTTTTAATCAAGTTCAGGGGATTTTAGATGCTGCAAACTTGTCATACAGAGATATCTTAGAGAAAAAAGACACCCTAGCACAGTCGAGCAAGACACGTGAGGAGCGTCTGCAGACGCAGCAGGCTTTTAAAATTAAGAATGGAGTTGATTTGCCGGATAAAATTTTGCTGGTTGATGATATCTATACGACTGGAAAAACCTTGCAATTAGCCAAGCAAATCTTGCTGGAAGCAGGAGTGAAAGAAATTTTGACATTTTCAATCGCAAGATAAGAAAAAATTTGCAAAAAAGGAATGAAAGCGTTATAATGATATTATAAATAAAACATTTATGTTTAGAAAGAAGGTACTTATATGCTTAAATATAGTATCCGTGGTGAAAACCTAGAAGTAACAGATGCTCTCCGTGACTACGTAGTTTCTAAACTTGAGAAGATTGAGAAGTATTTCCAAGCAGAGCAAGAACTTGATGCGCGTGTGAACCTCAAGGTTTACCGTGAAAAGACTGCGAAAGTGGAAGTAACAATTCCGCTAGGCTCCATCACTCTTCGTGCAGAAGATATCTCTCAGGACATGTATGGATCAATTGATTTGGTCACAGATAAGATTGAGCGCCAAATCCGCAAAAATAAGACCAAGATTGAAAGAAAGAATCGCAATAAAGTTGCTACAAGTCAGCTTTTCACAGATTCCTTTGCTGAAGAAGCAGAAGAAATTCCGTCAAAAGTTGTTCGTTCAAAACACATAGATTTGAAGCCAATGGACTTGGAAGAAGCGATTCTGCAGATGGATTTATTGGGACATGATTTCTTTATCTATTCCGATGCTGAGGACAGCAGCACAAATGTTATATACCGTCGTGAGGATGGAGATATTGGCCTGTTAGAAGTCAAATAAATAATCTAAAAAGGTTGAGAGCAAGTTTCTCAACCTTTTTAGATTATAGAAAGTCATGCACTCAGGTGGCATAAACCAGCTTCCTGCTCACAAAGAAATTAACTTTATACTTAGAACTGAAAAATAAACTTTAAAAAAATCAAAAAAGATTAAAAAAGGTATTGACAGTTGGTGGGTATAGGTGATATACTAATATAGTTGTCGCGAAAGACAAAGCCCTTTGAAAACTGAACAAGACGAACCAAGTGCAGGGTGACATAGAGATATGTAACCTGTCAAAAAACGAAAATAAATCTGTCAGTGGACAGTAATGAGTGCGAACTCAAACTTTTTAATGAGAGTTTGATCCTGGCTCAGGACGAACGCTGGCGGCGTGCCTAATACATGCAAGTAGAACGCTGAAGAGAGGAGCTTGCTCTTCTTGGATGAGTTGCGAACGGGTGAGTAACGCGTAGGTAACCTGCCTGGTAGCGGGGGATAACTATTGGAAACGATAGCTAATACCGCATGAAATTGCTTATCGCATGATAATTAATTGAAAGATGCAATTGCATCACTACCAGATGGACCTGCGTTGTATTAGCTAGTTGGTGAGGTAACGGCTCACCAAGGCGACGATACATAGCCGACCTGAGAGGGTGATCGGCCACACTGGGACTGAGACACGGCCCAGACTCCTACGGGAGGCAGCAGTAGGGAATCTTCGGCAATGGGGGGAACCCTGACCGAGCAACGCCGCGTGAGTGAAGAAGGTTTTCGGATCGTAAAGCTCTGTTGTAAGAGAAGAACGGGTGTGAGAGTGGAAAGTTCACACTGTGACGGTATCTTACCAGAAAGGGACGGCTAACTACGTGCCAGCAGCCGCGGTAATACGTAGGTCCCGAGCGTTGTCCGGATTTATTGGGCGTAAAGCGAGCGCAGGCGGTTAGATAAGTCTGAAGTTAAAGGCTGTGGCTTAACCATAGTATGCTTTGGAAACTGTTTAACTTGAGTGCAGAAGGGGAGAGTGGAATTCCATGTGTAGCGGTGAAATGCGTAGATATATGGAGGAACACCGGTGGCGAAAGCGGCTCTCTGGTCTGTAACTGACGCTGAGGCTCGAAAGCGTGGGGAGCAAACAGGATTAGATACCCTGGTAGTCCACGCCGTAAACGATGAGTGCTAGGTGTTAGGCCCTTTCCGGGGCTTAGTGCCGCAGCTAACGCATTAAGCACTCCGCCTGGGGAGTACGACCGCAAGGTTGAAACTCAAAGGAATTGACGGGGGCCCGCACAAGCGGTGGAGCATGTGGTTTAATTCGAAGCAACGCGAAGAACCTTACCAGGTCTTGACATCCCTCTGACCGCTCTAGAGATAGAGTTTTCCTTCGGGACAGAGGTGACAGGTGGTGCATGGTTGTCGTCAGCTCGTGTCGTGAGATGTTGGGTTAAGTCCCGCAACGAGCGCAACCCCTATTGTTAGTTGCCATCATTCAGTTGGGCACTCTAGCGAGACTGCCGGTAATAAACCGGAGGAAGGTGGGGATGACGTCAAATCATCATGCCCCTTATGACCTGGGCTACACACGTGCTACAATGGCTGGTACAACGAGTCGCAAGCCGGTGACGGCAAGCTAATCTCTGAAAGCCAGTCTCAGTTCGGATTGTAGGCTGCAACTCGCCTACATGAAGTCGGAATCGCTAGTAATCGCGGATCAGCACGCCGCGGTGAATACGTTCCCGGGCCTTGTACACACCGCCCGTCACACCACGAGAGTTTGTAACACCCGAAGTCGGTGAGGTAACCGTAAGGAGCCAGCCGCCTAAGGTGGGATAGATGATTGGGGTGAAGTCGTAACAAGGTAGCCGTATCGGAAGGTGCGGCTGGATCACCTCCTTTCTAAGGAGTCCGTAAGGACACACGGAATGCACTTGCGTCTTGTTTAGTTTTGAGAGGGCTATGTGGGGCCTTAGCTCAGCTGGGAGAGCGCCTGCTTTGCACGCAGGAGGTCAGCGGTTCGATCCCGCTAGGCTCCATTATCTAGTTTGACTAGATAAAGAACTTGTCCATTGAAAATTGAATACCGATATCAAATAGTAACAAGAAAATAAACCGAAAACGCTGTGAATATTAATGAGTTTAAGACTGAAAGGTCAAAATAAGGTTAAGTTAGTAAGGGCGCACGGTGGATGCCTTGGCACTAGGAGCCGATGAAGGACGTGACAAACGACGAAATGCCTCGGGGAGCTGTAAGTAAGCTTCGATCCGGAGATGTCCGAATGGGGGAACCCAACAGGTTGATGCCTGTTACCCATTTCTGTTAAGGGAATGAGGAGGAAGACGCAGTGAACTGAAACATCTAAGTAGCTGCAGGAAGAGAAAGCAAAAGCGATTGCCTTAGTAGCGGCGAGCGAAGAGGCAGAAGGGCAAACCGAAGAGTTTACTCTTCGGGGTTGTAGGACTGCGCTGTGGACTCAGAATTTATAGAAGAATGACTTGGGAAAGTCAGCCAAAGAGAGTAAGAGCCTCGTATTTTAAATAGATTCTGTACCTAGCAGTATCCTGAGTACGGCGGGACACGTGAAATCCCGTCGGAATCTGGGAGGACCATCTCCCAACCCTAAATACTCCCTAGTGACCGATAGTGAACCAGTACCGTGAGGGAAAGGTGAAAAGCACCCCGGGAGGGGAGTGAAATAGAACCTGAAACCGTGTGCCTACAACAAGTTCGAGCCCGTTCATGGGTGAGAGCGTGCCTTTTGTAGAATGAACCGGCGAGTTACGTTATGATGCGAGGTTAAGTTGAAGAGACGGAGCCGTAGGGAAACCGAGTCTGAATAGGGCGCTTTAGTATCATGATGTAGACCCGAAACCATGTGACCTACCCATGAGCAGGTTGAAGGTGCGGTAAAACGCACTGGAGGACCGAACCAGGGCACGTTGAAAAGTGCTTGGATGACTTGTGGGTAGCGGAGAAATTCCAAACGAACTTGGAGATAGCTGGTTCTCTCCGAAATAGCTTTAGGGCTAGCGTCGACATGAAGATTCTTGGAGGTAGAGCACTGTTTGGGTGAGGGGTCCATCCCGGATTACCAATCTCAGATAAACTCCGAATGCCAATGAATTATGGTCGGCAGTCAGACTGCGAGTGCTAAGATCCGTAGTCGAAAGGGAAACAGCCCAGACCACCAGCTAAGGTCCCAAAATAATTGTTAAGTGGAAAAGGATGTGGGGTTGCACAGACAACTAGGATGTTAGCTTAGAAGCAGCTATTCATTCAAAGAGTGCGTAATAGCTCACTAGTCGAGTGACCCTGCGCCGAAAATGTACCGGGGCTAAAACAATTTACCGAAGCTGTGGATACCTTTTATAGGTATGGTAGGAGAGCGTTCTATGTGTGGAGAAGGTGTACCGTGAGGAGCGCTGGAACGCATAGAAGTGAGAATGCCGGTATGAGTAGCGCAAGACAGGTGAGAATCCTGTCCACCGTAAGACTAAGGTTTCCAGGGGAAGGCTCGTCCGCCCTGGGTTAGTCGGGACCTAAGGAGAGACCGAAAGGTGTATCCGATGGCCAACAGGTTGAGATTCCTGTACTAGAGTATGAAGTGATGGAGGGACGCAGTAGGCTAACTCGTGCGTACGAATGGATGTACGTCTAAGCAGTGAGGCGTGGTATGAGTCAAATGCTTATACCTCTAACGTTGAGCTGTGATGGGGAGCGAAGTTTAGTAGCGAGTGAGTGATGTCACACTGCCAAGAAAAGCTTCTAGCGTTGTATCATACTCTACCCGTACCGCAAACCGACACAGGTAGTCGAGGCGAGTAGCCTCAGGTGAGCGAGAGAACTCTCGTTAAGGAACTCGGCAAAATGACCCCGTAACTTCGGGAGAAGGGGTGCTGACTTTGGTCAGCCGCAGTGAATAGGCCCAAGCAACTGTTTATCAAAAACACAGCTCTCTGCTAAATCGTAAGATGATGTATAGGGGGTGACGCCTGCCCGGTGCTGGAAGGTTAAGAGGAGTGCTTAGCGGAAACGCGAAGGTATGAATTGAAGCCCCAGTAAACGGCGGCCGTAACTATAACGGTCCTAAGGTAGCGAAATTCCTTGTCGGGTAAGTTCCGACCCGCACGAAAGGCGTAATGATTTGGGCACTGTCTCAACGAGAGACTCGGTGAAATTTTAGTACCTGTGAAGATGCAGGTTACCCGCGACAGGACGGAAAGACCCCATGGAGCTTTACTGCAGTTTGATATTGAGTGTCTGTGCCACATGTACAGGATAGGTAGGAGCCTATGAAATCGGGACGCCAGTTTCGATGGAGGCGTTGTTGGGATACTACCCTTGTGTTATGGCCACTCTAACCCGGTAGGTTTATCATCTACGGAGACAGTGTCTGACGGGCAGTTTGACTGGGGCGGTCGCCTCCTAAAAGGTAACGGAGGCGCCCAAAGGTTCCCTCAGACTGGTTGGAAATCAGTCGCAGAGTGTAAAGGTATAAGGGAGCTTGACTGCGAGAGCTACAACTCGAGCAGGGACGAAAGTCGGGCTTAGTGATCCGGTGGTTCCGCATGGAAGGGCCATCGCTCAACGGATAAAAGCTACCCTGGGGATAACAGGCTTATCTCCCCCAAGAGTTCACATCGACGGGGAGGTTTGGCACCTCGATGTCGGCTCGTCGCATCCTGGGGCTGTAGTCGGTCCCAAGGGTTGGGCTGTTCGCCCATTAAAGCGGCACGCGAGCTGGGTTCAGAACGTCGTGAGACAGTTCGGTCCCTATCCGTCGCGGGCGTAGGAAATTTGAGAGGATCTGCTCCTAGTACGAGAGGACCAGAGTGGACTTACCGCTGGTGTACCAGTTGTTCTGCCAAGAGCATCGCTGGGTAGCTATGTAGGGAAGGGATAAACGCTGAAAGCATCTAAGTGTGAAACCCACCTCAAGATGAGATTTCCCATAACGCAAGTTAGTAAGAGCCCTGAGAGAAGATCAGGTTGATAGGTTAGGAGTGGAAGTGTGGTGACACATGGAGCTGACTAATACTAATCGCTCGAGGACTTATCCTAGAATAAGAGCTTCATCAGAGTGCAGCGGATGGTTTAGAGAAATGTGAGATTTGATATTGTATTCAATTTTGAGTTGACAAGGCTTGTCTGAGAGGACAGGACAGTTAATTCAATAGTTAAGTGACGATAGCCTAGGAGATACACCTGTACCCATGCCGAACACAGCAGTTAAGCCCTAGAACGCCGGAAGTAGTTGGGGGTTGCCCCCTGTGAGATATGGTAGTCGCTTAGCGAAGGGAGTTTAGCTCAGCTGGGAGAGCATCTGCCTTACAAGCAGAGGGTCAGCGGTTCGATCCCGTTAACTCCCATATTCTGAAAAGAATAGGTCCCGTAGTGTAGCGGTTATCACGTCGCCCTGTCACGGCGAAGATCGCGGGTTCGATTCCCGTCGGGACCGTTGAAGTCGAGAAGATTTCAATAAAAGTAAGAGACTCGTTAGCTCAGTTGGTAGAGCATTTGACTTTTAATCAAAGGGTCACTGGTTCGAGCCCAGTACGGGTCATAAGAGCGGGTTTGGCGGAATTGGCAGACGCACCAGATTTAGGATCTGGCGCTTTAGGGCGTGGGGGTTCAAGTCCCTTAACCCGCATATAAGATAATAATGAGCCGGCTTAGCTCAGTTGGTAGAGCATCTGATTTGTAATCAGAGGGTCGCGTGTTCAAGTCATGTAGCCGGCATTTTTGAATAGGATGCGAACGTAGTTCAGTGGTAGAACATCACCTTGCCAAGGTGGGGGTCGCGGGTTCGAATCCCGTCGTTCGCTTGAGGCGGCCGGGGTGGCGGAACTGGCAGACGCACAGGACTTAAAATCCTGCGATTGGTAACGATCGTACCGGTTCGATTCCGGTCCTCGGCATAGACTTGTAAGAGGCAGTAGAAGAAGATGAGCACCCTTAGCTCAACTGGATAGAGTACCTGACTACGAATCAGGCGGTTAGAGGTTCGACTCCTCTAGGGTGCATTAAATTGTTTGAATTTTTCTTTATTTTTGCTATAATTAATTTAATATGAATAGTGGGCACCCTTAGCTCAACTGGATAGAGTACCTGACTACGAATCAGGCGGTTAGAGGTTCGACTCCTCTAGGGTGCATTTGGAAGCGAAGTCTTAGGGCTCCGTTTTTAGATTGTTTAAGCACCGGGAAGTAGCTCAGCTTGGTAGAGTACTTGGTTTGGGACCAAGGTGTCGCAGGTTCGAATCCTGTCTTCCCGACTAGATAACATAGAAGATAGATATACTGATCTATCTTTTTTGTTTTAATAAAATTGTGTGTTCGGTATCCATAAATTAGCTAAGATATTCTGATATTAAGATTTCTTAGTTATAGTTCTTTTTAATTAGAGATTCAATCTTTTAGAACTACTGTATTTTCTCTTTGTGTTTATTTATATTAGGGAGCAAGAGATTTGATTATTTAACTGTCTTTAGATTGATTTTAAAGACTAGTGTTTCGGGTGTTTTGCATCTATCATTCTGCTCGAATGTACTTTCCGTTTGAGATGAGTAATATTAAAGATAAAAACCTCTGATAGCAGTGTTTGTTGCTTTCAGAGGTTTTTATATGTGCTGAGTTTGATTTACTACATCAAAGAGTATTCGTCAGATAGCATAATGGTTTCTTTACCCTTGTTATCAACGATGTAGACTTTTCTAGGAAAGAAAGGGTCAAATTGATAGTTTAAGTCAAATGAAATAATGGTGTTGAAGTTCTTTTGTGAGAAGCGAAGAGATACTCTTCCTTGGCTATTGATGATTTCGAACTTGAGGACTGGGCGAAGATCGAAGACTCCTTTGAGATTGTTATCAATGATGTACCAGAATGAATCGACAATTTCTTCAGGGAGGCTCGTCATGATGCCAAAGCTGGCATATCGTCCGAGAGTATTTGTAAATGCCATGGGAGACTCCTTTCTTACAGTCTGGATTTTCTTATATGATACCCGAAAATGCTTGAGATTGCAAGAATTTGACCTCTAGTGAGGCCGAATTAGATAAAAGAAAAAGAGCTTACGCTCTTTGACAACTTTATCGATTCTTTAGTTCAACATAACGTTTGTACCAAATATTGACATAAGCATCTGAAAATGGACCTCTTCCGTTGTTAATCCAATCAACTAGGATTTTGACATTTTCTTTGAGAATGAAATCCAAATCATCAGAATAGTGCATCTGTCTTTTGTGGCGTTCATATTCTTCTACATCCAACAGGCGTTTTTCACCATCAGCAAAGACTTTGATGTCTAAATCATAGTCAATGTATTTTAGAGCTTCATTATCCAGATAGTAAGGACTGGCTAGGTTGCAGTAGTATGAAGTTCCATTGTCTCGAATCATGGCAATGATATTAAACCAGTATTTTTTATGAAAATAGACAATGGCAGGTTCACGTGTTACCCAACGTCGGCCATCACTTTCTGTTACCAGTGTGTGGTCATTAACGCCAATAATGGCGTTTTCTGTTGTCTTTAGTACCATGGTATCTCGCCAGGTGCGGTGAAGATTCCCATCATGCTTATAACTTTGAATTGTAATAAAGTCGCCTTCTTTTGGAAGTTTCATAACTTACCAACTTTCTACAATTTATAAGTTTATCTTCTTTATTGTAACATATTTTCATAGAAATGCATAAGTTTTCATAGAAAATCTTAAAGATATTCTCTCAGAGCGCTAGCGATGTCGGAGAAATCATAGCCTTTGCGAGCGAGAGCTTGGGTCAGACGCTGTTTTAAGTCATATCCGTCATACTTTTTTGAGTACTTGCGGTATTGCTTGTCTAGCTCTTTATAGAGAAGCTCTTGCTGATTTTCTTGGTCCTCTTCGATTTGCAAATGCTGATAGGCAGTTTTGGCTTGGCTATAGGAAAAACCTTTGTTTATCAAAGATTGAAGTATTTTATCTTGTAAAGCCTTGCTGGGCAGTTTTCCTTGGTGTTTTTTGAGCAGCTTTTCGGCAACCTTGTCTGTTAGTACAGTAAAATCAAACTGGTTTAATTCCTCTTCTATGATAGTGCTAGAAATCCCTTTTTGACTGAGTTTTTGCTTTAGAACAAAAGCGCCTTTGTCACCAGTGAGAAGGTTGGATTGGATAAAAGAATTAGCATACTTTCTATCATTAATCCAATTATCCTTTTTTAGATTGTCCAAGACCTGACTGATGATTTCTGGTTGGATGTCGTGCGGCGTTAAGTAGTCTTTAACTTCCTTAGCAGTTCTTTGCTTGAAGGAGAGATGATAGAGGGCTAGATTTTTTCCGTAAGAAAATTGGGCATAGTCTTGAATTTCTGATAGTTCCTGCTCTGTGATTTCCATTCCTTTGGACAGCATGAAGCGGACGATGGTGTCTTCTGTAATATAGAGCTTTTCACTGCCGTCCAACTCCAAGAGGTAGAGTCTTTTTTTCTTTTCGATTTTTGTGATTTTCATAAGAGATTTTGGTAGAATCCTTTCTTTTAGCCAAATGCTTCAAAGGCAGCTATCAAGCGCAGTTTGTCTGTATCAACATCCTTCTGGCCATAGTAGTCAAGAAAGAGCTCTGCGTATTGGGGGTCAGATAAATTATAAGTAAGAGACCAGATTGCCCAGTAAAGGTCAAGGTGGCGATCACTAAGGCCAGCGAGTCCAAGGTCAATAAAGCAGGAGAAGGTTGCTGCGTCTTTCAAAATGAAATTGGGTAAGCAGGCATCTCCGTGAATCAAGGCATCCACCGTCAGTAAGTGTCCCTGTTCTTGGATAAGCTGATATGCTTCCTCACGGCTTTGGATATGAAACTGAGGCAGTAAAGCTTTTTGATAAAAGCAACCTTTATGGTAATTTTCCTCTGCTTGTTCTTTATAGTGTTGGAGGCGATGCTGGATTGGGAAATGCTGGGGT
The DNA here is from genome assembly GCF_013343115.1 of Streptococcus sanguinis. Classification (NCBI taxonomy): domain Bacteria; kingdom Bacillati; phylum Bacillota; class Bacilli; order Lactobacillales; family Streptococcaceae; genus Streptococcus; species Streptococcus sanguinis. Next base: position 337,658 of record NZ_CP054570.1, read on the forward strand.
TGGAGGCTGTGAAGTTTTCTGAGTGTGACAGCCATCGTTTGGCAAAGTTCTTCTGGCTGTTGGAGAAAGGCTAGGGCGTCCTTACCCTCGGCTTCTTTAGTCAGTAAGTAGTCTTTATCTGCTGTTAGGTAGTGAATGACCGGCACACCGAGTCCTTGCTCTTCAAACCATTTGGCAAGTGTGGCTTCTTGTGCTAACTGGCCTTTTTGATCGATTTTCAAATAATAGCCCGTATCGGCATAGAAAACACTGGCTACAGAATGTGAGGAGCTGTCGTAAAAAGTGGCTCCCTCTAGATAAGTTCGTATTTGCTCAGGAAAATGGTCTACTGGAAGGGATGTTTTTTCTGCTTTCATACTTTTATTGTAACATATTCTCAACTAATGCGAGGCAGCGTGGTATAATAGAATCATGAATGTGAAAGTGAAGCAAAGAATCCCTTTGAAAATTAAGAAAATGGGGATTAATGGGGAAGGGATTGGATTTTATAAGAAAACGCTGGTCTTTGTGCCAGGGGCTTTGAAGGGTGAGGAAGTCTACTGTCAGGTGACCAGGGTTCAGCGTAATTTTATCGAGGCCAAGCTCTTAACAATTAACAAGCGCTCGAAATTCCGGGTGGAAGCGCCTTGTGAGATTTATGATAGCTGTGGGGGCTGTCAAATCATGCACCTCCACTATGACAAGCAGTTGGAGTTTAAGGAAGATTTGCTGCGTCAGGCCTTGAAAAAGTTTGCGCCAGCTGGTTACGAAAACTACGAGATTCGTCCGACCATTGGTATGCAGGAGCCGCTCTATTATCGGGCCAAGTTGCAGTTTCAGACTCGGAAGTTCAAGGATGAGGTCAAGGCTGGGCTCTATGCCCAGAATTCCCACTATCTGGTCTCGCTGAAAAACTGTCTGGTTCAGGACAAGGTAACGCAAAAGATCATAAATAAGGTAGCTCGGCTTTTAGGCAAGTATAGGCTGCCCATCTATGATGAGAGAAAGACTGCTGGGGTACGAACGGTCATGATTCGCAGGGCTAGAAAGACAGGTCAGGTGCAGATGATTTTTGTGACGGGGCGCAAGCTAGACTTTTCTCCAGTCGTCCGAGACCTAGTGGCTGAATTTCCAGAGCTGGAGACAGTGGCGGTCAATTATCATACGAGCAAGTCCAGTGAAATTTATGGGGATAAGACAGAGATTATCTGGGGCGAGAAGGATATTCAAGAAGGAGTGCTGGACTATGAGTTCTCCCTATCACCTCGAGCTTTCTATCAGCTCAATCCTGAGCAGACAGAGGTGCTCTACGGGGAGGCGGTCAAGGCGTTGGATGTGACGAAAGAAGACCATTTGATTGATGCTTATTGCGGAGTGGGGACCATCGGCTTTGCCTTTGCTAAAAGGGTTAAGTCTCTGCGTGGCATGGACATCATCCCTGAGGCCATTGAAGACGCCAAGCGCAATGCGAAACGGATGGGCTTTACCAATACGCTATACGAGACTGGGACGGCAGAGGAGATTATTCCTCGCTGGTATGCTGAGGGCTATCGGGCGAATGCCTTGATTGTTGATCCGCCGCGAACTGGTCTGGACGATAAGCTGCTGGAGACAATTGTCCGCTATACACCTGAGAAGATGGTCTACGTTTCCTGTAATGTCTCAACTCTGGCTCGGGATTTAGTCAAGCTCTGTCAGGTCTACGATGTTCACTATATCCAGTCGGTTGATATGTTTCCGCATACTGCTCGGACCGAAGCAGTGGTGAAATTATCCAAGAGAGATAGCTCTCGTTTGAGTTAATCGTAAGCAGCTCGCAAGAGCTGACAAAATCATTCTAAAAAGGACTTAGTTTTCTTGTAATACAGGGCTAAGTCTTTTCTTTTGTCAAAATTACAATGGTTTTTATCGGAAGAGTAAGTTCGGAAGGTTAGTCTCCGTCTAATCACTTAGTAAAAAAAAGAACACTCGTCAAGTGTTCTCAAATAGCAATAAGTTATATTAGAATAAACCGAAGACTAGGACTGCAAGGACGGCACCAATAATTGGTCCGATAACTGGAATCCAAGCATAGCTCCAATCGCCATTTCCTTTGTTTGGAATGGGAAGGATACTGTGCATGATGCGAGGTCCTAAGTCACGAGCCGGGTTGAGGGCATAGCCAGTTGTTCCACCGAGTGATAGACCAATCCCGACAATCAATGTTCCGACAGCAAAAGTACCAATGCCTGCTTGCAGCTTATAAAGTCCGAGAGCGAAGATAGTCAGCACAAGGACAAAGGTTCCAAGGATTTCACTAATCAGGTTAGAGAAGGTATCTTTGATAGCTGGGCCTGTGCTGAATGTACCCAGGACGTTAGCCGGATTTTCTTCAGCTAGATAGTGAGGTTTGAACTGCAGGAAGACGAGGAACTGTCCGACCATAGCACCTGCAAACTGAGCGAGGATGTAAGGAAGAACAGATGCCCAAGGCAAATCACCTTTCAGAGCTACTCCGATAGTTAGGGCAGGATTCAGATGGGCTGGGCCAAGGTTGCCAGATACAAAAGCAGCGATGGCAACAGCAATCCCCCATCCCATGGTAATCACAATCCAGCCTGAATTGTGGCTCTTGGTTTTGGGAAGAACCACACCTGCAACTACACCATTTCCCAAAAGGAGCAAGAGCAGTGTTCCTAAAAATTCGCCAAATATTTCTTTCATCATTTATGTTACTCCATTTAAAAGAAGGGGAGGCAGACAGTTGTTTTGCCTACCGCCTCTTCTCGTATTTTCTATTTTTTTAATTCTTCTAAATCGTTATTTGCAAGGGCAGCTTGAACATCGTTTCGATAAGCTGCTTTTTCTTCTTCTGTCCAGTCGTAGAATCGTCCCATTTCATCCAGAACAGGCTCTACAATAGCATCTAAGCTATCCCGCATAAAGAGCATATGGTTTGTCCGGCGAAGCAAGAAGTCAACAGGGCTGAGTGCTAATTCGTTACGCATAGCATAATGCAGTGACAAGGTATCCGCTAGGCTGAGACCTAGTGCTTGCTCGATGCTGTGAGCGAGGGCAAAGACTTTAGGAGCATTGGAGCCGTAAAGGTTTGCAAGATAGAAGGCTTCTTTGCTGTCTAAGCCACGTGAGACACCAAGTTGAGCAAAAGCTTCGATTTCGGAATCCACATTTGCTGGATTAAGCTCTCCGCCTGAAACAGGGTAGGTCTTAGAGTTGATGAGCTTGAAGCTACGGTCGAATTCTGCTTTGAGGATGTCAACCACGCGCTCCATAGCACCTTCCGCCATCTTACGATAGTCTGTGATTTTACCGCCAGCAAGGGTCAAGAGGCCATTGTTATCACGTTCTAAGCTGGAACCGCGGGACACAGCAGATGGATCCAAGTGTTTTTCAGAAGTGCTGCTTTCGAGTTGCGTAACAGCCGCCTCGACATCCTCACGGGATTTTTCTTTAGCCAAATAGCTTTCAACGGTCGCAATCAGTGCATTGAAGCTTTCGTCGCTAATGGTACCGTTGTTTCCGCCATTGTAGTCAGAAGCGCTGTTTCCTGCAATCAGAGGACGAAGACCCGCCCAGCTGCTTTCGATATCGTCAATCGTGATGTTTGCTTCTGGGAAGCGATTATTGACAATGCCCAAGAGGTAATCTACATCTTCTTGTGTTACTTTTGGATGCTCCAGGTCACCAGTGTAGTCAGTGTCAGTCGTACCAAAGTAGGTTTTATTTTCACGCGGAAGAACAAAGACCATCCGGCCGTCTCCTAAGCCTGTATCAAAGTAGACTGGCTGAGAAACCTTGATCTTGCTAGAGTCAACCACCAAGTGAACACCCTTGGTTGGACGCATTTGTGAGTATTGCTCACCGTCATTTGATAGATTGCGCACCTTGTCGCTCCAAGGTCCAGTTGTGTTGATGACCAAGCGAGCCTTGATTTCGAAGACTTCATATGTCAAGAGATCACGCGCAACAACGCCTGTAATCTTTCCAGATTCATCAAAGAGGAAGCCTTCTGCCTTAACGTGGTTGGCAATGAGAGCACCGTCTTGGTTGGCGCGTTTGATATTTTCAATTACGAGACGTGCGTCGTTGTTGCGGAAGTCAAGATAGACACCACCGCCGACTAAGCCTTCCTTCTTGAGTTCAGGTTCCCGTTCTAAGACTTCTTCCTTGCTCAAGACCTTGTTGGCAGCAGGAGTGTTGTTAACACCGGCTAAGAGGTCGTAGAGGTCCATAGCCACTTTGAGGCGGAAGAGGCTGAAGGTAGCGCCATCTTCTTCATAGACTGGAAGGAGCATAGGATCTGGTTTTGGAATATGAGGGGCAATTTGCTGTACCACTGCACGCTCAGAAACTGTATCTGAGACCACCTCTACGTCGAATTGTTTGAGGTAACGAAGACCACCGTGGACCAGTTTGGTAGAACGGCTAGAAGTCCCTTCGGCAAAGTCCTGCATTTCAATCAGACCGGTCTCCAGGCCACTAGCTGCAGCTTGCAGGGCTACTCCAGCACCAGTAATCCCACCGCCGATAATCAGGAGGTCCAAGGTGCGTTCCTGCATTTTTTTTATCGATAATTCACGTGTTTTCTTTGAAAATTCCATATTTATACACTTTCTAACTTAGTCGTTTCATGCTTCTACTGACTTGATTATCAAAATATAAATCAGTATCAGTCGTCGATTTCTGCAAAGACTTGGGTTGCCTTAACGGCTTTTTTCCATCCTTTGTAGAGTTGTTCCTTGCGGGATTCATTCATAGATGGTTCAAAGAGTTCTCCAGTTTCATTGAGAGTGCGGAGTTCGTCTAAGTCTTTCCAGTAACCTACTGACAGGCCTGCCAAGAAGGCTGCACCGAGAGCAGTTGTTTCTAAGTTTTTAGCACGAGCAATATCGATTCCCAATATGTCAGCCTGGAACTGCATGAGGAAGTTGTTCATAGCAGCACCGCCATCAACTTTGAGGACTTGAATAGCAGTCTTGGCATCCACCTGCATAGTATCAATGATGTCTCGTACTTGGTAAGCGATGGATTGCAGAGTAGCCTTGATAAAGTCTTCCTTGCTGGTTCCGCGGGTCAAGCCAAAGACAGATCCACGTGCATTTTGATCCCAATACGGAGCGCCTAGACCTGTAAAGGCAGGTACGACATAGACTTCGTCATTGTTGTGAGAATCGAGAGCATATTTTTCAGATTCTGGTGAATTTTCAACCATTCGAAGACCGTCACGCAGCCATTGAATAGCACTTCCAGCAATGAAGATAGAACCTTCTAAGGCATAGTAAACTTTGCCGTTGATACCGTAGCCGATGGTTGTCAAGAGGTTGTTTTCAGATAGTTGCATCTCTTCACCAGTATTCATGATGATGAAGGAACCAGTTCCGTAAGTATTCTTAACCATGCCAGGCTCAAAAGCTAACTGTCCAAAGAGAGCTGCCTGCTGGTCACCAGCCATACCAGAGATTGGAACTTCTCCACCGTAGAAATGGAATGGAGCAGTCTTACCATAGATTTCTGAGTTAGAACGAACTTCTGGAAGCATAGCCTTTGGAATGTTGAGGATTTCCAAAATCTCATCATCCCATTTAAGATCCTTGATGTTATAGAGCATGGTACGGGCTGCATTTGAGTAGTCAGTCACGTGAGAAGCCCCGTCAGTCAATTTCCAAACTAGCCAGGTATCGATGGTACCAAAGAGCAATTCGCCCTTTTCAGCTCTTTCTTGCGCTCCCTCTACATGGTCCAAAATCCAGCGAACCTTGGTAGCAGAGAAGTAAGCGTCAATAATCAAACCAGTCTTTTCGTGGAATTTTTCCACATAGCCTTGGCTTTTTAGTTGCTCAGCCAGAGGAGCAGTCTGACGAGACTGCCAAACGATAGCATTATAGATAGGAAGACCAGTATTTTTATCCCAAACGACAGTTGTTTCACGCTGGTTGGTGATTCCAATTGCTTCGATTTGATTAGGTTTGACTCCACTTTCGATGAAGGCACCGGCAATAACAGACTGCACGGAGTTCCAAATTTCATTGGCATTGTGCTCAACCCATCCAGCTTGAGGGAAAATCTGAGTAAATTCTTTTTGACTGGAGCTAACTTTTTCTCCTTTTTTGTTAAAGATGATGGCGCGTGAACTAGTTGTTCCTTGGTCGATGGCCATGATGTATTTTTCTTGTGACATGAACTGTCCTCCTAGTAAAAATCTTGAGGATGTTTCCTCTACAGTAACTAGTATATAAAATAAAGCGCTTTCTTGTTCATCAACTTTTTTAAAATTTTAAAAAAATCTGAGGAGATTGTGCGAAAATCACAAAGAAACCTGGATTTCTCCAAGTTTCTTAATGAAATATCATGTGACGGATTTGAGCCAAATCTTCCAAATCCAAGTCATTTTTTAAATAATAGATGGGAACTTGCTGGGCCTGATGGATGGGATTGTTGGTGATGATGAGGTCATAATTTCTGGTAAGGTCGTAGGATTCAATCGTAATAAAGCGATTGTACTCTAAGTATCGCCTTAAAATGGCCGTCATCCTGGAAACAACGATAAAACTATCTATCAAGTCCATGCCTATCTTGATGACTTGACCGTCGTTTTCAGCGATGTACTCCATCAGCTGGAGCCATTCCCACAACACCTTTTTATCCAGAGATGTTCCCTGCTGGAAAATAGGCAGTTTGCTAAAAATAGTGTCTGCCACTTGTCGATAATCGTATTCGCTCCATAAGTAAGGATGGCGCAATTCCAAGTCATGCTTGTATTTGTCTTGCAAGAGACAGCCTTTGAAAAGAAAGACATGGGCGCAGAGCTGGCTGAGTTCGTAGGTCACTTGGTCTTCAATGTAGTCACCTAACAAGTCATGAGACTTCATCTCTTGAATGATTTGCGTAATCAGGCTGGCAATTTCACCACCAAAGCCCAGTATATACTCCATGGTGTGCAGAGGCAGAATCCGATGGGAAAGCAGAAATGAAAAGAAAATCATCATTTCCCCGTCTTCCTGACTCAGGGTAATGTGCTGACCGGCAAAGAAATCATTTGTCCGGCGATGCAAGCGCTGGTAGAAGATATTCTCAAAATAGCCCTGCATTTTCTGCTCAATGTTTTGGAATTGACAGGCATTGACTCTTAGGCGCTGTTGTGTGATATGTGCCCAAAGGGCCAAGTCCAATCGCTGCCCTTGAGAGAGCTGGGCTCCGCAGAGTTCTTCTAAGACGGCAACTTCCTGCCTTCTTTCTGGTTTTTGAAGTTCTTTTTCCCAATCTTGGCTGGACCAGACCTTGCGAAAGAGGCAGAAATAAAAATAGCGAATTTGATGCTCAGGACCTTTTAAGCGGCCGTTTTGGATAGATAGCTCAAACTCTGATAAAATCTGATTTAAACCAGATATATGACGGCCGAGTGTTGCTTCACTGATCATGAGCTCTTGGGCTAATTGATGGGCTAAAAACTGCTGATGATAGAGCAAGTGGTTTAAAATCTGGTATTTGACAGCATTGCTCAAAAAGAGTCTGCGAATGTCCCGTCCCTTGGTATCCGGTCCGATGGACAGACTGAGTGTTTCGTCCTGAAGCTGGATGGATAAGGCTGCATGATGGTCCATAGCCTTGTCGTTAATCAAGCTAATGTACTTGGTCAAGGTTGCTTTCGAGAAGCCGGTTTCAGACATAACGTCCTTCAAACTAGATGTAGAATGCTGCTGTAAATAAGATAGGACAATAAACTGTCCCGCTTCACTCTTTTCCATTAAGTCTGCAAGATACATACGAGAACCCTTTCAATTCACTAATCTTAGCTTATCACAAAAGGGAAAAAAGACGAAGAAATGTGCTTTATATTTTCTTATCGTTTCCTAAGGCAATAATGGAAGGCAGAAGTCTGTCATCATGTCTATCTCAATTCGCTATTCCATTTCTTTTGAATAAGCATAAGAGGAGCAGACACTCCTGCTTTTTTTGCTTTGAGTTTGATAGCTTTTTTATGGTATAATTGTAGAAAAATGACGATGAAGGAGCAGCTATGGATAATGTGATTGATTTGTCTATCCCAGTGGCAGAAGTGATTGAGAAGCAGCCAGAAGTTTTGGATGTTCTGGTCGAGTTGGGCTTTACGCCTCTGGCCAATCCCGTTATGCGCAATACAGTCGGGCGCGTGGTTTCTATCAAAAAAGGTGCTGGTATGAATGGCATTGACCTTAATAAAATCAAGCAAACTCTGGAATTAAACGGCTATGAAGTGGTGGGGATTTAGGCATGGCTACTGAACGCATTGAAGTCCTCAAGTCTATCTTGTTGGATTTACATAACGGAGCTTCGGCAGAGTCTGTTCAGGAGCTTTTTAATGAGCATTTTGCTGGTGTGTCCGCTATAGAGATTAGCCTGATGGAGCATGAGCTGATGAACTCGGATACGGGAGTGACCTTTGAAGATGTCATGTCCCTCTGCAATGTTCATGCCAACCTCTTTAAAGGTGCCATTCAGGATGTAGAGGTGGCTGATACCGACCATCCAGGCCATCCTATTCAGGTCTTTAAGCAGGAAAATTTAGCCTTGCGGGCTGCCCTTATGCGGGTTCGCAGGCTCCTATCTACCTATGAAACGACAGAAGATGAGGATCTTCTTCCTGAAATCTGCAAGGGACTTCAGCGCCAGCTGAGTTTGGTGGGGCAGTTTGATATCCACTATCAGCGCAAGGAAGAGCTCATGTTTCCAATCATGGAGAGCTACGGCCACGATTCGCCGCCCAAGGTCATGTGGGGTGTAGATGACCAGATTCGAGACCTTTTCCAAGAGGCTAAGATTGCTGCAGAGCAGCTACCAGATACTTCGATTCAAGAAGTCAAGGACAAGTTTGAGGCTTTTGCGGCTGAGTTTGAAGCTATGATTTTCAAGGAAGAGTCTATCCTTCTCATGATTCTCCTCGAGTCCTTCCATCAGGATGACTGGCTCAAGATTGCTGAGGAGAGCGATGCTTATGGCTATGCCATTATCAAGCCGACAGAGAAATGGATTCCTGCGCGGCACTCATTCTCGGAGGAGGAAGTTGGGGATGCTGCTGATGAAGGAAGCGAAGCGCCAGCCAGCACAGAACAGACTAGTGATGGCAGATTTCAGCAGGTCATTGATACGCCGGATGGTCAGGTCACCATTTCCTTTAAGCCCAAGGAAAAGAAGGAGCAAGCCTTTAATCGGGAGTCCCAGCAGCCTTTTGGTCATGGATATCTGTCTGTTGCGGAGGCCAATCTGATTTTGGACCATCTGCCCATGGAGATTACCTTTGTCAATAAGGACGATATTTTCCAGTATTATAATGACAGCGTGCCGGCAGACGAGATGATTTTCAAGCGAACGCCGTCCCAGATAGGACGCAATGTCGAGCTCTGCCACCCGCCCAAGTTTTTGGACAAGGTGCGGCGGATTTTCAAGGCTCTGCGCGAGGGAGAGCGGGACAAGTTTGAGATGTGGTTCAAGTCGGAATCACGGGGCAAGTTTGTCCATGTGACCTATGCGGCAGTTCGCGATAAGGCTGGCGAGTTTCAGGGAGTGCTGGAGTATGTGCAGGACATTCAGCCTTTCCGTGATATTGACAGTGATTTTTACCGAGATTTGGACTAGGTATTTGCAGTTAGAAAGTGAGAAAAATGAGTTACGAACAGGAATTTTTACAAGACTTTGAATCTTGGGTCAAGACCCAGGTCATGATTAATGAGATGGCCCTCAAGGAGAGTCAGGCAGTCTATGAAGCGGACCAGGACGAGCGGGCCAAGGAAGCAGCCATTCGCTATGAGAGTCGTCTTGATGCCTACCAGTTTCTTTTGGGAAAATTCGCTAATTATCAGGCGGGCAAAGGATTTCACGACCTGCCAGATGGACTTTTTGGGGAGAGAAATTATTGATTTTTCGCTGGAAAGGTGATAGAATAAGTTCATCAGAGGTGTTTTGAATCCCGCATTTTACAGAAAGTGGCGATGCTGAGAAGTCCATAAATGTGTCAAAGCTGGTTGCTGATGGTTAAAAATGAAATAAAAGTGTCTTTGTATTTACTTCAAAGACGAGAGTTGCGGGCGTTGCCCGAAATTGGGTGGTACCGCGGATAAACACATTCGTCCCTGTCATGGATATGGCAGGGATTTTTTTATGGAAAGTGAGGTAGGAAGATGGAGCAAGCACAATTACCAGAACGATTAGAAACGGAGCGTATAGTCTTACGAGTCCGCACAGTGGCGGATGCCGAAGATATCCATGCCTATGCTAGTCTGCCAGAAGTCTCCTACCCAGCAGGCTTTCCGCCCGTCAAGACCTTGGAAGATGAGATTTACTACCTGGAGCATATTCTGCCTGAGCGCAATCAAAAGGAGAATCTCCCAGCGGGCTATGGGATTGTCGTCAAAGGGACGGATAAAATCATTGGTTCCGTTGATTTCAACCATCGGCACGAAGATGATGTCTTAGAAATCGGCTATACCTTGCATCCAGACTATTGGGGGCGAGGATATGTACCAGAAGCCGCGCGTGCCTTGATTGATTTAGCTTTTAAAGAACTGGATCTTCACAAGATAGAACTGACTTGCTTTGGTTATAACATTCAAAGTCAACGAGTTGCAGAAAAACTTGGCTTCACCCTCGAAGCTCGCATCCGAGACCGCAAAGATGTTAAAGGCAATCGCTGTGATGATTTGAGATATGGCTTGCTTAGGAGTGAGTGGGAGGGTAAACGATGAATGAGATTTCTAACTTCATCCTGTTTACAACTCCAAATGGTGATGTTCAGTTGGATATTCTTTTGCAAAATGACAAACTTTTGCTGACATAAAAGGGATTTTTGAGCTGCTCGGTTTTACCGAGTCAACGATAGGTGAACATTTATAATAATGTAGAACAGGAAAATGAGAAGTTTAACAGAACTCAGAAGATTGTGTCGGATTTTGGCAAGCATATTAGGAATATAATAGGGGGAAGAATGAATAAAAAATTTTTTGAGAGGTTAAAAAAGTTTAAAATAACAGCTCAAAGTAGTATTGTAGAAAGGGCATTTAAATTTTTCGATTATACTGGTATTAAGTACCTATTTATGTTTCCCATTCTTTTTTTAATTATAAATTTAGATAAAACAAGACTAGTAAGGGATTTTTTGATTCTAGATTTTAATCTTTATGAAATATTGATATTAATACTATTGGGTGCCTATCTATTCAAATACTACCCTAGATCTAAAAGAATAAAAAATTTTTCTGATAATAAAGAATACCAGAATATTATTTCTGTAGTTAGAGAAATAACATGGTCGTTTTCTCTTTTATTATTTGTGAGTATTTTGATTAATCATTTTAAGATCAATAAAGTTTATCATGATTTATTTATTACAATTGTTTTCATACGTTTTTATTTTTCAGTGATGATGATTTTAACTGGTAGTAGTTTATTAAAATTTTTGCTTCAAATCTTAATGATTACAATCGGTGTTTATACTATTAGTGTATTTGATATTAAATGGTGGGCGCTTATAACAGGCGGATTGGCTATTTGGCTTTATATCAATTCAATAGATTTTGTTATTTTTCTAAGAAAAGGTAAAGATATTGAGTCAAAATACATTTCAGATAAAGTGAAATATATATGGCAACGCAATAAGCTGAGAGGATATCTTTTGACTTTTTTATTATATGCTTCTTTGCTTATATCAAGTCTTTTCGAGAAAAATAACATGGTAGCTTCTGAGAGATTAAATATTAGGATGCCAATATTAATGATTATTTCGTTTTTGGTAGCTATTTTAATTGCTATTAATTCATTTATTATAAATCGAAAAAGAAAGAACAAAACAACGATTGTTAAAATGAGAAAGCTCCCGAAATGGAAAAAGTTAATTGCTATGTATTTAATTTTACAAAAAAAATAAAATGAATTATTAAGGAGAACACACATGTCTAAAGAACTTTCACCTAAATACAATCCAGCCGAGGTTGAGGCTGGTCGTTACCAAAAATGGCTTGATGCTGATGTTTTCAAGCCTTCAGGCGATCAAAAGGCTAAGCCTTATTCAATCGTGATTCCACCACCAAACGTGACTGGTAAACTTCACCTTGGTCACGCTTGGGATACGACCTTGCAGGATATCATCATCCGTCAAAAACGTATGCAAGGCTTTGATACGCTTTGGCTACCAGGGATGGACCACGCGGGGATTGCGACTCAGGCTAAGGTCGAGGAGCGCTTGCGGGAGCAAGGCATTTCCCGCTATGACCTCGGTCGTGAGAAATTCCTTGATAAGGTCTGGGAATGGAAAGACGAATACGCGACGACCATCAAGGAACAATGGGGCAAGATGGGCCTCTCTGTGGACTATTCTCGTGAGCGTTTTACTCTGGATGAGGGACTGTCAAAAGCCGTCCGCAAGGTCTTTGTCGAACTTTACAAGAAAGGCTGGATCTACCGTGGTGAGTTTATCATCAACTGGGACCCAGCTGCTCGCACAGCCCTGTCTGATATCGAGGTTATCCACAAGGACGTGGAAGGTGCCTTCTACCACATGAACTATATGCTAGAAGACGGCTCACAAGCTCTTGAAGTTGCGACCACTCGGCCTGAGACTATGTTTGGGGATGTTGCGGTTGCGGTCAATCCAAAAGACCCACGCTATAAGGACTTGATTGGTAAAAATGTAGTCCTTCCAATTGCTAATAAACTAATTCCAATCGTGGCCGATGAACACGCAGATCCTGAGTTTGGTACGGGTGTCGTGAAAATCACGCCTGCTCACGATCCAAATGACTTCTTGGTTGGTCAACGCCATAACTTACCACAAGTCAACGTTATGAACGACGACGGAACTATGAATGACTTGGCCTTTGAATTTGCAGGCATGGACCGTTTTGAAGCTCGTAAGGCAGTCGTTGCTAAGCTAGAAGAAATCGGTGCTCTGGTTAAAATCGAAAAACGTGTCCACAGTGTTGGTCACTCAGAGCGGACTGGCGTTATGGTTGAGCCGCGTCTATCTACCCAATGGTTCGTCAAGATGGACCAATTGGCTAAGAATGCCATTGCCAACCAAGATACAGAAGACAAGGTTGAGTTCTACCCGCCACGCTTCAACGATACCTTCCTGCAATGGATGGAAAACGTCCATGACTGGGTCATTTCCCGTCAGCTCTGGTGGGGTCACCAAATCCCAGCCTGGTACAATGCAGACGGCGAAATCTATGTTGGTGAGGAAGCGCCGGAAGGCGACGGTTGGACTCAGGACGAAGACGTCTTGGATACTTGGTTCAGCTCAGCCCTTTGGCCATTCTCAACCATGGGCTGGCCTGATGTTGACTCTGCAGACTTCAAGCGCTATTACCCAACCTCAACCTTGGTGACTGGTTATGATATTATCCCGTTCTGGGTATCTCGGATGATTTTCCAAGGTTTGGAATTTACTGGCAAGTCGCCATTCAAAAATGCCTTGATTCATGGTCTCATTCGTGATGAGGAAGGACGTAAGATGTCCAAGTCACTGGGAAATGGGATTGATCCAATGGATGTTATTGATAAGTACGGAACAGATAGCCTGCGTTGGTTCCTGTCAAACGGCTCTGCCCCTGGCCAAGACGTCCGCTTCAGCTATGAAAAGATGGATGCTTCTTGGAACTTCATTAATAAAATCTGGAACATTTCCCGCTATATCCTCATGAATAATGAAGGCTTGACGCTAGATGTGGCGCGTGAGAATGTCGCTCAGGTGGCGGCTGGTCAGGCAGGCAATGTCACTGACCGCTGGATTCTCCACAACCTCAACGAAACCATTAGCAAGGTCACTGAAAACTTCGATAAGTTTGAGTTTGGTGTGGCTGGTCACATCCTCTACAACTTCATCTGGGATGAATTTGCCGACTGGTATGTGGAGCTGACTAAGGAAGTGCTATACAGCGACAATGACGACGAGAAAGTCATCACTCGCTCTGTCCTCCTTTACACGCTGGACCAAATCTTGCGCCTGCTTCACCCAATCATGCCTTTCGTGACCGAGGAAATCTTTGGTCAAATCTCAGAAGGCACCATTGTGACAGCGGCTTATCCAGTGGTTCGTCCAGAGTTTGAAAATGCCGAGGCAGCAGCTGGCGTGGAAGCTCTTAAGGATCTGATCCGTTCGGTGCGCAATAGCAGAGCTGAGGTCAATGTGGCGCCAAGCAAGCCGATTACCATCTTGATTAAGACGACAGACAGCGCGCTGGAAACCTTCTTCAAGGATAATGTCAACTACATCAAGCGCTTCACCAATCCTGAGCATTTGGAAATCGCAGCAGACCTTGCCGTGCCAGAGCTGGTCATGTCCAGTATCATCACAGGCGCAGAAATCTATCTGCCGCTGGCAGACCTCCTCAATATCGAGGAAGAGCTAGCTCGTCTCGAAAAAGAACTAGCCAAGTGGCAGAAAGAACTGGATATGGTCGGTAAGAAACTCTCTAATGAGCGCTTCGTAGCCAACGCCAAACCAGAAGTCGTCCAAAAAGAACGCGACAAACAAGCCGACTACCAAGCCAAGTACGATGCGACAGTAGCGCGGATTGATGAGATGAGGAAACTGGTGTAAGTTATTAAAATCAGTTGTGAATTTGACTTGATTTCACAACTGATTTTTAAGTTGATTTATGATATAATGAATGATAAAAAGCAAAAAAGTAACAGGAGGCCGATATGAAAATAAATGCAATTGATTTATTTTGTGGCGTAGGCGGTCTAACATATGGTATTCAAAAAACAGGTATTAATGTTATTGCAGGATATGACATTGATGAAAAAAGCAAATTTGCCTATGAGTATAATAACGATGCTACATTTATTTTAAAAGATGTTAAAGAAATTGATGATAGAGAAATCTCAAATTTGTATCCAAAGGATACGGATATAAAGGTATTGATTGGCTGTGCTCCTTGTCAGCCGTTCTCTTCGTATAGCCATAAATATCAAAACAATGAGAACACATTAAAAAAAATGGATCTTTTGGATTATTTTGGTAGACAAATTGAGCTTGTAAAACCAGATATCGTATCAATGGAAAATGTTCCTCAGATGCAAAGTAGAGAAGTTTTTCATCGTTTTCAGGATATATTGGAAAAGAACGGCTATAAGGTAACTTATAAAGTTGTGTATGCTCCTGATTATGGTGTGCCACAAAAGAGAAAACGACTTCTTCTCCTCGCCTCGAAATTTGGAGATATATCTTTACTTGAACCAGAGTTTAGCCCCAATAATTACCCTACTCTACGAGATACTATTGGAAATTTACCTGAAATAAGAGCTGGTGAGACTTATGTTCAAGATCCACTCCATAGGAGTAGAAACTTGTCAGCTTTAAATTTAAAAAGGATTAGACAATCTAAGCCTGGAGGCACTTGGAGAGATTGGGATAAAGACTTACTTTTGGAAGCTTATAAGAAAGAGAGCGGGAAGTCATTTGGTTCTGTATATGGTCGCTTAGAATGGGACAAACCAGCTAATACGATTACTACTCAGTTTCCTGGAATAGGTAATGGGAGATTTGGACATCCAGAACAAGATAGAGCATTAAGTCTGCGTGAAGGAGCGCTTTTACAGACTTTTCCGTTAAATTATGAGTTTGTAGATCCTAAAAAAGGTGATAACTATCCAATATCCCAAGTTGCACTTCAAATTGGTAATGCGGTTCCTCCAAAATTAGGTGAAGTAATTGGTAAGAGTATTTTTAAACACTTAGAAGAGGTAGGCAATGTCTAGTTTAAAATTTTCTATTGCAAATAATGCTGTGACACATTTAGGAAGAAATTTGTATTCAACAACTCCGCCTGCATTGGCGGAATTAGTAGCAAACTCATATGATGCATATGCTACAAGAGTGGATATACACTTATCCGATGATTCCATCTCTATTGTGGATAATGGTAAGGGGCTTTCTTTTGAAGAGTTAGAAAATAAGTATGCAATTATTGGCTCTGAAAAGCAGATGGAAACTCCATTTAATGGTTTATCTGAACGAAAACCAATGGGGAAAAAGGGTATTGGCAAATTAGCAGCATTCAGTTTAGGTGATGAATATACAGTATATTCTAAGAACTCTGGATCTAAAAAATGGATTAACTTTACTCTAAAATATAGAGATATGATTTCTAGTGATAGTTATGAAGCGAACATTGAACAAGTTGATCTTCCTAGTGAATTTTCAAAATATGAATCATATTCCTCGGGTTTTATTGTGAAAATTACGAATACTCGTCGTAAAGTTACTAATGCAACTATTAATAATATAAAAACTCAGCTTTCAAGGAGATTTTATATTGATCAGATAAAAATGAATTTTGACCTATATATAAATAATACTAAATTAGAACTGGATTCAAATTCATATTACGGGAAAATTGAGTATTTATTTTATTTTGGAGATTTTTCAACTGAAGGACTAGAACATAAGTTTCCGAATTTAAAATATTTCGAAGAGTATAATAAAAACAATGATATAAAGAATTATTTTCTTGATACAAAAATTAGTGGATGGATAGGAACGGCAACTACACCTAAAGATTTAAAAAATGAAGATAGTGCCAGTTTTGCTAATATTATAGTTCTAGCAAATGGGAAAATTGCCGATGAAGATATTTTGAAAAGCAAAGCAAATGCAAGGATTGCTAATAGTTATATAGTTGGAGAAATTAAAGCTGATGACTTTATAGATGGTTTAAATGACCCCATCACATCAAGTAGACAAGGACTTGATGATTCTATTCCACAAGTTGAAGAGTTGATTAATAATCTTGATACCATCAGAGACTATGTGATTGAACAATGGGGATACAAACGTCGCGAAGGAATGGTTGATAATCTACCTAAACGGATAAAAGAAAACCAATCTTATAAAGATTGGTTGGCAAGTCTTTCTAAAAATCAAAAGGATATAAATAATAAACTTCTTGAGTTGCTTTCAACTAGATTAGATGATGATACAGATTTAGATGAAAAAGCAGTTGACTCTATGATTACTTCAATTGCTGGTGTAATTAATAATCTGGAAGGCGATGATTTAATTAAGACATTTGATAGTGAACTAAATATAGAAGTAAAACTAGATTTATTAATTCAACTAATACAGAATATTGCAAAATCAGAAGATTTAAATCATGCAAGCTTGATAAAGCGTCGATTGAGTGCTATTGATGAGCTTGAACACTTAATGTCTCAAACTGATGCAAAAGAAAAACTTTTTGAGGAACATTTATCTGATAATCCTTGGTTGATTAATCCATATTGGAATATAGATAGAAATAATCCTACTGAAACAGATTATCTAAAAAATCAAGAGTATTTTAATTTAGATAAAGGTAACAATGAATTTAAAAGAAACTTCTTAGATATTTCAATAAGAGTTGCGGAAGAAAAATATCCAATCATAATTGAGCTAAAAAAGAATACTCCAGATGGCTATGCAAAAGTTAATTTCAATATGATTATTGAGCAAATAACTAATTATAGACGAGCTATGAAGCAACATATTCCATCCCTTGGATCTGTTGAAGAACAAGAGATTAAAGTAATATTTATTTTATCTGAAGATACTGGAATAGTTGGTACAAATAACAAAATTCAATTCACTAAGATAGAATTGGAGATGCTTGAAATAAGTAATATTGAAATATTGAAATATAATGAGATATTAGAACGATCAAGAAAAATGTACAGAGAACATTTGACATATCAGACAGAAGCAAAATTATTACCAAATCTTGATACTGAAATAGATAGTATCTAAATTTAAATTGTTTTTCAAATTTCTAGAAAGCAGGTAACTACATGACAAATTCTGTAAGTTCGAACCGCTCTGAGAAGTATAACATTGCAGCTTTCTTCTCAGGTGTTGGGGGAATTGAGTTGGGATTTGAACAGACCAACGAGTTCAGAGTGGTGTATGCCATTAGTCCATTATTATACACTTCAGGCTTATCTGTTAAACTATCCAAATGCCTATCTGGATGGTCGTGATATTCATACTGTTCAGTCGGAGGACATTCTAGCTAGGTATTTGGAGATTATTATGAAAGTCTCTACTTCATTGTAAACTCCCCCAACCAAGTTCAGTTACATCTGAGCTTGGTTTTTCTATCCATCCACCCACCCTCACAATCCGTCACCGACTTAATACTTTCTTTTAAGCCTTAAAAATGATAAAATAAGACAAACAAACTATAGGAGAACATAATGACTAAAGCAAATTTTGGTGTTGTTGGTATGGCTGTTATGGGCCGTAACCTTGCCCTAAATATCGAATCTCGTGGCTATACAGTTGCCATTTATAACCGCTCAGCAAACAAGACAGAGGACGTCATTGCCTCTCATCCTGAGAAAAACTTTGTGCCAAGCTATGATGTGGAGTCTTTTGTCAACTCTATCGAAAAACCACGTCGGATTATGCTGATGGTTCAAGCTGGTCCTGGTACAGATGCGACTATTCAGGCCTTGCTTCCTCACTTGGATAAGGGTGATATCCTGATTGACGGTGGGAATACTTTCTACAAAGATACCATTCGCCGTAATGAAGAGTTAGCTAACTCTGGCATCAACTTCATCGGTACAGGTGTTTCCGGTGGTGAAAAGGGCGCATTGGAAGGGCCGTCTATCATGCCAGGTGGTCAAAAAGAAGCTTATGAGTTGGTAGCCGATGTCTTGGAAGAAATCTCTGCTAAAGCTCCTGAAGATGGTGCACCATGTGTGACCTATATCGGTCCTGATGGTGCTGGTCACTATGTAAAAATGGTCCATAACGGGATTGAATATGGAGATATGCAGCTGATCGCTGAGAGTTATGACCTGATGCAGCACTTGCTGGGCCTTTCAGCTAGTGAAATGGCAGACATCTTCACAGAGTGGAATAAAGGCGAACTGGACAGCTATCTGATTGAGATTACAGCGGATATCTTGACACGCAAGGACGATGAAGGTCAAGCTGGTCCAATCGTTGACTACATTCTGGATGCGGCTGGCAATAAGGGAACTGGTAAGTGGACCAGTCAATCTTCACTGGATTTAGGTGTGCCGCTGCCATTAATTACAGAGTCAGTCTTTGCGCGTTACATTTCTACCTACAAAGATGAGCGTGTGGCTGCTAGCAAGGTATTGCCAAAACCAGCTGCTTTCACCTTTGAGGGAGACAAGGCAGAGTTGATTGAAAAGATCCGCCAGGCTCTTTACTTCTCAAAAATCATGTCTTATGCTCAAGGTTTTGCTCAATTGCGTGTAGCATCTAAGGAAAACAACTGGAATCTGCCGTTTGGTGAGATTGCTTCTATCTGGCGTGCTGGCTGTATCATCCGTGCCCGCTTCCTTCAGAAAATTACAGACGCGTACGGCCGTGATGCGGATCTAGCAAACCTGCTCTTGGATGAATACTTCATGGATATTACGGCTAAGTATCAGCAGGCAGTCCGTGATGTTGTCAGCTTGGCTGTGCAAGCAGGTGTACCAGTACCAACTTTCTCCAGTGCCATTGCTTACTTTGATAGCTACCGTGCGGAAAATCTGCCAGCGAATCTGATTCAGGCGCAGCGTGATTACTTTGGTGCTCATACATATAACCGTAAAGACAAAGAAGGTACCTACCACTATTCTTGGTACGACGAAAAATAGGATAGGCCTATGGCAAAGCGAATTTTACTAGTAGAAAATGAAAAAAATCTTGCCCGGTTTGTGAGTTTGGAACTGCAAAAGGAAAGCTTTCTTGTAGATTTAGCTGAGACTGGTCAAGAGGGACTGGCTCTGGCTAAGGATGTGGATTATGACTTGCTCTTGCTCAACTATGATCTTCAAGATATGACTGCCAGCGATTTTGCTAAACAGCTGAGCTTGATTAAGCCAGCGTCCGTCATTATCGTTCTGGCTAGTCGCGAAGAGATTGCAGAGCAGCGGGAAGCAATCCAGCATTTTGCTGTTTCCTACGTAGTCAAGCCCTTCATTATCAGTGATTTAGTGGAGCGTGTCTCCATCATTTTCCGCGGTCGTGACTTTATCGACCAGCACTGCAGCCTCTTAAAAATTCCGACCTCTTACAGGAATCTGCGAGTGGATATTAAAAATCACACAGTTTACCGTGGCGAGGAAGTTATTGCGCTGACGCGGCGGGAGTACGATCTGCTGGTAACCCTGATGGGCAGCAATAAGGTCCTGAGCCGTGAGCAGCTGCTGGAGCGTGTCTGGAAGTACGAGAGTGCAACGGAGACCAACGTTGTAGATGTTTATATTCGTTATCTGCGCAGTAAAATTGATGTGGAGGGGCAGCCAAGCTATATCAAAACCGTTCGCGGTGTTGGTTATGCCATGCAAGAATAAAAAATTAAAGACTCTGTTCTCCTTAGGAGACGGAGTTTTTTTGCTCTTGTTATAGTATAGATAGGAGAACTAATGGGATTTTTCTAACTATTTTATGCAATCGTTTTCGTTTGAATATAGAAAAAATATAACTCTTGAAGAGAAAATTCAGTATTTTAGGTGCAAAAAAAGAGAAAATTTTTTTATAAAAGCCTTTACAAAATAAAAAATCGTGCTATAATAGATGTATCGATATGCAAACGATTTCACAAAAAGGAGTGGTTTGCAAAAAATATAAGGAGGTCTGAATGATGAAAGATTCATTCAAGAACATTTTTAGCTTTGAATTTTGGCAAAAATTCGGTAAAGCTTTGATGGTGGTCGTTGCTGTTATGCCGGCAGCAGGACTGATGATTAGTATCGGTAAGTCTATCCCGATGATTAATCCAAATCTAGGTGTTTTAGTCACTACCGGTGGTGTTTTAGAGCAGATTGGTTGGGGGGTTATCGGTAACCTGCATATCCTCTTTGCTTTGGCTATTGGTGGAAGCTGGGCAAAAGAACGCGCAGGCGGTGCCTTCGCAGCAGGTCTGTCCTTTATCCTGATTAACCGTATCACTGGTGTTATGTTTGGCGTTACCAGCGATATGCTCTCAGATAAGGCTGCTGTAGTTAAAACAATGTTTGGCGCATCAATTAAGGTTTCTGATTATTTCATCAGCGTTCTGGAGTCACCAGCTCTGAATATGGGTGTCTTTGTCGGAATTATCGCTGGTTTTGTTGGAGCGACAGCTTATAACAAATACTACAATTTCCGTAAATTGCCAGATGCCTTGTCATTCTTCAATGGTAAGCGTTTTGTACCTTTCGTTGTTATCTTGCGCTCAGTAATCGTAGCAATTGTTTTGTCATTCGTATGGCCAGTTGTTCAATCAGGTATCAACAGCTTTGGTATTTGGATTGCTAACTCACAAGATACTGCACCAGTTTTGGCACCATTCATCTATGGTACTTTGGAACGTCTCTTGCTTCCATTTGGTTTGCACCACATGTTGACCATCCCAATGAACTACACAGAACTAGGTGGTGTTTATCACGTTATTACTGGTTCTGGTGCGGGAACAACTGTAGCTGGTCAAGATCCACTGTGGTTGGCTTGGGTAACTGACTTGGTTGGTACGAAATCAGCTGATCCTTCTACTTACCAACACTTGCTTGATACAGTTCATCCAGCTCGCTTTAAAGTTGGTCAGATGATTGGTTCATTCGGTATCCTTATGGGGGTAGCGGCAGCTATCTATCACAACGTGGATGCTGACAAGAAGCACAAATACAAAGGTATGATGATTGCGACTGCTTTGGCAACCTTCTTGACAGGGGTTACTGAACCAATCGAGTACATGTTCATGTTTGTTGCAACACCACTGTATATCATTTATGCATTTGTACAAGGTGCTGCGTTTGCAATGGCTGACATCGTTAACCTTCGTGTGCACTCATTCGGTTCTATCGAATTCTTGACCCGTACTCCTATGGCCATCAATGCTGGCTTAGGAATGGATATCATCAACTTCATCTGGGTAACTATCCTCTTTGGTGTTGTGATGTACCTCATTTCTAACTTCATGATCAAGAAGTTCAACTACGCAACTCCAGGACGTAATGGTAACTATGAAACAGCAGACGGTTCAGATGAAGCTTCTTCATCAGAGTCAACTGGCGGTAAAGTTGCTGAAGCATCTCAAGCAGTAAATGTTATCAACCTTCTGGGTGGTCGCGCTAATATCGTAGATGTAGATGCATGTATGACTCGTCTGCGTGTGACTGTCAAAGATGCTGAAAAAGTTGGAACAGAAGAACAGTGGAAAGCTGAAGGCGCTATGGGCTTGGTTATGAAAGGCCAAGGCGTTCAGGCTATCTACGGACCAAAAGCTGACGTTCTCAAATCTGATATTCAAGACTTGTTGGATTCTGGTGAAGTGATTCCTGAAACACTTCCTAGCCAAAAAGCAGAATCAGCAGCTGCCGAAGTTACTTACAAAGGTGTGACTGAGGAGGTTGAAACTGTTGCGGACGGTCAAGTCATTGACTTGGCAAACGTTAAAGATCCAGTCTTCTCACAAAAAATGATGGGCGACGGATTTGCAGTTGAGCCTGAAAACGGTAAGATTTATTCACCAGTTGCCGGTACAGTAACTAGCGTCTTCCCTAGCAAGCATGCTATCGGTCTTGTAACAGATAACGGCTTAGAAGTTTTGGTACATATTGGTTTGGAAACTGTTAGCCTTGAAGGTAAACCATTCGAAGTTCATGTTTCAGAAGGTCAAAAAGTTGCAGCTGGAGATCTTCTAGTCACGGCTGACTTGGAAGCAATCAAGGAAGCAGGACGTGAAACTTCAACAATCGTAGTCTTCACAAATGCGGCAGCTATCAAGTCTGTAACAGTAGAAAAACTTGGTCAAGCATCTGCTAAGACAGTTGTTGCTAAGGTTGAATTGTAAAATAGAAAAGAGAAATCATGGCAAAATTCCTGACATTAAATACTCATAGTTGGATGGAAGAAGAGCAAGAAATCAAGCTTAATCAGCTTGCAGAACGCATTCTTCAAGAAAAGTATGATGTCATTTGCCTGCAGGAAGTCAATCAATTAACGGAGTCTGAACAGGTTGTTCAGGCTCCTTTCTATCAGGCGGTTGAGGGCGCAATTGAGATCCATCAAGACCATTTTGCTCTTTGTTTGGTAGAAAAATTGGCTGAGGCAGGACTGGACTATCATTGGTCCTGGGCCTATAATCATATTGGGTTTGATATTTATAACGAAGGAGTGGCAATTCTGTCCAGAAAGCCGCTGACTCCTAGAGAAGTTCTGGTATCAGAGGTTAATGATCCTAGGGATTACCATACCCGCAAGGTCTTGCTAGCCGAGACTGAGGTTGATGGTCAATTGTTGACAATTGCCTCCTGCCATCTGTCTTGGTGGGACAAAGGTTTCCAGGGAGAATGGGCTAAGCTTGAAGAAGAGCTTCTCAAGGTTAAAACTCCTCTGGTCCTCATGGGCGATTTCAACAATCCAGTCGGCCAGCAAGGCTACCAGACTATCTTAGCCAGTCCGCTGAAGCTGCAGGATAGTCATGCCGTTGCGAGAGAAGCTATCGGAGAGGCGACAGTAGAAGGTACTATTGCAGGCTGGGATGATAATAAGCATGCTCTGAAGATAGACTATGTTTTCACTAGTCAAGGGATGGACGTTGAGCGTTCCGCTGTCGTCTTTGACGGGAAAGAAACCCCTGTTGTCAGTGACCACTTTGGTTTAGAAGTGCAAGTGACATTATAAAAAAAGATGAGGCAAGGCCGTGAAAGTGGCAGATTTGCCTCTCTTTTTCTTTTTGATAAAAATATATTAGGAGAAAATGGCGAAATTTTACACCCCAAACGGCTGTCTTTTGTTATTCTTGAAAACGTGTTATAATGAAGTATTAGGATTCTAGGAGGAAATGGTATGCGTTGTCCGAAATGTGGTGGGAATAAATCAAGTGTAGTTGATAGCAGACAGGCAGAAGATGGAAATACAATCCGTCGCCGTCGTGAGTGTGAAGAATGTCAGCACCGCTTCACGACCTACGAGCGCGTTGAAGAGAGAACCCTAGTTGTTGTCAAGAAGGACGGGACACGCGAGCAATTTTCTCGGGATAAGATTTTTAACGGTATTATTCGCTCCGCTCAAAAGCGGCCAGTATCTAGTGACGAAATAGAAGAGATTGTCAACCGAATCGAGCAAAAGGTCCGCAGTCAGAGCGATAATGAAATCAATAGTGAATATATTGGATCCTTAGTCATGGATGAACTGGCCGAGCTGGATGAAATCACCTACGTTCGTTTCGCCAGTGTTTACCGGAGTTTCAAGGATGTGGGAGAGCTAGAAAGCCTGCTCAAGCAGATTACTAAGGGGTCCAAGAAGAAAAAGGACAAATAAATGAAACCGAACCATCAGTTTTCTTTCTTGCGCAATAATGCAGTCAGCCCAGATATTGCTATTTTGACCAAGCTCTATCTGCCGATTTTGGGGAGAGAAGCAGTAGCACTTTATCTTTATCTGCTGTCTTTTGTGGATAATGGGCAAAAGCAGCACCTCTTCAGTCAGATTCTCAATCATTTAGATTTTGGACTTAATATTTTAGAAGAAAGTTTTGAGCGTTTAGCGGCGATTAAGCTAGTGGACCTTTATCAAACAGATGACCATTATCTGGTTCAACTCCACCCAACCTTAACGGCGGAGGAATTTTTCAGCCATAATGTGTTCAGTCGGCTCTTGGAAAAGAAAATCGGAGAAGCTGCTGCAGAAGCCCTGCGACCAGAAAATCCTAGCGGAGATAAATTGATCAAGCCTTTTATGCAGGTGTTTGGTATGGAAGCTGAGCAAGCAAGGACAGTGCGAAAGGCCAATGATTTTGACTTGGAGTATTTCAAGCAACGGATGGCTCAGGACAATCTTCGCTTTGCCAATGAAAAGGAAGATGTGTTAGAATTGTTTGCAATTGCTGAGCAGAAAAAGTGGACTTGGTATGAGACCTATGTCTTGGCTAGAGAAACTGCTGTTTCTCAGGTTATTTCTACCAAGCGGATGAAGCAAAAGCTAACTCAGAAGCCGGCAGAAGGTCAGTTTTCTAAGCAGGAGCAGTCTATTATCCAAGAAGCGAAACGAACATCGCCAATGGTCTTCCTAGCAGAAATCAAAAAGACCCGTCATGCTGCTATTACGCGGACAGAGAGAAAGCTTTTGCTGGATTTAGCTGAATTAGGTCTTTTGGACGAAGTTATCAACGTAATCTTGCTTTTGACCTTTAATAAGGTGGATTCAGCCAATCTCAATGAAAAGTATGCCCTCAAGGTAGCTAATGATTTTTCTTATCAAAAGGTGACGACAGCTGAGGATGCAGTCTTGAAAATCCGTGAGCGCAACCAGCAGCCCCAGAACCGTTCAGCTAAATCTGGACAAGGCTCTTCCAAGAGCAACGTACCTGACTGGAGTCAGCCGGATTATAAAAATGAAACGAGCGCAGAGAAGCAGGCCGAGCTAGAAGAGCAGAAACGTCGGCTCTTAGCCAAACTTGAAGGAGGAGGCGAATAAATGGAGAAAATAGGACAAAATATGCCTCATATGAATAGGGTGCGGCAGTTTGACTATCAGGAGCTGGTCAAGCAAATCATGGCAGACCCAGATGTGGCAGCCTTTATCCAGCAGGAAAAGCTGACCCAAGCTGAGATTCAGCGCAGCGTCTCCAAGTTTAACCAGTATATTACGGAGCGTAACCGCTTTTTGCTGGGGGACGAGACCTATATTGCCAAGGGCTATAAGCCAATCTTGGTGAAAAATGAAGGCTATGCGGATGTTGCCTATGAGGAGACGCCTGAGTTGATTGAGCAGGAGAGACAGGAGGCTATTAGAAGCCGTCTTAATCTTATCAGCCTACCAGCCAGTCTCAAGGAGGCTAGTCTGGCTCAGGTGGATCTGGACGATGTTGGCCGCTACAAGGCTTTTGAACTGTTGACCAACTTCGTTGCTGAGTTTCCACATTACCAGAAGGCTGTTTATCTCTACGGCGATTTTGGGGTCGGTAAGAGCTACATGATGGCTGCTCTGGCGCATGATTTGTCAGAAAAACGCAGTGTTTCAACGACTCTGCTACATTACCCAAGCTTTGTTTTGGATGTTAAGAATGCGATCAGTTCTGGCTTGGTCAAGGAAAAGATTGACCAGGTCAAGACAGCTCAAGTGCTGATTTTGGATGATATTGGTGCAGAGCAGTCTAGCCCCTGGATGCGCGATGAGATTTTGCAGGTCATTCTCCAGCACCGCATGCAGGAAAATCTGCCAACTTTCTTTACTTCTAACTTTAGTTTTGCTGATTTAGAGCGTCACTTTGCCAGCTCTAAGAATGGCGATGAGACTTGGCAGGCCAAGCGGGTTATGGAGCGAATTAAGTTTCTGGCTCAGGAGGTACGCCTAGAAGGAGAGAACCGCCGATGAATGAAACAATTAACTTGATGAATGCTCACACGTCTGTCCGCCGCTTTACGGAGAAGCAGATTTCGGATAAGGAATTACGTGCCATCATTAATGCGGGTCGGGCTGCGTCCAGCTGGAAGAATTTCCAGTCTTACTCTATCATTGTAGTGCGAAGCAAAGAAAAAAAAGAAGCCCTCTTTGGCTTGGTGCCCCAAGAAGCCATTCGGCAGTCTTCAGCCTTCCTGCTTTTTGTTGGCGACCTCAATCGAGCTCAAAAGGGCGTTCAATTGCATACGGAAGACTTTTATCCTGAGGGGCCGGAGAATCTTCTGATTAGCTCAGTAGATGCCGCTTTAGCGGGGCAAAATACCCTGTTAGCAGCTGAAAGTTTGGGTTATGGCGGAGTAATCATTGGACTGGTTCGTTATGCTGCCAGTCAAATAGCAGAGCTTTTCAAGCTACCGGACTACACTTATCCGGTTTTTGGGATTGCTCTGGGAAATCCCAACCAGAACCATGCAGTTAAGCCACGTTTGCCTTATGAAGCAGTGGTCTTTGAGGAAGAATATCGTGAACAGGATGATTCAGTTATCCAAGCCTATGACCGCGTGCAGACTGAATATGCAGGTGAGCGGGCTAAGGAAACCTGGAGTCAGCGCCTAGCTGCTCAATTTGGTCAGGAGCCAAATCAGGCTATTGACCAATTGTTCAAAGAAAAGAAATTAGAAAAATAGGGTGGAGTTTGGCTCTGTCCTAAAGAATGAAAGAGGAAAAACATGGCCTTACCAACTATTGCCATTGTCGGCCGTCCCAATGTCGGCAAATCAACGCTCTTCAATCGGATTGCCGGTGAGCGGATTTCCATTGTGGAAGATGTTGAAGGGGTGACCCGCGACCGAATTTATGCGACCGCAAACTGGCTCAACCGTAAGTTCAGTATTATTGATACGGGCGGAATTGATGATGTTGACGCACCTTTTATGGAGCAAATCAAACACCAGGCTGAGATCGCCATGGACGAAGCAGATGTTATCGTTTTTGTCGTGTCTGGCAAGGAAGGTATTACAGATGCGGACGAGTATGTGGCTCGCATGCTTTACAAGACCCATAAGCCGATTATTTTAGCGGTCAACAAGGTGGACAACCCCGAAATGCGCAATGAGATTTTTGATTTCTATGCGCTGGGCTTGGGCGATCCATTCCCAGTTTCCTCAGTCCACGGGATTGGTACAGGGGATGTTCTTGACGCAATCGTTGAAAATCTGCCAAATGAAGAAGTCGCTGAAAATCCTGATATGATTAAGTTTAGCTTGATTGGCCGTCCTAATGTCGGCAAGTCTAGCTTGATCAATGCCATCTTGGGTGAGGAGCGGGTTATTGCCAGTCCTGTGGCTGGTACAACGCGTGACGCCATTGATACGGTCTTTACGGACAGTGAAGGTCAGGAATTTACCATGATCGACACGGCTGGTATGCGCAAGTCAGGCAAGGTGTATGAAAATACGGAGAAATACTCTGTCATGCGGGCTATGCGGGCCATTGATCGCTCAGATGTCGTTCTGATGGTGCTGAATGCCGAAGAAGGAATTCGTGAGTACGACAAGCGAATCGCTGGCTTTGCCCATGAAGCAGGAAAAGGTATTGTTATCGTTGTTAATAAGTGGGACACACTGGAAAAAGACAACCATACCATGAAAGACTGGGAAGAAGATATTCGTGACCAGTTCCAGTATCTGTCTTATGCGCCGATTATCTTTGTTTCTGCCCTGACCAAGCAGCGTCTCCATAAGCTGCCGGATATGATTAAGCAGATTAGTCAAAGCCAAAACACGCGTATTCCGTCAGCAGTGCTTAATGACGTTATCATGGATGCTATCGCGATTAATCCGACACCGACTGACAAGGGCAAACGCCTCAAGATTTTCTATGCGACTCAAGTAGCGACCAAACCGCCAACCTTTGTCATCTTTGTCAACGAAGAAGAACTCATGCACTTCTCTTACCTGCGTTTCTTGGAAAATCAAATCCGCAAGGCATTTGCTTTTGAAGGAACCCCGATTCACTTGATTGCAAGGAAGCGGAAGTAGAGTTTGAAAACAGCAATTTGACAAACATACGTTTATATGTAAAAATGAAAGTAAGCATAAGAGCTTGCTTTTCTTTTTTTATGTCGAAAGTATGGTATAATGGTGAGATAAATGTAAGGTGGTAATTATGGCAAAATTAATTCCTGGTAAGATTCGGACAGAAGGAATTGCCCTGGTTGAAAACAATAAGGTAGTAATCCTTGAGGTCAGTGATTCTCTTTTATATGCTCGTGTGGACGAGTGTAATCTGCGCTATAGCTTGGATGATGATGTCATCTTTTGTTATTGCGACTTTTTCCAGAAGAAAAAATACTGTGCTCATCTGGCAGCCTTGGAGTATTATCTGAAAAATGCCCCATCTGGAAAAGATGTGCTAAAGAGTATGGAAGAAGAGGAGTTGACCAGTCAGGAGACCCAAGAGCTGGTTTCTTTTGGAAGCTTGTTCTTGGATAAAGTCTTGCCGGATAAATCTAATCAACAGGTTCGTTATGAGCTTTCGGCTACTGGTCAAGAGGATTCTTATACAGGACAGTTTCTCTGGAGTCTCCGAATTAGTCGCTTGCCGGACGAGCGCTCTTATGTTGTCCGAGACGTTTTTTCCTTCCTTCGGACCTTGGAAAAGGGCGGGCATTATCAGATTGGTAAGAGTTACTATGAGGCTATTCATTTGGAGGATTTTGATGAAGCCAGTCAAGATTTGCTCGTTTTTCTGCAAGGACTAGTGTCTGACTATCAGGGGCAAGATTCTTCTTTGATTTTCCCAAATGCTGGGCGCAATCTTTTCTTCCCGGCTAGTATCTTTGAAGAGGGAGTTATCTTCCTGATGAATCTTTCTTCTTTCCGCTTAGAGTACAGCCTTTACGACTACAGTGAAGTCTTTTTCCAAGATTTACATGAAGAGGCAGGAGTTTATACTTTCCAAGTGGAAGAGTATGAAGAGCATTTTGAGCTAGTCATTGCTGAGAAGAATTATAAGATGCTTTATGATGGGCAGTTTATCTTTTATGGAGATACTTTCTATCAGCTAAATCCTCAGCAGATAAGACTAATTAAGGCTTTACGGGAGTTGCCTATAGAGCATGATCGGTTGAAGCGCCTGCAATTCGACTTGTCAGAGAGAACGAAGCTGGCTTCCAGTTTGTCTGAGTTTAAAAAGGTTGGTCGGGTAGAAGCACCTGAAAGTATGATGATTCATGACTTTACAGCCAAGTTTGACTTTGACATCGGTCCTGACAAGCGTCTGATTTTGGACACTGTCTTTGACTATGGAGACAGGAAAGTGACGACTCGCAAAGATTTGGAACGTCTGCCTTTTGCAGGTAATTTTGAGCATGAGCAGCAGGTATTTAAGCAAATGCTGCAGGCAGGTTTTGTGGCAGACTTTTACAGTCAGAGACCGCCTCTGAAGCCGGAAGAAATTTATCATTTCTTCTCAGAAGTCATTCCCAACTTTGAGGCTTTGGGCCGTGTCAGCATGACAGAAGAGTTAGAGGCACTGGCACAGACAGAAAGTCCAAGGATCTCTGTTAAGATGAAGGGCGGCCTCTTAGATGTTGGTTTCGATTTTGCTGGCATTGCGCAGTCAGAGATAGACGCAGTGCTTGATTCACTCTTTAAGGAGCAGGACTTCTTTATCAGTAAGTCTGGGCAAGTCTTGATTTTCGATAAAGAGACCAAGGAGATGAGTCGGACTTTGCAGCAGCTGCGGAGTAAGCGGACTAAAAATGGCTTCATTCAGACCAGCAGTCTGGCAGCTTATCAACTGGCAGAGTTTTTTAAGGGCAAGGATAGGGTACAGTTTTCAAAAGATGTACAGCAGCTGGCCTTTGACCTGACTCACCCTGAGGAATTCCCTCTTCCCCAGCTGCAAGTCAAGGCTGACCTTCGGGATTACCAAGAGACGGGTGTCAAGTGGCTATCCATGCTTGATAAGTATGGCTTCGGTGGCATCTTGGCTGACGATATGGGGCTAGGAAAGACCCTGCAGACGATTTCTTTTCTGAGTTCGCGTATAGATGATTCTAAGAAAGTCTTAATCTTGGCGCCATCCAGCCTGATTTACAACTGGAGCGATGAGTTTGCTAAATTTGCTCCGCATTTGGATGTGGCGGTGGTTTATGGTCTGAAAAATGTTCGTGATGAGCTGATCGCGGAGAAGCATCAGATTACCATTACCAGCTATGCTTCTTTCAGGCAGGATGTGGAAGAATACCGAGATAACCACTTCCAGTATCTGATTTTGGATGAGGCTCAGGTGATGAAGAATGACCAGACCAAGATTGCCCAGTATTTGCGGGATTTTGAAGTGGAGCATACTTATGCTCTTTCTGGGACGCCGATTGAGAATAATCTGGGAGAACTTTGGTCTATTTTCCAGATTGTCATGCCAGGACTTTTGCCAAGCAAAAAGGAATTTTTAAAACTGCCGGCTGAGAAAGTCGCTCGCTATATCAAACCATTTGTCATGCGGCGCAAAAAAGAAGATGTGCTGCAGGAATTGCCTGATTTGATTGAAGTTGCCTATCGCAATGAATTGGCAGATAGCCAGAAGACCATTTATCTGGCTATGCTCAAACAAATGCAGGACAGAATCATCCATGCGACAGAAGATGAAATCAACCGCAGCAAGATAGAGATTCTGTCAGGTCTTATGCGTCTCCGTCAGATCTGTGACACTCCGAAGCTGTTTATGGAAGATTACGAGGGCGAGAGCGGTAAGCTGGAAAGTTTGCGGGAATTACTTGAACAGATACAAGATGGTAATCGTCGTGTCCTCATATTTTCACAATTTCGTGGTATGCTGGATATTATCGAGAGTGAGCTGGACAAGATGGGCATGGAGTCCTTTAAGATTACAGGCTCTACTCCAGCCAAGGAGCGTCAGGACATGACAACAGCCTTCAATGACGGCCAGCGTTCAGCCTTTCTAATCTCCCTCAAGGCTGGAGGTGTCGGTCTCAATCTGACTGGTGCAGACACAGTCATCTTGGTCGATCTCTGGTGGAATCCAGCGGTTGAGGCCCAAGCCATCGGCCGTGCCCATCGTATCGGTCAGGAGCGCAATGTCGAAGTCTATCGGATGATTACTCGGGGTACAATTGAGGAGAAGATACAGGAGTTGCAGGAGAGCAAGCGCAATCTGGTTTCGACTATTCTGGACGGAGCAGAAGCCAAATCCAGTCTCTCTGTGGAGGAAATTCGAGAAATTCTAGGAATTTCGGCAGAATAGCTTGAAAAATAGCCTGAATAGTTTATAATAATGAAGGGTTGAAAGGAAAAAGATATGACTGATAAACAATTTCCTCTGGTATCAGATGATGAAATCATGCTGACGGAAATGCCGCATATGAATCTTTATGACGAACTGGATCTCATTAGCAACATTACCGGAGACTATACAGACCGTAATTATTTGGAATGGATGCCGATTGTGGACTCCAGCAGGCATGCTCCCATCGCTGCCAGTCAGGCTATCAGAAGACCGCTGCAAAAGCAGTCTGCTTTCAAGGATTTTAAAAAGCCGATTGATAAGAAAGATCCGGCCATTCGTTATGCTGAGCAGGCACGCGAGGAAGCTCGGGCAGATTTGAAAAAGAAGCGTTCAGCCTCTTATCTGACCAGCGACCTTCCGACTAAGGTCCGCAGCAGAAAGCTTCCGACAGCTTCTAATGCGGAAAGACCTAAGCCAACAGCCCCTTTTCAAAAGAATACATCGGGCGAATTTACGAAGTTTGGCGACAGACTTCAGCAGGATAACTATATTTTGGCAGATATTCAGCCTGAGTATAGCCCTCAGCCGCAGGAGCCGGAAGAAAAGCCTAAGAAGAACAATTATGATTTTTTAAAAACCAGTCAGATCTATAATCAGGATAGGGCTAAGGAGGAGCAGTTGAAGCATTCCAAGGCTCAGGAGCTGAACTTGACAGGTTTGGACAGCGAATAAAGCTGGCTTGCTCGAGTCTTTTCTGCCTGCAATTTTCTGATGTATAAAGGAAATTGCTGTTTGCTTATGTAAATGTAAAATCTATCTGCATATAACATCCATCATCGGTTGAAAAAGACCGATGCTAGAAGCTGGGACTTACTGATTGGTCCGGCTTCTTTGGTGTTTTGGTGGTGCCTAAAAGTTTGTAAAGAAAGAAAATCCCTGCGGGCTGATGAGGGTCTGCGGAGATTTTCCTCTTTGGACTTGCTTTTATGGCCTTGTATCTTAAGGAGTAATCATGACGAAAACCTATCATTTTATCGGGATTAAGGGCTCTGGTATGAGTGCTTTGGCTTTGATGCTGCATCAGATGGGCCATAAGGTTCAGGGCAGTGACGTTGATAAATATTATTTCACTCAGCGCGGTCTGGAGCAGGCTGGCATTTCCATTCTGCCTTTTGATGAAAAGAATATCCAACCAGACTTCGAAATCATTGCCGGCAATGCCTTTCGTCCAGATAACAATGTAGAAATTGCCTATGCAGACGCAAATGGTATCAGCTATAAACGCTACCATGAATTTTTAGGTGGCTTTATGCGTGACTTTGTCAGTTTGGGAGTGGCTGGTGCCCACGGGAAGACCTCTACAACGGGTATTCTTTCCCACGTTCTGTCCAATATCACGGATACTAGCTATCTGATTGGAGATGGTACAGGCCGCGGTTCTGCCAATGCCAAGTATTTTGTCTTTGAGTCGGACGAGTACGAGCGTCATTTCATGCCCTATCATCCGGAATATTCGATTATTACCAATATCGACTTTGACCATCCGGATTATTTCACGAGTCTGGAAGATGTCTTTAATGCTTTCAATGACTATGCCAAGCAGATTACCAAAGGACTCTTCATTTATGGAGAAGATGAGCAGCTGCGCCGGATTACGTCCAAGGCTCCGATTTACTACTATGGCTTCAAGGAAGAGGGCAATGACTTTGTTGCTCACGACCTCTTGCGTTCTACCAGCGGTTCAGGCTTTAAAGTTTCTTTCCGCGGGCAAGAACTGGGTGAGTTCCAGATTCCAAGCTTTGGCCGTCACAACATTATGAATGCGACAGCAGTAATCGGCCTCTTGTATACTGCAGGTCTTGATCTGAATCTAGTTCGGGAACATCTCAAGACCTTTGGCGGGGTTAAGCGCCGCTTTACAGAGAAAATTGTCAACGAAACAGTTATCATTGATGACTTTGCTCACCATCCGACGGAAATTATTGCGACTCTGGATGCAGCACGTCAGAAGTATCCAAGCAAGGAAATCGTGGCAATTTTCCAACCGCATACCTTCACTCGGACTATTGCTCTCTTGGACGAATTTGCGGAAGCCCTCAATCAGGCTGACTCAGTCTATTTAGCTCAGATTTACGGTTCTGCGCGTGAGGTGGACAAGGGTGATGTTAAGGTAGAAGATCTGGCTGAAAAGATTGTGAAACGGGCCAAGGTCATTGATGTGGATAATGTTTCCCCACTTCTTGACCACGATAATGCAGTTTACGTCTTTATGGGAGCTGGTGACATCCAGACCTATGAATATTCCTTTGAACGTCTCTTGTCCAATCTGACCAGCAACGTTCAGTAGTAGGAGACTTGATGGAAGCACCGATTCGAATCAGACAGGCCGACTTGAGCGACTGGGAAGAAATTCTTGCAATTGAGCAGCTGAATTTTCCAGCAGTAGAAGCGGCTGGTGCAGAAGTTCTCAAAGAGCGGATTGAGCAGATTCCAGATACTTTTTTGCTAGCAGAGCTGCATGGTCAGCTGGCGGGCTATATTGTTGGACCAGCTATTCAGACGCGATATCTGACAGATGATCTCTTTAGCAAGGTGGGTGCTAATCCTCCAGAAGGTGGCTTCATTGCTGTCCAAAGTCTGTCCGTCCATCCGGATTTTCAGAAGCAGGGAGTCGGAACCTTGTTGCTTGCAGCTCTCAAGGAGACAGCTGTTCAGCAAAATCGAAAGGGCATTAGCCTAACCTGTCATGATGAGCTGATACCTTATTATGAGATGAATGGTATCGTCCACGAAGGGATTTCTGACTCAACTCATGGTGGAGCTATCTGGTCTGATATGGTGTGGGAAAATCCCAATTTTAAGGAGAAGTGATGATTATCCGTCAAGCTCAAATGGCTGACTTAGACGCCATTTATGCTATCGAATTGGAAAATTTCAGTCCAGAAGAGGCTGTTAGCCGCGAAAGTCTAGCAGCTCATATCCAAACCCTATCTTCAACTTTTTTGGTGGCAGAAAAGGACGATAAGATTTTGGGCTATCTGGAGGGACCTGTCCGTCCAGAACGTTATTTAAAGGACATTTCCTTTACAGAGGAGATTGAAGATTATGGTCATCTGGACGGCGGCTTTATCTCTCTGACCAGCCTTTCTATCTCGAAAGATGCTCAGGGGATGGGGGCCGGCCGCAAGCTATTGGAAGCTATGAAAGAGATTGCTATAGCAGATGAACGCCACGGCATCAATCTGACCTGCCACGACTATCTCACCGCATACTACGAGAAGCATGCCTTTGTAAATGAAGGTTTGTCACAATCAACTTACGCAGGCGCTACTTGGTTTGATATGGTCTGGGAAAATCCTAGACTCAAACTTCAAAAAAACCAATAATAAGCTAGAAAAACCTACTCTTATTGCATTTATCTGACTTTTAAGATATAATGTTAGGGATTATGATGAAGGAGGTCAAATTTTTGACTGAAAAATCACAAGACAAAGAGAAGAATCTGAGCTTTAAAGAGCAGATTTTGAAAGACTTAGCTGGAGAAAAGGAAGAACAAACTCCCTCTTCAACTAGCCAGTCAGAAGCGGACTCTGCTTCTGCAAAAGAAACAGCAGCTGCAGATGACTTTGAAGCTAGACCGGCTTCGGTAGATGTTTCCTACAAGGTTGCAGAGAATGAAAAGGCTCACCCTCAGGTCTATGGCCGAGTGGATGAGGAAGATAAGAAGCCCAATGAGGTCCTATCTCGGGCTAATCGGGCCAACAACACGGTCAAGAAAAAACGTCAAAACACCTTAGCCCGCAGGATTATGACAACGGTTCTGCTGATTGTCCTGCTGGGACTTGTGGTCACAGGAGTTGTCGGCTATACTTATGTATCTTCAGCTCTTAAACCTGTTGATGCAAATGCAACAGAGTATGTGACGGTTGAAGTACCAGAAGGCTCTAGCTCTAAGCAGATTGGGGAAATCCTCGAGAAAAAGGGGCTGATTAAAAAT
This sequence comes from Streptococcus sanguinis, assembly GCF_013343115.1. Taxonomy (NCBI): domain Bacteria; kingdom Bacillati; phylum Bacillota; class Bacilli; order Lactobacillales; family Streptococcaceae; genus Streptococcus; species Streptococcus sanguinis. The sequence continues at coordinate 373,243 of NZ_CP054570.1, forward strand.
GCTCAAGTTTTTAGTCTCTATTCCAAAATTAAAAGCTTTAACAATTACCAGTCCGGCTATTACAATCTCCAGAAGAGTATGGACCTAGATACCATTGCTCGGCAGCTTCAGGAAGGTGGAACAGATACACCGCAACCACCAGTTGTTGGTAAGGTTACTATTCCTGAAGGCTATACACTGGAGCAGATTGCAGAGGCTGTGATGGTTAATGCAGCTGCAACTTCTAAAAAGACTAGTAAGACACCTTTTAGCAAGGACGATTTCCTAGCTAAGGTGCAGGATGAAGCTTTTATTTCCAAGATGGCGGCTAAATATCCACAGCTGCTGGGCACATTGCCAAGCAAGGACAGCGGAGTCAAGTATCGCTTAGAAGGTTACCTCTTCCCTGCCACTTATAACTATGGTGAGGATGCGGATTTGGAAAGCTTGATTGACCAGATGTTGGGCGCTATGAATACCAATCTGTCTTCTTATTACTCTACTATTGAATCAAAGAACTTGACGGTTAATGAAGTTCTGACACTTGCTTCTCTGGTAGAAAAAGAAGGTTCAACAGACCAGGACCGCAAAGATATTGCCAGCGTATTTTATAATCGTCTCAATCAAGCGATGCCGCTTCAGAGTAATATCGCTATCCTTTATGCTCAAGGCAAGCTAGGAAAGAAAACGACTTTGAAAGAGGACGCTGAAATTGATACCAATATCGACTCGCCTTTCAATGTCTATAAAAAAGAAGGGCTTATGCCTGGGCCAGTTGATAGTCCGAGCCTATCAGCTCTGGAAGCTACCATTAATCCAAGTAAGACGGACTACCTCTACTTTGTGGCAAATGTTGAAACAGGCGCTGTTTACTTCGCCAATACTTATGAGGAACACGCTAAAAATGTTGAGGAGCATGTCAATAGCAAGCTCACTCAATCCAGCAGCACTGATTAAATTGCTGTTATTGCAGACGAGAGAAAGCTAGGCAGCTAGTTCTAGCTTTCTCAGTCCTGCTATATAAAAAAGGGACTGATACAGACTTGTCTCAGCCTCTTGTTTTAGTTTTAAAATAAAAGAAAATAAAAGAAAAGAGAAAAAATGGCTGAAAAAACTTATCCTATGACCCTAGAGGAAAAGGAAAAACTAGAAAAAGAATTAGAAGAATTGAAATTGGTGCGTCGTCCAGAAGTGGTAGAGCGTATTAAGATTGCCCGCTCCTACGGCGATTTGTCAGAAAACAGTGAATACGAAGCTGCAAAGGACGAACAGGCTTTTGTGGAAGGACAGATTTCTAGTCTGGAAACCAAGATCCGCTACGCTGAGATTGTAAACAGTGACGCTGTAGCCAAGGACGAGGTAGCTATCGGCAAAACAGTTACCATTCAAGAAGTAGGCGAAAGCGAAGAGGAAGTCTACATTATCGTTGGTTCTGCTGGTGCTGATGCTTTCGCAGGCAAGGTATCCAATGAAAGCCCGATTGGTCAAGCTTTGATTGGCAAAAAGACAGGTGATACTGCAACAGTCGAAACACCGGTTGGCAGCTACGACGTTAAAATTCTCAAGGTTGAAAAAACCGTTTAATAAGTATTAAAAGGAACTGGCTAGAAGACTGGTTCTTTTTTCGTTTCTTTTAAGACAGAGAGTGTAGGCTAGATAAGAAGAGCAGGGGAAAAATAGAGAAAAGACAGATGGTTATGCTATAATGAGAATAAGCTAGAAAAGTAGGAGAACTGTATGCAAGAGCAAGATATTTATGGGAAATACGGCGTCTATCTGCCCAAGATTTTAGATGATCTTAGTCAGCGTATTCAAGAGGCTAATGATCGAGTCAAGCAGGAAACAGGGCAGAAGCTTTTTGAGCATTTTAATGCACGGGTCAAGCAGGCAGCCAGTATGGAAGAGAAATGTCAACGCAAGAATCTGCCTAGGGCGCCAGAGTCTGCCCTGAAAGAAATTCGTGATGCGATTGGGATTCGGATTGTTTGCGGTTTTATCGAGGACATCTATCAGACGATTGAGGTGCTTCGTCAGCTGGAGGGCTGTGAGATTGTTCTGGAAAAGGACTATATCCGAGCTGCCAAGCCTAATGGCTATCGCTCCTACCACTTGATATTAGAGGTGGAGACTCCTTATGAGGATTGTCATGGTCAAAATCCCGGCCGCTATTTTGTAGAAATCCAGCTTCGGACCATTGCTATGGACTCTTGGGCCAGCTTAGAGCATCAGATGAAGTACAAGCATGAGATTAAAGACAGCAAGCGGATTGTTCGTGAGCTGAAACGCTGTGCAGATGAGCTGGCGTCCTGTGATGTGACCATGCAGACCATCCGCAATTTGATTCGAGAAAGTGAGTGAGATGATGAAGATTTTATTAGCTGAAGATGAGCAGCAGCTGTCCCGTGTCTTGGAAACAGCGATGACCCATGAGGGCTATCAGGTTGATACCGCTTTTGATGGGCAAGAAGCTGTGGACTTGGCCAAGGAAAATGCTTATGATTTGATGATTCTGGATATCATGATGCCGGTCAAGACAGGCATTGAAGCGCTGAAAGAAATCCGCCAAACCGGCAATACTACCCATGTCATCATGCTGACAGCTATGTCAGAGGTGGATGACAAGGTCACAGGGCTGGATGCCGGTGCAGATGATTATCTGACCAAGCCCTTCTCTCTGAAAGAGCTTCTAGCTCGCCTGCGCTCTATGTCCAGACGGGTAGCGACGTTTACCCCCAATTTGCTGCAGATTGGCCAAACCAGCCTCAATGTCGGAGAGCATGAACTTATTAGCTCCAATTCCATCCGCCTAGCCGGTAAGGAATCTAGAATGATGGAATTTCTCATGCTTAATGCCCAGAAGAGTCTTTCTACTCAGGAAATCTTCCGCCATGTTTGGTCCAAAGACGAAGATGAGGATTTGGACGAAGGCTTCGTCTGGATTTATATTTCCTATTTGCGTCAGAAGCTGAAGGCTATTCATGCTGATCTGGCTATCTTGGGTGAGGAAGGCGGCAGTTTCACTCTGGTGCCGCTAGAAGGAGATGGCCATGTTTCGGAAGCTTAAAATTCGGTTCATTCTGCTGGCTTCGGCAGCTATTGTCTGTATTTTGCTGACCATGATTGCTGTCTTAAACTCCGTTCGCTTTCTGCAGACCAACGGAGAAATCCAAGCCGTTCTCAATATTCTATCTGCCAATAATGGAGATTTTCCCAGCGTAGAAGAAACGGCTGAGAGCTTGCAAAACGACCGTATCACCATTGATACCATCTACCAATACCGCTATTTCAGCGTGGTCTATAATGAAGACAAAACACTTTACTCCACCAACTTAGACCATCTTTCCAATCTATCTAAGGAGCAGGCGCTCAGCTATGCTAACAAAGTGATTAAGGACAGCCGCAGCAGTGGGGTTTTTAAGGTAGGCAGTCAATTTTATTCCTACCAGATAACGCAGGATTCCAAAACCAAGCGCTATTTACTGGTGGTCTTAGATTCGACTAATTATCTCGAAAGCCGCAATGACTTTTTCTGGCTGTCTATCCAGTTGTGTTTCTATAGCTTTATTTTCTTTGTCTTGGTCGTGTCTGGATTTTCCAACTTTGCCATCCGTCCCTATATAAAAAACTACGAAAACCAAAAGCGTTTCATTACCAATGCTGGACATGAACTGAAGACGCCATTGGCCATCATCTCAGCCAATACGGAGCTGCAAGAGCTGATGACTGGCGAAAATGAATGGACAGAAAGCACCAAGGACCAGGTCAAGCGCCTCAGTAATCTAATCAATCAAATGGTCGTTCTGGCCCGTCTGGAAGAGCAGCCAGATGTTACCTTGGTAGATGTGAATTTCTCAGAAGTTGTCAAAAAAGTGGCTGGGAACTTCAAGTCTGTCATCGAGAAGGCAGGCAAGAAGTACGAGATTAAGCTGCAGGAAGACATCCATGTCAAGGCAACTGAAGATGAACTTTATGAATTGGTCAGCATTCTGATTGACAATGCCTGCAAGTATTGTGATGAAGATGGGCAAATTTTTGTCACTCTGACCAAGGCTAAGCGGGGGAAACGAGCTCGTCTGACGGTAGCCAATAGTTACGCTGATGGTAAGAATGTTGATTATAGCCGTTTCTTTGACCGTTTCTATCGCGAAGACGAATCGCACAATCAGAAGCAGCCTGGCTACGGGATTGGCCTATCCATGGCAGAAAGTCTGGTGCGGATTTTCAAGGGCAGGATTTGGGTTTCATATAAGAAAGGCTTGATTGGATTTACTGTTTTATTGTGATAGAGTCACCTCGTTAATTAGTTATTGCTTTGTTTGCTGAGCTTTTTGTATTGGTTACGCCCGATTCTTACTCGAGATTAAAAAATTCTTCTAGTATTAGCTAGAAGAATTTTTCTTTATCTTGACCGTTGCTTACCAGCATTGCGGTTCTTTTTCTTTTTGTTCTTTTGCTCAATAGCCTGCTGAGCTTTTGGAGTAACATCTTTAGCTCGACTCGCTTTTTTCAAGCCTTTAGGAGGATTTTTTTCAAATTCCTCTGCCACCTGTTTTCTCAAGCGAGGTCGGATGATATAGTTGATGATAAATTGCTGGATAATTTGGATAAATCCACCAACTACCCAGTAGAGAGTGACTGCGGCAGGAGAGAGGAATGAGAAACCAACAATCATGATAGGACTCATATAAGAAGCCTGTTTCATGCTGTTTCTTTGAGTTTCATCTTCAATACCATGCAGAGAGAGCACTGACTGGATATAGTAGAGGATACCGACAATGGCGGTCAAAGCCCAGTCGCTTTTGGCCAGGTCTTTAATCCAGAGGAAGGAACTGCCTGCAACTCCTTGAGTATACTGGGCTGCAAAGAAGAGGGCTGAGAAGAAAGGCATTTGGATGAGCAGAGGCAGACAGCCTATACCGCCAAACATGCTGAGTCCATTTTCTTTTTGAGCAGCCATCAGTTCTTGCTGAGCCTGCATTTTCTCTTCCTGAGTTTCAGCATTTTTGATTCGATCTTGGATTGGGGCAAAAATTGGCTTGAAGTAGTTCATCTTTTCAGACTGAAGCGTTGCCTTCCAAGACTGATAGATTCCCAGCGGCAGAATGATAATCCGCACGATGAGCGTAACGATGATAATCGCCAGACCATAACCCAGACCGGAATTTTTGGCGAAAAATTGGATACCATCCGCCATAGGCTGACCAATCACGTCCCAGATCAGACCAGAAGGATTGCCGGCCTTGTCGCGGCCCACACAGCCGGACAGGAAAATAAGCGCAGCCAGTCCCATACCGAAGAATAAAAAGCGTTTGAAATGTTTCACGAGTTCATATCCTTTGTTTCTAAAAAATAATACCTATCTATTCTACTGTTTTTTTGCAAAATATACAATAGTTCTGCAGACCTAATTTGAAATTTTGAAGTCAGGATAGGAGTCAAAATTAGCCATGGTGACATCCAAATAGCTGACCTTAGAAAAAGGTGTCGGTCCCTTGCGGATTTCTTGGATAAATTTGGCTATCAGAGCAGGGTCATCAGCCTGAGCAAGAATGCCAACAGTACCATCGTCGTTGTTCCAGACCCGGCCGGTGATACCTCCGATTTCCAGCGCTATAGAATAGACTCCCCAGCGGAATCCGACCCCTTGTACCCGTCCTTGGGCAATCATTTTTACCTTCTGCATGGCGTCCTCCTTTAGTGAGCGGACCGAGGGGATTTAAGCCCTCAGTATGAGTGCAAGTCTGCTAAATTGTGGTATAATGTTCTTATGAATATTATAACCTCAAAAGCCAATAATGTGGTAAAAAAAGCTAAAAAACTTCATCACAAAAAATACCGCAAGGATTCTTATTTGATTGAGGGCTGGCATCTATTTGAGGAAGCTGTCAGCAGCGGGGAAGAGCTGATTCGGATTTTTGCTTTAGCAGAATACGCAGAGCGATTAGCCGATTTTTCTCAGGTAATCTTTGTCAGTCCGGAGATTTTAGCAGATTTAGCTGATAGTAAGACGCCACAGGGGATTGTCGCGGAAGTGGCTTTTGAAAGGGAAGAGATACCGGCGGAGTTAAGCGGACGCTATCTTTTCTTGGAGGACGTTCAGGATCCAGGTAATGTCGGCACCATCATTCGGACAGCTGATGCAGCTGGCTTTGATGGAGTCTTCATCTCTAGCGCGTCAGCAGATATCTATAACCTAAAAACGCTGCGCTCTATGCAGGGGAGCCATTTTCATCTGCCAGTTTATCGGATGGATACATCAGATTTTATTAGGCTGGCTCGTTCTTCCAGTCTGCCAATTCTAGCGTCGACCTTGTCGTCAACATCTATCGATTACAGAGAGGTGGTCAGTAAAGAGAGCTTTGTCCTAGTCATGGGCAATGAAGGGCAGGGGATTAGTCCAGAAATGACGGTAGCAGCTGATATTCTGGTCCATATTTCCATGAAGGGGCAGGCAGAAAGTCTCAATGTTGCTGTCGCTGCTGGTATTTTAATCTTTCATTTAAGCTAAAAATCAGAAAAAGAGATATAATAGTTGGCAAGGGAGGTGATTCTATGCCTTACAAACAGGACGAGGAGTTTATGGCCTATGTTGGGCACTTGATTGAAAAGCCCAGTGTTCAGCGCCTGAAAGAAATTCCCCATCATATTCATTCCAATAGACTTGAACATTCCATCAATGTAAGTTATACTAGTTACAGAATTGCCAAAAAATTTGGTTGGAATGCCCGCAGCACGGCACGCGGTGCCCTGCTTCATGACTTATTCTACTATGACTGGCGTGTGACCAAGTTTAAGAAGAGTCATGCTTGGGTTCATCCGAGGTTGGCAGTTCGCAATGCTCGTAAGATTACTAAGCTTAATAAAGTCGAAGAGGACATTATCGTCAAGCATATGTGGGGCCTGACCTTGGCACCGCCTCGTTACAAAGAATCATTCGTTGTGACGATGGTGGACAAGTATTGGGCTGTCAAAGAAGCGACGGCACCTTGGAGACGCAAGGGCGGTAATCGCAAGCTCTTTCATCGAAAGATGCTGAAACCGTAAATGTTTTATTATAAAAGGAGTAACTATGAATCATTCTATTATTCAAGATCAATCAGATATTAATTCTTTCTATGCAAAGATTTATTCTATCGTTGGTGTCGGTATTGGAATCTCAGCAATCGTGTCCCTCTTGATGCTAAACTTCTTTCAGGACATTATTATCTCTGTTCTGACAGGCTCCACCTGGATTTTCTATGCGGCTATTGCAGCTGAGTTTATCTTTGTATTGGTAGCTTCTGGGGCAGCTCGGAGCAATAGTCCGGCAGCGCTGCCAATGTTTTTAGGATACTCAGCCATCAATGGTTTTACCTTAAGTATTATCATGGCGCTGTATCTTCAGTCAACTGTTCTCTTAGCCTTTCTGACAACGACCGTTATGTTCTTTGCTATGGGCTTCATCGGCAAGGTGACCAAGAAGGATCTTTCTGGAATGGGCAGAGCTTGTATGGCCGGTTTGATTGGTATTATCGCTGCTAGCGTCCTTAATATCTTCTTGAGAAGCAGTGGTTTGGACTTTATTGTAAGTATCGTTGGTGTCCTTATTTTCTCAGGACTCATCGCTTGGGACAATCAGAAAATCCGCTATGTCTATGAGCAGACCAATGGCAATCCAGGGAATGGCTGGGCAATTTCGCTGGCTCTGCATCTGTATCTGGACTTCATTAATCTCTTCCTCAGCTTGTTGCGTATTTTTGGAAGAAACAAATAACTCAGCTAAATAAGACTCAAGCATTGGACGTTTGCTCCAGTGCTTTTTGTTTCTCCTATGGATTTATGGTATAATAAACCCAGCAAATAGAAAGCGAGAACAGTATGAAAACTCCTTTTGTCAGTCGTGAAAAGTTAGCTGAGATTACGGCGCAGTTTCCAACACCTTTTCATCTTTATGATGAGAAGGGAATTCGGGAAAGAGCGCGTGCCCTGCATGAGGCCTTTTCTTGGAATCCAGGTTTTAAAGAGTATTTTGCCGTTAAGGCCACTCCCAATCCTGCTATTTTAAAAATCCTCAAAGAAGAAGGCTGCGGGGTGGACTGTGCTAGCTACGTTGAGCTGCTCATGAGCCAAAAGCTGGGCTTTGCTGGACAGGATATCATGTTTTCGTCCAATAACACACCAGCTGAGGAATTTCAGTTTGCGCGTGACCTTGGAGCGACTATCAATCTGGATGCTTATGAAGATGTAGCTTTTCTAAAGGAAGCCGCTGGTATTCCCAAGGTCATTTCCTGCCGTTACAACCCTGGCGGTGTCTTTGAGCTGGGAACCAGCATTATGGATAATCCAGAAGAAGCCAAGTTTGGTATGACCAAGGACCAGCTGATTCAGGCTTTCAAAGAGCTCAAGGAGTTGGGAGCTGAGAAGTTTGGCATTCATGCTCTCTTGGCCTCAAATACTGTCAGCAATGACTACTATCCTGAACTGGCCCGTCAGCTTTTTGAGCTGGCTGTAGAAGTAGTGGCTGAGACAGGAGTTGAGCTGGACTTTATCAATCTATCTGGCGGTGTCGGCATTAATTATCAACCTGATGGCGAGGAAAATGACATTGCGGTCATTGGCCAAGGAGTTCGTCAGGCCTATGAAGCTATTCTAATTCCAGCTGGTCTAGGACAGGTCAAGATTTATACGGAGCTGGGCCGCTTCATGTTGGCGCCTTATGGCCTGCTGGTCACCAAGGTTACCCATAAGAAGCAGACCTACCGAACCTATCTGGGAGTGGATGCCTCTGCGGTCAATCTGCTGCGTCCTGCCATGTACGGTTCTTATCACCACATTACCAATATGGATCGACCCGAGGGAGAGACAGAGATTGTGGATGTTGTCGGCAGTCTTTGTGAGAATAACGATAAATTCGCCATTAATCGCCCGCTGCCTGTCAGCCAAATTGGCGATACACTAGTGATTCACGATACGGGTGCTCATGGTTTTTCTATGGGTTATCAGTACAATGCCAAGCTCCGCTCCAGCGAAATTCTCTTGGAACAAGATGGCAATATTCGCATGATTCGTCGGGCTGAAAAACCAGAAGATTATTTTGCGACACTGTATGGCTTTGATTTTGAAAAATAGAGAAAATTTGATATAATGAAGAGCAATGTAAAAATGGAAATAGAGGAGTTCTCGATATGAATTTAGTTTTAGCAATTTTCTTGATTATGGCAGCATTTGCTGGAGGCGTGATTTTGGGTATGTATCTGCTTCGTCGGCAAGTTGAGAAGGAATTTGCAGAAAATCCGCGTCTGAATGTAGAAGCAGTTCGGACCTTGCTTAGCGCTAGCGGTCAACGGCCAAATGAAGCGAAAGTACAGCAAGTCTATCGTCAAATTATCAGCCAGCAGAAAGCTGCGCTTGCTAAGAGTAAAAAGAAAAAATAATTTTCTAGTGGCTGGCTGTTAATGCCAGTAGAGAAAATCTATAAAAAAATGGGGATTTGGAATCGGCTTCCAGTCCCTTGTTTTAGAAAGAAGACCTTATGGATAATCGACCAATCGGTTTTTTAGACTCAGGAGTGGGCGGTTTGACTGTAGTCCGTGAGCTCATGCGGCAGCTCCCCCACGAAGAGGTCATTTATATCGGAGATTCGGCGCGGGCTCCTTACGGTCCAAGGCCTGCTGAGCAGATTCGCGCTTATACCTGGCAATTGGTTAACTTTCTCCTGACCAAGGATGTTAAGATGATTGTCATTGCCTGCAATACAGCGACTGCTGTTGTCTGGGAAGAAGTGAAGGAAAAGCTGGATATTCCAGTACTGGGCGTGATTCTGCCGGGGGCTAGTGCAGCTATTAAGTCAACTGCCAGCGGCCGCATCGGTGTTATCGGAACGCCAATGACAGTTTCTTCTGATATCTATCGGCAGAAGATTGAAGCGCTCTCGCCGGAGATGCAGGTGGAAAGTTTGGCCTGCCCTAAGTTTGTACCTTTGGTAGAGTCCAATGAACTTCATTCCAGTCTTACCAAAAAAGTTGTCTATGAAACCCTGCAGCCTCTGGCTGGCCAGGTAGATACCCTCGTCTTGGGTTGCACCCACTATCCCTTGCTCCGGCCTATTATTCAAAATAGGATGGGACCAAATGTGAAGCTGATTGACAGCGGGGCAGAGTGCGTACGGGATATTTCTGTCCTGCTCAATTACTTTGAAATCAACCGCAGCCGGGAAAAACAGGAGCTCAACCACCAATTTTACACAACTGCCAATGCTAAAAGCTTTTCGGAGATTGCAGAAAGCTGGCTGGGCCTGAAAGTGAATGTGGAGCATGTAAGCTTATGACAAATAAAATTTATGAATACATTGACGAGAACAATTGGTATATCGGAGAATGGACCCGCTTTCGCAAGGCAGGCTATCATTTCAATGATATCCCTTACAGGCTCTTGGAGCATATTGATGCAGAGTTGTGTGAGCTGATTGAGCGAGATTTGGATGAAGAATACAACGCCTTTACCACAGTTGTAGTCAAATACGGCTCGCCCATGTCCTATATCCAGTTTGTCCTCAATATGATTAACGACCGCCAGAAGCGGGATTTTAAGGCGACCAGTCATAAGGGGGCTATTCTGATTACAGAAAAGGACTTGCTGCGCAAGGTCTTCTTCCTGTCTAAGGATGGAGTTAAGATGACCGACTTTTTTGGTCAGGGGCAGGAGACCGAGATGGCTGTCGGAGATACCATCTTGATTGCGACTCGCAACGAAGGTAAGACAGCAGAGTTTCGCAAACTCTTTGATAAGCTGGGCTATAAGGTTGAAAATCTCAATGATTATCCTGATTTGCCAGAAGTGGAAGAAACGGGAACCACCTTTGAGGAAAATGCGCGGCTCAAGGCAGAGACCATCAGTAAACTGACCGGTAAAATGGTGCTAGCTGACGACTCAGGTCTGCAGGTCGATGTTTTAGGCGGCTTGCCTGGCGTCTGGTCGGCTCGCTTCGCTGGAGTAGGCGCGACAGATGATGAAAACAACATCAAGCTCCTGCATGAGTTGGCTATGGTTTTTGATGTCAAGGACCGCTCAGCCCATTTTCATACGACCTTAGTGGTGGCCAGTCCTGACAGGGAGTCTTTGGTAGTCGAAGCGGATTGGCCGGGCTACATTGCCCATGAGCCAAAAGGGGAAAATGGCTTTGGCTATGATCCTTTGTTCTTAGTGGGAGAAACAGGAAAAACGTCTGCCGAGCTAACGATGGAAGAAAAAAATGCGCAATCCCATCGGGCTCAGGCAGTTAAGAAATTAGTGGAGGTATTTCCAGCATGGCAAAGCAAACCATTATAGTCATGAGTGATTCTCATGGCGACCGTGCTATTGTAGAAGAAATTAGGAATCATTATATTGGAAAGGTAGATGCGATTTTCCATAACGGAGACTCTGAGCTTCCTTCTGATGATGAGGTATGGCAAGGGATTCAGGTTGTGGCAGGGAATATGGACTTTTATGACGGCTATCCAGAACGCTTGGTGACGGATTTGGCGGGGACCATTATTGCCCAGACCCACGGACATCTCTTCCATATCAACTTTTCTTTTCAAAAGCTGGATTTATGGGCGCAAGAGGTTAATGCAGATATCTGCCTTTACGGCCACCTGCATATCCCAGATGCTCGAATGGAAGGCAAAACGCTCTTTCTGAATCCGGGATCCATCAGCCAGCCACGCGGCCTGATTAACGAACGTCTCTACGCTAAGGTAGAGATTGACAAGGATCGCTTTAAAGTTGATTTCTATACACGAAATCATGAACTTTATCCAAGCTTGTCCAAGGAGTTTAGCCGATGATTGCTAAGGAATTTGAAGACTATCTGCTGGAACATGAAGAAACTTTTTTGACGCCTGGGGAAAATTTGGCGGTTATGATTGACACCCATAATGTGGATCATGCTATCCTATTGCTGAGTCAGATGACATACTCACGTGTACCAGTCGTGACGGCAGATAAAAAGTTTGTTGGTACGATTTCCTTGACAGACATCATGTCTTATCGCATGCGCCATGATTTGCCAGAAGAGGAATTCATGATGACAGACATCGTCCACATGACTAAAATGGACGACTTGACAGTTGGGCCAGATTATACTGTATCAGATGTGCTTCATAAGCTGGTCGACGAGTCGTTTCTGCCGGTTGTGGGCGAGGATCAGCATTTTTACGGAATTATTACTAGAAAGTCCATTTTGAAAGCTGTCAATTCTTTGTTGCACGGCTTTAGCAAGAAGTACGAAATTCGCAAAAAATGAAAGAATACATTAGACCGTTTTTAAATCAAAAAAACATCTCAGAAAATTCTAAAATTGCCTATTCTTATGATTTGGAGCAGTTTATCGAGGAAGTACACGGCCGGATTACCGAGACCAATCTGCGGATTTATCAGGCCTCTATCAAGGATTTTAAGGCAGCTGTTCAGAAGCGGAAGCTCTCAGCAGTCAATCAATTTCTCTATTTCCTTTATCAGCAGCAGCTTATTGAGGAGTTTCACCGCTTGGTCCTGCCCAAGGTCTCCATATCGAAGGAGCAGGAAAACGAACTATTAGACCTGTCTGCTTTTTGGCAGGAATCAAGCGTTCCCAGGGGGCGGCTGATGGCTCTTCTTATTTTGGAAATGGGCTTGCTGCCTAGCGAGATTCTGCAGGTCAGAGTGGCAGATGTCAATCTTGACTTTCAGGTTTTGAAGATTGAAAAGGCCGGTCAGAAACGGGTCATCAAGATTCCTGAGAGCTTGACGGGTGAGTTAGAGGACTATCTGACGGGGACGTATTTATTTGAGAAAAACGGCAAATCCTATTCTCGTCAATGGGGCTTCCGTCAGCTAGAGGCCTTCTTGATTGAGCAGGGACAAGCCAGTCTATCTGCCCAAAGCCTGCGTGAGCAGTTTATTTTGCGCCAGCGGGAGAAAGGGATTGGCCTCTATGATATTGCCCAAGATTTGGGCTTGAAAACCATGATTACACTAGAAAAATATAGATAAAAATGGATATCAAACTAAAAGATTTTGAAGGCCCGCTGGACCTACTGCTCCACCTTGTATCTAAGTACCAGGTGGATATTTATGATGTGCCCATTACGGAGGTCATCGAGCAGTATCTGGCTTATGTGGCCACCTTGCAGGCCATGAAGCTGGAAGTGACGGGCGAGTATATGGTCATGGCAAGCCAGCTCATGCTGATTAAGAGTCGCAAGCTTTTGCCTAAGGTAGCGGATAATGCTGAGCTGGAAGATGATTTGGAGCAAGACCTCTTGAGCCAGATTGAGGAATATCGCAGGTTTAAGCTCTTGGGTGAGAAAATGTCGCTCCAGCACGAGGACCGGGCTCTTTATTATTCTAAGCCCAAGCTGGAGCTGGTTTATGAAGACGCTGAGCTCCTACATGACAAGTCAACGATTGATCTGTTTTTGGCTTTTTCCAAAGTTATCGCCAAGAAGCAAGAGGAGTTTTCTAAGAGCCACACAACCATTGTGCGAGACGAGTACAAGATCGAGGACATGATGGAAGTGGTGCGCCAGCGCTGTGCTGGTAAGAACCGTCTGGCTCTGCAGGAGATTTTCGCAGAGACCAAGGACATGAATGAAGTTATTACTCTCTTTCTGGCGACATTGGAATTGGTCAAGGTGCAGGAAGTGCAAGTCATTCAGGAAGAAAATTTTGGAAATATTTATTTAGTAGGAAGAGGAAATGAGTAAGTTAGCAGAGATTGAAGCCCTGCTTTTTGTGGCGGGAGAAGATGGACTCAAAGTTCATCAATTGGCAGAAATCCTATCTTTGCCGCCGACCGGGGTTATTCAGAGTTTGGAGAAGTTGGCTGAGCAATATGAAGCCAATCCAGACTCCAGTCTGACCCTACTGGAAACTTCAAAGACATACAAGCTGGTCACAAAGCCAGAGTTTGCTGAGATTCTGCGGGCCTATTCACGGGCACCAATCAATCAAAGTCTGTCGCGGGCAGCGCTGGAGACCTTGTCTATCATTGCCTATAAGCAGCCGATTACAAGAGTAGAAATAGATGACATTCGCGGGGTTAATTCCAGCGGAGCTTTGGCTAAGCTCTTGGCTTTTGAACTGGTTCGAGAGGATGGCAAAAAGGAAGTCATTGGCCGGCCAAATCTCTATGTGACAACGGATTATTTCTTAGACTATATGGGAATCAATCACCTAGATGAGCTGCCGATTGTCGAAGAAACAGAGCTAGTTGCTGAAGAAAGCCAGCTCTTTATTGAAAGGACAGATATCGATGAGAATCAATAAATACATCGCTCATGCTGGGATAGCCAGCCGCCGTAAGGCAGAAGAGCTAATCAGGCAGGGGAAGGTCAGTATAAACGGCCAAGTGGTACGTGAGCTGGCGACGAACGTTAAGTCTGGCGACCGTGTGGAAGTAGAAGGCCAACCTATCTACAATGAGGAGAAGGTTTATTACCTCCTCAATAAGCCGCGCGGGGTCATTTCCTCTGTCAGTGATGACAAGGGACGTAAGACGGTCGTGGATCTTTTGCCTCAGGTCAAGGAGCGGATTTATCCGGTCGGTCGTTTGGACTGGGATACTTCTGGCATTCTCATTCTGACCAATGACGGAGACTTTACCGACGAGATGATTCATCCCCGAAATGAGATTGACAAGGTCTATGTGGCGCGTGTCAAAGGATTGGCTAATAAAGAAGTTCTTCGTCCTCTGACTCGCGGTATTGAGATAGAGGGACGCAAAACCAAGCCAGCAGTTTATGAGATTATCAAGGTTGATCCGGCGAAAAATCGTTCGGTCGTTCAGCTGACCATCCACGAAGGCCGTAACCATCAGGTCAAGAAGATGTTCCAGGCGGTCGGACTGCAAGTGGATAAGCTGTCACGGACTCGCTTTGGTCATTTGGACCTGACGGGCCTCAAACCTGGTGAATATCGCAAGCTCAGTAAAAAAGAAGTCAGCCAGCTGCATACACTGGCTGTAACCAAGACCAAGAAATGATAAAAAAAATGCTTATTTCTCTTGTCCGCTTTTATCAACGTTTTATCTCACCTGCTTTTCCTCCATCTTGCCGCTTTCGGCCCACCTGCTCTAACTATATGATAGAGGCTATCCAGAAGCATGGAGCCAAAGGTGTCCTAATGGGCTTGGCACGTATTCTCCGCTGTCATCCATGGTCTCAGCCAGGAGAGGATCCTGTACCAGACCATTTCAGCCTGAGAAGAAATAATTCAAGAAAAAAGTCACAGTAGATGATTACAGCTCTTTGTTAACTACTACCAAAATTATAGAGCTCTATTTTTTGATTTCACTTGTAAATATTAGCAAAATAGGAAAGAGAAATAGTTGGATGCTATTAAACCTCA
Organism: Streptococcus sanguinis; assembly: GCF_013343115.1. Lineage (NCBI taxonomy): Bacteria > Bacillati > Bacillota > Bacilli > Lactobacillales > Streptococcaceae > Streptococcus > Streptococcus sanguinis. Next base: position 388,570 of record NZ_CP054570.1, read on the forward strand.
AAAAAAGATATGAATGCAGAAAGTATATTTTTAGTTGTTATCAATTTTATCTCCTAAATTATATCGGATTGGAGGGACTAACATGAAAAATAAAATATATCGGCCTATGCTTTTGCTTGTTTTACTGGTATCAGCTGTACTTCTGACCAGTTGCAAGATTATGATGCCGAGCGATTATCAAAGAGCTAAAGAATTAGTTACTAAAGAATGTGAGAAGGTTGGCCTTCATGGTAACATTACCATCAATCATTTGGATTGGACGCCTCTAGAAATGCCTACCTATAACGTGAAATATACCTACTCTGAAAAAACCTATGATGGTCAGACGGTGACCTTGGAAGAGAATACCAGTTATCATGATAGAGAGTCAGATAGTCCCTCTCTTCCAGATTATAAGGATGTGTTTTTGAAACAGAAATCCATTCAAAAAATTGAGGAAAAAATTGAAAACAAATTAAAAAAGCAGTCAATCGGACTTCCTATTAAATACTTTAGCTTTCTATCCAATAGTAAAGAGGAGAAAATGCTAAATGACCTTGCCTCTCAGAATCTCAAAGAGGGGAAAAAAGATTTTGCGGGCTACTATCAAATTCCTTATCAAACCTTGATTGATCAAGAGTTGGTCAGGATGACTATTTTTATCGATGATAGTGCATCAGTTACCACGGATCAAGACCTGAAAGAGGCTGCTACAAGGCTAGATGCCAGAGCTCTTCCGGATGGTGCCTATGATTTTTATTATTCCTATGAGAAAGATGAATCATATGAATCGATCAGTTACTCCTTTAAAGTCAAAGATGGGAAAGTAGTTTTTTATGAGGATCAAAAAGAAGAACTTGAAGCACAAGAATAAGAGGGAAGAGAGAGTCTAAGCCTTTTCATAATTAAAAAAACATGTGACATAGAGAGGCTGGTAGCACATACACAGCCTTTTCTTTTGTATAGATGAAAAGCTATCCTTGAGGTCAACTTACCTTGGTTCCAGCTTTGTATCAGTCTCATAACTTACTTTCTGATAAAAGGTTTGGTCGCTTTTCATTATATGGGATTTTTTATAAAACCAAAGAGGCTCCATAATTCCTACAGTGGTTTTACCAACTACAGAAATTATAGAGCCTCTATATTTTCCGAACATTTCCTATCTTCTAGACCAAGTCTTAGGCAGGAAGAGCAGGAGAATCGGGTAGATTTCCAAGCGACCGCCAATCATAGCAAAGGCTAGCAGCAGTTTGGAAAAAGGACTAAAGATAGAAAAATTATCTGTCGTCCCAATCATGGGGCCGATATTGTTGAAGCAAGAGACAACCCCGCTGACAACCGTCATGAAATTATTATTATCCAAGCTGACAATGAAAATGAGAGCTAGAATAATCAAGATATAAACGGCCAAGTATTTCAGTACCTTGTGCTGGGTATCCTTGTCGATGACTGCGCCATTGATATGCAAGGTCAGGACACGATTAGGCGATAGGGTAGATAGAATCTGATTTTTAGCAATGCGGGAAATGATAATCCCCCGAATGACCTTGAATCCCCCAGCTGTTGATCCAGCTGATCCCCCGATACACATGAGCAGGAGCAGAATAACCTGAGAAAAGAGCGGCCATTTGACTGTATCGCCATAGCCAAATCCAGTTGTTGTGATGACATTGGCTACCTGGAAGAAGGAAATCTCCACGCTCTTGGCAAAGCCTTGATAGAGGTGGAAGACATTAAAGGCAATCAAGGCTGTGGAAAGAAAGACAATCCAGAGATAGCCCTTGAGTTCCTCATCTTCAAAGCAAGCTTTAAACTTACGAATCAGTAAGTAATAGTAGAGATTGAAGTTGACCCCGAAAGCTAAGACCCCAAAGCTGACCAGATAAGTAATCAGTGAGTTGTTGTAGTGGGCAATACCGTCATTATAAACGGTGAATCCTCCTGTACCAGCAGTTCCCATGGCAATGACCAGACTATCAAAGAGCGGCATACCCGCCAGGAAATAAAGCAAGGCGAAAATAGCAAAGAGAGCCAGATAGATGATATAAAGAATCTGGGCCGTACTCTTGAGTTTGGACACAACCTTGCCAAAGACTGGTCCCGGAACTTCTGCTTTCATGACCTCCAAGTGACCATTTTTGGCATTGTCCATAATAGCTAGGGCAAAGACCAGCACTCCCATTCCTCCGATTAAGTGGGTAAAACTGCGCCAGAAGAGCAGCGAATGGGAAAGAACGCCGACATCGTTAAGGATAGTCGCTCCTGTCGTGGTGAATCCAGAGCTAATCTCAAAGAATGCATCAATAACGTCTGGAATCTGTCCGGAAAAGACAAAGGGCAGGGCTCCGAAGAAGGACCAGAGAATCCAGCACAGGGCTACAATCAGGACCCCTTCCTTGGCGTAGATATGCAGGTCCTTGGGCTTGAAATAAGAGCCTATTCCACCTAAAACTAGCAAGATGGCCATGGTCGCCCCGATAGAGAGAAAGACTTTTAAGGGCTCACCGTAGATTAGAGCGACGATAATGGGCACAATCAGCAGTGCCGCCTCAATCAGCAGTAATTTTGCCAGCAGGTAGCGAATCATAGATCTATTCATGGGCCTACCTCGCTAACAGATCGTAAATCTGCGTGATATTTTGCAGCAGAGTGGTAACGATAATCTTATCTCCGACTTGCAGGTCGTCATCACCGGTAGGGAAGATGGCTTTGCCTTGACGGATAATGGCCGCAATCAGGACATCTTTCTTCAGATGAAGCTGAGACAGAGGAATACCAGTCATCTTGTTTTCTTCCTTGATTTGGAATTGCAGGGTTTCGATTTGGCCGTTGGCTACATGGTGCAGAGCTTCTAGGTTAGAGAACTGAGCATTGTAGCGACCGCGGATAAAGTGCATAACCGTATCAACGGCGATACCTTTAGGAGTCACGATGCTGGCAAAGTCTTGGTTATCAATGATTTCCAACAAACTAGTCCGGTTAACCTTGGTGATGTTTTTCTGTACACCCAGATTATTAAGGAACATGGAAGTAATGATATTTTCTTCATCTACACCAGTCAGGGTAGCGATGGCATCAAAGTTATTGGCGCGTTCCTCCAGTAGGATATCCTTGGCAGTACCATCTCCATGGACGACGTAGAGATCAGGAAATTCCTGACTGAAAAAGGTTGCCCGTTCATGGTTAGATTCAATGACTTTGAGCTCGATTTTACTATTCTTGAGAATATTGAGCAGGTAGTAGGCAATCTTTCCTGCTCCGATAATCATCAGGCTCTTAACCACTCTAGGTCGTACCATATTATGGAATTGAACGATGTCCAGGCGGTTACCTGTGACATAAATCTTGTCGCCAGCCTCCAAAGTGAAGTCGCCGTCAGGAATTTCCAAGTGCCCTTTTCTCTCAATGGCACAAACAATGATATTTCCAAATTTCTTGCGGAACTGGGAAATACTCATCTGGCAGAGATTGCTGTCTTCCTTGAGTTTGAACTCCATCAGTGCCACTCGGCCATTGGCAAAGTGCTCTACTGACAGGGCATTAGGAAAGTCAATGATATTAGCGATATAGCGAGCAGTTAGGAGCTCAGGATTGACCACCAGCGAGAAGCCTAGGATGTTCTTCTCCTTAAAGTAAGGGTTGGAATACTCAGGATTACGCACCCGAACGACGGTTTCCTTAGCCCCCATCCGTTTGGCCAGAACAGCTGAAACCATGTTGACCTCATCATGCTCGGTCATAGAGATGAAGATGTCGCAGTGACTAACATCCGCTTGTTCTAAGATTTTGAAGTTGGCACCATTGCCAGCAATACCAATAATGTCATAGCGCTTGGTAATCTGGTTGAGAACAGCCTCATCCTGCTCAATCAGGATAACATCATGATTTTCAGCCACTAATGAGCGACAGAGGGCCGTTCCGACCTTCCCGCCGCCAACAACGATAATTTTCATAAGTTTAGATTCCTCCAAAGTATGTATCTATCATACTCTTTTTTCATTTAAATTTCATCTATAAAATACAGAATAGCTTGCTTATTTATAGAATTCCGAATATTTTTTTACCAAAATGGTATCTTCCTGTGATATTTTTAAAAAAAGTACAACTTTTTGAGCATTTTTTATTGACTTGTAGGCTGAAAGTGTTATACTAAATGAGTACCTTCATTGGTTTACCTCAAACCTGTTGTGATGTAAGTTAATGAAGCCTTAACCACGCTGTTTGCTGAGCTTGACTCCGGGCAGTGTGGCTATTTTTTTATCTAAAGAAAAATACTAGGAAAAATATTCTTATTATGAAAAATCATATCGTTCTTTTTGAGCCTCAGATTCCGCAGAATACCGGCAATATTGCCCGTACTTGCGCCGCGACTAATTCGCCGCTTCACATCATCAAGCCCATGGGCTTTCCCATTGATGACCGAAAGATGAAACGGGCGGGGCTGGACTATTGGGATAAGCTGGACATCACCTATTATGAGAGTTTAGAAGATTTTATGGAGCAGATGGACGGCCGACTTTATCTGATTTCTAAGTTTGCGGAGAAGGTCTATTCTGAGGAAAATTTTGCAGCAGAAGGTTCGCACTATTTTATGTTTGGTCGAGAGGACAAGGGATTGCCAGAGGAATTTATGCGTCGTCATCCAGAAAAGGCCCTGCGTATTCCCATGAATGACCAGCATGTCCGCAGCCTCAATGTTTCAAATACAGTCTGTATGATTGTCTATGAAGCCCTGCGTCAGCAGAATTTTGCTGGCTTAGATTTGGTACATGAGTATGAAGCGGATAAGCTGAAGTAGCGGAATGAATGTATCTAAGCAGTAAATTTTCCTGATTGATAGAATACTATTGTTGAAACACTCTTAATTACATCAATCAAATTGCTTGCTCTGGCAGGCTTTTTTTGTTATGATAATGATGTCTTCAGGGCAGGGTGAGATTCCCGACCGGCGGTAATTTTTGGATTGGAGTTTTTTTCTCAATGTCAAATCAAGTCCGCGAGCGCAAGCTGATGTGGTGAGATTCCACAACCGACAGTATAGTCTGGATGGGAGAAGACGAGAGGCAGTGAAGCATTCTTGCCGTTTAATCTTTATTTAAGGGCTGAGCCTTATACTAAATAATCATTAGCTGTCAAGTTTTTTTCAGTGGCCTTTCCGGCTTCTCTAATTTTTATAAATTGGAGGAACCTGTGATGACAAATACTCGTAAGTTGGCGATTGTAGCAGTTTTATCTGCTCTATCATTTCTACTCATGCTTTATGAGATTCCGTTGATAACTGAGTTTCTAAAGTTGGATTTTTCAATTATTCCGATTTTACTGGCTTTGGTAGTCTTGGATCTAAAAAGCTCTCTAGCAGTGCTCTTGATTCGCTCTGTCTTAAAGCTGGCTTTGAATAATAATGGCGTAGGTACTCTAATCGGTTTACCCATGAATATACTAGCGGTAGCAGTCTTTGTTTGTGCTTTTTCCCTCTTGTGGAAAAAAAGAAAGAGCTTATCTAGCTATGTGAAGGCTTCCTTGGCAGCAACACTTGGTCTAACGATTACTATGATCATTCTAAATGTCATTTATGCTGTGCCTCTCTATGCGAGGTTTGCTGGTTTTGATATTAATAAGGCATTTGGTCTTTCCAAGTATCTGCTGACCATGATTGTCCCTTTTAACCTATTAGAAGGAGTGATCTGGGCTGCTGTCTTTTGGCTAATTTACAAACTCTTACAGCCCGTTCTAAAACGCTATGAAAAATAAACAATCTTATCTAACAAAGGGCTCTTTTGCCCTTTTACTTTTCGTCATGCTAGGCTACATGGTCAAGTTTTATCCTGAGCAGCTGACCAGTTTTGATACCCCGATTCAGACCTGGTTGCGGGGAGACTTGCCTGCAGCTTTGACGACTTTTTTCAAACTTGTAACCAGTGTGATTGATCCGATCGGAATTATCATCTGGGTTTCGTCTCTTGTCCTTTTTTTCCTTTACAAAAAATGGAAGCTGGAAGCTGCCTTGCTAGCGGGAAATCTGGTCTTACATGGGATTTTGATTAAGCTGATTAAACTCGTTTACCAAAGAAGTCGGCCCAGTATTTCGCATTTGGTCGAAGAGGGCGGTTACTCTTTCCCTAGCGGACATTCCATGGCGACAGCCATTGTTGTTGGGACCTTGATTATCATTGTCCAGCAACGGATTCAAAACCAAAAAATCAAGCGCTTGGTACAAGGTTTGCTCTTGCTCTTTATCTTCATGATTATGGCTTCCAGAGTCTATCTGGGCGTGCACTACCCGACAGATGTTATCGGAGGAGCCTTGATGGGCTTTGCCATCCTCAATATTGAATTTCCTTTTTATGACAAGCTGCGTTTCCAGTGGCGTTTCAAGGGAAAGCAGAAATAAATAGAGATGAGAAAGGCTCTTTCTTTAAGATAGGAGCAAACTAGATTAGGAGCTTAGTATGTCCAATTCAAATCAAGAACTCATCGATGCTGTTTTGGCATTAGTAGATAGTATTCCCTCTGGGCGCGTGGCGACCTATGGTCAGATTGCTCGTTTGATTGGTCGGCCTAAAAACGCTCGCTTGGTGGGGAAGATTCTCAGTCAGTCTGAGCTTTATGGCGGTAAGCATCCTTGCCATCGGGTAGTCAATGCGGCAGGACGCCTCGCACCGGGCTGGGAAGACCAAGAACACTTGCTCTGGGCGGAGGGAGTGGGCTTGAAGGCTAATGGCTGTGTGGATTTGAAAGTCTATTTGTGGGAGCGGTGATTTCCTTCTTTCCTTGTGAAAGAGGGAATTTTTGTTTCTAAGCTATTTTTTGTGGTAGAATGAAAGTTATGAAATCTTACAATTCTTTGAATGATTATTATCGCAAACTTTTTGGTGAAAAAACTTTTAAGGTGCCCATTGATGCGGGCTTTGACTGTCCCAATCGGGATGGTACGGTAGCGCATGGAGGCTGTACCTTCTGTACCGTTTCGGGTTCAGGTGATGCCATTGTGGCGCCGGATGCGCCCATTCGCGAGCAGTTCTATAAGGAAATTGACTTCATGCACCGCAAGTGGCCTGATGTTCGCAAGTATCTGGTTTATTTCCAGAACTTCACCAATACCCATGAGAAGCTTGAAGTGATTCGCGAGCGTTATGAGCAAGCCATTAACGAGCCTGGCGTCGTTGGTCTCAATATCGGGACTCGGCCTGACTGCTTGCCTGAAGAGACCATCGCCTACTTGGCTGATCTGTCTGAGCGTATGCATGTGACTGTGGAACTGGGGCTTCAGACTACCTATGAGGAGACTTCGGACCTCATCAATCGTGCCCATTCCTATGAGCTTTATGTGGAGACGGTCCAGCGAGTTCGTAAGCTGGCTCCCAAGGCAGAGATTGTCTCTCACTTGATTAATGGCCTGCCGGGAGAGACCCATGAGATGATGCTAGAGAATGTCCGCCGATGTGTGACGGATAATGACATTCAAGGGATTAAGCTTCACTTGCTTCACTTGATGACCAATACCCGCATGCAGCGGGATTACCATGAAGGACGGCTGCAGCTGCTCAGTCAGGAGGAGTATGTCTCTATCGTCTGCGACCAACTGGAGATTATCCCCGAGCATATCGTCATCCACCGCATCACGGGCGATGCTCCGCGGGATATGTTGATCGGCCCCATGTGGAGCCTCAATAAATGGGAAGTTCTCAATGCCATTGAGACAGAAATGCGTCGCCGTGGCAGCAAGCAAGGCTGTAAAGCAAAGGAGCAGAGATTCGTATGTTAAGACCCTTACAGATGGCCCATGCCTTTTTAGCAGAAGTCATGACCAAGGAAGATACCGTGGTGGATGCTACCATGGGGAATGGACATGACACCCTCTTTCTGGCTCAATTGGCCAGGAAAGTCTACGCTTTTGATATTCAGGAGCAAGCTGTGGAAAAGACCCGCCAGCGCTTGGCAGAAGCTGGCTTGGACAATGCTCAGCTAATCTTAGCTGGGCATGAGACGCTGGACCAATACCTAGACCATTTCAAGGCTGCTATTTTTAATCTGGGCTACCTGCCTTCGGCGGACAAGTCTGTTATTACCCGACCCGCTACGACGCTGGAAGCTTTGGAAAAGGTCTGTCAAGGCTTGGAAAAAGGCGGCCGCGCAGCTATCATGATTTACTATGGGCATGAAGGAGGCGAAGTGGAGAAAGATGCAGTGCTAGACTTCGTCAGTCAGCTGTCCCAGCAGGACTTCACTGTTGCCCTCTACAAGACCATCAACCAGATTAACAACCCGCCTTTCTTGGTCATGATTGAAAAATTGAGAGAAGAAGCTTGATATACAATAAGGATACAGAGAGAAAAGCCAGATAATAGGAGCTTTCAGTACTGTATCTTTATTTTTTTAAATCGTGAAAATCGAATAATTAGGTCTAAAAGAAGAAAATTATGGTGTGTGTAAATGTAAAGTCTTATATTTTCTTACAAAAAAGATATAAGACTTTTGACATTTTTTAGTTTATATGATAATCTATGACTGTAAAACCAAAAAACGTCATAGAGTTTTTAGAAGGAAGTTATGGCTACTGCTTTTACTAGCGAAGAAAAAGAAATTATTAGAAAGAAATTACATAAAGTTGCAAAAGAATGCCTTCAAAGATATGGGGTTAAGAAAACCACAGTTGACCAGATGGCAGCAATGGTAGATATTTCCAAAGGTTCTTTTTATAATTTTTATTCTTCAAAAGAAATGTTATTTTTTACGGTCTTAGAAGAATATCAAATAGATGTTATGAATCGCCTGACTGAACAATTAGGTATGGAAGTCAAGATAGATACAAATCGTCTGGTACAGTTACTTTATGATTTTTATCAAGATTTTCGCTATTCATTTATGTATACCATATTTAAAAATCATGAAATGGAATTACTCGTAAGAAAATTACCAAAAGAGGCGATAACAAATCATCATCTGATAGATGATAGGATGGTTAAAAAAATTGTATCCCGAATCAACATTAGAGAAAATGTATCGGTAGAAATCGTCTCTGCTTTATTTAGAACGATTGCTATGACTATATTACACATCGAGGAAATCGGTGAAGAACAATTTGATACTACATTGAAGTTAGTCATACAAGGAATTGTTGTGCAAATTACTAAGGAGGATAGGTAATGGTGAAAGAAGCAATTAGAACCGCAAACCTTTCTAAAAGATATGGAACAAAAAATGTTGTCAACAACTTGAATATATCAATAAAAAGTGGTGAAATAGTAGGTTTTTTAGGACTGAATGGTGCAGGGAAAACAACGACGATGAGAATGATGCTAGGATTGATAAAATCTACATCAGGGGAATGTTATATCCAAGGAAAAAAGTTAGATCTGAGTAATTTAGAACTTCGAAATGAAATAGGTTATATTATCGAGACGCCTTATTCTTATCCAGACTTAACTGTGAGAGAAAATTTAAAAATCGTTAGTAAATTAAGAGGGGTTAATAAAGATAATATTGACTGGGTAATTGAAAAATTAAAACTAAAGCAATATGAACATAAACAGGAGAAGCATCTTTCTTTAGGAAATGTTGCGCGTTTAGGAATTGCAAAAGCGATTATTCATAAACCTAAAATCCTAATTCTTGATGAGCCAACAAATGGATTAGATCCTTTTGGAGTTATTGAAGTGAGAGAACTGTTAAAGGAATTGGCAAATAATCTAGGTACAACTGTTCTTATTTCAAGTCATAATCTGGAAGAAATATCTAAAATTGCTACTAGAATAGTCATTATACATGAGGGCAGACTTATAAGAGAAGTTGAAAGCAGTGAATTAGAACAGTACTTAGAAAAGAAGTTACTAGTAAGTGGCTCTAATAATAAGGCAATGAAAGAAGTATTATCTAACCAGGGCTATCAGGTGAACATTCAATCAGACACAGAAAATAATATCGATTTCTTAGAACTAATTGATAAAAAATCTGTGGAATATCCGGAAGAAATTGCTACATTGCTGGTTAATGCAGGTTATCCGCCCAAATCGCTGGCTGTTGAAAAAGAAGATTTAGAGCATTATTTCTTAAGAATACTGAATGACTATAATAGAGGTGTTTCGAATGAAAAAGCTTAGTTCCTGTATTTTAATTGAATGGAGAAAGTTAATAAAATCAAAACTTTCCATCGTAACTGCTTGTTCTATCTGTTTAGTTCCTTTTATTGTTGGGTTGTTTGCAACTATGATGAAATATCCAGAGAATTTCAAAAATCTTGGTTTGATTTCTGCAAAAATGGAAACGATGAGGATAACAGACTGGTCGTCGTACTTAATGACCATATCACAAGTCATTTCTGTTGGGGGATTGCTCATTTTTGGATTTACAGCATCTTGGGTTTTTGGTAGAGAATATTCTGATAAAACTATGATAGACCTATTAGCACTCCCGATAAGAAGAGATACAATCGTATTATCCAAGTTTATCGTTATCGCTCTATGGAGCTATATTCTATCAATTTTTGCACTTTTATTGGGATTATTAGCTGGCAATCTGATTGGACTTGATGGTGGGAACTTAACGGTGATTTTCAAAGGTATACTTACTTTTGGTTTTTGTACTACTCTTACGATCATACTCTCTACTCCAGTAGCTTTTTTTGCTTGTTTAGGCCGGGGCTATTTGTCTCCATTGGCATTTATCATTTTTACTATTATTTTTTCTCAGCTTGGTTCTGCTCTTAACTTTGGGAAGTATATTCCATGGGCGATTCCTGCACTCGCAAGTGGTATTGCAAGAAAAGCATTATTGAATTTTGGGAGCATTGTCAGTTTGTTTGCGGTAAGTATTCTAGGTCTTATTGCAACAATAGCTTGGTGGAGGTATGCTGATTACGATTAAAATGAAGTGATAAGAATGCTAATAACACAAGGCTACGTCTTATTCATTTCAATTCAAAATACCCCCTCCTGTTCAGATTGAAAAACAAGAGGGGGTATATTATGACAATCGAAAGTTTTGGGCGAGAGGAGACTATGTGAGTACCGTGGGCCTAAATGAAAAGATAGTTTCTAAATATATAGGCGATTGGGAAAAAATGACCTTGTCTTTGATAAGTTAAGTGTCAAAGCGTTCTCAGATGGCAATTTTAGAACAAGGTGAAATCCCGTTTTCACGGGTGGTTATGACTTCTCAAAATGAGCAAAAAAGCAGTAAACCTTTGTGATTTACTGCTTTAAAAATTCTTCTATTCAATTAGACAAACTGGTATTTATAATCCATTCGCATGAGCCAATTTATGTTCCTGGCTATTTATATAATCTTCGTGTTTGTGATTATGTCTCTCCTCATTACCGAAGTGCTTATGCTCATGTTCATGAGTGATTACATGAGTATGAGTCACGCCGTTATGTGTATGAACAATCGTATGCTTATGCTCATGAAGATGATGCTTTACCATAGTGTCATATACTACAAATACCGTTCCTAGCAACATCAGAGCCAGCCCTATAAAATATTCTAGAGCCAATTTTTCTCCATTTACTGCAAAGGCTAAAAATGATCCCACAAACGGTGCTACAGCATAAAAAGAACTTGTCTTAGCTGCACCTAAGTCTCTTTGCGCTCTTATATAAAGAAAAATACTTAATCCGTATGCTACAAATCCTAATAGCATAACTTCGGCAATGTATTTCATTTCTGGAATCTTTTCGCCAAGTACCAATGCAATAGTAAATGCACCTCCGCCAGAAAAAATGCCTTTTAGCAAAACAATCTCATATGTGCTTTTATCTGACATCTTTCTTGTACAGTTATTCTCAAGTCCCCAGCAACAGGTTGCCAGTATCACAAAAAAAGAACCTATAGAAAACTGGAAACTATCACTTCCCTCAAATGACAAAACAATACTAGATAGCGTAATAAATCCAATGGCAATCCACAGCTTTCTTGATACCTTCTCCTTGAAAAACAGTAACGCCATTAACGCAGTCGCCACAATTTCAAAATTACCAAGGAGTGACGCATTAGATGCTGTTCCCATTTTTATACCTATCATTAAAAATATAGGGGCGGCTATATCTAATCCAATCATTCCGATTGTATAGGGTAAATCCTGCTTTGTAAGTCTCTCTGATTTTTTCTCTTTTTTTATGTGAAATAAATACATTATTCCAACGCCAAGACCAGCACCAAGATAAAGAAAAGCGGCAATAAAAGTTGGTGTAACATTATTCAAAAGAACTTTTGAAAATGGCGTGTTAATTGCATAAAATCCAGCTGCTAACAGTGCTAATATAACTGCGCTCGTCTTTGTTTTCTGCTTCAACATTTGTCATCCCCTTTGCTCTGTACATTCTAATTCGCTTCCCTAAACATTTTTACTATTATATCATATATTTACTTAATGTTAGAGCCCTAGCTCTTGCTTCTTAACCTGTGTTGGTCTTCTATTTTCTTTTACTAGTGTCTCTAAACAATTTCTAACACTTTTAGCTCTTTCCATTTAATATAGAATTTCGGTTTTGAAGTTGACTACATCTCATCAATACTCTTGCCTTTTCAAAATGCTTGTTAGGGTTGCTTTATTCCAGTTATTGCGATTTTCTTGATTCAAAAATTACTGACTCTTTTATTTTGGAAAAATGAGCAAAAAACAGTAAAACTTTTTGATTTACTGTTTTAAACATTCTTTGATTCAATTAGACAAACTGGGATTTTTAGATTTTAAGCCTTAAGGAAAATAAAATGGGCTATTCTCCTTAAGTGTTTTCTATAATATTATAGTTTGATGCAGAGTGTAGCTATATAGTCATTTCCATAACGTGATAATCTATGTCTTTTATCACATGATTCATAAAAATCTATCATAGCGAGACCATTTTTAAGTTGTCCTCTAATCTGAGTTTCTAAGGTATGGCTAAATTCATATCCATATTCTGGATTTATGGTTATTTTGCCTTCCTCTTCAAGCTCTTTTGAATTAAAAGGTATTGAAAACTTTAAAAGTAATTCTTCATCGGGTTTGTCCCATACAATGTCAGCATCATACATGTATATCCAAGGATTCATAAATCCGACCATTAACAGTCCACCCTTTTTCAATACTCGAGAGGCTTCTTTATACATGTTGTCTAAATCTTCTATATACACATTTGAGACCGGATTAAAAATAATATCAAAAGTTTCATTTTCAAATGGAAATGGTTTTGTCATATCGCCTTGAACTGTATTGATTTTTAAGCCTTCTCTTTTAGCAACCAACTCATCTCTTTGTAATTGTGATTTAGAAAAATCCATTATGGTTACATCATAACCTTTTATAGCAAAAACTGGTCCCTGCTGACCACCACCACAAGCTAAACCTAATATCTTTTTTCCGTTTGCTTTTTCAAACCATTCTTTTGGAGCTTTTTTCCCAACAGTTAATGCAACAGAAATTGGATTATTTCTAACTTCTTCTAATTCTTCATGTGTCAATGGCTCAGTATAGTCATTTTTTACATTATTCCATCTATCTTCATTTAATTTTATATAATTGTTCATCTTATAATCTCCTCGTAATTTTATACTATTTCGATTTAAGTTGAATGTGTTGCCATTACATTTTTCTCACCTCTACAAATTCTAATTTGTTTTATTCGATATTTGTAATATTATATCATTAGTAATCATGTATAGAGATGTTATTGCCAAACTCTAATTTGACGCACTGTAGATGAACCTCATTTCACATATTACATCTGAAATGCTATTATCCAAAAACATATTGCAGCTATAAGTGAAAGAGGAGTCATAACATATTTTTCTTTCTTACTTTTTGAAATCATGTTCATAATCGTATTCAAGGATAGATAAGCGGCAAAGAAGAAACAAATATATTTAGTAATCTTAAAAGAAAACCACAAGGGAAGCAAACCTCCAGCTTGCAAAATAATGATCATGGCAAAAATTTGGATAGCTACCGAAACGACTGCCGCAAGTCTAAATTTCTTAGGTAAGATTTTATGTTGACCACCCATTGTATATTCGCCCAAAGGCAGACCGCAAGCAACAAGAACTGTCATAATTGCTATAACTCCAAATAATACTGCACCTAATATTGAAAACATAAATCGCTATTCTCCCTTCGCAAAATACAAAAAATTTTAATTACAAATTCAACTTTGTTTCACTTAGTATTCCTATAAAATTATAAGAAATTCTTATCAAGTGTTCAAGTTTTATAGGTTTTTCTCAAGCTGGTCTGTTGATTTCCCTTTTCCTTTGTTCTTCCACCAATCGCTCAGGTCGACTAAGGATTGAGCGGCGGAAGGGATGAGAAGGAGGACATAGATATAGACATACTGGCTCTTGGTTTCCCAGAAGAAGTGGAAGAGGCCGCCCCCCAAGAGAAAGATGAAGGGATAGAGGTCAAAAGGCGTCAGCTTTTCCTCGGCGACGAAAAATTTATGCAGGATAAAGAAACAGGCGAGCAGATAGATACTGGCTAGCAGGGTCAAGAGCAGGAAATTAACAATCTGATAACCCTTTCTTTCCTCATAAATGCTGCGCAAGACAGTTGGCTTCATGTATTGCTGGCGCTCAATCTGAGGACCAGTCCAAATAGACTGAAAAGTCGGCTCAGTCCAAGTCGACTTGACCTTTTCGTAGAAGAATTTGAGCGCATAAGCAGGATGCTTACTGAAGTGAATCAAAATATCCTTCAAATCCCGAGTGGCCATTTCTGTAGCCAAATTTTCATCATATTTGTTGCGCTTGAGAATCTTGGTATTGTAGGCATCGTACCAGCCTCCTAAGGTCTGCCGATTGGGATCATCCCGCAGGCCCATAGTGATGTAGGCGATTTTTGGGGTACCGACACCAATCTTGCCCCCAATCAGCTGCTCATAGTAGGCAGTCAGTCCCTTGTTTGAGAGGACAATGCCGGCTAAAATCAGGATGATAGTCAGTGGTTTCTTCCAAGACCATTTATAAAAAATGGACAGGAAGCAGACTCCAATCAGCATGATGGCAAAGATGATATAGTTGTTGCGCAGGAGGCAGGCCAGACTAATACTGGCCGCTCCCAGCAAGGCATAGAGTAAATTTCCTTTCTGATCCAGCTTGATAAAAGCATAGAGACTGAGCAGACAGAAGAAGAGCCCGGGAATGGTACCGTAGACAAAGAGGATGAAAAAGAGTTGTGGTAGAAAGAGAAAGGTCAGCAGAATCGTGTATTTCTGAATCATTTCTCTGGCATTGAGCAGGGCAGTAATCTTGTAAATCAAGAAATGACTGAGTAAAGTCCAGACGACATTCATGCTAAAGGCAAACTGAGTCGTTGGAGAAATAAAAGCATAAAGTCGCTCCAGAGTCATCAGTCCTAGCTGATGGGGATTACGATACGTGTAGCTTCCGACGGTTGTCAGCGAGCTGTAATCTCCTCGGTTAAAGGCCAACGCTGCATTGAAAACATGCTTGGCGTCAGCTCGGATGCGGCCATCATAGGCCGTTATCAGAAAAATCGCTGCTGCTATAAAGATGAGGGACAAAATCCAAAAAAGATGCTCGGTCTGAACCTTTTCCAACAGGGGTCGGATTAAAAAGAGGCTGAGGAGAAAGAGCAGGAGGATAGGGTAGAAATACCAAGGATTACTGACGAATTGGACTCCTTCTGCAATCCTCAAAGGGATGTAAGTGTGGGACAGCAGAATCTGCCCAGACAGGAAAAGCAAGGCAATCGCAGTCATGGTCAGAATCAGGAAGTAGCCCAGGTTGAAGATGGTATTAGAAAATTGCTTCATGAGGACCTGACCTCCACCTTGACGAAATAGCGATCTTCTCCCAGCTCAATCAGCTCGACTGGTTGGGGATAAAATCGATCCATGACCTCTTTTTGAAGAATGTCTTCTTTAGGACCTTGGGCAATAGTCTCTCCTTCTTTTAGGAGCAGGACATGATCCATAGCAGCAGTGATTTCCTCTACATGGTGGGTGACATAGAGGATGGTTGGAGCTTGGTCCATCTGTGTAATCTTACCAATCTGATCCAGCAGGCGCTCGCGGGCAAAGAGATCCAGACCGCTGGTCGCTTCGTCTAAGATAAGCAATTCTGGTTTTTCCATGAGACTGCGTGCAATTAGCAAGAGCTGCTTTTCCCCTTGAGATAGACTGATGTAGCTCCGGCCAATCAAATCTTGTCCGCCAATGGAAGCCAGCATTTCCCTAGCTTGGTTCAGCTCAGTTTGCCCGTAAGGAGCGTAGAGAATACTGCTTTTATACTTGCCTGTCAGGACGATTTCTTCGGCAGTGAGATGGCTGGGCAGGCGTTCAGCAATGAAGGAGCCGACTACTCCAATCCTAGTTCGCAGCTGAGGAATGTCGCCGGCACCAAATTCCGTACCCAGAACCGTTACCTTGCCCTGAGTCTTCCAATGTTCAGCCATGAGCAGGCGCAGAAGAGTGGACTTTCCAGAACCGTTGAGACCGAGAATAGCCCAATGTTCTCCCTTTTTCACTTGCCAGTTGAGATCTTTTAAGATGGTTCGGCCTTGTTTAGCCAAGCTTACATTTTCCAGTTTGATAATCTTTTCCATTTTTACTCTTTCTTTCGTTAAATCTCCTTTATTATAACAAAATTTATGGTAAAATAACTGATAGGAGGAGTCAAATGTTTCATAAAAGTAAGCTGATGTTTTGGACCAGTGAGGTCCTTTTGCTAACGATTATTTTCTTTATCTGGCGCCAGATGGGGGATATGATAACCCCGATTGTTAGCGTTGTGAATACAATCTTGATTCCCTTTCTTGTGGGAGGATTTCTTTACTATATTACGAATCCGCTGGTGAAATTTCTCCAGGACAAGCTCAAAATCAACCGAATGATTGGGATTCTGATTACGCTCAGCCTTTTGTTTGGCTTGATTGCTTTGGGTGTTATTTATCTCTTGCCGATTTTGATTAATCAGCTGAGCAGCTTGATTAATTCAACGCAAGGCCTTTATTGGGAAATTCAAAGTTTTGTCAATCAATTATCTAAAAATCCGCTCTTTCGAAATCTGAATATCCAGTCCACCATCCAGCAGCTCAACCTGTCTTATGTGGATATTCTGCAGAATATTCTCAACAGTGTGACCAACAGTCTGGGCAGTGTTCTGTCAGCAGTCGTCAATACACTGATGATTTTGATTATGACGCCGATTTTCTTGGTTTACTTCCTCATGGACGGCCATAAGCTTTTGCCCATGCTGGAGCGGACTGTCCTCAAGCGCGATAAGCTCAATATCTCCAGCTTGCTGACCAATCTCAATGCTACTGTTGCCCGCTATATCAGTGGGATTTCAATCGATGCCCTGATTATAGGTGCTCTGGCCTATATTGGCTATAGCGTCATTGGACTCAAGTACGCTTTGGTCTTTGCTATTTTCTCCAGTCTGGCTAATCTGATTCCTTATGTTGGACCGAGTATCGGCTTGATTCCCATGGTCATTACGTATGCCTTTACCGATCCTCAGAAGATGGTGGCGGCCTTGATTTACATGCTGATTATCCAGCAGGTCGATGGTAATATCCTCTATCCCCGTATCGTTGGTGGTGTGATGAAGGTTCATCCTATTACCATCATGGTGCTCTTGCTCTTATCCAGCAATATCTATGGTGTGCTGGGGATGATTGTGGCAATCCCGACCTATTCTATCCTCAAAGAAATCGCCAAGTTCTTGGCTAACCTCTATGATAATCACAAGGAAGCCCAGCAGCAGAAGAAGAACGAAGAGTTTGGGATTATTAATAAATAAGGATGAGTTTGGAATTCGATTGATTCCAGAGTCTCGATACCAGAAAATAAGACGGAAGGAAGGCCTTCCGTCTTATTTTCATTTCCTGTGCACTAAATTTAAAAATATGATATAATCAGATTTACTTATACATTTCGAGGAGAAAGAATCAATGGAAGACCCTGGCAGTCAGAATATGTTATGGCAAGCCTTACTACTGTTTATATTGACTTTGTTAAATGCCTTTTTCTCAGCTGCTGAGATGGCAATGGTATCGCTCAATCGGGCGCGTGTGGAGCAAAAGGCTGAAGAGGGTGACCTCAAGTATATCCGGCTCTTAGCTGTCTTAGAAAGCCCCAATAACTTCTTATCAACTATTCAGGTTGGGATTACTGTTATCAATATCCTGTCTGGGGCCAGTTTTGCGGATAATTTGGGGAAACTGTTCTCTTCTTGGATGGGAAATTCCGAAACAGCACGTGCTATCGGAACTTTCTTGGCTTTGGTCTTATTAACCTATATTTCTATTGTTTTGGGCGAGCTTTATCCCAAGCGCATTGCCATGAACCTGAAAGACAATCTAGCTGTGCGGGCTGCTCCGGTTATTATTTTTCTTGGCAAGATTGTCAGTCCCTTCGTTTGGTTGCTGTCAGCGTCGACTAATCTACTGAGTCGGATAACCCCGATGAAGTTTGATGATGCAGACGAAAAGATGACTCGGGATGAGATTGAGTATATGCTGACTAAGAGTGAGGAGACCTTGGATGCAGATGAGATTGAGATGCTGCAGGGGATTTTCTCTCTGGATGAGCTGATGGCGCGTGAATTGATGGTGCCACGGACGGATGCCTTTATGGTGGACATTCAGGATGATACCAAAGAAATTATCGAAAGCATTCTCAAACAGAGCTTCTCGCGGATTCCTGTCTATGATGGGGATAAGGACAATGTCATTGGACTGATTCATACCAAGCGGCTGCTCAATGAAGGATTTGTCAATGGTTTTGACAATATCGTTCTGCGCAAGATCCTGCAGGAGCCGCTCTTTGTACCGGAAACCATGTTTGTTGATGATTTGCTTAAGGAGCTACGCAATACGCAAAATCAAATGGCGATTCTTTTGGATGAGTATGGTGGTATGGCTGGTCTGGTCACACTGGAAGACCTCTTGGAGGAGATTGTCGGTGAGATCGACGATGAGACTGACAAAGCTGAAATTGAAGTCCATGAAATCGGTGAGAATACCTACATTGTCTTAGGAACCATGACCCTTAATGATTTTAATGAATATTTTGAAGTCGAAATCGAAAGCGATGATGTGGATACAATAGCTGGTTATTACTTGACTTGTGTGGGGACTATCCCAGATCCGAAGGAACGCATTAGCTACGAAGTCGAAAGTCAAAATAAGCTACTCATTTTGACCAATGACAAGGTTAAAAATGGCCGTGTTACGAAGGTTAAGGTTGAAATTTCAGAAATTGTTGAAGAAGCAGAAAAGGCTGAGAAATAAACTCAGCCTTTTAAGTTTCCTTCAAGTTTTTTATAAGTCTGTCTTAAGTTTCTGGGATTATACTAATACCATCAAAATAGAAATGAGGACAGTCCAATGACATCTAAAGTTACCCTATATGATAAGCAAGTATTGACATTCTCACAGGCGCAAAAGTAAGAAAGGAAGTAATAAGAATCAGTAACGTTTAAAAAGCAGCAGAAACCCTTAACTAATTTTTTCATATAAATCTCCTAAAACAAGTAAAAAGAAATTTTGAGGCTCTTTGTCGCTCCAAAACAAAGCAGCCTTAGACCACTCATAAAAGAAACCACCTCTGCCAGCTGGAAGGCAAGGGTGGTTTTGTGGTCTGGATGGAACTCAAGGTTATTCTTTCTGACGCTTAGCGAAATCCACAAAGCGAAATTTGTCTAGCTTGTGACGGCTCTCGGTATATTGAAACTGGCGGCCGTCTGCCAGATAGACCTGGGATTTGACAGAGACGACCTGCTGATCCTTGCCTAAGTCCATGAGAATCTTGTCTCGGTCATTGGCGTGGTCAATGGTAAATTCTTTCTTGGCATAATCGATATTGAGCTTTAAGTCATTTTCCAAATAGGCATAAATGGACTGCTCAGCGATTTCCCTTGTCAAGTCAGGGACGATGCCCTTGTCTAAATAGTCAATATCTAATACAGAGGCGACTTGGTCCACAACGCGCTGACGGACGATTCGCCAAACCAGTCGGTAAGGAGGGAAGCCAGTGATGTCGGACAATTTCTGGTCCACGGTAATCTTTTCCAAGCTGACAACATTGGTTTTGGACTGCATATTATTCTGTTTGACTACTTCTTGATAGCTGGTCAGCTTAGACACAGGAAAGTCAAACTGTTCCTGCTTGATGACTTTGGAACCTTGTCCACGGACTTTTTCAATCAATCCTTCTTCCTGCAGCAGGGCCAGAGCCTTGCGGACTGTATCGCGGCTGACCTGGTAGTCTTCTGTCAGCTGATGTTCGCTGGGCAAGAAGTCTCCGACTGCATAACGTTCCTCTAAAATGTCTTTCTCAATCTGTTTGAACAATTGTTTGTATTTCTTCATCATAAACTCCACTTGTTTTCTTTTTTGCATACAACCTAGAAAATTTTATCAAAAATAAAGGCTTTTTTCAACAAACAACTTGCATACATCTTTGAAATCGATTACAATAATTTGTAGAGATGTGTTGAAAAACCGACTCGTAAAAAATATAAGGAGAGTGCTGGATTCTCATTCAGCCATTAGTCAAATGGGAAAATTTGAGAAGGAAGCTAAAGATCTGCTAGATGCAATCGGCGGCAAAGAGAATGTCACAGCAGTTAGCCATTGTGCAACGCGGATGCGCTTTGTACTTGGCGACGATAAAAAGGCCAATGTCAAGGCCATTGAGACAATCCCAGTGGTCAAGGGAACTTTTACAAATGCTGGGCAATTCCAAGTCATCATTGGAAATGATGTGCCAATCTTTTACAATGACTTCACTGCTGTATCAGGTATTGAGGGAGTATCAAAAGAAGCAGCCAAGTCTGCTGCCAAGAGCAAGCAAAATCCCCTTCAGCGGGTTATGGCCACTCTGGCGGAAATTTTCACCCCGATCATTCCAGCTTTGATTGTCGGAGGGTTAATCCTTGGCTTCCGCAATGTTCTTGAGGGCGTGCATTGGTCTATGTTGGATGGGAAAACAATCACAGAGGTATCCAAATTCTGGTCTGGAATTAACCATTTCTTGTGGCTTCCGGGAGAAGCAATTTTCCAATTCCTGCCGGTAGGAATCACTTGGTCTGTTTCTCGTAAAATGGGAACTAGCCAAATTCTTGGGATTGTCTTGGGAATCTGTTTGGTGTCACCACAATTGCTCAATGCTTATTCAGTAGCATCGACACCAGCAGCTGAAATCGCTAAGGACTGGGTTTGGGATTTCGGTTTCTTCACTGTCAATCGTGTTGGTTACCAAGCTCAGGTTATTCCGGCCCTTTTAGCAGGTTTATCTCTATCTTATCTGGAAATCTTTTGGCGTAAACATATTCCAGAAGTAGTGTCTATGATTTTTGTGCCATTCTTATCATTGATTCCTGCTCTGATTCTGGCTCATACTGTCTTGGGTCCTATCGGTTGGACAATCGGTCAGGGGCTTTCAACAGTTGTACTTGCAGGTTTAACTGGTCCAGTTAAATGGCTCTTTGGCGCAGTATTTGGTGCCCTTTATGCTCCATTTGTTATCACAGGTCTTCACCATATGACCAATGCCATTGATACTCAGTTGGTAGCTGATGCCGGTGGTACTGGTCTTTGGCCAATGATTGCTCTGTCCAATATCGCTCAAGGCTCAGCTGTATTTGCTTATTACCTTATGAAACGCCATGATGAGCGGGAAGCGCAAATTTCCCTGCCTGCAACCATTTCAGCTTACCTTGGTGTTACTGAGCCTGCTCTCTTCGGGGTCAATGTTAAGTACGTTTATCCATTTGTTGCGGGAATGATTGGTTCGTCTATTGCGGGTCTGCTTTCTGTAACCTTTAATATAACGGCAAATGCTATTGGTATTGGTGGTTTACCAGGTATCCTTTCTATCCAAGCAAAATATATGATTCCATTTGCAGGAGTTATGCTTGTAGCAATCCTTGTACCAATGTTCCTGACTTTCTTTTTCCACAAGACAGGCTTCTTGACGAAGACAGAGGAAGATCCAGAATTGCAGGCAGAGTTTGCAGCTCAGGAAGAGGCTGAATTTGCCGGGCCATCCAAAGCCGAGTCATCTCCAGAGGTGAAAGCAGCTGATTCATCAGCTCCTGTAACGATTACTAGTCCGCTGGCAGGAGAAGTCAAAGAATTGAGTCAGGCAACAGATCCTGTCTTTGCACAAGGTTTGATGGGGCGTGGAGTTGTCATTGTTCCTAGCCAAGGTGAGTTGGTTTCACCAGTCAATGGTAGAGTAACAGTCTTCTTCCCAACCAAGCATGCCATCGGCATCTTGTCAGATGAAGGTGTTGAAATCCTGATGCATATCGGAATGGACACTGTCAATCTGGAGGGCAAATGCTTTGAAGGTTATGTATCTCAAGGAGATAAGGTCAAGGTTGGCGACAAACTCATTTCCTTTGATATAGACATGATCAAGAAAGCAGGCTATGTAACAGAAACACCAGTCATCATTACGAACTCAGACAAGTACGAGGTGGAGGTGCTTGAACAACTTCCTCAGGCAGTTGAGCGAGGAAGTCAGTTGATGGCAGCTAATCCACTTTAAAGAAAAATGAAATGACTTATAGAAAGGGACGGTGCTTTAAAATCTGTCCCTTTTCTCAAAAAAGGAGAAAATATGACACTTGATAAAACAAAGGTTGTCTACCAAATTTATCCAAAATCTTTTAAAGACACAACTGGCAACGGTTTGGGAGATTTTCGCGGGATTATTGAAAAACTTCCTTACCTGAAAGAGCTGGGAGTGGATATGATCTGGCTCAATCCTTTCTATCCGAGTCCGCAACGGGACAATGGTTATGATATTTCTGACTATACTGCGGTTGATCCTATCTTTGGAGATATGGCGGATTTTGAAGAGATGGTCAAGGTCGGCCAGCAGCATGGTATTGACTTTATGCTGGATATGGTTCTCAATCATTGCTCGATTGAGCATGATTGGTTCCAAAAGGCACTGGCTGGGGATTCCTATTATCAGGACTTCTTTATCCTGCGAGATGAGCCAACGGACTGGCTGTCCAAGTTTGGCGGCAGTGCCTGGGCGCCATTTGGCGATACGGGCAAATATTATCTGCATCTCTATGATGTGACTCAAGCTGATCTTAACTGGCGCAATCCCAATGTTCGTGAAGAGCTCTTTAAAGTGGTGAATTTTTGGCGGGACAAAGGAGTCAAGGGCTTCCGCTTTGATGTCATAAATGTCATTGGAAAAGATGAGGTGCTGACGGACTGTCCAGAGCAGGAGGGCAAGCCAGCCTATACTGATAAGCCAATTGTGCATGACTATCTGCGTATGATGAACGAAGCGACCTTCGGGCAGGATGCTTCCGTTATGACGGTTGGCGAAATGAGTGCTACGACGATTGAAAACTGTATCCTTTACACCGCACCAGACCGGCAGGAGCTATCTATGGCTTTTAATTTCCATCATCTCAAGGTGGACTATGAAGCTGGACAGAAGTGGACCCTTAAGCCTTTTGACTTTGAAGAATTAAAACGCCTTTTCCATACTTGGGGCAAGGAAATGAGCGAACACGACGGTTGGTCGGCCCTCTTTTGGAACAACCATGATCAGCCGCGAGCTCTCAACCGCTTTGTCGATGTAGAGAATTTCCGCAATGAAGGGGCAACCATGTTGGCAGCCAGTATTCATCTGTCGCGCGGGACGCCTTATATCTACATGGGGGAGGAAATTGGAATGGTGGACCCTGACTACGACTCCATGGAAGATTATGTAGATGTCGAGTCTCTCAATGCTTACCAGAGTCTGCTTGCTGAAGGGCAATCGCCAGAGGCAGCCTTCAGGATTATCAAGGCTAAATCTCGTGATAATTCTCGGACGCCTATGCAGTGGGATGATTCAGTCAATGCAGGTTTTACAACAGGAACTCCATGGCTGAAGGCGGGCAAATCCTATCCTCTCATCAATGTGGAAAATGAAATCAAGGGCCCGATTTTTACCTTTTATCAGAAATTGATTGGCTTGCGTAAGGAATTGCCTATCATCGCAGAGGGCAGCTATCAGCCAGCCTATGAGGACAGTCCTCAGGTTTATGCCTTTGAGCGGGAGTGGCAAGGACAAAAACTTTTAGTCCTTAACAACTTTTATGCTGATCCGATTACGGTGGACATCCTGCCAGATTATCAAAATGGTCAGGTTCTCCTATCCAATTACGGCAAGGCTCAGATTGACCATGTGCTGACCCTGCAGCCATACGAAACCTTGACTATCTTAGTGGTGGAAAACTAAAGTCTCGAAAGAATCTGGAAAAAAATTCCAGATTCTTTTTTGTGTTGGGCCAGCAGCCTAGACAAGTATTTTTCTGAAGTGAGAGAAACTAATACAGAATTTTAAGAAAGCCTTTGCAAAAATTGATTCTTTTCTTTATAATAAAAATTAAATAGGATAATATACATTTATACAGAAAAGGAGAAGTTCATGAAAAAACAAGTTTCTTACAAGCAGCTCTTTCCCACAGTGGTCTTGCTAGCTGCTTTTCTGTCCCTGCTTTTTTCTGTCCAACCGGTCGGAGCAGAAGAAGCGGTAAGTTCGTCGACTTCTGAGGCGGCTGCTCTTACAGAGAATCCGGCTGTAAGTGATGCGTCGGTTGCCAGTCAAGTAGAGAGCCCATCAGCAGAATCAGGAGAGTCAAAGGCAGCTTCTACAGAGACAGTGGAAAAGGAAGGCCAAGCTCCTGCTACAGCACAAGCTGCAGCTAGCGGACCAGAAGCTGTGCCCAATGTGGGAACCATTCAGGGAGAATCACAAGCCTCTCCCTATGAGGACAAAGAGGTTCAAGTTTCCAATGTAGTTGTGACGAAAACAGACCGCTATGGCTTTTATGTTCAAGACCTGACTCCTGATGGAAATAGCAGGACTTCTGATGCTCTTTATGTTGTTTCTAAAGAAAAAGTCGATGTCGGTGACAAACTTAGTCTTGAAGGACGAGTCAAAGAAGGCTATATGGAAGAGCTCAGCATTCGCCAAGGGCAAACCTTCAACAAGCCCATTGATAGTTTGACTGTCACCATGCTTGTCGCTTCTAAAGTGACCAAGGAAGGGAAAGCAGATTTACCTGCTCCAGTTGACATCGTGGCTAATATGCCTCAGGACACGGTCGATAACGATATTAATAACTATCAGCCTCAAAGTGAAGCGTTGGACTACTGGGAAAGTTTGGAAGGAATGTTGACGACGGTGAAGAGGCCCCGCGTTTTAGGCCCGCAGTACCGTGGAGACATTTATCTCTTACCTGAAGGTTACCAAGCTTTACCGCTAAACAATATCGGTGGCCTCAATCTTCGTCCAAACGCTCAAAATACCGCAACCATTCCAGTCTATGTTGGCAATAAATTCATTGCCAAGGCCAAGGATTATTTCAATGGTGATGTGGTCGGAGTTGTAACTTATCGTGGGAAGATTTACAAGTTGGAGCCGACGCAGCTGCCTGATTTGGTGGACGGTGGCTTGCAGAGACAGGTCTCTCCTATCTATCCAAGCGAGGACAAGCTGACAATTGCTTCCTACAATATCGAGAATTTTTCTGCTAATGCTAAAAAAGGTGAAACGCCTGAGGAAAAAGTGACTAGAATCGCTAATTCCTTTATCAATGAAATCCACAGTCCAGATATCATCACGCTCATTGAAGTTCAAGATGAGAACGGAAGTGTTAATGACGGAACGACCAGCGGTGTCAAAAGCGGTGAGAAACTAGCGAGCCGCATCAAAGAACTGGGCGGAAAAACTTACAAGTACACCGAAGTTGCCCCCCTTGACGGTCAAGATGGCGGCAAGCCTGGCTCTAATATCCGTGTGGCCTTTCTCTACGATCCAAATCGGGTGAAGTTAGTCGAAAAAGAAGCTGGTACGAGTGACGAAGCAGCTAGCTTCTCTGGTGGCCATCTGGTTAAGAATCCTGCTCGGATTGCTCCAACAAATCCAGCTTTTACTAAGGTTCGTAAATCCTTGGCAGCTGAGTTTGAATTCAAGGGACAGCACATCGTCGTTATCGCAAATCATTTGAAGTCCAAGATTGGGGATGATGCCGTTTATGGTTCCGCTCAGCCAGCAGTTCAGCATACGCAGGCAGCCCGGATAGAACAGGCTAAAATTTTAAATAGCTTTGTTCAGGAAGGACTGAGACAAAATCCTAACCTTAAGTTTGTTCTGACTGGTGATTTTAATGATTTTGAATTTTCCGAAACAGCTAAAGCACTGGCGGGTAATGAACTGATTAATCTCATGCAGGAGCATGATGTTGCTGACCGTTATTCCTATTTCTACCGCGGCAGCAATCAAAGCTTGGACAATATTTTCATTTCGAAGAACCTGGCTGGCAAGACAGTCTTTGCGCCTGTCCATATCAATGCCTCTTTCATGGAGGAACATGGCAGAGCTTCAGACCATGATCCAGTAGTGGTGCAGCTGGACTTTTCTAAGGATGTTGCAGCTTCGTCTTCTGACAGCTCCCAACCGTCTCAATCAACTGGACAATCTTCTGTAGCAGTAGAACAAGGAGCTCCGTCTCAGACCAATCCTCCATCGTCCAATCAAACCGGACAAGGTCAGGCTGCTGGCAGCAAGAAGAAGGGACTACCACAGACCGGCCAAAATAACAGTGGCTGGGCAGTCTTGGGATTAACTTTGCTAATGTTTGCTTTTACTCTCAAAAAGAGAAGCAGAAATTAACTAAAATCAATTTAAAAAGTGAAATCAGGGTGGAATAAAGATTCTGCCCTGATTTTTTTTGCTTACTGCTTTCGTCCTAAAGTTTTATCTGTTGTAAAACACTGAAAATGAAACTGAAAAACAGTTTGTTTTCTAAAAAATAGGCAAATTAAGTCTATTTTTGCTTTAATCATGTTATAATGTAGTTAGTTATAAAACGTTTTCAGAGTTAAGAGGTTGCGCGATGGTTGAAGAGAAAATTGAAGAAGCAGTTGATTATGGAAAGGTAACGGGCATGGTCCACTCCACCGAAAGTTTTGGAGCAGTTGATGGACCGGGTATCCGTTTTATTGTTTTTTTGCAGGGCTGTCACATGCGCTGCCAGTATTGCCATAATCCAGACACATGGGAGATGGAGACCAACAAATCTCAGCTGCGGACCGTGGACGATGTCTTGCAAGAGGCTCTCCGTTATAAGGGCTTCTGGGGCAATAAAGGCGGCATCACCGTCAGCGGAGGAGAAGCCTTGCTGCAGATTGATTTTCTGATCGCCTTCTTTACCAAGGCTAAGGAGCTGGGCATTCACTGTACATTGGATACCTGTGCCCTACCTTTTAGAAATACGCCTCGCTACCTGAAAAAATTTGACAAGCTTATGGCAGTCACCGACCTTGTCCTGCTAGATATCAAGGAAATTAATGAAGAACAACACAAAATTGTGACCAGCCAGACCAACAAGAATATCTTGGCCTGTGCCAAGTACCTGTCTGACATTGGAAAGCCAGTCTGGATACGCCATGTCTTGGTGCCGGGATTGACCGACCGCGATGATGACTTGATTGAGCTAGGTAAATTTGTTAAGACACTGAAGAATGTTGATAAGTTTGAAATTCTACCTTACCATACCATGGGAGAATTCAAATGGCGGGAGTTGGGCATTCCTTACAAGCTGGAAGGTGTTAAGCCTCCAACAGCTGATCGGGTCAAGAATGCCAAGGAACTCATGCAGACTGAATCCTATACAGAGTATATGAATCGGGTGCATAATAGCTAATCTACTTTGAGTACGAATAAATGGGCTGGTGGGTTGACCAGTCCATTTTTCTTAAGAAAATGTTCTTCTGCTTTTGTGAAATGCCTGTAATTGTGGTAAAATAAATGCAATAAGTTTATATAAAAGAAGAGGTTTATCATGTCTAAAATTTTAGTTTTCGGTCACCAAAATCCTGACTCAGATGCCATTGGTTCATCTTACGCTTTTGCTTACTTGGCTCGTGAAGCTTATGGCTTGGATACAGAAGTTGTTGCTCTGGGTGAGCCTAATGAAGAAACAGCCTTTGTTTTAGATTACTTTGGTGTAGCTGCGCCGCGCGTGATTACATCTGCAAAGGCAGAGGGTGCTGAGCAGGTTATTCTGACAGACCATAATGAATTCCAACAGTCTGTGGCTGATATCGCTGAAGTTGAAGTTTATGGCGTGGTGGACCACCACCGTGTTGCTAACTTTGAAACAGCTAGTCCCCTTCACATGCGCTTGGAGCCAGTGGGATCTGCTTCCTCTATTGTTTACCGCATGTTCAAGGAGCACGGCGTAGAAGTTCCAAAAGAAATTGCAGGATTGATGCTGTCTGGTTTGATCTCTGATACTCTCTTGCTCAAATCACCAACAACTCATCCGACTGACAAGGTCATTGCACCAGAATTGGCTGAGCTGGCTGGTGTCAACTTGGAAGAGTATGGTTTGGCAATGCTTAAGGCAGGTACAAACTTGGCTAGCAAGTCTGCAGAAGAATTGATCGACATCGATGCTAAAACGTTTGAGCTCAACGGAAACAATGTCCGTGTGGCACAGGTCAACACAGTTGATATTGCTGAAGTTTTGGAGCGTCAAGCAGAAATCGAAGCGGCTATTGAAAAAGCAATCGCTGATAACGGCTACTCTGACTTTGTCTTGATGATTACAGATATTATTAACTCAAACTCAGAAATTTTGGCTATCGGAAGCAATATGGACAAGGTCGAAGCCGCCTTCAACTTTGTTCTTGAAAACAACCATGCTTTCCTTGCAGGCGCTGTTTCTCGTAAGAAGCAAGTGGTGCCTCAACTGACAGAAAGTTTTAATGCTTAAAGAGCTTATTTGGTTAAATAAGTTACTAGATGAGGGACCATTCCCCTCATACTAAAAAGGAGTTTCGGCTCCTTTTTTGATAGGCGAGAGAAATGAAGATTCAAGATTTACAAGACGGAGATTTGATTTTTACAGTCGGATCTTCAGAAATTGCTGCTGCAATCCGAGCAGCAACTGGCTCATACAGCCATGTGGCCATCTTTTTTAATGGTGAGATTTATCATGCAACCCATGAGAAGGGGGTTGTCAATCAAGATTTGTCTGATTTTTTGCAGGATGAGGATGTTTATGACGTATATCGCTATCCAGCTATTGAAGCAGAAGCAGTCTTTAAAAGAGCCAAATCACATCTAGGAAAGCCATACAATTTCAGCTTTTATCCGCAGTCCGATGGTTTTTACTGTTCGGAGTATATTGCGGAAATTTTGCCGATTTTTGATACGATTCCCATGCAGTTTGGCGATGAGGAAAATCTGATTTCTGATTTTTGGCAGGAATATTATCGGGACTTGGGCTTAGCGGTTCCCATAGGTCAGCCTGGGACGAATCCTAGCCAGTTGGCTCAGTCAAGAAAACTCATCTACAAAGGAGAACTTCATGATTAAAATCATCAATCCCAGCCGTTTGACGCGCCAGCCTTTTTTTAAGGAGCTGATTGATTATTTGGATCAGCATGAGGCGGTGATTCTACGGGAGATTAAGAGAGAGTTTGAGAGCGTGGCTAATATTGACCGCTCGATAGAGGAGTTTATCAAGGCTGGCTACATCAAGCGGGAGAACAAGCGATATTACCTGACGCTGCCCTTTGTGGAAAGTTTGGAGGATGTGCGTTTGGATCAGGAAATCTTTATCCGTGATGATAGTCCGCTCTATCAGGAATTATTAGAGCTGCGCTTTGAGACTCAGCTTTCCAATCAGACCAATGCGGCGATCTTGCTGGAAGAGACAGATTTTCAGCGAGATAAGCTGACCTTGGCAAATTATTTTTACAAGATGCAGCGCCAATATCCCCTGTCTGAGGAACAAAAGCCCCTCTATGCTGTCTTGGGCGATGTCAATCCAGAGTATGCACTCAAGTATATGACGACCTTTCTTCTCAAGTATGTCCGCAAGGATGAGCTCATGCAGAAGAGACGGGACATTTTTGTCGATAGCCTAGTGATTTTGGGCTATATTCGGCAAAACGAAGCAGGTAAGTATGAGTTGAAGGCCAGCTTTGATAAGGAGAGATTGACTTTCCAGCTGGACTGATGTTCCTGTAGAATGAGCAGAATATTTGACCTTTGAAAAGAAAAAACTTATACTACTGTAAACGGTATCAAATACTGTAAAAAAGAACGGAGGCAATCATATGTCACTAGAAAATAAATTCGATCAAGCTAAAGGCGCTGTTAAAGAAGGCGTGGGCAAAGTTACAGGAGATAATAAGACAGAAGCAGAAGGCTTTGTAGAAAAAACAGTTGCTAAAGCCAAAGAAGTTGCTGAAGATGCTAAAGAAGCTGTAGAAGGTGCTGTAGAAGGAATCAAAAACAGCTTGGATAAATAAAAAACAATCAGTCGATTATTCGGCTGATTATTTTTTTTGCTGATACATAAGGTAGAGGAAGTAGGGGGCTCCAATAATGGAAATCAAAATGCCTGTCGGGACGGAGCTTCCGATGAGGAAGGTTCTTGTGATCGTATCTGCCCCTGTCATGATAAAGGCACCTAGCAGCATGGCGGCTGGAAAGAGTAAGCGATGATCGCTAGGCAGGAATCGTTTGCTGATATGGCTAGCCAACATACCGATAAAGACAATATTTCCAGCTAGGGATAGACTAAAAGCGACGAGAGCACTGGCTAATAACAAGGTTATCTGACGCTCTCTTTTTAGATGAAGCCCTAGGCCTAGAGCTGTTTCATCATTTAGGCCGAGGATATTGAGCTTGTGGGAGCGCAGATAGGTCAGCAACCAGAATAAAAGCAAGAAGGGGCCAGCAATAGCTAGACTTTCCCAGTTATTACCCGTAATCTTACCAGCTAGCCAGCTAACTACATAGGTCAGTTTGTTCTGATTGACACGGCCGGTGATGGCAATCATACTGGAAGACAGAATGGTTGACAAGGTCACACCAGCGATAATGAGCTTGACGGGGCTGATAGCTTGGCCTTTTTGATGTGAGATCAGGTAAATAAGAGCTACTGTCATCATACCGCCAAAGGTTGCGATAAAGGGAAGATAGCGGATATAGAAAGGATCAGTCACTTCTAGCTTGCTGATAGCAAGAGTAATGATAACACCAGCTCCGGCATTTATTCCCAAGGTTCCTGAATCGGCAAGTGGGTTTCGAGTAAAGGTCTGCAGCAGTACACCGCTCATCCCTAGCGAAGCTCCTGCTAGAAGGCAGACCAGAATTCGAGGCAGGCGGATCTGCTCCATGATAAAGGCGCTGCCATCATCTCCTTGCCCCAGCAGATATCGAAAAGCTTCACCGATATTAAATTCCTGATCGCCTGATGATAGAGACAGTAGGAAAATTAGGAAAGTCAGGAGGCTGAGACTTATTAGAACCAAAAGAATTCGTTTTTTATCTCTCATAGAAGGCCCCCTTTCTCATCAGCCACAGGAAGACTGGCAGCGTAACGAGACTGATAATAGAGCTAAGAGGCAGACCGACCATATGACTCGCAGCGAAATCACAGATCAATAGAAAGAGCGCTCCTGTTAGCATCGTCAGTGGCAAGATTTTTTGGTAATTCTTTCCGCTGATGGTTTTGACAAAGTGTGGAATAATCAGTCCGACAAGAGCCAGGCTTCCTACTAGGGCAACGGTTGCCGCTGATAACAGTAGAACAATACTCAGAAAGAACAGGGTTATCTGAGTCGTTCGCTGGCCTAAGCCCTTGGCTACTGTTTCATTGAGGCTGAGAATGGTTAGTTGGTGAGAAAATAGCTGAGCCAGTAAAAGGCCTAATAGGATAAAGGGAGCAATGATTTGCAGCATTTTCCAATTGGTTCCTAGAAGCCCTCCAGCCTGCCAACCGATGACAGCATTGGTCAGGTTGAGATAAATGGTCAAGCCTTGTCCGATAGCGGTCAGGAGTGTTGTTACCATGGCACCGGATAAGACAAGACGTAGTTGCTCAAAACCTTTTCTAGGATGGTAGGAGAGGCTAAAAACCAGAATACTGGCTAGACAGGCTCCTGCAAGTGAGAGCAGGAGGATGCTACTGTAGTGTATACTCTTAGAAAAGGCATAACCGCAGATGAGCGCAAGGCCAGCTCCAGAGTTGATCCCCAAAAGTCCCGGATCAGCAATGGCATTGCGGGTAATCCCCTGCATGAGGGCTCCTGAAACGGCCAAGCTAGCTCCGACTAGCAGAGCTGCAATTCCTCTAGGTAAGCGCAGATCTATGATGATGTTCTGGGCTGGACTTTCCTTGAAGGGATGGCTCAGTGTTTCTATCAGTTGCCGATGGGAGTAGCTGGGAATGCCAAAGCGCAGGTAGAGATAGAGTCCGCCAATCAGCAGGAGAATGAGGGCGAAAAAAACAAGCCAAAAAATGTTTGGCCTATTTTTTTGAGTGAAGAGTGTATGAAGCGTCATCTGGTGTCCTTTATATAGTTGAAAATCAAATAGCTGTCATGAGATATATCGCTTACTAGCAATGTTTTTAACTAATCTAAGTTTCTGCAAGGAATGGCCTAGTTCATTTTTTCAAGACCATCTTGAATGGTTTTGAGTTCGTATTCAAGTGTCAATGGATCGTTGAAATAAAAGGCGTTGGCATCCACTTTTAAGATGTGGTTCTGTTGGACAGCGGGAATGGATTTCCAAACATCGCTTTCGTAAAGAGCGCTGCCTGTTTTATCATCTTCAGCTGCAACCAGGACATAATCGCCAATGTACTCACTCACCGTTTCTTGGCTGACTTGCAAGTAGCCACTTGGGAATACTTCATCCTTCACCTTTTGTGGGGCATCAAATCCCAGAGACTTGTAGATAACTTCTCCGCCTCGTCCCCAGTTGTTACCGAAGAGGTAGATTTCCTTTTCATATAGCCCGACAACCGTGAAAGTGACATTTTGTCCCAGCTTTTCTTTTAACTGCTTGCCAATATCAGCTGTTTTGCTCTTCCAATCAGCAATCCATTGGTCAGCTTCTTTTTCCTTACCAAAGATTTGGCCAAAGCGATTCAGGATTTCTAAATAGTCATTTTTTCCATAATCAATGGCAATAGTTGGAGCGATTTTCTTTAGTTCATCGATATTTTTGTCACTGGCATCTACCACGATAAGGTCTGGCTTTTGCTTGGCGATAGACTCCAAATCTTCTGGCATCAGGACCTTGGCATTTTTGACTTTTTCTTTGAGGACAGGATTTTTAGCATCATAGGATGTTACAGTGACAGGGTCGAAACCTAGTTGCAGCAAATAGCCTGTGTAGGTAGAGGAGAGGCTGGCGATGCGTTTTGGATTTTTAGGAATATCGCCGTAGTAGTGAAATCCATCAATTTTGGGCTTGCTGGATAGCTCGACCTTGTCTGCAGAGGCAGAGTTTTCGGATTTAGATGAGCTGCCGCAGGCAACTAAAAGGAAGATGGTGACAGTAAGGATGGCAAATGATAAAAACTTTTTCATTTTTTCCTCCAATTCTATAAAAAGTTTAGAAGATGTATCCATGAAGAAGATATGGGAAACTTATCTATGAATACATGACTTATTTAACGAGCTGATAGCTGAGGCAGAGCGGCTTATCCTGAATAGGATCCCGAATAATCTGGGCTTCAATCTGAAAAATGTCTCTCAGAATATCCGAGGTCATGACCTGCTCAACACTTCCTTGGTACTGAATACACCCATTTTTCATGGCAATCAGCTGATGGGAAAAGCGGGCAGCTAGGTTGATGTCATGCAGAACCATGATAATGGTTTTTCCGCTGAGTCGGTTGAGGTCATTCAGCAACTCCAAGATTTCCAGCTGATGATTCATATCCAGATAGGTGGTTGGCTCGTCCAGAAAAATAGTCTCTGTATCTTGAGCTAGAGCCATAGCAATCCAGACGCGCTGACGCTGACCTCCAGACAAATCATCCACCTGCCAGTCCGAAAATTCGCTGACCTGAGTTGCTTCCATAGCCCAGCAGATTTTTTCCCGGTCTTCTGTACTGAGCCGCCCCAAGCCAGTTTGATGCGGAAAGCGGCCATAAGAGACCAGATCATAGACGGTGATGCCATCGGTCGCCTCCATGGTTTGGGGCAGCAAGGCAATCTTTTGCGCCACCTCCTTGGTCGGCAGTAGGGCGATGGACTGTCCATCCAGAGTTATGCTGCCAGCTTTTGTCGGCAAAATACGGGTAAAAGCCTTGAGAAGCGTGGATTTACCGCAGCCATTGCTACCGATAATAGTTGTAATCTTTCCCTCGGCGAGTTGGCAGTCCAGTCCGTCAATAATAACCTTTTGATCGTAGGCGACCTGGATACTTGCTGCAGAGATAGTGGACATAGACTTCCTTTCTGGCTGATTCTTCTATCAGAATTACACCTTTTATTATACCATAAAAATTTTTCTAAAAAAAGAGTTTTCTGACAATTTAATAAAAATAAAATAAAAAAGTTTTATAAATTTGTAAATAATAAAAATTTAAGCTTTTCATGCTAAGATAGAAATATTAAAAAGGACCTGCAATGATGATATGAATTTACAGGTGGTGAAAGGGAAAATGATGAAATTATTGACAAACCTACGCCCCTCTAAGCCTTTGAAAGAGCTGAGGTGGTTTGATATTGCAGTGATTACCCTGCTCATGTTTGGGCAGTTTATTTATCGCTCAACGGAGCTTTATTTAGCTAGCTTTGCGCCAGCTTCCAGCACAGGAGCGACTGAAACGGTGACCAATACAGCCACTGAAGGAGCGGCTTTTTCTAGTAATTTCAATTTTCAGCTGCTGATGCTGGTCTTGACCATTCTTTACCTATTGTTTCGGCGCTTTGACTTTAAGCAGCTTCCTATTCGTATGAGCTGGTCGGTTCTCCTTTGGACTCCTCTTATTTTTGTAGTGGTAGGGTTCTTTGCTGACATTGTAACGACACTGAGCGGCGAGTATAATTACTTTGATCCAACCCTCTGGTCCTATGTGGACCTGCTAGAAATTTTCCGGAAATTTGCTGAACTGACACCTATGGCCATCCTCTACGGACTTCTCAATGGCTTCTATGAGGAATTCTTCTTTCTGGGGCTTATGACCTCTGTTAAGGATAAGTATAAGTGGTGGGCTCTGGCTTACTCTACTATCATTCGGATTTCTTTCCACACCTATCAGGGCATGCTGTGGGCCTTGGTTATCGGAGTGGTGTACGGTCTCTTTTACTATTTCCTTTACAAGTACAAGGTCAAGAACCTCCTGCCTTTCTTTCTCATGCACGCCTTGGCGGATATGTTTGGCTCCAGCTTGATGTACGTTCTGATTAAATGGCGGTGATTTTTACAAAACGACAATAAAAAGGCGATATGCTCGCCTTTTTTCTTATAAATACTTTTCTGCAAGTGCATAGTCTCCTGGATAGGCTACTTTTTCTCCTTCTACGATTTGGTAAGCATCCGCTCCTTTACCGGCCAGAATGACGGCATCTCCCTCTCGGTCTGTCAGGCTGAGAGCTTTTTTGATGGCTTCCTCTCGGTCGGCTATTTTTTCCACTGGATAGGAGATGTAAGATGCGATTTCCTCCGCAATGGCTAGAGGGTCTTCATAGTTGGGGTCGTCCGCGGTTAAGATAACGGTCAGCTCAGGATGCTGATTAAGTAGGCGACCGAAGTCTTTGCGCCGGCTTTCACCCTTGTTGCCGGTAGCACCCAAGAGGAGGATAATCTTACCCTTCTGGTGTTCCTCTACCACAGACAGCAGGTTGCTCAGGCTGACGCCATTGTGAGCATAATCAACGAAGATTTTGGCACCATTTTTCTGAGTCAGAACTTCCATACGGCCTGGGACTCGGGTTGCGGCAATTCCTTTTTTGATGTCTTCGAGGCTAGCACCCAGACGCAGACAGGCAAGACCAGCAGCTACTGCATTTTCCTGATTGAAGCGGCCGATGAGCTGGATGTCGTAGTGGCCAGCTAATTTCCCAGCAGCTTCAAAGCTGAAAGCCTGAGAATCCTTGATAGTATTGTTAGAGCCTGCTCCATAGAAATCGTGTTCCAAAGAGGCGACTTGCTCTTTCACGATTTGGAAATAATCCATGCCGCTATTCACGATAACTGCTCGGCTATTATCCATCAAGAGCCGCTTATTATAGAAGTAGTCTTCAAAGGTTGGATGTTCAATGGGGCCGATATGGTCGGGGCTGATATTGAGAAAGACACCCACATCAAAGGTCAGGCCGTAGACCCGCTTCTTGAGATAAGCCTGACTGGAAACTTCCATGATGAGATGAGTCCGACCATTAGCAAGGGCTTGGGCCATCATTTTGATAAGATCCAGACTCTCTGGTGTAGTCAGAGTTGACTTGAAGAAGGTCTCGCCATCCAAAGTAGTGTTCATAGTCGAGAGCAGGGCAGGACGATGGCTTTGAGAAAGGATTTGATAGGCAAAATAAGCTGTAGTTGTCTTGCCCTTGGTGCCAGTAAAGGCCAGCAGTTTGAGCTTTTTCTCAGGATGGCCGTAAAATTCCATGACTAAGAGACTCATGGCCTGCTTGACATCGTTGACTAAGAGGACCGGAATGCCCACTTGAAAGTCTGTCTCGCTGATATAAAAGCGCAGGCCAGCTGTGACGGCTTTTTCTAGAAATTCTTTCTTAAAAGCCTCACCCTTGACAAAAAAGAGGGTAGAGGCATCTGCTTCCCTGCTGTCATAACTGATACTATCGAAAGTCAAGCCGCTATAAGAGAAGAAGTATTCTCCGTCTTTGACAATATCACGAAAATTATGGTCTTCTTTTAAAATATCTAATACGGTTTCAATTTTAATCATAAATCTATTGTAAACCTTATGGCTGGGTTTTACAAGAGGCAAGGAAAAGTTTATAATAAAAGAAGAATAAATAGAAGAGGTTTTCTATGAGCCAAGAAACAACAAGCCAGCAGCAGCAGATGCTGCGGGGAACTGCCTGGCTAACTGCCAGCAATTTTATCAGTCGTCTTCTGGGGGCCATCTATATCATTCCTTGGTATATCTGGATGGGCAAGCACGGCGCCGAGGCCAACGGCCTTTTTACTATGGGCTACAATATCTATGCCTGGTTTTTACTGATTTCTACAGCCGGCGTGCCAGTGGCAGTGGCCAAGCAGGTAGCTAAGTACAATACCATTGACAAGGAAGAGCATAGCTTTACTCTCATTCGAGAGTTTCTCAAGTTTATGCTGCTTTTGGGAGCTGTCTTTGCAGTGATTATGTACCTGCTCTCACCAGTTTTCGCTTCTATGTCAGGCGGTGGTTCAGACTTGGTTCCAGTCATGCAGAGTCTGTCTCTGGCCGTTTTGATATTCCCATCGATGAGTGTTATCCGAGGTTTTTTCCAAGGTTTTAACAATCTCAAGCCTTATGCCATCAGTCAGATTGCGGAGCAGGTCATTCGGGTTATCTGGATGCTGCTGACAGCCTTTTTTATCATGAAAATCGGCTCTGGCAACTATGTAGAAGCGGTTACCCAGTCAACATTTGCAGCATTTATCGGTATGCTGGCTAGCATGGCTGTCTTAGCCTTCTATCTCTGGAAGACAGGGATGCTGATTTCCATCCTTCATAAGCCTGCTAATGCAGGGGAGATCAATGGCCGTGCCCTCCTCTGGGATACCATTCGTGAAGCCATTCCTTTCATTATCACAGGATCTGCCATTCAGCTTTTTCAGATTATTGACCAAGCTACCTTTATCCATGTCATGGGCTGGATTAGCAAGTACAGCAAATCCGAGCTGCTGGTTCAGTTTGCCTATTTCTCAGCCAATCCTAATAAAATTACCATGATTTTAATTGCAGTGGCTACCTCTATCGGCGGTGTCGGGATTCCTCTCTTGACTGAGAACTATGTCAAAGGTGATTTCCGATCGGCTGCACGCTTGGTGCAGGATAATCTTAGTATGCTGATTTTCTTTATCTTGCCAGCAACCATTGGTGCTGTTTTGGTAGCGGAACCTCTGTATACTGTTTTCTATGGCAAGCCAGATGGTCTAGCACTAGGGCTTTTCATCTTTGCTATGCTGCAGACCATTATCCTCAGTCTATATACGGTGTTGGCTCCGATGATTCAAGCCCTCTTCCAAAATCGAAAAGCTATTATTTACTTCCTCTATGGAGTAGGAGTCAAGCTGGTGCTGCAAGTACCCTTGATTTATATTTTCAAAGCTTATGGTCCTCTTCTTGCGACGACAGTTGGCTTGATTATCCCAATCCTGCTCATGTATCAGGAAATTCGCAAGGTAACAGGTCTGAATCCTAAGAATCTCTTTAAGCGGAGCCTCCTGTCAGTGATTCTGACAGTTCTGATGATCATCTTTGTCTTGGTGGCAGAGCTGCTCATTGGACTCTTCCTACATCCAAGCGGTCGGATTTCCAGCTTTGTCTATATCGCTCTGATTGGCGGTATCGGCCTTGCTGTCTATGGCGGTCTGGCGCTCAAAGTTCGCCTTATGGATCGCTTTATCGGTTCAAAAGCGGCTAGTCTGCGACGACGCTTTCATATCTATTAAAAAGCCGCTAGGCTTTTTAATTTTTAGCTTTGTTTTTCTAAAACATTAACATTATAGTTTCAAACTATAGCTAGCTCTTGAAAAGAAAAAAGAAAAATGTTTTCAAAAGATGTTACAATAGAGGGTGAAATATTAGCGAAGGATTGGAAGGTTAATATGAGTAAGGACGTAAAATTAAATACACTACTGGCTCAGGCTGGGGTTAAAACAGATGAAACAACTGGTGCTTTAACAACACCCCTGCATTTTTCAACGACCTACCAGCACCCTGAGTTTGGCCAGTCAACAGGTTATGACTATACTCGAACCAAGAATCCAACAAGGGTTAGCTTGGAAGAGACTCTGGCTGCTATCGAAAGTGCAAATTATGCTCTAGCGACTAGCTCTGGTATGTCAGCTATTGTGCTGGCCTTTAGTGCCTTTCCAGTTGGCAGTAAGGTTTTGGCTGTTCGGGATCTCTATGGCGGATCTTTCCGTTGGTTTGCCCAAGCTGAAGCAGAAGGGCGTTTTGCCTTTAGCTATGCCAATACAGAAGAAGAACTTCTGAATAGTCTAACAGAGGATATAGATATTGTCTATATCGAGACACCGACCAATCCTCTTATGGTAGAGTTTGACATTGCCCACATTTCCCAAGCAGCTCATGAGCGAGGAGCAGCTGTCATTGTGGACAATACCTTCTACAGTCCTATTTACCAAAGACCGCTGGAGGATGGAGCTGATATAGTTCTGCACTCTGCGACCAAGTATCTGGGTGGGCACAATGATGTCTTGGCTGGAGCTATCATGACCAATGACGCTGCTATTTATGACAAGCTATTCTATAACCTCAATACAACTGGGCCTGTCCTGTCTCCTTTTGACAGCTATCTGCTTTTGCGTGGTCTCAAGACACTTGCTCTCCGCATGGAACGTTCTACTCAGAATGCGCAAGAAGTAGTCGCTTTTCTGAAGAAATCCCCTGCGGTCAAAGAGGTTCTCTATCCAGGTAAGGGTGGTATGATTTCCTTTAAAGTTGTGGACGAAGGGAAGATTCCTCATCTCTTAAATAGCCTGAAAGTCTTTACCTTTGCGGAAAGTTTAGGAGGAGTGGAGAGCTTGATTACCTATCCGACGACCCAGACTCACGCAGACATTCCGGTGGAAGTGCGTCATTCTTATGGTTTGACTGATGATTTGCTGCGCCTGTCGATTGGAATTGAGGATAGTCGAGATTTGGTAGACGATTTACGTGCAGCCTTGGAGAATGAATAATATGGGAAGATATAATTTTGAAAAAGCACCCTGTCGTGTAGGGCATCATACTTATAAATGGAAAGAAGCGGAGAAGGACAAAGAAGTCCTGCCAGCTTGGATTGCAGACATGGATTTTGAAGTCTTGCCTGAAATCCAGCAAACCGTTCATGACTACGCTAATCAGTTGGTCTATGGCTATACCTATGCCAGTGAAGAGCTAATCAATGCTGTTCTTGATTGGGAGCGGGATGAGCACGACTATACCTTTGATCGGGAAGCCTTGGTATTTATTGAGGGGGTTGTCCCTGCTATTTCGACGGCTATCCAAGCCTTTACCAAGGAAGGTGATGCCGTTCTAATCAACACTCCTGTTTACCCACCTTTTGCCCGCAGTGTCAAGCTCAATAATCGTCAGCTTATTACCAATTCTTTGATAGAGCAGGAAGGTCTCTTTCAGATTGACTTTGAGCAGTTGGAGCGGGACATTGCAGACAATGAAGTCAAGATTTATGTTTTATGTAATCCGCACAATCCTGGAGGCCGAGTTTGGGAATGGGAAGTTTTAGAGAAAATCGGCCGCCTCTGCCAAAAGTACGGCGTCCTCCTGGTCTCAGACGAAATTCACCAAGATTTGACGCTGTTTGGCCATGAACATCAGTCTTTCAATACTGTCTCGCCTGACTTTAAGGACTTTAGTTTGATTTTAGCAAGTGCGACTAAGACCTTTAATATTGCTGGGACTAAAAATTCCTATGCAGTGATTGAGAATCCAAGCTTACGACATCAGTTTAAGAAACGCCAGCTAGCCAATAACCAGCATGAAATTCCTGGTCTTGGATTTTTAGCGACAGAAGCAGCCTACCGTTACGGTTGGTCTTGGTTGATGGAGCTAAAGGAAGTTCTTGAGAAGAATGTGAATTTTGTAGTTGATTATTTTGCCAAGGAAGCACCGCGCCTGCGGGTCATGAAGCCTCAAGGGACTTATCTGATTTGGCTGGACTTTTCAGATTATGGCCTGACAGATGACCAGCTGTTTCAGCTGCTACGAGAAGAGGCAAAGGTCGTCCTGAATAGAGGAAGTGATTTTGGTCAAGAAGGTAAAGGTCATGCCCGCCTAAATGTTGCTGCTCCAGAGACCATGGTTGAAGAAGTCTGCTCCCGTATTGCAGAGGTATTGCCAAAATAAATCAAAAATTTTTTGAAATTTGTTTCAAGCGAGAAAAATGATTGACAATCTTTCTAAAGAGGAGTATAGTAAGAGTGAAAAATCGGTAGGTGAGGCTACCATAAGGATACGGATGACTACCGCAAAGCAGTGGAGACACTACTCGTTGGTTAACAGTCCTGATCGCCAAGGTCAAGACTAAGCTCATTTCATCGCCTTATGGAGTTAAAGCTTGAACGGTGAATGCTTGCTTTATCTGTGCTTAAAACAATGAAGCAAATAACCTGACATGCAAACAACCCTGCTGAGAAATTGGCAGGGTATTCTTTTTTGTTGAAAATATTTCAAGAGAGTAAATAGTTGATTGGCCTGCCTCTTAAGAAAAAAGAAGGAGGAATAGTGATGAAGTTGTGGTATTCTAGTACCAGTCCTTTTGCGCGTAAAGTATATGTTACAATTTTACATCATCATTTAGAGGAGCAAGTGGATATTCAGAAAGTTCAGGTGGCTTTTGATAGAAATTCACCGCACAATCAAGATAATCCTTTAGGTAGAATTCCTGCTTTTCAAGCTTCCAGTGGAGAATGGTTATATGGTAGTGATTTAATTTCTCAATATTTAGACGAACTAGGTCAGGAAGTCTCACTTTTCCCCAATGGAATGGATAAATGGCATGTTTTAAATATACTGTCCATTGCTGAAGGAATTTTGGAAAATACAATGCCGATTGTTGCGGAAAAATTTTTCCATGAAAAAGAACATTGGTGGAAAGACAGACATCAGCAAATTGAAGAGAGAAATATACGGAGTTTGTCTTTGTTAGAGAAACTGGCTACTGAGCAAGGGCTCTCTTTAAATATTGCAACAATCCAAGTAGTTGCTCTTGTAGATTGGTGGAATTTACGTGAAGAAGTTATTGGATTTTCTTTAAAAGAAAATTTTCCAGAATTGCAAGATTGGACACAGAAGATGAATGCCACTTTTGACGTCTTGCAGGCATCTTGGGACTTTTAATTGTTTTTATAAATTAAGAAAGGAGACACGCGATGCAAATTGACGATTATCCGGAACCGCACATACACAGCCAATCGCTGATTTGTGTCGTTCTGTCCTCATAAAGTGATTGGTCCCTGTGTATGAAAATTATTAATCATACATCAAGGAGAAACCAATGAAAACAGTAAAAGAAAGATTAGTTGCTGCGCTGCAGCTTCCTGTAAAAGAAACTCTGGTATTTTACAAGAGTTCCTTTCGCGGCCTGACAGAAGAGCAGGTCGAAGAAAATCGTGACCTCTATGGTGAAAATATCATCACAAAGGGTCAGGAAGACTCTATTCTAAAGAAAATTTACGAGTCTATCATTAACCCCTTTACAGTCATCTTATTGGTGATTGCCCTCGTGTCCTTAGTGACCAATGTTTGGCTGGCTAAGCCTGGTGAGGAAGATCCGACGACTTCCATCATCATTGTTGTTCTGGTGCTGATTTCTGGAGGCATTCGTTTTGTTCAGGAATTGCGGAGCGACCGCGCTGCTAGCAATCTGTCTCGGCTGATTGTCAACACGGCTACGGTTATCCGTGAAGGAGCAGAGCAGGAACTGCCGATTGATGAGCTTGTTGTAGGAGACATCATCAAACTTAGTGCTGGAGACATGATTCCTGCAGATGTACTGCTGCTGGATTCGCGTGATTTCTTTGTTCAGCAGTCCGGCCTGACAGGCGAAAGCGATGCAGTAGAAAAGGTCTGTCTGGCCAAGTCGGATGGGCAAAATCTAGATAGCCTTTTAGAAACAGAGTCGCTGGCTTTTATGGGAACCAACGTTATTTCCGGAAGAGCTACAGCTCTGGTGCTGGTGGTTGGCGATGAGACCATGATGGGAGCCATTGAGCAGACGCTTAACACCTATGATGAGCCGACCTCTTTTGAGCGCGAGATGAATAGCATTTCCTGGCTCTTGATTCGTCTGATGCTCGTCATGGTTCCAGTCGTGTTCTTCATAAACGGTCTGACAGACGGCGACTGGCTGGAAGCAGGTGTCTTTGCCCTCAGCGTTGGGGTCGGCCTGACTCCAGAAATGCTGCCTATGATTATCACAGCGAGCCTGGCTAAAGGTTCTATTATCATGGCTCAGGAAAAGGTCGTGATTAAGAAGCTGAATGCCATCCAAGACCTAGGAGCTATTGATATCCTTTGTACGGATAAGACGGGCACACTGACCCAAGACGAGATTGTGTTAGAATACCCGCTGGATATTCATGGAGATTTGGACTTAGCAGTGCTCCGTCGTGCTTTTCTCAATTCCTACTATCAAACTGGTCTCAAAAATCTTATGGACCGGGCCATTATCAATCGGACGGAGAAAGAAGCAGAAAAGCATGAGATTGTCCGTAATCTAGACCAAACCTTTAAGAAAATTGATGAACTGCCCTTTGATTTCGAGCGTCGTCGTATGAGTGTCATCGTCAAGGATGATGAGGATGTTATCAGCATGGTGACCAAGGGGGCCTTGGAGGAAATGCTGGCTATCTCTAGCCATGTAGAATACAAGAAACGCATTACGGAATTGACTGAGGAGATTCGTCAGGAAATCCTTGCGGAAGTGGCTCAACTCAATGAGCAAGGGCTGCGCGTGCTTGGTGTTAGCTACAAGTCAGACTTAGAAGAAGATTACGACTATGAAGTCAAGGATGAATCTAACATGATTTTGACGGGCTATCTGGCCTTTCTAGATCCACCTAAGTCATCTGCGGCTCCAGCTATTGAAACCTTGGCTGAGTACGGCGTTGCTACTAAGATTTTGACCGGTGATAATGATAAGGTGACCCAGGCAGTTTGTCAAAAGGTTGGGTTAGATGTAGATAATATCTTACTAGGTGTAGAGGTGGATGCCTTATCTGATGAAGAATTGAGTCAGGCAGTGGAGCATACAACGGTTTTTGCCAAGCTATCACCTGACCAAAAAGCTCGGATCATTCTCCAACTCAAGGCCAATGGTCACAAGGTTGGCTACATGGGTGATGGTATCAATGATGCACCTTCTATGAAGGTAGCAGATGTGGGTATTTCTGTTGATACAGCTGTCGATATTGCCAAGGAAACGGCAGATGTCATTCTGCTGGACAAGGATCTCATGGTTCTGGAGAAGGGGTTGGTAGAGGGACGCAAGGTCTATGCCAACATG
Source organism: Streptococcus sanguinis (assembly GCF_013343115.1). Classification (NCBI taxonomy): domain Bacteria; kingdom Bacillati; phylum Bacillota; class Bacilli; order Lactobacillales; family Streptococcaceae; genus Streptococcus; species Streptococcus sanguinis. Next base: position 432,542 of record NZ_CP054570.1, read on the forward strand.
ACCAAGTACATTAAGATGACGGTCAGTTCCAATTTTGGGAATATCTTTTCTCTCCTCTTTGCCAGTATCTTTTTGCCATTTCTTCCTATGGCACCAGTTCATTTGATTGTCCTCAATCTGGTTTATGACTTGTCTTGTATCGCTCTGCCCTTTGATAACGTAGACAGTGAATTTCTCAAGAGACCACGGATTTGGTCTGCTAACTCTATTACCCGCTTTATGGCTTGGATTGGGCCTATCTCATCCATTTTTGATGTTTTGACTTACTTGGCCCTTTACTTTATCATTGTTCCTATGATAACAGGAAGTAGTTATCAAGCTGGTACTGAGCAAGCGGCAACCTTTATCACTCTTTTTCAAACAGGCTGGTTCATTGAGTCTATGTGGACCCAGACCATGGTCATCTACATGCTGCGCTCACCTAAGCTGCCATTTGTGCAGAGCCGTCCTGCTTTATCCGTTATTGTGACGACCATGGCAGCAGCTCTCTTTGTTACTTCCTTGCCATACAGCCTCTTTGCGTCAGTTCTGAAAACTGCCCCGCTGAATGGCACTTATTTCCTTTTCCTCTTCTTGATTATTGCGCTTTATATGGTTAGTGTAACTCTTGTTAAACACCTTTATATCAAGCGCTATAGAGAATGGCTGTAAGATGAAGAAAATCTTTGAAAAGGCTTGCTTATAGCAAGCCTTTTCACACTTTTTTTGATATAATAAGAAGAATAAATTGAAAGAAGGAAATCCAATCATGGGAAAACTTGAAGTTATCGCTCATCCACTAATTCAGCATAAATTGTCTATCTTGCGTCGTACAGATACCTCTACCAAGGCTTTTCGCGAATTAGTTGATGAAATCGCAATGCTCATGGGATATGAAGTTTTGCGCGATTTACCACTTGAAGATGTAGAAATTGAAACACCGATTACGAAAACAGTTCAAAAGCAGATTGCAGGGAAAAAATTAGCTATTGTACCAATCCTGCGGGCTGGTATTGGCATGGTGGATGGACTTCTGAGCTTGGTTCCAGCAGCTAAAGTTGGGCATATCGGAATGTACCGTGATGAAGAAACTTTGAAGCCGGTTGAGTATCTGGTCAAGTTGCCAGAAGATATTGACCAACGTCAGATTTTCGTTGTAGATCCAATGTTGGCTACGGGTGGTTCTGCTATCTTGGCTGTGGATTCTCTGAAGAAACGTGGTGCTAGCCATATTACATTTGTCTGCTTGGTTTCAGCGCCTGAAGGAGTAAAAGCCTTGCAGGAAGCTCATCCAGATGTTGATATTTTCACAGCTGCTCTGGATGATCATCTCAATGATCATGGTTATATCGTACCAGGACTAGGAGATGCAGGAGATCGTCTTTTCGGGACCAAGTAAAAGTTTCTATTTGACCTTTTTTGACCAAAAGGATATAATAGTCTCGTAATTTGAAATTCTATTCCCCTAGTTTGATAGAAAAATTTAAAAAGAGAAAGAGAGAAAACTATGATTCCTGTAGTTATTGAACAAACCAGCCGAGGAGAACGCTCCTATGATATTTACTCCCGGCTATTAAAAGACCGCATTATCATGCTGACTGGCCCAGTAGAGGATAATATGGCTAATTCAGTCATTGCCCAGCTCCTTTTCTTGGATGCACAGGACAATACTAAAGATATTTATCTCTATGTAAATACGCCGGGGGGATCCGTTTCAGCAGGTCTGGCTATTGTGGATACTATGAACTTCATCAAGTCTGATGTTCAGACCATTGTTATGGGTGTAGCTGCCAGCATGGGAACAATCATTGCTTCCAGTGGTGCTAAGGGCAAACGCTTCATGCTTCCAAATGCAGAATATCTGATTCACCAGCCGATGGGCGGAGCTGGAAGCGGCACTCAGCAAACGGATATGGCCATTGTAGCTGAACACTTGCTTAGAACTCGTAATACCTTGGAAAAAATCTTAGCTGAAAACTCTGGCAAGTCCGTTGAGCAAATCCACAAAGATGCAGAACGCGATTACTGGATGAGCGCTCAAGAAACCTTGGAATACGGCTTTATTGACGAAATCATGGAAAATAGCAACTTGAACTAACATAGGAGGAGCCAAAACCGGCTCCTTTTTTTGTTGCTTTGAGTCTGACAAGTTACCAAGTTCAGGTGATTTAAACAGGCCATAAAGCTTTTCAGGGCTAGTCTTTTTGCCCTATCTTTGCTATAATCATCTAAGAACTACATGGACCGGAAAGGAGTTTTATGATAGAGAGAGAAGAAAGAGTGGGCTTGATTGTCTATCTTTACTATAATCGAGATGCCAAAAAACTGGCGAACTTCGGTGATATTATTTATCATTCTAAGAAGCATCGTTATCTGCATCTCTATGTCAATCAAGAGGACGCCCAGAACCTACAGGAGAATCTGCCCAAGGAGCGCTATGTTAAGCAAGTTCGGATTTCTCACATAAAAGAACTAGATCAAAACTTTGTTGGAAGCCTGTATAGAGAGCAAGAAAACGTTATCATTTGATAAAATTTCTATAAAGGGTTGACAATTGTCAGATAATTCGATATATTCTTACTATATCATCAATCAAATCACTTAAGGAGATTTCCTAATGAAGAAAAAATTTGCACTATCCCTAGTAGCTTTTGCTAGTGCGGCTCTTCTCGCAGCTTGTGGAGAAGTATCCAATAACAACTCAACAGCAACTGGTACAGAAATTGGCGATACGATTAAATTTGGTTTTAACTTTGAAGAATCAGGTGAAGTAGCAGCCTACGGTACAGCTGAACAACATGGTGCTCAGTTGGCCGTTGATGAAATCAACGCTGCTGGCGGCGTAGATGGCAAGAAGATTGAAGTTACTGATAAGGATAACAAATCAGAAACAGCTGAAGCATCTACCATCACTACTAGCTTGGTTACCCAAAGCAAGGTAAATGCAATCATTGGCCCTGCGACTTCTGGAGCGACAGCTTCAGCTACTGCAAATGCTGCTAAAGCAGGTGTGCCAATCATTACACCAAGTGCGACACAGGATGATCTGACCAACAAGCAAGATTATCTATACCGTGCAACTTTCATTGATAGCTACCAAGGTAAAATCATTTCTAAGTATGTTACTGATAACTTGAAAGCTAAGAAAGTCGTTCTTTACTACGATCAATCCAGCGACTACGCTAAAGGAATGGCAGATGCCTTCAAGAAGGAATTCAAGGGTGAGATTGTAGCAACAGAAACCTTCCAATCTAAGGATACAGACTTCCAAGCTGCTTTGACAAAGATTAAGGGTAAAGAATTTGACGCTCTGGTTGTTCCAGGTTACTATACTGAAGCTGGTAAAATTGTCAATCAAGCGCGTGGTTTGGGTATTGACCAAACAATCGTTGGTCCTGATGGCTTTGGTGATGCTAAGTTCGTTGAGCAAGCAACTCCAGCTGCAGCTACAAATGTTTACTATGTATCTGGCTTTACAACTTCTGGTGAAATGTCAGAAAAAGCTAAGAAGTTTATTGAAGCATACAAAGCTAAGTACAAAGAAGAGCCATCTATGTTTGCAGCTCTGGCATATGACTCTGTTTATATGGCAGCAGAAGCAGCCAAAGGTGCTAAAACTTCTGTAGATATCAAAGACAACTTGGCTAAGCTTAAAGATTTTGATGGAGTGACTGGTTCAATCACTATTGATAAAGACCATAATCCAGTGAAAACAGCCTTGATGATTGGCTTGAAAGACGGTCAAGTAGATACTGTAGAAACAGTTAAAGCGGAATAAGAGTTATGAGGCTGGGGCTTTCCCAGTCTTTGACTTGTTTTCTATTTCTAGTTGCTTGAGCAAGTTAGTAGATGATTTCTTTCTTTATAAATCTACGGATTTGAAAGAGTATTGTTTTATAATCTATTCTTCTTCGTTTCTCAATCAACTATTATTCGTATTTTGGGAGTGGGATGATAAAATCACGACCTAGTCTGCTGATTTTTCTCCCATTCCTTATTTTATTATAGAAAGAGTGGTGTCTAATGCTCCAACAATTAGTCAACGGTCTAATCCTGGGTAGTGTTTATGCGCTTCTGGCTTTGGGTTATACCATGGTTTATGGGATTATTAAGCTGATTAACTTTGCCCACGGCGATATCTATATGATCGGTGCCTTTATGGGTTATTACTTGATTAATATCTTGAAGTTTAATTTCTTCCTTTCTCTCATTTTAGCGATGATTGGGACAGCGATTCTCGGTGTGCTTATTGAGTTTTTAGCCTATCGTCCTCTGCGAAATTCGACTCGGATTGCGGCTTTGATTACAGCCATTGGGGTCTCTTTTCTTCTTGAGTATGGCATGATTTTCTTTGTCGGTGCCAATACCCGTTCCTTCCCGCAGGTTATTAAAACGGTACGCTTTAACTTAGGGCCGATTTCTATCTCAAATATTCAGCTGCTGATTTTGGGAATTTCGATTTTCCTCATGGTGGCTCTGCAGTTCATCGTGCAGAAGACAAAGATGGGTAAGGCTATGCGAGCTGTATCTGTAGACAGTGATGCTGCCCAGCTCATGGGAATCAATGTCAATCGTACAATCAGCTTCACCTTTGCTCTGGGATCAGCTCTTGCAGGAGCTGCTGGCGTCCTGATTGCCCTTTACTATAATTCATTGGAGCCTCTGATGGGGATGACTCCAGGGATTAAGTCCTTTGTAGCGGCCGTTCTCGGTGGTATTGGAATCATTCCTGGTGCCGCGCTTGGTGGCTTTGTTATCGGTCTTTTGGAGACTTTTGCGACAGCGCTTGGACTATCTGATTTCCGTGATGCCATTGTCTATGCGATTTTGATTGTCATTCTTCTGATCCGTCCAGCTGGTATCCTTGGCAAAAATGTGAAAGAGAAGGTGTAAGGTATGAAAAAGAATTTAAAGATAAATATTTTCTGGCTTGGCCTTGTCTTAATTGGCTACTTGTTGATGACAGTATTGGTTAGTGCCGGTGTTCTCAATGCTTTTTATATTCAAATCTTAGAGCAGATCGGGATTAATATTATTCTGGCTGTGGGGCTTAATCTCATCGTCGGATTCTCAGGTCAGTTTTCTCTTGGCCATGCTGGTTTTATGGCAATCGGTGCCTACGCAGTAGCAATTATTGGCTCTAAATCGCCAACATATGGAGCTTTCTTCATTGCCATGCTGGCTGGAGCTATCATTGCTGGTATTGTGGCTTTGGCAGTCGGTTTACCAACGCTTCGTCTTAAAGGAGACTATCTCGCGATTGCGACTCTTGGTGTCTCAGAGATTATCCGGATTCTGATTATTAATGGGGGTACTTTGACGAATGGCGCAGCTGGTATCCTATCCATTCCGCCCTTTACTTCTTGGCAGATGGTCTATGTCTTTGTTGTTATCACAACTATTTTGACCTTGAATTTCCTGCGCAGTCCTATTGGCCGCAGTACTCTGTCTGTCCGTGAGGATGAAATTGCTGCCGAGTCTGTTGGGGTTAATACTACTAGAATCAAAGTGACAGCCTTTGTCTTGGGAGCTATCACGGCTTCTATTGCTGGCTCTCTTCAAGCTGGCTTCGTTGGTTCAGTTGTTCCTAAGGACTATTCCTTTACCAACACTATCAATATCTTGATTATTGTCGTTTTTGGTGGCCTAGGCTCTATGACTGGAACCATTGTAGCTGCAGTGGTATTGGGAGTTCTCAATATGTTGCTGCAGGATGTATCCAGCATTCGGATGATTGTCTATTCTTTGGCTTTAATCTTGGTCATGATTTTCCGTCCAGGCGGACTCTTAGGAACTTGGGAGCTGAGCTTGTCTAAGCTCTTCAAAAAGAATAAGGAGGTCAAAGAATAATGGCACTTCTTGATGTGAAAAATCTAACTAAAAACTTTGGTGGCTTGACTGCTGTCAGCGATGTGACCTTGGAACTCAACGAGGGCGAGCTGGTTGGTCTGATTGGCCCTAATGGTGCAGGAAAAACGACTCTTTTCAACCTCCTAACTGGTGTTTATGAACCTAGTGAAGGGACAGTGATACTAGATGGTCACCTGCTTAATGGTAAGGTACCTTACAAGATTGCTTCTTTAGGTCTAGGGCGGACCTTCCAGAACATCCGGCTCTTTAAGGACCTTAGTGTTTTGGATAATGTTCTGATTGCCTTTGGTAATCATCATAAGGCTCATGTGTTGGCTTCTTTCCTCCGCCTGCCAGCCTACTACAAAAACGAAGAAGAACTCAAAGCTAAGGCTTTGGAGTTGCTGAAAATTTTTGATTTGGATAAGGAAGCAGAAACCTTGGCTAAGAACTTAGCTTATGGTCAGCAGCGCCGCTTGGAGATTGTTCGGGCCTTGGCAACGGAGCCAAAGATCCTTTTCTTGGATGAGCCGGCTGCAGGGATGAACCCTCAGGAGACAGCTGAGCTGACTGCCCTAATCCGTCGGATTAAAAACGAATTTAACATTACCATCATGCTGATTGAGCATGACATGAGTCTGGTAATGGAAGTCACTGAGCGCATCTATGTGCTGGAGTACGGCCGCTTGATTGCGCACGGAACACCTGATGAAATCAAGAATGACAAACGCGTTATTGAAGCTTATCTAGGAGGTGAAGCCTAATGTCCATGCTTAAAGTTGAGAATCTCTCTGTCCATTATGGCATGATTCAGGCTGTCCGTGATGTCAGCTTTGAAGTAAATGAAGGAGAGGTTGTTTCCCTGATTGGTGCAAATGGCGCTGGAAAAACGACCATTCTCCGCACGATTTCAGGCTTGGTTCGTCCAAGTGCTGGTAAAATTGAATTTGTCGGCAATGAAATTCAAAAAGTTCCTGCTCAAAAAATCGTAGCAGCTGGACTTTCGCAAGTACCAGAAGGCCGTCATGTCTTTCCAGGTTTGACCGTTTTGGAGAATTTGGAAATGGGTGCCTTTCTCAAAACAAACCGCGAAGAAAATCAAGCCAATCTCAAAAAGGTCTTCTCTCGTTTCCCACGCTTGGAAGAGCGTAAAAACCAAGATGCTGCAACCCTTTCAGGTGGTGAGCAGCAGATGCTGGCTATGGGACGGGCTCTGATGTCTACACCTAAGCTTTTGCTCTTGGATGAGCCTTCTATGGGCTTGGCGCCAATCTTTATCCAGGAAATCTTCGATATTATCCAAGATATCCAGCGGCAAGGCACAACAGTTCTTTTGATTGAGCAAAATGCAAACAAGGCTCTCTCTATCGCTGACCGCGGTTATGTCCTTGAAACAGGCAAAATCGTTTTGTCCGGAACTGGCCAAGAGCTTCTCGCTTCTGACGAAGTCCGCAAAGCATATCTAGGTGGCTAAAAATGTCTGGGAGACATTTTTAGGTTGTTGATAGAAAGTTATGGTAGTAACTTAACATTTAGAAAAGGTCCAATGGACCTTTTTCTTATCTTAGATGCTTAAAATAGTTTAGCTAGCCATTTCCTATATTCAATTTTTCCAATCGCGGGATTTTTCTAAATTTTGAAAACTTAGGCAAAGGGCTTGAAAGCGTTTGAAATCAGCTTCAAAATAAAGTATAATAAGTATAAGAATTATGGATAGGAAGTAGAGGGAACTTTTATGGCAGTTAAAGATTTTATGACGCGTAAGGTGGTTTATATCAGCCCAAATACTACGATTGCTCATGCGGCAGATATGATGCGTGAACAAAAGCTCCACCGTCTGCCTGTGATTGAGAATGACCAACTAGTGGGACTGGTGACAGAAGGAACGATTGCAGAAGCTAGTCCATCTAAGGCAACGAGTCTGTCTATTTATGAGATGAACTATCTTCTCAACAAAACAAAAGTTGGTGATGTTATGATTCGTGATGTTGTCACGATTTCTCAGTTTGCCAGTCTGGAAGATGCGACCTATCTGATGCTGAAAAATAAGATTGGTATCCTGCCTGTCGTGGACAATGAGCAACTTTACGGGGTTATTACTGACCGTGATATTTTCAAGGCTTTCTTAGAAGTATCTGGCTATGGTGAAGAGGGAGTCCGTCTGCGCTTTGTCACTGAGAATAAGGTGGGGGTTCTTGAGCAGATTATCCGTCTTCTGGTGGAAGAAAATCTCAACATCTCCAATACCGTCAATATCCCACGCAAGGATGGCAAAGTCGTCATTGAAGTACAGTTAGCCGGTAATATAGATACGGCGCTTCTCAAGAAAAAATTTGAGGAGCATGCTATTGAGCTGGCTGAGATTACACATACTGCTGCAAAAGCTTTATAAGCGATAAAAAAGCCTCATCATGGATGAGGTTTTTAACGTACAATAGGTTGTTTGTTGGCATCTAAAGTAAAGCCTTCGCCCAAAATCTCATGGGCTTCGGTAATAGTTGTAAAGGCAAATGGATCGACTTGGTTAATGAGTTTCTTCATCTGTTGCATTTCATTACGGGAAACAACACAGTAGACAATCTGGAGATCCTGCTTGCTATAGAAGCCTTGCCCCTTGAGGTAGGTCACTCCACGATCCAGCTTGTTATTGATAGCTTCAGCCAGTTCTGCCGGTTTGCTGGTAACGATGAGGAATCCTTTGCCGGCAAAGCCTCCTTCTGCAATCAGGTCAATGACGCGCGAGGTGATAAAGACAAACATTAGGGTATAAGATACCATGCGTAGGTCTTTGAAAACAAGGAGAACCAAGGTAATGACTACAAAATCAACAGTCAGCATGAGTTTGCCCATGGAAATGCTAGTGTATTTATTAAAGATACGGGCTACAATGTCAGTACCGCCCGTCGTTCCGCCAGCATTGAAGATGATGCCTAGTCCAATCCCTAAAACAATCCCTGTTCCAAGACAGGCCAGTAAAACATCCCCGTCCAGAGCTGAGAGAAAATAGTTTTGCAGGTGTTTGGAGGCAGGTAGGATTTCAAAAATCTTGAGCCAAGCAGACACGGAGAAGGTCCCCAGAATGCTGAGATAGAGGGTTCGTGAGCCTAGTAGTTTCCAAGCAATAATAAAGAGAGGAATGTTAATAATCAGGTTGGTCGTCGAGACAGGGATTTTAAATAGATAGTAGGCAATCAAGGTCAGACCTGTCGCGCCACCTTCATATAAGTGAAAGGGAATGACCAAATAATGAATCCCAAAAGAAAAAATTCCAGCCCCAAAAATGATGGCCAGTACGTTTTTTAATTTAAACATAACATCCTCCTAAATCTATTTCCAGAAATTTATTCTGAATATATTTTACCAAAAATTTAGCCTTTGTGAAACACTTTGAAAAAATTTTTAAAGTCTTTTCTTATGATGGGCTTTTAGCTTTTTTTTTGGTAAAATAAACAATAGATAAAAAAGAGTAGAATGAAAATAACGAACTGACGGCGTTGGTTCTTATCAGGCTGCTCAGTAATGTGGACGGACTCTGAAAAGTAGATTATATCAAGCTTTAGAGCAAGTCGCATCTGCATTTTCTTATAAAGATTAAGAAATTAGAAGTTAGAGATTAAAAGTAAAGATGAAAAATGGTATTTTGATTTCGCTGGAAGGTCCGGAAGGGGCTGGAAAGTCGAGTGTGTTGGAAGCCTTGCTTCCTTTTTTGAAAAATTATGGCACTGGTCTTATTACGACGCGGGAGCCGGGTGGCGTCCAGATTGCGGAGACCATTCGCGAAGTGATTTTGGAACCTAGTCATACGGCTATGGATGCTAAAACTGAGCTCTTGCTGTACATTGCCAGCCGCCGTCAGCACTTGACTGAGCGGGTTTTGCCAGCTTTGGCGCAAGGAAAGCTTGTCTTGATGGACCGTTTTATCGATAGTTCAGTGGCCTATCAGGGCTACGGACGGGGTCTGGATGTGGCAGATATTGAATGGCTCAATCAGTTTGCGACAGATGGACTCAAGCCTGATTTGACCCTCTATTTTGATATTGATGTGGAAGAAGGGCTGGCGCGGATTGCTAAGAGCGAGAGCCGAGAGGTGAATCGGCTTGATCTGGAAGGTTTGGACTTGCACCAGCGGGTTCGGCAGGGCTATTTGGCGATTCTTGACAAGGAGCCTGAGCGCTTTGTCAAGGTAGATGCCAGTCAACCTTTGGATAAGGTAGTGGCTGATAGTTTGGCCATCATTCAGGAACGATTTGGGAATCCGTCATGAAGATAAAAGATTTACAGCAAAGCCAGCCCAGCTTGTTTGAGCAGTTTCAGCATATTTTGGAACAGGGACGGCTTAGCCATGCCTACTTGTTTACCGGAGCTTTTGGCAGCTTTGAAATGGCCCAAATCCTGTCCCAGAGTCTCTTTTGCGAGAATAAGCAAGGCGTCTGGCCTTGTAGTTCTTGTCGTTCTTGTCGTTTGATTGCAGAGGAAGATTTTTCTGATGTAACTGTGGTGCGACCGGTTAATAACATTATTAAAACAGACCGAGTTCGGGAGCTGGTCCGAAACTTCTCTCAAAGTGGCTTAGAAGGCAGTCGGCAGGTTTTCATTATCTGCGATGCGGATCGGATGCACGTCAATGCAGCCAATTCCTTGCTCAAAGTCATTGAGGAACCGCAGAGTGAGATTTATATCTTTCTTCTGACTGCTGATGAACAGCTGATTCTGCCGACGATTCGAAGTCGGACTCAGGTTTATCATTTCTTGAAAAATACAGCTGCTCTGCAGCACAGCTTGGAACAGGATGGCTTGATTAAGAGCCGAGCGGAGCTACTAGCTGCTTATAGTCAGACTCAGTCAGAAGCGGCTAGCTTGGCTCATAATAATGCCTTTTTTGAATTAGTCAGCGAATGCGAGCGCTTTGTCAAGGATTTTCAAACTCGTCCCAGTCAGGCATTTCTGCAGGTTTCACGTCTGGCAAAGCTGGCTGATGATAAGGAGAAGCAGGAACAAATCTTCAAGCTCTTGGAAGTGTTATTTTATAAGGAAATAGCATCAGAAAGCGGTCGACAGGCCTTGGAGCAGCTTTTGCTGGCTCGCAAGATGTGGCGGGCCAATGTATCTTTTCAAAACGCTTTAGAATATATGACTTTGAAGGGAAAGTAAAAAGAGGCAGCACAGGAGTATAAAATGGATAAAAAAGACTTATTTGACGCCTTGGATGATTTTTCACAGACGCTTTTAGTGACCCTTGCTGAGGTGGAGGCTGTCAAGAAAAATCTCAAGAGTGTGGTAGAGGAAAATATTGCTCTGCATCTGGAAAATGACAAGCTGAGGGAGCGCTTGGGAGAGGTAGAGAAGGAAGCTCCGACCAAGACCAAGAAAAACCGGGATAATCTGCGTAAGCTTTACTATGACGGCTTTCATGTCTGTACGGATTTCTATGGTCAGCGCCGGGAGAATGACGCAGAGTGTATGTTCTGTGATGAGTTATTATTTAGGGAGTAGTGATGCAGGTTCAAAAAAGTTTTAAGGGCGAAACTGCCTACGGCAAGCTCTATTTGGTCGCTACTCCTATCGGCAATCTGGATGATATGAGCATCCGTATGGTCAATACCCTGAAAGAGGTTGACAGGATTGCGGCTGAAGATACGAGAAATACGGGCCTTCTGCTTAAGCATTTTGAGATTGAGACCAAACAGATCAGCTTTCATGAGCACAATGCCAAGGAGAAAATCCCAGTTCTCTTGGACATGCTTCAAAGCGGAAATGATATAGCTCAGGTTTCGGATGCTGGTCTGCCCAGCATTTCTGATCCAGGTCATGATTTGGTTCAGGCAGCGCTAGAAGCTGGAATTACTGTAGTACCGATTCCTGGGCCTAGTGCTGGAATTACTGCCTTGATTGCCAGCGGCTTGGCTCCTCAACCGCACATTTTCTATGGCTTTCTGCCTAGAAAGGCTGGACAGCAGAAGGAATTTTTTACTAGCAAAAAATCCTATCCTGAGACTCAGATTTTCTACGAATCCCCTCATCGGGTTCGGGCTACGTTGGAAAATATGCTAGCGGTTTATGGTGACCGCCAAGTCGTCTTGGTGCGCGAGCTGACTAAGATTCACGAGGAGTATCAGCGAGGGATGATTTCAGACTTGTTGGCTTATACGGCTGAACATCCGCCTAAAGGAGAGTGTCTCTTGATTGTAGCTGGGGCGGAAGAAGATGCTCTTCAAGACATATCTCAAGAGCAGATCCTAGCTGAAATTGATCTTTTAGTTGAAGCTGGCAGCAAAAAAAATCAGGCCATCAAGGAAGTGGCCAAGAAATACGGCAAGAACAAGAGCGAGCTCTATGCGGTTTATCATGAAAATAAGGATTGATAGAAGCTCAGAAATTTCTCAATACAACCAGTTGTCTGTTTAAAAATTGGAGAAAGTGTAACTCAGCTTTTTAGTAAGACTATTTAATCCTGACCTAAAATCAGGATTTTTTTGTTATCTGGATTAGACAGTTGGTTTTGCTTATCTCTATTTCAACAATGTTCGGGAATTGGCTAAAAAAGTGCTTGATTTCTGAAATAAAATAGATATTTTCTAAACTTTGTGATATGATATACAAAATAAATTTTGGAGGTAGGATATGACGATTTACAATTTTTCTGCTGGACCGGCAGTATTGCCCAAGGAAGTCTTGAAAAAAGCTCAGGCTGAGTTTTTAGACTATGCCCAAAGTGGCATGAGTGTGATGGAGCTGTCCCACCGATCCAAAGAATTTGACGATATTATCAAAGAAGCTGAGAGCTTGCTGCGTGAGCTCATGGATATTCCGGACAATTACCGCGTGCTCTTCTTGCAGGGTGGAGCTTCTACTCAGTTTAGTATGATTCCCCTTAATCTAGCCCAAGGCGGCAAGGCCTACTACCTAGTGGCCGGATCTTGGGGAAAGAAAGCTTACACTGAAGCAGTCAAGCTGTCTAAGTTCATTCCTTTTGAGCCTATTCTTTTGGCTTCGTCAGAGGATTTAAATTACACGGAAATTCCTTCTTTTGATGAAAAGGAGATTGATCCGCAGGCGGCTTATGTACATCTGACAACCAATAATACTATCGAAGGAACGGCTATTTATGATCTGCCTGCAACAAATGGCGTGCCGATTGTGGCGGATATGTCTTCTAATATCCTGGCTGCTCAATACCGAGTAGAGGATTTCGGTTTGATTTATGCTGGGGCTCAGAAGAATATCGGACCTGCCGGCGTGACAGTTGTCATCATCCGAGAAGACCTGCTAGATGACGAACCAGTTCTATCTAGCATGTTGGATTACCGCATTCAGGCGGACAATGGCTCTCTTTACAATACACCACCGACTTTCGCCATCTATATGGCCAAGCTGGTCTTTGAGTGGGTCAAGGAGCTGGGTGGCGTAGCAGAAATGGAAAAGCGCAATCGTGAAAAATCTGGCCTTTTGTACGACTTCATTGAGCAGTCTGACTTTTATCGCAGTCCAGTCCGTTACAAGGAGCAGCGCTCAGTCGCCAATATTCCCTTTGTGTCTCCTAGCCAAGAGCTGGACGCCAAATTTAACAAAGAGGCTGCAGCAGCGGGATTCAAGAATATCAAGGGGCACCGCAGCGTAGGCGGCATGAGAGCTAGTCTCTACAATGCTTTTCCGCTCCAAGGTGTCAAGGACTTGATTGCCTTTATGCAGAAATTTGAAGAAGAAAATTCTTAAGAGAGGGAAACTATGGTCTTTAGTGTCAAAACCTTTAATAATATCAATCAAATCGGACTTAAGGAGCTGGGCAATACTTTTCAGATTGACGGAGATAAGTCTGACAATCCGGATGCTTATATCCTGCGCAGTCAAAACCTGCATGGACAGGAATTTCCAAGCAAGCTCAAAGCTATTGCGCGGGCAGGCGCAGGAACCAATAATATTCCTGTCGACCAGGCAACGGCTCAGGGAATTGTGGTCTTCAACACGCCAGGAGCTAATGCCAATGCGGTGAAAGAAGCAGTCTTGGCTTCCATTCTCCTGTCTGCGCGTGACTATATCGCAGCTAACAGTTGGGCTAACGGCCTTTCTGGAGATGATGTTCCCAAGCAAGTGGAAGCTGGTAAGAAGCAGTTTGCTGGGACAGAGATTGCAGAGAAGACTTTGGGAGTCATTGGGTTAGGAGCTATCGGCGGCCGTATTGCTAACGATGCCTATCGCCTGGGGATGAACGTCTTAGGCTATGATCCTTATGTATCCATTGAAACGGCTTGGAATATCTCTAGCCATGTCAAGCGGGTAGCAGACATTAAGGAAATCTTTGAGAAGAGTGATTATATCACTATTCATGTGCCCCTGACTGAGGATACACGAGCTACTTTTGATCAGGCTGCTTTTGGTCTCATGCAAAAAGGAACGACTCTTATCAACTTTGCCCGCGGCGAGCTGGTGGACAACGCTGCCCTCTTTGAAGCCTTGGAAGCAGGTGTTATCAAGCGCTATATCACAGACTTTGGTGTAGATGAGCTGCTCCGTCATCCGCAGATTACAGTCTTTCCGCATCTGGGCGGATCGACCGAAGAAGCTGAGCTCAACTGTGCCATTATGGCTGGGAAAACCATTCGACGCTTCATGGAAACAGGCGAGATTATCAACTCAGTGAATTTCCCTAATGTCCGTCAGGCTCTCTCAGCGCCTTATCGGATTACCCTGATTAACAAAAATGTACCGAATATTGTGGCTCGGATTTCAACAGCTGTTAGTGACTTGAATATCAATATCGACAATATCATTAATCGTTCCAAGGGTGATTATGCCTATACTTTGCTGGATCTGGATGAGTCAGACGAAAGCAAGATTCAGGAGCTGGTTGATAAATTTGAGAATAGCGATAATATTGTGCGCGTGCGTTTAATCAAAAAATAGAGGTGTTTCTTCATGGAATGCGTCTGTGCCTGCCGATGAGCCTTTCGCTTGTCGGCTTTTTCTAATAAGTCTCGGCTTGACAAGAAGGAGCTAGCTGGGCTATCATAGGGACGGAGGAAAAACAATGTTACAATTTATCGAATACCCAAAATGCTCTACCTGCCGCAAGGCCAAGGCTGAGCTCAATCAATTAGGAGTGGATTTTGAAGCGGTGGATATTGTCCAAAATACACCTAGCCGGGATCAGCTCCTAGACTGGATTCAGAACTCGGACTTTGAGATCAAGGCCTTTTTCAATACCAGCGGACTCAAATACCGTGAACTGGGACTCAAAGAACAGGTGCCACATTTGACAGCTCAGGAAGCTGCAGATTTATTATCGACAGACGGCATGCTGATTAAGCGACCGCTTCTGGTTCGAGATAACCAGATCTTGCAGATTGGCTACCGAAAGGCGTATGAAGAGTTGGGTTTGTGAAATATTAAGACCAGCTGCTTTCTCAATCATGTTTTTTGGATGCTTCTTCCTTTCATGATATAATAAATCTATCTCAATCTTAGAAAGAAGAATCATGGTTTTATCAAAAAAACGGGCTCGTCATGTGATTGAAGAGATTATTGCTCTTTTCCCTGACGCCAAGCCCAGTCTGGATTTTCGCAATCACTTTGAGCTTTTGGTAGCGGTCATGCTGTCGGCTCAGACGACGGATGCTGCTGTCAATAAGGCAACGCCGGCTTTATTTGAAGCCTATTCAAGTCCGCAGGAGATGGCTGCGGCTAGTGAAGCAGATATTGCTAAATACATCTCCCGTCTGGGTCTCTATCGAAACAAGGCTAAGTTTTTGAAGAAATGTGCCCAGCAGCTTTTGGACGACTTTGACGGTCAAGTACCACAAACGCGGGCAGAATTGGAGAGTTTAGCGGGAGTTGGTCGCAAGACGGCCAATGTAGTCATGAGTGTGGGATTTGGCGTTCCAGCCTTTGCTGTCGATACCCATGTGGAGCGCATCTGCAAGCACCATGATATCGTTAAAAAGTCGGCAACGCCACTGGAAGTAGAAAAGCGAGTTATGGATGTCCTTCCACCGGAACGTTGGCTGCCAGCCCATCAGGCCATGATTTACTTTGGACGTGCCATCTGCCATCCTAAAAATCCCGAGTGCGATCACTATCCGCAACTCTATAACTTTAAAGACATTTAAAAAGCGAGGTCTGATGACTTCGCTTTCTTATTCACTAAATCTTAAAAAATAACCATCTGGATCCAAAATCGCAAATTCATGGGGATAAATAAAGCTATCTCCCACTCGAAATTCTCTTTTCGTCAGAGGACGATGGATGGGATAGTCAGCTTCCAGTAGTTTTTGGTGGAGCTGAGGGACATCTTCAATGCCAAAGGAAATATTGACACCGCGCCCGAAAGGATAGGTTAGTTGGGCTAATTCTTCTACGCTGCCTTCTTCTAGCATAAGTTGGCAGTCTTCAAGTGAGAGGAAGAGAAATTTCTCCTCTGGACGCTCATATTGGACAGAGAATCCCAGCAAGTCGCAGTAGAAGTGGCGCGACTTTTCGATGTTGGATACCACAAATTCGGGAATGACAGCTTGATAGTCCATTCGTTTTCTCCTTAGAGCTCAATCTCCATGACAATCGGTGTGTGGTCTTGGCGCGCACCGGAGTCAATCATATCAGACTTGGTCACCTTGTCAGCTACACGGTTGCTTGTCAGCCAGTAGTCGATTCTCCAGCCTGTATTGTTGATTTTAGAAGTCTTGCTACGCTGCGCCCACCAAGTGTATTGGTTAGGGATATCGCCGTGTAAGTGGCGGAAGGTATCGGTGAAGCCTTTAGCCAGCAGGTTGGTGAAGCCAGCGCGCTCTTCGTCAGTAAAGCCTGGTGAACGGCGGTTGCTGGCTGGATTGGCCAAGTCGATTTCCTTGTGGGCCACATTATAGTCACCAGTTGCAAGTACTGGTTTTTGTTCATCTAGTGTTGCCAAGTATTCAGCGTATTTGGCATCCCAGACTTGACGGTCATCCAAACGTTTGAGGCCATCGCCAGCATTAGGCGTATAGACCTGTGTGACAAAGAAACCGTCAAATTCCAGCGTAATGATGCGGCCTTCAACATCCATGGTTGACGGAGCGCCGATTTCTGGGAAGGTTACGGTTGGCGTCAGTTCTTTTTTGTAGAGGAACATGGTTCCTGCATAGCCTTTGCGGGCCGGCTCTTGGGAGGAGCGCCAAGTGTTTTCATAGTCTGGGAAAAGATTTGTCAAAATTTCCAAGTGTTTTTTTGTTGGGCCAGACGCAGACAGTTTTGTTTCCTGAATGGCGATAACATCTGCATTTTCTGCTTGCAAGGTTTGAAGGACTGCTTGAGAGAGCTGAGCTCGGGCAGAATCACTGGTCAATGCAGCGTTGAGAGAGTCAATGTTCCAAGAGATGAGTTTCATAAAATTTCCTTTTCTAGTAAAATTTACTGAGTTTATTATAACAAAATTTAGAACTGATTTATAGCAAAGAGATTGTAAGAGACTTGAAAAAGTAGGAAAGATTTTCTATAATAGAGCGAGAAAATAGGGGGAAGCCATGAAATTCTATTCTTATGATTATGTTTTGAGTCAGATTAGCCAGCAAAACTGGGTGACAGTTGCGCTTTCTGTCTTGCTGTTGCTTGTGACAGGTTTTTTTGCTTTTAAGGCCTATCGCAATAAGCGTGATTCAAAATTTCGAGAACTAGCCATCATCTCTGTTTTGGCCTTGGTGGCCATGGTCTTGATTGGCATTAGCAATTTTCAGACTGACCAAGACTCTAACAACCAGTTTCAAACCTCTCTGCATTTTATTGAGGTTATTTCAGAAGACTTGGGTGTGGATAAGTCGGAGGTCTATGTCAATACTTCAGCCGCGACGGATGGAGCGATTTTGAAGGTCGGAAAGAACTTTTATCGGGCTATGAGCGGCAGTGAGCCGGATAAATATCTGCTTGAAAAAATTAACTTGCATAAGACGACAGATATAGAAATAGTGGAGGTTGAAAAATGACATTGAATTTTCTTGAAATCCTAATTAAACTAGCGCTGGGGCTTTTCTCACTAGTTTTTGTCATCAACGTGACGGGAAAAGGAAACCTGGCGCCTAATTCAGCGATCGACCAGATTCAAAACTATGTTCTTGGTGGTATTATCGGTGGGGTGATTTACAATAGCTCCATTAACATCCTCCAGTATGCGGTCATTCTCATCATGTGGACCATCCTGGTCTTAAGCCTGAAGTGTCTCAATAACAATGTCCGTGCGGTCAAGCATCTGATTGATGGTAAGCCGACAACGTTGATTAAGCATGGAGAACTGAGTCCCGAAGCCTGCCGTTCTGTTGGTCTTTCAGCAGCAGATGTAGCTTTGAAGTTGCGCAGCCAAGGTATTTTTCAGCTCAAGCAGGTCAAGCGAGCGGTTTTGGAGCAAAACGGCCAACTCATCATCGTACAGGCTGGTGAAGAGAATCCTAAATATCCCCTTATCACAGATGGTGTTGTCCAAATTGATATTCTGGAGTCTATTGATAAAACAGAAGAGTGGCTGGTGGATAGACTGGCTAAAGATGGATACACCGATATTTCAAATATCTTCATTGCTGAGTATGAAAGCGGCAATTTGAATGTTGTGACCTATTAAACCTAGAATATTTTCTAGGTTTTTTAATTGATTTTATTGTAAATGAATGTCTTTTCGCAAACTGAACAAAATATGATATAATGAAGTGCTATTAAAAAAGGTTTCATTAGCCTTGAAAGGATTAAAAATGACTGAAAAACAATCGTTTTATATTACAACCCCTATCTACTATCCGAGCGGTAAACTCCACATCGGGTCTGCCTATACGACCATTGCTTGTGATGTTCTGGCTCGCTACAAGCGTCTCATGGGCTACGATGTTTTCTATCTGACTGGCCTTGACGAGCATGGACAGAAGATTCAGCAAAAGGCTGAAGAAGCTGGTATCAGTCCTCAAGCTTATGTCGATGGGATGGCAGTTGGGGTCAAGGAACTCTGGAAACTGCTGGATATTTCTTACGATAAGTTTATCCGGACGACTGATGACTACCATGAAAAGGTTGTAGCCGATGTCTTTGAAAGACTCTTAGCCCAAGATGATATCTACTTGGGTGAATATTCAGGCTGGTATTCTGTATCTGATGAGGAATTCTTTACTGAAAGCCAGCTGGCAGAAGTCTTCCGTGATGAAAATGGAAAAGTAACTGGTGGAATCGCACCGTCTGGACATGAAGTGGAGTGGGTATCAGAAGAGTCTTATTTCCTCCGTCTCAGCAAGTACCAAGACCGCTTGGTAGAATTTTTCAAATCTCATCCTGACTTTATCACGCCGGACGGTCGTCTCAATGAAATGCTGAAAAACTTCATTGAGCCAGGTCTGGAAGACTTGGCTGTATCTCGGACGACCTTTACTTGGGGCGTGCCAGTGCCATCTAATCCTAAACACGTAATTTATGTCTGGATTGATGCCCTGCTTAACTATGCGACTGCTCTTGGCTACGGTCAGGATGATCACGCTAACTACGATAAATTCTGGAATGGAACAGTCTTCCACATGGTGGGCAAGGACATTCTGCGTTTTCACTCTATCTACTGGCCAATCCTTCTTATGATGCTTGATATTAAGCTGCCCGACCGCTTGATTGCTCACGGCTGGTTTGTCATGAAGGATGGCAAGATGTCCAAGTCTAAGGGCAATGTGGTCTATCCCGAAATGCTGGTAGAACGCTATGGTTTGGATGCATTGCGTTATTACCTCATGCGCAGTCTTCCTGTTGGTTCAGACGGAACCTTCACTCCTGAGGACTATATAGGTCGGATCAACTATGAATTGGCCAATGACCTCGGAAACCTCCTCAACCGTACGGTTTCTATGATTAATAAGTATTTTGATGGTCAAGTGCCAACTTATGAAGAAAATGTGACAGACTTTGATGGAGCTTTGGCTCAGGTAGCAGCTCAATCTATTGCTGACTACTACAAACACATGGATGCAGTAGACTACCCACGCGCCCTAGAAGCAGTCTGGACGCTCATCTCCCGTACCAATAAATATATCGATGAAACCGCTCCTTGGGTTCTGGCTAAGGATGATTCCAAGGTCAAAGAACTGGCAGCAGTCATGAGCCACTTGGTAGCCAGCCTTCGTGTTGTGGCACACATGATTGAGCCTTTCATGATGGAAACCAGCAAGGCAGTCCTCAGCCAACTTGGCTTGCCTCAAGCAGCTTCGCTGGAAAACCTAGCAATTGACCAGCTCCCAGCAGGCCTGACAGTTGTAGAAAAAGGAACACCAATCTTCCCACGTCTGGATATGGAAGAAGAAATTGCCTATATCAAGGGACAAATGGAAGGCAACAAACCTGCGGTTGAAAAAGAATGGAATCCAGAAGAAGTCGAGCTCAAACTTAACCGCAAGGAAATCAAGTTTGACGACTTTGATAAGGTAGAAATCCGTGTCGCAGAAGTCAAAGAGGTGTCTAAGGTTGAAGGTTCTGACAAGCTTCTTCAGTTCCGCTTGGATGCAGGAGACGGTGAGGACCGCCAAATCCTCTCTGGTATTGCTAAATACTATCCAAATGAGCAAGAATTGGTCGGTAAGAAAGTCCAAATCGTAGCCAACCTCAAACCGCGCAAAATGATGAGCCGCATCAGCCAAGGTATGATTCTATCAGCCGAGCACGGCGACCAACTGACTCTCCTTACCGTGGACGAAAAGGTCCCAAATGGAAGTTTGATTGGATAGCAATATTTGATTGAAGGCTAAGCTTCACAAAAAGAATTTTTGACTTTGTTCGATAATGTTCCCCTAGCAGGAGGCTGCTGGGGGATTTTTGATGTAATATTCTTTTTGAAACCGCTTGACAAAAGGTATATATATTTATATAATTTTTATTGAAAAAGTTTTAGGAGTTATATTATGAAAATAGTAAAAATTGCATCACTTATTTTGTTGTTGCTTTTAATTGTCATTCTCTTTCCGCTGAACCCTTATTTAGCAGCTTTTCTAGCTATTATTAGCCTTGGAGCAGCATTTTTGATTCGGAGGAGGTAGTATAATGAAAATAGTTAAGGATTTCATAAAAAAAGTTTTGGGGGCTAAGGTTTACATATGGATTGTGGTAGCCGTTCTTGCTATCTTTTTTGTTGTTGCGAAAACTTATAATATCATTGGATTTTTCCAGGGTAAAAACGCTTCAGATGAGCGAAGCCAAATCTATACTCAAATCACTCGCTTAGAGAAAGTCAAAGAAAGTGTTTTTTTGGATGTAGGGATTCAAAAGGTTGAAACGATTGAGAAAGATAAAAAAATACCTGGTACCAATTTCAGTATTCCACTGTCTGTTAAGAAAGCTATTATCATTCTAAATTACACGGCTAAATTTGGAATTAAAGAAAGAATTAAGATTAAGAAAATTGCTGAACATGAGTACGAGCTAACTATACCTAAATATGAAGTCATAGGTGTAGAGGTCTCAGATAATCCAAAAGATCGATACAAACTCTATGATATGAGCGGACAGCTATTGAGCGGTTCAACGGAAAATATTGATACTGGAGAGCATGTTGCTAAATCTCTTAGCAATAAAGAACAAGAAGGGTATATTAAACAGTATAAAAATCTTATTACGGAATCGGCAGAAGACTATTATACAAATATCGTGACTAGTATTGACCCAGATGCTAAAGTGACCTTTAAATATGTAAACCAATAGGAAACAAAATTTCTTTATAGTGATACAGTTTAGCTGATAGTGAAATGTATCGTTCTATCAACTTGGGAAAGCATCTTGCACATCATTGCAAGGTGTTTTTTTATGTCCTATAGCATATCGTAAACCCCTCAATTTTGTTTAAAACAAACAAATAATATGGAAAAAAACAGAGAAATGAGTTATAATAAACAAAACTAGAGTGTAGAGAGGGAATAGTATGGGTAAAAATCAGAGACAGGGCGAAATAGTTAAGCTGGTGGATCGAGCTGGGACGGTGACGGTTGCTGAGATTGTAGAGAGTATGAAGGTCTCCGACATGACGGTTCGGCGGGACTTGATTGAGTTGGAAAGTAAAGGGCTGCTGACTCGTGTTCACGGTGGGGCTAAAAGTAATCAGCATCTCAAGTACAGAGAAATCCCTCATGAAGAGAAGCTTTATCAGAATATCGAGGCCAAGCGGACCGTTGCCAAGAAGGCTGTGGAGCTGATTGAAGATGGCGATACTATTTTTCTTGGACCAGGGACTTCTGTAGAAGTGCTGGCTGAGGAAATCAGCAATCAGCACTTGCGCGTGATTACCAACTGCCTGCCGATCTTTCATGATCTTCTGAAGAAGAAGTCGGATACCTTCAAAGTCTTTCTACTTGGTGGGGAGATGCGGGAAGCGACTCAAGCCTTTGTCGGCGAGATGACCAATGCCATCATGGATAAGATGTATTTTACCAAGATGTTTTTCAGCGGCAATGGTATCAAAAATGGTCAGATTATGACTTCTTCTTTTGAAGAAGCCTACACCCAGAAGCTAGCTTTGGAGCGCTCGACAGAGACCTACCTACTGATTGATTCTTCTAAGATTGGCAAGGAAGATTTCACTTCTATCTGTCCTTTGGCAGATATTACAGCTGTTATCACGGACCAGATGTCTGAAAATGCTCAGGAAGAACTGGAAGTTTATACCAAGATTATTTCCTAGTTTATTTTAAATGGATGAAAAAAATATCAAAAAGCTCTTTTTAGGGCTTTTTTTGTTTATTTTAATCATCTTTAAAAATATTTTGATTAAAATAAACAAAAATATGTTGACAAATAACTTTTAAAGGAGTATAGTATGCTTATAGGAAACAGAAAGTGTTTTTTATAAACAATATTCTGTGCAAAAAATCAAACAAAGGAGAATGCTCATGGCAATTATTATTGGAGCAGATGCTGCTGGAAGCAAGCTGAAAGATGTGGTCAAGGATTTTCTCGTCGGAGAAAACTTTGAAGTGGTGGATGTGACGAAAGAAGGTCAAGATTTTGTTGATGTGACCCTTGCAGTTGCGGCTGAGGTGAATAAACAAGAGGAAAATCTTGGTATTGTCATTGACGCTTATGGTGCTGGTCCATTTATGGTAGCGACCAAAATCAAAGGTATGGTAGCGGCGGAAGTCTCAGATGAACGCTCTGCCTACATGACTCGCGGCCATAACAACTCTCGCATGGTTACAATGGGAGCTGAAATCGTTGGTGAAGGTCTGGCTAAGAATATTGCCAAAGGCTTTGTCAATGGGAAATACGACGGTGGCCGCCACCAAATCCGGGTCGACATGCTCAACAAGATGTGCTAAGAAAAGGAGAAATCAAATGAAAATTGCAATTGGATGTGACCATATCGTTACCAATGAAAAAATGGCAGTCTCAGATTTTCTAAAATCAAAAGGCTATGAAGTTCTTGATTTTGGAACTTATGACCATACACGTACTCACTACCCAATCTTTGGTAAAAAAGTAGGGGAGGCAGTCGTTAGTGGACAAGCTGATCTTGGTGTTTGTATCTGTGGTACAGGTGTCGGTATCAACAACGCTGTAAATAAAGTTCCTGGTGTTCGTTCAGCTTTGGTACGTGACATGACTTCAGCGCTCTATGCTAAAGAAGAGCTCAACGCCAACGTTATCGGTTTTGGCGGAAAAATCACTGGTGAGCTCCTTATGTGTGACATCATTGAAGCTTTCATTCATGCGGAGTACAAGCCAACTGAAGAAAATAAAAAATTGATCGCAAAAATTGAGCACGTTGAGACTCACAATGCTCATCAAACAGATGCCAACTTCTTTACAGAATTTCTTGAAAAATGGGATCGTGGAGAGTACCACGACTAGTGAGGTAGCCAGATGATTCTTACAGTGACCATGAATCCTTCTATCGATATTTCCTATCCTTTAGAAGAATTGAAAATAGATACTGTTAATCGTGTTGCGGAAGTCAGTAAAACAGCGGGCGGCAAAGGCCTCAACGTAACCAGGGTCTTGGCAGAAATTGGAGACAATGTCGCTGCGACGGGACTGATTGGTGGGACCAATGGTGAATTTCTCTTGCGGAATCTTCATCAAGCTGTACGGCCATTATTTTATAATATTTCGGGAGATACGAGGAATTGCATTGCAATCTTACATGAAGGTAAACAAACAGAAATCCTGGAAGCCGGTCCGACTATTACAGCGGATGAGGCAAATGGTTTTTTACATCATTTTAAATCATTAATGGAATCAGCTGAAGTAGTTAGCATCTCGGGAAGTCTACCAGCCGGTTTACCTGTTGAATATTATATTCAATTGGTTGAAATTGCTAATCAAGCTGGCAATAAGGTGGTGCTGGATTGCTCTGGAGCTGCTCTGGAAGCTGTGCTCAAATCAGATGTCAAACCAACTGCCATCAAACCTAATAATGAGGAACTTTCTCAGTTGTTGGGTCGCGACGTTTCCAAAGATTTGGATGAGTTAAAAGCTGTCCTTTCAGAATCGCTATTTGAAGGAATCGAGTGGATTATCGTATCACTCGGTGCAGATGGCGCTTTTGCCAAACACTGGGATACTTTCTATAAAGTAGATATCCCTAAAATCCAAGTAGTCAATCCAGTTGGCTCCGGGGACTCAACTGTTGCAGGGATTTCTTCGGCTTTGAGTCTTCGCTTAGATGATGCTTCCTTATTGAAGAAAGCAAATGTTCTCGGCATGCTCAATGCTCAAGAAAAAATGACCGGTCATGTCAATGTTACAAACTACGACGGCCTATACAATCAAATCACAGTAAAAGAGGTATAAAGAATGGTATTAACAGAACAAAAACGCAAGTACATGGAAAAACTCTCTGATGAGAATGGCATCATTTCTGCCTTGGCGTTTGACCAACGTGGTGCTTTGAAACGTCTCATGGCTCAACACCAGGAAGCAGAACCAACAGTAGCTCAAATGGAAGAACTGAAAGTTTTGGTCGCAGAAGAGCTGACTCCTTACGCTTCGTCTATGCTGTTGGATCCTGAGTATGGACTGCCTGCTACGAAAGCTTTGGACAAGAATGCAGGCTTGCTATTGGCCTATGAAAAGACAGGCTATGATACTTCTAGCACCAAGCGCCTGCCAGACTGTCTGGATGTTTGGTCAGCAAAACGTATCAAAGAACAAGGTGCGGATGCAGTGAAATTCCTCCTTTACTATGACGTAGACAGCTCAGAAGAACTCAACCAGCAAAAGCAGGCTTATATCGAGCGTGTGGGTTCTGAGTGTGTGGCAGAAGATATTCCTTTCTTCCTTGAAATCTTGGCTTACGATGAAAAGATTGCGGATGCTTCCAGCGCTGAGTACGCTAAAGTGAAACCTCACAAGGTTATCGGTGCCATGAAGGTCTTCTCAGATCCACGTTTCAACATTGATGTCTTGAAAGTGGAAGTTCCAGTCAATGTTAAATACGTTGAAGGCTTTGGCGATGGTGAAGTGGTTCATACTAAAGAACAAGCTGCTGCCTTCTTCAAGGAACAGGATGAAGCAACTAACCTGCCATACATCTATTTGAGTGCTGGTGTATCTGCAAAACTCTTCCAAGAAACACTTGTGTTTGCTCATGAGTCAGGTGCTAACTTCAACGGCGTTCTTTGCGGACGGGCGACTTGGGCTGGCAGTGTCAAAGACTACATTGAGCAAGGCGAAGAAGCAGCTCGCAAGTGGCTTCGTACAACTGGATTTGAAAATATTGATGAGCTCAACAAGGTTCTTCAAAAAACAGCTACCTCTTGGAAAGAAAGAGCCTAAAATTTGTTAAAAAATAAATAAAGTAAGGGTTTACATTCTTGAACTGATATGCTATAATGAAATCAGAAATTGAATAGGGTGAGCGTTACTAAGTTGGATTAGGCGTGACCGCAAATAAATTGAGGGAAGATCTAGCCTCGGTTTGTTTGTGGTCTTTTTGTTTTGCCAGAACCCTAGAAAATGAAGAGGAGGAGATATGTATCGAATCATACATCCTATGAACAACAATGTTGCTCTAGCCAAACATGAAAATGGTGAAGAGGTTGTTCTGATTGGCAGTGGTATAGCCTTTAATAAAAAGAAGGGTGATATCGTTCTTGAAAGTAAGATTGAGAAAATCTTTCGCCTAAGAACGGAAGAGTCTAAAGAAAACTTTGTGGCCTTGCTCAAAGATGTTCCGCTGGACTTTATCACAGTGACCTATGATGTGATTGACACCCTTTCTAAGAAGTATGATTACCCTGTTCAGGAGTACATCTATGTCACGCTGACGGATCACATCTACTGTTCTTATCAGGCTGTGCAGCAGGGGCGGTACAAGGAGAGTGATCTGCCGGATGCTTCGGACAAATACCCTGTCCCTTATCAGATTGCTCAGGAAGCAGTAGCGATATACCGCGAGCGGTTGTTGGATCATTTCCCTAGCGACGAGGTCAATCGCATTGCCTATCACTTTATCAATGCTGAAGGGGAGACCAATCCTGAGGGGCAAAGTCACTTGGGCAAGCGAAAAGATATTCTGGCTGCTGTTGAGGCAGAGCTGAAGAAAAATGGCATTAAAAGAAGTGCAGAAAACAGCAACTTTTATGACCGTTTTATGATTCACCTGAACTACTTTTTGGACTATCTGGACAGAAGCCGTGATGACAATGTTTCCCTGCTGGAAATGGAAAGTCAGATCCAGATGACCTATCCTCAAGCCTATCAGGTCGGAAGTGATATTTACCACATCATTGCCCAGAAGACGGGAATTGATTTATATCGTAGCGAACGGGTCTACCTAGTGCTGCATATCCAACGCCTTTTATAATAGCAAATAATAATAAAATTTCACATAAGAATACAAGGAGGAACTATCATGAATAGAGAAGAAGTAACATTGCTCGGTTTTGAAATTGTGGCCTACGCTGGTGACGCTCGATCCAAGCTCCTGGAAGCTTTGAAAGCCGCAGAGGCTGGGGATTTTGCCAAGGCAGATGCCTTGGTAGAAGAAGCAAATGGCTGCATCGCTGAAGCACACCATGCTCAGACCAGTCTTTTGACAAAAGAAGCGGCTGGTGAGGACTTGGCTTACAGTGTGACCATGATGCACGGTCAAGATCACTTAATGACTACTATTTTGCTAAAAGACATGATGCACCATTTGATTGAATTATATAAAAGAGGAGTAAAATAATGAACAAACTCATCGGACTTATTGAGAAAGGGAAGCCTTTCTTTGAGAAGATTTCTCGGAATATCTATCTCCGTGCCATTCGGGATGGCTTTATCGCTGGTATGCCAGTCATCCTCTTCTCATCTATCTTTATCTTGATTGCCTATGTGCCAAATGCTTGGGGCTTCCACTGGTCTAAGGATATTGAAACTTTCCTAATGACTCCTTATAGCTATTCAATGGGGATTCTGGCTTTCTTTGTGGGTGGGACCACTGCAAAGGCTTTGACAGACTCTGTCAACCGCGACCTGCCTGCGACAAACCAGATTAACTTCTTGTCTACTATGCTGGCTTCTATGGTCGGCTTCCTCCTCATGGCAGCTGAGCCTGCCAAGGAAGGCGGCTTCCTAACTGCCTTCATGGGAACGAAAGGTCTTTTGACAGCTTTCATCGCAGCCTTTGTTACGGTTAATGTCTACAAAGTTTGCGTGAAAAATAATGTCACCATTCGCATGCCAGAAGAAGTTCCACCAAATATCTCGCAAGTATTTAAAGACTTGATTCCATTTACTGTCTCAGTCGTTCTGCTCTACGGTTTGGAACTGCTTGTTAAAGCAAGTCTGGGAGTAACGGTTGCTGAATCCATCGGAACACTTCTCGCTCCGCTTTTCTCAGCGGCAGATGGCTATCTGGGAATCACGCTTATCTTTGGTGCTTATGCTTTCTTTTGGTTTGTGGGAATTCACGGTCCATCTATCGTTGAGCCTGCCATTGCTGCCATTACTTATGCCAATATCGATGCCAACTTGGCTCTGGTACAAGCTGGTCAGCATGCGGATAAGGTCATCACTTCTGGTACGCAAATGTTTATCGTTACTATGGGTGGTACTGGTGCGACCTTGATTGTTCCATTCCTCTTCATGTGGATCTGTAAGTCCGAGCGTAACCGTGCAATTGGACGGGCATCTGTTGTCCCAACTTTCTTTGGTGTAAATGAGCCAATTCTCTTTGGTGCTCCAATCGTACTGAATCCAATTTTCTTCATTCCATTTATCTTTGCACCTATCGCAAACGTATGGATTTTCAAATTCTTTGTTGATACTTTGAACATGAACTCCTTCTCAGCTAACCTTCCTTGGGTGACACCTGGACCTCTGGGAATTGTGCTGGGTACCAACTTCCAGCTTCTGTCCTTTGTTCTTGCAGCCCTTCTTGTTGTAGTGGATGTGATTATTTACTATCCATTTGTCAAGGTTTACGACGAACAAATCCTAGAAGAAGAACGTTCCGGCAAAGCTAACGATGCTCTTAAAGAAAAAGTAGCAGCTAACTTTAATACTGCTAAAGCAGACGCTATCCTTGAAAAAGCAGGAGTGGATGAAGAAGCTCCATCTCAAAACAATATAAGCGAAGAAACCAATGTTCTGGTGCTCTGTGCAGGCGGTGGTACTAGCGGATTGCTGGCCAACGCTTTGAATAAAGCAGCAGCTGAATACAATGTTCCTGTCAAAGCAGCAGCTGGCGGCTACGGTGCTCACCGTGAAATGTTGCCTGAGTTTGATCTCGTTATCCTGGCTCCTCAAGTTGCTTCCAACTTTGAAGATATGAAAGCGGAAACAGATAAATTAGGCATCAAGCTAGCTAAGACTGAAGGCGGCCAATACATCAAACTAACCCGTGATGGCAAAGGGGCGCTTGCCTTCGTTCAGGAGCAATTTAACAACTAAATCTGTTTATTTGAGATGAAGCAACTTGATAAGAATGTCATCAAGCTTGACTTCATCTCAAAGGCTATTGAAAGGAAAATAAGATGACAAAAAGTTTACCTAAAGATTTTATTTTCGGTGGTGCAACAGCGGCCTATCAAGCTGAGGGAGCAACCCACACAGATGGAAAAGGACCTGTTGCCTGGGATAAATACCTAGAGGATAACTACTGGTATACGGCAGAACCTGCCAGCGACTTTTACCACAAATACCCTGTGGATCTGAAATTGGCTGAAGAGTATGGTGTCAATGGTATTCGGATTTCCATTGCTTGGTCACGGATTTTCCCGACAGGCTATGGCGAGGTCAATCCAAAAGGTGTGGAATTTTACCATAATCTTTTCGCAGAATGCCACAAACGCCATGTAGAACCTTTTGTGACCCTCCACCACTTTGATACACCAGAGGCCCTTCATTCAAATGGCGATTTCCTCAATCGAGAAAATATTGAGCACTTTGTGGACTATGCGGCTTTCTGTTTTGAAGAATTTCCAGAAGTTCGCTATTGGACGACTTTCAATGAAATTGGTCCTATTGGTGATGGTCAGTACTTAGTCGGAAAATTCCCGCCGGGTATCCAGTATGACTTGGCCAAGGTTTTCCAATCCCATCACAATATGATGGTCTCACATGCCCGTGCTGTTAAGCTCTATAAGGACAAGGGTTACAAGGGTGAAATCGGTGTCGTTCATGCACTTCCGACAAAATATCCTTATGATCTAGAAAATCCAGCAGATGTCAGAGCAGCAGAGTTGGAAGATATTATCCATAACAAGTTTATCCTAGATGCGACTTATCTGGGGCACTATTCAGATGTAACTCTGGCAGGAGTAAATCATATCCTTAAGGTCAATGGTGGTCAGCTGGATCTACGAGATGAAGACTTTGCGGCTTTAGAAGCAGCTAAAGATCTTAATGACTTCCTTGGCATCAACTACTATATGAGTGACTGGATGCGCGACTTTGACGGTGAAACAGAAATTATCCATAACGGTAAAGGCGAAAAGGGAAGCTCCAAGTACCAGATTAAGGGTGTAGGGCGCAGAGAATCTCCAACTCATATTCCGAAAACTGATTGGGATTGGATTATCTATCCGCAAGGCCTCTATGATCAGATCATGCGGATTAAGAAGGATTATCCCAACTACAAGAAGATTTATATCACAGAAAATGGTCTGGGTTATAAGGATGAATTTGTGGACAATACGGTTTACGACGATGCTAGGATTGATTACGTCAAGCAGCATCTGGAAGTTTTATCCGATGCGATTGCGGATGGGGCTAATGTCAAGGGCTACTTTATCTGGTCTCTGATGGATGTCTTTTCTTGGTCTAACGGTTATGAAAAACGTTACGGCTTATTCTACGTAGACTTCGAAACGCAAGAACGCTATCCAAAGAAATCCGCTCACTGGTATAAGAAATTAGCTGAAACACAAATGATTGAATAGGCAAAAAAACTCCCATCCTTAGCTGAATGAAATCGGCTAGAATAGGAGTTTTTTTTATTCTTCATCATCTGTAAATTCTAGGATGTCTCCGGGCTGGCAATCAAGGGCTTGACAGATAGCATTGAGGGTGCTAAAGCGGATAGCCTTGGCCTTGCCCGTTTTGAGAATGGAAAGGTTGGCGTTGGTAATACCGATGATATCGGCCAGTTCACCTAGTTTCATCTTTTTCTTGGCCAGTTGGACATCAAGATTAACGATAATCATGATAGCAGCCTCCTAGATGGTAAATTCATTCTCTTCAGCTATATCAATCCCCTTTTCCAGAATTTTCATCATCAGCCAAATAATCAGAGCACCCAAGAGAGGTGTAAAGCTCATACTGGCGTTAAAAGAGAAGGGGAGGGTGATGGGATTGCCTGATGCAGCAACCTTAACGGAAAGAAAGGTCAGAGCCAAAAAGACTTTCCATGCCTTATCAGCTAGTTGCGTGTTTGATGAATCAAAAATCTTTCCACCAATCAAATTTTTGATAAAATTACGAGCAAGATATATGAGATAAATAGTCAAAGAAGCTGTGAGAAGATTTATAACAAAGGCTAGAATACTCCACAAATTTGAAAAATCAACTGAGGGCAGAAATTGAACATTGAGCTTTATTCCCAACCTGTCGGAAAGACCGGTGTAAGAAATCACACTTAGGATAGTAAGAAACACCAGAATAGCAGTATAACCCACTATGATAAGGTTTAATAGAGTAACAATATCTTTGAGCAAAGAGTTATTTTTTAATTCAATCTTTTTCATGATGCTTACCTCTATCGAAAATCAGCCGGCAGTAGATTTTCTTTTCCTTTTATTCTTATTATAATCTATTTTTTATTGTATTTCAAGAAAAAAATATCGAAAAACGATAAATACAAAAATAAATTTCCTTCTATCATAAAAGTAATTCCTTATTTTTTATGCTATACTGTTTTCAAATTAATTCAAGGAGGAAAAAATGGGAATTTTTGATTTCTTTAAAAAACAGTCGGAAAATCAGGAAGCTGAGGAAGTTGTCTATGAAGAGTACGAAGAAGTAGTAGAGGATGTCGAGCCGGTAGAAGATTATGTGGAGGCTCCGGGATGGGAAGCCATCTCAACAGAATTTGCTCGGATATATAATAATCAAGAGCCGGTAGACCATATTGAGGCCATTGTAAAATGGCGTTTTGGCGGGCCGGATCCGCTGGATGGTGTAGATGTCTATGATGCAGGTGACTCTTGGCATTTGGTTAGTTATGGCTTGTCTGAGCTGTATGAAAAGCTCAGTGAAGATCCAAACTATAGTGGCTATGGTTTTGAATTTACCATGCGACTGAAGAAAGGAAACTACCAAGCTAATGATGAATTTATCAATATCGTCACGATTTTTCAGGAGTTGGCGCGCCGGACCTTTGAGACCGGAGAGGTTTATCAGCCTTTTGAGTACATTTATACTGGACAGCTTCTTGGCTTTGACCGTGAACAGGAGTCTGCTTTGACAGGTTTTATCACGGTTCCGGATGTAGAAGCCCAGCCTTTGGAGACAGTCCACGGCCGGGTAGATTTTATTGAGTTGGTTGGTGTGACAGATGCAGAATTACAGCAAATCCTCAATGAAGAAGAGACTGCCCAAGGCCTCTACGCTCGCTTGGGCAGCGACCTAACAGACTATGGTCGGCAGTCGCTTGTTGGATGACGAGTTTTCTGCAACTTTTTGACAGCTTATTAGTTTTATTCTATAATGAAATTAATTATTATTTAAGGAGATAAAAATGAAAAAAATTTTTTCAGCCAGCGTGGCTCTTTTAGCAGCAGTTACCTTAGCAGCATGTTCAAATAATCATTCATCCGTTACTTCTAAATCTTCAGAAAGAAAGGCTGCTTCTAGCTCAGTTAAAAAGTCTTCAAAATCAAGCAGTAAAGAAAGTAACTCAAGCAGCTCAAGCACTTCGTCAAGTGCCAATTTAGAAACACCTGACTTTGTCTTGGTTACAGACGAAGAAATCGCTAATGCAACAACAATTGGCGATTTGAAAACCGTGTACAATAAGCTTGCGGATAATTACATCAAATATAGTGGAGAAATTAAAGAAAAACTCCCCGAGTCTGAAAGAGCAGATTTTGACCAAGAAGCGGAAGAAGGTTTGAAAGCTTTTGAGGAATCAAAACAGACTCTTAGTGATCAATTATCTCAGTATGGTTCAGATGATTTAGAAGTTCCAGCAGAAGTACGAGATCCGTTCCTGCAGAACTTAAAAGAGAAACGTGATAAACTGGTAAATGTTTTGAAAATGTCTTATATTTTTGTTTCAAACATGCCTAAAAAACAGTAAGATTGATGATTGAAATTAGTCCTTATTCTCTGGAGAAGATTTTTACTAATCAGGCAGATCTCCCAATCTGTATCTTGGTTCAGCTCCATACCTTACTAGACAATAAAACATCAGGGGCAACCTTATCGTTGCTCCTGATGTTTTATACTCTTTATTTAAATTTAAAGCCTTCATAGACCAGATCTGCTTTAGGATTGGTCTTTTTAAATTCGTTGGCTAGTTTATCCATCATCTTGACAGGTCCGCACATGAAGACAGTAGTTTTGTCGTCCAAAGGATAATTCTTGAAGTCTAAATAGCCGGAGACCTTGCTATCGACCAAATGAAGATCAAACTGCGGATTCTTGGCTGCGTAGTCTTTGAGTAGGTCTAGGTAGACTGCATTTTCAGCTCCAGTGTAAGCATAGTAGAAGCTGACTGGACGATTCAGATTAGGATTTTCTCGGATATAGGAGATGAAGGGCGTAATGCCAATCCCACCAGCAATCCAGATTTGTTTTTCCTGCCCTTGGTCCAGAATCATGTGACCATAAGCTCGGTCAATGGTGACCTTGGTTCCCTCTTGGATCTTGTCATAAAGTTTCTTAGTGTGATCGCCAGAGTTCTTGATAGTAAAGTAGACGATATTGTCATGGCCGCCAGAGATAGAGAAAGGATGTGGCGCTTGTTCAAATCCTTCTTGGAAAATCTTGACGAAGGCAAACTGACCGTACTGATAGTCTAGCTTTTGACTGAGTTGGATTTTCAACTCCACGGTATCGTGGTTCAGTCGTTTGACCTGCAGAATTTTCCCCAGATGTCGAAAGGCCAAACTTTGATAGAGGAAGATGATATAAAAGCCAGAAGCTAAACCGATGATAGCGTAGAATCCGACTACGAAGCCTAGCAAGGTCGGTGTCAGGAGTCGACCGCCCATCAGCATATAAGCATGAAAGAGACCAAAGATATAGGCCAGATACACAAAGCGGTGAATCCAGCGCCAAGCCTCATATTTGATGTGCTTGCCGAGATAGGCCACCAGAACAATGCTGACAAAGAGATAGATGCCGACATTCCCAAGCTGGGCTGCCAGATGAGAGCCCCAGAGACTGCCACCCATGGCAACATTGTGGAGAGCAAGAAGAACAACGGAAAAGATAGCTGTAAACTTATGATAAGCATACATCTTTTCGATGCCGTGGAACCATTTTTCCAAAAGGGCGTTCCGAGTCGCAAGTAAAAAGGTCAGCGAGAGGGTAGTCAAGGCCAGACCGGGTACGATAAAGTTGGTCATCCCAGCTGAAGCCCAAGCATAGATGGTCAGGATTATGCTGACAGCAATAAGGGCAATTCCTTTGATAGATTTCATGATGGTTTCCTTTCTGATTTTTATTACTACTTAGTTGTAAATAGGTTTGTTACATTCTAACAAAGAAAAAACAAGCTGTCAAGATAAGAGCTTGTTTGGTTTTTGGGATAGATAGGTCAAGTCTTCCGTTAGCCAAGCTAGTGGGACTTTTGCGATTTTACTCGTGAACTTCTGTAGCAGTCTCTTCCACTTTATCAGTCTCAGACTGGCCGAAAGGCAACTGCTTGCTCCAGCGTGATAGGTTTTCTCGGATATCTTTGCCAATTTCAGAAAGATTAGGTATGCTAATGTCATCCTTCCAGCTTTGAACACGCATATTCAGCAGGAGCTTGGACAAGCGCAGCAGCATGTCACGTTCTTGGTCTGTTAGGGATTGAGCATTTTTCAGGATATCGAGGACTTTGTTAAAGTTTTCAACATTGGACAGTTCGTCGACAGATTGGATACCAGCATCTAAAATCAGTCCGAAAAAGAGGTCGAAAAAGTCTTTAAGTTCTTCATCTGAAACGGTGCTGACCCAATTTTTAAAAGTCTTGTCTATCTGCAGGCTCTCTGCATCTAGTGTATCCAGCAATAGGAAAGAGTCTCCCTTGATTTTCCACGAAAAGGTATCGTGCTGGGCAAAGCCGCCGATGGCACTGCTTTTGACAATCCTTGCTTCCTTGGGTGTTTCCAGCATCATGCCGACGATGGAGTTCTGAGGCAGGTAGCGTTTCATCCTTTCAACCACAGTCTGATAGCCATCGCTTTCGATGACAGAGTGATTGAGACCAGGAGAGTCATAGCTGTAGATGGCTTCAATGCGGTCTTGGAGCGATGCTTCCATCTGACTGGCTGCATAAGAAGCTAGGTTTCCCCCTTTGGAATGGCCGGTTAGGATAAAGTTACCGGGCAGGTTTTCTAAGGCGTTTTGCAGATAGCGGGCGGCCATTTTCTGAGCAGGGATTTGAGCCATATAGGTCATGTGGAAGTCTTCCTTCCAGCCGACAATGGAGTCGTCTGTGCCGCGAAAGACCAGGACATAGGTATCAGGCTTGACTTTGAAAATCAAGGCAGCGAATTGCTTCTGGATATCTTGGTCAACGTCATTGACATAGCCCATCAGTTTTAGATTTTTAAAGCGGGTAGAGGCTGCGGCCAAATCCAGCAGTTTTAGTCGGTTTTTGCTGACCATCATGGAGAGGTCACGCGGTACTTGATCGGCCAAATCCAGCAGCCGGCAGTCGCAGTAGGGGGACATGTCTTCATGCACTAGTTGGTCAAAAGGCAAGTAGGTCATCTCTGTCAGAATTAGCAGATCCAGTTCATTGAAAGGTTTATCATAAATGCTGTCATGCTGCACTTCTTCAAGGTAAGTAAAAATATTGCTCATGTTATATCTCCAATTTCTACTAGTTAGTATAGCATATTTTTCTGATAGAATTTCTCTTTTCCAGAAAAATCCTACCTTAGACCGAGGATGATAAACAAGCAATCGCATTTTTTGGTATAATGTTACTAGTAAGAAATCGGGAGGGAAAGATGCACAAGATTTTACTAGTAGAAGATGATCCAGTCATTCGTCAGATGATTAAGAAAATGCTGGAACAGTGGGGCTTTCAGGTAGTGGCAGTCGAGGACTTTATGGATGTGCTGACTGTCTTTGTTCGAGAGGAGCCGCATCTGGTGCTGATGGATATCGGCCTGCCCTTATTTAACGGCTATCACTGGTGTCAGGAAATCCGCAAGATTTCAACGGTGCCCATCATGTTTCTGTCTTCTCGCGATCAGTCCATGGACATTGTCATGGCTATCAATATGGGGGCAGATGACTATGTGACCAAACCTTTTGACAATAATGTCTTTCTGGCTAAGGTTCAGGGCTTGCTGCGCCGTTCCTATGAGTTTGGAAACGACCAGAGTCTCCTGGAGCACCAGGGTGTCATTCTTAATCTCAAGTCGACAGATCTGGTTTTTGATGGGAAAGTGGTGACCTTGACCAAGAACGAATTTCAGATTTTGCGGGTCCTCTTTGAGCACGCAGATGGTATCGTAGCGCGTGATGATCTGATGAAGGAACTCTGGAACAGCGATTTTTTCATCGATGACAATACCCTATCGGTCAATGTGGCTCGCCTGCGTAAGAAGCTTGAAGAGCACGGACTGAAGAATTTCATCGAAACCAAAAAAGGAATAGGATACGGTCTCATCAATGGACATACAGGATAAATTTTTCTTTCTTAAGTCTTACCTTTATTCGCGGCGATTTTTTTTAGCTCTGCTGATTTTGCTGCTAGGTTTTATTCTGCTCTTTGCCTTTGTCTTTGATACTTACCGCAGTCTGCTGGAATATGTCGCGCTCTTGCTGGCTTTTCTGTCTTTCTTGTTTATCGGAGCAGATGCTTGGACGTCCTTTAAGGGCTATCGCAGCCAGAAGCTGCAGGCATCTGCTCAGGCTCAGACTCCTCTAGAAAAGCTTTTGCAGGAACGAGTGGAAGAGCTGGAGTACGAGCAGAAGAATCAGCTCTTGGTTGAGCAGGAAAAATACAATGATTTGCTGGACTACTATACTCTTTGGGTTCATCAAGTCAAGACACCTATTGCAGCCAGCTCGCTCTTGATTGGAGACTTGAAGGATAAGGAAACCAAGTCTCAGTTGGAGCAGGAGCTCTTTAAAATTGAGTCCTACGTTCAT
Source organism: Streptococcus sanguinis (assembly GCF_013343115.1). Classification (NCBI taxonomy): domain Bacteria; kingdom Bacillati; phylum Bacillota; class Bacilli; order Lactobacillales; family Streptococcaceae; genus Streptococcus; species Streptococcus sanguinis. The sequence continues at coordinate 469,079 of NZ_CP054570.1, forward strand.
CTGGTGCTCCAGTACCTCCGTCTAGAAAGCTTCCATGACGATCTAGTGCTGAAGCAGGAAAATCTGGCTGATTTGGTCAGAGAAGTAGTCAAGAAATACGCTCTTTTCTTTATTCAGCAAGGACTCAGCCTCAATCTTCATGACCTAGACCACACGATTGTCACTGATAAAAAGTGGTTTCTAGTGATTTTGGAGCAGGTCCTATCCAATAGTCTTAAATACACCAAAGAAGGCAGCATAGAGATTTATTTTCACGAGGGCAGCCTCTACATTAAGGACACGGGTTTGGGGATTCAAAATGCTGATTTGCTGCGGGTTTTTGAGCGTGGTTTCTCAGGTTACAACGGTCGTTTGACCCAGCAGTCATCAGGCTTAGGTCTTTATCTGTCCAAGAAAATTGCTGACCAGTTGGGACACAAGATTTCTATAGACTCTCAAGTTGGTCAGGGAACGACGGTTTCCATCGCCTTTCCTGAGAAGAAATTGATCTTTGAGTAGGAGGAAGAAAGTTGCTAGTAGTGGTTTATGATAGTCTAACTGGTTTGGGCAAGAAGTTTGCTAATAGTCTGGAACTGCCTAGCCAGTCAGTCTGGAAAAGACTGGAGGGACCCTGTATTTTAGTCAGCAGAAATAGCGGAGCAGGGCAGATTCCATGGACGACCAAGCGCTTCATCAGAAAGTACAGACGTCTAATTAAAGGCTTTGTCATCAATGGCAATCAGAAGCATTATCCACGGACCTTTTGCGGGGCAACGGATAAGATAGTGGAGCAATATGGTCTACGTCATATTCGTAATATAGAGGGCTCTGGAACGGAAGCAGACCGACAAGCGGTCAAAGGCTTTTTAGAACAGTTGCAGGCTGAAGAGAGTTTTCATGAAATCCATTAGGTTTTGAGCTATTTTAGGTAGATTCTTTGCATGATTTTTAAAAGTGACAAAATTGTAAGAATAAAACTAGCAAATGAAAGGTTAGGTTATGGTACTGACCTTTCTTTTTTATTATCATAGAGACAAGAAATAAGAAGGAGACAGAAAAATGAAATCAAAAGGTTTGAATGCTTTTCAGTTGAAGCTCTTCATGGCATTTCTTATGGTTTTTGACCATATCAGTCAGATACCGGGGCTGGTGCCATACGGCTGGGATGGTGTCTTGCATGCCCTAACCCGCTGTGTCGGAGTAGCATTTGCCTTCATGGCAGTGGAAGGTTTTCTCCACACTCGCAACCGCCTGGCTTACAATATGAGGCTCTTCTTTTGGGCAGCCCTGATGCAGACAGGAAACTGTATCCTGACGCTCCTCTTTCAGGAAAAGGGCATCTATCTCACTCACAATATCTTCCTGACCTTGGCCTGTGGGGTCCTCATGCTGAGTCTTTTCTTTGGCTTTTCTGACAATGGCGGAGCTGCTAAGGATAGGAAGCGTGGTTTGCGGCTGACGGCAGGAGCCTTAGTCTTGCTGGCTGGCCTTCTCTTTAGCGAAGGCGGCATGGCTCTGCTTCCTTTCATGCTCTTGACCTACCTTTTTAGAAATCAAGTCTTTTTCAGAAATTTGTCCTATGTGGTCTGGGCGGGAATTCTCTTTGCCATGAGTATTCAAATTTATCCAACTCTGCAGGACACGCTATCGATGCTGCTCTATAATTCAGACTGGCTCTTTATCAGTGTTCTTCCTCTCTTGCACTTCTACAATGGTGAGCGAGGATCCAGCAGCAAGTGGAGCAAATATTTCTTCTATATTTTCTATCCAGCCCACCTTTGGCTAATTGCTTTGATTGCCTTTTGGGTAAAATAAAGCTCATCTCATCTTACAAAAGTGTAAGATTGCACTTTAAAATGTAAGCTTAGGTTATGGCAGGGCGTTTGGTATTGAGATAAAATAGACTTATCAATTAGGAGGCAGTTTATAAATACTGCTAAAAGCAGGGCATTGATAGGTGCCTGCTAAACAGAAAGGAAGCAAGATGACATTATTAGACGTACAGCACGTGAAAAAAATTTATAAAACCCGCTTTCAGGGCAGTCAAGTAGAGGCGCTGAAAGACATTCACTTTACGGTAGAAAAAGGCGAATATGTCGCCATCATGGGGGAGTCAGGTTCTGGGAAATCCACCCTGCTCAACATCCTAGCCATGCTGGACAAGCCGACTGAGGGCCGCGTCTTTCTCAACGGAACTGACACAGCAACCATCAAAAACAGCCAGGCTTCCAGCTTCCGCCGGGAGAAATTAGGCTTTGTCTTTCAGGACTTCAATCTGCTGGATACCTTGTCGGTCAAGGATAATATTCTCCTGCCGCTGGTCCTCTCTCGCCGTCCCATTACCGAAATGATGCAAAAGCTGGTTACGACCTGCAATGAGCTGGGGATTAACAAGCTGCAAGAGAAGTTTCCTTATGAGATTTCCGGTGGCCAGAAGCAGCGGGTTGCAGTAGCTCGGGCCATCATCACAGATCCTGAGATTCTGCTGGCGGACGAGCCGACAGGAGCCTTGGATTCCAAGTCTTCGGCGGCGTTGCTGGATGTCTTTGACGACATCAATGCCCGCGGTCAAACTATTCTCATGGTGACCCACTCAACTGCAGCGGCTAGCCGCGCCAAGCGGGTGCTCTTTATCAAGGATGGAATTCTTTATAATCAAATCTTCCGTGGTGACAAGACCGAGCGGCAGATGTTCCAAGAGATTTCTGATACTCTGACAGTTATGGCAAGTGAGGTGGGCAATTATGTTCAAACTAACGAGTAAACTAGCTTTGTCCAATCTAGTTAAAAATCGCAGTTTGTATTATCCATTTGCTTTGGCGACGGTACTGGCAACAGCGATTTTGTATAGTTTTGTCTCACTAGCTCATAGCCCCAATATGGAGACCTCTTATGGCGGTTCGGCAGCTCGCATGACCTTGCAGTTTGGCATCCATGTCATTCAGATTGCCGTCCTTATCCTCATTACCTATGCTAATAGCTTCGTCATGAAAAACCGCTCCCGAGAGTTGGGAGTCTATAGTCTGCTGGGCATGGAGAAAAAGCATCTGCTAGTCATGACCTTCTTTGAACTCTGTGTCTTTTATCTACTTACAGTTGGTCTGGGTATCTTGTCTGGCCTAGCTTTAGATAAGATGCTCTACGCAGTTCTTTTGAAATTGATGGGAATGCCGGCAGTTCTTGCCTCGACCTTCCAATGGCAGAATGTTTGGATGACTCTAGCCAGTCTGGGTATTGCTTTTGCGGTGATTTTGTTGCTCAACTCTACGCGTCTTCTACGCTATAGCTCTCTTAACCTAATGAAGGAAAAGAAAGCAGGCGAGAAGAAAGGACGCTTCCTTTTTCTGCAAACCTTGCTGGGGCTCCTGCTCATGGGTGTGGCTTATTATATGGCTTTGACCGTTACCAAGCCTGTCGCTGCTATCGGCAATTTCTTTATAGCTGTGGTCATGGTTATCCTAGCAACTTATCTGCTTTTTAATGCAGGTTCAATTACACTATTGAAATTTCTCAAAAAACGCAAAGGCTACTACTATAAAACGCAGAATTTCATTTCTGTTTCCAATCTCATCTCGCGGATGCGTAAAAATGCAGCAGGATTGGCAACTATCTCCATTCTATCTACCATGCTCTTAGTGACTCTGGTTGGTACAATCAATATCTATGTTGGGGGTCAGGATTATATTACAACCTTGCATCCAAAGGATTACAATGTCAGCGTCGTCTTGCCGAAATCGACCGATCAGAAGGAGGCTCTGTTGGACAAGGTCCAGCAAGTCGCTCAGGACACAGGTCTGAAGAAGCCAAGCTATACTACCTATCTCTACCAATCAGCCTTCATCATGAAATTAGCTGGTAATGATGTGACAGTTCCAATGCAAAGAGAGCTGGAGTCGGATACAAGTATCTTGACCAAGTCTGCCGGCACGATTACAGTTATCAATCGTCAGGATTATGAAAAAATGACAGGGGAAAAGATAGACTTGGCAGACAATGAAACCTTAGTTTACGGGAAAAATATTTCCTTAAATAAGGACAAGCCTCTTCGAGTGAATGGCAAGGACTGGAAGATTAAGCAGCTTTTATCGTCGAATTTCACGCATGGGGAAATTCCTAATCCAAACGATGTGACCATGGAGCAGGGTCTCTATATGGTGGTCAATGATAGCAAAGAGGTTAATCTCGATGTGGATCATTACTACTACATTGGAGTTGCTTCAGAGACTAAGGGAAGTAAAAAGTTTGTCGAGCAAGTCCAACTGGGGTTGAGGGACACTTTGGATCAGGAACAAGCTCAAGATGGTAGCTTCGCAATGGCTAGTGACCGTTATAGTTCAGAAAAGAGCTATCAAGAACTTACTGGAACCTTGCTCTTCATCGGTGTCTTCCTCTCGGTTATCTTCCTCCTAGGAGCTGTTCTAGTAATTTACTACAAGCAAATCTCTGAAGGATATGAAGACCGAGATGGCTTTATCATCTTGCAAAAAGTTGGTTTAGATGAAAAGCAGACTAGAAGTACCATTCGCAAGCAGATTTTGACTGTTTTCTTCCTACCTCTCATCTTTGCTTTTCTACATGTAGCAGCGGTCTTTCACATGTTGCGCTTGATAGTTGCCCTACTAGGTGTGACCAATCTTCCTCTTTTGATTCAGACAACACTTGCAACTTGCGGAGTCTTCCTCCTGACTTATATTTTAGTTTTCTTACTGACTTCACGCAGTTACCGCAAGATTGTCGCCCGCTAAGAGCAAATCCCTGACCTCTGGTCGGGGATTTTTTGATGTCTGGATTTTTACCTCTCATCTCCCTCATTTTACCGCTTGTCCAAAAAGCCGAGATTTTTCAAAAAAGACTTGCTATCATAGTCTCAGAAGTTAAGGACAGGAGAAATATCATGTTAGTAGAAACGAAAAATCTTAGCAAGGTTTATGGCGATAAGGTGGCAGTTAATGATCTGAATATTCAGATTGAGAGAGGTAGTTTTACAGCTATTCTAGGCCCTAATGGCGCAGGCAAGTCTACGACTATCCAGATGCTGATAGGTCTCTTGCGGCCGACATCCGGGCAGATTTGCTATGCTGAAAAGCTTAAGTTGGGTGTGGTTTTCCAAAACAGTGTGTTGGACGCCCGGCTGACAGTTTTGGAAAATCTGACTATCAGAGCCAAGCAGTACAAGGAGATGCCGACAGGTAGAATCGAGCGCTTGGTCTCTCAGCTGGGCTTGTCAGCCTTTGCCAAGCAGCCTTATGGGACACTTTCTGGCGGCCAAAAGCGCCGGGTGGACATTGCTCGAGCCCTGCTCAACAGTCCCGACCTGCTTTTTCTAGATGAACCTACGACAGGACTGGACATTCAGACTCGGGAGAGTATTTGGAGCCTGCTCAAGCAAATTCAGAAAGAAGAGCAGATGACCATTGTCTTGACAACCCACTATCTCAATGAAGCTGATGATGCAGATAAGATCTATATCGTAGATCATGGTCAGGTCATTGCCCAAGGCTCTGCAGACCAGATTAAGGGAAACTATGCCCGCAATGTCTTACGGATTTTAAGTCAAGATGCAGCAGGTTTAGAGAAAAGCTTGCCAAGAGGCTGCGCTTGGGAGCAAGTCAAGGAAGGGAAATTTATCCTCCACCCTAAAACGACTCAAGAAGCTCTGACCTTATTGGCTCAGGCTGGTCCCTATATCGAACAATTTGAATTCCAACCCGGAACCATGGACGATGCCTTTATGGCACTGACAGGAAGAGAGGTACGCTAATATGCTCGCTTTGATTAAACGCAATTTTTTACTTTATTTTCGCAACCGCAGTGGGGTAATTTTGTCCCTCTTTGGAGCCATTATTCCCTTTGTGCTTTATATCGTTTTTTTGAAAAGTAATTCTGGAGGCTATTCCAGCCAGCTGATGGACTTGTGGCTGATTGGCGGCGTGTTGGCAGTTACAGCATTAACAACCACATTGGCAGCTTTCTCACGGCAGGTCGAAGATCGGGAGCGGAAGGTAACAGACGACCTCTTTATCACAGACTTGGGACCATGGGGGTTGCAGTTTAGTTATCTTGTCAGCTCTGTTATTATCGGCTTTTTGATGCAGGTCATTATGTTTGCCTTTATGCTCAGCTATTTTACGCTGGCGGATAACATTTCCTTTGAGTGGAGAATCCTTCCTTACCTGCTTCTTCTGATGATCTTAAACAGCCTCTTGGCCACACTGATAAATGCTCTGATTGTTCAATGCTTCAAATCAGTGGATAGTTTAGGGAAATTGGCGACAGTAGTCGGAGCAACTTCTGGTTTTCTAGTGGGTACCTATATCCCCATTGGAACCTTGCCGAACATGGCGCAAAACCTGATGAAGCTTACGCCTTCTAACTACATGGCATCTCTTTTCAGACAGGTTCTCATGAAAGAAAGTCTAGCAGATACTTTTACTAATAGCAGCCAGTCACAAGCAGCTTTTGAAAAAACAATGGGAATTCGCATTGAATGGCAGGAGCTCTTGACAAGGACAGAAACTTTCTATATAGTTGGAATAGTTTTAGTTGCAATAGCGCTTATTTGGATGGTGCAAAATATGATTGCCATCCGCCGGCTGAAACTACAATAGAATGTGAATAGGGAGCTTCCTCTTGCAAGCAAAATTTGAAACAGATCCAACCATTTCATCCAAGGATCCGCTGGTTGTGGTCAAGGCAGACCAGCTAGGGGCAGAAGCCAAGGCCATCTTAGATTATTTAGAACAGTACAAGGCAGGACCTAGTGGCGTCCTGCCTATCAAGTCGGACGATAAGCTGGTCATGCTGAGGACTGAAGATATTATCCTAGCAGACATCAACCAGACAACTCTGATGATCTACAGTAGAGAAGGCATTTACCAGACGACAGAGACCTTGACTCGCTTTCAGCAGCGGATTAGCAGCTCGAACTTTATCCAGGTTTCCCGGCATGCTGTCATCAATATTGACCATTTGGAGTCCTTGTCTGACAGCTTTTATGGCAATATGACGGCCAAGCTGACCAATCAAATCAAGACCGAAGTCAGCCGTCGCTATGTCAAACTCTTAATGGAATATCTGGGAATCTAGGAGGTAAGTGATGAGTATAAAAAAATGTCTACACGCTATATTAATGGGCATCCAAACAGGGAGTGCAGTCTATCTGATTGTCCTTGCGCTCTCTATTCAAAAAAATCCGCCCACAACAAGTAATATCGTCAGTGTCATGGTGATGAGCGGTTTGATTGGGATTATCAGTTCAATGTTAAAAACTCTTGAAGACCGATTCTCTTTTTCAGTCTCGATGTTACTGCATTTTGTTGCGGTCGCAGTCCTAGTATGCTGCTTCATGGTCTACAATAACTGGGGATTTTTAATTGCCAGCTGGCATTTCTGGTTTAATTTTATTCTGATTTACCTCTTTGTATGGCTCTTTCGTTACTTGGATACAAATCTTAAGACCAAGAAGATTAACAGCGCCTTGGCTAAGCGCAGAAAGGAAAAAGAAGGCAAGTAACTTGCTGAAAAACGTTCTGACAAGCATATCATAAAAATGGAGCTGGATTGTATCCTGCTCCTGTTTTTTTGTATCTAAAAAACTCAAGCTAGATCTTCTAGCTTGAGTTCTATGTGATACTACACTCCCAATCTGATATGAGGGAAGTGGTTGTAGATATAGTCAAAAGTTGACTGGAGTTTGGTATCGGTTGTTTTACCAATGTTCTTAATAGGCATTTGGTATTTCTTTTGATTGTTTCGAATAGCAACTAAGGTTGAGTTTCTGTTTGAAGCAACGAAGCCGCGATGCATGGTGAGAATGTGGTGGTAGAGATGGACGACCTGTTTGAGATCAATCGCCTTGAAACCTCGATAGTAGGTAATGAGATGGTCTTTATAAACAGCAATTTTCAGTACATCATCGTGGAAAGAAGCTTGCTCAAGCAGGATATTGAGATTGTCCTTGGCCTCTGGATAGGCTGCATAGATTTCTTCGTAGGCAGCGATATTTTTCTTGCGGCCGATAATTCCCATAACGATAAAGAAAACACAGAGTCCAATCAAAAACAGAATGTAGAACATGAATGCAAGATTGTCAGATTCAAATTCAGTGATAGAGATATAGGAGCTGCTTGACATTACTGTGATGACTTCGGGATTGTCTGCTAGGAGACCGCGAACGAGGCTGCCATAATTAGAGATATATCCCTGATTCTTCTTAGGGGAGTTAGCATTAACGTAGGAGCCAACAATTCGGACAGGATTTTTTTCTAGCTCTCCACTCTTCTCTTTTTCCAAGAGCTGGGCAATTTGCTTGTCCCCTTTTTTAGCCTGCAGACCAACATATCCGTCTTGGTAAGCAACCAGCCAAACTTGAGTATTATCTTCTACTTCAATCAGGGCCTCTGGGAAAATATATGACACTTCAGCATAGACTGCTGAATCTGCTCCAGACTCGCTATTTCGATCATAGGCAGTCTTGGTGTTGACTTTTTGGTATTGGATAAAGCCCATCACTGCAGCAACAGCTAGAAAAATAAAAGTAATTACCAGTAGGGCGATGGTACCCTGGTTACGTCTTTCCTTGAGCATGACTCAACCTCCAAAATATAATCTAAAAAATAATTTGATTAGTAAACTATCTTTTTTGTATAGTATAACATAAATGCTTGACAAGTGGCAATATTGTGTTAAAATATGAATGAATACAAAACGAAATTCATTCACAAAAGAGGCATGGAAATGGATAAAAAAAATGAGCTCCTAGCTGCGGCTAGAGAAGTCTTTGCAGAAAAAGGCTATAAGGCAGCTGGAATTTCTGATATTGCTAAGAGAAGCCAGATGGCTGTCGGATCTTTTTACAAGTATTATGAGTCCAAGGAAGCTATCTTCTTGGAGGTTTATATAGCTGAAAATAGCCGTATACGTGAGGAAACCATGCGACGTGTGAATTGGCTGGGTGAGCCCGAGGCAATCGTTGAACAGCTTTTTGCAGTCACTTTTGAGTTGATTTCGCCCAATAAAATACTGGCTGAGTGGAACAAGCCGGGCATTTCTCAGATTCTGCACGATTACTATAATCAGGATTCCGGACGAGCGTCCAATGCCTTTCATCAGTTTCTGATTCAGACTTTCAGTCAGCGCTTGCAGGAAGAGGGCTTTTCGAAGGAGAAAATAGCTGAGATTATGAAGGTTTATGACTTGATTTACTACATAGACATGCATGTCACAGAACAGGAATTTTCAGGCTACTTCGATAGTCTTGAGACTTTAGTGAAATATTTTGTTAAGGGAATTTTTTCCAAATAGAGGAAATTCCTTTACTTAGAAGCAGATATGAATGAATTTATAAAATTATTCATTCATAAAGAAGGAGGTGATGTCTTATGTAGTGCGAATAGGGATGGGAAGACATGTGCTTGGATAAGTATAAAGTGAATTATTTTTTAGAAGGTCTTGAATGAATGCTAAGAATTGTTCATTCAAAAAAAGAAAGTGAGGAAAAGAATGAATAAGCAAGGAGGATTTGCCATGAGCGGATTGGCTATTTTTGGTATCTGTCTGGTGCTGATTGGTCTTTTGACCATTGGCTACGGCGGTGTGACAGTTGGTTTTAGTTTGAGTGTGGATTTTCAGTCATTTTTAGTCGGAGGTCTCATTGTGATCCTAATCGGAGCAGCTTTGATTCCGGGCTTGCCAGCAGTTGCTAAGCTGACGGTACTGGCTTTGACTACTTTAGCATTGCTGATGTACATTCACATGATGCCAGATTTGGAGTTCATGCTTATGCTCATCTCAGATGTCGTGGTTTTAGGCTTTGCGGCTTGGTTTGCTATCCTTTTTTTAAGAAAATAGGTGATGAAGATGATTGTAGTTTATGATTCAAATACTGGTATTGGAAAACGATTTGCAGAATCACTGGGTTATCCGACCCAGACCATCAAGGAAAAACTGGAAGAGCCCTGTATTCTCATTACTCGAAATGCTGGTGCTGGGAAAATTCCTTGGTCTACCAAACGCTTTATCAAGAAGCATCCTGGGCTGATTAAAGGTTTTGTAAACAATGGTGACTCTGTTAAACACGGCCGGACTTTCTGCGGGGCGACTGCCTTGATTATTGAAAAATACGGGCTCCAGCATATCTGCGATATTGACCAAGGCGGTAGTCCAGAAGATGTCAAGATTGTGCAGGCATTTTTGGCGGAGTGCTAGTCTCATCAAGTTTCGCATAAATGGAGAACTCGTATGTCTAGGTTCAAGAAAATTGGGAGCTTGTTTCTGGCTCTGATTTCTGTCTTTATCCTAACGGCCTGCGGGCATACACAGAAAGAGCCCGACACTTCAGATAAGACGGAAAGAAATTCTTCCAAACAAGAAGAAACAGATCAGAATCAGGTAGATGCAACTTCCAGTGCGTCACAGAAAGATTGACTTTTTTGTCAAAATAGAAGAGCTGAATTTGTTCAATGATTTTTAGGTCATCTTTTGGCCTGTTTTGCTTACCAAAAGGAGAGAGAAGGCTTAGCATCTTCTTTCTCCTTTTTATGATAAAACCCTCTGAGCATTCCTATAGTTTTTTAACAGTCAATATGGTACAATGAATTAGTATTGTCTTTCCAGTGTTTGTCAAAAAGGCAGAAAAACATGAAAAGAACGTGTTCGACTGGCTGGCCAATACGCTGTACTTTTAAACAAATTTTACTTGTGAGAAAGGAAGATTGCATGAATAAAAAACTGAGAGTATGGTTTCAGCTCATCATTCTCTGTCTAGGCGTGTTCCTGCCTTTCCTAGCCGGAACCCTTAAGGCTCAGGCGGCGGAACTCAATGATGTCATCACTGAGATGCACCTCACCACTAACTCTGGTGAACAGCTGACCAACGGTGTGGATATCTGGCAGACCTTCCGTGTCTATGCTAAGTTTGCCTTGCCAGACAACCAGGCCCATGCGGGTGATACGACAGTGATTCATTTGCCGAATGAATTTACCTTTGGGAATTCTTCAGCTATTGAGCTCAAGGATGAAAACGGAGCCCTGGTGGCTAATGGAGTCCTGGATAGCGATGCCAAGACCATCACATTGACATACACAGACTATGTGGAGCAGAAGTCCAGTGTCAGAGGCGAGTTTTTCTTCTATTCGCGGATTGACCACGAAGTTGTCACAGAGGAAAGGGATATTCCAGCTACTTTCACAGTAGGCAATAATAGGATTCCGGCTGGCAGCATTCACTATAATGGGCCGCCGAAAAAGTATGAGTCTCTGCTAGAAAAGAGTGCTTTTCAGTGGGATGCTGATGCTAAGAATGAAATCCGCTACAATGTAGCCATTAACCGTAACATGGGCAACTACAAAAATGTCTCTGTGACGGACAAGCTGGGTGATACAAACGCTAAGATTGTTCAAGATTCTGTGCGAGTGTATAAGGTTTCTTGGCGCTGGAATAATGGTGATTGGGCGCGTGATTCGACTGAAGATGTAACAGCAGACTTCCAGTCTAAGATGACCTTTGGCGCTGAAGGTGATAGCTTGACAATCAACTTCGGAGATGTAGAAGGTTTCGGCTATCTAGTTGAGTACAAGACGCTGGCCGACTACGATTTGGCTGATGGAGAGGTTGTAGGAAATAAGGCTACCATGAACTACAACAATACCGAGACTGTGTCTGTCACCAACGAGTACTCTTATCAGATTGCTGGAGGAAAGTCTGAAGGCTATAACTTCAAGGTTAAGGTTCACAAGACAGATGAGTCTAATGCCTCTCTGAGCGGTGCAGTCTTTGAAGTGGTGCGGAAAGCGACCAATAAGGTGGTTGGCACAATCACGACAGATGCAGATGGGAATGCGGAAGTTGGTAACCTTCTACGCGACACTTATATCCTGCGTGAAACGACTGCCCCAGCTGGTTATGACCGCCTGACAGAGGATATTACCATCAGTCCGACGGATTTTGGTAAGACTTTGAACGTAGGCAGTCCTGCCTCTGGAGACTCTGGAGACAGCAGATTGGTTGCAGTCAATGTAGTCAATAAACAAGCTCAAACTCCAACAGATAAACAGGTAACGTTCAGCAAGGTCAATCTAGCTGGTGAGGAAATTGCCGGTGCACAGATTCAGATTTTCAAGGGACGGGAAAGCAAGGGCAGTCCTGTCGCATCTTGGACTTCAGAAGCTGACAAATCTAAAGAAATTAACCTAGAGTCAGGTGTTTACACCTTCCATGAGGAAGCGGCTCCGACAGGTTATCTGGCTGTGACTGATATTATCTTCCAAGTCAATGAAGATAGCACTGTAACAGTTCTAGATGCCAATAGCAATGCTGTAGAATATACAGATGGTAAGTTGTTCATTACTGACCAAGCGGCACCATCTGAACCTGGTACGCCTGATAAAGCAGTTCAAGGCGGTATTAAGCCAAATCAATCATCTGATTCTGATAAAGCAGCAGACAGTCAAGGAAAATCTAAAAAAGTTCTTCCTGCGACTGGCTCTGCTGAAAGCCTTGGATTGGTTCTTGCTGGTCTGGTAGTCCTGGCTCTTTTAGGACTTTACCGTAAGACTCGACTGAGCAAATAAATAAAGAGAGGATAGAGCAGAATGCTTTATCTTCTTTTGTTTGCTTATTTTGGTCTAGCTATTTTGCAGCTTACTGAGCAATTTCTTCCAGTTACTCATGCTGGGCAGCCACTTACGGAAAACCCCTTGTTTTTGTCTCAGAATCCTCTATAATAAATGGCAAATAGAAAAAGGAGACAGAAGATATGACAGATACAAAAATACAAGAGAAGCTGAAGCCAGGTTTGAAGTTAGCGGATTTTCAAAAAGATGGAGACATCTATCTGGCGCTGAATCCGGACTATGTCTCAGGGGACAATGCCAAATACATGACCATGTACAATCGTTTTGCTCGCTGGTATGATATGAGTGAGAAATGGCTGGGCGGCCTTCTCTATGGCAAGACAGTCGACAAGTTGAGAAGGGATCTGATGGCAGAAATAGAATGGAAGGATCATTTGTCAATTCTTTATGTCTCTATCGGAACAGGTCACGACCTACGCTACATCCCTGAGAATATTGACCTGAAAAGCCTAGACTTTGTCGGGGCGGATATTTCCATAGGCATGCTGAAAAAATGTCAGAAATCCTGTGCCAAGAAGACAAATCTGCAACTCTTTCATGCTTGTGCAGAAGACCTGCCCTTTGCGGATAATAGCTTTGACATCGTCTATCATATCGGCGGAATTAATTTCTTTAGTGATAAGGCCAAGGCCATGCAGGAAATGCTGCGGGTGGCTAAGCCAGGAACTAAGATTATGATTTCAGACGAGACGGCAGACTATGTGGACCAGCAATATAAGAAGAACCACTTCAGCAAGGACTATTTTAAGGACGCTACCGTTGATTTGGGAGAAATTGAGGCTGCTATACCGGCCGGCGTCAAAGAAAAGGAGTTGAAACTCCTCTGGGACGGAAAATTTTATGCCCTAACCTTTAGGAAATAAATGATTAGAACCGGACTTTGTTTCCGGTTTTTCTGCTTTATTAGGGACATTGCTTATCAGACACGATTGACCTTAACAATATTGATCTGATTTGCAAATGAACTATGCAAATCGTCTACCTTTTCTAAATGACAAAAAGGTAAACAAATGTAAAAAAAAATCTCCTTTTGTGTATAGCCATTTTTCTTATAGTATGATAAAATGTAGATGTAATGTATCTATAAATGTTCGCTTTCTAGAAAGCGGGCACTGACAAGATGGGGAAGCTCAGTTAGTATACAATTACATTGTACATTTAAAACTGAATATTGTGAGAAAGGAAAATTGCATGAACAAAAGGATTAGAGCATTGCTCCACCTTATTATTCTTTTTTTAGGAGTAATTCTGCCATCTTTGGCTCCACTGACTCAGGTGCAAGCAGCTGAGATTGGTAATGCTATCACGGAGATGAGTATAAAGAATTCTTCTGGTGGAGAATTAACGCAGGGGGTTGATATTTGGGAAACTTTTCGAGTTTACGCAAAGTTTGTCTTGCCGGATAACCAAGTACATCAAGGGGACACGACAACAATCACCTTGCCTTCTGAGTATGCTTTTGGGAACTCTTCAGCTATTGAACTTAAGGACAGCTCGGATAATGTAGTTGCAAATGGATTTTTGGATTCAACCAACAAGACCATTACTTTGACCTATACAAATTATGTTGAGCAAAAGTCTGGTGTCCAAGGAGAATTCTTCTTCTATGCACGAGTTGACCATGATGTTGTGAGACAAGAAGGTGACTTGAATGGTGGATTTACCGTAGGAGGTCGGATGTTGTATCCGGGAATCGTCCATTATAATGGACCACCCAAAAGATATGACTCAAAAATTGAGAAGAGCTCTTATCAGGCAGCAGAAGACGGTAAGAATGAAGTTCATTACAATATTGCGATTAACCGCAATATGGAACATTATACCGATGTAACGATAACTGACAAGATTACCTCGCCTAATTTTAAAATCATGAGAGACTCAATTCGAGTCTATAAAATTGCTTGGCGCTGGAATAATGGAGATTGGGTGCGGGATTCAACAGAAGACGTGACAGCTAATTTCCAATCAAAAATTACGGAAAATGCCGCTGGTGATGGATTCACGATTGATCTTGGCGACATGGATGGTTTCGGGTATTTGCTGGACTATAAGACAAAAGCAGATTACGATCTTGTTGATGGTGAGCGTGTTTCCAATAGTGCTACCATGACCTATAACGGTGGTCAAACAACGACATCAGCTGAAAATCGCTCTTATCAGATTGCCGGCGGTGTTGGAGAAGGCTATGTTTTCACTATTAAGCTTCATAAGGTTAATGAAAATGGTGAGAACCTGCAAGGTGCAGAATTTGAAGTTGTTCGTGATCGAAGCGGAGCAGTTGTCGGAAAATTAACCACAGATTCTAACGGGAATGCCAACTTGGGTGACTTGTTGCGCGATGATTATACCATCCGTGAAGTGACTCCTCCTACAGGATATGATAAATTAACTGAGGAAATTAAGATTGGTTCCCAGGATTTTGGAACAGACAAATCTGTATCGCGCGAGATCGTCAATAAGAAGACGGTAACCGAGCAGGATGTAACTTTCAAAAAAGTAGATCCAAACGGGAAAGAAATTCCTGGTGCGCAACTGAAAATCTATAAAGGTGATCATGTTGATCAGGAAGAAGCTCCTGTTGCAGACTGGACTTCAGAAGAAAATACTTCTAAAGTGATAAAATTGTCTCCAGGAACCTATACACTGACTGAAGCGAATGCTCCTGCTGGTTATCAATATGTAGAAGACATCACATTTACAGTAGGTGCTAATGGCACTGTTGCTCTTGTGAAAAAAGGAGCAGAAGATACTGTTCAAGCAGCAGGCTCAATTCTGACGATTACCGACAAGGAGGACAATAGTCCTAAAGCCATTACCTTCAGTAAGGTCAACCTAGGTGGTACTGAGATTGCTGGTGCTCAAATTAAGATTTTCAAGGGCAACAAAGCTCAGGGTCAAGCTCTTGAAAGCTGGACATCCGAAGCTAATCAGTCTAAGGACATCAACTTAGCACCCGGTACTTATACCTTCCATGAGGAAGCAGCTCCAACCGGTTACCTCAAAGTGACCGACATCACATTCCAAGTCAAACATGACGGCACAGTAGAAGTGACCAATGTCGGTGAGAAAGACTCCAAAGGTGAAAACAATAAAGTTGTGACTGACGGAGCAACCTTGAAGGTAACAGACAAGGATGACGACTCAGAACGTGATGTGGCGATCAAGAAAGTAGATCCAAACGGGAAGGAAATCCCTGGTGCGAAATTGAAACTCTACAAAGGCAGTCAGATTCGTCCTGAAGCTAAGCCTCTTGCAGAGTGGACATCCGAAGCCAACGCATCTAAGGTGGTTAAGTTAGCTCCAGGGACCTATTCTCTGAAAGAAAGCCTTGCTCCTGCTGGATTTGTAGCTGTAGAAGATATTAAGTTCACAGTTCATTTTGATGGTACCATTACAGTTGATGCTAAAGGTGCAACAGATTCTGTTGAAGCAAATGGCTTGGTTCTTACTGTAACCGATAAAGAGGACAATAGTCTGAAAGCCATTACTTTCAGTAAGGTCAACCTCGGCGGTACTGAGATTGCTGGCGCAGAGATTAAGATCTACAAGGGAGACAAAGCTGAAGGTGCAGCCGTTGAAAGCTGGACTTCCGAGGCTAATCAGTCTAAGGACATCAACTTAGCACCTGGCACTTACACTTTCCATGAGGAAGCCGCACCAACAGGTTACCTCAAAGTAACCGACATCACTTTCCAAGTCAAAACAGACGGAACAGTGGAAGTGACTAATGTTGGCGAGAAAGACGCTAAGGGTGAATCTAACACCGTTGCAACTAATGGTTCAACTGTTACGGTGACTGACAAAGATGATGACCTACCGCGTAAGATTACCTTTAGTAAGGTTAACCTAGGTGGTACTGAAATTGCCGGTGCAGAGATTAAGATCTACAAAGGCGATAAAGCTGAAGGCCAAGCAGTAGAAAGCTGGACTTCAGAAGCTGGCAAGTCCAAAGACCTTAACTTGGCACCAGGTACTTATACCTTCCATGAGGAAGCCGCTCCAACAGGCTACCTCAAAGTGACCGACATCACCTTCCAAGTCAAGCATGATGGTACAGTGGAAGTGACCAATGTTGGCGAGAAAGACTCTAAGGGCGAAACTAACACCGTTGCGACAAATGGTTCGACTGTTACAGTAACCGATAAGGATAATGATCTCCCGCGTAAGGTGACTTTCAGTAAAGTAAACCTAGGCGGTACTGAGATTGCCGGTGCTCAAATCAAGATTTACAAGGGCGAAAAAGCTGAAGGCCAAGCAGTAGAAAGCTGGACATCCGAAGCTGGTAAGTCTAAGGACATCAACTTAGCACCCGGTACTTATACCTTCCATGAGGAAGCCGCACCAACGGGCTACCTCAAAGTAACGGATATCACCTTCCAAGTCAAACATGACGGCACAGTGGAAGTGACCAATGTTGGTGAGAAGGACGCTAAGGGCCAAGCTAACACCGTAGCGACAAACGGTTCAACTGTTGCAGTGACTGACAAGGACGATGATCTCCCACGTAAGGTGACCTTCAGTAAGGTCAACCTTGGCGGTACTGAAATTGCCGGTGCTGAGATCAAGATTTACAAGGGCGAGAAAGCTGAAGGCGATGCAGTTGAAAGCTGGACATCCGAAGCTGGTAAGTCTAAAGACATCAACTTAGCACCTGGTACTTATACCTTCCATGAGGAAGCCGCTCCAACAGGCTACCTCAAAGTGACCGACATCACTTTCAAAGTGAAAACTGACGGAACAGTAGAAGTGACCAATGTCGGAGAGAAAGACTCTAAGGGTGAAGACAACCGTGTTGTAGCGAATGGTGCAACTCTAACTGTAACCGATAAAGACGATGACAGTCCCAAAGCGATTACTTTCAGTAAAGTAAACCTTGGTGGTACAGAAATCGCAGGAGCTCAAATCAAGATCTACAAGGGCAACAAGGCTGAAGGCACAGCAGTCGAAAGCTGGACTTCTGAAGCTGGTAAGTCTAAGGATATAAATTTAGTACCTGGCACTTACACCTTCCATGAGGAGGCAGCCCCAACCGGTTACCTTAAGGTTACCGACATCACATTCCAAGTCAAGTATGACGGTACAGTGGAAGTGACTAGCGTAGGAGAAAAAGACGCTAAGGGCGAAGCTAACACCGTTGCAACCAATGGTTCAACAGTAACTATTACCGACAAGGACGATGATCTCCCACGTAAGGTGACATTCAGCAAAGTCAACCTCGGTGGTGCTGAAATCGCCGGTGCTGAGATCAAGATTTACAAGGGCGAGAAAGCTGAAGGAAACGCAGTCGAAAGCTGGACATCCGAAGCAGGTAAGTCTAAGTACATCAACTTGGCACCTGGCACTTATACCTTCCATGAGGAAGCGGCTCCAACGGGTTACCTCAAAGTAACGGACATCACATTCCAAGTCAAACATGATGGAACGGTGGAAGTGACCAATGTCGGAGAGAAAGACTCCAAGGGTGAAGAGAACAAGGTCGTAACCAACGGCTCAACTGTTACAGTAACGGATAAAGACGATGATAGTCCCAAAGCGATTACTTTCAGTAAAGTAAACCTTGGTGGTACAGAAATCGCAGGAGCTCAAATCAAGATCTACAAGGGCAACAAGGCAGAAGGCCAAGCAGTAGAAAGCTGGACATCTGAAGCTGGTAAGTCTAAAGAATTGAACTTGACTCCAGGTACTTACACCTTCCATGAGGAAGCGGCACCAACCGGCTACCTCAAAGTGACAGACATTACTTTCCAAGTAAAAACTGACGGAACAGTAGAAGTAACAAATGTTGGTGAGAAAGACTCCAAGGGTGAAGAGAACAAGGTCGTAACCAACGGCTCAACTGTTACAGTAACGGATAAGGACGATAATCTTCCACGTAAGGTAACCTTCAGTAAGGTCAACCTCGGCGGTACTGAGATTGCTGGTGCAGAGATTCAAATTTTCCAAGGCAAAGAGGCAACTGGCAATCCTGTAGCAAAATGGACTTCAGAAGCAAATACATCGCATGAGCTTGGATTAGCTCCTGGGATATATACCTTCCATGAAGCTGCAGCCCCAACCGGTTACCTAGCTGTTACCGACATCGTGTTCCAAGTGAATCTCGATGGCACAGTAACAGTCGTAAATGCCAATGGAAATACAGTAGAATACAAGGATGGGAAGTTAGTCGTAACTGACCAAACGAAACCGACTGGCCCAGACAAGGATCCGTCTAAAAAAACAGATGAACCAGATCCGAAAAAATCAAATCAAGATAAACCAATAGAAAAAGACCAAGATAAACCTGGAGATAAGGGGAAGACGAAGAAAATTCTGCCTTTCACAGGTACAGAAATCAGCTTTACGCTACTTGCTTTCGGTCTGATTCTGATAGTTGGTTGTGGGGTTTATTTCGGGATCCGTTTCAAAAAATAAAACAGAAAACAAGTGTCAATGAACATTGACGCTTGTTTTTTTATGCGCTTGATGAAAGAAGCCGATATACATCGTTGAATTTATGCCTATTGATGCAGTTTAAGGGCAATCGAAAACTATTTTTTATAAGTGACAAAAATGTAAGTTTAAAGGCTAAAATGAAAGGTTATCTTATGGCAGCTAGCCTGGGAATTCGGTATCCTATAAGTGTAAAGAAAAAGAAGATAAACGTCTTCCAAACTAATAATCAGATTTCAAGAAGGAGGCTTGCTATGAAAATCAATCTTTTTAACCATCGCCAAAGTAAACCTAAAGCTCAAAAGATTTCCAAGGAAGAAATCGAGAAGACTCGCCTAGGCTGTGCTTCCAGTCAATATTATTTCTGGCTGCAGTACAGCCACTGATAGTTTCCAGTATTTAAGGATGAGAGAAAGGTCAGTTGACTTTTCTCTTTATCCGACTTGGAGCACAAGATGACAAAAATGTAAGATTGGCAGGCAAAATGAAAGATTAGGTTATGGAAACTTGTCTGTCTTTCCGGTATGATAGTAGTATCAAGTTAAATAAAGAAGAGGTTCGAGTATGACATTATTAGACGTACAACACGTGAAAAAGATTTATAAAACTCGCTTTCAGGGCAGCCAAGTAGAGGCACTGAAAGACATTCACTTTACGGTAGAAAAAGGCGAGTATGTCGCCATCATGGGGGAGTCAGGCTCTGGGAAATCCACCCTGCTCAACATCCTAGCCATGCTGGACAAGCCGACTGAGGGCCGCGTCTTTCTCAACGGAACTGACACAGCAACCATCAAAAACAGCCAGGCTTCCAGTTTCCGCCGAGAAAAATTAGGATTTGTCTTTCAGGATTTCAACCTGCTGGACACCCTATCAGTCAAGGATAATATTCTTCTGCCGCTAGTCCTCTCTCGTCGTCCCATTACCGAGATGATGCAAAAGCTGGTTACGACTTGCAATGAGCTAGGGATTAACAAGCTACAAGAGAAGTTTCCTTATGAGATTTCTGGTGGTCAAAAGCAGCGGGTAGCAGTGGCTCGGGCCATCATCACAGACCCTGAGATTCTGCTGGCGGACGAGCCGACGGGAGCTTTGGATTCCAAATCTTCGGCAGCTCTGCTTGATGTCTTTGATGATATTAATGCCCGCGGT
This sequence comes from Streptococcus sanguinis, assembly GCF_013343115.1. Lineage (NCBI taxonomy): Bacteria > Bacillati > Bacillota > Bacilli > Lactobacillales > Streptococcaceae > Streptococcus > Streptococcus sanguinis. Next base: position 489,269 of record NZ_CP054570.1, read on the forward strand.
CAAACCATTCTCATGGTGACCCACTCAACGGCAGCAGCTAGCCGCGCCAAGCGGGTGCTCTTTATCAAGGATGGGATTCTTTATAATCAAATCTTCCGCGGTGACAAGACTGAGCGGCAGATGTTCCAAGAGATTTCTGACACTCTGACAGTTATGGCAAGTGAGGTGAAGGACTAGTGTTTCGATTAGCAGCAAAATTGGCGGTATCCAATCTGATTAAGAACCGCCGTCTCTATTATCCGTTTGCACTGGCTACCTGTGTGGCTGTAGCCATTTCTTATATTTTCAACTCCTTGGCTTTTAATCCCAATCTATCCAAAATGACAGGTGCCAGCTCTGTTATCCTCGTTTTGGTCCTAGGGGTTGTTATTGTAAACATCACAGCTGGAATTATTGTCTTTTATGCCAATCAATTTGTTATGAAGAATCGCTCCAAGGAGCTAGGGCTTTATGGTATGCTAGGTCTTAATAAGAGTCATCTCTTTGTTATGACCTTTATTGAGCTACTAATCTTCGGGCTAGTGGCTGTAAGCTTGGGGCTGACTATAGGTCTTCTCTTTGACCAGTTGATTTATGCCTTTTTGCTCAAGCTCATGGGTACCAAGGTGGTTCTAGTTTCGACATTTCAACCTTTTGTATTGGTATTGATTATCATTTTCTATGCTTTTGTATTTTTCTGTTTGCTAATTAAAAACGGCTTTTACTTAAGAAAGTTTGATGCTCTGCAATTAGTCAAAGAAAAAAATAGCGGGGAGAAAAAGAGTCGCTTTTTACTCTTGCAAACTATTATTGGTATGTCTTCTCTCGCTTTTGGCTATTATCTTGCTTTAGGTGTATCTAATCCGATGGCAGCCATTATCATTTTCTTCGTGGCCGTACTTTTTGTTATTCTAGGGACTTATCTGCTTTTTAATGCAGGAACAACTGTTTTCTTGCAATTTTTGAAAAAGAAGAAGACGTTTTATTATCAGCCTGATAACATGATTTCGGTATCTAATCTAATTTTTCGAATGAAGAAAAATGCAATCGGTTTAGCGACGATTTCTATTTTGTCGACAATGGTTCTGGTTACCTTATCTGGTGGAGCTAACATTTATGCTGGTGGTGATTATATGCAGAATGCCATGTTCCCGCATGATTTCAGTATCCAAGGAAAAGAAATAACAGGTGAGGTGCTGGATCAAGCTTTGACAGAGTTTGTTCAAGAGCAGCAGCTGCAGATTAGTAAAAAAGTTATTTACCAGTATTATACGATAGGAGTTAGAAGCCGAGCTGGTAATCAGCTAGATATTTATTCTAAGGGACAGAAATCATTCACTCCAAATCTTTATATTTTGGCCATTTCTGAGAGTGATTATCAAGGAATGACGGGTCAAAGTCTTCAGCTTAAAGATGATGAAATAGCCATATTTGAGCAAGGACTGGAACTAGACAGCAAAAAAGATTTACAGCTAGCTGATAAAAATTTAAAAATCAAGAAAAAATTAAAAGAAGATTTCGTTTTCGGTAATCTACCCGATCCGATGAATATGATAGTGCCTGAAAAAATCTATATGGTAGCTAAAAATCCGAGTCAAATCTTTTCTTCATTGATGAACGATTACGCTGTCAATGTTAACTATTATGGAGGATTAAATCTCAAGCTTCCAAAAGAAGAACAGAGAAAACTCAAAGAAGCATACCAAGAAAAGCTAAGCAGTTTTAATACCACCTTACCTGAAAATCAAGGTATTTATGGTTCGGTGACAGCCTTCGATAAGCAAGAAATAAAAGGAATGCTAGGTGGTATGTTCTTTATTGGAATTTTCTTATCAATCGTTTTTATGCTTGGAACTGTTCTTATCATCTACTACAAGCAGATTTCTGAAGGCTATGAAGATCGAGAAGGCTTTGTTATTTTACAAAAGGTTGGATTGGACGAAAAACAAATTAAGAAAACGATTCGTAGGCAAATTCTGATAGTCTTTTTCCTACCACTAATCTTTGCTTTTCTTCATTTGGCATTTGCCTATCACATGTTGAGCTTGATTTTATCTGCTTTAGGGGTGCTGAATGCCACACTCATGTTAGTGGTGACTCTGGGTGTTTGCGCTCTGTTTATTGCAGTATATGTCGGTGTCTTTCTCATCACATCTCGCAGCTATCGTAAAATTGTGGCTATGTGATAGCAGAGACAGGCATCATATACCTTTCATTTATTTTAAAGACTTAGGCTGAGATTTTTCTCAGCCTTTCTTTTCGGTAAATTTCTGAGAAGGATTCCTAAAAGGGAGGAAATATGATAAAATAGGGCGTTAATGCAATTAGGAGAATAAGAATAGATGAATATTTTTAGAAAAAAAGATGCCAGCAAGGATAGAACGGGCATGCGCCGTCACTTGAAAATTCCTGATCTGATTTTGCTTGGTATTGGAGCAATGGTAGGAACTGGGATTTTTACCATCACAGGGACTGGAGCGGCCAAATATGCTGGACCTGCTCTGACTGTTTCGATTGTCATTTCAGCTCTTTGTGTGAGTATTTCGGCCCTTTTTTACGCTGAGTTTGCCTCACGGATTCCGGCCAATGGCGGAGCCTATAGTTATATTTATGCGGTTCTGGGAGAATTTCCTGCTTGGCTGGCTGGCTGGCTGACCATCATGGAGTTCATGACCGCTATTTCAGGTGTTGCCTCTGGCTGGGGTTCTTATCTGAAGGGCTTGCTGAGCGGCTTTGGTATCCAGCTGCCGGCAGCTCTGAATGGTACCTTCAATCCAAAAGCAGGTACTTATGTGGACTTGCTGCCTATTCTGGTCTTGGCCTTTGTTACGGGGGTTGTCCTTTTGAACTCAAAGGCCGCCCTGCGCTTCAACTCAGCCTTGGTGGTTCTGAAATTCTCAGCCTTGGCACTCTTTATTATTGCAGGATTTTTCTTCATCAAACCAGAAAATTGGTCTAACTTTGCACCATTTGGCTTTGGAGAAATTTATGGTGGGAAGGTCGGCATCATGGCTGGAGCTTCACTCATGTTCTTTGCTTTTCTAGGCTTTGAGTCCATTTCCATGGCGGTCGATGAAATTAAGGAGCCCCAAAAGAACGTTCCGCGCGGGATTGTTTTGTCCTTGAGCATCGTGACCATTCTCTACATTTTGGTGACCTTGGTCTTAACCGGGATTGTCCACTATAGCAAGCTGGATGTTTCTGATGCGGTGGCCTTTGCCCTGCGCAGTGTCGGACTTGGCTGGGCGGCTAACTATATCTCTGTCGTCGCTATTTTGACTCTGATTACGGTCTGTATCTCCATGACCTACGCCCTGTCGCGGATGATTTACAGTATTGCGCGTGATGGTCTCTTGCCTCGCTCTTTCAAGAAATTGACAGAGACCAGTCGGGTTCCAAAGAATGCAACGATTCTGGTAGGGATTGCCTCAGCTGTCTGTGCCGGTATCTTCCCCTTGGCTAGCATCGCTTCTTTCCTCAATATCTGTACCTTGGCCTATCTGATTTTATTGGCACTTGCTGTCTTGAAATTGCGGAAAGATCAGGGAATGCCAAAAGCTGGAGAATTCAAAACGCCTCTGGTACCTCTGACACCGATTTTGTCCATTATCATCTGCCTGTCCTTCATGACCCAGTATACCAAGGAAACCTGGCAAGCCTTTGGAATTGCCCTAGCGCTGGGAAGTCTCATCTATGCATTCTATGGCTATAGAAACTCAGAAATCGCTGTAAAAGAGGAGTAGGGTGTAGAGATTGGTCGAGAAGATGAAGTGTAGGAACTTGGTAACTATAAACAAAGCAGAAAGAGTTTTATGAAGAAAAATTGTATAAAAGGCCGATGCTATAATATCTCTTTGAATGGTAAGAAAGCTTTTCTCGGATGGTTCTTAATAATTTCTGATAATGGGCAGGAATATCTCGTGGAGAGAAATGGAACGATGTCCTGTGGCTGTTTTAGAAAGGTTTATCAAACAGCCTATTCTTTCATACCGCATACTGAATTTTTAAACAAATCAAATAATCTACCTGCTATTGCAGGAACTTCCATAGGTCTTATCTTGGCTAGAATGCTGAGAAAAATAATTCCGCTAGATTTTTTCTTTGGGCCAGTAAATCGACCAATGAATATCGGAACTGGTCTTGTAAATATTGGTGTGACAATAGGAACGATGGTTCTTGCTATGTTTCTTGTAAAGTATTATAGAAAGAAACGACTTGAATTTTTTCTAAATAAAAAAGGTTGCAAACTTAGCTTGATTGGAAAAGTAAGAACAAAAGAGCCTATTAAAAAATTGCCCAACGGAATAGAGGTATGGTAAATGAAACGGTTTAGTATTCGTCAATTATTGGTAATTGGCACTTTGTCAAGTATAGTCTTATTTGTTATGTTTTTTACTCAGCCCAGATTCTTTCTTTTACTACCTATTTTTCTTGGAATAGTCTTGTTTTTCAGAGGTATAGAAGTTAGTGGAGACAAAGAGATAGAATTTGAACTAATAGAAGGAGAAAAGAATGAAAAAACTTAACCTAACCCAAAAGAAGAAAATCTGGCTCTTTGCCCTTGCTTTGCTTGCCCTGATCTTACTAGCGATTGTGATCAATATCCAACTGAACCAGCCTGAAGATATGCATGCTGATTATGTTCGGCTTTGGAAGACAACTTGGCATGAGAAAAATAAAGACTGGCTCTATCCACTGAAAATATCTGTCTTGTTATTCTGGCAGTTCTGGCTGGGTCTGGTTTAATGATTGCATTCTCCAAGAGTGAGAAATGGAAATAAACTTCTGTAGATTTAAACGAAATAATCTTACAAAAATGTAAGATTGACGATGATAAATGTAAGGTAGAGACATGGAAAACGTGTCTCTATTTTGCTATAATCAGATCAGGAATCCTAACAAGAAAGGTTGCGTGATTATGAAAAAAGTCCTTTTAGGTTGCTTGGGAACAGTACTGGTTTTGCTTGCTCTTTTAATAGGTTTTCTAGCCTACTTTGGTCCAGACTATGGAATTTTTCTTTTTCCACCAAGTCCGCAGGACTATGCTCGCTCGGTTGTAAAAAAGCTTGATTTCGGTCTTTATACGGACAAAGATTGGGAAAATGAGAAGAAGAAAGCCTTGGAGAAGCTTGAATCAGCCAAGACTTATCAAGATACCTATCCCGTCTTGGAAGAATTAACCAAAGAGGCTGGCGGGAAGCATTCTTATTTTTTAAGCCCACAGGATAATCCCGAAAATAGTCCAGAAAGCAAAAATCAGCCTGAAGTGCAGAATCGGGAGGGGATTCTCTATTTAAAAGTTCCTGCTTTTACCGGTGATGCACAAGCGGCGAAGACTTATGCCAACAAACTGTCAGCAGCTCTTAAAAAGGATGATTATCAGGCAGTTCTTGTGGATTTGAGAGATAATACCGGCGGGAATATGTATCCGATGATTGCGGGCCTGTCCTCTCTTTTGCCTGATGAAGATCTCTTCCAATTCGTTGAAAAAAATGGAAGCAAGAGCGCGGTTTCGCGATCAGATGTTCTGAAGCAGCTTGGTCTGGAACAGACTGATGAGAAAGCAAAGAAAGTGCAAATAGCCGTCCTTATCAATGGGAAGACAGGCAGCTCAGGAGAAATGACTGTTTTAGCTTTTAAGGGACTGGAAAACGTCAAAATATTTGGTCAGCCAACGGCAAGCTATACTACGGGAAATAATTATTATCAACTGTATGATGGAGCGGTTTTGCTCTTGACTACCTCGAGTATCTTAGATCGCACGGGTAAGCTTTATGAGAATGAGGCAATTCAGCCCGATATCCAAACAGACCAGCCTTTAGAAGAGGCGGAGTCTTGGTTGAAGGAACAGTTAGGAGAATAGTTCATTGAAAGCAGTCAAAGAGACTGCTTTTCTGCTATAATAAAGAGAAGAACGAGGTGACAAATGATTCGTAAAGTAAAACTAAGAGATGCCGTAGCCATTCAGCGGCTTAATGCAGAGTGCTTGGGTTATGACTTCGATAGGGAAGCGACGGAGGCTCAACTAAAGAGGTTACTAGAGAGTGACCAGCATTTGATTTTGGTAGTTGAAGAAGACGGTCAGGTCATAGGCTATGCTCATGCTGCTAGCTACGACTGTCTCTATTTCCCGTCCTTGCTCAATCTCTTGGCTTTGGCCGTCGCTCAGGATTTTCAAGGGCAGGGACATGGCAGAGCGCTGATGCAAGCTTTGCGTGAAGAGGGAAAAGCAGCAGGCTACACAGGAATTCGGATTAATTCAGGCATTTCCCGCTCCGCAGCCCATGAATTTTATCGCAGCCTCGGCTGCAGCGAAAAAGCAGACCAGAAACGATTTTATTGGGGATTTTAGAGAAACTAAGGAGACGGTCATGAAAAAAAAGAAGATAGTGTATGTATTATTGAGTATTCTCTTGTTGGGAGCTTTAGCTCTACTCTCCTTATGGATTATTAAAACAAATACTAAAAATTATATTAATAGACAAGAAACAAAATTCAAAAGCATTCAGCTTTTCGATAATAATAAGTTTGTATTGGTCGCTGTAGGGGAGAAAGATAATTATGGTCATATTTACTATGGACAAAATTATGTTTCAACCATCGCCGTCCATTCACTTGATCTAAAATCAGGTCAAGAATCTCCGCCAATTGGAAAAGATGAATTTTATAAAATCATTAGCTATGATTTAAACAGTACTGAGCTAGATAAAAAGGAAATAGATTTATATTCTTTTATTAATCCCTCTGAGGGATATCGTAATGACGAAGTGCTCTGACTACTATGGGAACGGGAAAGATTATTTTTCTAGAGAATTAAGGAGTTATCAAAATCATAGTTATAGTGAGAAAGAATTTTGGTTTGATGTAGAGAAAGAAAAACTAAGTACGGAAGATATAGAGGCGAAAATAATTTCTACGATAAAAGATGATCCATATAGAAATGAAGTGAGTTTTCTTCCAGGTGGTCTTTCTGATAGTCTAGAAAATCAGTTAGCTAGATACCATCTTCGGAGGACAGAAGTCGCTAAGAATATGAAGGATATGACTCGACTTTATTTCCGGCCTAAACAGTATAATCAGAAAGAATGGTTTGACAACCTTTTGCATTGGTTTGCACCTAAGGGACAGGATGTGATGGAGGTGTATGCGACAGATTCTGCAACAGGTGAGAAAACACAAATCAAGTCATTTGATGACTATTTAGCATGGCGAGAAGCCCACCCTGAGGAGGTGAAAAAATATGAGCAATAAAATTGAACCACTAACTCAGCAGCATGCTTTAGAAATTGCCAATGATTGGCATTATGAGGCGCCTTATGATTTTTATGATATGAAAAATGACTTGGAGGATTATGAAGAAATGATTTCCCCAATAGCGCGTGGGGACCGTTATTATCAAGTTATGCGAGAAGAGAAACTCTATGGATTTTTCTGCTTAGAGCAGAAAGGAGAGCGAACTTTGGAGCTTGGTTTGGGGATGAAGCCGGAGCATTGCGGAAAAGGTCAGGGCGGTGGATTTCTGCAGGAAATTCTGGACTTTATTATGGAAAATTTTGCGCCCCAAGTCATAAGTTTATCCGTGGCTGATTTCAATCACCGAGCCCAACAGCTTTATCTCAACATGGGCTTTGAAGTGGTGAGGCGCATCCCGCAGGAAAGCAATGGTGATATTCATCTCTTTGTGGAGATGGAAAAAAACACCTAATTTTAGACTTTGTTGCAAAGCAACAGAAAAACTTGTTGACAGTCAAGAAAAAGTCGTTCAATATACTTATGACTACTGGCGGCTAGCAGGGAATTTGTCAATGATTACCAATAAACAAAAGGAGAAAACCATGACATTTGAAGAGATTTTACCTGGCCTTAAGGCCAAGAAAAAATATGTGCGTACAGGCTGGGGTGGGGCGGAAAACTACGTCCAGCTCTTTGATACGATTGAGCAGAATGGTGTAGCTCTCGAAGTGACACCTTATTTCCTCATCAATGTTTCAGGTGAGGGGGAGGGCTTCTCCATGTGGAGTCCGACTCCTTGTGATGTCCTCGCGACAGATTGGGTGGAAGTAGATGACTAAGACGGTACTAGTTACGGGAGCTAGCTCTGGCATTGGCCGAGCTCAGGTTCTGACCTTTTTGGAAAATGGCTACCGGGTTTATGGGGTGGATAAGGATGAAAATCCTGTTTTTCTCAATGAACTTCGTTTTGTCAAGATGGATTTGACAGGGGATTTGACACCGCTCTTCACCAGCTTACCTGAGGTGGACATTCTCTGTAATACAGCAGGTATCTTGGACGATTATCATCCCCTGCACGAGACCAGTGACGAGGACTGGGAGCAGATTTTTGCGCTTAATCTGACCGCGACTATGAAAATTACTCGCTTTTACCTGCAGAAAATGCTGGAGAAAAAGTCCGGTATAATCATTAACATGTGCTCGATTGCTAGCTTTCTGGCTGGCGGCGGCGGTGCTGCCTATACAGCCTCTAAGCATGCTCTGGCTGGCCTGACCAAGCAGATAGCCTTGGATTATGCGGATAAAAATATCCAAGTGTTTGGCCTGGCGCCGGGCGCTGTCAAGACAGCTATGACTGCCGCAGATTTTGAGCCAGACGGACTGGCAGACTGGGTTGCTGAGGAAACGCCGATCAAGCGCTGGTTAGACCCTCAGGAAATAGCTAATGTTAGCCTCTTTCTAGCCAGTGGCAAGGCAGCTGCTATGCAGGGTGAGATTATCAAAATCGACGGTGGCTGGAGTTTGAAGTAAGTAAATGAATAATGAAAACAATGAAAAAGCTAAGAACCTTTTCCAAACCTGGGCCCAAAATATGGTACTTTACGGTTTGGATGCTGGCCTAGGACAGTTCTTCATGAATGCGCCTGAGACATCTTGCCTTTACCAACTAGGAAATTTCATTTTTCCGGCTGGTCAGGTGGATTGTTATTTTTGGCAAGAGTACATCACAAAATACAGCTTGGCTGACAAGGTCATTATCTCCGAGGAATCTAGCTGGCAAGAGTTTCTCGATAGTCAGACTGATCTGCAGCAGTTTACTCGTTATGCTTTTGCGGACAGGGCTTCCTTTGACACAGAGGCTTTGGAGAAATGGCAGAGCAGGCTACCAGCAAATTACTACCTTAGTCCGATTGATAAGGAGAGTTATGAGCGTTTGGCTGAGGAAGTCTGGTCTCAGGATTTGCAGGGAGACTTTTCCGATTTTGACCATTTTCAAGCGGCGGGTGGCTTTGGCTTTTTACTCTATTCCGGGAAGGAAATCATCGCTGCTGTATCAACGGGATTGGTCTATTATGGAGCCCTTGAGATTGAAATTGCTACCAAGCCGGCCTACCGAAGACAAGGCTTGGCCAAAATCTTGGGTGCCCAGATGATTCTAGAAGCCCAAAACCGCTCACTCTTTCCTCTCTGGGATGCGCATAATGAAGCTTCTAAGAAGGTTGCAGAAAGCTTGGGCTATCAGAGTCTAGGAGTTTATCCGGCCTATGAATGGAAAGGGACTTTTGACCAATGAAGAAAAACCAAAGCTATGACTTAAAAGATATCATTCAGGCTGTAAAGTCGGAAAAGCTAGATGATGATTTCTGTTTGTATGCTAAGGAAAATGGAGAACTGAATTTTCAGGACAGCTACTTGCCTTGTTGATACATTTGGCAATGACTTTGAGAGTTTGAAAAACAAATTAGCAATTCTTTCGCTACAGTCTTCAAAGACCGTTTCTGAAAAAGATTGAAAATAGGTCCAAAAAAGCTTATAATAAAAGCTATAAAACGACAGAAAGCTTCTAGGAGGATTGATTTTGAAGAAGGTTCATTTTTTTATCATTTACGGCTGTGTCTGCTTTGTACTGATTGGCGGAACCTTTCTCTATACTTACTTTAAGCCTGAAGGAATCGCAGAAGCTCTTGAATCCCGCTTTAAGCTGTCTGCTGTAGTGGATGCATCCTTGAAAAAATTCGATCATGATAGTTTCTACATGGATCGGCTGTCTGAGTCGACTTATCTAGAAGGCAACAAAAAAAGAAAAGCCAAGACGGTTAAACAGCTGACTGTCTCAGATTCACCTTATTTAGCTAAGCTTTACGAAACCTATGATGATCAAGAACTGACCCATTATTTCAGCGAAGATCGGATGTACTTGGAAGAAAAGGATGGATTTGAGACCATTGATGACACTGAGTCACGGAAACATATTGATGGCTATTCGGGCATGTCCTCTTTTAAGGCTTTGCTGCAGGTCATGGTAGATAATGAGTCAGAACTGACTAAGAAAAAAGTGGACGGGGGCTATGAGTTTTCGGTGACAGCAGAAGGTGATTTGGCCTATGACCTTATCGATGCCTTCTACTATGCTTATAATGATGAACATTATGATACGACCATCGATATTGAGAAGTGTCAGGTTGCCTTTGTGGTTGACCCTAAGACTCGGACCATCCGCTCTATTGATATGACCATGGATTTGGATGAAGATACAGCCTTAGATGGAGAATTGATTTACTTCAAGCAGCGGGCTGTTTTCAAGGACTATGGCAAAGCAAAAGTCCATCTTCCAAAGAAAATCAAAGAAAAAGAAGCAAAATCAGCTGTTTAAAGGCTGATTTTTTTGTGCAAAAATTTTTTCGTTGCAGATTTTTAAGGGAATGGCTTGATTTTAAATTTTTAAAAATTACCTTTTAGTGATATAATAAAGGTGATATCCTACAGAAAAGAGATAATTGATGACAAATTACGCGATTATTTTGGCTGCGGGTAAAGGTACTCGCATGAAGTCAGATTTACCAAAGGTACTGCACAAGGTTGCAGGAATTTCCATGCTGGAACATGTGTTCCGCAGTGTCAATGCCATTAATCCAGAAAAGACCGTGACAGTTGTTGGGCACAAGGCAGAGCTAGTCGAGCAAGTCTTGGCAGGTCAGACAGACTTTGTCCGTCAGACTGAGCAGTTGGGAACGGGTCATGCCGTTATGATGGCAGAGCCTGTTTTGGAAAATCTGACAGGTCAGACGCTGGTCATTGCTGGCGATACTCCTCTGATTACAGGAGAAAGCCTGAAAAATCTGATTGACTTCCATATCAACCACAAGAATGTTGCGACTATCCTGACAGCAGAAGCAGATAATCCTTTCGGCTATGGCCGTATCGTTCGCAATCAGCACGACGAAGTTTTGAAAATTGTTGAGCAGAAGGATGCTTCTGATTTTGAACAGCAAATCAAGGAAATCAATACGGGGACTTATGTCTTTGACAATGCTCGTCTCTTTGAAGCCCTCAAAAATATCAATACTAATAATGCTCAAGGCGAATACTATATCACAGATATGATTGGTATTTTCCGCGAAAATGGTGAAAAAGTCGGTGCTTATACGCTCAAAGACTTTGATGAAAGTCTGGGGGTTAATGACCGTGTAGCTTTGGCTACAGCTGAAAGTGTTATGCGCCGTCGGATTAACCAGCAGCATATGGTCAACGGTGTCAGCTTTGTCAATCCTCATGCGACCTATATCGATGTGGATGTAGAGATTGCGCCTGAAGTTCAGGTTGAAGCAAATGTGACCCTGAAAGGTCAGACCAAGATTGGGGCAGAGACAATCCTGACCAATGGTACTTATATTGTGGACTCTGTCATTGGAGAACGGACTGTCATTACCAACTCCATGATTGAAGAGTCTAGTGTAGCAGATGGAGTGACGGTCGGGCCTTACGCTCACATTCGTCCAGGTTCTAGTCTGGCTAAGGATGTCCATGTCGGCAACTTTGTTGAAGTTAAAGGATCGTCAATTGGAGAAAACACCAAGGCTGGTCATTTGACCTACATTGGAAACTCTGAAGTTGGTGCTAATGTCAACTTTGGTGCAGGTACGATTACGGTCAATTATGATGGTCAGAAGAAGTACAAGACTATCATTGGCGACAATGTCTTTGTTGGTTCCAACTCGACCATTATTGCCCCAGTTGAGCTGGGTGACAACTCGCTGATCGGTGCGGGTTCTACCATTACTAAGGATGTACCAGCAGATGCCATTGCTCTGGGACGTGGCCGTCAGATTAACAAGGAAGATTATGCTAAGCGTCTTCCTCATCACCCTCAAAATAAGTAGGTTCAGTCATGGAATTTGAAGAAAAAACTGTCCAACGGACGGAAATTTATCAGGGGCCGATTTTTAAAGTGGTTCAGGACCAGGTAGAGCTGCCAGAAGGCAAAGGTCAAGCCCAACGGGATTTGATTTTTCATAATGGCGCGGTGGCTGTGATTGCTATCACTCCGGAAAATAAGATGATTTTAGTCAAGCAGTACCGCAAGGCAATTGAAGCGACTTCTTACGAGATTCCAGCTGGTAAGCTTGAGGTAGGAGAGAATGCAGATCCCCAAGCGGCTGCCCTCCGAGAATTAGAAGAAGAGACCGGCTACACTGGACAGCTGGAGTTGGTCTATGATTTCTACTCTGCCATCGGTTTTTGCAATGAAAAAATCAAGCTCTACAGCGCCAGCCATTTAACAAAGGTCGAAAACCCTCGTCCCCAAGACGAGGATGAAACATTGGAACTTTTTGAAGTCAGTCTGGAGGAGGCACATCAGTTGCTGCAAAACGGTGACATCTGCGATGCCAAGACCATCATGGCACTTCAGTACTGGGAACAAAAAAATCTGAATAAATAGGAACGTAGATCAATGGGAAAAGCTTTATTAACAGATGAAATCATTGAGCGGGCTAACCGCGGTGAGGATATTTCGGGGCCGCCTCTCATGGATGATGAAGAAACTAAGATTCTTTCAACTGGCAGAAGCTCCTTTAACTCGCAGCAGTCTAGCCGACAGGATACTCAGTTTGGCTATCAAAGCCCTCAAAACCGCTTTGGTTATGAAGAAGCTCGGTCTCAGCAGAATCAGAGTCGTTTTGGCTATCAGACAGCTCAAAACCAAGAGGAGTTTACAGATGAGACTCTGCACATTGAGGTAGATCCGACCGTGACTAAGAGCCGTCGGATTGAAAACCAGAAGCGGAGCCTCTTTCAAGCCAAACTCAATAAGATTCTCCTTTGGGTAGTTATCCTGCTGATTGGTTTGATTGCTGCTATTATTTGGTGGCCTTAAAAACCTGCTCTATTGCACTTAAAAGGAAGCCTAGTCTGTCTAAGCTTCTTTTTCATCAGATGATTTGAGGTATTATATGAAAATTGGAATTATCGCTGCCATGCCCGAAGAGTTGAAGATACTGCTGGAGCATTTAGAAAACCCGCAGAAGCACCTACGTTTGGGCCATGTCTATCATACGGGCTCCATCGGCTACCATGAAGTGGTGTTGGTCGAAAGCGGGATTGGCAAGGTTATGTCCGCTATGAGTGTGGCTGTTCTGGTCAATGATTTCAAGGTTACAGCTGTGATTAATACAGGCTCAGCTGGAGCAGTGGCAGAAGGTTTGGCTATCGGCGATGTGGTGGTCGCAGATCGTCTGGTCTACCATGATGTGGATGTGACGGCCTTTGGCTATGACTACGGTCAGATGGCACGACAGCCACTCTATTTTGAAGCGAGTCGCTATCTGGTTGCTGAAATGAAGAAAATTTTAGACAAGACTCATCAGAAGGCTAGAGTAGGTTTGATTGCGACAGGTGACAGCTTTGTTGCTGGTCAAGACAAGATTGACCGTATCAAGGAGCATTTCCCAGATGTCTTGGCTGTTGAGATGGAAGGGGCAGCTATTGCTCAAGCCACATATTCGATTGGCCTGCCTTTTATGGTTATTCGGGCAATGAGCGACACAGCTAGTCATGATGCCAATGTCACTTTTGATGAATTTATTCTTGAAGCTGGTAAACGTTCGGCAGAAACCCTGATTCAATTTCTGAAAGAGTTGGTTTAAAGGGGAGGATAATATGTACAAAGAGTCTTATTTTGATGGTGGTCTCTTTTCTTACATCGGTCATGTGATTTTAGCTACCTTGATTACAGTATTTACACTGGGGATTTGTGCACCTTGGGGCATGTGCATTCTATATAATTGGAAGATAAAACATACAGTTATTGACGGGCACCGCCTTTACTTTGACGGTACCGCTATGCAGCTTTTTGGGAATTGGATCAAGTGGTGGCTTCTGACCATTGTTACCTTTGGTATTTATGGCTTTTGGCTGAAAATCAAACTGACCCAGTGGATTACCAAGCATACGCATCATGTGAATTGAAAACAAGCAAGCGAGACTTAAGTGGCTCGCTTTTCCTTTTCTTCTGTCTTGCCAAAAAATCCCTTTTGATGGTATAATCAAGGAACTGCAATCAATGATAGAGGAGAAAAAATGAGTATCTTAGAAGTAAAAAATCTCAGCCACGGTTTCGGAGACCGGGCTATTTTTGAGGATGTATCTTTCCGCCTGCTTAAGGGTGAGCATATCGGCTTGGTCGGTGCCAATGGTGAGGGAAAGTCAACCTTTATGAGCATTGTGACGGGTAAAATGCTGCCAGACGAAGGTAAGGTCGAGTGGTCCAAATATGTGACGGCTGGCTATCTGGATCAGCATGCTGTTTTGGAGCAAGGCCAGTCTGTCCGCGATGTTTTGCGCACGGCCTTTGACGAGCTTTTCAAGACAGAGGCTCGTATCAATGAAATCTATATGAGCATGGCTGAGGAAGGGGCCGATGTTGATGCCCTGATGGAAGAAGTGGGCGAACTGCAGGACCGCTTGGAGAGCCGAGATTTCTATACCCTAGATGCTAAGATTGACGAGGTTGCACGGGCTCTGGGCGTCATGGACTACGGTATGGAGAGCGATGTGACGGAGCTATCTGGTGGGCAACGGACCAAGGTTCTCTTGGCTAAGTTGCTTCTGGAAAAACCGGATATCTTGCTCTTGGACGAGCCAACCAACTATCTAGATGCTGAGCACATTGACTGGCTCAAGCGCTACCTACAGAACTATGAAAATGCCTTTGTTCTGATCTCGCATGATATTCCTTTCCTGAATGACGTCATCAATATCGTCTACCATGTAGAAAATCAGCACTTGACCCGATATTCTGGGGATTATTATCAATTCTTAGAAGTCTATGAGATGAAAAAATCTCAGCTGGAAGCAGCCTATGAACGCCAGCAGAAAGAAATTGCTGACCTCAAGGATTTTGTAGCTCGCAACAAAGCCCGCGTGGCGACCCGTAATATGGCTATGTCCCGCCAGAAAAAGCTGGATAAGATGGATATTATTGAGCTGCAGAGTGAGAAGCCTAAGCCTTCCTTTGATTTCAAGCCTGCCCGCACACCTGGCCGCTTTATCTTCCAAGCCAAGGATTTGCAGATTGGTTACGACCGACCGCTGACCCAGCCCCTTAACCTGACCTTTGAGCGCAATCAGAAGGTAGCAATCATCGGAGCGAATGGGATTGGAAAAACAACCCTGCTCAAGAGTTTGTTGGGGATTATCCCGCCTATTTCAGGTCAGGTCGAGCGTGGGGACTATCTGGAGCTGGGTTATTTCGAGCAGGAAGTCGAAGGTGGCAATCGTCAGACACCGCTGGAAGCAGTCTGGAACGCCTTTCCGGCACTTAATCAGGCAGAAGTCCGAGCGGCTCTAGCTAGATGTGGCTTGACTTCTAAGCACATCGAGAGCCAGATTCAGGTTCTTTCAGGTGGGGAGCAAGCTAAGGTCCGCCTTTGCCTCCTCATGAATCGAGAAAATAATGTTCTGGTGCTGGACGAGCCGACCAATCACCTGGATGTCGATGCCAAGGAAGAGCTCAAACGAGCTCTGAAAGAATACAAGGGCAGCATCCTCATGGTCTGTCACGAGCCTGATTTCTATGAAGGCTGGATGGACCAGATCTGGGATTTTAACCAGTTGACTTAAGAGCATTGATTTTAATCAAATTGAAAGTTGACAATCAAGAGAAATTTCAAGTCTAAAAGGTGCTCAATTTTATTTAGACACCTTGACAAATATGTAAAGAACTGCTAGTATATCCATAAGCAGTTCTTTTTTGAAGACTAAATGGAAATTATTATGAAATACCTTATGAAAAAATATGTTAAGTCATTTCTTTTTGGGTTGACTTTTATTTTTGTGCTCTTTTCTTCAGCAGTCTATGCTGTTACGGAGCTTACTGAAAGCACGAATCTATCAACGCTTGATATTTATCAGTTTACCTTGACTCAGGATAATATGGAGGTCCTAAGTCAAGGCGCCTCGGTCGAAAGGGATTTTATCCCAGCTAATGGAAATTGGAAAGAAAGTACGATCTTCTCGCTAAGAGTAGATAAAAACCAAACTCAGCAAACCTTTAATAGCCCCATTCAATTGCGGTTTAATAATGCAGGTATAGTTAATGGCAAGGTTGTTGATGTTTATGTGACCTTCCACAGCATAGAGACTCATCTAGTTCAGAGAAATGCAGATTATCAGGATCCAAATAAGACGCTTGTCCCCTTTCTTACAGTGGATGAAAACTGGGGAAGCAAATCCATCCAGATCATGGACTTTATTTGGGCACCACATCCAACTCTGACTCATGATATGTATGGAAGCTTTGCTCTGGATACGGATGTCACTGCAGAATTGAGATACCAGGACGGAACGCCAACAGATTTAAAAATGGTCATGTTGCCGTCTGATATTGATGTAGTCTACAATGCACTCGGTCGAGAAGAAAACTTTTCAATCTATAATAAAGATACAGCACTAAATAAAATCGTAAAAAACACTTCCTATGCCCTTAATGAAACTCTAGCGGGCAATAAAACGACATGGCATCCTACAAGGAGTACGCAGGGAGGCAGTGACGAACACAATGTTTCAGGATTTGCGGTTCGATCTGAAACCAATGCCATTCGATTTGAATTTACAACAACGGCAGGTAGCGGTGGTTTGTTTGGCTTTTATACAGAGACGCCAAAGGCACCAGTGAAGCAGGCTTCAAAGGATAAGCTTCCTGCCCTTGCCGGAGAATCACTAAATTATACGGCCAAATTTACTATGCCGACCCCGGGTAAGGATGTCATTGGCTCTCTATCTTCAATGCAGATGATTGAGACTTTGGACGATCGTTTGGATTTTCAGAGCTTAACCCTTCAATTGGACGGTTGGACACTAGCCCAAGGTTCTGACTATACACTAGCCAGAGATGGGCAAAAGGTAACGGTGGCAATCAATGCCAAGCACCTGACCAGTAGCAATGCTGGAAAAGAATTTACTATCATATACAAAACAAAAACAAACGATAACATTTTACAAAATAGGGCACCTATTGAAAATAAGGTCACACAAGAAATTGATAATATCCCTGTTTCATCAGAAATCGTTACAACTAATGTGCTCTACAAGAAAAGTTACCAATTCGAAAGTGGAACGCAGGATAAGTCTCTTCCTCAAGAAGTTTTAAATGTTCTACCACAAGATCAACATGACCTAGAAAATGGTTCGACAGTCACACCTGATTCCCCAAAAGGGAATAAAAGACTTGTCAGTACTTCAGAAGGAAATTGGGTTTTCCAAAACTATGATAAAGAATCTGACACAATTCAAAATCAGGATGTACTTTTCACCGGAATATGGAATTTTCAAGAATACGAAAAGCCAAGAAAAGAAGTCTTCAATAAAAATAATGAAAATATTGATAACCAAGAAGTCAAGGCCAATGATGTTCTAACTTATAAAATCACCTACAAGAATACCAGTGATAGAGAGTTGGATGTCACTATTACAGATGAACTCCCTAAACACACGGACTTTGTTAATGGTTCAACTGTATATGATGATTTTGCTCATAACAGATTGACATGGCGAAGAAGGATGGCACCAGAGGAGACAGTAGAAGTGTCCTTTAAAGTCCGAGTGAATCAGGATGTAGATGGGCACATTCTTCAAAGCTCAGCTCAAGTATCGACAGATCTGTTTACATTAGAAACAAATAGGACGAGCAATCCGACAGCTATAAAAAAATATGTCCTTCCAGAAACAGGTGGGAATGGAACCATCTTATACCTCTGGGGTGGCTCTGTCATCACATTGGGCTCAGCTCTTTGGCTGATTGTCCGAAATAAACTATATAGGAAATTTCAATAAAGAAAAAGATAGGAAATCACGAAAGCTTTGAAGAGGAATGGGATACCTCGAAGATCAAGCTTGAGTGAAGAAAAAATTAGGAGATTATAATGAAAAAGATAAAACAGCTGGTCATGGCGATCTTAGTCTTTGTCTGGACTTTTTCCGGCCTTCCGGTCGTATCAGCAGACACGACCTATACCATTCAGCTGACTGGGACATCAACGGGCCATACTTACGAAGCTCACCCGATTTTTCTGGGAGACCTCGATCCAGCCACCAATACTCTTACCAATATTAGATGGGCTCCGGGAATTTGGGATTCAGGTAAAAGAAGATTTGGAGACGCGGCTGATAAAGCAGCCTCTTTAAGTGCTAAAGGGGATGATTCGCAAGAAGCAAGAGAATTTGCTCAGGAAATTTCAAAATACTTATCCGGCGGTGGACGAAAAACAGTATCAGGCCAAAATGGGACAACGACTATTTCTGGCTTGGCTCCAGGCTACTATTTGATTAAGGAAGTAAATAATACCTTATACAAAAAAAATGAGACATACACTCGTTTTATGCTGCAGGTGGCAAGAGATACGACAGTAGCAATCAAGTCTGATGTTCCTAGTCTTACTAAGGTCACCAAGTCAAGTACGACGGGAGAGGAAACGACTATAACGGATTATTCCATCGGTGACATGGTTCCATTCCAACTGACAGCAACACTTCCAAGGAACTTGGATGATTATTCTGAGTATGAGCTATCTTTTAATGATAGTTTAATGCCTGGTTTGACTTATAATAATGATGTACAAGTTTATCTAAAACGCGGTGATGAAGAAAGCTTAATAACTGACCATTTTAATATTTCTGTAGAATCGTCTCGTAATTTAACCATAGCAACTAGTGATTTGAGGCAGGTGCCAAATGTAGATGCTTCTAGTAAGATTGTGGTTCGCTACACTGCTCAACTGAATCAATACGCAACAACACATGCCAGTGCTAATACTAACATGAACGTGGCTAGTCTAAGCTTTTCTAATAACCCCAATACGGCTTTGGCAAAATCAATCGGGACAACGCCCCAAAGCAAAGTTCAGATTCATACCTACCAACTTAATGTCTATAAGGTGGATGAAAGGGGAGGAGCTCTTCCAGGAGCAGAGTTTACTCTTTATAAAAAAGTAAACGATCAGTATGTAAAGGTTGGATCTACACAAGAATACAAAAGAAGTAATTTCTCGGGATTTAAAGGACTGGGATCAGGAGATTATAAACTAGTAGAAACAATCACTCCAAAAGGCTACAACACCATGAAGGATATTGAGTTTAGCCTACGAGCAACCTACGATCCGACATTGCCAATTACTCGAACCGCTATTCAAGCAACTTCAGACAGAGCAACTTTTACTTATGAATTGACAAATGGAATTTTTACTACGAAAATTGTCAATAAAAAAGGAGCTCTTCTGCCAAACACTGGTGGAATCGGAACGACTATCCTTTACCTGAGTGGTACAGGGCTTGTGCTAGGTGCAGGAATCCTATGGATGTTAAAGAAAAGAGTGAATAAAAAATAGGATAAAATCAGAAGAACTGAACGGGAAATCAGTCTCTTCCTTAAAAGGAGATTATAATGAAAAAATTAAAACAACTATTGATGACCATCCTGGTCTTTTTCCTGACCTTTGCCGGTCTGCCGGCCGCATCAGCTGATACAACGACCTACACTGTCCAACTGACTGGAACTTCTTCAGGACATGTCTATGAACTATACCACATTTTTTCTGGTGATTTAGATGCTAATAATGTCCTGACTAATATCGAGTGGGGGGCAGGAGTTGCAATTGGAGATAGAGCAAAATTTGGAGATGCATCTGAAAAAGCAGCTTCCTTAAGTGGTAAGCAGAATGACTCCTCTGAAGTTAAAGCGTTTGCTCAAGAATTGTCGAATAGTCTATCTGCTGCTGGGCGAACAAGAGTTCGATCTGAGCAAGGAACGACAACCATTTCTGGACTAAAGCCAGGTTACTACTTGATTAAAGATAGTAATGGATCTTTAGATAATGTAAAAGGTCAAGCCTATACTAGCATTATGCTACAAGTTGCTAAGGATACAACAATAGCTATAAAATCAGATGTTCCTACTCTTACAAAACAAGTAAAAGCTAGCAACTCTGAAAACTACATATCAGCAACTGACTATGCAATTTGGGATACCGTTCCTTTCCAAATTACTGTGACTCTTCCAAGTAACTACGGAGACTTTTCCAAGTATCACTTTTCTGTCAAAGACAGTATGACTTCGGGAATGATCAATAATGGTGATATTCAAGTTTATCTACAACAAGGTGGTTCAGAAGTAGCAATTACAGACTCCTTTTCCATCACTACGAACAATGGATTGACGGTCAGCATTGCGGATCTAAAAACTCTGCCAAACGTAAATGAAAATAGTAAAATCGTGATTCGTTACACCGCCAGGTTGAAAGATAGTGCTACCTTAGGAACGACCGGAAATTCAAATACGGCTAGTCTAACATATTCAAACAATCCAAATAATAATGCCAGTACAACTGCCCAAACTCTCGATAGTAGGGCAACAGTCTATACTTATCGCTTAAGATTGACCAAGGTTAACGAAAGACAAGAGCGTGTAGCTGGTGCAGGCTTTACTCTTTACAAAAAGATTAATAACCAATATAGCGAAGTGAGAAAGATTGAAGCGAGCTCAAGTAGTACCTTTGATTTTTATGGTATTAACGCAGGTGACTATAAGCTAGTCGAAAGCACGACACCA
Source organism: Streptococcus sanguinis (assembly GCF_013343115.1). Lineage (NCBI taxonomy): Bacteria > Bacillati > Bacillota > Bacilli > Lactobacillales > Streptococcaceae > Streptococcus > Streptococcus sanguinis. The sequence goes on from NZ_CP054570.1 coordinate 510,081, forward strand.
GCTGGTTATAATACTATGAAAGATATTGAATTTACCATTACATCAACTATTGATTCGACTGGAGCTTTAACAGATATGACATCTACATCCGCAACAGCAACCTTTGAAACAGATGTAAATAGAGGATACATTAATCTGAAAGTGGTCAATAAGCAAGGAGCCCTTCTGCCAAACACAGGTGGAATCGGAACAACCATTCTCTACCTAGTCGGCACAAGTCTTGTGCTTGGAGCAGGCGTGCTCTTTGTAGTCAAAAAACGTGTTTCAACAAAATAAAAGGAGAACTAGAGGAAGTGATGAACGTTTAATTCATCTCCCTCCTCAAAGGAGATTAAAATGAAAAAATTAAAACAACTATTGATGACCGTCTTGGTCTTTATCCTGACTTTTGCAGGGCTACCGGTCGTATCGGCTGATACAACGACCTACACCATCCAACTGACCGGAACGACAACTGGTCACACTTATGAAGTCTATCATATTTTTTCAGGGACTTTAGATGCTAGCAACACCTTGACCAATATCGAGTGGGGACCTGGGGTTACTGGAGCAGGTAGAATTCATTTTGGAGATGCATCTGAAAAAGCAGCTTCTTTAAACGGTAAGCAAAACGACTCTGCGGAGGCTAAAGCCTTTGCCCAAGAATTGAATCAATATTTATCAGGTTCAGGTGTAACAACCGTTAAATCCCAGCAAGGTACGACAACCATTTCAGGACTAAAACCTGGTTACTATCTTATTAAGGATAGTCGGGGATCATTGGATAATAGAAGTGGTCAAGCCTATACTAGATTTATGCTGCAAGTGGCCAAGGATACAACTGTAGCCGTGAAAGCAGATGTTCCAACTCTTACAAAACAAGTTCAAGCTAATGGCTCTCAAAATTATACTGCAGCGACGGAATATAGAATCGGACAAAACATTCCTTTCCAAATTACCGCAACTCTTCCAAGCAACTATGCTGAATTTCCGCAATATGTATTTACAATCAAGGATAAGATTCCTGCTGGAATGACCTATAATAATGATGCTCGAGTTTATCTAAAAGAAGGTGGAACTGAAAAAGACATTTCAACATTTTTCCCAATTTCCTATACAGGCAATGTCATTACGATAACTGCTGGTGATCTTAAAGGCAATCAAGAAGTTACAGCATCTAGTAAGATTGTCGTTCGCTACACTGCAAGTTTAAACAATTATCCTATAATGGGTGGGGTAGGAAATCCTAATATAGCTAGCCTGACCTATTCAAATGATCCAAATGGAAATAATTCTTCAACTACTGAAACTCCTGAAACCAAGGCAAATGTCTATACCTACCAGCTGACAGTGAATAAGGTCAAAGAAAACCAAGCAGCTCTTGCTGGTGCAGGATTTACTCTTTATAAGAAGATCAATAACCAATACACTGAGATTAAAAAGTTTGAAGCTGGATCAAACAGCAGATTTGATTTTATGGGGCTGGATTCGGGTGACTACAAGCTTGTGGAAAGTACAGTTCCAGTGGGCTACAATGCTATGAAAGATGTCGAGTTTACCATTTCAGGTACAATCGACTCCACAGGAGCTTTGACAAATCTGACAGCAACTTCAGCGACCGCGACATTTGATTCTAATGTCAATACTGGTGTAATCACCCTGAAAGTGGTCAATAAGCGAGGTGCTCTTCTGCCAAACACAGGTGGAATTGGAACAACCATTCTTTACCTAATCGGAACAAGCCTAGTTCTTGGTGCTGGAGTTCTATTTATTATCAAGAAACGCGCTGACTCTAGGTAATCTTAGGGAGAAAGGAAGAGGTAGATGAAGTATACTATCTCTTTTCCTTTCTTATGCGACTGAATAAATATTATGAAAAAACATCTTATTAATTTTTTGCTAATTTTATTTTTAGTTAGTGGGATAGGATTGTTACTCTACCCTACTGTAAGTGAACTTTGGAACTCTTATCATCAGTCGCAAGCTATTTCAAATTATGAAAATAAAGTAGAAAAGCTAGACACGAGTAAAGCAGATGAGATGAGAGAGGCTGCAAAGTTCTATAACCAAACCCTCGAAAAAGGAGTTGTTCCTAACTATCGTCTTTCAGAGGAAGAAAAAAACAACTACAATAGCCTATTAGATGTTACAGGGACTGGCATTATGGCTTATGTGGAAATTCCCACGCTAGGAACCAACCTTCCCATTTACCATGGGACGGATGATGCTATTTTGCAAGTAGCAATTGGACATATTCCAGGAAGTTCACTGCCAGTTGGCGGTCAAGGGACTCACTCAGTCATATCAGGCCACCGAGGTTTGCCTTCAGCCAAACTGTTTACAGATATTGACAAATTAAAAAATGGAGATCGGTTTATGATCCATGTCTTGGGAAAGACTATCACTTATCAAGTGGATCAGACCTTGACGGTTGAGCCTGAAGATATTTCTTCTTTGGCCATTGACCCAGAGCAGGATTATTGCACATTGGTTACCTGTACCCCTTATGGGATAAATAGTCACCGCTTGTTGGTTAGAGGTCACCGAGTTCCAAATGAGAAGTACATTTCTAAATCAAGTAAGAAGAAGACGGATGTGATTCCTTGGATTTGTATAGCCATTATTCTTCTAGTGCTGATCTTTATTTTGCTTCTCCTTTACGTCAGAAGAAAGAAGAAAAGAGCTGAGCTACGTCGTAAAACAGGTTTGAGATCAGCTGTTTATCGCAAACAGTGCAAAAAGGGGCGTCATGCTAAATGATTTATGGAAATAGGAACAGTTATGTGAGAATTAATGAAGAAGACAATTCCTTTTTTATCTAGGTAACAGTGTTTTATTCTTAAAAATCCTCACACGATAAGATAACTAGTCTTCATAGTTTACTCTTACAAAAAACGACTGAGACAAATCTTGTCTCAGTCGCTTTTTATTAATAATTCAAAAACTGCTCGATTTCCTGCTTTTCAATCTGTTTGCCGTGCTGGCAGACTGGGCAGGTGAGGTAATGTTTTCTACCGTAAGGAAAGGTAGGAATCCAATAGAGTGTAAACTTTCGGCCGGTTTCAATAATGTCCCAAGGTGCGATGTTATGGCAGTTGGCACACTCGATATTGCTTTGGGTCTGTCCTAAGTTTTTCTGATATCCTCTATATCCCCAGATAATCATATTGATTTCCCTCCTTTATTGGTTGGGCGGTCAGCTTATTTGCTGAAGTCATAGTCCTTGATAATCTCGATTTTTTCAATCTTGATATCTTTTTTAGGCTTGTCATTATCGTCTGTTTCTGCGGCAGCGATTTTGTCCACCACATCCATCCCTTCCAGCACTTGGCCAAATACGGTATAAGCTCCGCCATCTAAAGTAGGATTTCCACCGTTTTTATAGGCTTCGATGATTTTAGCTGGGAAAGAATCTGTAGACATTTGGCTAGTCAAATCTTTCTTGCTTTGGTTGATGAAGAACTGACTGCCATTGGTGTCAGGGCCTGCATTGGCCATGGATAGAGCGCCACGAATATTATAAAGATATGGAGAATACTCATTTTTAAAGCCGTTTCCAGAGTCTTTAGACTTGTCTTTTCCCTTCCAGATAGACTCGCCTCCAGTGCCGTTGCCTTTAGGATCTCCGGTCTGAATCATAAATTCATTGATAACGCGGTGGAACAAAACGCCGTCATAGTAGCCTTCCTTAGCATGGGTCAGGAAGTTTTCAACGGCTAGTGGGGCTTGTTTTGGAAAGAGCTTGATACGGATATCGCCTTCAGTCGTTATCAACTTGACTTCCGCTTCATCTTCAGCAACTTCTGTAGATAGCTGCGGAAAATTGGCATTTTCGTTGGTCATGGCATCCTTGAATTGCTCACGGAGTTTGCTGGTTTCCTCTGGGTCAGAGCTAGAGCTCACTAGCGAAGAACTGCTGGATGAGTTGGAGGAGCTAGTAGTCTCCTCTTTCTTACCTTTACCAGAGCAGCCAGCCAAGACAAGTCCTGATAAGAGGCTAATAAGAAGAATTTTTTTCATATAAGACCTTTCTCGCATTAGATTGTAAACTACTGATATTTTACTACAATTAAGCTAGTTTTTCAAACCCTCCTGTGTCAGACAATCCTGGAGCAGGTTTTTAAGTCCTGCTGGCCGTAAGTTCAGGTCGCAAATTGCTTCTATGTCTAACCATTCAGGTTGATAGATATTCTGGGCATGACTGCGAAGGGCTTCCACGCCCTGAATCATTGGGACTGATGTATGGCTGATAGTTGCGTGAAAATAGATTTCTAATAGTTGGCCGTTTCTGAAAGAAAAGGCTGGCTGCAGTTGCTTTTCAGACAAGCTCCAACCCAGTTCTTCCTGAATTTCTCTCTGAGCTGCTTGGACTGCAGTCTCACCTGATTCGGCTCCGCCGCCCGGTATCACAAAATACTCTTCTCCATTTTTCCAGCGGTGGATGAGCAGTATTTGCTTGGTTTGGGGATTGAAAAGAATGACTCCGGCTCGCATCATCTTCCTCCTGATATGTTTTTACTGTTAATTAATTAGAATTTCCTTTTATTTTAACACAAGAAGAAGAGTTTTGCTGAGACTTGCTAAAAGTATGGTAGAGTGAACAAATTCATCTTGATGTAATTAAATTTTATCTAAAGAGAGTGCTTAATAGCAGGAGAACTTGTGCATTGAGAGATGTTATGGTAAAATAAACAGTGTAAAAATAATAAGGAGTGTTTTCCATGGAGAAAAGACTGACAAGAGATGTCAAAAACAAGAAAATCGCTGGTGTATGTGCTGGTATCGCAAACTACTTTGATTTAGATCCAACCTTGGTTCGTGTTATTTGGATTCTTTTGGTCTGTGTGGCAGGTACAGGTGTCTTGGCTTACTTGATTGCCTGGGCGGTTATGCCAGAGGCTTAATAAGAATTTTGTGATAGTGAAATGAGAACTGGTTAGTCCAGTTCTTTTTGCGTGGATAAATAAGTTTTTTGTTTCTGATCTAGATAAAAGATTTCTCATCTAAGGCTCAAATATGGTATAATAAGGGTTATGGCAACTAAGAAAAACACGAAAAAAGGTCGGACAACTCGCCGGCCGACAAAAGCAGAATTAGAAAGACAAAAAGCAATAAAGAGAATGATTGCCACCTTTGTGTTGGCTCTTATTCTTTTGTTTGCAGCTATAAAGCTGGGCGCCTTTGGGGTTACCATTTATAATATGATTCGCCTCTTGGTGGGAAGCTTGGCCTATCTGGCTATTCTGGCCAGCTTTGGCTATCTCTTTTTTTTCAAGTGGCTGCACAAGCACGAGGGGACAGTTTCAGGATTTATCAGCCTCTTTTTAGGACTGGAGTTAATTTTCCAAGCTTATTTTGTCAGTGTGTTGAAGCTAGAGGGAGCAGCTGTCTTATCCACAACTCTAGGCAGGGTTTTGACTGATCTGACAGCCTTTAAGGTCAGCTCCTTCGCGGGTGGTGGCCTGCTAGGTTCTCTCCTTTACGCGCCTATCTCTTTCCTTTTTTCAAATATCGGTTCTTATTTCTTCGGTCTGCTGCTCATTTTTTTGGGCGGTCTGCTTATGAGCCCTTGGTCTATCTATGACATTTCAGAAAAGGCTATGGCAGCCTTTCAAAATTGGAGAGAGAAGCAGGAAGAAAAGCGGCAGATCCGTTTCCTTGAGCAGGAAGAGAAAGCGGCACAGGCAGCGATGCAAGCCATTGAAGTAGAGCAAGAAGAAGCTGAAGTCGATCCTGAAACAGGAGAGATTTTAGATGGCGAGGACTTGTCAGAAACAGCTGTGGACTTTGACGAGGCAGACTATGAGGAAGTAGGAGAGTATGACCCCCATGAGCCTCTGGACTTTGGTCGCGAAGAAGAGACGGAAGAGGCAGAGGCGGACGTAGACGTAGAAGTGGACTTTACCACCAAGGAAAGTCTGGACTATAAGCTGCCGACCATCAACCTCTTTGCGCCCGACAAGCCTAAGAATCAGTCCAAGGAAAAGCGCATTGTTCGAGATAATATCAAAATTTTGGAAGAGACCTTTGCTAGTTTTGGGATAAAGGCTGCTGTTGAGAGGGCTGAAATCGGACCTTCCGTCACTAAGTACGAGGTCAAGCCAGCTGTTGGTGTTCGGGTCAATCGGATTTCCAATCTGGCTGATGACTTGGCTCTTGCCCTAGCTGCTAAGGATGTGCGGATTGAGGCACCAATTCCTGGGAAATCCCTAGTCGGGATTGAAGTGCCCAATTCTGAAGTTGCGACCGTGACTTTCCGAGAACTTTGGGAACAGTCGAAGACGGATGCCAGCAAGCTCCTAGAAATCCCACTTGGGAAGGCTGTCAACGGCTCTGTCCGCTCCTTTGACCTGGCTAAGATGCCCCATCTCTTGGTAGCGGGCTCTACTGGTTCTGGAAAATCTGTGGCCGTCAACGGTATTATTGCCAGCATTCTCATGAAAGCCAGACCTGATGAAGTCAAATTTATGATGGTGGATCCTAAGATGGTGGAGCTGTCCGTTTATAATGACATTCCCCACTTGCTTATCCCAGTCGTGACCAATCCTCGCAAGGCTAGCCGTGCACTCCAGAAGGTTGTAGATGAGATGGAAAACCGCTATGAACTCTTCTCCAAGGTCGGTGCCCGTAACATTGCTGGCTATAATGCTAAAGTAGCCGAGTACAATGCCCAATCAGAGTACAAGCAGGTTCCCCTGCCTTTAATCGTCGTCATCGTGGACGAGCTGGCTGACCTTATGATGGTGGCCAGCAAGGAAGTGGAAGACGCCATTATCCGTCTGGGACAGAAAGCGCGTGCGGCTGGAATTCACATGATTCTGGCTACCCAGCGGCCATCTGTAGATGTAATCTCGGGGCTGATTAAGGCCAATGTGCCCTCTCGGATTGCCTTTGCTGTATCCAGTGGGACAGACAGTCGGACCATTCTGGATGAAAATGGAGCAGAAAAGCTCTTGGGTCGAGGAGACATGCTCTTTAAGCCCATTGATGAAAACCACCCGGTTCGTTTACAGGGCTCCTTTATCTCAGATGAAGATGTGGAGCGAATCGTAGCCTTTGTCAAGAATCAAGCTGAAGCTGATTATGATGATAGCTTTGATCCTGGTGAAGTATCTGAAAGTGATATGGAGTCTGGCGGAGGCGATGATGGAGGAGATCCGCTCTTTGAAGAAGCCAAGGCCTTGGTCATCGAGACTCAGAAAGCCAGCGCTTCTATGATTCAGCGGCGACTCTCAGTCGGATTCAACCGGGCCACGCGTCTTATGGAAGAACTTGAAGCAGCAGGCGTTATCGGGCCAGCCGAGGGAACCAAGCCGAGAAAAGTTTTGCAGACTAATTAATCTTTATTTTTACGAGTTTGCTAGGAAGAAAATCATTTGATAAAAATAAATCTGCCAGCAGTCAGCCGGCAGATTTTCTCTACTTACACATTGCCAAGGAAAGGAAAAGAAGGTATGAAACTAGACACCATTCACCATATAGCCATCATTGGCCATGATTATGCCAAGACTAGGGAGTTTTATGTGGACAAGCTGGGCTTTGAGCAGCTGGATGAGCACCATCGGTCGGACAAGCAGGATATTCTCTTTAATGTCCGCAAGGGAAATCTGACTCTGGAAATTTTTATCAAGGAAGAAGCTCCCAAGCGTCCAGCCCTGCCTGCTCCAGAGCACACCGGTCTACGGCATCTGGCCTTCCGAGTGAAAGATGTCGAAGAAACGTTAGCGGAATTTGACCGTTTGGAGATTCCCCATACTGAGCTGCGCTATGACGACTTCGACGGCCGTAAGATGGCTTTCTTCTTTGATCCGGATGGACTGCCTTTAGAGATTCATGAATAAAACTAGGAAAATCGGGAGGTCCTTCTTTCACGGCAAAAGAAGGACTTGTAAGTCCCGCATATGAAAAACCCATCGGCTATCTGATAACCGATGGGTTTTATTTTATATTGCTACAAAAAGAGTCCGATGACCATGGCTAGGTACATGAAGAAGGTCAGAAGAAAACCTGCTCGCCAGAAGAACTTAAAGAACTTAGGGTAGTAGAAGCTCCGTTTTTTCTTGAGAAAATAGATGGTGATGGAGATAGCGAGAACTGAGAGAGCTAGAGTCAGTTGGGGCAGCAAGCTATGATAGTAGGCCTTGTCTGAAATAATATAAAATTCCACAACAAAAAGCGGAAAAGCCAAGTCCGCGAAGTTTAAACCATATTTTCTTAATTGAAAAACTCGCACTGTAATAGTGGTTAAAATCAATGTTAAAAAGATAAATAAAATCGAAGCAATCTTTAATAGTGTCATAAGATTATTTTACCACAAAAAATTCAAAAAAGAAGATAAAATTCCTTGCATTTAACAAAGTTTAGTGTATAATAGAAAGGTATGCGAAAAGCATACTTGTGGGAGGTAAAAATCTTTATTTACCGCCAAAACCACAAAGGAGGATTTAAAAATGGCTAAAAAAGTCGAAAAACTTGTAAAATTGCAAATCCCTGCTGGTAAAGCTACTCCAGCTCCACCAGTTGGTCCTGCGCTTGGTCAAGCCGGTATCAACATCATGGGATTCACTAAAGAGTTCAACGCTCGTACAGCTGATCAAGCTGGTATGATTATTCCAGTTGTTATCTCAGTATACGAAGACAAATCATTCACTTTCGTGACTAAGACTCCGCCAGCTGCTGTTCTTTTGAAGAAAGCTGCAGGTGTTGAAAAAGGTTCTGGTGAGCCAAACAAAACGAAAGTTGCAACAGTTACTCGTGCGCAAGTACAAGAAATTGCTGAAACTAAGATGCCAGATTTGAACGCTGCAAACATCGAGTCTGCAATGCGTATGATTGAAGGTACTGCTCGTTCTATGGGATTCACTGTTGTTGACTAATCAATAACGTTCATCCCATTTGCCCGCACTACACTTGATCAGATTGACGAGTGACGTGGGAGATGAAAATCGATTGAACCACTTACAAGGAGAAAGATAAAATGGCTAAAAAAAGCAAACAACTTCGTGCTGCTCTTGAAAAAATCGACAGCACAAAAGCATACAGCGTAGAAGAAGCTGTAGCACTTGCAAAAGAAACTAACTTTGCAAAATTCGATGCAACTGTAGAAGTTGCTTACAACTTGAACATTGACGTTAAAAAAGCTGACCAACAAATCCGTGGCGCAATGGTATTGCCAAACGGAACTGGTAAAACTTCACGCGTTCTTGTTTTCGCACGTGGTGCTAAAGCAGAAGAAGCGAAAGCTGCTGGTGCAGACTTCGTTGGTGAAGATGACCTCGTTGCAAAAATCAACGACGGTTGGTTGGACTTTGACGTAGTAATCGCTACACCTGACATGATGGCTCTTGTAGGTCGCCTTGGACGTGTCCTTGGACCTCGTAACTTGATGCCAAACCCTAAGACTGGTACTGTAACAATGGACGTTGCAAAAGCAGTTGAAGAGTCTAAAGGTGGTAAGATTACTTACCGTGCAGACCGTGCAGGTAACGTACAAGCTATCATTGGTAAAGTTTCATTTGAAGCTGACAAGTTGGTTGAAAACTTCAAAGCTTTTAACGACACAATCCAAAAAGCAAAACCAGCTACTGCTAAAGGTACTTACGTAACCAACCTGACTATCACTACTACACAGGGTGTTGGTATCAAGGTTGATGTAAACTCACTTTAAGAATTTGAATAGAACTGCTTTCGGGTAGTTCTTTTTTTGAAATAAAATTGATGATAGCGATTACAAACTCATGGAAACATGTTATAATAATATCGAATCAATTTATTTTATAACAAAAGGAGACGGTGTCATGAAAAAAGATCAGAACCAGCTAACCTGGCTGATGGTATCTCTGATTGCTTTTAATATGGTCTGGGGTCTGGGCAATGTGGTTAATAACTACTCCCAGCAGGGCATTTCGGTAATTGTTTCTTGGATTCTTATCCTAGCTATTTACTTTATTCCCTATGCCCTCATCGTGGGGCAGCTAGGCTCGACTTTCAAGGAGAGCGGAGGCGGTGTCAGCGACTGGGTGGAGAAGACCTCTACCAAGCGTCTGGCTTATTTTGCGGCCTGGACTTACTGGGTGGTGCATATTCCTTATCTGGCTCAGAAGCCGCAGGGAGTTTTGATTCCGCTGGGCTGGGCTATTCAGGGAAATGGAGACTTTTTGAGCAGTCTTGATATTCACTGGATCGTTATTCTTAGCTTACTTATTTTCGGCGCCTTTCTCTACTTGTCCACCAAAGGCCTGTCCACGCTCAAGGTGATTGGGGGGCTGGCTGGTAGCGCTATGCTGATTATGTCCTTCCTATTTGTTCTCTTAGCGGTCGGGGCGCCTTTTATCAAACCTGATATGCAGTTTGCGACGGCCAATATGGATAAACTCAGCACTTATATTCCCAACTTTGATTTTTCTTATTTCACGACTATCTCCCTCTTAGTCTTTGCGGTCGGCGGGGCTGAGAAAATATCGCCTTACGTTAATCAAACACGCAATCCAGCCAAGGAATTTCCAAAGGGAATGATTGTCATGGCTGTCATGGTTGGTGCATCTGCTATCCTAGGTTCTATAGCTATGGGCATGCTTTTTGATGGCAGCAATATCCCTGAGGATCTGATGCGAAACGGCGCTTACCAAGCCTTCCAAAAGCTGGGCAATTACTGGGGTGTGGGAAATGTACTAGTAGTCATTTATGCCCTGACCAACATGGTTGGACAGATTGCTGCACTGGCTTTCTCTATTGACGCACCTCTGCAAATCATGCTCAATAATGCTGATGAAGAGTTTGTCCCAAGCTGGCTGCGCAAGCGGACATCAAAAGGAGTCCTCATTAACGGTTACATCCTGACAGGGATTTTGGTTAGCTTCTTGATTATTCTGCCTATCTTTGGAATCAAAGAAATTGACGGCCTGGTCAAATGGATGACCAATCTCAACTCCATCGTTATGCCCATGCGTTATCTCTGGGTATTCCTGGCCTACATGATGTTGAACAATGCCTGGAAGAAGTACAAGGATGCCGAGTATAAGTTTACCAAAAATCCCAAAGTTGGCTTTGCCATCGGAGCTTGGTGCTTCCTCTTTACAGCCTTTGCCTGCATCTTAGGGATGGTTCCCAAAGTGGACTTTGCCAAAGACCCAGCTGGCTGGCAATTCTCTCTCTTGACAAATATCCTGACACCAATTGTCTTGATTAGTCTGGGTGTTATCCTGCCACTCTTAGCTAAACGAGAAAAGAAACAGTCATTCAAGCAGTGAGTAGACCTAGCAAAAGATGATTAAAGTATTCATTCCCAGTCCTATCTTATGATGGGGCTGGTTTTTCTGTGAAATGAGCTTGTCTGCTCTGCTATTTTACTAAAAGGAAAAAAGAAAAATTTCAGTGATTTAACTATATAAAAATCTCAAAATGTGGTAAAATAGTACAGATAAAATAAGGAGTAAAAAAATGGTAGAACCTAAGTATAAGCGTATTTTGATTAAGTTGTCAGGTGAAGCTCTTGCCGGTGAAAAAGGTGTTGGTATTGATATTCAAACCGTTCAGAAGATGGCGGAAGAAATCAAAGAAGTTCACGATTTGGGAGTTCAGATTGCTCTGGTCATCGGAGGCGGAAACCTTTGGCGGGGTGAGCCGGCAGCAGAAGCGGGCATGGACCGCGTGCAGGCCGACTATACTGGTATGTTGGGCACTGTCATGAATGCGCTGGTAATGGCGGATTCGCTGCAGCAAGTCGGTGTAGATACGCGCGTGCAGACAGCGATTGCTATGCAGCAGGTGGCTGAGCCTTACATCCGTGGTCGAGCCCTTCGTCATCTGGAAAAAGGCCGTATCGTAATTTTCGGTGCAGGTATTGGTTCTCCTTATTTTTCAACCGATACAACCGCTGCCTTGCGATCAGCAGAGATTGAAGCAGATGCGATTCTCATGGCTAAAAATGGCGTGGACGGTGTCTATAATGCCGATCCTAAGAAAGACAAGACCGCTGTTAAGTTTGATGAGCTGACCCACCGGGATGTCATCAGCAAGGGGCTGCGGATTATGGACTCAACGGCTTCGACCTTGTCTATGGACAATGATATTGACTTGGTTGTTTTTAACATGAATGAGCCAGGCAATATCAAACGCGTTGTTATCGGTGAGCAAATCGGAACAACAGTATCAAATAATTTATAAGAATGGAGATTAGAAACTCATGGCAAATGCAATTGTAGAAAAAGCAAAAGAAAGAATGACCCACTCGCACCAAAGTCTGGCTCGTGAATTTGGTAGCATTCGTGCAGGCCGCGCCAATGCCAGCCTTTTGGACCGCATCCATGTGGAATATTACGGAGTAGAAACGCCGCTCAACCAAATCGCCTCTATTACGATTCCAGAAGCGCGTGTTCTTTTGGTGACACCTTTTGACAAGTCTTCTATCAAGGACATTGAGCGTGCGCTTAATGCTTCTGACCTCGGGATTACGCCAGCCAGCGATGGCTCTGTGATTCGTCTGGTCATTCCAGCTCTAACAGAGGAAACTCGCCGAGACTTGGCTAAAGAAGTGAAAAAGGTCGGTGAAAATGCTAAAGTTGCTATCCGTAACATCCGCCGCGATGCTATGGACGAAGCTAAGAAGCAGGAAAAAGCTAAAGAAATCACTGAAGACGAATTGAAGACCCTGGAAAAGGATATTCAAAAAGTAACGGACGATGCTGTCAAACATATCGACGAGATGACAGCAAATAAAGAAAAAGAACTTTTAGAAGTTTAACATTTTTATCAGAATCAAAACTCAGTTGGCTTTGGCTGACTGAGTTGTTTTAACATCAAAAATCCTTGCCCGGTTTGAAGAAGCAAGGTAGAAAATAGGTCTATATGAATACAAATCTTGCCAGCTTCATCGTGGGTATCATCACGGATGAAAATGATCGCTTTTACTTTGTTCAAAAGGACGGTCAGGTTTACGCTCTTTCTAAGGAAGAGGGCGCGCATGAGCTGGGGCAGTCTGTCAAAGGCTTTGCCTACAGCGATATGAAGCAGAAGCTTCGTCTGACAACTCTTGAAGTTACAGCTACTCAAGACCAGTTTGGCTGGGGAACAGTAACGGAGGTTCGCAAGGATTTAGGCGTGTTTGTTGATACCGGTCTGCCGGATAAGCAAATTGTCGTGTCACTAGACATCTTGCCAGAAATCAAGGAACTCTGGCCTAAGAAGGGGGACCGCCTTTATATCCGTATGGAAGTAGATAAGAAAGACCGCATCTGGGGTCAACTGGCTTATCAGGAGGATTTCCAGCGTCTGGCTCGTCCTGCCTACAATAACATGCAGAACCAAAACTGGCCAGCCATCGTTTATCGTCTCAAGCTTTCTGGCACTTTTGTTTACCTGCCAGAGAATAATATGCTGGGCTTCATTCATCCGAGTGAGCGCTATGCAGAGCCACGTTTGGGGCAGGTCTTAGATGCACGGGTGATTGGCTTCCGTGAAGTAGATCGCACTCTTAACCTCTCGCTTAAGCCTCGTTCCTTTGAAATGCTGGAAAACGATGCCCAGATGATTCTGACCTATCTGGAGAGCAATGGCGGCTTTATGACCTTGAACGACAAGTCTTCACCAGACGACATCAAGGCTACCTTTGGTATTTCCAAAGGCCAGTTTAAAAAAGCTCTAGGTGGGCTGATGAAAGCTGGTAAAATCAAGCAAGATCCGACCGGAACGGAGTTGGTGTGAGGATAAAGAATCACGTATCTAGAGCTGATGCTTGGAAGGATACTGTCTTAAAGAAATGAAAGGAACCTATGAGAAAATCTTTTTACAGCTGGCTGATGACAGAGCGAAATCCTAAGAGCAAGGAGCCCAAGGCTATTTTGGCGGATTTGGCTTTTCAGGATACAGCCTTTCCCAAGCATACGGATGATTTTGACGAGGTCAGTCGTTTTCTGGAGGAGCATGCAAATTTTTCCTTTAACCTTGGCGAGTTCGATGCTATTTGGGAGGAATATCAGGCGCATTAAGTGGATAGTGGCTAGGGATAGTCATTTTCTGCTTGCTTTGATATAATAAAGATAATTCATTCAAAAAAATAAAATAGAGAGGTTCTTTGTTTGCAGGAACATTCAGTAGAATTGAAACTGGGCCATCCAGATGATGCCTTTCATCTTTTTGGTTCTAATGAACGCCATCTGCGCCTGATGGAGCAGGAATTGAAGGTGACTATTCATGCCCGAACCGAGATTGTGCAGATTTTAGGTACGAAGGCTGCCTGTGAAGAGACCAGACAGGTCATTCAGGCTCTGTTGGTCTTGGTCAATCGTGGCATGACCATTGGTACTCCCGATGTTGTGACAGCCATTACCATGGTCAAAAATGATGAAATTGATAAGTTTGTAGCTCTTTACGAAGAAGAGATTATCAAGGACAGCTATGGCAAGCCAATTCGGGTCAAGACACTTGGTCAGAAAATCTATGTGGACAGTGTTAAAAATCATGATATTGTCTTTGGTATCGGGCCAGCCGGAACAGGGAAGACCTTTCTAGCGGTGACCTTGGCCGTGACAGCTCTCAAGCGTGGGCAGGTCAAGCGAATCATTCTGACACGGCCAGCGGTAGAAGCTGGTGAGAGTTTGGGCTTTCTGCCTGGTGACCTTAAGGAAAAGGTGGATCCTTATCTGCGTCCAGTCTATGATGCTTTGTATCAGATTTTAGGTAAGGATCAGACGACGCGCCTTATGGAGCGAGAAATCATTGAAATTGCACCTTTAGCTTATATGCGGGGGCGGACGCTGGATGATGCTTTTGTGATTCTGGACGAGGCACAGAATACTACCATCATGCAGATGAAGATGTTTCTGACACGCCTCGGTTTCCAGTCCAAGATGATTGTCAATGGAGACATCAGCCAGATTGACCTACCTCGCAATGTTAAGTCCGGCCTCATTGACGCTCAGGAGAAATTGAAGAATATCTCCCAGATTGATTTTGTTCATTTCTCAGCTAAGGATGTCGTTCGTCATCCAGTGGTGGCGGAGATTATCCGAGCTTATGAACCAACTCCTGTTAGAGAGGCTGCAACTGAGCCAGAAGAAATGGAATAACATACGAAAAGAGCAGATTTATTTCTGCTCTTTTTTGTGAGATTGATTTTAAAGTCGAAATTTTCAACTAAACGAGTTCGTCAATAGATGTGTAGTTCTTGTTGAGGCCTTCTGCAACTGGCAGGCTGGTGATATGACCTTGGTAAGTCGTTACACCTTGGCGCAGTCCTTGGTCATCTGTAATGGCTTGTTTGAAGCCTTTTCCTGCCAAGGCTTCAATATAAGGAAGGGTGACATTGGTCAGGGCAATGGTAGAAGTGCGGGCTACGGCACCAGGGATATTAGCAACTGCATAGTGGAGGACGCCATGTTTTTCGTAGACAGGTTCGGTGTGGGTCGTCACGCGGTCGGCTGTTTCAATGACACCGCCTTGGTCAACGGCTACGTCTACAATGACAGAGCCAGGACGCATTTGCTTAACCATATCGTCTGTCACCAGTTTTGGAGCCTTCGCACCTGGAATGAGGACGGCACCAATCACGACATCTGCTTCTCGAACGCTAGCTTCGATATTGAAAGGATTAGACATGAGGGTCTGGATTTGATGGCCGAAGACATCTTCTAAGACAGACAGACGCTTAGCGCTGATATCCAGAATAGTCACTTGAGCACCTAGTCCTAGAGCAATACGAGCGGCATGAGTACCTACGACACCGCCACCAATTATGGTAACTTTTCCTTTTGGAACGCCCGGTACACCGCCGAGAAGTACGCCAGATCCGCCTTCACGCTTAGTCAGGAAGTGGGCTCCGATTTGGACCGCCATCCGACCAGCCACCTCACTCATAGGTATCAAGAGTGGCAGTTGTCCATCTTGATCGCGGACAGTTTCGTAGGCCAGACCAGTCGTCTTGGCACTTGTCATAGCATCTGCAAGTTCAGGAGCGGCAGCCATGTGCAGGTAAGTAAAGAGCAAGAGGTCGTCGCGGAGGAAGCCATATTCAGCTGCCAGAGGTTCTTTGACCTTGACCACCAGCTCAGCTGCCCAAGCTTCTGCAGCAGTAGGAACGATTTTTGCACCTTGCTTTTCATAGTCTGCATCTGTAAAACCAGATCCCAGCCCAGCATTTGTCTCAATCAGCACTTCATGTCCTTTACCAACGAGGCTTTGAACACCAGCTGGTGTCAGAGCGACACGATTTTCATTGTTTTTGATTTCTTTTGGAATACCGATTAACATAAAAAATATGCTCCTTTTTTAAGATGTTTTTATTGTATATGAAAACGCTTCAAAAATCAAGAAAAAATCGGAGCGGTTTGCTTTCATTAGTGAATTGTGCTATTCTGTTAAGAAAAATAGGAGGCCCTGATGGAAAATATTTATGTCAAGCTGGCTCGTCATGCAAGACTGGAAACTGAGCGGCTGATTCTGCGTCCGGTGACCTTGGAGGATGCCCCGGCAATGTTTGAGTACTCTTCAGATGAGGAAAATACTCGCTATACTTTTGAGACAAACAAAAGCCTGGAAGAAACACGCAATAATATCGCTCTCTTTTATCTGGCTAATCCTCTGGGACGCTGGGGAATAGAAGTAAAGGAGAGCGGCAAATTCATCGGGACTATTGACCTGCATAAGATTAGACTGGACTTGAAAACGGCAGCTATCGGCTATGTAATCAATAAAAAATACTGGAATCAGGGTTATACGACAGAGGCCAATCGCGCAGTCATCAAGCTGGCTTTTGAGCAAATCGGGATGCACAAACTTGTGGCGCTGCATGATGTGGATAATCCAGCATCTGGCAGGGTTATGGTCAAGTCTGGTATGAAATATTCCCACGAAGAGCCTTACGCATCACTAGACAAGCATGAGAAAGGCTGCATAGTGACGCGGTTGCATTACTATCTGACTAGGGAAGATTATTTTGCAAAAAAATGAGAAAGGATATTGACAAGCACCTATCTACATGTTATATTAGATAGGTACGCTGATTTAGCTCAGTTGGCAGAGCGCATCCATGGTAAGGATGAGGTCGCCGGTTCGATCCCGGCAATTAGCATCTTGTAGGACAAGGTTGGGTTTTCCCAGCCTTTTCTTTTTGTCAATGATAACTGGTAGTGAAAAGCAAAGTTTTGAGGAGGTACAAAATAAAAAAAGAACTGCTTTTGTCTTTGCGGTGAGTGGTTGACAAATCTGCTCTGCTATTTTCCAAAACCCTGCCCTCGGCTCCCTAAAGTGAGTCAAAATATGATATAATAAGGTAATACTAGCAGAGTGGGTAAGATATGTATATCGAAATGGTAGATGAAACGGGTCAGGTTTCAGAAGAGATTCTTAAACAGACTCAGGAAATTTTGGAGTTTGCGGCCCAGAAAACGGGCAAGGAAAATAAGGAAATGGCTGTGACTTTTGTCAGCAATGCGCGTAGCCATGAACTCAACTTGGAATATAGAGATACGGATCGGCCGACGGATGTGATTAGCTTGGAGTATAAGCCTGAGTTGGACATCGCTGTTGACGAGGAGGATTTGCTGGACCATCCTGAGCTAGTTGAGATGCTGGAAGATTTTGACGCCTATATCGGCGAGCTGTTCATTTCAGTGGACAAGGCACGTGAGCAGGCTGAAGAATACGGCCACAGCTTTGAGCGGGAGATGGGCTTTTTGGCAGTGCATGGTTTTCTGCATATCAACGGCTATGATCACTATACGTCGGAAGAAGAAGCAGAAATGTTTGGTTTACAGGAAGAAATTTTAACTGCTTATGGACTCACAAGGAAATAACAAACGCAAATGGAAAAATCGAGATGTGGTCTCGAGTCTGGAATTTGCTTTAACCGGTATTTTTACAGCCTTTAAAGAGGAGCGCAACCTGCGCAAGCATGTACTTTCGGCTCTGGCGGTGATAGTTGCGGGACTGATTTTTGACTTGTCCGCGATAGAATGGCTCTTTCTCTTTTTGAGCATTTTTCTAGTCATTGCCTTTGAGATTGTCAATTCTGCCATTGAAAATGTCGTAGATCTGGCCAGTGATTACCACTTTTCTATGCGGGCTAAGAATGCCAAGGATATGGCAGCGGGAGCTGTTCTGGTCGTGTCTGGCTTTGCAGTTGTGACGGGACTGATTATTTTTGTTCCCAAGATTTGGGATTGGATTTTTTAAAGATTTGAAAATCGGGGGAGACTGCCGATTTTCTGCTGTTTTAATGGAAATATTGAGGTAAAATAATGACTTTTAAATCAGGTTTTGTAGCTATTTTGGGACGTCCTAATGTTGGGAAATCAACCTTTTTGAATCATGTTATGGGGCAGAAGATTGCCATCATGAGCGACAAGGCTCAGACCACTCGCAATAAAATTATGGGGATTTACACGACGGATAAGGAGCAGATTGTCTTTATCGACACGCCGGGAATCCACAAGCCCAAGACGGCTCTAGGTGATTTTATGGTGGAAGCAGCTTACAGCACCCTGCGTGAGGTGGATACCGTTCTCTTCATGGTGCCGGCTGATGAGCCGCGTGGCAAGGGCGATGACATGATTATCGAACGCCTGAAAGCGGCCAAAGTACCAGTTATTTTGGTAGTTAATAAGATTGATAAAGTCCATCCGGATCAGCTTTTAGCGCAAATTGATGATTTCCGTCAGCAGATGGACTTCAAAGAAATCGTGCCGATTTCAGCCCTGCAGGGCAATAATGTGTCCCATCTTATTGATATTCTCAGTGAGAATCTGGAGGAAGGCTTCCAGTATTTCCCAGAAGACCAGATTACCGACCATCCGGAGCGCTTTCTGGTGTCAGAGATGATTCGGGAGAAAGTGTTGATGTTGACACGGGAGGAAATTCCCCACTCAGTCGCGGTGGTTGTTGACAGCATGAAGCGAGACGAGGAAACGGACAAGGTCCATATCCGAGCGACCATAATGGTGGAGCGCGACAGCCAAAAAGGCATTATCATCGGCAAAGGCGGTTCCATGCTGAAGAAAATCGGATCCATGGCTCGGCGCGATATTGAGCTCATGCTGGGGGACAAGGTCTTCCTAGAAACCTGGGTCAAAGTCAAGAAAAACTGGCGGGACAAGAAGCTGGACTTGGCGGACTTTGGCTATAATAAGAAGGAGTATTGAGGTTCTAAGCAAGCTTTGAAAAATTATGTTTGAAATAGCAGTGAAAGAGAGCATAACATTTTGTTATCTCTTTTTACTACAAACGAGAGATGGTCTACATTTTTTTCACCAGAAAGATACTAAAATAAGAATTGGAAATAGAGTATATATATGTCAAAATTAAAATCACAACTTCCTCTTTTTCAGAAAAATGATGTTAATATTTCTAGCGATGTCAACACAGTTTGGTCTATTGCGAATACACTTCGAGGAGCCTATCGCGCAGATAAATATCGTGATGTGATTATTCCCATGTTTGTATTAGCTAGATTGGAAGCAGCTCTACTGCCAACCAAGGATCAAGTGATTGCAGCCTACAAGAAAGACAAAAAAACACCGGAACAGATTCTTGAAGATATATCAGGATATAAATACTATAATACAAGCCCTTTTACTCTTGAAAATTTGCAAAATGATCCTGATGCAATCGAAGAAAACTTTCTCGCTTATTTAGATGGTTATTCCAAACGAGTAAAGGACATTATTGAAAACCTTAAGTTTAAGGAGCAGGTCCATACCTTGGCACAGACAGGACGCCTATTCACTGTCATTAAGAAATTCTCCAAAATTGATCTATCCCCGAGTACAGTGGATTCTATGCGAATGGGCTATATGTTTGAAGACATCATTCGCCGTTTCTCCGAAAATGAGGAAGCAGGATCTCACTATACACCTCGGGAGGTCATTGCTTTGATGGTCAACTTACTGCTCGTTGAAGCAGATGAGGAACTGTTTGTAGATAAGAGAATAGTAAAAATTCTAGACATGGCTGCTGGTACAGGAGGCATGCTGGCTACAGCCAAAAGTTATATTCGCCGTTTGAATTCTGAAGTGAATGTTCTTCTCTTTGGTCAGGAATATCTCTCAGAAACTTATGGTATCGGAAGGGCAGATATGCTGATTCGGCAGGAAAATTCTGACTACTTTGTGAAGACAGATACTCTTAAAGATGGTGATCCCTTTGCGGACAAAAAGATGAATTTTGTCATTGCCAATCCTCCCTTTGGCCAGTCTTGGGGAGGAAAGGACGCAGATGATGGTGTAGAACAGGCTGTCAAAAAAGATCAAGAACTCTTTGAGGCAACCGATGGCAGACAAGGTCGGTTTGTCAATACTCCGGCAACAGGTGATGCTCAGCTGCTTTTCCACTTGCATGGCTTGGCTAAACTAGAAAAGAATGGACGTGCAGCTATTATTTCTAACGGGTCTCCGCTTTTTTCAGGTGGAACAACATCTGGAGAAAGTCAGATTAGGCGTTATATCTTAGAGAATGACTTGCTAGAAGCTATCATCGCACTCCCTGGTCAGTTTTTCTACAATACAGGAATTGGCATCTATATTTGGATCTACAATAAAAATAAAGCTCCTAAGCGTCGGAATAAGGTACAGTTTATCGATGCGACCGAAGAGTTTGTACCATTGAGAAAGTCTCTGGGACAAAAGCGTCGTGAACTTTCTGAGGACAATATCCGGCAGATTATCCAGTGGTACCATAATTTTGAAGAAAACGATCATGTGAAAATATTTGATAACAAAGAATTTCTTTATAAAGAGTATATCGTTATGCAGCCTCTGCAACGTCGAGGCAGAATTACTGAAGATACCATCGAAAAGGTTAAAAGTGTCCCATTTGTAGCAAAGCTTTATGATGAATACCAATATCAGGAACTGCTTGAAATGGAGCCTCGCACAGCCAATGATGAGAAGAAATTACAAGACTTAGCAGCGGGGAAAACTAAGCAGGAGCAGTTATTAAATGCTCTCCGGCTTGGAATCACTGATGACAGCTACCCTAATTTTGAGGAATTTAGTCAGGTAATCAGAGAGCTATTATCTGAGGTGAAGGTGACACCAGCTAATGTCAATGCTATTGCGCTTGCTATGAGCGAGATGGATAAGACAGCAGAAATTGTCACAACGACCAAGAAGGACAAGTTTGGCGAGATAGCAGATGGTATTGTCTATGATAAGACCACCAAGGATAGTGAAATCGTCAAACTGACAGAGAATGTTGAAGACTACTTTGCGCGTGAAGTCTATCCACATGTACCAGACGCCCACTATTGGTTTGATGAGGGAAAGGGCTATGGAGCTGAAATTCCTTTTACTAGGTATTTCTACCAGTACCAAGCCCCAGAAAGTGCAGATAAGCTCTTGGCAGAGTTCTACGAGCTTGAAGAAGAACTACAAAACCTCTTGGAGGAGCTCAAACATGACTAGGATGAAAGAGAGTGGCATTGACTGGATTGGGCAGATACCAGAGGAGTGGGAAGTAATTAAAGTTAAATTTTTTACTTATATGAAGGGGAGAATCGGCTGGCAAGGATTAAAAGCTGATGAATTTATTGATGAGGGACCGTATTTAGTTACAGGAACCGATTTTAAAAATGGTCGAGTCAACTGGGATACAGCATATCATATATCACAAAAGAGATATGAACAAGCTCCAGAAATTCAGTTAAAGCAGGGAGACTTACTAGTTACAAAAGATGGAACTGTTGGGAAATTAGCACTTATTGATGAATTGCCAGATAGTGCGTCGTTAAATAGTCATTTACTTGTACTTAGACCTTTGTTTAATAGATATGAAAATCACTTTCTCTATTACGTTTTAAGCTCTCTAGAATTTAAAAATTATTTTCAAAAAGTTTCGATAGGTAGTACTATGGATTCATTGTCTCAAGAAAAAATGGGAGAATTTATTTTTGCACTACCCAACATAAATGAGCAAAATTCTATATCTAGATACTTAGATAAGAAAACTGCTCAGTTGGATAAGGTTAAAAGTCTACTGGAGGAGCAGATTCAAAAACTCAAAGACTACCGCTCTAGCTTGATTTATGAGACCGTCACAAAAGGACTGGATAAAACAGTCCCACTGAAAGATTCAGGAATCGACTGGATTGGACATGTACCTGAAGGATGGGGAGTAAAAGCTATCAAATATATCTTTGATGAAATTGGTAGTGGCTCTACTCCTAAAAGCGATAATGAAATATTCTATGATGGTGATATAAATTGGATTCAATCTGGAGATTTATATCAAACTGATACGGTGACGAGTGTAAGTAAAACTATTAGTTATCAAGGTTTTAAATCTACTTCGGCATTAAAAATATATCAACAACCTTTTGTTGCTTTAGCAATGTACGGTGCTTCAGTTGGCAATGTGGCTGTTAGTTACATTGATGCTTGTGTTAATCAAGCAGTTGTCGCAATGTTGGGATCCTCTGAAAAAGTTAGCTTTGGGAAATATGCTATAGAAGCAAGTAAGAGTAATTTGATTTTTTCTGCACAAGGTGGGACTCAACCAAATATCAGTCAAAATTTAATAAAAAATTGGAGCATTCCTCAGCCTAAAAATGAAGAACAAGAACAAGTTGTTGATTTTCTTGATAAGAAAACAGTTCAAATAGATAAACTTATTCAAATCAAGAACGAGCAAATTAAAAATATTAACAAACAACGACAAACTCTTATTTATGATTATGTGACAGGGAAAAGGAGAGTGTAGATGGTTGTAGAACGCGAATTCAAGTGTCTGTTTTATAAAGTTGTTTCTAAAGAAAATGCCGTTTCAAAGATTAATGCTTTTTTTGCTGAGATTAATCCAATGACACCACTTAGTACAGAATCTATTGGAAATCTATCTTATTATTTACGTAGCGATATTCGAAAAACGGATACTTATTTATTATTTACTATTGCAAAAGTTGATTTGAATCAAGATATTCAGATAGATGATATTCAGACTCAAAATAGAGATATAGTAGAAAAAGAAGATACCGAAGGAATAGCTAATGACGCTCAATTTTTATATGATTTCAACAATAGCATTTTAGTTCAGAAACGCGGTAAATCTCAAACTACAATAGAAGAATTAAGAAAATTCATAGCCTTAAAGGTTGGTATTGATTATAGAGAATTCGAATTTAATATTATAAAGGATAAAAATGCTATTGAAAATCTAAATAACATGCGACATATCCATGACGTTGTTTTTTCAATTGCTATTCCAGAAAATTTATCGTTATTCTCAGAGCAAGTAAAAGATATTAATAGTGGTGTTGAATTTGCTAAAGAGATGTCGGCACAAAGTATGGAAATGAGAATAAAGGGAGCTAGTTTAAATAAAAATAGAATTAAACGCGCTATAGACGAATTGTGTTCGTATAAAGATAACCAGAATATGAAGATCCGAACTATGTCTGTTTATGGTGACTCAGAGATAATTGATTTAGTAACTCATAAGTTAAACTATTATGAAAAATATTATCTAGATGAAGTTGATAACAATGTCTTTTATGATAAACTTGAAAGAGCTTATAAAGTAAGGGAAGAGTATTTGAATGATTACTAAAATTAGAAAACATGAGAAAAAAATATTTTTTTTCCTTTCTTTGTTAGTAGCTTTGTATTTTTTGATATGTCCAATCAAATTGTCCGTTTTTCAGAATTATGCAGATTTTCTATCATCTATTCAAAATGTCCTTATTTTTACATCAGGTGTACTTATAGCTTCATTTAGTATTACTTCATTTTTACCGGACAATCCATTTATCAAAAAACTAAAAACTCTGAATTTAGACTTGCTAATAATGAAACAACTTTTTGATCTGTCGATTTTATCAGTACTATTATTAATTTTTCCTTCTATTTTTATATCTCTTGAACAAAATAACTCAGCAAATATTGTACATGTGGGTATGAGCATCTTTATCGGAAGTTTATTGTATTTCATTTTATCGCTATGTAGTTTAGTATTAACTTTTAGAAAGATTCTATGTTTAAGTTTAGATAGTGAAAAGGAAAAAAGAAAGACTAATTAGATATTTGTAAGTAATGGGGACATAATTGGGAATAGTGAGTTTTATAAGACTAATGTGTATGGCCTACATATTATTTCCGTTTATTATCCTTCCGTTAATCCGCAAATATTGTTCCGTTATTCCTCATATTGTTCCGAACTATGGTATAATAGAGGGAGAAAGTGAGGAGTGCTCATGTATATGACAGTGAGGCAGGCAGCTGATCTCTGGGGGATTTCTGATCGTCGAGTTCGGTCTCTGTGCAGTCAGGGAAAGATTCCGGGTGCTGTCCAAGAAGGGCGTTTGTGGAGAATTCCCTCAGATGCCAGAAAACCAGCGGATGGTCGCTATAAAAAAGCAGAGAGCCTCTTGCCTTTGATTGATGAAAAGATGATGAAGTTATCAAAACTTCGCCCTTTGACGGATGGAGAGCTGGAGCGGCTGAATGAAGAGTTCACAGTCGAATATACTTATAATTCAAATGCCATTGAGGGCAATACTCTGACCTTGCGTGAGACAGATTTGGTCCTGCGTGGATTGACTATTGACCAAAAGCCTTTAAAAGATCATATGGAGGCAATCGGTCATCAGGAGGCTTTTCAGTATGTTCAAAGGCTTGTTGAGGAGAACCAGCCTTTGTCAGAACAGATGATAAAGGATATTCATTATCTAGTATTAGCGGATAAAAAAAATGACCGAGGCATTTATCGGAGAGTCCCGGTGCGCATCATGGGAGCAGCCAATGAACCGGCTCAGCCGTATATGATTGCTCCATTGATGGAGAAGATCCTAATGGACTATGCTGCAAGTCAGGAAAATATGGTGACCAAACTAGCTCAGTTTCATATTGCCTTTGAGAGTATCCATCCGTTTATTGACGGCAATGGCCGAACAGGTAGGCTCTTGGTGAATTTGGAGTTGATGAAGGCAGGCTATCCACCAATTGATATAAAATTTATGGACAGATTAGCTTATTACCAAGCATTTGATGACTTTCATTCAAAAGGAAGTTTATCTGCAATGGAGGATTTATTTGCCAAATATATCAATGAAAGATTGGATATGTATTTGGAGATTTTATCTCTTGCTGATGAAGGATAAGGAGAGCAGATGGCAAATTTAAATATTACTGAGCGTTATGATTTTCAGCAATGGATTTTAAAAGATCTCATTCAGTATAATGGCTATATTCAGCGTGCTCAGTCTGCTTATAATCAAAGGTTGGCTATGGATATAGATATTTTATGGGAATTTCTGATGTCAACCCAAGAAGCAACTGTCGAAAAACTCTTGAAGCGTTTTGATAGAGAGACTATTCTCAATTTGATTAATCAAGAAATTATCAAAGGTGGTCTTCTATTTGCCTTAAAAGATGGAGTGTATATTGAGAATAAAAAACTTCGTCTTATGTACCGCAGACCAGCAACAGACTTTAATGAAAAGGCTAGTCATCAGTATAATTTAAATCGCTTGACAGTAATGGAAGAAGTGGTCTATAAGGACCAAGAACGTATTGACTTAGTCATCTTTCTTAATGGCTTAGCCTTGTTTGCTATTGAGTTGAAACTAAATTCAAGTGGCCAATCTGTCCAGGATGCTATTAATCAGTTAAAAGGACGTGATGTTAAAAATCGTCTTTTCCGATTTAATGCAGGAGTATTAGTTAGTTTTGCGGTTGACTGGATGGAAGTCTATATGACAACTCAGCTTAAGGGATCAGATACCTACTTCTTGCCTTTTAATAAAGGAAAGGGTGAAGGGATTGACCAAGGAGCAGGGAATCCCCAGAATAATCAGGGGCCAGAAACAGAATATCTATGGAGAGATTTGCTGAAGAAAGAAAGTATCCTACAGTTGATTGAACGTTTTATCTTTTTAACGCCTGATAAAAAGGATATCATTTTTCCGCGTTATCAGCAGAGACGAGCAGTTAATCGTATTTTAGAAGATATGCGAGTCAACCATACTGATAGAAACTATCTGATTCAGCATTCTGCGGGGTCGGGTAAAACAAATACGATTGCTTGGTTGGCACACAGCTTAGTTAGTCTTCATGATGAAGAAAATCAAAATATCGTTGATACAGTTTTGGTTGTTACTGACCGTATCGTTGTTGACCGTCAACTTCAAGATGCTATTCGTTCTATTGAGCATCAGCCTGGTGTGATTAAGGTTATGGATGATAAGGCTACTTCTAGCGACTTAGCAGATGCACTTGCTGGGAATACAAAAATTGTTGCGACCACTATCCATAAGTTTGCACAAATAAATAAATCAAACTGGATGTCTGCGGGTGTAACAGCAGAAAAGAAATTTGCCGTTTTGATTGATGAGGCGCATAGTTCTACGACTGGCTCCTATATGAGTGCAGTCAGTCAGGTATTGACTGAAACGGATATAGAGAACGGCACAATGGATGAGCCACAAGAAGTGTCTGTCGGCGATGCTATTGAACAGGAAATTGCCCGTACAGGGAAACAAGATAATATTTCTATTATTGCATTTACAGCGACACCTAAAGCTACTACATTGCAGTTGTTTGGCTCTACTAGACCAGATGGTTCAAAGGTTCCTTTTGACTTGTACAGTATGAAGCAGGCTATTGAGGAAGGTTTTATTTTAGATGTTCTCAATAACTACACCACTTATAAAACATACTACAAGCTAAATAAGGCGGTCGAAGAGGATCCTGAACTCAAAACGACAGTGGCAAAGCGGAAAATTGCTAAATTTGTGGAGCTATCTGATGAAAATATTCATCAAAAGGTCGAAATTATCATGGACCATTTTATTACTCATGACATCATGGCTGATTTAGGTGGACATGGAAAGGCAATGATTGTAACTTCAGGACGTGAGGCAGCTGTCAAATACCAACAAGCTTTTAAGAAATATTTAAAAGAGCATCATATTACTAGTATCGGAGCGGCCGTCGCTTTTTCAGGAAGGTTGAGCCTTGATGGAGCTGAATTTAGCGAATCTTCTATGAATGGCTTTAGTGAAGATAAGCTCAAAAGTAAGTTTGATACTGATGATTATCAAGTGCTAATCGTTGCAAATAAATATCAAACGGGCTTTGACCAGCCTAAATTATTGGCTATGTATGTAGATAAAAAGTTGCGTGATGTAGCAGCAGTACAGACTTTATCTCGTTTGAATCGTATTGTAAAAGGCTATCACAAAAAGACTTTTATTCTTGATTTTAAAAATACCTATGAGGATATTAATAGAGCTTTTGCTCCCTACTACCGAGAAACAATTTTGACTGAAACGATTACTCCGAGCGATGTATTTGATTTAGATGCTAAAATTGAAAGTTATGGAATAGTAGATAATGATGATGTTCATGCCTATAATCAATTCTTATATCAAGAGAAACGTTCCAGCCGCGATAAACAAAAGATGCTCGCTCTACTGTCAAACGGGTATGCACGAGTGCAGCGTTTTGATGAAAAAGAACAAGTAAATATCCGTAAAGTTATTCGTGGATTTTTACGGATGTATACCTTCTTGATTCAGGCTACAGCTTATCAAAATGAATTGCTTCATGAACGATACAATTATCTGCAAGGTCTTGTGAAAATGATTGATGTCCGATTGGGAGGGAATGATTTCACTATTGCTGATAAGATTGTTGTAGATTATATGAAACACAAACAAACCGGTTTTTACACTGTGGCAGAGTTAGAGGGAAATTATTCGGTGACACTAAATAAGCCGAATTTATCAAATGTTTCTGAAGAACAAGAGAAAAAATTGTCTGAAATCATTGAAGAAATTAATGAGCAGCTTGATTTAGATATTGATGATCAAATTGCTGTTAGCGGGGCAGTCTCAATTAGGGAATTGATGAAGAAGAATCCTAAATTGAAGCAATCAGCTTTAGTAAACTCTCGCGAAGATTTCGAATTTTCATTTGAGGATGAAATTGATAAAGCTTTAACTGATGGTTACACCCAAAATCAAGATTTCTTTGGAGTGCTATTGAGTAATGAAGATTTCAAAAAGCGTATTGCAAAGATTTTTATTGATGATGTTTACCAAAGTTTTAAAAAGAGTAGTGATTAAAAATTCTATTAGGAATAACAAAAATTACACAAGCAAATTTGTCCATTCTAAAAACAGGTAAGGCTAAAGGTACTCGCTTTGCGACCTTGCTGGCTATCTGCGAAACACTGGATTGTCAGCCTGCTGATATTTTAGAGTATATTTCTGACTAATAAATAGAAGATAGAAAGGAGCTTTATGCCTGAATTACCTGAAGTGGAAACGGTTCGGTGCGGTTTGGAGCGTCTGGTTGTTGGCAAGACGATTGGGCAGGTGCAGGTCCGCTATGCCAAGATGATTGGTACGGGAGTGGATAGCTTTGTCCACGACTTACCAGGTCAGACCATTGAAAAGATTGGTCGTCGGGGCAAGTATTTGCTTTTTCACCTGACGGGTGGAGTGCTGATTTCCCATCTGCGAATGGAAGGCAAGTATCTTTTTTATCCTGATGCGGTGCCTGAGCGCAAGCATGCCCATGTTTTTTTCCAGATGACGGATGGTGGGACGCTTGTTTATGAGGATGTTCGCAAGTTTGGGACCATGGAGCTCTTGAGAAAGGACCAGCTGGAGACTTATTTTACTGCCAGAAAGCTTGGTCCTGAGCCGACAGAGGTGGACTTTCTTTTGTCGCCTTTTGCCGCAGCTTTGAGTCGTTCCAAGAAGCTCATCAAACCCTATTTGCTAGAGCAGACCTTGGTCGTTGGTCTGGGTAATATCTATGTAGATGAGGCCCTTTGGCGTGCGCGAATTTATCCGGCAAGGCCAGCAGATAGTCTGAAGCCTACTGAAGTGAAGCGTCTACGTGAGCAGATTATAGAAGTTTTGCAGCTTGGGATTGAAAAGAGAGGATCGACCATTCGGACCTACCGCAATGCTTTGGGTGAGGATGGCACTATGCAGGATTTTCTGCAGGTCTATGGAAAGACTGGTCAACCTTGTGCTAGATGCGGCAGCCCGATTGAGAAAATTAAGCTGGGCGGACGAGGTACACATCTCTGCCCTCACTGCCAGAAAGCGAGGTAGCTGTCATGGCAAGAATTATCGGTATTACTGGTGGTATTGCCTCGGGTAAGTCAACAGTGACAGAGTTTTTGAGGCAGCAGGGTTATCAGGTCATCGATGCGGATCAGGTAGTGCATGAGCTGCAAGAGCCGGGGGGACGGCTTTATCAAGCTCTTTTATCTACTTTTGGCCCAGCTATTTTACAGGAAGATGGGCGCTTGGACCGGCCTAAGCTGGGAGCTATGATTTTTGGGAATCCCGAACTCTTGGCGCAGTCCAGTCAAATACAAAATCAGATTATCCGCGAGGATCTGGCTGGCAGGCGAGATTTGCTGGCAGAGACGGAAGACATCTTTTTTATGGATCTTCCCTTGCTGTTTGAGCTACAATATGAAGATTGGTTTGACCAGATCTGGCTGGTGGATGTGACGGTGGAAACTCAGCTCAGTCGTCTTATGTCTCGAAATGCTCTCAGTCAGGAAGAGGCAGAAAAACGCATAGCAGCTCAGCTATCTCTCCGAGAAAAACGAAAGAGGGCGGACGTGCTGATAGATAATAATGGCTCGCTTGAGGAAACTCGACAGCAACTTCTCGATGCTTTGCAGAAATTAGAAAGAGGATGATTTATCACGTCACAAGTAAACTGGAAACATAACCTGAAAATCGCTTGGTTTGGGAATTTTCTGACAGGTGTCAGCATTTCTCTGGTGACGCCTTTTATGCCACTTTTTGTGGAGCAGCTTGGGGCTAGTGGTCATGAGGTAGAGTATTACGCTGGGCTAGGGATTTCCCTCTCTGCAATCTCAGCGGCACTGCTCTCTCCTGTATGGGGAAGTCTGGCTGATCGCTATGGCCGTAAGCCTATGATGATACGTGCAGCTACTGCCATGGTTTTCACGATGGGCGGCATTGCCTTTGTACCCAATATTTTCTGGCTTTTGCTCCTGCGCTTTCTAAACGGTGTCTTTGCTGGTTATGTTCCCAATAGTACAGCTCTGATTGCCAGTCAGGCTCCCAAGGAAAAAACTGGTTATGCACTGGGAACTCTCTCGACCGGTGTCGTTGCGGGTAATCTTATGGGGCCATTTATTGGCGGTCTGATTGCGGAGATGTTCGGTATTCGCAATGTCTTTCTCCTGATTGGCGGCTTCTTTCTAGTGGCAGCCTTGATGACCTTTTATTTGATTCGGGAGGATTTTGTGCCAGTGACCCGACAAGAAGAGGTAGGCTTTAGGGAATTGCTGCGCCAACTCAGGTATCCTAAGATGTTGATTAATCTCTTTCTGACCAGCTTTGTTATCCAGTTTGCAGCTCAATCTATCAGCCCCATCCTTGCCCTCTATGTCAGAGAACTGGGGCAAAAGGACAATCTGATCTTTGTTTCGGGTCTCATCGTTTCTAGCATGGGACTTTCCAGCATGATGAGCTCCAGCATTCTGGGGCGGTTAGGAGACCGTATCGGCAATCATAGGCTTCTAGTGCTGGCTCAGTTCTATTCAATCCTGATTTATCTGCTCTGTGCCAATGCTGGCTCCCCTATGCAGCTGGGCTTTTATCGCTTTTTATTTGGCCTAGGAACAGGGGCGCTGATACCAGGTGTTAATGCTCTGCTAAGTAAGATAACACCCAAGTTTGGAATCTCTAGGATTTTCAGCTATAATCAGATTTTCTTTTATCTGGGTGGAGTGGTCGGCCCTATGTCTGGATCGTTCATTGCGGCAGCCTATGGCTATCATTCAGTCTTTTATGCAACAGCAGGGCTGGTCGCCGTCAGTATGTTGGCTAATCTCTTTAGTTTTCGAAATTTATTTAAAAAGAAGGATATCTAGTGCGCGTTAAAATAAATTTAAAATGTTCCAGCTGCGGCAGTCAGAATTATCTGACCAGCAAAAATACTAAAACGCATCCGGAAAAAATTGAGGTCTTAAAGTATTGTCCTAAGGAAAGAAAAGTTACTTTACATCTTGAATCCAAGTAGATTTTATGATAAAATAGATAGGATTTTAAGGAGTTTTTATTTATGTACAACCTATTATTAACCATTTTAGTCATTTTATCAGCTATTATTGTCATTGCAATTTTCATGCAACCAACCAAAAATCAGTCCAGCAACGTCTTTGATGCCAGTGCCAACGACTTGTTTGAACGTCCTAAGGCACGTGGTTTTGAAGCTGTGATGCAGCGTATGACGGGAATCATGATTTTCTTCTGGCTACTGATTGCATTGGTATTAGCAGTATTATCTAGTAAATAAAATGGGCTCTGACTTCGTCTCGGCCTATTTTTTAAGTTTTAAAGAGATTTAGCAAGGATGAAGAAAACGCTCATCAAGAGAAGAGGAATATGAAATCAGAAATCATTGAATATTTAAAAGACAGGCAGCAGGCTAGCGTAGATGAGCTGGCGGCTGCTTTGGGGAAAGAGTCTTCCAAAGATTTTAGTAGCTTGGTCAAGACCATTTCCCAGATGGAAAGAAAGCATCAGATTCGCTTTGATGACAAGGGGCGGATTGAGCTTTATGAGAAGAAAAAGCAGGAGCGTCTGACACTCAAGGGTGTTTTTCATGCCCACAAGAATGGCTTTGGCTTTGTTACCTTGAATGAGGAAGAGGATGACCTCTTTGTCGGCCGTAATGATGTCAATCATGCCATTGATGGCGATACGGTGGAAGTAGTCATCACCAAGGTGGCAGACCGGATCAAGGGAACGTCAGCTGAGGCTAAGATTATCGATATTTTGGAGCACAGCCTGACGTCGGCAGTTGGCCAGCTGGTTCTGGATGAGGAAAAGCCCAAGTATGCGGGCTATATTCGCTCGAAAAATCAGAAAGTCAGCCAGCCTATTTATGTCAAAAAACCAGCCTTGGTTCTGGATGGCACAGAAGTACTCAAGGTTGCTATTGACAAATATCCTACCAAGAAACACGATTTCTTTGTGGCCAGTCTGGTCGATGTGGTCGGCCATGTCAACGATCCAGGTATTGATGTGCTGGAGGTGCTGGAGTCGATGGATATTGTCTCCGAATTTCCAGAAAAGGTCTTGGAAGAGGCCGAGCGAATTCCAGATGCACCGACTGAGAGTGATTTGAAAGAGCGTTTGGATCTGCGCGATGAGATTACCTTTACCATAGATGGGGCGGATGCCAAGGACTTGGACGATGCGGTCCATATCAAGCGTCTGAAAAATGGCAACTTTGAACTTGGTGTCCATATCGCAGATGTGTCCTACTATGTCAAGGAAGGCTCTGAGCTGGACAAGGAAGCCCTCAATCGGGCGACCTCTGTCTATGTGACTGACCGCGTGGTGCCTATGTTACCAGAGCGCCTGTCCAACGGTATCTGCTCCCTCAATCCCAATGTGGACCGGCTGACCCAGTCGGCGATCATGGAGATAGATGCCAAGGGGCGCGTGGTCAAGCATACTATCACCCAGACTGTCATCAAGACAACCTTCCGCATGACCTACAGCGATGTCAACGACATCATCGCAGGAGATCAGGAAAAAGCTGAGCAGTTCAAGGCCATTGTACCTAGCATTGACAGCATGGTCCAGCTGCATGAGATTCTGGAAAACATGCGCTTTAAACGCGGTGCGCTCAACTTTGATACCAATGAAGCCAAAATCATGGTCAACAAAGAAGGACGCCCAGTGGACATTGTCCTGCGTCAGCGTGGAATTGCCGAGCGCATGATTGAGTCCTTTATGCTGGTGGCCAATGAAACAGTGGCTGAGAATTTTGCTAAGCTGAATCTCCCCTTTATTTATCGGATTCACGAGGAGCCTAAGGCGGAGAAGGTGCAGAAGTTTATCGACTACGCCTCTAGCTTTGGGATTCGGATATACGGGACGGCTAGCTCTATGAGTCAGCAGGCTCTGCAGGATATTATGGAATCGGTCAAAGACCAGCCTTATGAGGATGTCCTGTCTATGATGCTTCTGCGCTCCATGCAGCAGGCTCGCTACTCTGAGCACAATCACGGCCACTATGGTCTGGCAGCGGAGTTTTATACGCATTTCACCAGTCCGATTCGCCGCTATCCAGACCTTCTGGTTCACCGGATGGTACGGGATTATGGCAAGTCTAAAGAAATAGCAGAGCACTTTGAGCAAGTGATTCCAGATATTGCTAGCCAGTCTTCCAGTCGGGAGCGTCGGGCTATCGAGGCTGAGCGAGAAGTCGAAGCCATGAAGAAGGCTGAATTCATGGAAGAATTTGTCGGAGAAGAGTTTGACGGTGTGGTTTCAAGCGTGGTTAAGTTTGGACTCTTTGTCGAGTTGCCTAATACGGTCGAAGGCTTGATTCATGTCACCAACCTGCCAGAGTTTTACAGCTACAATGAGCGGACGATGACCCTACAAGCAGAAAAGTCCGGCGTGATCTTCAAGGTCGGTCAGCAGATTCGCATCAAGCTGGTTCGAGCGGATAAGGCTACGGGAGAGATTGACTTTGAATACCTGCCCAGTGAATTTGACCTGGTAGAAAAGACCAGTAAGACTGGCAGAGGTAAGTCGGGCAGAAAGAGACGCCGTGAGGATGACAAGCGCAGCCATCCTTCCAAAGAAAAAGGCTATAGAGATAAGAAAGATAAGAAGTCCAAGAAAGGTAAGAGCCAGAAGGCATTTTACAAGGAACTAGTCAAGAAAGGAGCCAAGCATGGCAAAGGGAGAAGGAAAGGTCGTCGCGCAAAATAAAAAGGCCAGACACGACTACACCATCGTAGACACCATAGAGGCTGGCATGGTGCTGACGGGGACGGAAATCAAAAGCGTCCGCGCAGCCCGTATCAATCTCAAAGATGGCTTTGCCCAGATCAAGAACGGTGAGGCCTGGCTCAGCAATGTGCATATCGCGCCTTATGAAGAGGGCAATATCTGGAATCAAGAGCCTGAGCGTCGCAGAAAGCTGCTGCTGCATAAGAAGCAGATCCAAAAGCTGGAGCAGGAGACCAAGGGAACTGGGATGACGCTGGTGCCGCTCAAGGTCTATCTCAAGGACGGCTATGCCAAGCTGCTACTGGGCTTAGCCAAAGGGAAACACGACTATGACAAGCGCGAGTCCATCAAACGCCGCGAGCAAAACCGCGACATTGCAAGACAAATGAAGAACTTTAATACAAGATGAAAGATCGGGTGACCGGTCTTTTTTAGTTTTATATTAGTGATTCTCATCTACAGTAGTTATCTTAAATTGTTTATTGTCAAATTTACTAAACAGAAAACTTCTGACCACTTTTCCACTTGTAAAGTCTGTGCTTTTCGAGTATGATAAAGACAGTTAGATTATTCGTAGCTTTGCTTTTAGAGAAAGGATTTTTTATGACAGAAGAATTGCTAGCTTATAAACGCATGCCGCTGTGGACGGCTGAGACCATGCCAGAGGCGGTAAAGAGAAAGCACAATACCAAAGAGGGAACTTGGGGTAAAATCACTGTTCTCAAGGGACGCCTTAAGTTTGTTGAGATGTCAGAGGAGGGTGAGGAGCTGGCTGAGCACATCTTTGAGGCTGGTCAGGACAATCCTTTTGCCCAACCCCAAGCTTGGCATCGGGTTGAAGCCCTGACTGATGACCTAGAGTGGTATTTGGAGTTTTACTGTCGGCCTGAGGATTATTTCCCAAAGAAATACGGCAGTAATCCAGTGCACTCAGAGGTTTTGGAAGCTATGCAGACAGTCCGGCCAGGGCGGGCGTTAGACCTAGGCTGTGGTCAAGGTCGCAATGCTCTCTTTCTAGCCAAGCAGGGCTTTGAAGTGACGGCTGTAGATCAGAATGAGCTGGCACTGGAGATCTTACGGAGCATTGTGGAGCAGGAGGATTTAGATCTGCCAGTGGGTAGCTACGATATCAACTCAGCTAGTTTGACCCAGACTTATGATTTGATCGTTTCCACTGTTGTCCTTATGTTCCTGCAGGCGGAGCGGATTCCAGATATTATCCGAAATATGCAAGAGCACACAGCGCTTGGCGGCTATAATCTCATCGTCTGTGCTATGGATACAGAAGACTTCCCATGCTCTGTTCCCTTTCCTTTTACTTTTAAGGAAGGCGAGCTTGCCGAGTATTACAAGGATTGGGAGCTGGTTAAGTACAATGAAAATCCTGGTCACCTCCACCGACGTGATGAAAATGGCAATCGAATTCAGCTGCGCTTTGCGACTATGCTGGCTAAAAAGGTTCAGTAGAAGACAGTGGGACAGAAGTTGATTTTTTAAAATTTAGCTTTGCTCACTTATTTTGAGGTTCAGGTTTAAAATGTCTGGGAGGCAATTTAAATTGTCTCAGCCACAATATTTTTTGAACATAATAAAGCTAGACTGAGATATTTTTGTCTCAGTCTTTTTATTTTAGTAAAAAACTTTAGAAATATTTTAGAATTTCTTGAGAAATATCTGAAGTTTGGAGGCTATACTAGAAAGTGTAAGGAGGAGAGAAAAGAGCTGGAAGCAACAGGACAGCTGATAGAAACTTTAGTTTTTCTTTAAGTGTGAGTCTAGAGCAGATCACTTTTAAAAGCAGACTGAACGACCTTATTCTCTCCTCTTGCGGCAATTTTTTCCAGACCTTCAGTTTTCTGTTGACGAGGAAAAAAGAATATGTTAAAGTAAATGAGTAAAATAAAAAAGTCAATTATATTTTACTTAAGATAAAAGGAGGAACTCATGAAGAAAAGAACGAAAATTATTCTAACTTCTACGTTGACTGTGACCGGCCTAATCTTGGCTGCCGGTGGCTACTGGGCTTATAAGACCTTTGTCCCTCAGGAGACACCGATCGATAAGAATGCCACAGTGAGGACCAATTACTATCAGGCCATCAATAAGAAATGGCTGGAAAAGGCAGAGATCCCTAGCGACCAGCCGTCTAACGGTGTGTTTTATGAACTGAACGAGCAGGTCAAGGATAAGATGAAGGCGGATGTCAAAAATCTAGTCTCTGGTAAAGAAGAGTCAACGATTGAAGGCATGCCTGAGTTTATCAAATACTATCAGCAAGCGACTGACTTCAAGCAGCGGGAAAAGGATGGCCTAGCCCCTCTCAAGCCCTATCTCAAGGAAATTGAAGACTTGTCCGATTTGAAGGACCTAGCCAGTAAGGCTGTTGACTGGGAAAAGCGTGGTCTAGCACTGCCGTTTACCCTTGAAATTAGTTCTAACCTAGAAAATACCAATCAGAAACAAGTGAATCTGTCCAGTCCAAGTCTTATGCTGCCGGATAAGAGCTACTATGAAGATGAAGGTGCTAAGAAAAGGATGATGGATCCGCTGGAAAAAGCATTCAAAGAAGCCATGCAAAAGCTGGGCTACAGTGAAAAAAACAGCGAAAAGATTGTCAAAGAAGCCTTAGAATTTGATGGAGAACTGGCCAAATATGCCCAAAGCAATGAAGAAACTTCGGAAATTAAAAATCTTCACCATCCTAAGACGGCAGAAGACATCAATGCCTACTCTGATACCTTTAAGTTTCACGATATTATCAATGCCTATCTAGGCCAGGAATCTGGTGATGTCAATGTACCTAACCCTAAGTATTATGAAAATTTTGCCAAGGTAGTTAATGACAAGAACTTTGGCAAGCTCAAATCTTGGATGCTTGTGAAGCAGGCAGCATCAGCATCTAGTTTTCTAACCGATGACTATCGGCTGATTTTTGCAGAGTACCAAAAATCCTTGCAAGGTACTAAGGAAGCAACTTCAAAAGAAGATGCAGCATACAATCTGACAACAGGAACTTTTTCAGATGTCTTTAGTCTTTACTATGGTCGCAAATATTTTGGTGAGGAAGCCAAGCAAGAAGTGACCCAAATGGTCAAGGATATCAAGGAAGTCTATCGGGAACGTATGCTGAAAAACGAATGGCTATCAGAAGAAACCAAACAGAAGGCAGTCAAGAAGCTGGATACTATGAAACTCTATATCGGCTATCCTGAAAAAGTTCGCGAAGCGACTAAGGCCTTGAAAGTAGACGATAAAAAATCCTTCTTTGAGAATGCAATTGCTTTGAGTCAAGCAAAACATCAATATGATGTTGAGCACTTCTCTGAGCCAGTAGACAAGGACGAGTGGGTGATGCCTTCCTATGATATCAACGCTTACTACTCACAGGAAAATAACAGTATCAACTTTCCAGCCGCAATCCTGCAGAATCCATTCTTTGATGTTAAGCAAGAGATGGAAAAGAACTATGGCGGTATCGGTATGGTTATTGGTCACGAGATTACTCACGCCTTTGACTCAAACGGTGCAAACTTTGATGAAGAGGGGAATTTGAACAATTGGTGGACAGAAGCAGATAAGAAAGCTTTTGACAAGAAAATTGAAGCTGTTACTAAGCAGTGGGATGGTATTGAAATCTACGGCGGCAAGGTCAACGGCAAGCTTACGGTAACAGAAAATGTAGCCGATGCAGGTGGGCTTTCAGCTACTCTCGAAGTTGTGAAAAAGAAATATCCAGATGCAGACTTGAAGAATTACTTTGAAAACTATGCCAATATCTGGAGAAGCAAGGCCAGTCTGCAATTTAACCAACTTCTCCTGAAGGTAGATGTCCATGCTCCGTCCGAGCTGCGGGTCAACCAGCAACTCAAAAATGTAGAGGCCTTCTATGAAACCTATCCAGAAATCAAAGAAGGTGATGCCATGTATCTGGCTCCAGATAAGCGGGTCAGCGTATGGTAAGATTGCTTGTCTAGAGAAGACGGTAAAATAATCTAAGCTATGAAGCACAACCAGTTTGGTAATAGGAGAGAAGTTCGTTCTTTTTTCCAATCCATTCTTTCCTGCGACACTTGCGCGGCTGCGGGTTGTGCCTCCGCAGCCACGTATCTTTAAAGTCAGATTTTATCTGGCTTTTTTCTTTTACAAAAAAATTTTTATACAGCTTGATATACATCTATGGAAATTTATACAAGAGGCTTGGAGGGGCTGCTAGGTATACAGCTAGAGTAATTTTTTCCTAGGGGAATTTATTCATTTTAGCTAGCAGAAGAGGTTTTGGAAACGCTTGCAACCGTGGTAAGAGAATAGTATACTAAATATGCGATAAATATTTTATCAATTAATATACAAAGGAGAAACTGATGAAAAAGAAATTTTTCAGTTGGGCTATTCCAGCCTTGATGCTTCTTACACTCTTCCCTTTTCAGGCTGTCTCAGCCTGTACCGGATTTATTATCGGCAAGGATTTGACGACGGATGGTTCGACTCTCTATGGTCGAACAGAGGACCTGGAGCCCAACCACAACAAGAATTTTGTGGTACGGGAGCGCAAGTATAACAAGGCTGGTGATAAATTTGTAGATGAAACCAATGGCTTTAGCTTTGATTTGCCAGCTGTTAGCTACAAGTATACGGTGGTACCGGATGTGACACCAGAGCAGGGAGTTTTCGATGAGGCCGGTTTTAATGAGGAAGGCGTTTCTATATCTGCGACAGTCTCGGCCAGTGCTAATGATGATATTCAAAAAGTAGACCCTTACGTTAAGGACGGTATCGCTGAATCAGCTTTAACTTCTGTAGTCTTGCCTCATGTGAAAACAGCTAAAGAGGGAGTGGAGCTCTTATCTAAAATTGTCAGAGAAAAAGGTGCAGCCGAAGGCAATATCGTGACGATTGCTGACAAGACGGGTGTATGGTATATGGAAATCCTTTCTGGCCACCAATACGCTGCCATCAAGTTTCCGGATGACAAATACGCTGTTTTTCCTAATACATTTTTCCTAGGCAGTGTAGATAAAAATGATACTGAAAACACCATCTTATCAGCTGATCTGGAAAAAATAGCCCAGGATGCTGGCACCTATAAGGAAATCAATGGCAGCTTCCATGTAGCCCAATCTTATAATCCGCCGCTGGCAGAGGCTGACCGCTCTCGGGTTTGGTCTGGTATCAAGGCGCTGGATCCCAATGCAGATGTGCAATATGATGATGAATACTTTGAACTCATGCACTCAACCAGCGACAAGCTTAGTCTGCGTGATGCGATGAACTTGCAGCGCAATCGCTTGGAAGGAACAGACTTCAAACCGCAAGATCAGATGGAGCTAGACGGAAAAGGGATTCCAGATAAAACCAAAGCAGACCCGGTTTATAAATATCCTATTTCCAATCCAAATGTCATGGAGGCCCATATTTTCCAGCTCAAGGAGAATTTACCTGCCTCTACTGGAGGAGGGATTCTCTGGCTAGCTATGGGAAGTCCGCGCAATGCACCTTACCTTCCTTACTATGGCAATATCAGCAATACCTCTCAGCCTTATCAAGAAATGAGTACAGCCTATAATGAGAATTCCTGGTATTGGACTGTTAGCCGAATCAATGATTTGGTTGCAAAATATCCAGAACTATTTGAAGATGGCTCTATTCGCAGTGAAATTGAGCGTATGGAAAGCCAATGGATGGAGGAACAGCCTGCTCATGACAGCGAGCAGATTAGTCTGTCTGAACAGCCAGAACAAGCCAGTCTGAAAGCAACAAAAGATTCTATGGAGCGAGCGGATTCAGTCTTTAAGCGCCTCAAGGAAATCCAAAAGATTGCTGAAGATAAGGTCGTGGCGGAATATGGTACAAGTGCTTTAGAAGAGATTGAGGAGTTGGAGGGCTCTGACACAGAGGAGACAATTCGTCTGGAAGATTTTGACTACGATATTGCTATTGCAGGAGTCATCTTTGTGCTGACTGTCATTGGAATAGCGATTTATCTTGTCAAAGGAAAAAATAGAAAAGGAGCAGACAGTCATGAATAAAACAAGAAGAATTGCTCTCTATATCTACTTAGTCCTAGCTGGTATTGGCTTGCAGTTTGAGCTTGGAGACATGGCGGAGAAGGATGTCACCTTAGAAGCTGGCCGCGACTTGGTTCTGAACTTAGCTGTTTTAGCTGCCTTTTTCCTGCCTTTCTATTTCTTGATTAAAAAACTTGCCAAGAAGTTATCGGTTGAGATGATTGTTCTAGCAACAGCCCTCTTTGGAGGTGCCTTTATCTCTGGCTGGCTAAGCTTTGCGGGCAATAGTTTGATTGATATTATTAACTCTAACTTTATCAAGGATCCTGCTGTTTTCAATGATTGGACAAATGCACTGACAGCTCCTTTTGCAGAGGAATTTTTCAAGTCTCTGACAGCCTTTGCCGCTCTCTACATTTTGGGACGCAAGGATATTCAGTCTGTCTTAATCGCTGGACTGAGTTCGGGTTTTGGCTTTCAAGTCATAGAGGATATTGGCTATGTATCCAGAGTGACTTTCGGAGGACAATATAGTGGTTCCTTAGAAGCAGTTGGCAGAATTGCTGGCGGATTGGCTTCGCATACTCTCTATACAGCAGTGGTGACTGTTGGGGTTTATCTTCTCTTTTCCACGGCTTACAAGAAATACCGTCTCTTTGGTCTCTGGTGCGTCGTGTCAACCGTTGCCAATCACTTTATTTGGAACTCTCCTTTCTTCGAAACAGAGCATCGGATTAACATCGTTGTCGGTTTCTTATTTGCCTTTCTCGTTGCTACCTTTATAGAAGTCTACCGACTGGTTTTGAAGGAGAAAAAGACAGATTTAGAAATTTAAATAATTTTCAGGGAATATATCAAACAAGAGCTTGAAATCGCTTGCAAAACCTGAAGTAAAAGGCTATACTGAATATAGTATTTAATTTTGTAATTTTTTACAAAAAAACAAAGGAGATATTTTTATGAAAAAAATATTGTTTCGTTCCTTGTTAGCTCTTTCGACCATTTTTCTCTTTCCTTTCCAAGTGGTCGAAGCCTGCACAGGATTTATTGTCGGGAAAGACCTTACGGCAGACGGCACAACGCTTTACGGTCGGACAGAGGACTTGGAGCCAAATCACAATAAGGTCTTTCTGGTTCATCCGAGAAAGACTAATGCGAGTGGTGCCAAACTAGTCGATGAAGCCAACGGTTTTGAATGGACCTTGCCGGCAGAAAGCTACAAGTATACTTCGGTATCAGATGTGACCCCATCCCAAGGTATTTTTGACGAGGTTGGCTTCAATGAATACGGTGTTTCCATTTCTGCGACTGTTTCTGCCAAGGCCAATGATGCCATTCAAAAAGTGGATCCTTATGTAGAAAATGGCTTGGCTGAGTCTATCCTGACAACTGTCGTTCTGCCTCATGTTCAGACAGCCCGTCAGGGTGTGGAACTGATGGCGCAGATTGTCAGAGAGCAGGGAGCAGCAGAGGGGAATATTATCACCATTGCTGACAAGACTGGTGTCTGGTATATGGAAATCCTATCTGGCCACCAATATGTTGCTATTAAATTCCCAGATGACAAGTATGCTGTCTTTCCTAATACTTTCTTCTTGGGCAGTGTTGACTTTGACGATACAGAAAACGTCATTGCCTCAAAAGGTGTTCAGGATGTAGCCAAGCAAGCTAACTCTTATAAAGAAATTGACGGCAAATTCCACATTTCTCAGTCCTACAATCCACCGATGGCAGAGGCAGATCGTTCACGTGCCTGGGCAGGTATCACCAGTCTAGATCCAAATGCGGCCGTGTCTTATAACGACTCTTACTTTGATCTCATGCACTCCACAGACAGAAAGATCAGTGTAGCAGATGTTATGGCTATGCAGCGCAATCGCTTTGAGGGCACTCAGTTCAAACCGCTGGACCAAATGGAGCTAGATGGTAAGGGACTGCCACAACGTGGTACGACAGACCCTGTTTACAAATATCCATTGGGCAACCCAAATGTCATGGAAGCTCATATCTTCCAGCTCAAAGACGGTGTTCCAGCCAATATGGGCGGAGGCACTATGTGGCTGGCGGTAGGCAGTCCGCGCTTCTCACCTTACCTGCCTTATAATGGGAATATCACAGATACTTACGACGCTTATAAGGTTAACACAACTAGCTATAGTCCAGACTCTTGGTACTGGGTAGCATCTCATATCTATGATATGGCGGCCAAGCATCAGGACCTCTTTGGTACTTCTGTCCAAGACAAGTGGAAGGCCTTGGAAGCCCGCTTTATTGAGGAGCAAAATGCTCTAGATGCAGCCAATGCAGCTCTGCCAGACTCTTCAGCCAAAGTTACTGAGGAAACACAAGCTCGAGCAGCGCAAGTCTTTAAGGAAATGAAAGAGCTAGAAGCTGAAATGGAGGCTAAAATCAAGGAAGCAACAAAAACAACTCCTTCTAGCTCCAGCAAAGATTCTAGCAGCTCTTTGTCATCCCAAAGTTCGTCAAATTCTTCTTCAGCAACTTCTAGTAGTTCGGATACACGGACGGAAGTCAATGTAGAAGATGACAGCTTGGTGGATGTCGCAACTGGCATTCGCTTGAAAAATACTGACTTGGTCAAGGCCAGTCTTCAGCTGTCAGTGAAAAAACTAGAAAGCAAGATTCAGCCGACAGATACCTATGACATTAGCTTGACCGATCCGAATGGTCAGCCGGTGCATCAGGTCAGTCCAACCCTTGTGACGATCCCAGTCCGCAAAGATCTGCCAGTAGATGCCGTCTATGCTCTGGATGAAAATGGCAAGCAGGTTGAGAAATTTGATGTAACGGTTAATCAAAACCAGACCATCAGCTTCACGACCAATCATTTCTCTGTTTACCAAGTGCAGTATCGAAATGAGCAGTCCGTCAAGGCCAAGAAAAAAGACCTGCCATCAACAGGTGAGCAAGTCACCATCATGGGGATTGCAGGTTTGATCATCCTAGCAGGAGTCTTCTTACTTTTGAAGAAAACAAAGAAAAACTAATCTAAAATAAAAAGAAGGCCGAGCAAAATGTTCGGCCTTTCTTAGTGGAAGAAACGACATTTGTCCAGGCTAGCCTTCAAGCTAGAGCCCTTATCTCAAATAATCATAGTTATAAGTAGTCAAAATTATGTCAGTGAGTTCTTCAGGTTCTTCTTGAGCTCCGCCGGCTATCCAAAGAGAAATAATCCCCTCAACACTGGATAGGAAGATTTCCAAGGCGTATTTCTGAGGGATATGAAAGTTCTCCTCTAAAAAACGCTGGGTAGCAGCCTTTTGCTTATCACTCAGAATGATAGTGGTTATGTACTCCCGAATAGCCTCCCGAAAGTCAATATAATGGCTTCTGGTCAGGGCATTGATAAGACGTTCATTAGCTCGGAGTATATGAAATTTTGCTATCATTAACTTTTTGGGGTATTCGTTCTCCGCTTCAAACAAGCTATAACTAGAAAGTTGGGAAATAATGTCGTTTTTGAGACTATCAACCATCTGATATTTATCTTGGTAGTGGAGGTAGAAGGTGCCGCGGTTAATCCCAGCCCGTTTGCAGAGTTTGCTGATGGAGATAGTATCAAACCTTTCCTCTGATAGTAGCTGAATCAAGGCTTCTTTGATGTCTTCCTTGGTACTAGTCTTTCGTTTCTGGACCATTTTTTCTTCCTTCTTGCTTAAATCAACACTTTGTTGATTTTTGATTATTGCTTTTTATCTAAGCTCATTATATAATATCTGTGATTTAGAATCAACAGCTTGTTGATTTAAGGAGACGAGCTTTGAAAAGGAGAGATGATAACATGGCTTACATTGAAATGAAACATAGTTTTAAACGTTTTCAGGTAGGTGACACGGAGATTGTCGCCAATAACGATATTTCTTTTGAGATTGAAAAGGGGGAACTGGTCATTATCTTGGGTGCTTCTGGTGCTGGTAAGTCTACGGTGCTCAATATCCTCGGAGGTATGGATACCAATGATGAGGGAGATATCCTGATAGACGGCCAGAATATTGCTGACTACAATTCCCACCAGCTGACGGACTATCGTCGCAATGATGTGGGCTTTGTCTTTCAGTTTTACAATTTGGTGCCCAACCTGACGGCTAAGGAAAATGTCGAATTGGCTTCAGAGATTGTCAAGGATGCTCAAGATCCAGTGGCCGTTCTAACTGCGGTTGGTATGGAAAATCGCCTCAATAATTTTCCTGCGCAGTTATCAGGCGGGGAGCAGCAGAGGGTGTCTATCGCTCGGGCGGTGGCAAAAAATCCCAAAATTTTGCTCTGTGACGAACCGACAGGAGCTCTGGACTACAATACCGGCAAGCAAGTGCTGCAAATTTTACAGGATATGTCCCGCAATCAAGGGGCGACGGTGATTATCGTGACCCACAATGCTGCCTTGGCTCCCATTGCTGACCGGGTTATTCGCATGCATGACGCGAGGGTCAAGAGTGTTACAGTCAATGAAGAGCCTCAGGATATAAGTACATTGGAGTATTGATATGAAGAGAAAGATTTATTGGAAAGATATTCTGCGATCCTTCACTAGCTCTAAAGGACGTTTCCTATCTATTTTAATCCTCATGATGCTGGGCTCTTTAGCTCTTGTGGGACTTAAGGTCGCTCCACCCAATATGCGCAGAACAGCAACAGATTATTTGAAAGAGCAGCGAACCATGGACTTGGCCGTGATGGCGGACTATGGTTTGGATAAGGCGGATCAGAAAGAGCTGGAAGCTATCAAGGGAGCTGATGTCGAGTTTGGCTATCTGACAGATGTCACCGTGGACGAGGAGGCCCTCCGAGTATTCTCAGATACCAAGGATATTTCAAACTTTCAAGTGACCTCTGGTCGTCTTCCTAAGAAAGAGCAAGAGATTGCTCTGGCTAGCTTTTGGTCAAAAAAATATAAGCTTGGTCAGGAGATTGATCTGACTGAAAAGGCCGGCAGTCGGTCAGTTCTGAAAAACAAGACCTATAAGATTGTAGGATTTGTCAACTCGGCAGAGCTCTGGTCTGATAGAAATCTGGGCAATGCGACTAGTGGCAGCGGGGCTTTATCTGCCTATGCTGTAGTCAGCCCCAAGGCCTTTGATACAGATGTT
Source organism: Streptococcus sanguinis (assembly GCF_013343115.1). Classification (NCBI taxonomy): domain Bacteria; kingdom Bacillati; phylum Bacillota; class Bacilli; order Lactobacillales; family Streptococcaceae; genus Streptococcus; species Streptococcus sanguinis. The sequence goes on from NZ_CP054570.1 coordinate 554,915, forward strand.
TACAGTATTGCCCGCCTGCGCTATCATGATTTAAAAAAGCTGGCTCCCTTCTCTGAAAGTTATCAGGAGCGTTTGGAGCAGCACCAGACAGCTTTGGACAAGAGCCTTGAAGATAACGGAGTGGTCAGGTTTAAGCAATTAGAGGCAGATGCCAAAAGCACCATTCAGAAGGGCCAAGATAAGATTGCTCAGGCTGAGAGCGAGCTGACCCAAGGTAAAAAGCAATTAGAGCAAGCTCAGAGTCAGCTGGACCAGCAAAAAAGCCAGCTAGCAGCAACTCAATCCGCTTCTATCCTCCCTCCTGCCCAGCTCAGCCAGAGCCAGCAGCAGATTCAGGAAGCTGAGTCCCAGCTCAATCAGAAAAAAGCAGAGCTAGCTCAGGCAGAGAAAGACTTATCAGCTAGCAAGGACAAGATAGCTGACGCTAAGGCAGACCTGAATCGTTTGAAAGAGCCGACCTATCATAGCTATGACCGCAAGTCTCTGCCAGGTGGGAATGGCTATCATATGTATAAAAACTCCATGAATAGTATTGCGTCGATTGGTAATATTTTCCCAGTGGTGCTCTATCTGGTGGCTGCTATGGTGACCTTTACCACCATGACTCGCTTTGTCGATGAGGAGCGAACAAATGCAGGCGTCTTCAAGGCTCTAGGCTATCATAGCCGAGATATCATTCGCAAGTTTGCTCTTTACGGCTTGGTAGCAGGCAGTCTAGGTACCCTCATAGGGATTCTGCTGGGACATTATTTCTTGTCGGGAGTGATTTCTTCTATTATTACCAGAGGGATGGTGCTCTCTGCCCCTCATGCATATTTTTATGTTTCCTATAGTTTACTGGCCCTTGGGCTTTCCCTTCTATCCAGTGTTCTTCCTGCCTATTTGGTGGCAAGACGGGAGCTGACAGAGGAAGCAGCTCACTTGCTTTTGCCCAAGCCACCGGTCAAGGGCTCCAAGATTTTCTTGGAAAGACTGACCCTTATCTGGCGACGTCTTAGCTTTACTCAGAAGGTCACAGCTCGCAATATCTTTCGCTATAAGCAGCGGATGTTTATGACCATCTTTGGTGTGGCGGGTTCTGTTGCCCTGCTCTTTGCCGGCCTAGGACTCCAATCTTCTATTGGTGGTATTCCCAAACGTCAGTTTGAGGAGATTCTGCGATACGACTTGATTGTCTCTGTCAATCCTAGAGAAAATCAAGCTGAGCAAGACAAGCTGAAAAAGCTGCTGGCAGATGACTCGATTGCTGATTATCAGGAGATCTACAGTGAAACCTTAACAGAGAAATACAAAGGAAAAAAAGAGACAGAATCAATCACTTTAATGGTTACGGACAAGGAAAATTTTGAACCGTTCATCTCGTTAGAAAGTCCTGACAGCCGACAGAAGCTGTCCCTGAAGGACGGTGTAGTTGTTTCGGATAAATTGGCCCGTATAGCTGGAGTTGGACCCGGTGGCAGTATAGAGCTGGGTGGCAAGTCTGTCAAGCTCGCAGCAGTCAATGAGAATCATTTTGGCCATTTTGCCTTTATGAAGGCAACTAACTACCAGAAGATTTACGGGAAAAAGCCTGAGAAAAATGCTTATCTAGTGCGGCTCAAGGACTCTTCTAGTAAAAATATTGTTGATAAGGCCAATGAATTTATGAGCCTCAAATCTGTCAAGAGTGTCTCCCAAAATGCTAGCATGGTGAAGCAGTTCAACGTTTTAGCTTATTCTCTTAATAATACGATGCTGGTTTTGGTCCTGATTTCCATTCTTTTAGCAGTCGTCATTCTCTACAACCTGACCAATATCAATGTAGCTGAGCGGATTCGCGAGCTGTCCACTATCAAGGTTTTGGGCTTCCATAATAAGGAAGTGACCCTCTATATCTATCGAGAGACCATTATTCTTTCAGTGATCGGGATGGCAGTTGGGCTTCTAGGCGGTTTCTTCCTGCATCGTTTTTTGATTGAGAAGGTTGCGCCTAGCATTATCAGCTTAACCCCTCAAGTAAGTCCCTCAGTCTATCTGTTTCCTCTAACAGCAGTGACCCTTATTCTGACCTTACTTGGCTTCTTTGTCAACTACCGCCTCAGACGGGTGGATATGCTGGAAGCGCTCAAGTCTGTTGATTGATAAAAAATACTTCAAAACTTTCACTCGCTTGATGGGTGGAAGTTTTTTTGAACTTTGATATAATATTCCTTGTAAAGAAAGAGAAAGACATACGATGACACGAAAAATTGCCTTATTATCCGATGTGCATGGGAATAGCACAGCCTTGGAAGCAGTACTGGCGGATGCGGAAAGCCAGCAGGTGACAGATTATTGGTTTTTGGGGGATTTGCTCCTGCCTGGAACCGGTCGCAGAAATATCCTAGATAGGATGGAGCAGTTACACATCAGCCTCCAGGTCAGGGGGAATTGGGAAGACAGTCTCTGGCATGCCCTGCATCAAAAGCTAGACTTGACACGTCCCAGCCATCTCTACCTGACCCGGCTTTGCCATTTTGTCCTAGAGGAAATCCGTCCAGAAGAGATTGAGCGCATGCAAGAACTTCCTCTGCAGCTCCTGACGGAAGTAGAGGGATTGAAGATTGCGGTCAGCCACCATTTGCCCGATAAGAATTGGGGGAGGGAGCTGATTCATATTGGCGATCAGAGCGATTTCGACCGCCTTTTTGAAGGAAACGACTGCGCTGTCGCTGTTTATGGTCATATTCACCAGCAGTTTCTCCGCTACGGGACTCAGGGGCAGCTGATTATCAATCCCGGCTCTATTGGTCAGCCATTCTTTCTAGATTCGGCTTTGCGTCAGGACTTGCGAGCCCAGTATGCCATTTTAGAGATTGATGAGACTGGTCTGGCTGATGTCGACCTTCGGCGCGTGGCCTACGATGTGGAGCAGGAGCTACGCTTGGCTCGGGAGCTCCACTTGCCTTACTATGAGATTTATCGGGAAAGTTTGGTCAATGGTATCCACCATACCCACAATCACGACCTACTGCGGGAAATCAGTGAGCGGGAAGGCTATGCGGATGAGATTGCAGCTTTCTTAAAGTCCAGTCGTAACTCTTGAAGTTACACCATTTTTGGGATATAATAGTGAGAGAAGATGATGAGGGAGGAGAAAAAATGCAGATTTCTAGCCGCTTTACCATTGCCACTCATATGCTGATTGTTCTGGCTTTGGAGGGAAAAAAACAAAAACTGACAAGTGATATCCTTGCTGGCAGTGTCGGCGTCAATCCAGTTATTATTCGCAAGACCCTGTCCCAGCTCAAGAATGCCGGAATGATTACCGTTGCTCGTGGAACTGGAGGAGCAGAGATTGCCAAAGATTTGAAAGACATTAGCCTTTTGGATGTCTATAGTGCGGTTGAATGTCTGGGCAAGAGCGGCCAGCTCTTTAGCTTTCATGACAAGCCCAATCCAGACTGTCCTATCGGCAAGAACATTCACAATGTCTTAGACGATCGCTTGGCAGCTATTCAAGCAGCCATGGAAGCTGAATTGGCTCAGACCAGCCTTGACGAAGTCGTCGCAGCAACCGAAAAAGAAATTAAAGAACAATCTGTTTCCTAGTGAGCAGATTGTTTTTTTGGTGAATAATATTCTGAGATGTAATTATTGACATTACATTAAGATGTGCTATACTAATAGATGTAACAAAAATAATTACAATCCAAATAAGCTTTCAGAGCAAATGGAGATGTGGAAAACCATATCAAGGAACCTATCTCTGTTTTGGGAAAATAAAAAAAGATTTGGCAGGAGCACTGCTGAAATTTTAAATTTAAGAGAGGAGAAAAACATGACTTTTGAATATCAAAGCAAGATTTATCTAGGAGAGGTGGCACTTTATGTGGCCGATGTAGCAAGACAAAAGGACTTTTATCAGCGTGTTTTAGGACTGGAGCTTTTGGAAGAGCAGGACGGACAGGTGGCTTTGGGTCGGGATGGACAAGTGCTGGTGAGGCTCTTAGCGACCGGTGACCGTCAGACAGTCAAGTCGGCTTACGGTCTTTATCATCTGGCACTTTTGCTTCCAAGTCGTCAAGCTTTGGCGGATATCCTTAAGCATTTATCAGAAAATAAAGTTCCTATGGTTGGAGGAGCGGATCACGGTTATAGTGAAGCCATTTATCTGGAGGACCCAGAAGGCAACGGCATTGAACTTTATCGGGACAAGCCTCAGGCTGATTGGGATATTCGAGAAGATGGCCGTATTATCGGAGTGACGGAAGCGCTCGCGGCTCAAGAAATCTATGAACTAGGTCAGGAAGTCCAACCGTTTAGTATTGCTAAAGGCACTCGTATGGGCCATGTCCACCTGTCTGTGAAAAATAGCAGAGCAGCCAGTCATTTTTACCAAAAACTTCTAGGCTTGGAGGACAAATTTTCTGTACCTTCTGCTAGCTGGCTGGCATCAGGTAACTACCATCATCATTTAGCAGTTAATGAATGGGGAGGTTCTCACTTGAATCATCGCCAACCGCAGCAACTGGGACTAGCCTATTTTGAGGCGCAAGTGGAAGTAAAAGAAGACCTAGTAGCAATTTATGAAAATGCTCTGGACTTGCAGGCGCCAGTCCGATGGATTAGCTCCCAGGAGCTAGAAGTTACAGACCCAGATGGGATTGTGGCAAAAGTTAAGACAAGAGTGGTATAATAAGGCTTATCAAGAAGCTAAAAGAAAGAAAAAATATGTACAAGACTTATTATACATCGCCGATTGGCCGGATTCTCATCTTGACAGACGCAAATGCCTTGTTGGGGCTTTGGCTGGAGAATCAGAAATATTTTGGGGCAGGCTATGATCTGGAGCAAGCGCAGCAGGAGGAGACAGAAATCAGCCGACGCGTCTCTGCTTGGCTGGATGCTTATTTTAAGGGAGAAAATCCCGCAATAAATGAAATTCCATTGGCACCCCAAGTTACTGAGTTCAGAAGCAAGGTTCTGACCGTACTACAGAAGGTTCCCTATGGGCAAACGGCTACCTATTCAGACATTTTGCGGGAGTTGCAGGCTGAGTACGGTAAGATTGGCTCGGCTAGAGCAGTCGGTGGTGCCATCGGCCATAATCCTATTTCACTACTGATTCCCTGTCACCGGATTGTCGGAAGCGACGGCAAGCTGACTGGCTATGCCGGTGGCCTTGATAAAAAAGCCTTCCTGTTGAAACTAGAGGCGGGGGAGAAGACTGAATAAATCTTTCTACTCAAGACTTTCACCATTTTACTGGTGAGAGTCTTTTGCTTGCATTAATAAACTAAAAAACCCCTTTGTCAGCCGCTGTGAGTGACAAAGGGGTTTTTCGTTAGTCGATATGCCATTGTGTAGTCAACCATTCTGCAAAGGCAGCATAGCGCTCCTTGAGGGCTTCATGATGACCGTAAGGGTCAAAGACGGAGCAGGTGGTAAGGATTTCTTTCTGAATCAAGCGATGAATTTCTTTAGCATAAAAAGGAGCTTTGGAAAGTCGGTTCGAGTGATTCGCACCTTCTGTCTTTCCATTCTGCAAATAGATTAGACAGTCCTTGTGTTTCAAGTCCTGTGTCCGACAATAGTCGGTGAAACCTGAGTACCAAAAGGAACCACAGATAGAAAAGACACAGGGAACTTCGCAGACACTATAGAGACTGTAAACAGCCGCTAGTCCACCGAGAGAGTAGCCACCATAGGCAATTCTCTTGTCATCCAGTAGGTAGTGCTGTCTGATTTCGGCTAATATACCGTTGAAGAGCTTCTGATGGTAGCTATCTGCTCTGCCGCCAAAATCAGGATTGCCAGGTTTTAGAGCATTGGCTTTCCAGGGTGTATAATCGTCCAGCCTGTTGTTTGATATCAGTCCGATTAAGATTACCGACGGAGAAAGCTTGCTTAGGTAGTTTATCTGTCCATCATTTAGCAAGATTGCTGGATAAGCTCGTGATCCGTCATAATCTTGGGGCAGGGCAATATTGACAGTGATACCTTCCCATACAAAGGTCTTATTTATTGATAAAGTCATTGATTTTCTCGAGTGAGTCGATTACAGCAGGACCATAATCCATGAACTCATCATAGGAGATGGTCATGATCTTCTGATTTTTGACCGCTGGTACATCTTCCAGAACTGGATTGGCTTTCATTAGATCAACTGCTTGCTCATCCATAGACTTGTTGCGGTCGCTGGTTACATAGATGATGACTTCAGGATCCATAGAGACCAGATTTTCCAAGGTCAAGTCAGAGGTTCCGGTCGCTACATTGGTATATCCGAGCTGGTTAAGCAGGCTCTCCTGCAGGGCAGATTTATAAGCACCGAAAGTCTCATCGTTGTAGGCACACATGATGAGCGCTTTTTTCTTTTCGCCTTGGCTAGCCTTATTGGCCTTCTTGACAGTGTCAATTCTTGCCTGCAGTTGATCAGCATACTGATTGGCCTTGTCTTGGACATTAAAAATGGTTCCTATATTCTTGATATCTTCAACGATATTGCCTAGATCTTGCTTGGTATTGGACAGGGAAGCCTTCTGTGTGTAGACAGGGATTTTGTTTTCATTCCAGGCACTGACTGTCCCCAGAGACTTCTCAGAAAACATCATGTTTCGGCCAAGAAGAGCATCTGGCTCATAAGATAGCACAGTTTCCTGTGATACGGTTTTCTTGTCGCCGACTTGCGGAATGGAAGCAATATCAGCCTTGTATTTATCTGTGACATCGTTGTCTGGATTGAGCATACCGGCGATTTTGTCTTTCAATCCTAGTTCAATCAGGATTTCGGTCGTCGAAAGGTTGTTGGTAATGACCTTTTCCGGTGCCTTTTCAAAGACCTGATCAATCTCCTTGCCTTCGGCATCGTAAGTTTTGATTGTCACTGGATATTTTGTCTCTGCTGTGCTCTTTTTCGCGCTTTCTGTTTTGGAGGAAGATTGTGAAGTTGAGCTTTCTTTCGTACTCTCCTTAGATGAAGAATTGCAGGCTGCCATTGTCAGTGCAGCAGTTGCGACGAGTAAGATACTGAGTGTTTTTTTCATATTGCCTTCCTTTCTTGGGCTTGGAGCTTGTATAGATAAAGCTGAAAACAGATTCTTATAGATACTGAATCATGGCCTGTCGATCCTTGGTCCAGATCACTTTGCTCTGAATACCGTAAACGGTTTGCAGTGAATCATGGGTGATGGCCTCCTTTGGAGCGCCTTGGTATGCAATCTCACCTCCCTTCATGAGGTACAAATAGTCTGAATGCCGACAAGCCAGTTGGATATCATGTAAAACAGCCAAAACATTGATGTTCAGGTCTTTGACGATACGCAGCATATCCAGCTGGTATTTGATATCCAGATGATTGGTCGGCTCGTCTAGGAGCAGTAGGCTTGGCTGTTGAGCCAAAGCGCGTGCCAGCAGGACTCTTTGCTTCTCACCGCCAGACAGGGATAAATAGGTTCGATCTCTCTTGGACAGCATGTCTACCTGACTCAAGGCATGACGAACAAGGGCGTAGTCTTTATCGCTCTCTTTTTGAAGAATGGACAAATGCGGCGTCCTGCCCAGCATGACGATTTCTTGGACGGTGCAGTCAAACTGAAGATGGTTAAACTGAGTTACAACGGCTATTTTCTGGGCTGCTTTTTTTATGCTGACCTGTTCAAGCGGCCTTCCGTTTAGATAAATGTCCCCGCTATCAGGTTTGATTTGGCGGTAGATTGTTTTGAGCAGACTAGTTTTGCCGCTTCCGTTGGGTCCTAAAATAGTGTGAAACTGATTTCCATCGACCTTGAGTGAAATCCCTTTTAAAATCTCTTTTTGGCCAATAGAATAGTGGATATTTTGGCAAGTTAGATCCATATCAGCTGCTGACCTCCTTTCGGCTTTTGGCTACAATGTAGATAAAGAAGGGTGCGCCGACCAAAGCGGTAAAGATCCCAATCGGCAGCTCGGCATTTTTGACCAAAATTCGAGCTAAAACATCCGCCCAGACAAGAAAGAGAGAGCCGAGCAGGGTAGCGATAGGAAAGAGCCTTTTGTAGTTGGTACCGACTAATCTACGAGCAATGTGCGGAGTGATTAGTCCGACGAAGCCAATAATACCACAGCAGGCAACCAGCACCGCTGTCATGACTGCGACAACTGTGATATAAAGAAACCAGTAAAAACGCAGAGGGACTCCCAGGGTCAAAGCTGCTTCGTCCCCCATCATCATAGTATTGAAAATACGATACTGAGAACAGAAAAACAAAAAGGAGAGACCAACAACAAGAGCCGGCAAGGCTAAATCTGACCAAGAAGTTCCAGCCAGTGAGCCCATAGTCCAGAACTTGATTGTCATAAGGCTATCAGCATTGGCACCGACGGAAATGATAAAGTTGGAAAAGGCAATAAAGAGAGCATTTACAACTGTTCCTGATAATATCAGACTGCTTGTCGTCATCTTTCCCTGCATGGATGCGATAAAAAGGACCACAGCTGATGCCAGAATGGCTCCTATAAAGGCGCCAGCGCCAGTAATGGATTTGAGCCCTAAGATAATGCTCAGTGTGGCTCCAAAGGTTGCACCTGCTGAAATTCCTAGGATATAAGGTTCTGCGATGGGATTATTGACAGTAGATTGCATGACGCTGCCACAGACAGACAGGCCAGCACCAGCTAGGATTCCCAAAAGCACTCTTGGAACCCGCATGTTCCAAACAATCGCGATTGTGGACGGAGATAGTTTGCCTGTGCCAAGGGGAAAACCGAGCTTGCTGAAAATAATCTGGTAAGTGTCTTGTATATCAATAGTGACCGATCCCAAGGAGACAGCTAAAAAGAGAGAACAAGCCAGAAAAATGATGAGAAGCAAGAGCAGGCAGATATAGCGAGAAAATCCGTGATTTTCTGACCTTTTGAAGAGCATCCAGACCTCCTTAACAGCAAAGATTAGAATTTTTAGACAATTTTTCATAAAAAATTATAACATTTTTAAATCAGAAGGGCAAGAAGGGATAAAAACCTCTGATATGATAAGGATTTGTGATTCTTTCTCTTCTCAATGATGAAATCATCTTGCTGGTGTAAGAACTGGATAGTGAAGATCAATTGAGTTCTTCGGAAAGTCTCTGACAGCTCACATCATTAGAGGGAAAGCAGCTGAATCTAAATAAATACCAGGAAACAAGAAAAAACGACAGAAAGTTTTCTATCGCTTTTTGAAATTATAAATGCGTAAGGACTGAGATAGCTATAACGATGTACAACAATGATAGCTCAAATAACCAGAAGTCCTTTGCCAAGTCCAATAATCATTCAAGACATAATATAGGCTTATAAAATTCTATTCAAAATACAGCAAGTCCTTGCTAGTCTCGGTGAAGAGTTCAAAACCGTTCTTAGTGACATAGCCGCAGTCTTCGATGCGGACACCGACCTTGCCAGGGATGTAGATGCCAGGCTCAACAGAGAAGCACATGCCTTCCTCAATGACCATGTCGTTGCCCTCCATGATGGATGGGAATTCGTGAACATCCATACCGATACCGTGGCCGAGGCGGTGATTGAAATACTCACCATAGCCCGCTTTTTCGATGACTTGCCGAGCGGCGCGGTCTACTTCATGAGCTGTGACGCCTGGCTTGATAAAGTCAAGAGCAGCTTGCTGGGCTTCCAATGTCAGATGGTAGATATATTTTTTGAACTGATCCGGCTGGCCGACAGCAACGGTCCGTGTCATATCGCTGGCATAGCCATTGACCATGCAGCCAAGGTCAAAAAGGAGGAGGGCGTTATTTTCAACTTTATTGGCACCGGGAATGCCGTGCGGATTAGCTGCATTATTTCCCGTCAGTACCATGGTTTCAAAGCTCATCTCATAGCCTTCGCGCTTGATGGCAAAGTCAATCTGAGCGATGATATCAGTTTCGGTATTTTCCAGTGAAATATTGTCAAAACCGATATTAACAGCCTTGTCCGCATATTGCCCAGCTACCAGCATTTTCTGAATTTCATCGGTGGACTTAATCAGGCGCAAGCGGTTGACGTAAGGTGTCAGGTTGGCAAATTCTGCAGTTTCAAAGACAGTTTTCAATCCATGATATTTGGTCAAAATCAAGTTATCAAACTCAAGAGCGACAGTCTTGAAGGAGTGAGCCGGAAGGGCTGCTTTAATCTTCTGCCAAGGATTTTCCGAGTCCATATAGCCAAGAACTGAAAAGGGAACAGCTCCTGAAGCACGCTCAACTTCTAGAGCAGGCACAAAGAGCAGGGGCTCATGGTCAGGAAAGACAAACAAAAACATCTGCCGCTCATGTGGGTCGCTGTAGAAACCAGTCAGATAATTGATAGTGACTGGATCAGACAGGACAGCAGCATCTAGCTTCTCATTCTCGAGATAGTGGGTGATTTGTTGAATTTTTGTCATGGTCACAACCTTCTTTCTATGCCTCTATTTTGGCAAAAAATGTCAAAAAAAGCAAGACTTTTCAAAAACTTATCAAAATACTTGAAAGTGTTTACAAGAAGTGATAAAATGGTGAATGTAGGAAAGTGAAAACGATATTTTCAATAGAAGAAAGGAAACTATATGAACACAGACGACACAGTAACGATTTATGATGTCGCCCGTGAAGCGGGAGTTTCGATGGCGACAGTCAGTCGAGTAGTGAATGGAAACAAGAACGTCAAAGAAAACACACGTAAAAAAGTTTTAGAGGTCATTGATCGTCTTGACTATCGTCCAAATGCAGTGGCACGTGGACTAGCCAGCAAGAAGACTACAACCGTCGGCGTTGTCATTCCTAATATTACCAACAGCTATTTCTCAACCCTGGCAAAAGGGATTGATGATATTGCCGAAATGTATAAATACAACATTGTCTTGGCTAACAGTGATGAGGACGATGATAAGGAAGTCTCCGTTGTCAATACTCTATTTTCTAAACAGGTGGATGGGATTATTTTCATGGGCTATCATCTGACAGAGAAAATTCGCTCAGAGTTTTCACGTTCGCGCACACCGGTCGTTTTGGCGGGTACTGTCGATGTGGAGCATCAGCTTCCGAGCGTCAATATTGACTACAAGCAAGCAACTGTTGATGCTGTAGAATTACTGGCTAAGCGCAATAAGAAAATTGCCTTTGTTAGCGGACCGCTTGTAGATGATATCAACGGGAAAATCCGTCTATCAGGTTATAAAGATGGCTTGAAGAACAAGAAACTTTCATATAGCGAAGGCTTGGTTTTTGAATCTAAATATTCTTATGATGATGGCTACCACTTGGCAGAGCGTGTCATTGCTTCCAAAGCAACAGCTGCTTTTGTCACAGGAGATGAACTGGCTGCAGGCCTCTTAAATGGTCTGTCTGATCAAGGCATCAAGGTTCCAGAAGATTTTGAAATCATTACCAGTGATGATTCGCAAGTAGCTCGTTTCACTCGTCCTAACCTTTCCACAATCGGTCAGCCTCTCTATGACATCGGCGCAATCAGTATGCGCATGCTGACTAAGATTATGCATAAGGAAGAATTGGAAGAACGCGAAGTTCTCCTAGCTCACAGCATTAGCGAGCGTAAATCAACTCGGAAATAAGCGGTGAGATAGAAGCTTGATTATCAAGTCTTCTGAGCTTGAAAAGCGACTGAAGAGACTAAGTCAATGACTGCTTTAAGAGAGTTTCATGATTATGAAGCGAGGCTGAGGTGTAGTACCTCAGCTTTTTTGTGTTTCCGTTCAGCTAGAGCGTTTTCTATATGCTATCAGGCTTTGGATGGATTTTTTACCTCATTTGCCCTTGTGGTTTTCCTTTTTATTTGATTTTCGGTATAATAGGAAGTATGAAAGTATTACTGTACCTTGAAGGAAAGTCCGTTTTGGAGAAATCAGGAATCGGCCGAGCCCTCCAGCACCAGATGCACGCCTTGGATTTGGCTGGGATTCCTTATACGACGGACGTTTTAGGAGATTATGATGTGGTTCACATCAATACCTATGGTCCCCGTAGCTTGCTTCTTCTGCATGCTGCCAAGAGGGGCAATAAAAAAGTGATTATGCATGGGCATTCGACCAAGGAGGACTTTGAAAATTCCTTTATTGGATCCAATCTCTTTGCTCCGCTTTTTGGTAAATATCTGACTCACATGTATAAAAAGGCGGATTTCATTATCACGCCATCGGAGTATTCCAAGCAGCTTATCCAGTCTTATGGGGTCACTACGCCTATGGTGGCTGTGTCAAACGGTATTGACCTGCCTAAGTATAAGAAAGATGCTCGCAAGGAAGAAGTTTTTAAAAAGTATTTTAAGATTGAAGAAGGACAGAAGGTGGTCGTCTGTGCTGGACTTTATTTCCGCCGCAAGGGGATTGAGGATTTTGTAGAGGTTGCCCGCAGGATGCCAGATGTGCGCTTTATCTGGCTGGGCTCTATCAATCTCTGGTTGATTCCGCGTAAGATTCGCCGGCTGGTTCTTTTTGACCACCCTGATAATGTCGAATTTCCCGGCTATTTTAAGGGAGCGGTATTTCAGGGAGCCATGTCTGGAGCAGATGCCTTCTTTTTCCCGTCCTATGAGGAAACTGAAGGAATTGTTGTCCTGGAAGCCTTGGCTAGTGAGCAGAATGTTGTGCTGCGTGATATTCCAGTCTATCAGGGCTGGGTGGATGAGCGTTCAGCCGAGCTCTGCCATAATGTAGATGAGTTTGTCCAGTCTCTGAGAAATGTCTTAGATAAAAAGGTGGACAAGCGCGAAGCAGGCTATCAGGTGGCTAAAAGCCGGTCTATTGACGATGTTGCAGATCAGTTAGTTGAGGCTTATCAAACAGTTTTGGAGATGTAAGATGCGTATTGGTCTTTTTACAGATACCTATTTTCCTCAGGTCTCTGGGGTTGCTACTAGTATTCGGACTTTGAAGACGGAGCTGGAAAAATTAGGTCACACGGTATTTATTTTTACAACGACGGACAAGGATGTCAATCGTTATGAGGATTGGCAGATTATTCGGATTCCCAGCGTACCTTTCTTTGCCTTTAAGGACCGAAGAGTGGCTTACCGAGGCTTTTCTCACGCCTTAGAAATTGCCCGTCAGTACCAGCTGGATATTATCCATACCCAGACTGAGTTTTCACTAGGGCTGCTGGGGATTTGGATCGCCAAAGAGCTGCGGATTCCGGTAGTACATACCTATCATACCCAGTATGAGGATTATGTGCACTATATTGCCAAGGGAATGGTCATCCGTCCTAGTATGGTCAAGTACATCGTCCGCGGCTTCATGAGTGATTTGGATGGGGTTATCTGCCCTAGTGAGATTGTTTATGATCTCTTGGTTGACTATAAAATCGAAGCAGAAAAACGGGTAATTCCGACAGGGATTGAGCTGGCGAAGTTTGAGCGGCCGGAAATTTCGCGTGAGGATATCAAGAAGCTTCGTTTCAAGTTAGGTCTTGCTGAAGACGAGATTATGCTGCTCAGTCTGTCCCGTATTTCTTATGAAAAGAATATCCAGGCTATCGTTGAGGCGATGCCTGCCGTCCTTGAAGAAAATGACAAAGTCAAGCTAGTCATTGTCGGCGACGGTCCTTATGCAGAAGACTTGAAAGAATTGGTTGCCAAGCTTCAGATTGAAGAAGCTGTCATCTTTACGGGGATGATTGCTCCAAGTGATACGGCCCTTTACTATAAAGCTGCGGATTTCTTTATCTCTGCCTCAACCAGTGAGACTCAAGGTCTGACTTATCTGGAAAGCTTAGCCAGCGGCACACCGATTATTGCCCATGGAAATCCTTATCTGGATAATGTTATCAGTGACAAGATTTTTGGGACCCTTTATTACCAAGAGCGGGATTTATCAGGCGCTATTTTAGAGGCGATTATTGCGACGCCTGACATGGATGAGCAAAAGCTAGCAGACAAGCTTTACGAGATTTCAGCGGAGAATTTTGGTCGCAGAGTCTATGAGTTTTATCTAGATTTGACTATTTCCAAAGACTTCCATAACGAGCTCAGCCCAGAGGAAAGTGCTGCTAAGCGTCTGGCCAAGACAGTGGCCTATCTGCCTGGCAAGGTCATCTCTCTACCAATCAATGGCTCTGTTCGTATCCTCAAAGCTTCGAGTAAGCAAGTGAAAAAAATCAGGAATATTACTAAGTTATTAGAATAGAAACATGCCTTGCATCATTGTGGCAATAGCTATTTATGCAAGGTTTTGTATAGAATATAGGAGAAATCTTATGAAAAAATATCTCAAACAGCTGCCGTGGCTGCTTTTGTTCTATGGCATTTTCATTGCTTCAGATTGGATTTGGCAAGAGCTTTGGAGATATCTTATAGACAATACAGAAAGTGTAGAAAGTGTTTTGAACTGGCTTTCTAATCTTAATTTATTTTATTATGCTTTGCTGCTTCCTTTGTTTGGTGCAGTGATTGCTTATATAAATACTCGGATGCAAGGTTTTTCACTGCCCTTTCTTCTTTTGATTCCAGGGGTTCAGTATTATTACTTATTCAAAAACTTTTTTGATGGACTTTTTTACTCAGGAGACAAGATTTATAATCCAATCACTTCCACGCTTTATAATGCTAGGGATATTCATGTCTTGTTATTCCTTTCTTTGGGAGGAATGCTGTTGGCAGAGCAATACCGTAAAAAACGTCAAGCTGCCACTTTGAGTCAAGAGGCTCTAAATCGTTTTTCTGGTTTTGATGGTCAATAGTTCTTGCAAATTTTTCCAATCGTGCTATAATGTTTTCTAGAGACAAATCACCTGCAGGAAATCTTTTAGAGAGCGCGTGGAGCTGGAAATCGCGTAGAGGATGCAGTTGGGACTACTCTATTAGCTTTTATGCAAACATAAAACGGTGGCTACGTTAGAGCCGATTCGAGGTGTAAGTCTTTTGACTTACATAAATGAAGGTGGAACCACGTTGCGACGTCCTTTTGAGGATGTCGTTTTTCTTTTGTCAGAAGGAGGGAGAATGGTGCTTTATATGATTGGCGGATCGCCTTGTAGTGGGAAGTCAACAATTGCTTCACTTCTTGCTAGACAGTATCAGCTGCTTCATATCAAACTGGATGATTTGGTAGACGAGATGATGAGTCAAGCAAGTGCAGACTCACAGCCGATTTGCCTTCTTAGACAGGACAGAAATCCGGAACAAATCTGGATGAGAAATCCAGAAGAGATGGCAGATGAAGAATGGCGCTTTTATGAAGAGATTTTTCCTTATGTAAAATCTTACTTGATAAAAAATCAAGATAGACCACTCTTGGTTGAGGGGGCAGGACTCTTGCCTCACTTGGTAAAGGAGCTTGAATGCCCAGTGCCCTCTTATCTATGCTTGACTCCGACAGCTGATTTTCAGAAAAAGCATTATAGACAGAGAGAATGGGTTCCTTATGTCTTAGAGGGAACAACCAATCCTGAGCAAGCTTTTGAAAACTGGATGCAGCGAGACATTCTTTTTGCTCAAATGGTTCGGAAGGAAGCGGTGAGATTAGGCTATCCTAGCCTCATAACAGATGGTAGTCAGTCAGAAAAGCAGACTGCGGAAGAGATTGCTCGAATCTTTAAATTGTCCAATATAAATAGAATAGATATTAAAGGAGAAAACACATGATTAAGATTACTTTCCCAGATGGCGCTGTGCGTGAATTCGAGTCTGGCGTTACAACTTTTGAAATTGCTCAATCTATCAGCAATTCCCTGGCTAAAAAAGCTTTGGCTGGTAAATTCAATGGCAAACTGATTGATACAACTCGTGCCATCACTGAAGATGGTGCCATTGAAATCGTGACACCTGACCACGAAGATGCTTTAGACATCTTGCGTCACTCAGCAGCCCACCTGTTTGCACAAGCAGCTCGCCGTCTTTTCCCAGATATTCACTTGGGCGTTGGTCCTGCCATTCAGGATGGTTTCTACTACGATACGGACAATGAAGCAGGGCAAATTTCAAATGAAGACCTGCCTCGTATCGAAGAAGAAATGAAGAAAATCGTCAAAGAAAACTTCCCGTCCATCCGTGAGGAAGTGACCAAGGATCAGGCCCGTGAAATTTTCAAAAACGATCCTTACAAGTTGGAATTGATTGAAGAGCACTCAGAAGATGAGGGCGGTTTGACCATCTACCGTCAGGGTGAATATGTGGATCTCTGCCGTGGGCCTCACGTTCCATCTACAGGTAGAATCCAAATCTTCCACCTCTTGAATGTGGCTGGGGCATACTGGCGCGGGAACAGCGACAATGCTATGATGCAGCGGGTCTATGGTACTGCTTGGTTTGACAAGAAAGACCTGAAGAAATATCTGCAAATGCGGGAAGAGGCTAAAGAACGCGACCACCGTAAGTTAGGTAAAGAGCTGGATCTCTTCATGATTTCACAAGAAGTGGGTCAAGGCTTGCCATTCTGGCTGCCAAACGGTGCGACGGTCCGTCGCGAGTTGGAGCGCTACATCGTTGACAAAGAGTTGGCTTCAGGCTACCAACACGTCTACACTCCGCCTTTGGCCTCTGTGGGGCTTTATAAGACTTCTGGTCACTGGGAGCACTACCAGGAGGATATGTTCCCAACCATGGATATGGGTGATGGAGAAGAGTTTGTTCTTCGTCCTATGAACTGTCCTCACCACATCCAAGTCTACAAACACCACGTTCATTCTTACCGTGAGCTTCCAATCCGTATTGCTGAGATTGGCATGATGCACCGCTACGAAAAATCTGGTGCCCTGACTGGTCTTCAACGTGTACGTGAAATGTCCTTGAACGATGGTCACCTCTTTGTTACTCCTGAACAAATCCAAGAAGAATTCCAGCGTGCGCTGCAGTTGATTATCGACGTTTATGCCGACTTCAACTTGACAGAATATCGTTTCCGTCTGTCTCTTCGTGACCCTCAAGATACTCACAAGTACTTTGACAACGATGAGATGTGGGAAAATGCCCAAACCATGCTGCGAGCAGCCTTGGACGAAATGGGTGTGGACTACTTTGAGGCAGAAGGAGAAGCAGCCTTCTATGGTCCAAAACTCGATATCCAAGTTAAAACAGCCCTTGGAAATGAAGAAACTCTGTCAACTATCCAGCTAGACTTCCTCTTGCCAGAGCGCTTTGACCTCAAGTATGTCGGAGCTGACGGTGAAGAGCATCGGCCAGTTATGATTCACCGTGGGGTTATCTCAACTATGGAGCGCTTCACAGCTATCTTGATTGAAAATTACAAGGGTGCCTTCCCGACTTGGCTGGCTCCGCATCAAGTGACTTTGATTCCTGTTTCTAACGAAGCCCATATTGACTATGCTTGGCAAGTAGCTAAGAAGCTGCGCGACAAGGGTGTTCGTGCTGATGTGGATGAGCGTAATGAAAAAATGCAGTACAAGATTCGTGCCTCACAAACTAGCAAGATTCCTTATCAGCTCATCGTTGGTGACAAGGAAGTAGAAGACGGTACTGTTAATGTCCGCCGCTATGGTCAAAAAGAAACACATACAATACCAGTAGACGAATTTGTAGAGCAAATCTTAGCAGACATTGCCAGCAAGTCCCGCGTTGAAAAGTAGAATTCATTGGAAAACAATAAAACCCGAGCAATTAGCTCGGGTTTTATTGTTTTCTATCTGTAGGTAAAAACTTCTTTAACTAATTATGTTAGCAAGTTTAATCTTAATGCAAGTATTTATCCACATAATCATCAAAATCAGGATACTCATTTCTGTTCATGGCATAGAGCATTTCCCCATAGAGAGGGTCACTTGACGGGTCATCAGGTTCTAGAAGAGTAGCTATTTTCATATCATCATCTGGGAAAAGGATGGTGTAGTGATAGGTATCGCTGACAGTGATACTGTAATATTTGGTGTTATCTTGATAGCCTGACTTATCTATCTTATAGTGAAATTCTTTATCACCTAGCTTGCCTGTCTTGTCATTGAAGACAATGTCAATGTCCTCGCCGTTTGCTTTCTGAGCCTTCCATTTTCCCTGGAAGCTAGTGTGCTGACCGCAGGCGCTGAGAAAGATTAGTGTTAAGAAAGTGGTGAAAAGCAATGTCAGTTTTTTCATATCGTTCTCCTTGTCTATCCTTTGATATTATTCTACCACAAATATTAAAAATAAAAAAGCTGAGTTGGTAAACTCAACTTTTAGAAAGTAGTTCTGTATTTGAGCTATCTATTCTGCAGCTTGAGCCCAGCGTTGGGATAGCTTGCGCGAGAAGCTGGAAATGGCGAAGTTAATCAGGAAATAGATGGCTGCTACTAGTAGGTAGAGAGCGAAGACTTGTTCAGCTTCAAAATAGCGTCCCATCAGAATTTGAGCAGAACCAAAAAGTTCTTGGAGCGCAATAACAGAATAGAGCAGGCTGGTATCCTTAATCACTGTGACAAACTGAGAAATGATGGCTGGCAGCATTTTCCGAATAGCCTGAGGTAGGATGATGTAACGCAGAATCTGAAACTGAGTAAATCCTTGAGATAAGCCAGCTTCAGTCTGACCTGGGTCAATGGCATTGAGACCGCCCCGGATAATTTCTGCCAAAGCAGCAGAAGTAAAAACAGTGAAGCTGATGATACCGGCTGGCGTTGATTTAATCTGAAAGACTAAAAAGATAGTGAAAATCCAGAGCAGATTGGGTACATTACGGACAAATTCGATATAAATGCTGGCAATCAGCTTGAGCAGTTTATTTTTTCCATTTCGCATGACGGCTAGAATAGTTCCAAAAATCGTGGATAGGACAATGGAAATGAAAGAAATTTGCAGCGTCAGCCAGAGCCCCTTAAGGATAAAGAGGAGGTTGGTTGTGGTTAAGACTTTTAAAATATTTTCCATAGAGACCTCCTTAGATGCTGTAAGCTTGTTTATTGGCTTCCTCTACCTTACGTCCCCAGCTGGCGATTGGGAAGCAAAGGAGGAAGTAGAGCAGAGCTGCTCCAGCAAAGGCTGGGATGTAGTTGGAGTTCAGAGCAGACCAGGACTTGGTCACGAACATCAGATCCATACCAGAGATAATAGCGACAGTAGAAGTGTTTTTTATCAGATTGACGACCTGATTGATTAACGGTGGCAGGATAATCCGAAAAGCTTGGGGCAGGATGATGTATCGCATGGTTTCTACATAGGTAAAGCCCTGAGATAGTGCAGCTTCAGTCTGTCCGCGAGGAATGGACTGGATACCTGAGCGGATGACTTCGGCGATGTAAGCACCGTGATACAGTCCTACACAGAGAACCGCAGTCCAATAGATTGAGGGCATGATGGTGTAATTGCTGACTAGTGGAAGACCGTAAAAGACAATTACAAATTGAACTAAGAGTGGTGTATTCTGATAAAACTCAACAAAAATACGAGCTAGACCACGTAGAACTTTGTGCTTACCTGTGCTGATCGCTCCAAAGAAAATCCCTAGTAGAAGAGCCAAGGTCAGGGCACCGATAGAAATAGCTAAGGTAAAGAGGAATCCTTGGAAAAACTTGCCAAAGTCCGCAAAGTAGGCCTGCCAAGAAGAAATACTAAAACTCATGGGGTCTCCTTTCTAATCATCTGTTGAAGTAGATGGTTTTAAATCATATTTGTCATAAATTTTCTGCAGACTGCTGTCTTCTTTCCATTTAGAGATTAGGCCATCTACATAGTCATTCAATTGAGTATTGGATTTTTTTGTTACCACACCATAATCGGCTTTTTTGAAGCTGTAATCCAGAATGTTTGACTTGGAGCTTACATAGCCGGTTAGGATTGACTTGTCAACAGAAATGGCATCAATACGGTGAGCCCGCAAGGAAACAGCAAGTTCCGGATAAGAACCTAACTCCACATATTTGAAGTTGAGTTTTTTCTCTTGGGCGATTTCTTCCAGCAAGGTTTGAGTAATAGAGCCTTGGACGACGCCGATAGTCTTGTTATTCAAGTCCTTGACGTCTGTAATTTTGCTGGATTTATTAACTAGAAAACCAGAAGCATCGGTGTAGTAAGGGGTTGTGAAATTATAGATTTCCTTACGCTCATCTGTGATGGTAAAAGTCGCAATGACCATGTCAACTTGTCCGTTGTCCAGAAGTGGTCCGCGTGTTTGTGCGGTAACTGGAACGTAGTTGATTTTGACGCCTAGTTCCTTGGCAATCTTCTTTGCAATATCGATTTCTAGACCGCTGTAAGTATTGCTATCAGGATTGAGGTAACCAAAGTTAGGTACATCCTGCTTGACACCGACATTGAGGACACCGCGTTTTTGGATAGCCTTGACCTGTTGGCTGGTACTAGAATCGGCTTGTGCAGGAACAGCATTAATAAAGCCTAGAGTCAGAAGGAGTAAGAGTAGGCTGATGAGTATTTTTTGTAATTTCATAGGTCTTCTCCTTTTTAAGAAAGCACGTTATCACTCTCATGGTTGATAATTTTACTGAGAAACTGCTTAGCGCGGGGTTCGGTAGGATTGTCAAAGAAAGCATCAACATCAGTAGTATCCACTAACACCTCACCGTCTGCCATGAAGATAATACGGTCAGCAACCTCACGGGCAAATCCCATTTCGTGTGTGACCACAATCATGTTCATGCCGTCTTTGGCTAATTTTTGCATAACAGCCAGAACATCCCCGATTGTTTCAGGGTCCAGGGCAGAAGTCGGTTCATCAAAGAGCAGGAGCTCAGGGTGCATGGCTAATCCACGGGCAATGGCAATCCTTTGCTTTTGTCCACCGGACAGCATGCCTGGGTAAGAGTCTTTCTTGTCCCACATGTTGACAAATTCTAGATATTTTTGAGCGATTTTTTTAGCTTCTTGTTTATCCATTCCTAGAACTTTAATAGGCGCCAAAGTGACATTTTCTAACACCGTTTTGTGGGGGTAAAGATTAAAGTGTTGAAAGACCATTCCGACTTCTTTGCGTAAGTTGACCAGATCTTTGGCAGCAGCGTTCACGATCTCATGGCCATTGACGATCAAGCTCCCCTGATCAATACCTTCTAAAGCGTTGATTGTACGGATAAGAGTAGATTTTCCTGAGCCAGATGGTCCTAACAGTACGACTACTTGTCCTTTTTCAAAACTGAGATTGATATTGCGCAGAGCATGGTAGTCTCCGTAATACTTTTCGACATTTTTAAATTCAACTAAAGCCATATCTTTCTCCTTTGTGTTAGATAATATGACATAGATTTTACCATAGAATAAATAAACTGTCAAATTGAATAAAAATGACTATTTTTATTAAGAGAGAAATTTTTTTGATGAGAATCGTCCATTTTCTACAAATGTGGAATAAAAATGGCTTGAATTAGTGTTTTTTAAGAAAACTTTGGTATAATAAGACTATATAAATAAATAAAATTGGATTGGGAGTCTAGCTAGGCAAACTAGATTGCCTTTTGCACGTTTTGATGCAGGACGACTTAGCTGACTATGTCACAACTTTTCTATCATGGAGTTGATTCAATCCCAATCTTATGTTAAGGTGAACATATGAAGAAAATATTAGTTGTAGATGATGAGAAGCCAATCTCAGATATTATTAAGTTTAATATGGCCAAAGAAGGCTATGAGGTTTTGACTGCCTTTGATGGCAAGGAAGCCTTGGAAATGT
The DNA here is from genome assembly GCF_013343115.1 of Streptococcus sanguinis. Taxonomy (NCBI): domain Bacteria; kingdom Bacillati; phylum Bacillota; class Bacilli; order Lactobacillales; family Streptococcaceae; genus Streptococcus; species Streptococcus sanguinis. The sequence continues at coordinate 576,435 of NZ_CP054570.1, forward strand.
TTGAAGCAGAACAGCCAGACATCTTGATTCTGGACTTGATGCTGCCGGAAGTGGACGGACTGGAAGTTGCTCGGACTATTCGCAAGACCAGCAATGTTCCGATTATTGTATTGTCTGCTAAGGACAGTGAGTTTGACAAGGTTATCGGCCTTGAAATCGGTGCAGATGACTATGTGACCAAGCCTTTCTCAAATCGTGAGCTGCAGGCGCGTGTCAAGGCACTTCTTCGTCGGGCAGACCTTGTTGTGGAAAACCAAGTAGAAGAAAGTGGCCCGAACGAGTTGACCATTGGAGAACTGCAGATTTTGCCAGATGCTTTTGTTGCTAAGAAGCATGGCAAGGAGCTGGAGCTGACCCACCGTGAGTTTGAACTGCTTCACCATTTGGCGACACATATCGGTCAGGTCATGACACGTGAGCACTTGCTGGAAACAGTATGGGGCTATGACTATTTTGGCGATGTCCGTACAGTGGATGTGACGATTCGCCGTCTGCGTGAAAAGATTGAAGATACGCCAAGCCGTCCTGAGTATATCTTGACTCGCCGCGGAGTTGGCTATTATATGAGAAATAATGATTGAAGCAATTAAACAATTTGTGATTTCTGCGGATTTTGTCTTTGCAATCATTATTATCGGCTTCATTGTAGTTGTGGCCTTGCTTTTATTGGAAAATCGCCGGGATAACCAAAAGCTTGTACAGCTTAATCAAAAGGTTAAAGATTTGATTGCAGGTGACTATTCTGAAGTGCTGGACATGCAGGGAAGTCCGGAAATCACAGATATGACCAACAGTATCAATGATCTTTCAGAGGTCATTCGACTGACACATGAAAACCTTGAGCAAGAAACAAAACGCCTTTCCAGTATCCTGTCCTATATGACAGATGGCGTGCTTGCGACCAACCGCCGGGGACAGATTATTACTATCAACGATATGGCAACCAAGCAGTTGGGAGTTAAGAGAGATGAGGTCCAAAATATGAGTATTTTGGATCTGCTTTCGATTTCAGACGAGTATGATTTGCGGGATCTAATTACCAATGTTCCTGAGCTGACGATAGATTCTCAGGATGAAAATGGTGAGTACTTGAGCTTGCGGGTTCGCTTTGCCTTGGTAAGGCGGGAGTCGGGCTTCATTTCTGGTTTGGTAGCTGTCCTGCATGATACGACCGAGCAGGACAAGGAAGAGCGGGAGCGTCGCCTCTTTGTCTCTAACGTCAGCCATGAGTTGCGGACTCCGCTGACCAGTGTCAAGTCCTATCTGGAAGCCTTGGATGAGGGAGCCTTGTCTGAGCCAGTAGCACCGGACTTTGTCAAGGTATCGCTCAATGAAACCAATCGCATGATGCGGATGGTGACGGACTTGCTTAGTCTATCCCGTATCGACAATGAGACCAGTCATCTGGAAGTGGAACTGACGAATTTCACAGCCTTTATCACTTTTATCCTCAATCGCTTTGACAAGATAAAAAATCAAGACGAGACCAAGAAATATGAGATTATCCGTGATTATCCTATAACACCGATCTGGGTGGAGATTGATACAGATAAGCTGACCCAGGTGATTGATAATATCATGAACAATGCCATCAAGTATTCGCCAGATGGTGGAACCATTACTGTTTCCATCAAGACAACTGATGAGCAGTTGATCCTCTCGATTGCGGATGAAGGTCTGGGAATTCCCAAGCAGGACCTGCCTAAGATTTTTGACCGCTTTTATCGAGTGGACAAGGCACGCAGTCGCGCACAGGGCGGAACAGGTCTGGGGCTGGCTATTGCCAAGGAAATTATCAAGCAGCATCAGGGCTTTATCTGGGCTAAGAGTGAGTATGGTGTGGGCTCGACCTTTACCATTGTCTTGCCTTATGAGAATGATGGTGTCCGGGATGACGACTGGGATAATGAAGATATATAGAAAGTAAACATGACTAAAGGATTTCAATACAGTATTCTGGCGTCAGGATCAAGCGGTAATTGTTTCTATCTGGAAACAGACCAAAAGCGGATTCTGGTTGACGCTGGCTTATCAGGCAAGAAAATTACTAGTTTGTTGGGCGAAATTGGCCGCAAGCCTGAGGATTTGGATGCTATTTTAGTGACTCATGAGCACAAGGATCACATTCATGGTGTTGGTGTATTGGCCCGCAAGTATCATCTGGATATTTATGCTAATGAGGCCACTTGGAAGGCTATGGAAAAGGACTTGGGCAAGCTGGATGCGAGCCAAAAGCATATCTTTGAATTGGGAAAGACCAAGACCTTTGGAGACTTGGATGTGGAGAGCTTTGGTGTCAGTCATGACGCAGTCTGTCCACAATTTTACCGTTTTATGAAGGATGACAAGAGTTTTGTCATGCTGACGGATACGGGCTATGTCAGTGACCGGATGGCTGGGATTATCGAAAATGCCGACGGGTACCTGATTGAGAGCAACCATGATATTGAAATTCTTCGCAGCGGTGCCTACCCATGGAGTCTCAAGCAGCGAATTCTGTCGGATATGGGTCACTTGTCCAATGAAGATGGAGCAGAGACCATGATTCGGACTCTAGGCAATCGCACCAAGCGAATCTATCTGGGGCATCTCAGTAAGGAAAATAATATCAAGGAATTGGCTCACATGACCATGGTCAATCAACTGGCTCAAGCCGATATGGCAGTCGGCCACGATTTCCAGGTCTATGATACCTCGCCTGATACCGCGACACCTTTGACGAGTATTTAGAAATCAAAGCAAAAGGTTTGGTTTTATTGCTCTAGTGCGATATCCATTATATATTTAAAAAGTAACGGTTTTATTTTGCAAAGGAGCTTGTATGCGACCAATTTACTTTGTGATAGGTCTATTATCTTTAGGGTTAGGTGTTTTGGGAATTTTTCTTCCTCTCCTGCCGACGACACCATTTCTTCTCTTGTCCATTGCCTGCTTTTCACGCAGTTCCAAGCGTTTTGAGAATTGGCTCTATCATACAAAGATGTATCAGACCTATGTGGCAGATTTTCGAGAGACGGGAACGATTGCCAAGGAGCGAAAGAAAAAGATTATTATTTCCATCTATATCTTGATGGGGATTTCCATTTTTCTAGCGCCTATTATTTGGGTCAAGATTGGACTGTTGGGTCTGACCATTTTTATCACCTATTATTTGTTTAAAGTAATTCCAGATAAGGAATAGAAATCATTGTCAGCAGGTGCGTTTGCGCCTGTTTTTTGTTATAATAGAGACTGTATATCTTTGGAAAGGAAAAGGTATCGTGCTGCTTATCTGACTGAAGTCAGCATGATGTAAAATAGTAATGGAAAATTTGAAAAAAGCATTGCTGGAGCAGTTTGACTTGGTTTTCTCTGATGAGACCTTGTTGGAAACAGCTTTTACCCATACGAGCTATGCCAATGAGCACCGCCTCTTAAAAATTTCACACAATGAACGCTTGGAATTTTTAGGAGACGCTGTTCTGCAACTGATTATTTCGGAGTATCTTTATACCAAGTATCCTAAGAGACCAGAGGGCGACTTGTCCAAGCTGCGTTCCATGATTGTTCGGGAGGAGAGCCTGGCAGGCTTTGCCCGTGATTGTCAGTTTGATCATTTTATCAAGCTGGGACGCGGTGAGGAGAAGTCTGGCGGACGGAATCGTGATACGATTTTAGGGGATTTATTCGAGGCCTTTTTAGGTGCCTTGCTCTTAGATAAGGGTGTGGAAGCAGTCAAAAGCTTTCTCTATCAAGTCATGATTCCTAAGGTGGAAGCGGGAGATTTTGAGCGGGTGACGGACTATAAGACCAAGCTGCAGGAGTTGCTGCAGATTAATGGTGATGTGGAAATTACCTATCAGGTCGTCTCTGAGACAGGGCCGGCTCATGCAAAAAATTTCGAGGTGGCTGTTCTTATCAATGGCCGCAAGTCCGGTCAAGGCCAGGGGCGTTCTAAAAAGCTGGCCGAGCAGGAAGCTGCTAAAAACGCATTTGAAAAGGAAAGTTCTTCATGTTTTTAAAGGAAATTGAAATTCAGGGCTTCAAGTCTTTTGCTGATAAGACTAAAGTTGTCTTTGATCAGGGAGTGACAGCGGTTGTTGGGCCAAACGGTTCCGGCAAGTCCAATATTACGGAGAGCCTGCGCTGGGCCTTGGGAGAGTCCAGTGTGAAAAGTCTGCGGGGCGGCAAGATGCCCGATGTGATTTTTGCGGGAACAGAAACCCGCAAGCCACTCAATTACGCATCCGTGGTAGTGGTTCTGGACAACAGTGACCAATTTATCAAGGATGCTGCCAATGAGATTCGGGTGGAGCGTCACATTTACCGCAGCGGTGATAGTGAGTATAAGATTGACGGCAAAAAGGTCCGTCTGCGCGATGTCCATGATCTCTTCATGGATACTGGACTGGGACGAGATTCCTTCTCCATCATTTCCCAAGGGAAGGTTGAGGAAATCTTCAACAGCAAGCCAGAGGAACGTCGGGTAATCTTTGAAGAAGCTGCTGGAGTGCTTAAGTATAAGACACGTCGTAAGGAAACGGAAAGCAAGCTTAGTCAAACTCAGGATAATCTGGATCGACTGGAAGACATTATCTACGAGCTGGAGAGCCAGGTCAAGCCCTTGGAGAAGCAGGCTGAAACTGCTAAGCGCTTCTTGAGTCTGGATGGCCAGCGCCGAGAGCTTTACTTGGATGTTTTGGTCGCTCAGCTGACAGCTAATAAGGAAAAGTTGATCAAGGCTGAAGAAGATTTGACGAATATCCAGCAGGAGCTGGCAGCCTACTACAGCAAGCGAGATGAGCTGGAAGTTGAAAACCAAACCTTGAAGGCCAAGCGCCATGAGCTCAATCAAACTTTGTCTGATGATCAAGCTAGTTTGCTGGAATTGACCCGCTTAATCAGTGATTTGGAGCGTCAGATTGATCTTTCTAAGTTGGAGTCCAGTCAGGCAGCGACGAGCCGCCGGGAAAATGAAGAGCGTTTGGCTGCTTTGTCAGAAAAACTGGCTCAGATAGAAAGCAACATAGAAGACAAGCAGGCTGAATTGAGCCAAATAGCTGCCCAACTGACTGACAATGAGGAGTCTATCGCTGCTTTGGAAGCAGAATTAGCAGACTTTTCAGATGATCCAGATCAGCTGATTGAGCATCTGCGTGAGCAGTATGTCAAGCTCATGCAGGAAGAGGCAAATCTTTCTAATGACTTGACTTCTCTGGAGAGCCAGCTGGCTAGCGAGCTTAAATTGGCTGAGAGCAAGAAAGCAGACTATGCTAAGCTACAGGCTGATTTGGAAGCTAGTCAGACTCAGGAGCAGGCTGGTTTGGAGGAGTTGGAAATTGCTCGCCAAGCCCTCAAGAATCTACTAGCAGACTACCAAAGTCAGGTTCAGTTGGTAGAGAAGCTAGAGGCTGATTATAAGCATCAGCAGACTAAGATGTTTGAGCTTTTGGACGACCTCAAAAACAAGCAGGCACGTTCTAATAGTTTGGAAGCCATTCTCAAAAATCACAGCAATTTCTATGCTGGGGTCAAGAGTGTGCTGCAGGAAGCTGGCCGACTGGGTGGCATTGTTGGAGCAGTCAGCGAAAAACTCAGCTTCGATCCCCACTATCAGACAGCGCTGGAAATTGCGTTGGGAGCCAGCAGTCAGAATATCATCGTAGAAGATGAGGCGGCTGCGACTCGGGCTATCGAATTTCTGAAGAAAAATCGAGCTGGCCGGGCAACCTTCCTGCCTTTAACAACCATCAAGCCGCGTCAGCTGCCTGACCATAACCGTGCTACGATTGAAAAAAGTGCTGGTTTTCTGGGACTGGCTTCTTCTTTGGTCACCTATGAGTCATCGTTAGACAGCATTTTTCAAAATCTGCTGGGAACGACCGCTATTTTTGATACAGTGGAGCATGCCCGAGCAGCGGCTCATCAAGTGCGCTATCAGGTTCGCATGGTGACTTTGGATGGAACAGAGCTTCGGACTGGCGGATCTTATGCTGGTGGTGCCAACCGCAACAACAATACTATCTTTATCAAGCCGGAGCTAGATGCTCTGCTTGAAGAGATTAAGCAGAAAAATATCAGCTTGAAAGAGCAGGAAGAAGCAGTGCAAATTCTGCAAAACCAGCTAAGTCAGGCTAAGCAGGTATTGGAACAAATCAAGACAGACGGTGAGCAAGCTCGCTTGGCTGAGCAAAAGGCTAATCTAGCCTATGAACAGTTGGCCAAGCGTGTAGAAGAACTCACAAGTCTGAAAAATCTACAGGAGCAAGAGTTGGCTGGTCAGTCTGCTTTGGATATTTCAGAAGAGAAAGACCGACTGCAGGCCCGCTTGACTGAGATTGTGCAAGAAAAAACGGATATCACTGCAGAAATAGAGCAGGTTAAGTCGAACAAAGATGCTGTTCAGGCTCGTTTCGACAAGCTTTCCTCTCGTCTAGCTGAACTCAAGCTCCAGCGAACAGAGTTGACCTCCAACCAACGCTTTGAAAAGAATGACTTGGAGCGTCTGTCCGAGGAAAAAGCCAGCCTTGCAAAAGAGCAGGCGACCTTGGAACTTTTGATGGAGCAAAAGGAGCAGTCCAGCTTGCAAAAGGTGGATATTACGATTCTGGAAGAGCAATTAGAGGCCGCCAAGCAAGAAAAGAGTGAGCTGGATCAAAGACTGATTCGTCTGAAATTTGAGCTTGAAGATCTGGAAGGTCAGTCTGACGATATTGCCAGTCGTTTGGAGCAAGCCCGCCATCAAAATGAAGAATTGATTCGTCGGCAAGCCAAGGCAGAGGCAGAAAAGGATAAGCTCATGGATGTCATGCGCCGTCTGGCAAGCAATCTGACAGATGACTATCAGATGAGCTTTGAAGAAGCAAGCAGCCAGGCTCGTCCGTTAGAAAGTTTGCCAGCTGCTGAAAGTCAGGTTAAGGATCTAGAAAAAGCCATTCGAGCTTTAGGTCCAGTCAATCTGGAAGCAGTTGAGCAGTTTGAAGAAGTCAGCAACCGTTTGAACTTCCTCAACGAGCAGCGAGACGATGTCCTATCAGCTAAAAATCTGCTCTTAGAGACGATTGAAGAGATGAATGACGAAGTCAAGGAACGCTTTAAATCAACCTTTGAAGCCATTCGTGAAAGCTTCAAGGTGACTTTCCGACAGATGTTTGGTGGTGGTTCGGCAGACTTGATATTGACGGAGGGAGACTTGCTGACGGCTGGTGTAGAAATCTCCGTGCAGCCTCCCGGCAAGAAGATCCAGTCGCTCAATCTGATGAGCGGTGGCGAGAAGGCCTTGTCAGCTTTGGCTCTGCTTTTCTCTATCATCCGTGTTAAGACCATTCCTTTTGTCATCTTGGATGAGGTAGAAGCAGCGCTGGACGAGGCTAATGTTAAACGCTTTGGGGATTATCTCAATCGATTTGACAAGGACAGCCAGTTCATCGTGGTCACTCACCGTAAGGGAACCATGTCAGCTGCAGACTCTATTTACGGAGTTACCATGCAGGAGTCTGGGGTTTCCAAGATTGTCTCGGTCAAGTTAAAAGATTTAGAAAGTATGTAAAATGAGTATAAAATTAGTAGCAACGGATATGGACGGCACCTTTTTGGACAGTAAAGGTCAGTTTGATATGGACCGGCTCAAGCATGTTTTGACTCGCTTCAAAGAAAAAGGCATGTATTTTGCCGTAGCCAGCGGGCGGGGCCTCTTGTCGCTGGAAAAGTTGTTTGAGGAAGTGCGCAATGAGATTATTTTTATTGCTGAAAACGGCAGTTTGGTGGAATTTCACGGCGAGGATCTCTATGAAGCAACTATGCCTCGGGACTTTTACCTCAAGGTTTTTGACAAGCTGCAGGAATCTCCCTATGTCAATGTCAACGAGCTGCTTTTGACGGGCAAACGTGCCTGCTATGTCTTGGAGACTGTGGATCCGACCTATCTTTCCTTCAGTGCTCATTATAATGAAAACATTCAAAAAGTAGCTAGCCTGACTGATATCGACGATGAAATTTTCAAGTTTACGACCAATTTTGCTGAGGACCAAGTCGCAGCTGGTGAAGCTTGGGTCAATGAGAATATTGATGGAGTCAAGGCCATGACAACTGGCTACAAGTCCATTGACATCGTTCTGGACCATGTGGATAAGGGGGTTGCCATTGTTGAGCTGGCCAAGAAGCTAGATATAGATCTTTCTCAGGTTATGGTTTTTGGTGATAATCTCAATGATTTGCACATGATGCAGGTGGCTGGCTATCCGATTGCGACTGAAAATGCTCGCCCTGAGGTTTTAGAAGTCGCCAAGGAAGTCATCGGTCACCATGATGCTCAGTCGGTTATCACTTACATGGAGGGATTATAATGGCAGATATAAAACTGATTGCTCTGGACTTGGATGGAACTCTTCTGAATTCAGACAAGAAGATTTCTGACCGCAATTTAGCAGCTCTAAAAGCAGCTCAGGATAAGGGAGTTAAGGTAGTTCTGACTACTGGTCGTCCCCTCAAGGCCATGGACTTTTTCCTGCATGAGCTGGGAACAGACGGTCGAGAGGATGAGTACACCATTACTTTTAATGGTGGTCTTGTTCAGCGCAACACTGGAGAAATCCTTGATAAAACGGTCTTTTCTTATGATGATGTGGCCCGGATTTACGAGGAGACAGACAAGCTCCATATCCCTCTTGATGCTATCTGCGAAGGACTTGTCTATCAGATTCAGTCCGATCAAGACTCGCTTTATGCCCAGTTCAATCCTGCTCTAACCTTTGAGTCTATTGATTTCAGTAATTTGTCCAGTCAGCAGACTTATAATAAATGTGTCACTGCTTATGCTCAACAACCACTGGATGCTGCTATTGAGCAAATCTCTCCAGAATTATTTGAGCGCTATGAGATTTTCAAATCTAGAGAAATGTTGCTGGAGTGGTCACCGAAAAATGTGCATAAGGCTAATGGTCTGGAGAAACTGATTGCCCATTTAGGCATTGAGAGAAGTCAGGTCATGGCCTGTGGTGATGAAGCCAATGATCTTTCTATGATTGAGTGGGCTGGTCTGGGAGTAGCCATGCAGAATGCAGTAGCCATCGTCAAAGAAGCAGCCAATGTGGTGACACCTATGACCAATGATGAGGATGCAGTGGCTTGGGCTATTGAAGAATATATACTAAAGGAGGATTAGCTGATGGGATTATTTGACCGCCTTTTCGGCCGAAAAAAACAAGAACCACCAATTGACGAAGTTGTCAAGGAAGCATTGGAAAACATTGACGAGCTTGAAGAAGAAACAGCGCCTGTTCCAGAAGCAGGAGAAAATCTTGAAGCGGAAGCTGTTCAGTTCTATCAGGGCGAGCAGCAACTTGATGACCAAATTTCGGATACAAAAGATAGTTTGGCTGATGTTGAAGAGCCAGCATCTCAAGCTATCCAAGAAGAAAGCAAGGAGCCAGAGCATGAAAGAGAAATTATTGCAGAAAATCAAGAAGTGGCTCAAGGAGCAACTCAGACTGAAGAAACTCTAGAAGAGCACCATTCCAAGAGCAGTGACGAAACGGTAGAAGAACTTGTTGAACAAGCAGATCTTTCGGATGAAGCATCATCTCATACTGAGTATAAAGCAACTTCTTATGACGAGGTGGCAACTGATTCAAATAGTGAGTTTGAGCCAGAAACAGAAGATGTTCCACTAACAGAATCAGAACAGGTCGATCAAGCAGCTGATGTTGCTGAAGAATCAGAAGCAGCAGCTACAGAAGAGCCTGCTGAACTTCCTCAAGAGGAATCCACTCAGGAAAAATATGACCGCAGCCTAAAGAAGACTCGGACAGGATTTGGAGCACGGCTCAATGCCTTCTTTGCTAATTTCCGCTCAGTAGATGAAGAGTTCTTCGAAGACTTGGAAGAGCTGCTCATCACTAGTGATGTAGGGGTGCAGGTAGCTTCCAGTCTGACTGAGGAACTACGCTATGAAGCCCGTCTGGAAAATGCTAAAAAACCAGCTGCTCTACGCCAGCTGATTATTGAAAAATTGGTGGACATTTATGAGAAAGATGGCCGCTTTAATGAAAAAATCAATTTCCAAAATGGTCTGACTGTCATGCTCTTTGTTGGGGTCAACGGAGTCGGTAAGACGACCTCTATCGGTAAATTAGCCTATAAGTACAAACAACAAGGCAAGAAAGTCATGTTGGTAGCAGCAGATACATTCCGAGCGGGAGCAGTAGCTCAGCTGGCTGAATGGGGTCGTCGTGTAGATGTTCCTGTAGTGACTGGTCCAGAGAAGAGTGATCCTGCCAGTGTAGTCTATGACGGTATGGAGCGTGCTCAGGCAGAGCAGGTTGATGTTCTTATGATTGACACGGCTGGCCGCCTGCAAAATAAGGACAATCTCATGGCGGAGCTGGAGAAAATTGGCCGCATTATTAAGCGGGTGGATCCAGAAGCGCCACATGAAACTTTCCTAGCTCTCGATGCTTCAACCGGTCAGAATGCTCTGGTTCAGGCCAAGGAATTTTCTAAAATCACCCCAGTCACAGGAATTGTACTGACGAAGATTGATGGAACAGCTCGAGGTGGGGTTGTGCTAGCCATTCGTCAGGAATTGGATATTCCAGTGAAGCTGATTGGCTTTGGAGAAAAGATTGATGATATCGGTGAGTTTAACTCAGAGAACTTTATGAAAGGCCTGCTTGAAGGCTTGGTATAAAACAAAAAACCAGTACGAGTACTGGTTTTTTATGAGTAATTTTTAAATCTTACTTGTTTGGAGACCACTGCCAGTCAGCTCCAAATTCTCTAAGGAGTTCAAAGGAAGCATCTGGTCCCATAGAACCGACAGGATACTCATGGAGAGGCACTTCGTTGCTATGCCAGAGCTCTTCAATCTGATCGATCAGCTCCCAGCTGGAGCGGACTTCATCCCAGTGGCTGAAGTTGGTTGAGTCATTGTTAAGGACGTCAAAGATTAATTTTTCGTAAGGATCAGGGGAAGCACCGCTGGCTGTTGCGTCTGTTCGATAGTCCAGAGAGAGGGGAGCTAGGCTGAAGCGCTCACCGACCTCTTTGCCATTCATGCTGAGTGAAAAGCCCTCAGTTGGCTGGATATGAATGGTCAGAACATTCGGTGCTAATTCCTCACCAAAGATAGACTCCATCTGCTTAAAGACGATATTAACAAGAGTGCCTTTTTCAGTGAGGCGTTTACCAGTCCGGAAGAAAAATGGAACATTACGGAAACGATCGCTATTTACAAAGAAAGCCCCTGAAGCAAAAGTCTCGGTCATGGAGTCAGGATTAACATTAGGCTCGCTTCGGTAAGAGATGTATTTCTTGCCTTTGACCGTGCCAGACTTATACTGACCGCGGATAAAGAAGCGTTTTAGGTCTTCTTTGTCGGGCTGTACCAAGCGCTCAAAAACCTTGACTTTCTCTGCCCGAATATCCTCTTTGCTGAAGCTTTTCGGCTTGTCCATAGCTAAGAGTGACAGGAGCTGCAAGGTATGATTCTGAACCATATCTCGTAGAGCACCGGACTGGTCATAGTAGCCACCACGTTCTTCGACACCTAGCTTTTCTGCAAAAGTAATCTGGACATTGTCAATGTAGTCACGATTCCAGATATTTTCAAAGAGAAGATTGGCAAAGCGGATAGCAAAGATGCTCTGAATCATTTCCTTGCCTAGATAATGGTCAATACGGAAAATCTGCTCTTCATCAAAGGCTGCCAAGAGTTCTTCGTTAAGTTGGCTGGCAGTTGCCAAGTCTGTCCCGAAAGGTTTTTCAACAATCAGACGTTCAAATCCTTTGCCATCTACTATGTTTTCAGACTTGAGATGTTTGGCAATGGTACCGAAAAATTGCGGAGCCATGGACAGGAAGAAGAGTTTATTGTGCTCAGCTTGGTATTGCTCATTGAGTCGATTTTGAAGCTTGCGCAGCTCAATGTAGTGCTCGGTATCCTGTACGTCATGGCTTTGATAGTAGAAGTGGCTGGCAAACTCTTGGGCTTGCTCTGGACTGTCAGCTAAATCAGCGATTGCTTCGACAACGACAGACTCAAAATACTCCTTGCTCCAAGGCCGGCGGGCTGTTCCAATAACTGCAAAATGCTTGGAAAGATTGCCAGACTTATAGAGCCTGAAGAGGGATGGATAGAGTTTTCTTTTGGCCAAGTCACCGCTGGCTCCGAAAATTGTTACAATAACTTTTGAAGACATCCTGATACCTATTTTCTAAATGATGTCTCTATTTTATCACAATTTTTCTAAAGATTGTATTCAGAAATTCGGTTTCTGAAAAGAGAGATAAATAGAAAGAAAGTGACTGCTGCTTGAAACATATTCAAAGATAAAAAATGAGGCTTAGACACAATTGTGCCAGCCTCGTTTTCTTTATTCAAATACCCGATAAACGTAAGGATTGTCTGGTTTTTCTACCTTATCAAAGCTTTCAACTTCTAGAGTTGGAAGGCTTTGTCCCAGACTTTTATGGTAGTGCATAGTAATTTTTCCCTTGGCATGAATCCAGGTATTATTCTCGAAATGCTGGGTATTTCCAGTCGTCAAGAGGCCATAGACACCTGAGTCGGCGATACAATGGATAATACCGAAACGAAAGAGAAATTGGCTCTTCTGGTCGCTGGGGTCATTGTAGACAAAGCCAGTGAACTCCAGCGTTTTGCCTACAAACTCGTCGGGATAATCATAGATGACCTCCATGATTTCCATGTAGTTCTCAGTTGTGACCTGAATGGTATCTTGCTTGACATATTTCTTGGCGGCTGCCCGCATTTCTTTTTCGTAAGCCCCTTTGGTAAAGTAGGTGCTAGTGTCCGGCTTCAGGTATTGACTGGTAGTTCCTTCGTCCTGCTGAATAGCAGTTGAAGTTCCCTCAGCCAGTGGGAAATGAAATCCTTTAGCCGAAACTGTTGTCGAATCCAAGGTTACAGTTGGAAAGAAAATTCCCACAAAGAGCGGAATGACTAGGAGCAGCACGCTGCCAAACTTGGCCCAGCGAGTGCTTAAATGACTGTGGACCTCCATCTTCTTCATCCAAATAATGAGCTGCACGACTGCCAAGACAAAAGACAGAATCATAGACAAGTAGGCCAGATAGGAGTAATGGAGATTGATATATTGATTAAGCTTGCCCGTCAGCTGCAGATACATGGTAATCTCAAAGTAGCCGACTAAGATTAGAAATCGAATCATAGCACCACCCCCACAAGCCAAGAGTAAAGAAAGACAATGACGGTAACCAGGCTGATAAATTGCCAGATAAAGCGCGTCTTAAAGTAGTTTTTCATCATCAGCAAATTCTTGACATCTAGCATAGGCCCAATGACCAAGAAAGCTAAGACTGGCGATAAGCCGAAGCTAGCAATCAAGGAGCTCCCGATGAAAGCATCAGCTTCGCTGCAAAGTGAGAGCAGGAAGGATAGCAGCATGAGCAGAAGAATAGCAACAGCTGGTGTTGAGCTGATGGAGGTCAGGATTCTGGTTGGCACATAGACTTGGACCAGGCTGGCGAAGAGACAGCCAAAGACCAGATAGCGACCTGTATCGAAAAATTCATCAATGGCCTGCACAAAGACCTGAAAAAACTTTTGTCCCTTGCTGAGATGTGAAAAATCATGCTCATGAACAGCCTTGCGATTTTCTTTTTGGATATTGCTATCTGCAAAGAAGCCCAGAAAAATCCCTAAAAGAATAGCCACGACCATAGAACCTAAAGCACGAAGCAGAGCCATTCGGAAGGAATTTCCAAAAGCTGAGTAGGTCGCAAAGAGTACGATGGGGTTGATGACTGGAGCCGTTACCAGAAAAGGCACAGCCGTGTAACTGGGAACTTTCTTTTCCAGAAACCGGTTTATAATGGGAACGATTCCGCACTCGCAAGAGGGGAAGACAAAACCAACCAAGCTTCCAAAGAAAATCCGAGCCCATTTGTTCTTGGGCAGGAAACGATAAACCTTGTCTGGCGTGACATACACCTCGATAAAGCCAGAAATGATACTTCCAATCAAGACAAAAGGCAGAGCCTCAATGATAATAGAGAGAAAAATGGCTCCGGCTTGCAGGACACTGGCAGGTAGCTGAGAGAAGAAGCTCATTCTTTCTTATCCTTCTCGTTTTTAGATTTTTTCTTGTCTTCCTCAGGGAACTCTACCTTTTCAATTTTGGGCAGGGTCGCAAACTCCTCAAACATTTTGTCCAAATCATCTGATCTAGTAAATTTCACAGCCATAAAGGCACCTCATTTCTAAAATAATAATTCTATTATACTACCAATTATCAAAAAATGAAATTTTGAGACATAAGAGACCATTTGTCGTTAATTTACCCTAAATTTTTTTGTACAAATAGTACTAAATAGTTCTAAAACTGCCTATCTTTCAAAGCACTTGTGATATAATAGGATTGTTATGGAAAATATAAATATTGAAAAAATTGCCCAGAAATTGGGTCTTAAAGAAAGCCAAGTATCACAGGTCCTAGATCTGACCGCTGAGGGAAATACGATTCCTTTTATTGCTCGTTACCGTAAGGAAATGACAGGAAATCTGGACGAGGTCGAGATTAAGGCGATCATTGACTTAGATAAGAGCATGACTGCTTTGGCAGAGCGAAAAGTGACGGTCTTAGCTAAAATTGAGGAGCAGGGAAAACTAACGGATGCGTTGCGCTCTGAGATTGAGGCTGCTGAAAAGCTGGCTGATGTGGAAGAACTTTATCTGCCTTATAAGGAGAAACGCCGTACCAAGGCTACAATTGCTCGTGAAGCAGGTCTCTTTCCTTTGGCCCGCCTCATCCTACAGGATGCGGCTAACTTGCAGGAAGAAGCTGAGAAACTGACTAGTGAAGCCTTTCCGACAGCAGAAGCTGCTCTTGCTGGAGCAGTGGATATTCTGACCGAGGCGATTTCTGAAGACACCAAGCTGCGGGCTTGGACCTACCACGAGATGCAGACCAATTCTTCTATCGTATCCAGTCTCAAAGACGGTGATTTGGATGAAAAGCAGGTCTTCCAGATTTATTATGATTTTTCCGAAAAAGTAGCGACTATGCAAGGCTACCGGACACTGGCCCTTAATCGTGGTGAGAAGCTAGGTATTCTCAAGGTTGGTTTTGAGCACAATCTTGAGAAAATCCTGCGCTTCTTTGAAGTACGCTTCAAGGTGAAAAATGCCTATATTATCGAAGCTGTCCAGCAAGCAGTTAAAAAGAAAATCATTCCAGCTATGGAGCGCCGTATTCGGACCGAGCTGACTGAGGCTGCTGAGGATGGTGCGATTCAGCTCTTCTCAGATAATCTCCGCCATCTTCTCCTGATTGCCCCTCTCAAAGGTCGCGTAGTACTGGGCTTTGACCCAGCCTTTCGGACAGGAGCCAAGCTAGCTATTGTCGATGCGACAGGAAAAATGCTGACGACTCATGTTATTTATCCAGTAGCGCCAGCAAAGCCAGCTCAGATTGAAGCTTCTAAGAAAGAGTTGTCAGAGCTGATTGAGCAGTTTGGTGTGGAAATTATTGCCATCGGAAATGGAACTGCCAGCCGAGAAAGCGAAGCCTTTGTAGCAGAAGTTTTGAAATCTCATCCGAATGTCAGCTATGTCATCGTCAATGAAAGCGGAGCATCTGTCTACTCTGCTAGTGAACTGGCTCGTCATGAGTTTCCAGATTTGACGGTTGAAAAGCGTTCAGCTATTTCCATTGCCCGCCGTCTGCAGGATCCTTTGGCAGAGCTTGTTAAGATTGATCCTAAGTCGATCGGGGTTGGTCAGTACCAGCATGATGTTAGCCAGAAAAAACTGTCTGAAAGTTTGGACTTTGTCGTTGATACCGTGGTCAACCAGGTCGGAGTTAATATCAACACCGCAAGTCCTGCCCTGCTGGCTCATGTAGCTGGTCTCAATAAGACTATTTCAGAAAATATTGTTAAGTACCGAGAAACGGAAGGTTTGATTCGGTCTCGCGAAGCCATCAAGAAAGTGCCGCGTCTGGGCGCAAAGGCTTTTGAACAGGCAGCCGGCTTCCTGCGTATTCCCGAGAGTGATAACCTGCTAGACAATACGGGCGTTCACCCAGAGTCTTATAAGGCTGTGGAGGAGCTCTTTAAGCGTCTGGAAATCAACAGTTTGGATGAAGCTGCCCAAGCTAAGTTAAAAGCTGTTCAGACTGCTAGTTTGGCTGCAGAGCTAGGCTTGGGAGAAGAAACCCTCAAAGATATTATTGAGGATTTGCTTAAGCCTGGCCGAGATTTGCGTGATTCCTTTGACGCGCCAGTTCTGCGGCAGGATGTCTTGGATATCAAGGACCTACGTATCGGTCAAAAACTGGAAGGTGTCGTCCGGAATGTCGTCGATTTCGGAGCCTTTGTGGATATCGGTATCCACGAAGACGGTCTTATTCATATCTCCAAGCTGAGTACAGACTATATCAAGCATCCTAGTCAGGTACTATCTGTTGGCGACTTAGTCACAGTCTGGGTGGATAAACTGGATGTGGAGCGGGAGAAGGTCAACCTCTCTCTGATAGCACCAAATGAATCTAACTAACTATGTCAAGCAGGTTTCAGTTGAAGATTTTGGCTGGGAATTCCGCCACCAAGCTTATTGGAACAAGCGTCTCCGCACTACGGGGGGACGCTTCTTTCCTAAAGACGGCCACCTGGATTTTAACCCCAAAATATATGAAACTTTTGGGCTGGAGACCTTCCGAAAAATTGTCCGCCATGAGCTGGCTCACTATCACCTTTATTATCGAGGCAAAGGTTACCGCCATGGGGATCGAGATTTTAAAGACCTGCTCAAGCGAGTTGATGGTCTACGTTACGCTCCATCCTTGTCCGATTCGCAATCTTTTCTCGTCTATGAATGCCTGAGCTGCGGAGCACTTATCCGTCGTAGACGTAGAGTCAATCTTCAAAAATACCGTTGCGGACGCTGTATGGGCAAGCTTCGTTTGTCAGAGAAAGCTTGATAGATTAGCAAGAGAGTTCCTTGAAGAACTCTCTTTTTCAAAAGAATGAATTTTCTAAGGTATAATCAGCCTTTGGCCCGATTGTTTTCTCATGAAATATGGTAGAATAAAGTAAATATGATCATTGAGGTCTCTATCATGAACGTGAAATTCTATAAGTTGAAAAAGAATCGACTGATTTCCGGTGTCTTGTCCGGTCTATGTGATAAATTTGATTTTGATCTGAGCTTGGTGCGCTTCCTCTTTATTATCTTTACTGTGGTCAATTTCGGCTTGGGAATTCTCATCTATATCCTGCTGGCTATGGTTATGCCCTATAAAGAAGACATAGAAGAAGAAATGTACGGAACTGGTCCACGCAAACGAAAAGAAGCGGAAGCTATCGAAGATGATAAAGACGGTTGGTTTTGGTAATTCTTAATAAAATAGAAAATTTCGGGATGCACTCCCGATTTTTTACTTGAAGTAGGGAATGTTTTAGTAAGACATTTCTATGCCGTGATTTATTTTCTGCTTGCTTCTTTTAGATAAAATCTAAAAAAGAAGCAGGATAGAAAACCAGGTAAACTGACACTTAAAAACATCACCAAAATATTAGCAATTTATTCAAGGAGGAAATATGACAGAAGTTTGGAATGCCTATGACTTAAATCGAAATCAACTCCCTCATCTCCTGGTTCGAGGAGAAAAAATTCCTGAAGGACAGTTTCATCTCTGTGTTAATGTCTTGGTTCGCCATCAGGATGGTGATATTCTCTTTATGCGGCGGTCAGCAAATAAAAGTCTCTATCCTGGCTACTATGAGTTCGGAGCAGGAGGGAGTGTGTTGGCTGGAGAGGATAGTCTGACAGCCGCCTTACGTGAATTAGAAGAAGAAACAGGCCTGGTTCCTGACAGCATCAGACTTTTGGAGCAGGTGTGCTCTGTCAAAGATCAGTGCCATTTCGACTACTATGAAGTGGTTGTGTCTGGCGATAAGAGTCAAGTCCGCTATCAGGAAGGCGAAACAGATGCTCATGTCTGGTTGCCTCTGGAAGAGGTCCCAGATTTTGTAGAAAACCATCCTTGTTTTAAGAACCAAAAGAAAATTCTCGGCAGCCTGATCAATTGATGTCTCAGCTGTTTTTTTATTTTTACTAAAAGTTGATTTAAATCAAAATATTTTTTCGACCTAAAATCAATCTTAAAGATTCTTTTGAGGTAAAAATTTGCTATAATAGAAGCAGACAAATTTGAAGGGAGAAGACAATGTCAGTAAAGGTCAAAGACCTCTTAAAAATGTCTCGTCTGTCTCAGGAGTACGGAGATAAAGTTTTACTGGAGAAAGAAATTAAAACTTCAGATATTTCTCGGCCTGGACTTGAAATGACTGGATATTTTGATTTTTATACACCCGAGCGGATACAGCTGATTGGGATGAAAGAGTGGTCTTATCTGATGAAGATGAGCTCTCATAATCGCCATCAAGTACTGCTGAAAATGTTCCAGCCTGAGACGCCGGTGGTTATCATTGCTCGAAATTTAGAGATTCCTAAAGAAATGATTGATGCGGCTGATGAGAAGCAGGTTGCTATTCTTAGAAGCAAAGCCTCTACTAGCCGCTTGTCTGGAGAAATTTCCAGTTATCTTGATTCTCGGCTAGCTGAGAGAACCAGTGTTCATGGGGTTCTGATGGATATCTATGGCATGGGGGTTCTCATCCAAGGGGACAGTGGAATTGGTAAAAGTGAGACTGGGCTTGAATTGGTTAAGCGTGGCCATCGTTTGGTTGCGGACGATCGAGTGGATATCTATGCTAAGGATGAAGTGACTCTTTGGGGAGAGCCAGCTGAAATCCTGCGCCACCTATTGGAAATTCGTGGTGTTGGTATCATCGATGTCATGAGTTTATACGGAGCCAGTGCAGTCAAAGATTCTTCTCAAGTTCAGATAGCTGTCTATTTGGAGAATTACGACACTCAAAAAACTTTTGACCGTCTAGGTAATGATACAGAGGAGCTGGAGGTTGCAGGTGTCAGAATTCCACGTATTCGAATTCCTGTAAAGACTGGTCGCAATATCTCGGTCGTAATTGAGGCTGCGGCGATGAACTATCGAGCTAAGCAAATGGGCTATGATGCTACAAAGATATTTGAAGAGCGCCTCACCGATTTAATTAGCCGGAATGAGGTGAAACATGATTGATCCAGTAGCTATCCAACTAGGACCTATCAGTATTCGCTGGTATGCCATCTGTATTGTCACGGGCTTAGTTTTAGCCGTTTATCTTGCCATGAAAGAGGCTCCGCGTCGGAAGATTATTCCTGATGATATTTTGGATTTTATCCTAGTGGCTTTTCCCGTAGCCATCGTGGGTGCCCGGCTTTATTACGTGGCCTTTGAATGGGATTATTACGGTAAGAATCTGATAAAAATCATTGATTTTTGGAATGGCGGAATAGCCGGGATTGCCATTTACGGTGGGCTGATAGCTGGTGCTATCGTTCTCTACTTTTTCTGTCGGAGAAGGCTGATTCATCCAGTTGATTTTCTGGATATTGCAGCACCAAGTGTGATGATTGCCCAGAGTATTGGTCGCTGGGGAAATTTTGCCAACCATGAGGCCTATGGTGCGGCAGTTAAGAGTTTGGACTATCTGCCTAGCTTTATTCGTGAAAATATGTATATCGAGGGCAGCTACAGACAGCCAACCTTCCTCTATGAATCTGTATGGAATCTGATTGGTTTTATCTTGATTATTGTTCTCCGCCGTCGGCCTAAGTTGCTGAGACAGGGAGAAATCGCCGCCTTCTATCTAATTTGGTATGGATTTGGTCGGATGATTATTGAGGGTATGCGGACGGACAGCCTCATGTTTGCTGGTCTGCGTGTTTCCCAATGGCTGTCGCTGATTCTTATTTTTGTCGGAATCGGCATCATCATTTACCAAAGAAAAAAGAAAGCCCCTTATTATCAAGAATAAGAAATAATAGATCCGTTGACTCTTCTAAGAGATGTCAGCGATGAAAGGAGAGAAATATGATAATTGAAATTGCTTATGCTTTACTGGCGGTTGCCCTCATTATCTTCGTGATTTATTTGACGATAACAGTCAAAAATCTGGGCGAGAAAGCTGGTAAGATGCTTGATGAAACTGAAAATACCATCAAGGTTTTGACTTCTGATGTTAACGTGACCCTTCATCAAACCAATGATTTGCTGGCCAAGGTCAATGTTTTAACTGACGACATCAATCAAAAAGTCGCAACTATTGATCCTTTGTTTACAGCTGTAGCGGACCTGTCTGAGTCTGTTTCAGATTTAAACGTTCAGGCACGCACGCTGAGTAAAAAAGCTGTGTCTGTTGGTAAGGGATCTGTCAAGACAACAGCTGGTTTATCTGCTTTGCGTTTTGCTTCAAAATTGTTTAAAAAATAAGAAAGAAGGTCTATTATGGGAAAATTTTCATCACTGTTATTGGGCGCCGTTACAGGTGCAGCTGCTGCCTATTTTCTGACCAGTAAGAAAGGAAAGGAAACGACAGATAAGGTTCGGGACTTTGTTAAGGAATACCAAGAAAATCCTGATGATATTCACGAAGCTGTCGTTCAGTCTGCTAAAGACTTTTCAAATCAAGCTGTCAGCGCAATCCAACAAACCAAAGAAAAAGTTGAGAAAGGCGAGATTACAACTGAAACAGTCATCGAATCGGTCAAAGAAACGACAAAGTCAGTAGTTGACTACTCGCAAGATAAGTTTAACGAAATCAAAGAAAAATTTGATAAAGAAGAAAGCAGCTTTGCTGAGGAAGAACCTGTGATCTTCGAAGAGGAAGAAGAGGAACCTTCAGAAGAAATCATCATTGACTTCGGAGCAGAAGTGACAGAAGGACAAGAAGAGAAGGCTGTTGAAACTGATAATCAAGAAGAAAAATAAAATAAAGAAGATTAGCAAAATTGCTAGTCTTCTTTGTTTACAAGAACGAAAAAAGAACCAAGGACATAAGGCGTCTTCGGTTTCTTCTTATATTTTTATTTTAAAATCGTAGAATCACAGGGTTGGTTTATTTGCTAGTTTGGCGTTTCTTTGCGAACAGGCGATAAGATTGAATGCTAATCAAGCTAGAAGCAATGGCCAAAGTGAAGGACATAAATGTATTCATTTTTAAACTCAAAAATACAAAGCTAAACAAAACTGTCAAGACACAGAAAACAGCAATATTTAAGAAGAAAAAGAGTTCACTTAATCTTGGTGATGTTTCTGCTTCAGGTAGGTATTCTTGATAGAGTGGTGTTTGTTCAGATTCAATTTCTTGATAGTAGTAGTCAGTTGGGTCATCATATTGTTGGTATTTTCTTACGTGCATAATTCTCTCTCCTTACAGTACCCTCTAATTCTACCATTTTTTTGCAGTTTTAAATATTACAAAAGGATTACAAAACGAATAAATTCGAATGAAAAACCACTCCTTTATATTTTTTTGCTATAATGGTTGTATGAAAAAGATAATTATTACAGCAACAGCTGAAAGTATAGAACAAGTTGAAGAACTTTTGGAGGCAAATGTCGATCGAATTTATGTCGGTGAGAAAAATTATGGCCTTCGTTTGCCTCATAATTTTAGTTTAGACGAATTAACTCGAATTTCTGACTTAGTTCACCAGACAGGAAAAGAGTTGACCGTTGCAGTGAACGCGCTCATGCATCAGGAAATGATGGATAATATCAAGCCCTACCTTGATTTCTTGCAGGAGATTGGAGCAGATTATATTACCGTTGGAGATGCTGGTGTTTTCTATGTGCTGCAGCGAGATGGCTACAAATTAAAGACTATTTACGATGCCTCGACCATGGTTACCAGCAGCCGTCAGATTAATTTTTGGGCTAAGAACGCAGGAGTTTCAGAAGCTGTCCTAGCGCGTGAGATTCCTTCTGCTGAGCTTTTTAAGATGCCAGAGATTCTGGAAATTCCTGCTGAAGTCTTGGTTTACGGAGCTAGTGTCATCCATCACTCCAAGCGTCCTCTTTTGCAGAATTACTATAATTTTACTCATATCGATGATGAAAAGACACGGGAGCGAGACCTCTTTCTGGCGGAACCAAGCGATCCGCAGAGCCATTACTCGATTTTTGAGGACAATCATGGTACTCATATTTTTGCCAATAATGACTTGGATTTGATGACCAAGCTGATAGAGTTGGTTGACCATGGCTTCTGCCACTGGAAGTTGGAAGGTCTCTACACACCTGGTCACAACTTTGTCGAGATTGCTAAGATTTTTGTAGAGGCAAGGGATTTGATTGAAGCAGGCAAGTTTAGCTCAGATCAAGCCTTTGTGCTGGATGAGGCGATTCACAAACTGCATCCGAAAAATCGTTTTCTCGATACCGGATTTTATGATTATGACCCTGATATGGTAAAATAAAATTAGAAACGAGAACTCTTTTTAGGAGTTCTTTTTTGAGAATAAAAAACATTTATAAATTAGGGTTAAAAAATAGATATTTTTAAATATTTTTTGAATTAATTCGAATAATCTGAAAATTAGAATTGTGAAAATAATTCAAAGAACCTTGCTTTTAGGGGTAAATTACTATAAAATAATAAGGATTAGACATCAACACTTTTATATTGCAAATAGGAGAAAATGATGGCAAGAAAGTTGAAACGACCAGAGGTGTTATCACCTGCTGGTACTTTGGAAAAGCTAAAAGTAGCTGTTCGATATGGAGCAGATGCTGTTTTTATTGGCGGACAGGCCTATGGTCTGCGCAGCCGAGCTGGGAACTTTACCTTTGAACAGATGGAAGAAGGGGTTCAGTTTGCGGCTAGTTATGGTGCCAAGGTCTATGTCGCGGCCAATATGGTCATGCACGAGGGCAATGAAGAGGGAGCTGGTGAGTGGTTCCGCCGTTTGCGAGACATCGGGATTGCGGCTGTCATTGTTTCAGATCCAGCTTTGATTGCTATTGCAGCATCAGAAGCACCTGGTCTGGAAATCCACCTATCAACTCAGGCCAGTGCGACCAACTATGAAACGCTTGAATTTTGGAAGAATTTAGGACTGACTCGCGTTGTCCTAGCTCGCGAAGTTTCTATGGCTGAGCTGGCTGAGATTCGCCGACGTACTGACGTTGAAATAGAAGCCTTTGTTCATGGAGCCATGTGTATTTCTTACTCCGGCCGCTGTACGTTATCCAACCACATGAGTATGCGCGATGCCAATCGTGGAGGCTGCTCGCAATCCTGTCGTTGGAAATACGACCTCTACGACATGCCTTTTGGTCAAGAACGTAAGAGCTTGAAGGGTGAAGTTCCAGAAGAATTTTCCATGTCCGCAGTTGATATGTCCATGATTGACCGCATACCAGACATGATTGAAAATGGAGTGGATAGCTTGAAGATTGAGGGACGGATGAAGTCTATTCATTACGTTTCTACGGTGACTAACTGCTATAAAGCAGCTGTGAATGCTTATCTAGAAAGTCCTGAAAAGTTCGAAGCTATCAAGCAGGATTTGGTCGATGAGATGTGGAAGGTTGCTCAACGTGAATTGGCCACAGGATTCTACTATCATACTCCAACTGAAAATGAGCAGCTTTTCGGAGCGCGACGCAAGATTCCAGAATACAAATTTGTAGCTGAAGTAGTAGCTTATGACGCAGACAGTCAGACAGCGACTATTCGTCAGCGAAATGTTATTCATGAAGGAGATCAGGTTGAGTTTTACGGACCGGGCTTCCGTCATTTTGAAACCTTTATCACAGACCTTCGAGATGCTGACGGTAACAAAATTGATCGGGCTCCTAATCCGATGGAACTCCTGACCATTCACTTGGAGCAGCCCGTAGAGGCTGGCGATATGGTGCGGGCTCGAAAGGAAGGCTTGATTAATCTTTACAAGGAAGATGGCACTAGCGTGACCGTCCGAGCTTAATATTTTATTCATAGGTGGCTTTTTAATCTAAAAGCCATTTTTATGAATAGAGGTTTTCAGAGAGGAAATAACGTGATTCAGGTTTACGGAGATATTCTTGATGAGGAGACTCGCTGCCAGCATTATCACAGTGAAAGAGATATCATAGCCCTTAAGTGCTTTGCTTGTCAGAAGTACTATCCTTGCTTTCTCTGCCATGACCGCTACGAAGACCATGCTTTTCTGGCCTATCCCATGAGTCGGTCAGAAGATCGAGTAGTTCTTTGCGGACATTGCAGGACAGAGCTGACTATTTCTCAGTACCTTGGCTGTGAGGATGCCTGTCCTATCTGTAATCATCCTTTTAATCCAGGATGCAAGAAGCATCGATCAATTTATTTTCAGACAAACAAATAACTCTTCCATCCAGCTGGATGGAAGAGTTATCTTTTGAAACGACGGTTGGTGACGCGAATGTCTTTCTTTTGGGCTTCACGGATATTATTGGGTACGAGACTGATTCGCTTGATGTCCTGCACGCGGATAATAGTGGTCATACTTTTCTTGAAATTCTTGATAATCAGCTGCAGGCGCTCGCGATCGTATTTGACAATATCGCCGGTGAAGCTTTTATCCAAAAAGATAACGTGGACACCAGATTGTTTTCGCAGAGCTAGTTCAATGGTACGCAGAATGCGGCCGCTGTCCTCTGGTCCCTGTTCATTCTTTTTGCCACTGATAAATTCGTTGGCTCTTTGTAAAATCATTTCGAGATATTTTTTCATAGCTAAAATCTCCATAACTTGTTACAATATATTATATAACAAAATTCCCTAAATTGTAAATTCTTTTACGAATTATTAGTTGGAAAATAAAACAAGAGGTGAAATATGACTGAATTTACATTCGAAATCGAAGAAAAACTTCTGGTCCTGTCTGAAAATGACAAGGGCTGGACCAAGGAACTCAACCGAGTTAGCTTTAACGGAGCACCAGCTAAGTATGATATTCGGACTTGGAGTCCAGACCACAGCAAAATGGGCAAGGGAATTACACTTTCTAATGAAGAATTCCAAGTTCTCGTGGATGCATTTAAAAACTGATAGAGAAAGCTCTATCAGTTTTTTCTATTTCTCTGAAAAGTAGGGATGGAATTTCAGACTCTTAAAAATAGGAATGCTGATAATGGTGATGGCAACCATTTTTAGCAAGTCAGGCAGGATAAAAGGAGTAAGACCAACCGCGACCGACTTAGAGAAATCAAATCCTCCCAAAAAATGGAGTCCTAGGATACCACCGACAAAGACGAGAGCATCACCCAATACATTGGCTATAAAAACCATATAGAAAGGACTGTCCTTATGGGTCAGACTGGATGTCACAAAGGCAAAGAGTAAGTAGAACCAGAGATAGCCGGCGCTAGGGCCAAAGAGAGCCTGGAAACCACCACTTCCTCCAGCAAAGACCGGTAGGCCGATAGCTCCCAGCAGCAGATAAATAAAGACTGACAAAACAGCTTCGCGAGGTTTGAAAATCGTTGCAATCAAACCGACAGCAAAAGTCTGCAGCGTGATGGGAACGGGGCCGATGGAAATAGTTAATTGGGACAGGACAGCTAGGAAGGCAGCTCCGATAGCCGGGAGGGCAAGAAGAAATGCTTTGTTCTTGTTCATAAATAGTAAACCTCTTTTTAATTTTATGGTAACTATTTTAAAAGCTAAATAAAAAAAAGTCAAGTCCTTCTTAATCGGACGAGACAATTATACAGACAGATTCTTATTTTCGTTTCTTGCTTCTGATGAGCAAGACGAAGAAGGCGATAAGACCAAAAATATTAAAGAAAAGGATGCCCAAGGCCGCAAGAAGTTTTTTTGTTTTACTCATCAGTTTTCCTCATTTCTGGATTGCTTTGTACTATCATATCAAAATTTTCAATGTTTGAATAGGCTTCATTAGAAAAATTAGCTATAGCTTCAAACTATATTCTTATCAATAAAAAAGGATTATCTAAAAGTGCTATAAAGAATTGCGGCAGCACACTTTGATTGATATAATAATGCAAAAGTAAATAAGAGTTTTTGCTAGAGGTGTGGGTGCGTAATCAACATCTTCCTAAAGCAAGACTGACTAGATTGGAGAAGGCTATGACAAATTTATTAAAAATTTATCAGGAACTACAGGAGAAAAAATGGGTTAACTTGTCCCATCAGATTAGGGAAGACAGTCCGCATTTTCCAGCTCTGCCTGCCTTGGAGAAGAAGGATATTTTCACTTTGAAAGACGGTTTTCATGTTCAGCAGTTTTCTGTAGTTGGCCAGTACGGGACTCATATTGATGCTCCGATTCACTTTGTGGAGGGCGGTCGCTGGTTGGAAGAGATTGAGCTAAAAGATCTTTTCCTGCCTTTGGTGGTTATTGATAAGTCTAAGGAAGTAGCAGAGAATCCAGACTTTATTCTGGGCAAGCAGGATATTTTAGATTTTGAAGCGGAGCACGGGCAGATTGAGCCAGGAACGTTTGTTGCTT
Organism: Streptococcus sanguinis; assembly: GCF_013343115.1. NCBI lineage: Bacteria > Bacillati > Bacillota > Bacilli > Lactobacillales > Streptococcaceae > Streptococcus > Streptococcus sanguinis. Next base: position 602,797 of record NZ_CP054570.1, read on the forward strand.
TTCGCTCAGACTGGTCCAAGCGTTGGCCAAGTCAATCAGCTATGCGCAATCTGGATGATCAGGAGATTCAGCATACTCCTGGGTGGGGACGGGATGCTCTAGAGTTCCTTATCCATGAGCGTGGTGTCAAGGCGGTAGGTCACGAAACTTTTGATACAGATGCGGGTATTCCTACAGCGGAGCATGGGCTGCTCAATGAATACTATCTTTTGGAACAGGACATTTATCAGCTAGAAGTTATGACCAATCTGGATCAGCTGCCGGCTAAGGGTGCTCTCATCTCAATTAGCTTCCCTAACTGGCATCAAGCCAGCGGTTCACCAGTTAGAGCTGTAGCTATTTTACCATAAAGAAAAAGGAGTCTGAGATTTCATTTCAGGCTCCTTGTCGCATATAATAACTAATAAAAAGATCGCTTTTTATAATCTTTGGAATTTCTTGATGGATATTTCAAAGGAATGTCAAATGAAGCTGAAATAGCTTTAATTACAATCTTACAAAAATGTAAGATTTGTCTGTAAAATGAAAGATTAGGTTATGGAACGGTCAATATCTTTATTATAAAATGGTAGCAGAAGTCAAAAAGAGGTTGGAATACCAAACCTCTTCTGATTTTGAATTTTTTATCGCATGGTCACGAATTCTTCGGAGCCAGTCGGGTGAATAGCAACTGTAGCATCAAAGTCAGCCTTGGTAGCACCCATCTTGATAGCAACAGCGAAACCTTGAATCATCTCGTCTACTCCGTAGCCAATGCCGTGCAGGCCAACGACCTTTTCATCCTCACCGGCAGTGATAAGCTTGAACTTGGCCTGTTGGCGGTGCTGGGTGACAGCTGAATACATGGATGTGAAGCTAGATGTGTAAACGTGAATATTTTCTGCTCCGTAAATCTTAACAGCCTCTACCTCAGTTAGGCCGACTGTTCCAATAGCGGGATGGGAGAAGACGACGGTTGGAATGGTTGAGTAGTCCATCTTAGCATTTGTTTTGCCATTGAAAAGACGCTCAGACAGGGTTCGTCCAGCCTTGATAGCAACAGGAGTTAATTCTTTTTCACCTGTTACATCGCCGAGAGCATAGATACCTGGTACAACAGTGTTTTGATACTCATCTACAGCGATGAAGCCACGTTCATTGAGAGTGACGCCAGCTGCGTCTAGATTAAGGTCTTGAACGTTTGGCTTACGACCGATTGCCCAGATAACATGCTGGGCTGTGTGACTGCTGCCATCTTCAAAGTAGAGCTTGAGCTGACCATCAGGCAGTTTTTCCAGCTTTTGTGGAATCTTATGGGTATGAAGCTGAAGTCCAGACTTTTCCATTTCTTGGAGCAAACCGTCAATCAGATAGCTGTCAAAGTTGCGTAGTGGTCGATCCTTACGGACAAAAAGGTCTGTTTTAACTCCTAGAGCATGGAGCACGCCGGCTAGCTCAACTGCTATATAGCCTGCTCCGACAATGGCAACAGAGTCAGGTAACTCTTCCCAAGCGAAGACATCGTCGGAATTCTCTCCGTAGCCTGCGCCAGGGATCTTGGGGATAGCTGCATGAGCACCCGTCGCGATGACAATATGCTTGGCGCGAATAAGCTCACCGTTGACTTGGACAGTGTTTGCATCCACAAAACGGGCACGGCCTTCGATCAGCTCAACCCCATTCCGCTTGAAGCTACCATCGTAAGATGAACGTGCTCGGTCAATATAAGCTTCGCGATTTTTCCGAAGGGTAGCAAAATCAAAAGCTTGATTATCAGAGGTAAAGCCATAATCCGGTCCATAATGCTGGATAGCTTCAGCTATTTGAGCTCCGTACCACATAATCTTCTTTGGGACACAGCCGACATTGACACAGGTGCCACCCAGTTTCTTTTCTTCAATAACGGCAACCTTGGCACCATATTCGCCGGCTCGATTCATGGTAGCAATTCCCCCGCTGCCACCGCCAATAGCAATCATATCAAATTCTTTCATCTTGTTAGAATCTCCTTCTATTATATGAGGTAATTGTACCTTTTTTAGCAGGTGAATGCAAAAATCTGCTACGGATTTAAGTGGAGTGACTATCTGAGATAAAATAGCAACCATTTGTGAAAAACTGTAAATTTTTTTAGAAGAATTATGATAGCCTTGTGATATAATATAACAAAAGAAAATCGTTTTCATCAAGAGGAGGAAAAGAGATGAAAAAGTTAAAGAAATGGCAATTATTTAGCATTATTGGAGCTACGATTGCAGTTGTTGCAGGAGCAATTCTCTTCATGTTTCTAAATGGAGGGAATCCTTCTGAGGCACCGATCGATACGACTCCCTTAGTTCAAAAGGCCAAGGAAGGCTCAGTAGCTTCTTCAGTCTTGCTGACAGGAAATGTCACAGCCAGCAATGAGCAGTACATCTACTATGACAGCACCAAAGGTGACTTGGAAAATGTACTGGTCAATGTTGGTGACCAAGTGACTGCCGGTCAAGCGTTGGTCACTTATAAAAGTGCAGAGGCTCAGGCTGCTTATGATGCGGCTGCTCGGGCGGTTAGCAAAGCCGATCGTCAATTGCATGACTTGCAAACCAATGGTGTGACTGTAAATACAACTGGTGATGAAGAAGCAGATGGGGCGTCTGAAGCTCAGGCTCAGCGTTCTGTGGAGTCTCAGGCAGCTGACCTGCGCGATGCTCGAGCTGATGCAGTTGATAATATGAACAAAGCACAAGCTACTCTCAATGCCTTAACAGTGACCAGCACAGCAGATGGTACGGTCGTAGAAGTCAATCGCGATGTTTCAAAATCAACAACAGGTGCCACTCAAACCTTGGTTCACATCGTCAGCAATGGGAATCTGCAGATTAAGGGTGAATTATCCGAATACAACCTGGCTAACTTGTCTGTCGGTCAAGAAGTGACCATTACATCAAAGGTTTACCCAGACAAGAAATGGACTGGTAAAATCAGCTACATTTCCAACTATCCGAAAGACGGCCAGCAGGCAGCAGCTCAGCCATCTGGAACAGGTGGCAGCGGAACAGCTTCAGGTTCTAAATATCCATTTACAATTGACATTACCAGTGAGATTGGTGAGCTCAAGCAAGGTTTCTCTGTCAACATTGAAGTTAAAAACAATACTCAGGGACTCATTGTACCAGTCAGCAGTGTGGTAATGGACGGAGATAAAAACTATGTTTGGGTTCTGGAAAAAGGAGTTGCTAAGAAGACAGAAGTAACGCTCGGAAATGCTGATGCTGAAAATCAAGAAATCTCATCTGGTTTGACAAAGGATAGTAAAGTTATCATCAATCCGACAGATAGCTTGAAAGACGGTCAAGAGGTGAAATCTTATGAAGAAGCTAATTGAGTTAAAAAATATTAATAAAAGCTATCGCAATGGAGACCAGGAACTGCAGGTATTAAAAGACATCAGTCTGGAGGTTGAAGAGGGCGAGTTTGTTGCCATCATGGGACCGTCTGGATCTGGTAAGTCTACTCTGATGAATATCATTGGGATGCTGGATCGTCCGACCACTGGTGAATATCATCTAGGAAGCGAAGAAGTCGCTAAGCTAGGTGATAAGAAGCTGGCCAAGGTTCGAAATAAGCAAATCGGCTTTGTCTTCCAGCAGTTCTTTCTCTTGTCTAAGCTTAATGCCTTGCAAAATGTGGAACTGCCCTTGATTTATGCAGGTGTCGGTCAATCTAAACGTAAGTCTTTGGCTGAGCAGTTTCTGACCAAGGTGGAGCTGGACACGCGGATGCATCATCTGCCTTCAGAGCTTTCCGGAGGACAGAAGCAGCGGGTAGCCATTGCGCGTGCTTTGGTCAATAATCCCTCTCTGATTCTGGCTGACGAACCGACGGGGGCCTTGGATACCAAGACTGGTGAGCAGATTATGGAGCTCTTAACTGAGCTCAATCGAGAAGGGAAAACCATTATCATGGTAACTCACGAGCCTGAGATTGCGGCCTATGCTAAACGACAGATTGTCATTCGTGACGGTGTCATCTCATCTGATAGCACTAAGGAAGGAGGACTAGTCTAATGCAAAACTGGAAATTTGCCATTAGTTCCATTCTTGGACACAAGATGCGGTCTTTCCTGACTATGATTGGGATTATCATCGGAGTAGCTTCGGTTGTGGTTATCATGGCCTTAGGAGATTCTATTACCCGGCGGGTCAATGAGAGTTTTACCAAAAGTCAGAAAAATATGCGTCTTGTCTTTTCTCCTAAAAAGAGCAAGGACGGCTCCTACACACAAACGGCTGATCTTTATTCAGTAAATGTAGAAGATGAAAGCGAAGAAGTGGTGGAACCACCCAAGGCCCAGGAAGCATGGGTTAAGGAATTGACCCATATCAAGGGAGTGGATGGTTATTATGTGACCAACTCTGCTATGGAAACCTTTAGCTACGAAAATAAGCAGGCTGAGCGAGTCAACTTTGTCGGTGCAAACATGACCTATATTCAGGTGAAAAAATACAAAATCATTGCTGGTCGTGCTTTGAGACAGCAAGACTATCAAGGCTTTGCCAGTGTTGTGCTGCTGGACGAAGATCTGGCTGCGACCCTCTTTTCTTCCGCTGAAGAAGCCATCAATAAAATTGTGACAGTAGGTGCAAGTAACTATCGGGTGATTGGGGTTTATAGAGATCCTGAAACTGCTGCTGCATCTGGCTCCATGCAGGTCTATGGTGGCAATGCCATTACGACCAATACTCTCATAGCTGCTAACTTTGGAGTAGATGAGATTTCAGAGATTGTTCTTCGAGTGAATGATACAAGCTTGGTTCCAGAACTTGGCCCTAAGGTTGCCAAGAAATTAACAGAAATAGCTGGTCTCCAACAGGGAGAATATCAAGTGACAGATGATAGTGCCCTCTATCAGGAAGTGCAAAATATTTATGGTGCCATGACAGGTGTTATCGGAGCCATTGCCGGAATCTCTCTCTTTGTTGGTGGTATCGGCGTTATGAATATCATGTTGGTATCTGTCACTGAGCGAACTCGTGAAATCGGTCTGCGAAAAGCTCTGGGAGCAACACGTGGCAACATACTGATGCAATTTTTGATTGAGTCTATGATTTTGACACTGATTGGTGGTTTGATTGGACTGCTTCTAGCGGCAGGACTTGCGTCTGTACTAGGCTCAGCCATGAGTCAAATGCTGGAAGGAACACCAGTGACAGTATCACTCACAGTCAGCATCATTAGTCTTCTCTTCTCAGCGACTATCGGTGTTCTCTTCGGAATCCTGCCGGCCAATAAAGCCTCTAAACTGGATCCAATTGAAGCACTGAGATATGAATAATACAACAAAAGTCTGGGAAACCAGACTTTTTTGTGATGTAAAAATCCTGCTGGAATTTCAGCAGGATTTGTTTTCTTAATATCCTATAAAATACAGATTATTTCATCGTTGGGAAGAGCAGGACATCTCGAATGGTAGTTACATCTGTTAGTAACATAACCAGACGGTCGATACCGATTCCTAGACCTCCAGTTGGTGGCATACCGTATTCCAGAGCTTCGACAAAGTCATAGTCAATGCCAGTTGCTTCGTCATCGCCCAGTTCTTTGGCTTTTGCCTGTGCTTCAAAACGAGATAGTTGATCAATTGGATCGTTCAACTCGGTGAAGGCATTAGCATATTCTTTGGTCATGATGAAGAGCTCGAAACGGTCCGTGAAGCGTGGATCTTCTGGATTTTTCTTGGCCAGAGGTGACACTGCTACAGGGTGACCGTAGACAAAGGTTGGCTGAATCAAGGTTTCTTCCACAAATTCTTCAAAGAAAGCATTGATAACATGACCAACTTCGGTGAAGTGCTTTTCAAGCGGAACTTTCTTTTCCTGAGCCAAGGCAGCAGCTTCTTCAAAGCTCATATCTTGCCAGAAATCAACACCCGTAATTTCCTTGATGGCATCAACCATGTGAACGCGTTTAAATGGTTCGTTGATCTTGATTTCAGTCCCTTGGTAGTTGACTGGTCCATCTCCATTTACAGAGACAGCAGCATGTTGGATAATACCTTCCGTCAAGTCCATGATATCTTGGAAATCTGCATAGGCTTGGTAAACCTCGATGGAAGTGAACTCTGGATTGTGAGTTGCGTCCATTCCTTCGTTACGGAAGATACGGCCAATCTCATAAACTCGCTCCATACCGCCAACGATAAGACGTTTAAGGTGAAGCTCGGTTGCAATCCGCAGTACCATGTCAATATTTTGGGCATTGTGGTGGGTGATAAATGGACGGGCAGCAGCACCGCCTGCCTCATTGTGGAGAACAGGAGTTTCAACTTCAAGGAAGCCTTGTCCATCCAAGTAACGACGGATTTCTGAGATGATTTTTGAACGAGTGACAAAGCGTTCAAAGCTTTCGCGGTTGGAAATCAAATCCAAATAACGTTTACGGTAGATAGTTTCGACATCTGTCAGACCGTGGAATTTTTCAGGCAGGGGACGCAGAGCCTTAGACAAATGAGTAAGGTGGGTCGCCTTGATAGAAAGCTCCCCCATATCCGTCCGCATAATCTCACCTTCGATACCGAGGAAATCTCCTAAGTCAGCCTTTTTGAAGATTTCATAATTTTCTTCACCAACAGCATCCTTACGCACATAAATCTGGATTTGGCCTTCACGATCTTGGATATGAGCAAAGCCAACCTTTCCTTTGCCGCGTTTGGTCATGAGACGGCCGGCGATAATAGCTGTTTCGTTGAGTTCGTTTAATTCTTCTTTATCTTTATCGTTGTATTTTTCTTTTAGTTGAGCAGAGTTAGCAGTCCGCTCAAAGCGTTTGCCAAAAGGGTCAATTCCCTGCTCAGCCAGCGCAGCCATTTTTTCACGGCGGATAATCTGCTGGTCGTTTAATTCCTCGATATGTTCAGTAGTCATGTTTTTCCTCCAAAAGTTTTCCTACCTATTTTATCACAAAAGATAGGGAAATTCATCTATATTTGGCTATAAAGTAAGAAAAAAAGCTAGAAATCCAGCCTTAATTTTCTGCTTTTTCAACTAAATAATCCGTATTATTCCAAGTGAACAGCTCAAAATTCTCAAAGTCTTCTGTTTCAAGGATGGTGATACTGGCATTGGTCAGACCGCCATTCTTGCGCAGGAGAGGTGTGTCATAGCCCAGCATGGTTCGAATGCTGGCGGTTAAGTTGGCTCCGTGCCCGACAATGAGCACTTGTTCGTAGTTCTTGTCCTTTAAGGTCTTGATAAAGGAAATGGTCCGGTGGGTCGTATGGTAGACTGACTCAGCGTCAAAAAAAGTATGATTGAATTGCGAAAGGTTGTGGCGGAAGGCAGTCATCTGGTGCGGATAGATGGCTTCAATGGTAGAGATTCTTGCGCCTTCCAGTTTTCCCAACTGCCATTCTCGCAGTTCAGGTACTGATACGATTTCAGTCGGAAACTGGCTTTCTTCTTGAATAATCTCAGCAGAGCGAACGGCGCGTGGGAGGTCGCTGCTGAAAATTTTTCCAAATTGTGTCTGAGCCAGATGTTTTCCTAGGGTATGCAGTTCTTCAATGGCGGTTGGCAGCAGTGGCGAATCACCGCCGGCTCCCTGAAAGCGGCCTTCCTGATTCCATTCCGTTCTTCCGTGTCGGACAAAATATAATTTCATAGTGGTTGATTGTTTCTTTCTTGTTAGAGTTTATTGAGAATATTAGGTGCAGTGTTGAAGAATTATGAGCCAGGATTTTCCTTGAGGTCTGCAAAGTCAGCTTGAACAAAATCTGCTAAATCTTGAGCTTTGATTTCGATACTGCGGCCGACTTCGCCGGCAGAAACGATGATGCTATCTCGCTCTAGAGCTGACTGGTCGATATAGATTGGAAAGTTGTGCTTTTGCCGGATACCGACAGGATTGTTGGCTCCGTGGATATAGCCCGTTGTCTTTTCCAAGTTTTTCTGAGGAATCATGCTGACTTTTTTATTGCCGGAAATCTTGGCCATTTTCTTTTCAGATAGATGCTCTGTGATTGGCAGGATACCGATTAGTGTGCCAGTCTTGTCTCCTGTCAAGGCCAAGGTTTTATAAATCTGCGAACGGTCCAAACCATCGACTGGCTGTTCTGCTAAGGCATTTAGCTGCAGACCTCGATGTTCAATCTTAGCCTTGCTTAAAATTTGCTCGACCAGTGTTTTTTTGATTTTTGTTTTTTTAGCCATTAGTGTATCTCTCTTCTAATTGTGACATCCAGAGTCCCAGCCAGGTTCCCAGGCCGAAGAAAAAGGCTGCAAGGACAAGTGTCAATATAGAAACTCCATGATAGCTAATGCTTTCACTGTTTCCTGCTTGTGGCACTACAATGAGAAGTGTACTGGATAGAACAATACCAATGATAAAGTGATAGACACGAGAGTAGTAGTTTTTCAAAATATGATCCATGAGCTTAGAGAATAGAATCAGTGCTAAGGCGCCTCCGATTCCGATAGGAAAAAAGGTTCCCAATAGATCCAGTTTGCGAAAGCCATTCAGCATAGGGGCATAGAGTCCTAAAATCAGGAGAAGGTTGGACGGACTGAGTCCGGGAATTAAAATGCCCAGTGCAATCAAGGCTCCTGCTAAGATAAAAGAGAGGAAGTTGGCTGGCAAGGTGCCGACCATCCCATTTAGGGAATAAAGAAAGATTCCTGAAAGGATGAGGCTGACCCAGAAAACGAGAATATCAATCCGATCACGCTCACTTTTAGCGATAGACTCTTTAATGAGGCTGGGAACAGTTCCGATAATGGCTCCGGCAAATCCCCAGAGGACAATCACTTTGTAGTTGTCCAGCAGCAGATTGACAGGATAGGAGAAAGCGGCAATTCCTAAAATCATTCCGATTCCAACTGGTATGAAATAGAGAACATTTTCGACGAAGTTTTCTTTTAAATGTGCTAAAAAATGAATCAGGCGCTCGTAAATACCTAAGATAGCTGCTAAAACACCGCCTGAAACTCCTGGCAAAATAAAGCCAAGTGCAATGACCATTCCTTTGAAAATTCTATTCAACCAAGAAATCATTGTATTTTCCTTTTCTAATTTCATTTATCAAATCATTATATCATAAAATATAGGCTTTATTAAGAGGAAACGACTGGAAATTTCCTATTTTATGACAATAAAAAACGACAGCAGTCTTTGAGACTTGAGCTGTCGTTCTGAGCTATTGACTTTCTTTAGGAACTGTAAATAGCTTTTGATAAGTAGCTGTCTGGTCTTTCAAGGTTGACAGCTGGTTCAAATCAAGATAATGGGAGAAACCAGTCAGCTGACCTTGTGATGTGTACTGATGCAAGTCGTAATCTTGCTCAGTATTTGGTGCGGCATTGTAGTAGCCGTCGTCATTACCATAAGTCGGAATCCAAATTGCTGTGAACTTATCGGTAGAGATGCTATGCTCTTCCATAAAATAAGTTCCAATATAGATACCAATATTTTTAACACCAAGTGACTCTAGCTTGGCTCGGAAAGCCTCAACTCCCGCATTCATGTCAGACATGGTCTTTTCTTCGACGTCTAGCCAATAATAGGTTGGATGGTACTTGGCAGAAGCCTTGTAGAAACTTTCAGCTTCTTTTTCCATTTCCTTTTTGCTATTGGCGGCCACATAGGCATAGACAGCAACAGGGATGTTACGCTTTTGAAATTCTTTGATATGTCTTTCATAAGACTTGTCCAGACCATTCAGATGGGTTGCTGCGTTTTCTTTTTTTGCCTGCGCTCCACTATGAACACGGACAATTACTCCTGAAACATTCTGTGCGAGTAAGTCGTAATTAATCTCACTTGGCAGTTGCCAGCCAGAAATGTCAATGATTGGTCTGGAAATAAACTCTTCATCTAAGGACGAATCGTCAGATGTTTCCTCTTTTTTTGAGGAACTTGGAGTCTGTTTAGTTTGTGAAATTTTTGCCTGTGCTTGCTTTTCCTGAGAGTCAGTAATTTGCTTGCTTATCAAAATAAAAGCGATAAAAGAAGCAAAGAAAATTAGGATTGCAAGCGGTTTAATCCTCTTCCTCATACTGGTTTATTTTAACTTAAAACAAATAAAAAAGCAAAAAATATCCCCATAATTGATAGAAAATGAATAAAATGTAATATAATTGAAATATTATAAAGCAAAAACAAGACGCTTTGAAAGCTCAAAATGTCTTGTTTTTTTAAGAGATTAGCGAAGCTGTGGACGGTGAGTTGCCGTTGGATAAATCATTTTGCTTTTTCTTACCTTTTATAATAGCTTTTGAATGAGCTCTTCAATCTTTTTGGGAGATGTTTGTGGAGAGAAGCGTTTGACAACTTTGCCATCTCGGCTGACCAGAAACTTTGTGAAATTCCATTTGATCTTTTCACCCAGAAGACCGCCCTTTTCTTTTTTGAGCCAGTCAAAGAGTGGAGCAGTATGAGGGCCGTTGACATCAATCTTAGCAAATCGGGGAAAGGTCGTTCCGTAGTTAAGGCTGCAAAAGCTGTTGATTTCTGCAGCGTCTCCAGGTGCCTGCTGGCCAAACTGATTGCAGGGGAAATCCAGGATTTCAAATCCGTCTTTCTGATAGCGCTCATAGAGTTCCTGCAGTTCTTGATACTGAGGAGTGAAGCCGCAGCCGGTCGCTGTATTTACAATCAGCAGAATCTTTCCTTTATAATCACTCATTTTTTGCAGACTTCCGTCTTGTTTTTGGATTTCGATATCATAAATGTCTGTCATGTTCTCCTCCTTTGTTTGCTTCCTATCTTATCACAATTTTATGTAAAAAGAGAGAAAGCAAGTCCTTATTATTCCAGTCTCTGTACTAATGCTTTTTTTTCAATCCAAAAGGTGGTATAATGAGAATTGAATTTTTAGAAGTTTAATGGTGAAATATGAAAATTGACAAGAAGCACTTGTTGAATTATTCCATCTTGATTCCCTATTTGATTTTATCTGTTTTGGGATTGATTGTGGTCTATTCAACGACGAGTCCTACCTCGATTCAGGCCGGAGGAAATGGTTTTGGCATGGTCTTGAATCAGGGGATTTTTTGGGTAATAAGTCTCTTTATAATTGCGCTCCTATATAGAATCCGCTTGGGTTTCCTGAAAAAAGGAGGCATCCTGACTATAGTTATCTTTGCTGAGATTATCCTCTTGCTTTTATCTCGTTTTATAACTGGGACTATTAACGGCGCCCATGGTTGGCTCAAGCTTGGAGCTTTCAGTATTCAGCCTGCTGAGTATTTGAAGATTATTCTGGTCTGGTATCTAGCCTTTCGCTTTACAAAGAGGCAGGAGGAGATAAAGGTTTATGATTATCAAGCTCTGACTCACAACCATTGGTTTCCTAAAGCCTTTAACGACTGGCGGACCATGGTGGCTATTCTAATTGGAATTGTAGCGATTATGCCAGACCTTGGAAATGCGACTATTCTATTTTTGACCGTCGTGATAATGATTGCTGTCAGCGGGATTGGCTATCGATGGTTTTCTACGATGCTGGGAGCCATTGTCAGTGTTTCGGGATTGGTTCTGGCGAGCATTTGGTTGATTGGGGTTGAGCGCGTGGCCAAGATTCCAGTCTTTGGGTATGTGGCCAAGCGTTTCAGTGCTTTCTTCAATCCCTTCAAGGACCTGTCTGGCTCAGGCCACCAATTGGCTAATTCCTACTATGCTATGAGTAATGGCGGCTGGTTTGGTCTAGGCTTGGGGAACTCTATTGAGAAGCGCGGTTATCTGCCGGAAGCTCATACGGACTTTGTTTTTTCTATCGTGATAGAAGAGTTTGGTTTCTTTGGTGCCAGTCTGATTTTGGCCTTACTCTTTTTCCTGATTCTGAGAATTATCTTGGTAGGGATTCGGGCAAAGAATCCATTTAACTCCATGATGGCCTTGGGAATTGGCGGTATGATACTCATGCAGACCTTCATCAATATCGGTGGAATATCAGGTCTCATTCCGTCTACAGGAGTAACCTTCCCCTTCCTATCGCAAGGAGGGAACAGTCTTCTGGTCTTGTCAGTAGCCATCGCCTTGGTACTTAATATTGATGCCAACGAGCGCCGTGATGCCCTCTATGAACAGATGGAAGCGGAGGCGCAAGACCAGTCTGAGGAAGCTTAAACGCAGTTCGTATGAACAGTTGTTGCAAAAATGAAAGGTGCAGATTATGTCATTTAACAAATTAGAAAGCTACAGCAATAAAGAAGTGATTCGAGAAGAAGTCGCTATTTTGACAGACTTGCTTGCCGATATTACTCGGAATCTTCTCAGCCCTGAGACCTTTGAAAAAATCTCCCTCATGGAAGAGCTGGCCGTTAACTCCAAATATCATGAGTTAAAAGCGATTGTGGAAGAACTGACGACGGATGAAATGGTTTATATTTCTCGTTATTTCTCTATTTTGCCGCTTTTGATTAATATCTCAGAAGACGTGGACCTAGCTTATGAAATCAACCATCAAAACAATATCAATCAGGATTATCTTGGAAAGCTGTCAACAACTATTGACCTGATTTCAACGCGGGAAAATGCTCAGGAGATTCTGGAAAATCTGAATGTTGTGCCAGTACTGACAGCTCACCCGACCCAGGTCCAGCGCAAGACTATTCTGGACTTAACCAATCATATTCATAGTTTACTGCGTCAGCATCGAGATGTTAAAGCAGGACTAGTCAATGAGAAGAAGTGGCTAGGAAATCTCCGCCGCTATATTGAGCTTATGATGCAGACAGATATGATCCGTGAGAAGAAGCTGAAAGTGACCAATGAGATTACCAATGTCATGGAATACTATAACAGCTCTTTCCTACAAGCAATTACCAACTTTATGGTCGAATACAGACGCTTGGCGGAAGAGCGGGGCATCAAGTTGGATAATCCTAAGCCTATTACCATGGGAATGTGGATTGGCGGCGACCGGGATGGCAATCCTTTTGTAACAGCAGAAACCCTCAAACTATCAGCTACCCTCCAGAGTGAAGTCATTCTCAACTATTATATTGACAAGGTTTATACACTCTATCGCACCTTCTCGCTCTCGACCAACCTCTCAGAAACCAGTCAGGCAGTAGCAGAAATGGCGGCTCTGTCTACTGACAAGTCTGTTTATCGGGAAAACGAACCTTACCGTCGAGCTTTCCACTATATCCAGTCCAAGCTGATTCAAACCTTGCTTTACCTTAAAGAAGGCAACTTTTCAACTGACGGTCAGCGATTGACTGACCGAGCTGAGGAAAAATTCTCTGCGAAGGCCAACCTTTCTGTCAGCAATAAAGGAAGAGAAATCATCCCTAACTATATCCAGTCTCGTATTAGCGAGACCCTGACTGAGCTCAAGAAGGAGGAGACACCTTCTTACAAAACAGCTCAGGAATTCAAGGAAGACTTGCAGGTCATTTATGATTCTCTTATTGAACATCATGGGGAAGCTTTGGTAAGTGGCGACTTGACTGAACTTCTCCAAGCGGTTGATGTTTTCGGCTTCTTCTTGGCCAGCATTGATATGCGTCAGGATTCCAGCGTTCATGAGGCTTGTGTGGCTGAGCTCTTGGCTTCAGCTAATATTGTTCAGGATTATAGCAATCTGTCGGAAGAAGAAAAATGCCAGGTTCTCCTCAAACAGCTGCTTGAAGATCCTCGTATCCTATCAGCTACTCACGAGCCTAAGTCCGAACTTCTGCAAAAGGAACTGGAGATTTTCAAAACAGCCCGTCAGCTAAAAGATGCCATTGGTGAGGAAGTGATTAAGCAGAATATTATCTCTCACTCGACCAGTGTATCAGATCTACTTGAGTTGGCTATTATGCTTAAGGAAGTAGGGCTGATTGATGAAAACGGGGCACGTGTCCAGATTGTTCCGCTCTTTGAGACCATTGAGGACTTGGACAATTCCTGTGATACTATGGAGAAATACCTGTCTCTGCCAATTGCGCAGAAGTGGATTGCCTCTAAGGATAATTACCAGGAAATCATGCTGGGCTATTCAGATAGTAATAAGGACGGTGGTTACCTGTCTTCTTGCTGGACCCTCTACAAGGCTCAGCAGCAGCTGACAGCTATCGGTGATCAATTTGGCGTGAAAATCACCTTCTTCCATGGCCGGGGAGGTACAGTAGGACGTGGTGGTGGTCCAACCTATGAAGCTATCACTTCTCAGCCACTCCGCAGTATCAATGACCGAATTCGTCTGACTGAGCAAGGGGAAGTCATTGGTAATAAATATGGAAACAAAGATGCAGCCTACTATAACTTGGAAATGCTGGTGTCTGCTGCCATTAACCGCATGGTCACTCATAAGAAGAGCGATAGCCATACTTCTGATAAATATGAGCGAATCATGGACCAAGTAGTTAATCGCAGTTATCAGATTTACCGTGATTTAGTCTTTGGGGATGAGCGTTTTTACGATTATTTCTTCGAATCCAGTCCAATCAAGGCTATCTCTAGCTTTAATATAGGTTCTCGTCCAGCTGCTCGTAAAACCATCACTGAAATCGGCGGTCTCAGGGCTATTCCATGGGTCTTCTCATGGTCTCAAAGTCGTGTTATGTTCCCAGGCTGGTATGGTGTCGGGTCGAGTTTCAAGGAATTCATTGATGAAGACCCAGAAAATAACTTAGCCTTTCTGCAATTTATGTATAAGAGATGGCCGTTCTTCAAGTCACTCTTATCAAATGTAGACATGGTTCTGTCTAAGTCAAATATGAATATCGCTTTTGAGTATGCGCAGCTTTGTGAAGATCAGAATGTGCGAGATATTTTCAATATTATCTTGGATGAGTGGCAGCTAACTAAGGATGTCATTCTAGAGATTGAAGGTCATGATGAACTCCTAGCAGAAAACACATATCTGAGAGATAGCTTGCACTATCGTATGCCTTACTTTAATGTTTTGAACTATATCCAGTTAGAGCTAATCAAGCGTCAGCGCAACGGTCAGCTTACACCAGATCAAGAAAAGCTGATTCACATCACCATCAATGGTATTGCGACTGGTCTGAGAAACTCTGGCTAATACAAAGAAAAAATCGGAATTGTTCCGGTTTTTTCTATTTTTGTAACCAAAGTGCTTTTTAATTCGTTATATTTGTGACAGTTCAACCGCTTTTCTTGGTATCAAGCCTACTACAAATTAGACAAGGAATAATTCACAAAAAAATGCTAAAAGACTTGCATTTTCATTTAAATTTGATAAAATAGTAAGGAAAGTTAGACTGTATTGCCTACTGTCTATCTATAAAATATATTTTATTGGAGGCTTTTACTCAAATGGCAAAAGAAAAATACGATCGTAGTAAACCACACGTTAACATTGGTACTATCGGACACGTTGACCACGGTAAAACTACTTTGACAGCAGCTATCACAACTGTATTGGCACGTCGCTTGCCTTCAGCAGTTAACCAACCTAAAGACTATGCGTCTATCGATGCTGCTCCAGAAGAACGCGAACGCGGAATCACTATCAACACTGCGCACGTTGAGTATGAAACTGCTAAGCGTCACTACGCTCACATCGACGCTCCAGGACACGCGGACTACGTTAAAAACATGATCACTGGTGCCGCTCAAATGGACGGAGCTATCCTTGTAGTAGCTTCAACTGACGGACCAATGCCACAAACTCGTGAGCACATCTTGCTTTCACGTCAGGTTGGTGTTAAACACTTGATCGTCTTCATGAACAAAGTTGACTTGGTTGACGATGAAGAATTGCTTGAATTGGTTGAAATGGAAATCCGTGACCTCTTGTCAGAATACGACTTCCCAGGTGACGATCTTCCAGTTATCCAAGGTTCAGCTCTTAAAGCTCTTGAAGGTGACTCTAAATATGAAGACATCATCATGGAATTGATGGATACTGTTGATGAGTACATCCCAGAACCAGAACGCGATACTGACAAGCCATTGCTTCTTCCAGTCGAAGACGTATTCTCAATCACTGGTCGTGGTACAGTTGCTTCAGGACGTATCGACCGTGGTATCGTTAAAGTCAACGACGAAATCGAAATCGTTGGTATCAAAGAAGAAATCCAAAAAGCAGTTGTTACTGGTGTTGAAATGTTCCGTAAACAGCTTGACGAAGGTCTTGCAGGGGACAACGTAGGTGTGCTTCTCCGTGGTATCCAACGTGATGAAATTGAACGTGGACAAGTTATCGCTAAACCAGGTTCAATCAACCCACACACTAAATTCAAGGGTGAAGTTTATATCCTTACTAAAGAAGAAGGCGGACGTCACACTCCATTCTTCAACAACTACCGTCCACAGTTCTACTTCCGTACAACTGACGTTACAGGTTCAATCGAACTTCCAGCAGGTACTGAAATGGTAATGCCTGGTGATAACGTAACAATCGACGTTGAGTTGATCCACCCAATCGCCGTTGAACAAGGTACTACTTTCTCTATCCGTGAAGGTGGACGTACTGTTGGTTCAGGTATGGTTACAGAAATCGAAGCTTAATTCGATTCCGTTCCCAGATAACAATTATAGTCAGACACTAAACCCCGTGAAAACGGGGTTTTTTAATATTGTAATTGTTTTAAAAAATAAGGAAGAATAGAAGGCGGCCGGTAATCTCCAGAGTAGATAGCTCGATTTTGCAGAAGCATCTTGAAGATGATTTAAGAGGCGGGAAGGCAAGAAGTGTAGACATAAGCTTGATAGAAGTTTTGCCCTTTTTAATTAGGTTGGGGAGAAATGAGTATCTAGTACCCTAAGGATACTTTTTTTACAGGAATTTATGGTATAATTGGATAAAGTTTTATTTATAATGAAAGAGAGTTTGATTATATTGAAAGTGGTATCGCCACAAAAGATTTTCTTTTGGAATATTCTTGGCAGCCTGTCTTCAGCAGCTGTATCTGTTATTTTATTATTTATAGTTACTCGGACTTTATCTAGTGAGTCAGCTGACTTATATAGTTTTTCTTATGCAATTGCGAATTTACTAGTTATTGTTGCGGGGTTTCAAGTTCGAGATTTTCAAGCAACAGATATTAAAGAAAAATATTCTTTTGATGCATATTTGACTACTAGATTTCTAACTAATATTTTAATGATATTAATTTTATTAGGTTATTTAATTTTAAATTCTTCTACTCATGAAAATTTTTGGATTATATTTTGGGTATCTTTTTTCAGAGTTAGCGAAGCGCTGTCTGATGTATTTCAAGGTTTATTTCAGCAAAAAGAACGATTAGATATAGCTGGTCAATCATTATTTTTTAGAAATATGATTTCAACAATAACATTTGCTGTTCTGTTATTATTTTCTAAAAATCTTCTTTTATCTATTGTTTTTCAAACACTCACCTCTTTCATAGTAGTTCTTTTTTTTGATTTTCCAAAATCTAAGTTGTTTCATCGTATTAATATCTCTACAGTAAAGCTAAAAGATATTTATAGTATTTTAAAGGACTGCTTACCTTTATTTATAAATGCTTTTTTATTAGTTTCAATCTATAACCAACCTAAGTATGCATTAAACGATATTTTTAATAGAGGATTGATTGAAGCGGGAGTACAGAGAGACTTTAGTATTTTATTCACTCCAATTTTTGCAATGAATCTAATGATTGTTTTTTTACGCCCTATGGTTACACAACTAGCAATTTTCAAAGAAGAGAATAAAATTTCTCATTTTATTACGTATAAAAATAACTTGTTTAAAATTTTATGGGGAACAAGTGTTTTGATTTGTCTTGGTGGGACGATTGTTGCCATACCTATTTTAAATATCATTTATGGGACAAGGTTGGATCAATATCAAATTAGTTTCGTCATTCTTTTGTTAGGTGGTATTGCTAGTACGTTTTCTACAGTATGTGATAATATTTTAACTGTTTTTAGAAAACATCATTATTTAGTCATTTCATTCTTAGCGGGGTATCTTGTATCCATTCTTACAGCTGAACCACTAGTATCCCAATACGGAATTTTTGGAGCCTCTTTGTCTTTTCTTATCTCTATGATTGCTTGGTTGAGTGTCTCGCTGATTATTTATTTTATGACGAATCCATATACTTTTTTGAGAAGGAAAAAATAAGGAACTTATGAAATTTTCAATTATTATACCTGCCTATAATGTAGCGGATTATTTGGAAAAATGTGTTAAGAGTGTCTTAATTCAAGAATTTAAAGATTATGAAATTTTAATCATAAATGATGGGTCAACTGACGCTACTGCAATAGTCGCTGATAAATTGTCTGTGGAGAATACCAATAAAGTAAGGGTGTTAAATCAAACAAATGGTGGAGCTTCAAAAGCAAGAAATACAGGTATTGAGTCTGCTTGGGGAGAGTACTTATTGTTTTTAGATGGTGATGACTTTTGGAGTGATCAACACTTTTTGAATCAACTTGATGAAATAACTACAGAATGCGTTGATGATGTTATCGTTTTTGGCTACAGTTATTTTTATGATGATAGAATTATAGATTTCCCTATATCTATGTTTGAGGAAAATATTTTAAAAGCTACTTGCTTTGGAATATTTAATGGTCCAAATTGGAATAAGTGTGTATCGAAAAAATTATTTCAAAACGGCCTGAAATTTCCAGAGGGAATGGTATCTGAGGATAGTTTATATTGTTCTCGGATTTTAAAAATGACAAAGAAATTTTCAATTCTTAATAGTACTCAATACATGTATCGACAGAACCGCAAAGGAAGTTTGACTAATGTCGTGAAAGAAAAAAATGTTCAAGATACTCTTGAAGGAATCAGGATGGGACTTTCTGACTTGAAAAACTATTCAGTTGAAATTCAAAAAGCCTTAAATATCTATTTTGCAATCTCTTTTATCTCTATATTACCTTATGTAAATCAATACATTGATAATTTTAAAATTAAAGAGTTGCTTTATCAGTATAAGTATTTGCTACAGTATGCAAAATATATAGAGAACCGAGCATTTAAATTAACAGGCCTAGTAGCCAAGTTATTGGGGATAAAATTTTCAATAAAACTATTTCCTGT
Organism: Streptococcus sanguinis; assembly: GCF_013343115.1. Classification (NCBI taxonomy): domain Bacteria; kingdom Bacillati; phylum Bacillota; class Bacilli; order Lactobacillales; family Streptococcaceae; genus Streptococcus; species Streptococcus sanguinis. The sequence continues at coordinate 621,740 of NZ_CP054570.1, forward strand.
TTTATTGAAGTTTTATAAATAGAGCGGATTAGTTATGAAAGGAAAAATATGTCTAAACCAGCTATTTCAGTTATTATTCCAGTTTATAATGCACAAGACGGGATTAAACGCTGTGTAGATTCTCTTTTGAATCAATCGTTTAAGAATTTTGAAATTATTCTTCTGAACGATGGTTCGAAAGATAACTCTTTAAATATTTTAAAAGAATATGAATTGAAGTATAGTTTTGTAAGAGTAATTGACAAACAAAATGAAGGAGTTGCAGTAACTAGAAATAAGGGGATTCTTCTAGCTGAGGGAGAATATACTATGTTCATGGATAATGATGATTTTGTTGATAGTGATTACATTGAAACTTTTTATCAGGCTATCCATGAGAAAAATTTAGACTTGGTTATTGGTGGGTACAAACGTGTCAATCAGGATAACCAGATTATCTTTAGTCAAGATATACAGCAGTCAGAGTGGTCCAAGTATATTATAATGGCTCCTTGGGCCAAAGTTTACCGCACCGAGTTCTTGAAAACGAACAATCTAGAATTTTTTGACTATGGTATAGGAGAAGATATCATTTTTAACCTAGCTGCCTATAAGACAACAGATAAAATAGGATTGTTAGACTATAAAGGATATAATTGGTATTACAATAATAAGAGTATTTCTAACACTTCTCAGAGAGGTTTTTCTCCTAAAATTGATATTTTAGTTCTTTTTTCAAAAATATTAGAGCTGGGTAAGCCATCTGAGCTAGTAGTATACTACTTGAAAAGATATTATGTTTGGTATTTGCTTTTTTCTGGGAGAGCCTCATCAAATCAGGAGTTTATTCATCAGTATATTAGGATCAAGGAATGGTTAAAAGAGAATAAACTCATCAGTACTATCTCTCCGTTGTCTAAGAAGGTTCAGGGCGAAAGGTTTCAGACTAAAATTTCACTTATTGTTTTTTTGAGCATAGAGAAGTTAAGGTTAGTTCCATTATTTGCTAAAATTTATTGTAAAGGGAAGAAAGATAATTGAAAGTTTTAATGATAATTCCTGCTTATAATGAGGAAGAAAGTATTTTAAATACGGTTATGAGCATTGTAGAATATCGGAAGAAAGTTGATTTTGACTTAGACTACGTAGTTATCAATGATGGGTCAGTTGATAGAACCAAGGATATTTTGGACAGCCATCATCTGAATGCTATTCATTTGGTTATAAATTTAGGGATTGGCGGAGCTGTTCAGACGGGTTATAAGTATGCTCTTGAGAAGGATTATGATGTGGCCGTACAGTTTGATGGAGATGGTCAGCATGATATTGAGTCGCTGGATGCTTTGCTGGAGCCTATTCGTCGTCAGCAGGCTGATTTGGTTGTTGGTTCTCGTTTTATCGGTGACAAGTCTTCGGAATTTCAGACGACTTTTATGCGGCGTTTTGGCATTACCATTATTTCAGCTTTTATTAAATTAACAACAGGCAAAAGGATTCTGGATACCACATCAGGCTATCGTTTGGCCAATCGATACATTATTCGACAATTCGCTGCGCGCTATCCTATCAAGTATCCTGAGCCAGAATCAATCGTCCATATCTTGAAGCGGAAATATAAAGTGGTGGAAGCACAGGCCAATATGTTTGAACGTGCAGGAGGAGTCTCTTCGATTACTCCGATTAAGTCCATTCGCTATATGATTGAAGTTTGCTCTTCGATCTTGATTGCTGCTTTTATGAAAGAGAGTGAATAATGTCCATTTTGTCTATTGTTATGCTGGTGGCTTCAGTCCTATTCCTGTATTTTGTCTTTCGGAATATCAATCAAAACAATATTTTATTTGAGCAAGCCTTTATGTGGATTATTATTGGCTTCGTTCTGATTGTTATTTCTATTTTTGATTGGATTCCCGTTTCGATTGCCAAATTGTTAGGTTTTGAGTTGACCTCAAACTTTGTCATGTCCTTGGCCATCTTTTTCCTGCTGGTTATTGTTTTTTTACATACTATTTCCATTTCCAAACAAAAGGAGCAAATCAAGCAGTTGGTGCAAGAACTGTCCATCATGAAGCAAAGAATGTCAAAGTTAGAGAGTAAAAAAGATGAAAAATAACCATACCTGGGTGATTTGCGCCTATGGCGAAAGTGAATTTTTAGAAGCTTGTATCCTGTCTTTGCAAGCTCAAACCTTGCCATCAAAGATTATCTGCTATAGCTCAACACCGTTGGATTCAATCAAGCAGCTGTGCCAGAAGTACGGTATTCCTTTTTATACGAAAGAAGGAGGCGGTATCGGTAAGGACTGGAACAATGCCCTTTCCTTTGTTGAGACTTCTTATGCTACCATTGCCCACCAGGATGACTACTATGAGCCAACTTATCTAGAAGCAGTGATGCAGAAGATAGAGCAGTCTAAGGACATTCTCATTGCCTATACAGACTACTTTGAAGAGAAAAATGGAGTCAAAATTCCGGCTAATACCAATCTGAAAATCAAGACTCTCATGCTTAAAACCTTGAATCTGATGCCATCCAGTCGTTTTTGGAGAAATCGGGTTCTAGCTTTTGGCAATCCCATTTCCTGTCCGGCGGTGACTTACAACTTAGAGACATTAAGGGATTTTCGATTTGATGAGGAAATGCGCGTGAGTCTGGATTGGTATGCTTGGTACAAGATTAGCGCCTATAAGGGTCGCTTTGCTTATATTTCTGAGAAGCTTATGTGCCACCGGATTCATGGAGAGTCGGAAACAACCAAGACTATTTCAGATAATACTCGAACCAAAGAGGACTTGTTTATGTATCAGCTTTTCTGGCCTAAGTGGATGGCTAATCTGATAAATAAAGCATATATGAAGAGTCAAGATGCTAACTCAAACTAATAGAGTTATTTACAAGGAAAGTATATGAAAGATTTAATATCTGTTGTTGTAACTTGTTACAACCATCAAGATTACATTGAACAGTGTTTGCGCAGCATTTTTGCTCAGACCTATCGAAATATTGAGTTACTGGTATTGGATGATGGCTCCTCTGATCATTCTGCTGAAATCATAGAATCTGTCTTGGTGAATTCCCCTTTTCCGACGCGGTTTGAAAGCCATGAAAATATGGGGGTTGTCAAGACAAGAAACAAGGCTTTGCAGCAAATTCAAGGCACTTATTTTATTTTTGTGGATAGTGACGATTTTCTGGATTCAGACTATGTTGAGAGCTTCTACACAACCATGGTGCAAGAGGAAGCAGATATTGTCTATGGGGATTTGTATGATCCTGATAAAAAGGAGTTTTACCTTAAATCACGGCCATTTGACAAGCTAGCTTTCTTAACAGAGAATTATATTTCCAACTGTTCCCTCATTCGTCGTTCGGTTGCTGATGGTATTTATTATGATGAAGCGCTGAATCGTGAAAAACTGGAGGACTATGATTTCCTTTTAAACTTAATTATCAATCAAGGAGCGAGACCAGTTTATGATGCAAAAACAAAGCTGAATTACCGGGTCTTTGATAAGGAATCAATCTCTAAACGGGATTCTACGAGATATCATTACGAAATGTATCTGAAAATCTTGCGTAAGTATGTGAGAAAGATACCAGATGAAATATATCAAGCTTTGGGCAAGAACATATTTACTCTGGAAGGCCGTTTGGATGAACTGATTCAGCATATGGATAAAGTGAACGACTATGTTCTTGAACTGCAGGAGGATCAGCGACAGTTACATAAAAATTTAGATTCTCTGAAATCCAGACTGAGAACGATAAAGGAACAGCGAGATGAGGCTATTCAGGAGCAGTTTCGTATTCGCCGATCTATTTCCTATCGGCTGGGGAATGGTGTGATTACCCCATTGAAACGTCTGGCTCGATTAGTCAAAAATCCTCGCAGTATCAAAGCTGTTTTAAGTCGGATTAAGCAACAGTTGATTCGTCTAAAACGTCAAGTTAAGTCTCCTAAAGTTTATTATTATCAATGGCTGCGGAACTCCCAAAGGGAAAAAGCTCTTGCTTCAGTTTCAAGCGGCGAAAAAGTCTTAATTTATGTCATTTTTGAATCCGAGCCTCGCTTGCAGCAGTATAAGGTTATCTTTTTAGAAAAATTAGCAACTTTGGCTGATAAGACTCTCATCGTCGTTAACGGCGGACTGGCTGCAGAGGATTTAGAAACTTTAGAGCAGTATGGGCAAGTCTTGGTGCGGGATAATACCGGCTATGATACAGCAGCTTTTCGTGAAGGCATTCTTTCCTTAGGAAAGGAAAAGCTGCAGCATTGCTCTCAGCTGATGCTCGTCAATGACACCAATATCGGACCTATGAGTGATCTGGCGGCTGTCTTTCAAACTATGGTTGGCCGAAATCTTGATTTTTGGGGAATTTCCTATGGTGAAACTCAGGAAGATATCACTGGTTTTAACCGCTATGGTTACATTCCCAACCACCTACAGTCTTATTTTTTGGTGATTGAGCCTTTGCTGCTTCAGTCCGAAGAATTCTACGACTATTGGCAAGTGCTGACTGACACGGATTCACGGGAAGAAGCTATCGGAAAGCATGAAACGACTTTTACCAAGTACTTTGCTGACTTGGGCTATCGCTACGATGCCTTGGTTCACGAAAATCAGGATTCGGCTATGTATATTCATCCATTAAGGATGTTAAAAGCGGGTAGTCCTCTGATTAAGTATACTTCTTTGAAGAATTATGATGATCAGCAGTTTTTATGGCAAGGTCTGGAAAGAGAGTCGGAAGTTCCTGATTTATTGGACTACGTTCGGGAGAAGACAGATTATCCAGTGGAGATTCTTGAGAACATCGTTCAAAAATTCAAAGATGTGCCTCGTGATCAATATATTCTCATCATTGACGGTGTAGAGAATATCATTCCGCAGTGTACGCGCTACCGTGTGCTCAATAAGGCAGAGCAGCTTAGAAAGAATGGTTTTGCTGTGAAAGTGGTCAATGCGTCTGAGTTTAGTCTGACTCAAGCCCTGTATGCCAGCCACATCATTATCTACCGCGCTCCTTGGTCTGCCCAGCTCCAGCTTTTATGCGATTTGGCTCGGGAGGAGCATAAGCCAGTTTATTTTGATATTGATGATTTGGTCTTTGATACCCTTTATACGGACCAGCTAAGCTATACCCAAGGCTTGTCTGAGAAGGAAAAGGGCAATTACGATGCTGGTGTCAAGAATTACGGGAAAATGCTGGCGGCTTGTGATGGGGCGATTACCTCCACTAATCAGCTAAAAGAGGAATTGCTCAAATACAAGGACTCCGTCCTGCTGAATCGTAATCTGGCGTCCAGCGAATTGATTGCGGTTAGCTCGCAGTTCTTGAAGGAAGACTTTGGTGCAGACGACAGAATCAAAATCGGCTATTTCTCTGGCTCTATCAGCCACAATGAAAATTTTGAGCTCATCAAGCCGTCTATCAAAGAAGTTCTTGACAACTACCCAACCGTTGAGCTTCATATTGTAGGGCACTTGGATATCCCGCAGGATATGAAACAATATTCGCGGCGTATTATCGTCCATGAGTATGTGGACTGGAAGGCCTTGCCTCAGCTGATTAGTCAGGTTGATATTAATCTGGCTCCACTAGTAGACTCAGTCTTTAATCGGGCTAAGTCAGAAATCAAGTGGATAGAAGCAGCTCTAGTCAAGGTACCAACGATTGCCAGTCATATCGGTGCTTTTGCGGACATGATGATAGATGGTCAGACGGGACTTTTGGCTAAAGATAGTGAATGGAAAGAAAAGCTAGAAAGCCTGATTCTTTCTGCGGATTTACGCAGAGAACTGGCGGAGAATGCCTACACTTTTGTATTAAAAAATTGCAGTTTAGATAAAAAAGATGAAATGGTGACTTATTTTGAAAAGAAATAAAGAAGTAAAAGTCGAGAATATTTTCTTATTATTGGCAAGTATCTTTGTCTTGACTTTTATGATTGCACAGCCGATTAATCGGGTGCCTGATGAGACCAATCACGCTCGTATGACATGGGAAATCTTCCATAAACCTACCAGTCGAACATATAAATGGATGGACAAAATCCCATCCACTCCGAATGTTTCGCCGGCAGAGTACAAGCAGCTGTTCTCAGAGAAGATAGATCTGGCGCAAGAAGAGTTTACCTTTGGCTTTAATCTCAAGGCTATCTCTTTCTTGCCTCAGCTCATAGGTATGACCTTAGGAAGCTTGCTTTATCCGTCAGTAGGCTTCATCGTGATGATGGGGCGGCTCTTTAATGCCTTGGCATACATCATCGGGGTTTATCTGATGATTAAATATTTCAAATATGGCAAAAAAGCTCTGCTTTTCCTATCTCTTTTGCCTATTATGGTCCAGCAGGCAGCTTCTCTCTCTTACGATGTGATGAACTACCTGGAAATTATGTTGGCGGTTGGCTTTTTGACCAATATTGCCTACCATAAGAAATTCACTAATAGAAATGTACTGGAGCTTTTGGTGATTTCTATAGGCCTCTTTGTCACCAAACCGAATAATGTCCTTTTATTAGGCTTGCTACCTTTTGTTCATTTTGAGTTTGAAGGATTCCTTGCGGTTCTGAACAAGCCTTTTGTTGCAACCAAAGCTTTTGTAGCTCGTTATCGCATTATCTTTTATATACTTGGCTTTGCAGCTTTCTTTCTTGCCCTGCATTTGGCCTTTCGCAATCAGGGAGGGCTCTTGCACTATGGCCAAGTCTTGCTGAATACGCTCTTTAAGCAAAGCGTCAATGGTGACTTGAATACGATTTTGACAATCGGTGTGTTTGGCTTTTTGGGGAATTTTACTATCCAGCTGCCGCTTTGGTTGATTTTTATCGATGTGGCAGTCTTGGCGCTTATCTTCTTGCAATCGCAGAAGGATTTTATGACCAAGGGCTACGCAGTCATGTCGCGGTATCTGTTTCTGGTTCAAGTGATTGCTGTTGTGTCAATTATGTATCTGCAGTGGACACCCATTGTCCTCGGTAAAGGTGCCATGATATCAGTTGGTGCTCAGGGACGTTATTTTACACCCTTCTTGATCTTACTGCTACCAACTGTTGCTAATCTAGGAACCTTGGATATTAAAGACAGAGTGGTGAATCAAATGATGGTTGGGACTCTGATAGCTAACTTCTTGGTTTCCCTCTACTTGATGGTGCCCTTTTATTGGAATGTACTAGGATAAGCTATGAAAAAAAAGATATTATTCATTTCGCCGACTGGAACGCTGGATAATGGAGCTGAAATCTCTATTGTCAATTTGATGGAATACTTGGTCCAGACGGGCCATCAGGTTATCAATGCGATTCCGGATTATCATGTAGCCGTTCAGCAGGACTATATATCCAGCTTGGCTGCCTTGGCTATTGAGACTATAGCCTTGCCGTCAGTTAAATGGTGGTGGGAGGATGCGCCTGGTGGCCTGCCAGATAGTCCTGAGACTAGAGCTCGGTCATATCAGGATAATACCTCAGCGCTCAGAAAGATACTAACGGAGCGAAAGATTGATTTGGTTATTACCAATACGGTCAATATGTTTCAAGGTGCAGTGGCAGCGGCCTGCGAGGATGTTCCGCATTTCTGGCTGATTCATGAATTTCCTGACGGAGAGTTTGGCTACTATAAGGAAAAGCTAGATTTTATCAGTGATTATTCACAGGAAATATTTGCAGTTAGAGGTGCCTTGCAGAGACAGTTACAGGAGCTGCTGCCAAACAGAAAAGTCTTGTCTTTTGCCCCTTTTACGAAAATTTATCCTACTAATACAGGAGAAAAGGATAGAGCCGAAAGACGTATTGTGTCAGTCGGACGTTTGACAGAGCGGAAAAATCAATTAGAATTGATAAAAGCCTATGATCAGCTATCTCAGCCAAAACCGGCCTTAGTTTTTATAGGTGCCTGGGATGAGGAATACAAAAAAAAATGCGATACTTATATCTCTGAACACCAGATAAAAAATATTAGCTTCTTAGGGCCCAAGGACAATCCTTGGGCAGAGGTGACGGCAGCAGACCTAGCGGTATTTCCGTCTGCGATGGAGACCTTTGGTTTAGTCTATATTGAAGCGATTATGAATGGCCTTCCGACCATTTTGTCGGATAATCCTGGTCATCTATCCGCCTATGAAATCTTTGAAGAAGGCCAGCTCTATTCTTCTGGCAATATCGAGGAGTTGGCTGATAAGATAAACCTTGCCTTGGCAAACTTTGAGGGATTAAAAGACCAGTCGGTGGCCAATCTTGGCAAAATCCAAGAGCGCTACACAGTTCAGAGTGTTTACCAAAACTTATTGGATAAGATAGAAAACACTGAAATGTACCAGGCTAACTCCTTGCGCCATGTCAAGTGCTTATTGGATACAAATTTACCTTCTCAATCAGCCAGCTCTTTCTTACGCAAAGTGAAAAATAAGCTGCTTTCTGGTAGAAGAGGTTAAAGAAAGAAAAGGACAAGTGTAGCCGCGGCTCTACCTGTCCTTTTTGTATTATACAAACACACTAGAAAGTGGTATAATAGAATGGATTGTAAAATCTTGAATTGAGGGAAATCATGAAACATGTCTTCATCATCGGGAGTCGGGGACTTCCTGCCAAATATGGAGGATTTGAAACCTTTGTCGAGAAATTGACAGAGCATCAAATCTCTTCTCAAATCCAGTATCATGTGGCTTGCCTATCAGATGATGAAGCTTTTCATCATTTTGACTACAAGGGAGTAGACTGCTTCACAGTCAAGCCACCCAAGCTTGGTCCTGCCCGCGTAATTGCCTATGACATGATGGCTGTCTCCTACGCCCTCAAGTTTGCTAAGAAAGAGCAGATTGAGCAGCCAATTTTTTACATTCTTGGAAATACGATTGGTGCTTTTATCCTTCCCTTTGCTCGTCGTATCCATCAGGCAGGTGGTCAATTCTTTATCAATCCTGACGGGTTGGAGTGGAAGCGGGCCAAGTGGTCTAAGCCAGTCCAAGCCTATCTCAAATATTCTGAGAAGGTTATGACCAAGTACGCAGACTTGGTTATCGCGGACAATCAAGGCATCGAAAGCTATGTTCAAAAAGCTTATCCTTGGTCTAAAACGACCTGTATCGCTTATGGAACCGACCTTTATCTGTCCAATTTGACGGAAAACGAAGGCAAGGTCAGGGTCTTCTTTGAAAAGTGGGCCAGTAAGGAAAAAGACTATTACCTCATTGTCGGACGCTTCGTTCCGGAAAACAACTATGAAACCATCATTCAAGAATTCATGAAATCCAAAACCAGACGTGACTTGCTGATCATCTGCAATCATGAGGGCAATCCCTATTTTGAAGAGCTCAAGCAGAAAACAGGCTTTGACCGTGATTCTCGCATTAAGTTTGTCGGTACGGTCTACGATCAGAATCTGCTCAAATATATCCGTAATCATGCTTTTGCATACATACATGGGCATGAGGTTGGTGGGACCAATCCGGGACTCTTGGAAGCTCTGGCTCAGACAGATGCCAATCTGGTATTGGATGTGGATTTCAATCGGAAGGTAGCCAAGGAAACGGCTCTATACTGGCAAAAAGAACCTGGCCAGCTGGCCCAACTGATTGACCAAGTAGATGCTCAAACTGATTTTACGGAGCTAGGCCAAGCCGCCAAAGAAAATATGAAAGAAAACTACACCTGGGAAAAAATTGTGGGTGAATACGAGGATTTATTTTTATCATGAAAGTGACCATTCTTCTGTCCACCTATAATGGGGAACAGTTTCTGGCCGAGCAGATTAAGAGTATTCAAGAGCAGACATATAGAGATTGGCAACTGCTGATTCGTGATGATGGCTCTACAGATGGGACGCGGGCTGTCATTGAGGACTTTTGCCGCAAGGATGACCGCATTGCCTTTATCAATCGGGAAAATCCACAAAATCTGGGTGTCATTCAGAGTTTTCATAGCCTGCTTCAATACCAAGATTCGGATTTCTATCTCTTTAGCGACCAAGATGACGTTTGGCTGCCAGACAAGATTGCCATGCAATTGGCTGAGGCAGACAAGTATGATAACAGTCAGCCCCTGTTGGTTTATACTGACTTGAAGGTCGTAGATCAAGAGCTACAGGTTGTTCACGAAAGTATGATTCGTACTCAGTCAGATCACGCTAATACAGAACTAGTCCAAGAGTTGACGGAGAATACGGTGACGGGTGGTGTTTCTATGATAAATCGCGCCTTGGCTCAACTTTGGACTGGGAAGGAAGAGCATGAACTGCTCATGCACGATTGGTATCTGGGCTTGCTGGCTGCGGCTTTTGGCAATCTAGTCTATATTGACAAGCCGGGTGAGCTCTATCGTCAGCATTCGAATAATGTGCTAGGAGCTCGAACGCTCAGAAAACGCGTAAAAAACTGGGTGCGTCCCCATGTTCTTTTTGCCAAATATTGGAAATTGATAAAAGACAGTCAGACTCAGGCCAGAAATTTGCTGGTCCTGCCGCTGACTGCTAAAAATAGAGAGTTAATTGAGAACTTTGTGACCATTATGGAGGTGCCTTTTAAGGAGCGTTGGCGCAGGATTCGCCAGTATGGCTATCGTAAAAACCGCACTTTTCATACGCTTGTTTTTACAAGCCTCATTCTCACAAAGTTTGCTTATAAGGAGTAATATTCATGGATTTTTTTAGTAAAAAAAATCGAATTCTTTTGAAAGAATTAATCAAGACGGATTTTAAGTTGCGTTATCAAGGATCCTTAGTCGGCTATCTCTGGTCGATTTTGAAGCCATTGATGATGTTTACCATCATGTATCTGGTCTTTGTCCGCTTTTTGCGCTTTGATGACGGGACACCCCACTATACAGTGGGGCTTTTGCTGGGGATGGTTTTCTGGTCTTTCTTTACCGAAGCTACTAACATGGGCATGCTTTCCATCGTTTCTCGGGGAGATTTGCTTCGTAAATTGAACTTTCCCAAGCATACCATCGTCATTTCATCGGTTCTTGGAGCGGCAATCAATTTTCTGATTAATCTGGTCGTTGTTTTCCTTTTCGCCTTGATCAATCAGGTGGAATTCGGCTTGCATACGCTAGTGATTATTCCTCTTTTTCTGGAGGTATTGGTTTTGGCAATGGGCTGTGCCCTCATGCTGTCTTCCTTGTTTGTGAAGTATCGGGATATTGGACCGATTTGGGAAGTGGCACTTCAAGCAGGAATGTATGCTAGTCCTATTATTTACTCTCTGACCTTTCTTTTGCAGCGGAAGCAATTCTTTGTCGCTAAAATTATGATGCTCAATCCGATTGCCCAGATGCTGCAGGATATGCGCCATTTCATCGTTTCTCCTGTTAATGTCAGAGGCTGGGATATCGTGAATAACAAACTAATCGCCCTCATCCCTTACTTGATTCCTTTTGTGATATTGGCTCTAGGTTTGTTCTTCTTTAATAAAAATGCTAAGAGATTTGCGGAGATTTTATAATGTCAAATAATATTGCAGTAAAAGTCGACCATGTAAGTAAATTCTTTCGATTGCCTACTGAGGCTACTCAGAGTTTGAGAACCAGTCTGGTTAATCGTTTTAAGGGGATTAAAGGCTACAAAGAACAGCATGTTTTGAAAGATATTTCCTTTGAGGTCGAAAAAGGTGACTTCTACGGGATTGTTGGCCGCAATGGATCTGGTAAGTCCACCCTCCTGAAAATTATCTCTGAGATTTATATTCCGGAGAAGGGCAAGGTAACTATTGATGGTAAGTTGGTTTCCTTTATTGAGCTAGGTGTCGGTTTCAATCCAGAACTAACTGGCCGCGAAAATGTCTATATGAACGGTGCTATGCTGGGATTCTCAACAGAAGAAGTAGACGCCATGTACGATGATATCGTGGAGTTTGCCGAGCTGGGCGAGTTTATGAACCAAAAACTTAAGAACTACTCCAGCGGTATGCAGGTGCGTTTGGCCTTTTCTGTGGCCATCAAGGCTCAGGGTGATATTCTGATTTTGGACGAGGTCTTGGCTGTCGGGGACGAAGCCTTTCAGCGTAAGTGTAATGACTACTTTAAAGATCGTAAGGAATCAGGTAAGACGACCATTCTGGTGACCCATGACATGGGAGCTGTTAAAAAGTATTGTAACAAAGCTGTCTTGATTGAAAATGGCTTGGTCAAGGCTATCGGCAATCCAGATGATGTAGCCAACCAGTACAGTCTGGACAATGCGACTGAAACAAAAGCCATGAACGAAGGATTCCAGGTTGAGAATGCAGCGGTTTCTGATTTGAAAGTTAAGCTCTTGCATTCGCCTCAGATTTCACCTGAACAAGAGATTGAATTTGAAATTTCTTATCAGGTAAATCAAGACCTACCGACCTATGTTTCCTTTTCTCTGACAGATATCGATCGAACCATCTGGCTTTATAATGATAATTCCATGGATCAGCCGACAGAAGGACCTGGACAGAAGCGCTTGACTTACAAGTGCCATGTGTCACAGATAAATAACGCTAAGTTAAAGCTGCAGGTTTCAGTGCGGGATCAGGAAGAACAAATTCTAGCCTTTGCAGACTCTCAGAACAACCCAGTTATCTTAATCAATCGTCAGGATATTAAGGATGATGATGTCTCTGCTAAGGATTCTGCCACTGGCTTAATCCAGCGTAATGGCAGTTGGAAGATTTCTCAATCATAAAGAATAAGGTATTTTCATGGAACGAATATTACTCTATGTTCATTTCAATAAATGCAATCATATAAGCGGTCATGTCTTCTATCAATTGAAGCAGCTAAAGCCGCTTTTTTCTAAGATTCTTTTTATTTCAAATAGTCCTTTGAGCAATGAGGACAAATGCCGGCTGAGAGAAGACTTGGGAATTTCTGACTTGCTTGAGCGTGATAATCGAGGCTTTGATTTTGCAGCCTGGCGTGACGGTATGAACTGGCTGGGTTTTGACACTTTGCAGAACTCAGACTCTCTGACTCTCATGAACGACACTTGCTTCGGGCCTCTATGGGATTTATCAACGATTTATCAGCGCTTTGAAGAGGATTCGCAAGTCGATTTTTGGGGAATGACTAATTTTCGCAAGACCAGATACTTTGAAGAACACCTGCAGAGCTACTTTGTCACCTTTAAGCAGTCAGTTCTCAAAGACAAGTCTTTCCGTGAATTTTGGTCTCAGGTAGAAGATTTTACTGACGTTCAAGATGTGATAGACCATTACGAGACCCAGTTTACCAAACGTTTTGTAGAGGCAGGATTCAAATATCAAGCTCTCCTTGATACCCGTCAGGAAGAAGCAGGAGAATTGGTTCATCCAGATTTTTCATACTATAAGCCTCTTAGGATTCTGGAAGCAAAGATTCCTTTTCTAAAGGTGAAGGCTCTCACGGGCAATCCTTTTTTGGCTAGGTATTTGCTGGAAGATCTTGAAACCAACTCATCCTATCCAACTTCGCTTATTAGGGAACACCTGTTCTATCATTTTGGTCCAGACCTTCCTTGTTTGCTGCAGGACAAGTATTTGTCTCAGGCAACTTCGAACTATCGGACAGATCAGCCTGTCCTCCTGCATATTCATGTAACGGATTTTCCTATTTTTCAGCAGTATCAGGACAAGCTATTCTCTCTATCGTCTCAGTACGAGTATTTATTGACAACAAACCAGCCAGAAGTTCTGAAACAGCTGCAGACAGCTCTTGGTCATCTGGGCAATAAAGTTCAGATTGTCCTAAGTCAGAAATCTCGTGCCTGGCTTGCCATGCTAGAGCAGAAGGAAATTCTGCAAGACTATGCTTATATCGGTCATCTATCTACTCATAGATTGGTAGAGAATCAGGCAGTTTTTGACCAAGCTATGCGCTCTGATTTGATAAATCTGATGGTGGATTATGCGGATGCGAGTATAGAAGCGCTAGAGCAGGAGTCTGCTGTAGGTCTGGTTATTCCGGATTTGCCGCGCCTAGTCAGAGATGGCTTGTTTGAGACAGAACCACTGCGTCCAAGTCTGTCTGCTGTCTGGCAGGAAGCTGGTTTGCATAAGTCTTTTGACTTTATGACCGCCTCTTCTCTGACGAGAGTCTATGGCGGCTTCTTATGGTTCAAAAATTCTGCTTTGGCTAGTTTGTTCCAGATGAAGAGCTTAGAAAGTTTGCCATCCTCTGATCAGGAGCTGTCTGATGTTTTAGAGCATTTATTAGTTTATCTAGCTTGGGACAGTCATTACGATTTCAAGATTATGCTCTTATCTTCTCTACCCTCTTTACTGGACTGGCAGAGGAAGAGGGCAGAATTGACCGAGCAAAAAGAAAAATTAAGTCAGAAAAATTTATCTCAAAAGATTCGAAATCGTTTGTCCAATCTTTTAAAGAAAAAGTGAGATTCTTAATTCACAAAAATCTCACTAGAGAATATAACTATTTACCAGAAAGAAAAATGAAATTTTTACTCAACCACTATAAGCAGTTCTCATACCTGCTGATTAGTTTTTTACTTTTAGATACAGTCTCTGTTACAACAGTCTTACTATTGAAGGAAGGCGAAGATTTACGGAATTATCCTGCCTTGTGGCTGGCTTTTCTGATGTTGTTCCCTCTTTTGTTTGGCTTGGGTAAGCTTTTGTCTCAGTTCTTCAGCAAAAGATTCTTCCTATGGTCAGCTATTATTTACGCTCTCTATACAGGATTTTCTTACTTACTGACAGTAACTCAGCACGTCAATGATTTTGAGTTCAAAGCAGAACGGGTTTTCAGCAATCATTTTTGGCAGTTTAACTCCCTGTCTGGCTTGCTTTTGATTTTCTTATTTGCGTATATTTTTATCCATTTTCCAAAGCTTAAAAAACGCTTTCCAGGTAAGTTCTTGCAGGTTAATAAGAAAAATAGAGAGGTACTGGAAAATCTTTTTCTCTCCCAATTCTTTCTATTTCTTGCTTTGATGGACGATAAGATGCCGGAATTGCTGCATCACCAAAGCTATTTAGTGAATTTCCTTGAGGAAGGCAAGTTGGATATAACGCAGAACTTTGTGCTAACTTTCCTCTGCCTTATCGCACTTATCTTTATCTTGCTTTCTCTCCCCAGCTTTCTAGCTGTTAAGGGATTGCGCGATCTCGCTCAGAATAAAGCCAGTGTTTCTGTTGCTTTTGTGTTGAGTGCAGTGTTTGCTCTTATATTTAACTATACTATCCAAAATAGTATCCGAGGAGACGTGATTGTTTTGGATCAGTATCTTTTCACTGGAGCCAGTCTCTTTCAAATTATCGTTTTTTTCATGATTTTTATGGCTCTTTACCTGATTTTCAATCATTTTCTCCTGCCAACCATGCTGATAACAGCGCTAGTGGTGATTGCCACCATAGCTAGCAGTCTGAAATTTCAGTATCGCCAAGAGCCAATATTGCCTAGTGATATGGTCTGGCTGAGAAATCCCAAGACCCTCTTTGACTTTCTCGGAGGCAATTATGGATTTTATGCTATCTTGGGACTAGCTGCTCTAGGCGCTCTCTACTGGTATTTGCGTAAGAAAATCTTGCCAGGCAAGTTCATTACCGTTCTTAAATACCAACTTCTCTTGCTAGTCCTACCCCTAGTCTTTTTCTTGGGAGTCATGGATATATTTGCTACTAAAAAGAATGGCAAGATAGTAGAGAATATCCCAGTCATTTCGGTCTTAAATAATTACCATGACCTGACTTGGATGGGAAATACTGTCAATTCACAGCTGCGCTCCCTTTCTTTTGTCTGGTTTTCACAGATGTCGGATACAACCATGATCGAACCGCGTGGCTATTCCAAGGAAAAGATTCAAGAGATAGAAAAAAAGTATAAGAGTATTGCGGAAGCTATTAATAAAGAACGCCAGAATAAAATCGAAGATCAAACGGTAATTTATCTCCTAAGTGAAAGTTTTTCTGACCCTGCTCGGGTTGACGGCGTTACTATGTCTGAGAATCCAATTCCTTATATTCAGGAAGTTAAAACTCGCACCACCAGTGGACTGATGAAGTCAGACGGCTATGGTGGAGGAACGGCCAACATGGAATTTCAGACCCTGACAGGTTTGCCTTTTTATAATCTGTCTCCATCTATTTCGGTTCTCTATACTGAAATTGTCCCGAGGATGAATAGATTCCCTTCCATTAGTGATGCTTATTCATCTAAGAATCGGACAGTAATCCATCTGGCCTCCCCTAGCAATTATGCCAGAAATGTCATTTACCAGGATTTGGGATTTGATACCTTTATTCACTATGGCACTAAAGGCCTGAAGGGTGATAATATAGGTGGTAATTACAGCGATCAAACGACTTATAATCAGGTCTTGGAGCATTTGAATGGCAAGCAGGGACAGTTTTTTTCTGTCATGACCATGCAGAACCACATGCCTTGGAGTGAGCCCAATCCTGTATACATGTCTGCCAGCTATCCTGACTTTAGCAAGGAAGGGAACGAATCTCTTTCCAGCTATGTCAGAATGCTTTACCATACAGATCAGGCGACCAAGGAGTTTTTGGAGAAGCTTTCAAAGGTAGATAAAAAGGTAACGGTCGTCTTTTACGGTGACCATTTGCCTGGTCTCTATCCTCAGTCAGCCTTTAAAGAAAATCCAGAAAGCCAATATCTGACAGATTATTTCGTTTGGAGTAATTATGAAACTCCTAAACTCGATTATCCAAGAGTCAATTCTAGTGATTTCTCCGCTCTCTTACTGGAGCAGACAAATTCCAAAGTATCACCTTACTATGCTTTGTTAACAGAAGTATTGCATAAGGCCAGTATAGATAAAAAGGAATTGGACGAAGAAGCTCAAGAAATAGCAGATGATTTGAAACTGATTGAGTATGATATGGTCAGAGGCAAGGGCTACTTGTCTGATAGCTTCTTTAAGACAGCAAAATCATAAATAAAAAAATAGAATAGGCAAGTCTACCTGTTCTATTTTTTCTTAATTTATGCTAAACTAGTAGTATGGGGGTGTGAGCATGATAAAGATTTTCGGTAAGGTTCGCTATCACTGGCAGCCAGATGTAGCCATCCTGATAATATATTGGTCTTTATCGGTCATTCCGATTTTTGTTGGCTTAGCTTTGATGTATGAAAGCTCACGAGTGCCGACTCTTGTTCTGTTTTCTTTCTTCTTGTTCATGGTTTTGTTGGGAATGGGAGTTCATCGTTATTTTACCATTTATGATGATGGAACCTTGCGAATTATCACAGCCAATCCCTTTACTCCGATAAAGGTCAAGATTTCAGATATTGAAAAAGTCGAAGTGACCAAGACGTCAATTACCTTATATTTTAAAGGGCAGAGCCGCAGCCGGAGTTTTTGTATGCGCAAGTGGCCTAAGAAATATTTTGTCAATGCCCTAGCCCTTAATGAGCATTTTAAGGGTGAGGTAGAATTAGTAGATAATTTTACCCATATTGACTATTTTGAAGCTTACTATGGCAGTCAGTCCAAAAAATCCTAGTCTTTCAAAAGAGCTCGGGTTGGGCAGTTTTTGATGGCTTCCACGACATCGGGATCCTCAGCGATTTCCTTTTCTAGGAGCTGGTCGTCCTGGTAAAATTTGACGATGCCATTGTCATGATAGTCAAAAAGATCTGAGTAGGTTTGACAGAGCCCACAGGCAATGCACCGTTCGGGAATGAGTGTTACTTTCATACCCATATTGTAATAAGATTTTAAGAAAAACTCAAGGAGGAAGTCATGGAAAAAGAACCGTGGGAAGAAGATGTATACGATAACGGAGAAGATAAGTTGAAACGAACCAAGAAATTTAGCGCCTTGAATGCAGACCGCTTGTTGACCATTTTAACCATTATTTTCTGTATTTTAGTGGTTGCGGTGGTGTGCTTCTTGACCTATCTGTCTACTGGGGGAAGTAATAGACAGACCCAAATGGAAGGTTTCTACGGCACTTCAGCAGCAAGTTCCAGCAGTGAAGCGTCTTCTACTGCAGAGCAGACAGCGGCAAATACGACAGAATCATCTGAAGGAACTCTGACTGTCCAGCCTGGTGAAGGAGAGGCAGCCATTGCGGCGCGTGCGGGTATTTCTATTGCCAAGCTGGAACAGCTGAACCCTTCTCATATGTCCACTGGGTCTTGGTATGCCAATCCAGGTGATGTTGTGAAGATTGAGTAGGAGCTGACCATGAAACAGATTCAAATTGCGATTGACGGTCCTGCTTCCAGTGGAAAATCGACTGTTGCTAAGATTATTGCCAAGGACTTTGGCTATACTTATTTAGATACAGGAGCCATGTACCGGGCTGCAACCTATCTGGCTCTGCGGCATCATCTAACAGAAGCAGATGCCACTGAAATTGTAGACTTGCTCAATAATCATTCGGTCAGTTTTGGTCGAGCGGAAGATGGCGAGCAGCTAGTCTTTGTCGGCGACGTGGATGTGACTCACCCGATTCGGGAAAATGAAGTTACCAATAATGTTTCCTGGGTATCAGCCATTCCTCAAGTACGTGAGAAACTGGTGGCCTTGCAGCAGCAAATTGCTGCTCAGGGAGGGATTGTCATGGATGGCCGTGATATTGGAACGGTTGTCTTGCCTCAGGCTGAGCTCAAGATTTATCTGGTAGCTTCGGTTGATGAAAGAGCTGAGCGCCGATATAAGGAAAATCTATCAAAAGGTATTCCAGCTGATTTGGACAAACTGAAAGAAGAAATTGCAGAGCGGGATTATAAGGACAGTCACCGCGAGGTTTCGCCATTGAAACCGGCAGACGATGCCATTCATTTTGATACCACGGGTGTTGGCATTTCTGAAGTTGTTGCATTTATCGAAGAAAAAGCGAAAAAAATCATTGACAAATAAAATGAAACTTGGTATGATAGTAGAGTTGAGAAAAGCAGAAGTGAGAGCTTCTCGCCTTGCGACTAACGTTGTCTGGCTCTACAGGATTTAGTTTCAGTAATGAAATATTATCATGTAGTGCGGGTTTGCGTTAGCAGGTCCGCACTTGTTTTTCTCTAAAAATAAAAAAAGAGGTGAAAACCATAGCAAAACAAGACTTATTCATCAATGATGAAATTCGTGTGCGTGAAGTTCGCTTGATCGGTCTTGACGGCGAACAATTAGGTATTAAACCGCTGAGCGAAGCGCAGTCTCTTGCGGATGAAGCAAATGTCGATTTGGTCCTGATTCAGCCACAAGCTAAACCACCTGTTGCAAAAATTATGGACTACGGTAAGTTCAAATTTGAGTACCAGAAAAAACAAAAAGAACAACGCAAGAAACAAAGTGTTGTTACTGTGAAGGAAGTTCGTCTGAGTCCAACTATTGACAAGGGAGACTTTGACACTAAACTTCGCAACGCACGCAAGTTCCTTGAAAAAGGAAATAAAATAAAGGTATCTATCCGCTTCAAAGGCCGGATGATTACCCACAAAGAAATCGGGGCTAAAGTTTTAGCAGATTTTGCTGAAGCGACTCAAGATGTTGCTATTATTGAGCAAAAGCCTAAGATGGATGGACGTCAGATGTTCATGCAGATGGCGCCAATTCCTGACAAAAAATAGATTGTCAGAAAGATAGAAAAAGGAGAAAACATTATGCCAAAACAAAAAACACACCGCGCATCAGCTAAACGTTTCAAACGTACAGGTTCTGGTGGCTTGAAACGTTTCCGTGCTTACACTTCTCACCGTTTCCACGGAAAGACTAAGAAACAACGCCGTCATCTTCGCAAAGCAGGAATGGTGCATGCAGGAGATTTCAAGCGTATCAAAGCAATGCTTACAGGTCTGAAATAAGAGCTACTGTAACGATTATCTAGGAAATATTGGAGGAAATATAAATGGCACGTGTTAAAGGTGGCGTTGTATCACGCAAACGCCGTAAACGTATTTTAAAATTAGCTAAAGGTTACTATGGAGCAAAACATATCTTGTTCCGTACTGCAAAAGAGCAAGTAATGAACTCTTACTACTATGCATACCGTGACCGCCGTCAGAAAAAACGTGACTTCCGCAAACTTTGGATCACTCGTATCAATGCGGCAGCTCGTTTGAACGGACTTTCATACTCACAATTGATGCATGGTTTGAAATTGGCTGAGATTGAAGTTAACCGTAAAATATTGGCTGACTTGGCTGTTAACGATGCAGCAGCTTTCACAGCTCTTGCAGATGCAGCTAAAGCTAAGCTTGGTAAATAATTAAAATAAGAACTGAGGATTTCCTTGGTTCTTTTTCGATAACTATTAATGAAAAGTATAAAGAAAGAAATAGCCCGCCATGCCACTTATAGTATAGATAAAGGCTTGTTACTGATAAGACAGATTTCATGGTAAAGCTAGTTAAAAATAGGGAATTGCGATATAATAGAAAAAACAGATACTTATGTGAATAAAAAATCAGTAGAATGGAGAAATTATGTCGGAGAATCGTTTAGCTTGGGATCAGTATTTTGCGGCTCAGGCTCTCTTAATCGCTAATCGTTCAACCTGTAAGCGAGCCAAGGTTGGCGCTGTATTGGTCAAGGATAATAAGGTTATTTCAACTGGTTACAATGGCTCGGTTTCAGGGACTGAGCACTGTATTGACCATGAGTGTCTGGTTATTGACGGTCACTGCGTGCGGACCTTGCATGCTGAGGTCAATGCCATCTTGCAAGGAGCCGAGCGGGGAGTCCCCAAGGGATTTACGGCTTATGTGACTCATTTTCCCTGTCTCAACTGTACCAAGCAACTGCTTCAGGTCGGCTGTAAGCGAGTGGTCTACATCAACCAATATCGGATAGATGACTATGCTCAGTATCTATACAAGGAGAAAGAGGTGGAATTAGTTCATCTGCCGCTGGATGATGTCAAGAAGGCTATCGCTCAGACGGATTTGGTATAGAATGAGGAGTTTATGTGAAAAGCGCATATGTATGTTATGTAGCAAAATATTCTCTGAATCAAGCGTGTATTATAGAGGTTGGACATAAGCGAAATGCTATTATCTGAGGAACAATAGTGGGATAGATATCTTGCCTCTTCAGTCTAAAAAATAATTAGAAAGGATGAATCAAATGACGAATAATGAGATGAATAAAGATAATAATCAATCTATTGAGGAACAAAATATTCCTGACGTTACTATGAAGAATTCAAAAGAAACCAAGTATAGGTCAGGTCTGCTGTCATTTGCTTTTTATCTATCGATAATTTATCTTGTCTTGTTTGTTTTACTTTTCACTCTAGCAGCTCCATGGGGGATCGTCTTGTTAATTTTCCTAGCACCCAGCTTAATTTGTATTTTAATTGCGACCGTTTTAACTGGTATTGGAAAGAATAGAGGAAATAAGGGTTTACTGTATGCAGGTTCAGGACTTTACCTGATTTCTGCCTTTTTTGCAGGAGACCCAGATTGGTTTCTTTTTCAAATCGCTCCATTTGTTTTAGCAGCTCTTGTTTTGTTCGGAACTCTAATGGCTAAAGAAGTGGAGAGGTAACAGAAGAAAATTTGGTGCTAAACTATATCTTCTCTTTATGTTTTTATTTTGTTATTTAGTCTGGATAGGTTGGTTAACTTCCAAGAATGAATGGAGCTTAACAAGGTATAGTTTTAATCTATATCTTGTTCTTTTTTTAAAAAAAGGAGTGGTATCGTAAATTATGGTATAATGAAGAAGTTATATAGTCCCGATAAGGTGGTAGTTCTTTCTATCAGTACTTTGTAACTCTATAACAATTTATTTAAGGGGGGACATTTCTATGTCAGAACGTAAACTTTTCACGTCTGAGTCTGTATCGGAGGGGCATCCTGATAAGATTGCAGACCAAATTTCCGATGCTATTTTGGATGCTGTCTTGAGTCAGGATCCAGATGCCCATGTGGCTGCTGAAACAGCCGTTTATACGGGCTCGGTTCATGTTTTTGGTGAGATTTCGACCACAGCTTATGTAGATATTAACCGTGTGGTTCGAGATACCATTGCAGACATTGGCTACACCAATACAGAGTATGGATTTTCAGCTGAGACAGTCGGTGTGCATCCGTCTTTGGTGGAGCAGTCTCCAGATATTGCTCAAGGTGTCAATGAAGCTCTGGAAGTTCGTGGGAATGTGGATCAAGATCCATTGGACTTAATTGGTGCTGGAGACCAGGGGCTTATGTTTGGCTTTGCAGTGGATGAAACGCCGGAGCTCATGCCGCTTCCTATCTCGCTCAGTCACAAGCTAGTCCGTCGATTGGCAGAGTTGCGCAAATCAGGAGAGATTGCCTATCTTCGTCCAGATGCTAAGTCACAGGTGACAGTTGAGTATGATGAAAATGACCAGCCTGTGCGCGTGGATACGGTGGTTATTTCGACTCAGCATGACCCAGAAGCGACTAATGAAGAGATTCATCGTGATGTGATTGAAAAGGTGATTAAAGCAGTAATCCCAGCCCAGTATCTGGATGATAAGACAAAATTTTTCATCAATCCAACCGGCCGCTTTGTAATTGGCGGTCCGCAAGGAGACTCTGGCTTGACTGGCCGTAAGATTATTGTGGATACTTATGGCGGTTATGCTCGTCACGGTGGCGGTGCCTTCTCTGGTAAGGATGCAACCAAGGTCGACCGCTCTGCTTCATACGCAGCTCGCTACATTGCTAAAAACATCGTGGCGGCGGGACTGGCCAAGAAAGCAGAAGTGCAGTTAGCCTATGCCATTGGTGTGGCTCAGCCGGTTTCTGTACGGATTGATACTTTTGGAACTGGTGCTGTTGCAGAAAGCAAGCTTCAGGAAGCAGTTCGTCAGATTTTTGATCTGCGTCCGGCCGGTATCATTCAAATGCTGGATCTGAAACGTCCAATCTATCGTCAGACAGCAGCTTATGGCCACATGGGTAGGACAGATATTGACCTGCCTTGGGAAAAGTTGGATAAGGTAGAGGCATTGAAAGCAGCAGTGCAGTAAGATGACAGTTCTCAATCGTAATGGTTGAGAGCTTTTTTATATAGGTGGCTTTTACAAGGCAAGCAGTCTAGCCTTGCGCTTCTCTCATTTTTTGCAATACTATTTTTTCTGAAAAATTATTGAAAAAGCCATTTTCTCTGTTTCATTTTAATTTCAATTGTCTTATTTATCTAAAAGTATAGGAAATTTCCTGAATCTGTGGTATAATAAATGGCAATACCTTGAAAGAGCTTTATTTTAAACATGAAAAAAATTGTAATACATGGTGGTCGCCCCTTAAAAGGAGAGGTGACTATTAATGGTGCTAAAAACAGTGTCGTTGCCTTGATTCCGGCTGTGATTCTGGCAGATGATATTGTAACGTTGGATGGCGTTCCGGATATTTCGGATGTGGATAGTCTGATTGATATCATGATTGCCATGGGGGCTAGTGTTACTCGCTCTGAGGACAGTCTGACGATTGATCCGCGTGGTATCCAAAACGTCCCTATGCCTTATGGAAAGATCAACAGTCTAAGAGCGTCTTATTATTTCTATGGCAGCTTGCTTGGCCGCTATGGTGAAGCGACGGTAGGTCTGCCTGGTGGCTGTGACTTGGGGCCGCGTCCTATTGACTTGCATCTCAAGGCTTTTGAAGCAATGGGGGCTAAGATGACCATGGATGGCAACTACATGAACCTATCCACAGGGGGTCAGCAGCTGAAAGGCGCTAGCATTTATATGGATACGGTCAGCGTGGGTGCTACCATCAACACGATGTTGGCTGCTGTCAAGGCCAAAGGTCGGACTATTATTGAAAATGCAGCGCGGGAGCCAGAAATCATTGATGTGGCAACTCTCTTGAATAATATGGGAGCACATATCCGTGGAGCAGGAACTGATATTATTACGATTGAGGGGGTTCCACACCTTCATGGAACGCGTCATCAAGTAATTCCTGATCGTATCGAGGCAGGGACCTATATCGCCCTTGCTGCAGCTATTGGTCAGGGAATTCAGATTAATAATGTCCTTTATGAGCATTTGGAGAGTTTTATTGCCAAGCTTGAGGAAATGGGTGTTCGGATGACGGTTTCTGAAGACAGCATTTTTGTCGAAGAGCAGCAAAATCTGCGTGCTATAAACATTAAGACTTCTCCTTATCCAGGCTTTGCAACTGACCTACAACAGCCCATCACTCCGCTCTTGCTGACGGCTAATGGCCATGGTAAGATTACGGACACAATCTATGAGAAGCGGGTTAACCATGTGGCGGAGCTAGCTAAGATGGCAGGCAAAATTTCAACTAGCAGCGACCAGATTGTCTATGAGGGACCAAATCAACTGCAGGGAGCTCAGGTCAAGGCGACCGATTTACGAGCAGGAGCTGCTTTGGTTATTGCAGGTTTGATGGCTCAAGGAAAGACAGAGATTACTAATATCGAGTTTATCCTGCGCGGCTATTCTAATATTATTGAAAAATTAACAAGTCTGGGTGCAGATATCCAGTTGATAGAAGAATAAGCGTTTTTCGCTTATTTTTTGTAGAGGTAGCAGATGAATTTGTGGACACATTTAGCAGCCTGCTCATTTATTGAGACAGAGCATGCTTTTTTGCGGCCCATTGTCTTTGAAGATGCAGGAGCCCTATATAAGATTGCGTCCAATCCGGAAAATACTCAGTTCATCTTTCCGACAGAAGCAAGCCTAGAGGAAAGTGAATACGTCATTGCCAATTTCTTTATGAAAAATCCTCTGGGGATTTGGGCCATTTGTCACAAGGAAACGCATGAAATGATTGGCTCTGTCAAGTTTGAAAAGATGGACGAGATCAAGAAAGAAGCTGAGTTAGGTTATTTTCTGCGGCAAGACTACTGGGGACGAGGGCTGATGACAGAAATTGTCCGAGAGATTGTTTTTCTATCTTTTACCCGCTTTGACTTCAAGCGTCTCAGCATTATCACTCATGCAGAGAACCTAGCCAGTCAGAAGGTAGCTCAAAAATCTGGCTTCAGCCTCTACCGGCAGTTTAAAGGGAGCGATCGGTACACGAGGAAGATGAGAGATTATCTGGAGTACCGTTATGAGAGAGGAGATTTTAATGAGTAAGCATCAGGAAATTTTAACCTATCTTGAAAATCTTCCAATCGGCAAGAGGGTCAGTGTCCGCAGTATTTCAAACTATCTGGGAGTCAGCGATGGGACGGCCTATCGAGCGATCAAGGAAGCGGAGAATCGAGGTATTGTTGAGACCAGGCCTCGGAGCGGTACGGTTCGGGTTAAGTCCAAGAAAGTTGTCTTGGAGCATCTGACCTATAAGGAAATCGTTGATATTACGGGCTCAGAAGTATTGGCTGGAGAAGATGGTCTAGAAAAAGAATTCAATAAATTTTCCATCGGAGCCATGACGGAGCAGAATATCCTACGCTATCTGACAGAGGGCGGTCTCCTGATTGTTGGAGACCGGACGAAAATCCAGCTCTTGGCTCTGGAAAATGAGAATGCGGTGTTGATTACTGGAGGTTTTGAAGTCAGCTCGGAAGTTCTGAAGATGGCTAATCTGCTTAATATACCGGTTCTCAGGACCAAGCACGATACCTATACTGTTGCAACCATGATTAATCGTGCCCTGTCCAATATGCAGATCAAGACCGATATATTAACAGTGGAGCAGGTCTATCGCTCCAGCCACGAGTACGGCTTCTTGCATGATACTGATACTGTGCGTGATTATCTGGACTTGGTTCGTCGCAATCGTGCCAGCCGGTTTCCGGTTATCAACCAGCAGCAGATGCTGGTGGGAGTAGTAACCATGCGGGATGCAGGGGATAAGTCTCCTCTGACAACCTTGGATAAGGTCATGACGAAAAATGTCTTTATGACAGGCTTATCTGCTAATATTGCCAATATCAGCCAGCGCATGATTGCAGAAGATTTTGAAATGATACCAGTGGTTCGCAGCAACCAGACCTTGCTGGGTGTGATTACGAGGCGGGACATTATGGAAAAAATGAGCCGTTCTCAGATTTCCAGCCTGCCGACTTTCAGTGAGCAAGTGGGACAGAAGATTAGCCGTCAGGATGATTTGTTTTCCTTTACTGTTGAGCCATTTATGCTGGAGCAAAATGGTGTGCTAGCCAACGGTGTGCTGACAGAAATTTTGACTCGGATTACCCAGCAGCTCATGGTCAACAGCGGCCGCAGCCTGATAATCGACCAGCTGATGCTTTATTTCTTTCAGGCGGTTCAGATTGATGACCTGCTGCATATCCAGCCGCGTATTATCCGTCAGACTAGGCGGACAGCCATTATTGACTTTGAGATGTATTTGGAAGCGATGCTGGTTGCCAAAGCCACGATTACAGTGAAAATTAATTAAGAAGAGGAATTTAGAGAAAGAATGATTACTTTAAAATCACAGCGTGAAATTGACTTGATGGACAAGAGTGGAGATTTTCTGGCTTCGGTCCATATCGGTTTGAGAGACTTGATTAAGCCAGGCATTGACATGTGGGACATAGAAGAGTATGTCCGCAAGCGTTGTAAAGAAGACAATGCGCTGCCTCTGCAGATTGGTGTTGAAGGGTCTGTCATGGACTATCCTTATGCGACTTGCTGCTCTCTTAATGACGAGGTAGCCCATGCCTTTCCCCGTCATCAGAAACTGGTAGAAGGCGATGTCATCAGCGTTGATATGGTTGTTGGCTTGGTCGATAAGGCAGAGCTGGATGTGTCCAAGCTAGATTTTGACAATGTGGAACAGATGAAGCAACACACAGAGAGCTTTCGGGGCGGTGTGGCGGATTCTTGCTGGACCTATGCAGTAGGGAAAATTAGCCCAGAGGCTCAGCAGCTGATGGATGTGACCAAGGAATGTCTCTATCGTGGAATTGCGGCTGCCAAGGTTGGCAATCGTATCGGTGACATTGGCGCAGCTATTCAGGAATATGCTGAAAGTCATGGCTATGGTGTTGTGCGGGATCTGGTGGGTCACGGTGTTGGCCCAACCATGCATGAGGAGCCTATGGTGCCGCATTACGGTCGAGAAGGACGCGGCTTGCGCTTGCGTGAGGGAATGGTTCTGACTATCGAACCCATGATTAATACAGGTACCTGGGAAATTGATACGGACTTTGAGACCGGCTGGGCACATAAAACGCTGGATGGCGGCCTGTCCTGTCAGTATGAGCATCAGTTTGTCATTACAAAAGATGGTCCTGTCATTCTGACCAGCCAGGGAGAAGAAGGAACTTATTAGAAATCAAAGGCTGGGCACTTGTCTCAGCTTTTTTTTGAAGGAGAAGAGAGTGAAGAAATTATTTAGTAAGGTTCGCAACAATCAGTTTTTAAGAGAATTTTTCCGTTTTTATAAAGAGGCAGATAGTGAGCTGAGCAGCGTTGCAGTTGCTTATTATTGGCTGATTTCCGTTTTTCCTTTGCTCTTGATTATCGTCAATATTCTGCCTTATTTCCATATTCCAATTGCGGATTTTCTGACAGCTATTAAGGACATGCTGCCAGAGACTTTATATGATGTTGTAGCAAAAGTCATGCGTGAAGTGCTGACCCAGCCTTCGACTGGCCTGCTGAGCTTCTCAGTCTTGTCGGCCCTTTGGACTTTTTCCAAGTCCATGAATTTCCTACAAATTGCCTTTAACAAAGCCTATGGGGTGGCTAAGAGCCGGGGGCTGATTTCTCATCGCGTCATGAGTCTATTTGTGAGTCTTGGTCTGCAGATTCTCTTTGCCTTGGCCCTCTTTCTGACCATGTTTGGCCATATGTCGCTGGATTTCCTCCGTACTTACTGGAAACTAGATAGTCAGCTTTATCAGCACTTGCAGCATTTTACGGAGCCATTGATTTACGCCTTACTCTTTGCGGTTTTGGTTATGCTCTATTATTTTCTTCCTAATGTGAAAATCAACAAAAAACGCTTTGTTCTGCCCGGAAGCGCCTTTGTGCTCCTGACCATTCTGGCTTTGCTGAATATCTTTTCTGTATACATGGATAATTATTTAAATCACCTAGTTGATGTTCGCTTTTTCAGCTCCATCATTATGGTTGTGATGATGTTTTGGTTTATCATAATTGCTAAAATTTTGATTGTTGGTGCAGTACTCAATGCCAGTATCCAGAGCTGCTGTGAGTCAGGGTTTCAAGTTGAAAGCACTGGACGCTTTAGTTTCAAGAAGAAAGAGCAGGATGGGGAAGGGAACTGAAGGTGTTTTAAAGGGGAGAAGGATCAATAAGTATGAAAATTAAAAAAATAACTAAATGGAAGAGTATTGTGGTCGCTCTAGTATTGATTCTAGGATTTGTAGGCTATTATATCTGGGATAATTGTCAAAAGGCAAAATTTCAAGAAAATTATGGTCAATATACCTACTATGTGCCTGAGTATAGACCGAATTATAAATTTTTTGAAGGGGAAAAAGCCATCTTTTATAATTGGGAAGTTGTAAAGTCTGAGGAACAAAGGGAAATGACTGCAGTCGAGTCAGAGGCTGTTCCTAATTATGATAGTATAATGACATTTGGTCATGGTTATTTTGTGAATAGTTATATGAAGTTGAAGAATAATCCAAAACAAAGTTTATATGATTTTAATCGGAATGTACCAGAAAAAGGAGAATATTGGAGGTTAGCTGTTTATAAGCTGGTGGGAGAAAAACTAGAAAGAAAAGAATTTGATATTTTTAAGATGGTGCGTTCTTTTGATAATAGTCTTGTCCCGTCTGAAATAGAATCAACCGGAATTTGGATAGATATTTCTCATCAAAAGAAGTATGTTCGAATCCTTCTCCATCCTAAACATTCTAAAAAAGATGAAGATTATAAGGTTCACTTTATTGATTTGGACGAAGGTAAGATTTTACCAGCTAATGAGGTGAAAACGGAAGGTGTATCTAACCAAAACAATTTTGTTTCTTATACGAGTTTTCATGATAATCTAATTAAAAAGGGGGTAATTGTGTCCTATATTGATGCCGGTCTGAGTGAGGACTACCCTCCAGAAAACCTCAAAAAAACAGTTCTTGCTAAAAACTATCCAGATTTATATAAAATCATTCAAGGACATGGTGGACAGGTTACATTCCTAAATAAAACAACCGATGTAGCATTAGTAAAAAACGTAACCGAACTCTTCTTTCCGCCAGGAACGAATGTATTTGAGAATGTGACTATCCCTGCTAAATATTCAGTAGATGGGCAGGAACATGTCATTAATTCAGCGGAAGAATTACAAAAATACTATAAGGAAGAAAACTAGAAAAAGATATTTTTGTCAAATTTAAAGAGGTTTATCCTCTTTTTTCTTTTTAGTTAATTTTATTGCATTTGCAACAAAATGTGTTATAATAGTTTCAAATAAAAATCAAAGGAGGGGATATGTCAGTATTGCGGGAAATTGGGATTATTGCCCGAGCTTTAGATTCCATTGCTAATATTGAGTTCCGTGATATAGAGCTGGCACGAGGACAATATCTTTATCTGGTCCGAATCGCGGAGAATCCGGGAATTATCCAAGAGGAGCTGTCGGAGCTGCTCAAGGTGGATCGCTCAACGGTTGCCCGCTCTGTTAAGAAGCTAGAGGCCAAGGGCTTGGTGCAGCAGAAGGCAGCCAAAGACAACAAGAAGAACAAGGAATGGTTTGTGACGGAAACAGGGGAAAAACTTTATCCTTTTATCCTAGCTGAGAATGACTATTCTGAAGAGACATCCCTGCAGGGCTTTTCTCAGGCAGAAGTTCAAGCCTTGGAGGAAATGCTAGTTCGAGTGCGTGAAAACATCACAGGTGACTGGGAAGCAGTCAAAAAAGGACAAAAAAGAAACTATTAAGATTAAAGAGGTGCATCATGAAAGTTACAGTTGAACATGAATTTTGGCAAGTATTTCCGGAAGCTCAGATAAGTATTTTAGTGGTCAAGGGACTGGATAATAGAGTGGATGAAAGTAAGGATCCATATTTCAAATCTCTGCTGGATAAGGGAGCGAAGCGAGCTGAGGACTTTATCCCAGACGAGAACTTCACTCAGAATGAAGTCATTCAGGAGTGGCGGCAGGCCTTCAGCCAATTCAAGACCAAGAAAGGGGCACGATCCTCTATCGAAGCTCTGCTCAAGCGGGTCAGTCAGGGGCGTGAATTTCATCCAATCAATCCTTTGGTTGATATCTACAACAGTGTCTCGCTGTCTTATGCGGTTCCATGTGGTGGTGAGGATTTGGATAAGATTGTCGGAGGTCTTTATTTAGGTAAAGCCAAGGGTGGGGAGGCCTTTTTCCCATTGGGTGCTGAGAGTGACGCGCCGGCTCTGCCAGAAGAAATCATCTACTATGATGCAGAGGGAGCTGTATGCCGTTGTCTTAACTGGCGAGAAGCCCAGCGGACCATGCTGACTGAGGAGACCAAGAATGCCATATTGGTCATCGAGGCCATCAATGGAGAGCAAGCAGCGCGTGCACAAGCAGCCATGACAGAGCTTCAGACTTTGATTGAGGACTATTTTGGTGTCAAAGGTGAAATCACCCATCTGACGCTTGATAATCCAAGCTTGCAAATCTGAGAATAAAAAAATCTGGATCAGAATTATCTGGTCCAGATTTGATATTTTAAGGTTGAAGTATCATAGTCAATTAGCTTTTCTTGTTTTCAAAGATAAAGACTTTACTGAAAACATAGTTGAGAACAATAATAAGTACTTGAGAAAAAAGTGACTCGATAGAGTTGATAAGATTGCGGTTATTGTTGACAAATTGCCCGATAATATTAGGATAAGTATCCACTAATAATTTTGCAAGAACGATGTCTAGCAAAAGAGTGCCAGAACGCGCCAGAGCAAATTTAAAAAGTCGCTTTTGCCAACCTTTGCGTTGCTGCTTAAAGACAATGGTATCATTTGTGATAAAGGCAAAAAGAACTGCTGTGACATTAGCAGTAATGGTCGCAAATAATGTCTGTCCTGTAAGAGCAAAGATAAGAAGACGAGTGGTCATATAAACAAGGGTAGCTGCCACACCAAAGAAAAGATAGGACAGAACCTCATTGTCAAAGAATTTTTTGATTAAAGTTTTCATAAAGATAGTCTATCATATTTCTAGGATTTATGCTATACTAGTTGGGTTGCCAAATCTGTGGGGGAATCAACGAATGATGCTCCTCTTATGTGACGCAACCCTTGGCGCTTAGCTTCTTTCGCCAAGCATATTACACGCGGTAAAGCCGCTAAAGGAGAAAACATGAAACAAGAAAAACTGACAGTTCGTGATTTGGCTCAGATTGCCATTGTTGCTGCTATTTATGTAGCTCTTACGATTACGCCCCCTTTAAATGCTATAAGCTATGGTGCTTACCAGTTCAGAATTTCTGAAATGATGAACTTTATGGCCTTTTATAATCGGAAATATATCATGGGTGTGACCATTGGCTGTATGATTGCCAATCTCTATAGTTTTGGAATCGTTGATGTCTTTGTCGGTGGTGGGTCCACTTTAGTCTTCCTGTCACTAGGTGTCTACCTTTTCAGTCGCTATAAGAATCAATATCTGATTAAAGGCTTGATTCGTTTGGATCATTTCTATTTTGCAGTTTTATTCTCTATTTCGATGGTGACCATTGCTGCAGAATTACACTTCTTGCAAGGCTATCCATTCCTCCTGACTTGGTTCACAACAGCCATTGGAGAATTTGCTTCTTTGATTGCTGGAGCTATCCTTATTAACCAGATTGCCCGACGAATTGATTTAACAAAATAAAACAGCTGAGAGCGGAATTTCCGCTCTTTTTATGTCCCTTTCTTTTTTAGGAAAAATTGGGAACAAATAGAGGAAGATTTTGTGTATTTGTGATAAAATAGAAGTATGAAAGAAAGAATGTCAGAATTAGTAGAATTGCTCAATCGATACGCCCATGAATATTATACGGCAGATAGGCCAAGCGTATCGGACAGCGAGTATGACAGACTCTATCGTGAGTTAGCGGAGTTAGAAGAAAAGTACCCAACCGATATCCTGCCTGACAGTCCGACGCATCGGGTGGGCGGGAAGATTTTAGAAGGATTTGAAAAATATCCACACCAGTATCCTCTCTTTAGTTTGCAGGATGCTTTTTCACGTGAAGAATTACTAGCCTTTGACCAGCGGGTTCGCAAGGAATTTCCACAAGTTTCTTATCTTTGTGAACTCAAGATTGATGGGCTCTCTATTTCCCTGACCTATGAAAATGGAATCTTGGTAGCAGGAGCGACTCGGGGGGATGGTTCTGTTGGTGAAAACATTACTGAAAATCTCAAGCGAGTCAAGGATATTCCACTGACTTTGAAAGAACCGCTGGACATTACGGTTCGCGGAGAGTGCTATATGCCCAAGGCATCCTTTGATGCGGTCAATCAGCTGCGACAGGAAAATGGTGAGCCTGAGTTTGCCAATCCACGTAATGCAGCAGCGGGAACCTTGCGCCAGCTGGACACAGCAGTTGTGGCTAAGCGCAATCTAGCAACCTTCCTCTACCAAGAAGCCAGTCCGACTCAGGCTGACAGCCAAGAAGCCGTCTTAAACAAGCTGGCAGATTTGGACTTCTCAGTCAATCCTACTCATATTCTGGCGGATTCTATCGACTCAGTTTGGGAGTTTATCGAAAAGATTGCGCAGGAGCGAGACAGTCTGGCTTATGAGATTGACGGTATTGTCATCAAGGTTAATGACTTGGCGGTGCAAGAGGAGCTTGGCTTTACTGTCAAGGCACCTAAGTGGGCCATCGCCTATAAGTTTCCGGCTGAGGAAAAGGAAGCCCAGCTTCTGTCTGTTGACTGGACAGTGGGGCGGACGGGAGTGGTGACTCCGACAGCCAATCTGACGCCAGTGCAGCTAGCGGGAACGACTGTCAGCCGAGCAACCTTGCACAATGTGGACTATATTGCAGAGAAGGATATTCGTCAGAAAGACACCGTTATCGTCTATAAGGCGGGGGATATTATTCCTGCTGTCTTGCGAGTGGTGGAGTCCAAGCGTGTCTCAGAGGAGCCTCTGGAAATACCAAGTCACTGTCCGAGCTGTGAGAGTGAGCTGGTACATTTTGAAGATGAAGTCGCTCTACGCTGCATCAATCCGCTCTGTCCAGCCCAAATCAAGGAAGGTTTGATTCACTTTGCCAGCCGGGATGCCATGAATATTAATGGTCTTGGTCCAGCAGTAGTAGAGAAGCTCTTTGCTCAAAATCTAGTCAAGGATGTGGCTGGAATCTATCGGCTGACGGTGGAAAATTTACTAGAACTAGAGAACTTTAAGGAAAAATCAGCAAATAAATTGTATACTGCTATTCAAGCTTCCAAGGAGAACTCGGCTGAACGCCTCTTGTTCGGCTTGGGGATTCGCCATGTGGGAAGCAAGGCTAGTCGGATTTTGCTGGAGAAATTCCATGATATTCCTAAGCTGTCTCAGGCCAGCCAAGAAGAGATTGCGGCTATTGACAGCCTTGGAACTGTGATTGCCCAAAGCCTGCATACCTATTTTGAGCAGGAAGGCTCCCAGATTCTTTTGGCGGAGCTACAAGAAGCAGGTGTGAATCTGGACTATCTGGGGCAAAAGGCAGCGGCTGATGCAGCTCTATCTGGTATGACGGTTGTCCTGACTGGTAAATTACAAAAATTGACACGCAATCAAGCCAAGGAAAAATTGCAGAGTCTGGGAGCTAATGTTTCCGGATCTGTTTCTAAAAAAACGAATCTGGTAGTGGCTGGCGCAGATGCTGGCAGCAAGCTAGCCAAGGCTCAGGAGTTAGGAATTGAAATTCGGGATGAAGATTGGCTTGATAGCTTATGAGGCTGAAGTATGAAGGATAAGATTAAACGAGCACGATTGATTTATAACCCGACTTCGGGACAGGAAATTATTAAGAAAAATATTGCGGAAGTTCTGGATGTTTTGGAGGATGTGGGCTATGAAACCAGCGCCTACCAGACCACTCCAGCGCCTCTTTCTGCTCAAAAAGAAGCTGAAAGAGCAGCAAAAGCAGGATTTGATTTGATTATTGCGGCAGGCGGCGACGGTACCATCAATGAGGTAGTTAATGGCGTGGCGAATCTGGATGAACGGCCTAAATTGGCCTTTATCCCAACTGGTACAACCAACGACTATGCGCGTGCTCTGAAGATTCCCATGGGAGACCCAGTAGCGGCGGCCCGCATTATTGAAAAGAACCAGACCATTAAAATGGATATTGGCCGGGCATATGGCAGCAAGTATTTTATTAATATTGCAGCAGCTGGAACCCTGACAGAGCTAACTTACAGCGTTCCTAGCGAGGTCAAATCCCGCCTAGGCTACTTTGCCTATGTTGCAGAAGGAGCAAAAAAACTCCCTCGCTCTAAGTTCCGCAAGGTCCGTATCAAGCACGACCACGGTGTCTTTGAAGGAAAGATTTCGCTCATGTTTGCGGCTCTGACCAATTCTATCGGTGGTTTTGAAAAGCTAGCGCCAGACACTAAATTAGACGATGGGAATTTTACCTTGATTTTGGTCAAGACAGCCAATCTCTTTGATATGCTAAGCCTGATGATGCAGGCTATCAATGGCGGTCAGCACGTTGGCGATATCAATGTAGAATACCTTAAAACAAGCAAGCTGCAGCTGGAAGTTTTAGATAAAAAAGGTCCATTTATGCTGAATTTGGATGGAGAATACGGTGGCGATACGCCTGTTGAACTGGAAGTGCTGCACGGACATTTGGAATTTTTTGCCAATATTGATGAAATCAGTCAGACAGCCCTTTCAATAGAATAATTTTAGATAAAGAGATGAAAGAACATGCTAGACTATAAAGTCTTAGTCCATTATCACAATCCTACTGGAGATTATTTCTCCTATGATATGTGGCAGTGGCAAATAAACCAATGGGGACAGGAAGTAGCCTTTTCCAAACTTGATTATTTTGGTATTCAGGGGGAATTATCATTTCAAACCTGGGAGCCCTTAGATCATGCTCATGTGATTATCAAACGCTCAGACTGGTCTAGCCAGTCCTGTGACTATCATATTGATCTGTTGCCTCCTCATCTGGTGACGGAAATTTGGCTGATTGAGGGAGATGCTCAGGTGTATTATTCCCTGCAGGCTGCAACGACAAGTCACCAGTATTCACGCCGGCGTCCGCATAACTTTGATATGGCTCTAAGAACAGACTATTTTGATGAATGCTGGGGCTATCAAGGCTGGTTGGGACACCGTCAGACGGACGGCGAACATACTTTCAAAGTTTGGGCACCGACAGCTAGGAAGGTAGAGTTGGTAGTCTATGAATCGGCTGACAATCAAGCTCCTGTTTGTAAAATTTTCCCAATGAAAAAAGGAGACCGATATTCTCACGATCATAAGGAAAACACCATCGGTGTCTGGTCAGTTGAAATAGCAGAAGACTTGACCGGCAAAACTTATCACTACCATGTTAGCTTTGAATACCGCAATTTTTATACTCGAGATCCCTATACCATTGCGACCAGTCCAGATGGCAAACGCTCAGCGATTCTTGGAGCGGATGAGACAGAAGTAGCCGGTTTTCAGGTCCGGCAGGGTAAAGAAGCCGTCTGGCGTTTGGACAATCCAAATCAGGCAGTGATTTATGAGATGCACATTCGAGATTTGACCAAGTCGGAGACTTCAGGCGCGGATAGTCAGCTGCGTGGGACCTTCTTGGGAGCCTGTCAAAAAGGTACTACCAATCATCTAGGGCAAAAGACAGGCTTTGACTATATCAGTGATTTAGGCATTAATGTTGTCCAGCTTCAGCCCGTGTCTGATCGTCACAAGGACTATGATGAAAATGGAGAGCTAATCTACAACTGGGGCTATGACCCG
Source organism: Streptococcus sanguinis (assembly GCF_013343115.1). Taxonomy (NCBI): domain Bacteria; kingdom Bacillati; phylum Bacillota; class Bacilli; order Lactobacillales; family Streptococcaceae; genus Streptococcus; species Streptococcus sanguinis. Next base: position 657,410 of record NZ_CP054570.1, read on the forward strand.
CAGAACTATCATGCTCCAGAGACGAGCTTTTCCAGCAATCCTGCTGACCCAGCGCAGGCCATCCGTGATTTGAAAACGATGATTCAGGCCTACCATGATGCGGGGATTTCTGTGACACTGGATGTTGTCTACAATCACATCTACTCGACCTATGATTCTGCTTTTCAGGCTACAGTACCGGATTATTACTATCGGATGAATCCTAACGGCTCTTTCCAAAACGGAACTGGAGTGGGGAGTGAGACAGCCAGTGAGCATGAGATGTTCCGCAAGTTTATGATTGACTCTCTGCTCTACTGGGTAGAGGAGTTCAATGTAGACGGCTTCCGCTTCGACCTGATGGGAATTCATGACGTAGAAACGATGAATGCCATCCGCCAAGCAATGGATGAGGTGGATCCACGAATCCTGCTCTATGGAGAAGGCTGGGATATGGGAACGGGCCTGAGACCAGAAGGCAAGGCTAAGAAGGACAATGCTTATCAGTTGCCGCGGATTGGATTTTTCAATGATACAGAGCGAGATGCAGTCAAGGGAGCAGAAGTTTACGGTGGCATCAAGGCTGGTTTTGTCAGTGGTCAGGCGACGGAGGATATCGTTGCTAAGTCTATCCTTGGCAGCAGTGAGCTAGGCAGCTATCTCAGTCCTGATCAAGTCCTTAACTATGTGGAGGCTCACGATAATTTCAATCTGCATGATTTGCTTGCGGAGCTGCATCCCGATGATGACATTCTGACTCGTACCAAGCGGATTGAGCTGGCAACTGCCATGAACCTGCTCATGCAGGGTATGGCTTTCATGGAGGTGGGACAGGAATTTTCCCGCACCAAGTTCGTAGCTACGGGAGAGGACGGCCAAGTTCTTCACAGTGATCGCGAAAGGGCTATGAACAGCTACAATGCGCCAGATGCAGTCAATCAGGTGAATTGGGATATATTGCAGGACCATCAAGAGAGCATTGATTTTATCAAAGACATTATTCGTCTTAAGACATCCTGCAAAGCCTTTTCTTATCAGACCTATGAAGATATTTATAAGCATGTCTTTGTCCAATCAGCAGAGCAGGGCAGTGGCTTGATTATCTTTGAAATCAAGGATGACAAGCACTATCAAGTCATTTTTAATGCCAGCGGCCTGCCTTACTATCTGCCTAATGCAGATAAGCTGTGCCTTGTAGTTGGCAATAGCCGTCATAAGAAGCCTTTCTATGTTGAAAATCTGACGGTTTCTGTTTTTGAAGTTATTCAATAAGTTATTAGCTACATGAAAAGCGGCTCTTTGTCAACCGTAGTGGGTTGATGAAAAGTTATAATCTGGAGAGGACTAAATCAGTCCTCTCCTTTTTGATATTCAAAGCGATGAGGATTCTAGTTTTAAAGTTTTCAAAGTTCCGAAATCCGAAAGCATTTCGCTCATTCCTACAGTGGTTTTACCCACTACAGAAATTATAGAGCTACTTTTTCTACCACTTACTTAGGAAATCTTACCACTTACCGAAAAGGGGTAGATTTACTATTGTCCATTTGTTAGGATAAGGGTGCAAAGGGGAAAATACATCTTAAGGAGGATATCATGAAACCATCATTTTTGAAAAACGCTGTGGCGTTAGTAAGCTGTGGCTTGCTCGCTTTTGGAGCGGCGCAAGTCCAAGCTGATGAGCAAAAGTTGCCGTCAGGCACACCTTACGACCAAATCGGACAGAAGATTGAAAATTACCACAAGGAACACGAAAAAACCAGCGCGGGACTGGCGGCAGCAGTCTTTGATAAGGACGGCCAAACCATTTACCAAAAGAACTTTGGCTATATGGACAAGGAAAAGAAGCTGGCTGTGGACGACAGTTCAGTTTTCGAGTGGGGCTCTGCCACCAAACTGACCGTCTGGCTCAGCGTCATGCAGCTCTGGGAAGAAGGAAAAATTGACCTAAAAACAGATATAAAAGAGTATCTGCCCAAGGATTTCCTGAAACACCTCAAATACGACAAGCCCATTACCATGCTTGACCTCATGAACCACCAAGCGGGTTTTGATGAAACGCCGCTGAGCACAGGAGCAGGCAAGAGCTTGGAAGAATTACTAAAAAGCCAGCCCGCTCAAACTTATGAGCCAGGGACGGTGACATCCTATTCCAATTACAGTACAGCTCTAGCAGGCTATATCGTGGAGCGCATCAGCGGACAGGACTTTGCGGCTTATGTCCACGAGCATATTTTTCAGCCCTTGGGTATGGAACACACCGCTCTCTTACCTGATTTGTCGGACAATACCTATGTCCGAGACAAGCGGCAGGGCGAGAAAACCTATGATACAAATGGAAACTTATATCTAGATAAATTGCTTCCCGCAGATATTTATCCAGCGGGACAGGCGACAGGGACTTTTGCCGATTTCAAACGGTTCGCGCAAGCTCTTTTGAGAAAGGAAAAGCTCTTTAAGCGCCCAGAAACCTGGAATGAACTGTATCAGACAACTTCTACATTCTCAGATAAAGCAGTCGCTAAGAACGCTCACGGCTTTTGGGTGACAGAGTATGAGACAGGGGCGATTTTAGGACACGGCGGCTATTCTTTTGCCGGTTTTTCCACCCTGATTTCGCTAGATTTCAAATCGGGTATTGGCATGGTTACTATGGTAAATCAGAGAGAAGAAGCCACCTATTCTTTTGGTCTACCCGATTTGGTCTTTGGTAAGAAAAAGCAAGCCCTTAGCCAGTCTCAAAAAGACTTTCAAGAGGGCATGTATCGAACTTCTCGCTCCATTCAGCAAGGCCCGACCTCTATTTCGCGCCTTGCCCCCGCTTATACCTTTTATGTGAAAGATGTGATAAAAGACGGTCATTTATTAGTCAGCAACTATTGGCTTTTGCAACAGCGCCAAGGCCGAACAGAAGTTGAAACAACCTATAATAATTTAGAAAAGCTCTCGCTTTGGGAGGTGATAAAGGATTATGGCTCTGTCGCTCTGCTGGGACTGGCATCGGTTTATGCCGTACTTGTTCTTCTGTTAGCTGCTTTGAGCAAGATATATCGCTCACTTTTTGGAAAAGAAAGCAAAAGACCGACTCCAAGAAGTTGGAAAATTTGGCATTATGGCACTTGCGGACTGATTTTGGTTAGCCTAGTCAATCTAGCAGGTCTCGTCATCGTTGCCGTTTCGGGCAAGTACATGCCCGATTATCGCTGGCAAGCCATTCTCTTTGCCTTCTTAGCACTGATTTTTCTGGTCAATGCTGCGCTGCCCATCTTCCTGCGCTCAACCTTCCAAGTGAGCAAGGGTCGAAAAATCTTGACCTACTTGACCAGCAGCGCTTCACTTATCGTCGTTCTCAATATCCTCTACTGGAGCCTCTACCAATGGTGGGCACTTTAATAGAAAGGAAAGCTATGACCCATTCTCAAAAAATCGAAACGATGATCCGAAATGGCTCCGACCAGCTCTACACCATCTGCTACCCCAATCCCGACAAGGAAACGATTATCTTGCTACACGGTGGACCGGGAGCACCTGACGACTTTCTTTGGTTTGCGCCAGAGTTTGAAGAAAACTTCCAAATCATCACCTTTCACCAGCGGGGAACCAGAAAATCTCCCTGCCTGAGCGGTGATTATAGCATAGAAGCCTACATAACAGACATTAACACAATCGCCAACCAATTCGGACTAGAAAAATTTCACCTTTTTGGACATTCCTGGGGCGGTCTGTACGCGCAAATCTACGCCAATAAAAATCCCGACCGCCTCCTTAGTCTCTTGCTTTCCTCGTCAGGAACAGGGACAGGCTCCCAGTGGCAAGAAATGGAAAAGGAGATGATGCGCTACAATCGAAAACACTGCACTTTTCTTGAGTGGACGAAAATGGGGCTCAACACTCTGCTTGGCGGTCTCGGTAGTTCCAAGGCTTCGCAGGCTCTCTTTCGCCAAGTTGTCCGTAATTACAATGCCGACTATCCAGCCTTTCATGATGTGAAACTAGACATGAGCAATGTTTCAGTCCAGGCAAGCAATCAAACGAGAAAGGAAATCACTACCTACCCTCTCTTGCCCCGCCTAGAACATCCTCCTTTTCCTATCACCGTGACCTTTGGTGACAATGATATTTTTGGTGCCAGTGGACATTTTGTCATCAGCCGCTACCCTAGCGCCCAAGTCTTTACGATTAAAAACAGCGGCCACTTCCCATTTCTTCATAATCCGCAGGATTACTTTGCTATCTTGCACCAGCATTTTCAACCTTAGCATGAACCTCTAAAGTTTTCCAACTTTAGAGGTTTTCACTTATCTGCAACTTATCCCTCTTTTTCGGGCTCTTTGTCAACTGTAGTGGGTTGATGAAAAGTTATAATCTGGAGAGGACTAAATCAGTCCTCTCCTTTTTGATATTCAAAGCGATGAGAATTCTAGTTTTAAAGTTTTCAAAGTTTCGAAAGCCAAAAGCATTTCGCTTGATGACTTTGATGAGGTTGTTAGTAGCTTCTAGTTTTGCATTTGAGTAGGGTAGTTCAAGGGCGTTGATAATTTTATCTTTGTCCTTAAGAAAGGTCTTAAAAACAGTTTGAAAGATAGGATTTACACAAGAAATGGTATTTTCGATGAGACCAAAGAAATGCTCAGCTTGTTTCTCTTGGAAATAAAAAAGTAAGAGTTGATAAAGTTCATAATGTTCTCTGAGTTCTTGAGAGTAAGAGAGAAGCTTTTCCAGAATCTCTTTGTTGGTCAAATGCAACCGAAAAGTTGGACGATAAAAGCGTTTATGACTTAGTTTTCGACTATCTTGTTGGAGCAGTTTCCAGTAGCGTTTGAGTGCCTTATATTCGTGCGATTTCCTATCAAACTGATTCATGATTTATGCGAAGACGGTTCATAGCCCGGCTGAGATGTTGTACAATGTGAAAGCGATCAAGGACAATTTTAGCGCATGGAAATAGTTGTCTGGCAATATCGTAATAGGGCCTAAACATGTCCATTGTAATGACTTTCACGCGACTTCTCACCTGTCTGGAATAGCGCAGAAAGTGATTGCGAATCGTTGCTTTTCGTTATAGGACTTTTTTTCTACAACAAAAGGGACTCCATAATTCCTACAGCGGTTTTACCCACTACAGAAATTATAGAGCCTGAAAAGCCTTAAGTCCATTGGACTTAAGGCTCTTGCTATCTATGGATTGGCTGTGGAACTAGAGCTGGAAGAGCTCGAGTCTTCCTGACTGATGTCTTCGTCGCTGCTGCTAGTTTGGAACTGCTCTGGATGCAGTGCACGATAGCTTGGCGAATTAAAGAGGTCCACAGTGGAGACATTGCCTCGTTTAGAGTAAAGACTGGTTGATTGGTCACCTTTTTCCTTTTCAATAGCCAACAAGGCTTTCATTGAATTAAGATAAGAGTAATCTTTAGGGTTGACCTTGCCTAAGTCATTTCCCTTGTAGAAGCGAATCAAGTCGCCGGTTTGAATTGCATCACTCATCTTAAGCTGGGTATTGGCGGCATTGCGAATCTCATCCAGTTCTTTCTTGATAGTTTCATCTGGATTGGTAATTTCCTCACCGGTTTGGGTGTAGTAGGTCCGTCCGTTGAAGCTAGTGTATTTTGGAGTGACAAAGTTATTGCTGGATCGGAATGCTGTGATTTGCTGATGCTGAGTTGATAGCATATCTTGGCCGACCTGAAGGTAGTTTTTAGAGTCAATGCCCAGTAAATGCTCCAATGTTGGCAGCATATCTACTTGACCACCGTATGTATCAATTATCTTTCCTTTGTCCATGCCAGGCACCACTACCATGTAAGGCACGCGCTGCATCATGGCATTGTCATAATTGGACCAAGTCTCAGAGGTTTTGCCTACAAGAGGGGCCAAGTTAGGATTGCGGGTTTGGGAAATTCCAAAATGGTCTCCATAGAGAACGATAATAGAGTTGTCATAGAGGCCGGATTCTTTGAGATAGTCAAACAAGGCTTTGACAGAAGAATCTAGATAGTTAGCAGTAGCAAAGTAACCGTTGATGGTTTCATCCTTGGTCTTAGCCTGCGGGAAGCCAATTTCGTCACCAATCAAGCTAGTCGTGTAAGGATAGTGGTTGGAAACCGTGATATACTTAGCATAGAAAGGCTGCTGCAGGTGTTCCAGATATTTGATGGAATCTTTCAGCATAATCTTGTCATTTAAGCCGTACTGGAAGGAGTTGGTGTCGTCCTGCTTGGTAAAGTAAGACGCATCGAAGAAATAGTTATAACCCCATTGCTTGTAAGCTGTATTGCGGTTCCAGAAGCTTCCTGTATTTCCGTGGAAAACAGCAGAAGTATAGTTGCCGTTTTTGGAAAGAATAAAAGGTGCAGCTTGTTGGGTATTGGTACCACCGTAGTTGACCATGAAAGATCCTTGATTGAGACCGAAGAGCCCAGTTTCAATCATGGTTTCAGCATCAGAAGTCTTACCAGCCTTGACCTGGTTGAAGACATTGGAGAAAGCCAGAGTCGAATTGGAGTGGTAGAGGGAATTAAGGAAAGGTGTCACCTCGTACTCTTTCCCATCTGCCTGCAGCTTATAGTCAATCAGGAACTGCTGGAAGCTTTCCAGATGGACATAGATAACATTGCGGCCTTTGGCAATCCCGTAATATTCTGGATTTGGTTCCGCATAATGGGATTGGATATATTCTGTTACTGGTTCCAAGTCTTTTTCAGAAGCTTTGGAGCGCTCACGATTGGCGGTATATGTCTGGTTAGCACTGTAACCTAGAAAGGCTGGCAAGCCCAGAGCCCGAACGACATAATAGTTGGAAAATCCACGTGACAAGAGCTCAGGCCGGTCAATTTCAGCCAAGAATAAGTTGGCTGAGAACAGCATGGCGGACAGGGATGTCACAGCAAAGCTGGCGCGTTTATTGAAAGGCCGGTCATCCATACGGATGTATTTCTTAAAGAATAAGAAGGCCAAAATTGGGAAATCAATCAGATAAAGAATATCCCAAGGGCGGAAGAGCTCGAGTGCTGCTTCCCCAAGTCCAGCTGAAACGCTGCTAGAAGCCAGCATAGTGTTGACCGTAACAAAGTCACTGAACTCGCGGTAGTAAATGGAATTAGATACCAGCCAAGCAAAGAGGAGCAGATAAATTCCGAAGGCTAGGCTGTAGAATAATTTGGTTCGTTTTACATAAAGTGCTAGTCCTAGCAGCAAGAGGCTGATAGGGAAAGGGTTGATAATAGCTAAAAATACTTGATAGGCACCTTGGATATCAAGGTTAAAATCAATCGTGTAGGCCCACATGGTTTTTATCCAATAGAGGACCAGTAAAATCAAGACAAAACCTAGTCTCGTACTCATGAAATTGAGTAAATTCTTGGTTATTTTTTTCACAAAAAGTTACTTCCTTGTCTTATTTCCTAAAAATTTTCTCCTCTAAGTATAACATAATTTCTCCAGTTAAGGAAAATTTGAGCCGCATTTGAGATATTTTAAATCGGCGAAATTGTAATATTTCTATAAAAGCCTTATCCTCTCTATGGAGAGGTTTATAGTCGTTTTGCACTTGTTTGTGAAATCTTTTATTAACTCAAATGTAAAATATGCTTTGAGAATTTTCACAATCTTTGGTATAATATAATTTATGAATAAACTTACTGTTACTCAACAGGCAGAAGAAAAACTGAGAAAGGGCATTCTTTTATTAGATAAAAAGGATTTTGGCGCTCTCTCGCTTCAGAATCAATGTGTGGAGCTCCAAAACCGTCAGGGAAAGTTTTTAGGCACAGCTTATCTCTCTCCGCAGAATAAGGGAGTTGGCTGGCTGATTTCCCAGAAGAAAGTAGAGCTGAACTCGGATTTTTTTCAAGGCCTCTTTGAGCAGGCTAAGAGCAGACGTTCTACTTATTTCCATTCGTCTGACACGACAGCCTTTCGACTCTTTAATCAAGAAGGGGATGGCTTCGGTGGCTTCACAGTGGATTTCTACAATGACTTTGCGCTTTTTTCTTGGTACAATGACTTTGTTTTTGCTATAAAGGAGCGGATTCTGACAGCCTTCGCTAAGGTTTTCCCAGAGATTCAGGGAGCTTATGAAAAGATTCGTTTCAAGGGTTTGAACTATGAATCAGCTCATCTCTACGGAGCGGAAGCTCCAGAAACCTTCACAGTCTTGGAGAACGGTGTTCGCTATCAGGTTTTTCTGAATGATGGTCTCATGACCGGTATCTTTCTGGATCAGCACGATGTGCGTGCTAGTCTGGTAGATGGTCTGGCTGCTGGTAAAAGTTTACTCAATATGTTTTCATATACAGCTGCTTTTTCAGTAGCTGCAGCCATGGGCGGTGCCAGTCAGACAGTATCAGTTGATTTGGCCAAGCGCAGCCGTGAGCTGTCAGAGGCTCATTTTCTGGCCAATGGTCTGACATTGGATCAGCATCGCTTTCAGGTGATGGATGTCTTTGATTATTTCAAGTATGCTAAGCGTCACGATTTAAGTTTTGATGTCATTGTGATAGATCCGCCTAGCTTTGCCAGAAATAAAAAGCGAACATTTTCAGTTGCTAAAGATTATCATCGTTTGGTTGCACAAGCTTTGGAAATCCTGAATCCTAAGGGAATCATGATTTTAAGTACCAATGCAGCCAATCTTTCCAAAAGTAAGTTTAAACAAGAAATTGAAAAAGGTCTTGCCGGCAGAAAGCACCGCTATCTTGCGGAGTATGGCCTGCCAGCAGACTTTGTCTATAATAAAAAAGACGGGAGCAGTAATTACCTCAAGGTATTTACAATAAAGGTGGACCAATGAAATTAGTCGTTTCTGTAATGCCCAAGAGTTTAGAAGAAGCTCAAGAAATTGATGTATCACGCTACGAAGATGCGGATATTATTGAGTGGCGGGCAGATTTTCTGGCCAAGGATGACATTTTAAATGTTGCGCCAGCTATTTTTGAAAAATTTGCCGGACGTGAGTTGATTTTCACGCTGCGGACCCGTCAGGAAGGCGGAGAAATCGAACTGTCCGATGATGAATATGTAGCTCTTATCAAGGAAGTGGCCGGTTTTTACCAGCCGGATTATATCGACTTTGAATATTTCTCTCACAAGGGGAAATTTGAAGAAATGCTAGAGTTTCCTAATCTGGTGCTAAGCTACCACAACTTCGAGGAAACGCCTGAAAATATGATGGAAATCCTGTCTGAGCTGACTTCTCTGACCCCTAAGGTGGTCAAGGTTTCTGTCATGGCTCACAATGAGCAGGATGTGCTGGACTTAATGAACTATACTCGCGGTTTCAAGACTTTAAATCCTGAGCAGGATTTTGTTACTATTTCCATGGGAAAAGTGGGCAAAATTTCACGCATTGCGGCTGATTTGACAGGTTCCAGCTGGTCTTTTGCTAGTCAGGAGATGGCGTCAGCACCCGGTCAGATTTCTCTGAGCAATATGAAGAAAATCCAGGAGATTTTGAATGAGAATTAATGGCCACACCCGCATGGCTGCTGTGGTTGCCAAGCCAATTAAGCACAGTATTTCTCCTCTTATTCACAATATGGCTTTTGAAAAGACTGGTGTTAATGGTGTCTATCTAGCTTGGGAAGTAGAAGCTCAAGATCTGCAGGCCAGTATAGAAAATATCCGCAGATTCGATATGTTTGGTGTCAATCTTTCCATGCCCTACAAGCAAGAAGTGATACCTTATCTGGACGAGCTTGATGTCAGCGCCCGCCTTATCGGAGCAGTCAATACGGTTGTGAATAAAAATGGAATTTTAGTTGGTTATAACACAGATGGCAAGGGATTTTTTAAGAGCTTGCCTTCTTTTGCTATTCAGGGCAAAAAAATGACGATTTTGGGGGCAGGTGGAGCAGCGACAGCGATTATTGCTCAAGCAGCTTTGGACAATGCAAATGAAATTTTCGTCTTTACTCGGCAAGCCTCCTATGAGAAGATTGTCAGCAAAATGGCAGCTATCAGTCGCCAAACCAAGAGTCGTATCCAAGTACTAACCTTGGAAGAAGTGGATAGCTTGCAGGATAAAATCAACCAATCAGACCTTCTGGTCAATGGGACTAGTCTAGGCATGGATGGCATCAGCATGCCCCTGCCTGAACAGCTTGAACTGCCTAGCCAGATTTTAGTTGCAGATGTTATCTACCAACCTTTTGAAACGCCCTTTCTCAAATGGGCCAGAAATCAAAATGTCACAGCGGTCAATGGACTTGGTATGCTGCTCTATCAGGGAGCAGAAGCCTTTGAGCTTTGGACCGGCAAGACCATGCCCAGTCAGGAAATTTGGCAGTGTTTAGAAGAATTGTATAAATAAGGAGGCGCTTATGAAACTAAATGTGAATCTCCCGCATCATCCCTATGATATTCTCATCGAAAAGGGGTCTTTATCTCAGGCTGGAAGTTGGCTGAGTCAGCTTTGGCAGCCTCAGAAGGTAGTTATCGTCACGGACAATCGAGTGGCTAGACTCTATGCGGAAAAGGTCAAGCTGAGCTTGGAAGCGGCTGGGTTTGAGGCCTTTGTCTTTGACTTTTTGGAAGGTGAAGCCAGCAAGAACTTAAAGACGGTCAACAAGGTCTATGAGTTTTTGGTCAAGGTTGGTCTGACCCGCAGTGACGGCATTGTAGCCTTGGGAGGCGGAGTCGTCGGTGATTTGGCGGGCTTTGCCGCTTCGACCTACATGCGGGGCGTTCATTTCGTGCAGATTCCGACCAGTCTGACAGCCCAAGTGGACTCCTCTATCGGTGGTAAGACAGGTGTCAATACGCCTTGGGCCAAGAATATGGTCGGCACTTTTACCCAGCCTGACGGAGTTCTGATTGACCCTCAAGTCTTGCATACTTTGGGTCAGCGGGAACTGATTGAAGGTATGGGCGAGGTGGTCAAGTACGGCTTGATTGAGGATAAGGAACTCTGGAATGAGCTTTCAGAAATGGATGGCAGTCCAGAGTCTATTTTGGAGCATGCGGAGAGCATCATCTACCATTCCTGCGATGTCAAGCGTAAGATTGTGGTCGAGGATGAGCTGGATAATGGCGTCCGCCTCTATCTGAATTTCGGACATACTATTGGGCACGCTATTGAAGCGACAGCGGGCTATGGGAAGGTTATGCATGGTGAAGCTGTGGCGATTGGCATGGTACAGGTTTCTCGTGTCGCTGAAAAGAAAGGCCTTATGCCAGCCGGGATTACAGAAAATATCATCCGTATGTGTCAGAAGTTTGGCTTGCCGGTGGATTACCAGCCATGGAATGAGAATGCTCTTTATCAGGCCTTGACCCATGATAAGAAGGCTCGAGGGAATTCTATTAAACTAGTACTTGTTCCTGAGTTGGGTTCGGCTAGTATTCACCAGATTCCGCTGGAAGAGATGAAAGAATTTCTGAAGAAATAAGTGCCCGATGGAGTTTAAGACGATTGGACAGTTTGGATAAAAATAGACAGGATGTCCAGTTCTTTCCATCCCAGAAATAGGAGAAAATGTATGAGATACTTAACAGCAGGAGAATCCCACGGACCACGTTTGACAGCTATTATTGAAGGGGTGCCGGCTGGTCTTCCTCTGACCGCTGACTATATCAATGCTGAGCTCAAGCGTCGTCAGGGTGGGTACGGTCGTGGTGCCCGCATGAAGATTGAAAGCGACCAAGTCGAGATTACGTCTGGGGTTCGGCATGGCTTGACCATGGGCGGACCGATTACCCTCAATGTCACGAATCTGGATCATCAGAAATGGCTGGAAATTATGAGCGCGGCGGATGTGGATGAAAAGAAAAAAGGGCTGCGCAAGATTACCAAACCACGCCCTGGCCATGCGGACTTAGTCGGTGGTATGAAATACCGCTTTGACGATTTGCGGAATTCTCTGGAGCGTTCTTCTGCGCGTGAAACGACCATGCGTGTAGCAGTCGGAGCAGTAGCCAAGCGCTTGCTGGAAGAAATCGGTGTGGAGGTAGCCAGCCATATCGTGACCTTTGGTGGCATTGATATTGATGTACCGAATAATCTAACTGTAGCAGAAATCAAGGAAAGAGCTGCCCAATCAGAGGTTTCCATTGTCAATCCCGAGCGCGAAGAAGAAATCAAGGCCTATATTGACCAGATTAAGAAAGATGGGGATACCATCGGTGGTGTCATTGAGACTATCGTGGGAGGTGTGCCGGTCGGTCTGGGATCCTATGTCCAATGGGACAAGAAGCTGGATGCAAAGATTGCTCAAGGAATCGTGTCCATCAACGCTTTCAAGGGAGTCGAGTTTGGCGTGGGCTTTGAAGCCGGCCGTCTCAAGGGCAGTCAAGTCATGGATGAAATCCTCTGGTCTGAGGAAGATGGCTTCACTCGCAGAACCAATAATCTAGGCGGCTTTGAGGGCGGTATGACCAATGGTCAGCCAATCGTGGTGCGAGGTGTTATGAAGCCCATTCCAACCCTTTACAAGCCACTGATGAGCGTGGATATTGAGACCCACGAGCCTTATAAGGCGACAGTCGAGCGGAGCGATCCAACGGCTCTGCCAGCAGCGGGTGTAGTTATGGAAAGCGTGGTGGCGACAGTTTTAGCCACTGAAGTTCTGGAGAAGTTCTCTTCGGACAATTTAGAAGAACTAAAGGATGCGGTAGCTCGCCATCGGGAATTTGTCAAGAACTTTTAGAAGTAAGGAGAAGGGCATGGAGAGAAAAACGGTCTATATCATAGGTCTGGGACTGATTGGAGCTTCCTTAGCTCTGGGTATCAGGAGAGCTCATCCTGAGATAGAGATTCTTGGTTATAATCGAAGTGAGGAATCCCGCAGAGTTGCCTTGGAACGGGGAATGGTAGACCGAGTGACGGATGATTTTGCGGCCTTTGCTCCATTGGCTGATGTGATTATTCTGGCTGTGCCCATCAAGCAGACCATAGCATTTATCAAGGAACTAGCGGAGCTGGATCTGAAGGAAAATGTTATCATCTCTGATGCTGGATCGACCAAGGCTGAGATTGTGGCAGCTGCAGAAAAGTATCTTCAGAATAAGCCCGTCCGCTTTGTCGGAGCTCACCCGATGGCCGGAAGTCACAAGACTGGAGCCAAGGCAGCCCATGTCACCCTCTTTGAAAATGCCTATTATATCTTCACGCCCTCTAGCCTGACCAATCCTGGTACTCTTGAGGAAATGAAAGACTTGCTAAGTGGTCTTCATGCCCGCTTTATCCAGGTGGACGCAGCCGAGCACGACCGAGTGACCAGTCAAATTAGTCATTTTCCGCATATCCTAGCCTCCAGCCTCATGGAGCAAGCGGCAGCTTATAGCCAGGAGCATGAGCTGACCCAGTCTTTTGCAGCCGGTGGTTTTCGAGATATGACGCGGATTGCGGAGAGTGAGCCGGGCATGTGGACCTCTATCCTCTTGACAAATCCCGAATCCATTTTGGAGCGGCTGGAAGATTTTAAAGACCAGTTAGACAAGGTTGCCGCAGCGATTGAGGCCAAGGACGAGAGAGCTATCTGGGAATTTTTCGATCGAGGACGGCAGAGCCGCAAGCAGATGGAAATTCATAAGCGTGCCGGTGTAGATAGCTTTTATGACCTTTTTATTGAGGTGCCCGACGAAGAAGATGCGATTTTGGGTATTTTGGAGCTTCTGCGCGGAATTTCTGTTGTTAATATTCGTATCAACGAGGAAAACCGTGAAGATATCAACGGTATTCTGCAAATCACCTTTAAAAATCGCCAAGATTTGGAAAAATCTGCTAAAATAGTAAGAGAAAATACGGATTATCTAGTGTCCGTAGACTAATATAGATTGGAGAACTCTATGTCAAATATTTATGATTTAGCCAATGAACTGAGCAGAAATCTGCGTGATTTACCTGAGTACAAGGCAGTTGCAGAAAGCAAGAAAGCAGTGGATGCTGATAGCGAAGCGAAGGCTATTTTTACAGATTATCTGGCTTTCCAGCAGGAGTTGCAACAGCTGGCTCAGACTGGTCAGGTACCGACTCAGGAGGTGCAGGACAAGATGACTTCCTTTGGTGAGAAGATTCAGGGCAATGCTGTTCTTTCTGAATTCTTCAATAAACAGCAGCAACTGTCCATCTATCTGGCGGACATTGAGCGTATCATCTTTGATCCGGTGCAGGATTTGCTTAAGTAAGCTAATAAAAAAGAGGAATCTGGGCTGACTACCTGGATTCTTTTTGCTTCGGCTAGGATTCCAGAAATTTTAAGAATTTCTGGTCTTTTTATGATAAAATAAGAAGCAACAAAGGAAAGTACGAGGTCATCTATGAAATTATCAACCAATGTAAAAGGCCTGAAGGGCCGTATCCGAGTACCAGGAGATAAGTCTATCAGCCACCGCTCCATTATTTTTGGCAGTTTGGCTCAGGGAGTCACTACTGTTCGTGACATTCTGCGAGGAGAAGATGTACTGTCTACCATGCAGGTTTTTCGTGACTTAGGTGTGCAGATTGAGGACGATGGAAATCTAGTCGAGATACATGGTGTAGGATTTGAAGGCCTGCAAGCACCGAAAAATAAGCTGGATATGGGGAATTCTGGAACGTCTATCCGTTTGATTTCTGGTGTTTTGGCTGGTCAGGATTTCGAAGCAGAGATGTTTGGTGACGACAGTCTATCCAAGCGGCCTATGGATCGGGTAACCATTCCTCTGCGGCAGATGGGGGTAGAGATTGCTGGTCGGACTGAGCGTGATTTACCACCGCTCAAGATGAAGGGCAGCAAGGAGCTGCAGCCTATTCATTATCAGCTGCCAGTGGCTTCTGCCCAGGTTAAGTCGGCCTTGATTTTTGCTGCCTTGCAGGCTCAGGGAGATTCGGTCATTATAGAAAAGGAAATCACCCGTAATCATACGGAAGATATGATTGCCCAGTTTGGTGGGCAGATTGAGGTCAAGGGCAAGGAAATTCGCATTCAGGGCGGTCAGGAATTCACTGCTCAGGAAGTGACGGTTCCAGGTGACATTTCCAGTGCGGCTTTTTGGCTGGTGGCTGGATTGATTGTGCCGGACTCTAAGATTGTCTTAGAAAATGTCGGCATCAATGAAACTCGTACAGGGATTTTAGATGTGATAGAGGCTATGGGCGGACGGATGACGCTGTCAGATGTCGATCCAGTAGCTAAGTCTGCTACCATCACCGTTGAGACTTCTGAGCTTAAGGGAACGGAGATTGGAGGCGAGATTATCCCGCGCTTGATTGATGAGTTGCCGATTATTGCTCTTCTTGCGACTCAGGCTCAGGGACGGACTGTCATTCGTGATGCAGAGGAGCTCAAAGTCAAGGAAACCGACCGTATCCAGGTAGTAGCAGATGCTCTCAATAGCATGGGCGCAGCTATTACCCCGACGGAAGACGGTATGATTATCGACGGGAAAACACCTCTTCATGGTGCCCAAGTCAACACCTTAGGCGACCATCGCATTGGGATGATGACGGCAATTGCTGCTTTGTTGGCTCAAAGCGGTCAGGTAGAACTTGAGCGGTCTGAAGCTATTAAGACTAGCTATCCAAGCTTCTTCAGCGACTTGGAGGTCTTGACGCATGGCTAAGATATTGCTGGGCTTTATGGGAGCCGGAAAATCCACAGTAGCCAGAGGCCTAGCCCAAGACTTTGCCGATATGGATGAACTGCTCTGCCAGCGGTTGGGTATGTCTATCAAGGATTATTTTGATCAGCATGGTGAAGCGGCCTTTCGGACTGCAGAAGCCCAGCTCTTGGCTGAGTTGATCGATACGGACTTAGTCGTCTCAACTGGCGGCGGTGTAGTCGTCAGCTCAGAAAACCGTAGATTACTGGCTCAGAATGCTGATAATATCTACCTGAAAGCTGATTTTGAAACGCTTTATCAGCGAATCCAGCAGGATGCTGAGCAGGAGCGGCCCTTGTTCTTAAACCAGAGCAAGTCAGACTTGCAGCAGATTTTTGAGCAGCGTCAGGCTTGGTACGAGGAAGTAGCGACCCAGATTGTCAATACGAGGCTCAAAAGCCCGCAGGAAATTATTGAGGAAATTCAATGAAAATAGCATTTTTAGGTCCCAGAGGCTCCTTTTCTCACCATGTAGCCCAAGCTGCTTTTCCCAGCCAGGACTTGGTGCCTTATCAGAATATCACCGAGGTCATGAAGGCTTATGAGGCTAGGGAAGTGGATTACTCGGTCGTTCCGGTGGAAAATTCCATCGAGGGCAGTGTCCACGAGACCTTGGACTATCTCTTTCATCAAGCAGACATTCAGGCGGTGGCTGAAATCGTTCAGCCCATCAAGCAGCAGCTTTTGGTGACGGATTTAGAAAAGACAATTGAGAAAATATTTTCTCATCCGCAGGCTATTGCCCAAGGAAAGAAATATATCCGCCAGCATTATCCGCAGGCTGCCATTGAGGTGACGGCTAGTACGGCCTATGCAGCTCGTTTTGTAGCAGAACATCCTGAAAAGAATTTTGCGGCTATTGCCCCGCGCACGGCTGCAGCAGAATACGGGCTCAAAGTAGCGGCCAGCGACATTCAGGAAATGGAAGAAAATTATACCCGCTTCTGGATTCTGGGTCATGAGGTGCCTGAGCTTCAACTGACCAAGACAGGAGACAAGCAGACACTGGCTTTGACCTTGCCGGACAATCTGCCTGGTGCCCTCTATAAGGCTTTGTCGACCTTTGCTTGGCGTGGGATTGACCTGACCAAGATTGAGAGCCGGCCTCTAAAAACGGCTCTGGGAGAATATTTCTTCATTATAGACATTGACAACGAACAGAAAAAATTGGCGGATTTTGCCTATCAAGAGTTGACAAGTCTTGGAATTACTTATAAAATTTTTGGTAGCTACAGTGTGTTTCTGATTCAGGACAAGTAGCAGTAGATTGGAGAAGAGATGAAGAAACCAGAAAATCTTAGCCATCATGAACAGCTCCGCTTAGATTATCTCTATAAAAATTATTATTATCTAAACGATAAAGAAAAGAAAGAATTTGACTATCTGCGTCAGAAGTCCAAGGGGATTGGCAATTCAGCCAGTGTGCCTGACCATGAAGAGCAGCCGCATACAGTTAGCGACGCCTACGAGCAAGAGCCTGTGGAAATGGATTCTTCTGGCCTCTTGCCCAAGTACCCTGAGCGTTCTTCTCGCAGTAGAAGGCAAAAGAAGGCGCCGGAAGCTCTGGCAGAAGCTGGTCTGGGACAAGACAAGCCCAAGAAGCCTCGCAAAAAAATCCGCTTGAAACGGATTCTGCTTTGGGCAGGGATTTTCCTGCTGATGGTCTTGGGTGGCATGATTTTCATGTTTGTCAAAGGCTTGACGACAGCTCATAATGGCAATTCTAAGCCAGCAGAAACGGAATTCTTTGACGGCAAGGATACTAAGGACGGAGTGAATATCCTCATTCTCGGAACGGACGGCCGGGTTGGTGACGACTCGACTGAGACGCGGACTGACTCTATTATGGTCTTGAATGTTGGTAATAAGGACCACAAGGTGAAATTGGTCAGCTTTATGCGTGATACCCTTATTCACATCGATGGCGTCAGCAATGAGTACACGGACCCTTCGCAGGCAGATTATTATGACCAAAAGCTCAATTCTGCCTATACAATTGGGGAGCAAAACCACAACCGTGGTGCAGACTATGTCCGCCAGATGCTCAAAGATAATTTCGATTTGGACATCAAATATTATGCACTGGTGGATTTCCAGACCTTTGCTACAGCTATTGACACTCTTTTCCCAAATGGCGTCAGCATGAATGCCCAGTTCTCAACGATCGATGGGGAGAAAGTGACAGAAGTTGAAGTGCCAGATGACCTGAATATGAAGGACGGTGTGGTACCCAATCAAACAATCAAGGTTGGTCAGCAGCAGATGGACGGTCGAACCTTGCTCAACTACGCTCGCTTCCGTAAGGATGACGAGGGCGACTTTGGCCGAACCCGCCGTCAGCAGGAAGTTTTGACGGCTGTTTTCCAGCAGGTCAAGGATCCGACTAAGCTCTTTACTGGGTCAGAGGCTCTGGGTAAGGTCTTTGCCTTGACTTCGACCAATGTGCCTTACAGCTTCTTATTGACTAATGGTCTCTCTATGGCTGGAGATTCCCGCAATGGAGTTGAGCGCCTGACGATTCCGGAAAATGGCGACTGGGTTGATACCTATGACATGTACGGCGGCCAAGGGCTATTGATTGACTTTGAAGCCTATAAAGAAAGACTGCAGCAAATGGGTCTCAGATAAGATATATGATATAATGAAAGGTAGGACGATGTCCTGCCTTTTCTTTTGGGAAATGGCAGAGCGATAAAGCAGAAAGAGAAAAATATGTTAAAAAAGAATGATGTGATTGAAGTTGAAATCGTGGATCTGAGCCACGAGGGAGCAGGGGTGGCCAAGGCAGAAGGCCTGGTTTTCTTTGTGGAAAATGCCCTGCCGGGTGAGCTCATCCGGATGCGTGTGCTCAAGGTCAACAAAAAAATCGGCTTTGGCAAGGTGGAGGAATTTCTCCGTACCTCAGACCAGCGCAATGAAAATCTTGATATGGCTTATCTGCGTACAGGGATTGCTGACTTGGGGCATCTGAACTATCCAGCTCAGCTGGACTTCAAACGCAAGCAGGTCAAGGACAGTCTTTATAAGATTGCTGGTTTGTCCGATGTTGAAGTGCTGCCGACACTTGGTATGGAGCAGCCGCTGGGCTACCGTAATAAGGCTCAAGTGCCTGTCCGCCGCGTTAATGGCCAGCTGGAAACAGGATTTTTCCGCAAAAATTCCCATGACCTCCTGCCGATTGAAGATTTTTATATTCAGGATCCAGTCATTGACCAAGTTATCATCTTTACACGCGATTTGCTGCGTCGCTTTGACCTCAAGCCTTACGATGAGCAAGAAAAGACTGGACTCATTCGCAATCTAGTCGTCCGCCGTGGCCATTATTCAGGGGAAATCATGGTAATCTTGGTCACAACTCGACCTAAAATTTTCCGAGTAGAGCAGTTGATGGAGCGCTTGACAGAGGCTTTCCCAGCTATCAAGTCCATCATGCAGAATATCAATGATCAGCCGGGCAATGCGATTTTCGGAAAAGACTGGCGAACGCTTTATGGTCAAGACTACATTACCGACCGCATGCTGGGAAATGACTTCCAAATCTCTGGACCAGCTTTTTACCAAGTCAATACCGAAATGGCAGAAAAACTCTATCAGACAGCTATTGACTTTTCTGAGCTGACCTCTGACGATGTGGTGCTTGACGCCTACTCTGGCATCGGGACTATCGGTCTATCAGTTGCCAAGCATGTCAAGGAAGTCTATGGTGTGGAAGTGATTCCTGAAGCTGTCGAAAATAGCCAAAAGAATGCGGCAATCAACGGCATTACCAACGCCAGCTATGTCTGCGCCCCTGCTGAAGAAGCCATTCAAAACTGGCTTAAAGAGGGCATCCAAGCGGATGTTATCCTAGTCGATCCACCACGAAAAGGCCTGACAGAGAGCTTCATCAAAGCCAGCATCAGCATGGAGCCCAAGAAAATCACTTATATCTCCTGCAATGTCGCAACCATGGCGCGTGATATCAAGCTCTACCGAGAATTAGGATATGAGTTGAAGAAAGTCCAGCCGGTGGACTTATTTCCGCAAACGCATCATGTTGAGACGGTATCACTGCTTGTACGAGCTGAGGTATCAGCGAAGTAGAAGCAGATGTTCCGCCCATGCGATAGCTGTCGTAGAGCGAGGAAATTATGACGAAACGATACGGTAACAGCTGTGTAGCTTTGATGGTAAAATAATAAAAAAATTTTAATATCTTAGTCAAGATAAATTATTACATTACCTTTTGATATATAAGTGGAAAACTGTAACTTTTATGTTGCAGTTTTTTTATTACATCATGATATAATTAAGAAAACAAAATATAGAGGAGCTTTTATGAAAAAAGAACAAGTATTTCAAAATGTAGAATCATTACAGCAAGTCGTAAATGTCATTAATGAAGCGTCTGCTGCGCTGAATGACAAGACACGTACAATGCGAGAGAGTGCAATACCAGAAGTTTTAGCAGGTGCCCTGGGAGCAGGCGTCGGTGGAATTGGATCATTTGCTGCTCTCTACGGTTTAGGTACTGTTGGTTTATCCGCTGCCGGAATTACATCTGGACTTGCAGCTGCAGGAAGTATTGTTGGTGGCGGAATGGTAGCTGGCGTCTTTGTTTTAGCAGCACCTGCTGTTGTCTTAGCTGGAGGAGCTATTTTATTAGCATCTAATTTAAAAAATAATCAACTTAAACAGGAAAAAGAACGATTATATAAAGAGGCGCTACAAAAACATGAAGCAATTATACAAGCACTGAAGGCTGAGACGGATGCTGATAAAGAGCGTCTGGATTATTTACAAAGTTTAAATATTCTTCTTACACAAGCGATAAAAGATTTAAAAAATGATTTAGGAAAATCGTAATGAGTAAATTTAAATATTCAGATGAAGAAAGACAATTTAATAATATTTTAGTCTATCAAACTAGAGAGTTAAGTCTAATCAAAAGACATGATAAGACAGGTGTGGAAGCAAGGATATCAGAAAGTGAAGAGTTATTAAAAGAGCTAGGGTATAATCTAAATTATTTACCAAAAATAGATACTGAAGCAGAAAAACGAACTATAGTAGTTCCTAAATGGGAAGATTTAATTGCAAAGTCTGAGCATGAAGTCGGTTCTACGAATGACTTAGAAGTACTTTTTACAAATGAAGAGCTAGAGATAAATGAAGCTATTGTTCGAGAATTGAATGATGATTTTAATAATATACATAAACTTGATGCTATTGACATTTCGATTTGTGCTGGTGCTGGTGTATTAGCGGCAATAGTTGATATACTTTTAATTGGAATACCTAAAAAAACTCCACAAGGTTTGAAAGGTGGTCCTTTATCGAATCATGTAAGAGATTGGTTCAATCAGAGATTCCCCGAAGAAGAAATGGAAAAGCTAGCAAATTCAAAAGTTAGTAAGGTTCCTTTTGATGCACAAGATAATCGTCATACAAAAGTTAATGTTAATGGCCTATCTGCTTACTATCATAGATTACTATCTCTTAGACATGACCCACTTCTTGGTCTAGTAATTGGTGTGTGTGATATTCTTAATGGAAAGATGACTACTATTGATAAAACTGGAAAAATAGTATCTCAATTTATGGACAACTACACAGATAGAAAAGAAAGTGATATTTTCGCTGCAATTGCTAAGCAGATAATTCATTTTAAATCTGATATTACAACTTCAATGGGATTACCTGCTCCATTGATGGGACTATTCAATTTATTTCAGTTCGGAAAAATTGGGAATGAGGAACAAACAATAGCAGAAATAGTACAAGGGATGTATTACGAAGGTTATGATTTTATTCATTTTAGCAGCATGGCAATTTCAACTATGATTGTTGAAGTTGTCATCAGACTAGGATATGCTTTAAAAAGAATTAACGAGGGAAATTCTTTAAAAAACTCTATCCCATTTTCGGTGGATAGAGAAAAACATCCAAAATTACATACTATGCTATTTATAGGACATTCCACAGCTACAGCAGCTAATGCTGGGAAAATATACTTTACAAAAAATCCTATGATAATAAATTATGCACAATGGGTCACTTTTGCAAAGTACTCATATTCACATTTAAAGTGGGTACTAATTGAAAAAAACGAAATGAAAGACCTATATGTTTCGGAAAAAATTTCTAAAGAAAACCAGGAAGTTTACAATCAGATAAAGAGTACGTTTGATAACTTCAGCAACGATTATGTATTTACATTCGATTAATTTATTGAAGGAGAATCTATGAAAAAGAGCACCTATAATATATTAACTAAAATTCCTATATATGGAATTTTATTAAAACAATCGAGTAAAGGTGAGATGAGGCTATGTAGTCCATTTTTTCAAGATATGGCGGAAGAATGGATTAGACCAATTGAAATTTATACATTTCTAGAGGAAAAATATCCAGGTGAAGTGGTAACAAGAGAACGTTTTTATGAAGGTTATAATAAAATACTTGAATTAAAGTTTAAGCAATAGATAAACTAAACGTCTCAGTTTTACATTAAAGGAGATGAGCTTCATAGTTTTCACTGGGGTCTTACTAATCAAATCTAATAAGGTTCACATACGAACCATATGCTGTTGTGGTAAGTTTAGTAGAGAAGAGCAGCTAATCCTCAAAAGCTTCTCCAAATATTTTAAGTCCCACAAATGCATCATGTTGAGGCGGTAGTGTTGTAAAAAAAGTCAAATCAAAAAGACTTCATCTTAAGCGACTTTATAAACATTTGGAATTTGAAGAGGAAAAAAATGATTTTAGAAACGGAAAGATTGATTCTTCGCCCATGGGAAGAAAGAGACGCCAATGATTTATTTCAATATGCCAGTCATCCAGAGGTTGGTCTGTACATACCAGTATTGAAAACAGTAGGGAGATTATAAAAAGTTATTTTTCAGCACCTGAGATATACGCCATAGTTTTAAAAGAAACAATGCAGCCAGTGGGTAGCATAGGATTGATGATCGGCACTGTAAGTGATAAAGGTATTCCTGATACTGAGGCGGAGATTGGTTACTGGATAGTAGTTCCGTATTGGGGTCAGGGTCTGATACCGGAAGCAGTTCGTGAGTTGATGAGACCTGGATTTGATGACCTGAATCTAGAGAAAATGTGGTGCGGTTATTTTGACGGCAATACAAAGTCAAAGAGAGTTCAGGAAAAATGTGGGTTCCGTTATCATCATACAAAAGAGAACATTCCATGTGTATTGGAAGGTGTTCTTCGCACAGAACACATAACCTGTCTATCAAAGTCAGAGTGGATTTCATTTAAGTAAATCCCAGTTTGTCGAGGCAAACTCTTTTAACGATAACCTTATGCTATCGTTAAATAGATAAGTGGATATGTTCCTACATACAAATAATGCTGCTTGAAGTACTAAGTGAGCATTCAATCCATGTCAAGTGTGTAGCTCTGCTTGTGAAAAATTAGGCATATTTAAGTGAAAGTAATTCAAAAATCTTTGTTTTTAAATTTTTGGCAGTGTAAGTATTAGTAATCGAAATAGGTTAATGCGAGTATGAATGAAATTATTGTAAGCAATCTAAAGAAAAATTTTCGTGGTAAAGTTGTATTGGACATTCCTAGCTTTGGATCGCATTCAGGAGAGATTGTTTCTATAGTGGGCACCAATGGTGCGGGTAAATCAACTTTCATAAAAATTATCTCTGGCTTAATGTTACAAGATGCAGGTGATGTATTTGTTTTTGGCAGTAAGAATACTTCGAAAGATATTCATAACAATGTTAAGCTCGTACTAGAAAGCGGTAGAGGCTACTATGAATATCTGACGGCAAATCAAAATATTGATTACTTTTTACATTTGAATAAAATTTCGCGTGGTCAGGTTAAGGATGAATTGGAGGATTTATTTAATAAACTAGCTTTCCATCCCTATGTTGATGTATTGGTGTCCGAATTGTCACAAGGAACGAGACAAAAATTGTCTTTGATCATTGCCTTACTTTGTAAGCCAAAAGTATTGTGTTTAGATGAGCCAACAAATGGTCTGGATGTCATTGCCAAAAAGCAGTTTGCGAAATTATTACTAACTCTCAGCCAAGAAAAAGGAACTATTGTTCTCATGACTACTCATGATATCTATTTTGCAAAAGAAATATCAACAAGAATTTGTATTATGAGTAGAGGGAAAATAATCCAGCAAGGTAGTTTCTCAGAAATCTTTGGGAAAAATACTAGGTGGATTAAATATAGAATTGGTATTTCAGACTCTGATAAAGATGCTTTTGAGAGACTGTTTCCTGATTTATCTTACCAAATAGAAAACGAAAGATTGATTGTTGAAGTAAAAGATAGTCAGGTGAAAAATAATATCTTTAATAATTTTGAGATAATATTTTTTGAAGAAGTTGAGGAAAGTATCGAAGAAATATTGTATGAGGTTATCAATGATGATTAAAGAAATAAGAAGGGAGTTAAAGAGACAGCTGCAAGAGATGATGCAGTTTAAATTCAATTTATTTTTTTCAAATTTTGGAATTTTGATAATGGTTTCAGCTTATCTTCAATACTTTAAAGATACGCAAAGTAAATTTTTATTGTTATGTTTATTATTTACTTGGTATTTTACGAGTCATAGTATTACGCACCCAACTTTTTTTATTGAGGATGACCTTTATGATAGAACTTTGATAAGTGTAATCCAGAGCAGTAAGAGTGTTTTTCATGTCTTAATGTTTAAAATTATTGTTCAGATATTGGTGGATCTAGTTAAAGCCATACCTATATTTATCGTTTTATCCACGCTTAATGATATTGATTTTCCGGATAGTATTTTAAAGTTAGTTGGAAACCTGACTGCATGTATGCTAACTGTTATTAGCATATATGGTTTGGGTTTTTTCCTATCAAGTCTCTGCTTCATTTTTAATCGTACTTCTAGCATTACATCGTTAATTTCTTATTTCATGCTGTATTTTACTGGCATACTAACACCGCTAGGTGGTTTATTTGGCTTTATAGGAAAGCTTTTCCCTTACTATGCCTTGAGAAATTTTATTATTTCTCCGTCCTACCAGAGTATCTTTTTTATTATAGTCTATTGTGCAGTATATTGGTCAGCTGGAACTTTCCTATTTTTCACTTTATTGAACATTGCTAAAAAAAGAGGGAGCCTTTTCCATGTTTAGTGAATTAAGAAGATATTTCAATTATAGAGTTCGATACACGTTTGATAGTATTTGCGAAGTGATTTATTCCATGATTTTTATTACAGGAATCATTATTATTTTCAATAGTGATAAACCGATAAATCTACTCTATTTTTTTATTTATTATTCTATAACTAATGTGATATTGCTTGCTAATGAGGAGTTGGAATTTGAAATTCGTACCAATCAATATACAAATATCAAAACAACTCGACGGACACCAATGATGATTTATATTGCTAGATCAACAACTTATTTTATTTGGTCGACATTCATTTTTTTGATTTCAATCATTCTATCGCATCTGTTTTTTAATGGAAAATTTTTGATGCCCTCATTCCATTTAGTGGATTTGGTTTTGATATCAATACTTAATTATGCTGTATTTTTTGTCTTATATACCATGGCAATTAAATTAACAGAACGTTTCAAACGAGTGTCTGTCTTATTGAATTTATTTAATACCATAATGCTATTTTATTCTGGACTAGTATTTCCAGCTCCCTTTGTTAGCTATGCAGATGTGTTAGATATATTTTTGAGTAAAAAGTAAAAGTGAATTGATATGCTTCGAACTTCTTATTCAGTTCTTTTTTCGAAAGATTATAAAGTAGCCTTACATTTGATGCTTTCATTCAAATAATCAGGCTCCTATTTTATCCCCGTCTAGATAAAAAAAGACCATCTAAGTTGGTAAATAACTTCAGGAGGTTTATACGCTATGCTTAGATCTTATGTAACTAAAAAGTATTTATTCTTCTATTTTGTGGCGATTATGATTACTTGGCTGGAGGCTGTCATTACACCGGCTTTGATTCAGTATATTGTCTCTAGTTTTACCAATCACCAGTTGCATTTGCTGTTGCAGGTCTTGATTTGGGGGATTGTGGGGAATTTGATTCTCTTGCTGGGTTTGGCGGGGAAACGTTATTACTATGCACGAGTGCTGACGGACTTCAAGTTGGGTATTAAGCAGGCTATCTTTCAGACTTTCTTATATAGCCGTCGGATAGCGGATGAAGAGGTTTTGTCCGACCTGGAAAATGATGTGAAACAGCTAGAAGATAACTATATTGAGCCGACTGTTATTATCATTTCTTCTTTGGGATTTACAACCGTCTCCATCTGCTATGCTCTCTGGACAAATTTTTATCTCGGCTTGCTCTTTATCATTTTTTATTCGATACCGGTTCTTTGTAGTGGGATTGGTTCCAAACGTTTGGATACGATTTCTGAGCATAAGTCCATGGCTAACCAGAGCTACGTCTCTCAAGTGACCAATATGATTGCGGGTGCTCGTTCCATACGGCATTATCGGGGACAAAGCTTATTTTACAAACTGTTTTCCAAAGATTTACACAAGGCTTTAGAGCAAGAAGTCGCCTATGAAAAGCAACGGACTTTAAACAGTTTCTTTATCAATGGGATTGATGCCTTTTGCTCGGTCGCGCCTATTGTCATTGGTGGTTTCATGACCTATTATAATTACCTGTCTGCAGCCAGCTTTGTTGGGATTTACCTAGTATCGCATAATATCGGCTATCAATTTCAAGAGCTATCTTACTTTATCAATACCAGGAAGTCAGCCAAGTCTCTTTGTGATAAGTATCAAAAATTGCTGGGAGAGGAGTTGACAATGCCTTCTGTTCTTGCAAGTTCCGTCTTTCCTATCCAGCTAGAGCAAGTTAGCGTAGAGCGTGATGGTCGAGAAATCCTAGCCCCTTGCAATCTTACCATTGAAGAAGGGGAAAAGATTGCCATTATCGGAGAAAGTGGGTCTGGGAAAACAACCTTACTGAACCTCATCTATGGTGAAATCAAGCCTAGTCAAGGTCAGATTCGCTACCATGGACAAGAGCTAAGCTCGGATGAACTTTATCAGGCAGGAGCCTACATTCTCCAGTCCAGTCATGTCTTTGATGGATTGACACTAGAAGAAAATATCGCTTTGGGACAAGAACTTGATTCCAGAAGGATGGAAGAGATTCTGCAGCAAACCGGTTTGAAAGCTCTCCAAGGCAAAACACCCAGCAATCAAACTCTGTCAGGCGGTGAGAAGCAGCGGCTAGAAATTGCCCGCGCGCTCTATCACAATCGCCAATTAATCTTAGCTGATGAGGTCAAGGCCAATCTGGACCTTAGAAATCAAGAGAAAATCAGTCGACTCCTTTTCTCACTCCCACAAGCAGTCGTAGAAGTGATTCATCACTATAGCGAAGAGGACTTGAAGCGCTACGATAAGGTGATAAAACTGGATAGATAGGTGGAGGCATAGATTTCAAAAAGGAGTGGCAGAGGCCGCTCTTTTTTGTGGGTTGGAAAATAAGATAATTAGCTTTTTTTCCATTTATAATATACAATAAAGTTAACTAAGGAGTATAGAAGAGCGATGTAATGGATAATAAAAAACAACTCTGTCTGAAAATATCGGTACAAAAATGTCAAACGAAGATTATGTTGAAGAACTTGATGAACGACTGAATAATTTTAAAAGCTTAA
The DNA here is from genome assembly GCF_013343115.1 of Streptococcus sanguinis. Lineage (NCBI taxonomy): Bacteria > Bacillati > Bacillota > Bacilli > Lactobacillales > Streptococcaceae > Streptococcus > Streptococcus sanguinis. The sequence continues at coordinate 684,619 of NZ_CP054570.1, forward strand.
AAAATAAAGCGATTTTCTTGAATTAGAGTTTGAACTATATAGTAATCTTGTAAAGTTAATCGAGGAGTTATTGATGGATTTTATTGGTAAGATAGCCATAAATAAAGGATGGTCAGATGATAAAAAATATTGTGTTACAGACCAGAACAATCAAAAATATTTATTGCGTGTTTCTGATAAAGAGAAGTTAGATTCTAAGAAAATTGAATTTGATATGATGGAGAAAGTTGCTTCTCTGGAAGTTCGTATGTGTAAACCGATTAAATTTGAATTCTGCGGTGACGAAGTACATTCTATACACGAGTGGATAGACGGAAGAGATGCAATAGATACAATTTTAACTTATTCAGAAAAACAACAATACACTTACGGGATAGAAGCAGGAAGGATACTTAGAAAGATTCATACAATTCCTGCTACAGAAGTTTGTGAAGACTGGGAAATCTTTTTTAATAGAAAAATTGATGATAAAATCTCCAAATACAAAGAATGTCCCGTCCAATTTGAAAGCGGGCAGGTCTTTATTGATTTTTTGAACGAAAACCGTGAACTGCTAAAAAATAGACCCCAAGTTTTGCAACATGGTGATTATCATATTGGAAATTTCATGATTGGAGAAGATCGTGAGATTTATGTCATTGACTTTGATCGTTTTGACTTTGGAGATCCTTGGGAGGAGTTCAATCGTATTGTGTGGTCAGCTCAAGTATCTCCCTCTTTTGCATCAGGTATGATAGATGGATATTTTGATGACAAGGTTCCAGATTTATTTTGGAAACTTCTTGCCGTTTACATTCTAAGTAACTTAATTGGAGGTCTTCCATGGGCTATTTCTTATGGAGAAGAGGAAATATCAGTAATGCAAAATCAAGCTAAGGAAATTTTAGAATGGTATGATGATATGAACCGACTAGTCCCAAGTTGGTATATGAACAAGAATAATACTGAATAATTTAAGCGTTTGAATATCAATTTGGAAAAAGAATAGAATACAATGAAATCTCAAGATAGAAACTAATATTAAGCCTTGTCCTCAAGGCTTTTTAATATTCTCTGCTATACCTCCTATTCCCAAACTTGAACAATAGCTTGCAATCATTTTTTTAAAATAGTATACTAGGGCTAAGCTATGGAATCGTTTGCATAGAATTACGATGAGTTTAAAAAGTGAAATCTAGGAGATGAAAAGTATGGAATTAACAGCCATTTATCATAGACCGGAGTCGGAGTATGCCTACCTTTATAAAGAAGGGCAAGTGCATATCAGAATTAGGACTAAGAAAGAGGATATAGAGAAAATCGTTTTGCACTATGGCGATCCCTTTATTTTTCTTGAGGATTCTTTTGAAGATGCGAAAGAGATGGTCAAAGTGACTTCTGATGCCTTATTTGACTATTGGCAAGTAGCTGTCTCTGTGCGCTTTGCTCGGATTCAGTATTTGTTTGAGCTTGAGGATAAAGAAAGTCAAAGCATCTTGTATGGAGATAAAGGTTTCGCTGACAATAGTCCAGAAAATCTTGCTTTAGAGGGTAACGGTTTTAAACTCCCTTATATTCACGAAATTGATGGTTGTCAGGTTCCTGACTGGGTTTCAAAAACGGTCTGGTATCAGATTTTTCCTGAACGTTTTGCCAATGGAAATGTTGAACTTTCACCAGAGAGAGCTCTAGATTGGGATTCGTCTATCAGACCTAAAAGTAGTGATTTCTTTGGCGGGGATTTACAGGGGATTATTGATCATCTAGATTATTTGCAAGACTTAGGGATTACAGGGCTTTACCTCTGTCCTATCTTTGAATCGCCAAGTAATCACAAGTACAATACGACTGATTACTTTGAAATTGATCGACACTTTGGGGACAAGGAGACTTTCCGTCAACTGGTGGAGCAAGCTCATCTGCGTGGCATGAAGGTCATGCTGGATGCGGTTTTCAATCATATGGGCGATCAATCCGCTCAATGGCTGGATGTTCTCAAACATGGTGAAAAGTCTGTTTATAAAGACTGGTTCCACATTCAAGAGTTCCCAGTGACGAATGACAAACTTGTGAATCCCAAAGAACTGCCTTATCATACCTTTGCCTTTGCCAGCTATATGCCTAAGTTAAATACGGCAAATCCTGAGGTGAAAGACTATCTCTTAAGCGTTGCAACCTATTGGATTGAACATTTTGATATTGATGCTTGGCGGCTGGATGTGGCCAATGAGGTTGATCACCAATTTTGGCGTGATTTTCGGAAGGCAGTTTTGGCCAAAAAGCCTGACCTTTATATTCTTGGAGAGGTTTGGCATACCTCTCAGCCTTGGTTAAATGGTGATGAGTTTCACGCAGTCATGAACTATCCTCTATCCGATAGTATCAAGGACTACTTTTTGAGCAGGAGCAAGAAGATCAGTCAATTCATAGCTGAGATTAATTGCCAGTCCATGTATTACAAGCAGCAGATTTCTGAGGTTATGTTTAATCTCTTGGACTCGCACGATACGGAGCGCATTTTGGCGACAGCTCAAGGTGATATCCAGCTTGTCAAATCCGCACTCGCCTTTCTCTTTTTACAAAGAGGGACGCCTTGTATCTATTATGGGACCGAGCTAGAATTGGATGGAGGTATGGACCCGGATTGTAGACGGGTTATGCCTTGGGAACGGGTTTCTAGTAGCAATGACATGCTCAATTTTATGAAGAATTTAATTCAGCTTCGCAAGGATGTTGCGGGCATTATTCAGTATGGGAAATTTACCTTAGAAGAAATCGCTCCTAATGTGCTGGCTTTAGAATGGCAACATGATCATCAAGTAATCCGAGCTATTTTTAATCAGTCCAAAGAGAATTATCTGTTAGACAGAGATTCAGCTGATTTGGTGAGTCATTACCAAACTGATGACCAACAACTTGTCATCTTACCAAAGGGATTTGTAGTTTATTGTGATGAGTCTAAAAAGTAATGGAATAGAAATAAAGGAATCCGAACAAACAAGGTCTTAAAAATTCCTTCTTTAAAAGTGTTAGAATTTTTTCATGGTGGTGTAAGATGAAATCAAAAGGACTTCTGAAGAAAAAGTTGATTAATCTAGCTAGTGGGGAGTTGGTCGCTGTTTTAGTATTTTGGATGAATTTTTTTCTGCTTAAAAAGTGGATTCTTACTACTAAAGCCTTCATTTCTATTTCCTTCTCCTTGTTTCTCCTAACTTTTATCTTGATACAGGGTTCCGTTTTTTGGTTGATTTTAATCAAGAGGATTTCCAATCTAGGATTTGCTGAAAAGTATACAGGACAAATTTACAAGATATTGAAGAAATTGGATTTTATTTTACTAGCTACGGGAATTTTTGTGATATTATTGAATCACGGAGAATTTTCCATATTGTTCATTTCTTTAGGGATTTGGATGTTTGCTCTTATAGAGTGGGTAAATTACTATCAATTGCAATTGTCATACAGCTTGAATCCTGCTGTTTTATGGAGATACATTAGACATAGGAAATTGAAAAAGAGTAAAATAGCAAAGGAAATTGAGAAAATCCTATAAATTCTGGCGTTTAGCAAGATAATTTCCAAGAGACGAAAGATGCAAAGGAGTGCAATCTTATGCCCAGACCGAAAACTAAAGAAGATTTGATGCTGGCCGCTAAGGAAAACTATGAGAAGTTGCAAACTCTCATTTCCAAATTGTCTGATCAAGAGTTAAATATGCCTTTTGATTTTTCTCGGGATGAAAAGAAGAAAGAGGCACATTGGAGACGAGATAAAAATATAAGAGATGTTTTGATTCACCTCTATGAATGGCACCAGCTCTTGTTAGATTGGGTGCATTCCAATCAAAAGGGTCAAGAGCAGCCCTTTCTTCCTGCGCCCTATAACTGGAAGACTTATGGAGAGTTGAATCTGGAATTTTGGAAGAAGCATCAAAAGACTTCTCTAAAAGAGGCAACTGAGGTATTTCATCAGTCCCATCAAGATGTTTTGGACTTAGCCGACACATTTACAAACGAAGAATTATTTTTAAAAAATGTCTATAAATGGGTCGGAGGGACTGTATTAGGTTCCTATTTTGTAAGTGCTACTTCCAGCCATTATGACTGGGCCATGAAAAAGTTGAATGCTCATCAGAAAAATTGTAAAGCAAAATAGTCTGTAGAAGACAAGAATTAGAGAGAAATAAGAATGAAGAAATACAGCAAAATAATCATGTCCTGCGCCTGCCTGGCTTTAGCTTTTGGGATGGCAGCATGTGCTAGTTCGCAGAAAAATAATCAAACAAGTCAAACTACATCGACTTATTCAAATTTAAACAGTGAAAAGAGTGTCGAAGAAGTGAGGAGTTTGTTATCAGCTCATTTGGATAAAGACAGTGTCGATAACTTTGTCAATCTCGTCAATGACTACAACGGACTTGTTGGTTCTACTGGATTAACAGGCGATTTCACTAAGTTTACCAAAACTGAATATGACGTAGAAAAAATCAATCCTCTATGGCAGGCAAAGAAGGGCGATTTTATTGGGACAAATTGTCGGATTAATACTTATACTTTGCTGAAAAATAGCATCGACATCCCTCAAATAGAAAAAGATGACGAACTTTTGTTCATAGATAATGATTCGATTGACAAGGGCAAGCTCTTTGATGCAAAAGATAAGGAAGATTTTAATATTCTGTTTTCAAGAGTCAAGACTGAAGCGACTCAAGATGTCAAAGTCCATGCTAAGAAGATGGAGGAATACTTCAAACAGTTCAAGTTTAATGAAAAGGCTCGAATGCTTTCAGTCATTGTCCACGATAATCTTGATGGTGATTCTCTCTTTGTAGGGCATGTCGGCGTCTTGGTTCCAGATAAAGATGGCTACTTATTTATCGAAAAGCTGACATTTGAAGAGCCTTATCAGGCAATCAAATTTGCGACCAAGGAAGATGTCTACAAATACTTGCAGACCAAATATAAGAACTACACAGGGGAAGGTTTGGCCAAGCCCTTTATCATGGACAATGATAAGTGGGTAGAGGGTAAGTAGTGTGCTTCAGTTAGTATTAAGAAAAGAGAACTGGGAGATTTAGCGTATGGAATTAAAAGATTTTACAGAAAAGGAACAGGAGCAGATCAATCAAGGGCTCAGCACTGCAGAAATTTCCGATAAGGAAGCTGCCAAAAAGATTCTAGCACTCGTGCCCCAAGAGTGGATTAAGAGGATTCCTTTCTTCGTGAGAGGGCATGCGACGACCAAGACGGTTGAGCGAGTTGCTAAGCAATATCCTGAGTTGTACGCTGTAGCCAAGCAGCAAGGCGAACTTCCTGACAAGGAAAGAGAAGACTTGCGCGGGATTATGACAAGCATTTTTGAAGAAAAGATGAATAAGCATAAGATTAAATGAACTCTTACTTTGAAAGAAGTAAGAAGCTTTAGAAAGCCACTGGAAGCAGTGGCTTTTTCGTTTTTTATGGACATGACGAAGCTATTCACTAACGCTATCTTTGGATGCAGGCTTCTAATTGGGCTTTGGGACTATTCTCCATGAGAATTATCGGTAAAAATGGTATAATGTTCCTATATTTTCTAGAGGAAAAGGCAGGCTATGAAATTACTTTATACAGATATTCGCCATTCTTTGACCAAGGTTTTAGTGGCTGAGGCTGAGAGCTTGGTGGCGGCTGGTAAGCGAGTCTTTTATATTGCGCCTAATTCGCTATCTTTTGAGAAGGAGCGGGCGGTTTTGGAGTGCCTGAAGAACAAAGCTTCCTTTGCCATTACAGTGACGCGCTTTGCCCAGATGGCTCGATATTTTGTCCTCAATGATGTTCGGCAAGGGCAGAGTTTGGACGATATTGGTCTGGGAATGCTGATTTATCGGACCTTGACAGAGCTGGATGATGGAGAGCTTAAAGTCTATGGCCGTATTAAGAAGGATCCTCAGTTTATCCAGCAGCTGATGGATCTTTACCATGAACTGCAGACTGCCCAGATGTCCTTTGCGGATCTGGAATTTCTCGAGGAGCCTGAGAAGCGGGAGGATCTGGTCAAGATTTTTACAGCGGTGACTGCTGCTCTGAATAAGGGCGATTTTGATTCGTCTTCTCAGATTGCTGCTTTTGCCCAGCATATTCTGGCTGGCGACACAGATGAGGAATTGGAGAATCTAGCTCTGGTCATTGATGGCTTTACTCGTTTTTCTGCCGAAGAGGAATACCTGGTCGGTCTCCTGCATCGAAAAGGTGTGGAGATTGTCATCGGGACCTATGCCAGCCAAAAAGCCTATCGAGCAGCCTTTCGTGAAGGCAATCTCTATCAGGCCAGCGTGGATTTTTTGAGAAAGCTAGCCGAGGACTATCAGGTCAAGCCTGACTATATCTCTCATGCGGAAGCGGAAGATGCCTTTGGACGGATTTCCAAGGTCTTGGAGAGTCGTTATGATTTTTCTGAGCCGGCTGTTGAAGTTAGTGAGACAGATCGCTCACAGCTTCAAATTTGGGCTACTATGAACCAGAAAGAAGAGTTGGAGTATGTGGCTAAGTCCATCCGGCAGCGGGTTCATGATGGTGTGCACTATAAGGATATTCGTCTGCTTTTGGGAGATGTAGAAGCCTACCAGCTTCAGCTCAAGACTATTTTTGACCAATATCAGATTCCCTACTATCTGGGGCGGAGCGAGTCAATGGCCCAGCATCCGCTGGTCCAGTTTGTCGAGTCCTTGGAGCGGCTCAAACGCTATAATTTTCAACTGGAAGACCTGCTCAATCTCTTAAAGACAGGGCTCTACGGCGATTTGACTCAGGAAGAGCTGGATCATTTTGAGCAATATCTGCGCTTTGCGGACATTAAGGGAGCAGCCAAGCTAGCCAAGGATTTCACGGCCAATAGCCAAGGAAAATTTGACCTAGACCGTCTCAATCATATTCGTCGTCGGGTTATGACTCCATTGCAAGATTTTTTCAAATCCCGTAGCCAGACAACGTCGGGGCTCTTAGCTAAATTTACAGAATTTGTCCAAGTGGCCCGTTTGTCTGACAATTTGACGGCTCTGCTGCAGGGAGAAAGTCAGCAGGAGCAGGAGCGCCATGAGGAAGTCTGGAAGGCTTTCAGCCATGTCTTAGAGCAGTTTGCTCAGGTCTTTGCAGATAGTAAGGTCAAACTGGATGATTTTCTAGCCTTGGTCTTGTCAGGTATGCTTTTGTCCAACTACCGGACGGTACCGGCGACAGTAGATGTGGTCAAGGTCCAGTCTTATGACCTGATAGAGCCTTTAGCAGCTCCTTACGTCTACGCGATTGGACTGACCCAAGAGCGTTTCCCGAAAATCGCGCAAAACAAGAGTCTGCTTAGTGATGAAGACCGGGCTCGGCTCAATGATGCAACGGATTCTCAGGCGGAACTCCAGATTGCCAGCTCAGAAAATCTCAAAAAGAATCGCTATACGGCTCTGTCGCTGATGAATTCTGCTACCAAAGAGCTGGTCTTGTCTGCGCCGGCCTTGGTCAATGAAGTAGAGGACAGCATGTCGACCTATCTGCTGGAATTGACTGCAGCTCCGCTTTCCTTGCCTATCATTGTCAAAAAGCCTCAGGCTTCCAGTGACGATATTGGCAGCTACCGAGCTCTACTTTCTCAAATTATCGAGCTTCACCAAGAGGAGATTGATCGAGAGTGGACAGCGGAGGAGCAGACTTTTTGGGCGGTGGCTGTACGGGTTCTGCGCAAGAAATTGGCAGCAGAAGGCATCAGCATTCCGCACATCAGCAAGGAACTGAAAACGGAGTCTCTACAGCCAGAAACTCTGCAAGCCCTCTACCCTCAGGAGCAGCCTCTCCGACTTTCAGCGTCTGCTCTAAACGAATATTTTCGGCATCAGTATGCTTATTTTCTCAAGTATGTTCTGCGCCTGCAGGAAGAGTGGACCATTCATCCTGATGCTCGCAGCCATGGGATTTTCCTCCACCGGATCTTTGAAAAGGTTCTGCAGGATGATTCGTCGGCTGATTTTGACCGGCGTTTAGCACAAGCTATGGAAGAGACCAGTCGAGAGGCCGAGTTTGAGAGCATCTACGGTGAGTCAGGACAGACCCGTTTTGCCCGCCAGCTCTTGCTAGATACGGCGAGGGCGACCGGCCGTGTGCTAGCTCATCCAAGCGGGATTGAGACCATTGGTGAGGAGACAGGCTTTGGTTCTGCTTCTAAGCCTTTCCTGACCTTGGGAAATGGCAGAGCAGTGACCGTGAGCGGTAAGGTGGACCGGATTGACCGTCTGACCAAGACCGAGAGTCTGGGAGTGGTGGACTATAAGTCTGGCGATATTAAGTTCAGCTTTGAAAAGTTCTTTAATGGACTGAATTCTCAGCTGCCAACCTATCTAGCAGCGATTGAAGAGTTAGCAGACTATCAAGAGGATAAGGGGACTTTTGGCGCCATGTATTTGCAGATGACCGATCCGATTGTGGCGCTTAAAGATACCAAGACCTTGGCGGATGCAGTCAATCAGTCTATGAAACCACTCCAGTACAAGGGGCTTTTTGTGGCTGATGCTGTCAAGGAGCTTGGTCCGCTCTATGAAAAAAATAAGACCAACTTGCTGAGCCAGGAAGACTTGGACTTGCTGCTGGCCTATAATGCTTATCTCTACAAAAAAGCTGCAGAAGGCATTCTATCAGGCCATTTTGCAGTCAATCCTTATACAGAGAATGGTCGCAGCATTGCACCTTATGTGGAGCAGTTTAAGGCCATTACAGGCTTTGAAGCCAATCTACACTTGGGACAGGCACGCCAATTAGAAAAGCTGGATGCAAGCAAGTTTGATAGGCGTCCGACTGGTGAGAAGTTGCGTCAGGCCTGGCTAGAAAAGATGAGGGAGGAGATGGAAAGATGAAGAGAATTCCTTTTTTAACTGCGGAAGAGATTGCTCTTAAGCAAGCCCAAGAAGCTGCTTCGGACAAGCCACAGAAAAAGACGGCAGAGCAGATTGAGGCCATCTACTCCTCTGGCCAGAATATTCTAGTCTCCGCATCGGCCGGCTCGGGTAAGACTTTTGTCATGGTCCAACGAATCATAGACAAGATTCTTCGAGGTGTTGCTGTCAGTCAGCTCTTTATCTCGACCTTTACTGTCAAGGCGGCAGGAGAGCTCAAAGAGAGGCTGGAGAAGGAACTGGGTCAGGCCTTGAAGGAGGCTGAAAGTCCTGAACTCAAGCAACATTTGGCCCAGCAATTGGCTGATCTGCCCAATGCTGACATTGGCACCATGGACGCCTTTACCCAGAAAGTACTTAGTCGCTATGGTTACCTGCTTGGTTTAGCACCGAATTTTCGGATTCTCCAGTCTGCCAGTGAGCAGCTGATTCTGCAAAATGAAGTCTTTAGCCAAGTATTTGATCGTTACTATAACAGCGAGCGTCAGGATTTGTTTAGCCGTTTGGTTAAGAATTTTACTGGTAAGCGCAAGGATTTATCAGGCTTCCGGGAGCAAGTTTATCGGATTTACAGCTTTCTGCAGTCAACCAGCAGTCCTCAGCGCTGGCTGAAGGAAACCTTCCTTTATGGCTATGAGCACAGCGACTTTGAAGCAGAGAGAGAGCGGATATTTGGTCAAATCAAATCAGCTCTTTTGGAACTGGAAGCTTTCTTTTCTGCCCATATGGAGCATGAGGGGAGAGAATTTGCAGGTGCTAAATATCAGGAAAATGTCCAAGATGCTCTGACCCTCTTAGCAGGCCTGAATGAACTGTCCTCAATAGAGGAAACAGCTCAAATTCTCAAACAGATCGTGGCACTTTCTCAACTGTCCAATGGCCAGGTCTTTACAGCTCGGGTTGGCAAGAATGCAGACGAGCTCAAAAAAGAAATGGCCAAGGACTACAATGAAGCCAGGAAGCCTATGATTGAGCGGTTGCGCAGTTTTGACCAGCAGCTTTATCAACTGGACTTTATCGAGCAGCATCAGGATGAGTGTCTGCCTCTGGTTGAGCTTCTGCGGGATTTTGTGGCGGACTTTGCACAGGCTTACTTGGAGCGTAAGAAAGTAGAAAATGCCTTTGAATTTGGTGATATCAGCCATTTTGCTATTGAGATTTTAGAGACTTTTCCAGAGGTACGTCGCTTTTATCAGGAGCGCTACCACGAGGTCATGGTGGATGAGTATCAGGATACCAACCACACGCAGGAGCGCATGCTGGATTTGCTTGCCAGAGGGCAAAATCGCTTTATGGTGGGTGATATCAAGCAGTCTATCTATCGTTTCCGTCAAGCGGATCCGCAGATTTTCAGTGATAAGTTTAAGGCCTATCAAGAGGATAGCAGTCAGGGCAAGCTGATTGTCCTCAAGGAAAATTTCCGTAGTCATCTTGAGGTACTGGAAGCGACCAATGATGTTTTCAAACGCCTGATGGATGAAGAAGTCGGGGAAATTGACTACAATGAAACCCACTATCTGGTGGCTGGAAATCCTGTCAAACGCGAGCCTAATCTAGCTAACCGCGCTTCTTTCTTAATCTATGAAGGCTCTAAGGAGAGTCCGGAAGAGGAGGCTGATGAGGGCTTGCCACAGGCAGTATCAGCTGGGGAAGTGGACCTAGTCATCAAGGAAATCATTCGCTTGCACAATGAAGAAGGAGTGGCTTTTAAAGATATTACGCTGCTGACGGCTTCCAGAACCCGCAATGATTTGATTTTAGCTGCCTTTGAGCAGCACCAGATTCCGCTGGTACCAGATGATGGCGCCGCAAACTATCTGCAGTCAGTAGAGGTCTTAGTCATGCTGGATACCCTGCGGACCATCAATAATCCGCTGAATGACTATGCCCTGACCGCCCTTCTCAAGTCTCCTATGTTTGACTTTGGTGAGGACGAGCTGGCTCGGCTGTCCCTGCAGGCCAGTCAAGAGCGTTCTCAGGAAAATCTCTATGAAAAATTGCTCAATGTCCTCCAAGGAAGAGGTTTGAACCCTGCTTTAGTCACCCAGGAACTGCAGAAAAAGCTGCAGCACTTCCATGAGACCCTGCAAGGCTGGCGAACCTATTCCAAGACGCATTCGCTGTATGATTTGATTTGGAAGATTTACCAGGACCGTTTCTACTATGACATGGTGGGGACTCTGACCAATGGTGCCCAGAGACAGGCCAATCTCTATGCTCTTTCTTTGCGGGCCAATGAGTATGAAAAGTCCAGCTTTAAAGGCCTGTCTCGCTTTATCGGGATGATAGATCGTATCTTGGAAAACCAGCATGACCTAGCCAGTGTGCCAGTGGCGGTGCCTAAGGACGCCGTTCGTCTCATGACCATTCATAAGAGTAAGGGGCTGGAGTTCAAGTATGTCTTCCTGCTCAATATGGACAAGGCCTTCAACCGTCAGGATAGCAGCTCGGCTATTATCCTCAGCCGGACCAAAGGAGTCGGCATCAAGTATGTGGCGGATGTATCGGTGTCTGTGGAAGATCCTTATGCGCCGAATCAGCTGCGCATTTCCATGGATACGCTGCCTTATCAGCAGAATTTAGCAGAGCTGCAGTTGGCCAGTCTGTCTGAGCAGATGCGTTTGCTTTATGTGGCCATGACGCGGGCTGAAACCAAGCTTTATCTGGTCGGCAAGGGCAGTCAAGAGGCCTTGGATAAGCGTCAGTGGGGCAAGAGCCAACAAGGGCGTTTGTCTGCCAGTCTGCGCAGCCAACTCAGTAATTTCCAAGACTGGCTCTATGCCATTCAGGCTGTTTTTTCCGATGAGAATCTTGCCTACGAGACCCGTTTTGTCACTGATGAGGAGCTAACTGCTGAAGAGATAGGGCAGATTAATGAGCCTGTGCTCTTTCCAGCGGATGATTTGGCAAATAATCGTCAGACGGATGATATCCGTCGGGCTCTGGATATTTTAGAAAGCGTGGACCAGCTGAATAGCCAGTATCGCTCTGCTATTGAGTTACCTAGTGTACGAACTCCAAGCCAGATTAAGAAGTTTTATGAGCCAATCATGGATATGGATGGTCTGGATATCATGGATGAGCGAGCAGCTTTTCGGCCGCAGCCCAGCTTTGAGTTGCCTGATTTTGGCAAGAAAGCCAAAGTGACTGGGGCTCAAGTCGGCAGTGCCGTTCATGAACTCATGCAGCGGATTCCTTTAGATAGCAGGCCCAGCATGGCTGTACTTCGTTCTGCCTTGGCTCAGGTTCAGGCCGATGAAGCGGTCAAAAATCAGATTCAGCTGCCTAAGATTGCATCTTTCTTCGAGACGGATTTGGGACGCCTCTTGATTGAGAACAGTGACAGAGTTCGTCGAGAAGCACCATTTGCCATGCTCAAGCAAGATGAGGACAGCGGTCAGGAATTTGTTTTGCGGGGTATTTTGGATGGTTACCTGCTTTTTGAGGACCGAATCATTCTCTTTGACTACAAGACGGATAAATACAAGGATTCGTCTGAGTTGATTGCTCGCTACCATGGCCAGCTAGACTTATATGCTCAAGCTCTCAGCCGTTCTTATGGCATTTCGCAGATTGAAAAATATTTGATTCTGCTGGGTGGTGAGCAGCTGCAGGTGGTTAAGGTGGACTGATTCGTTTGTCGTGTTCGGAAAGGAAGGAAGCCTGTGGAACAGTTAGAACGCATTCAAAAAATGGAAAAGCACCTGAATAAATATTCTCAGGTATTGGCAAGAGCCCAGGAAGCTTTAGCTGAGCTGGAGCGCTGCCAGTCAGATTATATCCAGTTGAGGGACTACTATACTGGTCAGGAATTTTTTGATGATTTAGAATTCTCGAATGGACCGGATTTCCCTGAAAATATAGCTTGCGGCGTCTTAAGCGAAGATGCTGTCTATGACCTGATGGGGGAGCATTTTGAGACAGCGATTAATCTGTTGGATTTGTCTAGTTCCATGCTGAAAGAACGTTAATTTATTTAGAAAGAAAAAATAATTAATTTTTTTCAATTTTCCTCTTGCTTTTTAATAAAAATTCATGTAGAATATTCAACAATAAATTGAAAGCGATGAGAGAAAAAGTCTAAGACAAGAAACAGAGAGTGCCTAATGGTGAGACGGCGCGCAATCCTTAGACGACACATTCTTGAGTGCGGATGCGAAATCAGTCAGCAGTCTGAGACTAGTGTCCGACGGCTGATTGCCGTTATCAATCTGGAGTCTCGTACTCCCAGAGGGTCCTCAGGCGACTGGGGTCCGAATAAAGGTGGAACCGCGTGTCAACGTCCTTGCAAAGTTTTTTTGCGAGGGCTTTTTATTATATTTAAATTAGAAGATTCCCCTATTTTCCTTTAGCAAAGTGGTAAATTTCGTTTTTCATTTATTAGAAGTTCTAAAAGATAATCAGAATCAGATAATGGCTAGTGTGTGAAAGAGAGGTGGCAGGATGGTTAAGCTAAAAGGTCTCAGGCAGATTAATCCCTATGTAGCAGGGCAGCAGCCCAATGAGCCAGACATGATTAAGCTCAATACCAATGAAAATGCTTATGGACCAAGCCCTAAGGTGGCAGAGGCCCTGCAGAACTTTGATGCCCAAGAGTTGCGCAAATATTCCAGTTTGGATCAGGCGGAGCTTTGTCAGGCTTTGGCGGCCAACTTGGGTGTATCACCCGACCAGCTCATTATCGGAAACGGAAGTGACGACATCTTGTCCATGGCTTTTCTGGCCTTCTTTAACAGTGGCGAGTCGGTCTTATTTCCAGACTTGACCTATGGTTTTTACAAGGTCTGGGCTGACCTCTACCACGTGCCTTTTCGCGAAATCCCTCTGACAGCTGATTTTGAGGTCCATCCGTCAGATTATTTTGGAGATAATGGCGGCATTATCCTAGCTAATCCTAATGCTCCGACGGGGATTTATCTGCCGCTGGAACAGTTGGAGGAAATTCTGGCGTCCAATCAAGATGTGGTCGTGGTGGTGGACGAGGCCTATATTCACTTTGGTGGTCAATCTGCCCTGCCTCTTCTAGAAACCTATCCTAACCTCTTTATCACGCGGACCTTTTCCAAGGATGCGGCCTTGGCTGGTCTGCGGGTGGGCTACGGCATCGGCCATCCAGACTTAATAGCTGTCATGAAAGCTGTCAAGGACTCCATTAATCCTTACTCAGTGGATATGTTAGCAGAGCGCTTGGCTCTTGCAGCGGTGAAAGATTGGGATTATTATCTCGAGACCGGTAGAGCCATTCAAGAGACCCGAGATTGGTTTGCTGGAGAATTGGCTGCGCTGGATTTCCAAGTTCTGCCTAGTCAGACCAACTTTGTCCTAGCCCAGCCTACTAGAATCTCTGCAGCAGAGCTTTTTCAGCAGCTAGAGGAGCTTCAGATTTATGTGCGGTATTTTCCAAAAGCAGAGCGAATCAAAGACTTTCTGCGCATCTCTATCGGACGGCGAGAGGAGATGGAAACAGTCCTGGCAGCTATCGAGGAAATTTGCAGCAGCTGAGAGTTTGACTCAAAGCCAGCCAGTGTAAGAATAGAGCAAGAAAGGAAAGCAGCCTATGAATAAAATCACCCTTCCGATTGGCATGCACGACAAGCTTTTCAAGAGGGCGCGTGTGACTTACGAGATTGAGCGGGACATCAGTGATTTTCTGATGGCTCAGGGCTTCAATCGGATTGACACGCCGACTTTGGAGCATTTTGAGGTCTTCAGTGACCATGTGGAACCCCATCATTATCATCTTTTCGATAAAAAAGGCGAGCTATTGGTGCTGCGGCCAGATGTAACTAGCCAGATTGGTCGGGTTATTGCTTCGACCAGGGTTCATACGCCGACTAAGTTTTCCTATTCGGGCAAGGTTTTTCACTATCAAGAAGAACTGCGCGGTCTTGCTAACGAGCTCAGTCAAGCAGGTATTGAGATTATCGGCTATCCAGCTCGCGAGGCGGTGCTTGAGGCTATCAAGACAGCCAAGCAGTCGCTGGATTTGGCGCAGGTTAAGTCTTATCAGTTTGAGTTTTCCCATGCGGCAATCTTGCAGACCATCCTAGAGAGTTTGGCCTTGGATTCGCAGGAGGAGGCCCAGCTGCTAGATTATATTCGCAAGAAAAATAGGACGGGACTCTTTGAATTCACCCAGACCAGATCGAGTGAATTTGATGATTTTTTACAAGAGCTTCCCTATCTGTTTGGTCCTAGCCAACAGGTTTTAGCTAGGGCTAGAGAGATAGTTGACAACGAGCGGATATTGATGGCTTTAGATGATGTGGAGCAAGTTTTGCGGAGCCTATCAGGCTTGCTGGATCAGACAACCATGGACTTGGGGCAGGTAGCGGCCATGCCTTACTATACTGGCCTTACCTTCAAGGTCTTTGGCGACCGAGTGCCAGATGCCTTTCTATCTGGTGGTCGCTATGACCAGCTTTTCAAGCGCTTCGGGGCAGCAGAGCTGACAGCTATCGGCTGGTCCCTAGACATTGACAGTGTCTATCAGTCCATTCATGATGACCTGCCTGACGAGGGCGGAAAGGGAGGTGATGGCAGATGAGTCAGATTACCATTGCCCTGACCAAGGGGCGGATTGAGGAAGATACGGTCAAGCTCTTGACCCAGGCTGGCTTTGATATGTCCTTCATGGCAGACAAGGGGCGCAGCTTGATTTTTGAAAGCCCCGACGGTCGCTTTCGCTTTCTCTTGGTCAAAGGGCCTGATGTGACGACCTATGTGCGCAATGGAGTTGCTGATCTAGGAATTGTCGGCAAGGACATTCTCTTTGAGCATCCGACCGGCTATCTGGAGCTGCTGGATCTGAACTTTGGCCTTTGTAAATTTTCACTAGCCTCAGTGCCCAGCTATGAACCTCATGATCACAAGCGCAAGCGGATTGCGACCAAGTACCCAACAGTAGCGACTGATTATTTTAATCAAAAAGGGGAAGATGTGGAAATCATCTCCATCCAAGGCAGTGTGGAGATTTCACCGGTGCTGGGCTTGGCGGATGCCATTGTTGATATTGTGGAAACGGGGCATACCCTGTCAGCTAACGGCCTGCTGGTTTTTGAAGACATTTGTCGGGTGTCAGCTCGGCTCATTGCCAATCAGGCTTCCCTGAAAAATAACCCGGATATCATGCCTTTTGTGGCAAGGATTGAATCCCTAGTAGGAAGAAGAGAGGTGGCTTTTAAATGACAATTATCAAGCGTTTAAGCGGAAGTAACGAAGAAATTTCACGGATTTTATACGAAGAGCAGCTGCAGCTTAGTCAGCAGAACTTAGATGTGGAAGAAGCAGTGGCTGAGATTATTGAAAGGGTCAAACAGGACGGTGACCAAGCTTTAAGAGACTATACCATGCTCTTTGACAAGGTTGAGGTGACAGATTTTGAGATTGGGCAGGAGCTGATTGATCAGGCTTTTGAGGAGATTGATTCAGAGGTCTTGACTGCCCTGAAAAATGCCCAAGCCAATATCGAATCCTACCACCGCCAGCAGTTGGAGACTGGTTTTGAGGATAGTCACAGCGAGGGCGTTGTCCGTGGTCAGTTGATTCGGCCGATTGAACGGGTCGGCACCTATGTACCTGGGGGCACCGCAGCTTATCCATCCTCCGTCCTCATGAATGTTATCCCAGCCAAGATTGCCGGTGTCAAGGAAATCATCATGATTACACCGCCCCAAGAGCACTTTACCCCAGCGATTTTGGTCGCTGCCAAGCTGGCTGGTGTGGATCGGATTTTCCAAATTGGCGGAGCCCAAGGCGTAGCAGCCCTGGCTTATGGAACTGAGACCATTCCCAAGGTGGATAAGATAACGGGACCAGGCAATATCTTTGTGGCTACGGCAAAGAAGATGGTTTATGGGGTCGTGGGGATTGACATGATTGCTGGTCCTTCGGAGATTGGAGTCATTGCGGATCGTTCAGCCAGTCCCGTCTATGTGGCAGCTGACCTCCTGTCGCAAGCCGAGCATGACAAGCTGGCTCGGGCTATTCTAGTGACCGACTCGGAGGAGCTGGCAGACCAAGTGGAAGCAGAGCTAGACAGACAGCTGAAAGAGCTGCCGCGAGAGGAAATCGCGCGTGCTTCGATTGAGAACAACGGCCGTATCATCCTTGCGCCTTCCAAGGAAGCTATGTTTGAGCTTATGAATCAGGTGGCACCTGAGCATTTGGAAATTGCCATGGATGATGCTTACAGCTATCTGGATCAGGTTGAAAATGCTGGCTCTGTCTTTCTGGGGCATTATACCAGTGAGCCGATCGGTGACTATTATGCGGGAGCCAATCACGTTTTGCCGACAACCAGCACCAGCCGCTTTTCATCAGCTCTGGGGGTCTATGATTTTATCAAGCGTATCCAGTACATTCAGTACAGCCGTGCTGCTGTAGGGGCAGCTGACAAGGATATTACCAGTCTGGCCTATGCAGAAGGCCTGCAGGGACATGCCAAGGCCATCGAAGCCCGCAGACAGGAAAAATAAAAGGAGTTGCCATGAGACAAGCCGAAATCAAGCGAAAAACACAGGAGACCGATATTGAACTAGCTGTCAATCTCGACCAACAGGAGCCGGTAGCTATTGAGACTGGTGTCGGATTCTTTGACCACATGTTGACCCTTTTTGCCCGCCACAGTAGGATTTCTCTGACGGTCAAGGCTGAAGGCGACCTTTGGGTGGACAGCCATCATACGGTCGAGGATGTGGGCATCGTGTTAGGACAGGCTCTGCGTCAGGCTTTGGGAGACAAGGCCGGCATCAACCGCTACGGTACTAGCTTTGTACCCATGGATGAAACACTAGGTATGGCTAGTCTAGACCTATCAGGTCGCTCCTATCTGGTCTTTGAGGCTGATTTTGATAATCCCAAGCTTGGGAACTTTGACACCGAGCTGGTGGAGGAATTTTTCCAAGCCCTAGCCTTTAATCTGCAGATGAATCTGCACATGAAAATCCTTCATGGCAAGAACAGTCACCATAAGGCGGAAAGCCTCTTTAAAGCGACTGGCCGAGCTCTACGGGAGGCTATTACGATAAATCCAGAGATTCATGGAGTCAACTCCACTAAGGGCTTGCTTTAGCTTGTCCTTCTGAGTGAAAGGAGTTGATGTAGAGATGATGATTGTTATTGATTATGACGCGGGAAATACTTCCAATGTTCTCCGTGCTCTAGCTCAAGTCGGAGTAGAAGCGCGCCTGTCAGCTGATCCGCAGGAAATTTTAGCTGCCGATGGTTTGATTTTACCAGGTGTCGGTGCTTTTCCTACTGCCATGCAGGAGTTGGAAAAGCGAGGGCTGGTGTCAGTTATTCAGCAGGCTGTGGCTGATGGCAAGCCTCTCTTGGGCATTTGCTTAGGCATGCAGCTCCTGCTAGAGGTTGGATTGGAGAATGGTCAAAGCTCTGGACTGGGTTTGATTCCCGGTGTTTGCCGCCGGATTCCGGACCAGGTTGGTCTGCCTGTGCCTCACATGGGCTGGAATGACTTACAAATCCAGCAGTCGTCTGCTTTGACAGCTGGTCTTGATGGCCAGTCAGTCTATTTCGTCCATAGCTACTATACGGATGTTCCAGAGGAGTACTTGGATGTGACGGCTGATTATGGGCTGCCTATCCCAGCCATGATTCACCAAGGGTCGGTCTTTGGCTGCCAGTTTCACCCAGAAAAGTCTGGTGCTGTTGGCCTCGGTATCCTAGAGAAGTTTAAGGAGTATGTCTATGAAAATACTGCCCGCTATTGATATCAAAGATGGCCAGGCCGTCCGCCTTTTTAAAGGGGATTTTAGCAAGAAGACGGTAGTCAATCCCGATGTCTTGGAGCAAGCTCGAGTTTTCAAAGAAGCCGGGGTTACTATGATTCATGTGGTTGACTTGGACGGAGCCTTAGAAGGTCGGGCGGCCAATCGGGATTTGATTGCCCAGATTAAAGCGGAAACTGGTCTAGCTATCCAAGTCGGGGGCGGCATCCGCAGTCTGGAGCAGATTGAAGATTACCTGGCGGTTGGCATTGACCGTGTCATTATTGGCTCTATGGCTGTTAAGAATCCTGAATTTGTTGAGGCTGCGCTGGAGCGCTTTGGAAGCAGCAAAATCGTGATTGGCATTGATGCGAAAAAGGGGCTGGTTGCGACTGAGGGTTGGCTGGAAACCAGCAGTCAGGACTATATCAGTCTGGCGCTGGCCATGGAAAAAATCGGCATCCGTCTCTTTGTCTATACAGATGTGGACCGAGACGGGACTCTTACTGGCCCCAATATCCAGCATTATCAAAAATTGCTGGCGTCTCTCAAGCATGCTCAAGTCATTGCCTCTGGTGGCATCCAGTCAGCGGATGATTTAGAAGAGCTGAAAAAACTGGGTTTGGCTGGAGCCATTGTGGGCAAGGCCTATTACAGTGGACGAATTAGCCTAGAGCAGATCAAGGAAGCAGAAAGGGGCTAGCCATGCTGAAAAAACGAATCATTCCCTGTCTGGATGTCAAGGACGGCCGGGTGGTCAAGGGCATCAACTTTCTCAATCTGACTGATGTGGGCGATCCAGTCGATGCTGCCAAGGCTTACTATGAAGCAGGCTGCGATGAGTTGGTCTTTCTGGACATCACCGCCACCCATGAGGAGCGGGACACGACGGTTGAGATGGTCCGGCGCGTGGCAGAGCAGGTTTTCATTCCCTTTACCGTCGGGGGTGGCATTCGCACGGTTGAGGACATGAAGCGGATGCTGCAGGCTGGGGCGGATAAGGTTGCAGTTAATTCCTCAGCACTGGCAAATCCTCAGCTTTTGGCTGATTGCGCTGAGAAATTCGGCAGTCAATGCGTGGTACTGGCAGTGGATGCTAAGAAAGAAGCGGATGGTAGCTGGCATGTCTATCTGGCTGGCGGCCGCAAGGACAGCGATCGTGACCTGTTAGACTGGGTCCAAGAAGCTGTCAGTCTTGGAGCGGGGGAAATTCTTCTGACCAGTATGGACAAGGACGGGACCAAGTCCGGTTTTGACTTGCCTATGCTGGAAGCCGTCTCCCAAGTGGTTTCCGTTCCCATCATCGCATCTGGTGGTGCTGGCAGTAGCCAGCATATCCTAGAAGTTTTTGAAAAGACTGCAGCGACAGGTGCTTTGGCTGCTTCGATTTTCCATTATGGTCAGGTTTCCATCTCAGAGACCAAAAAAGCCATGCAGGCCACTGGGTTGGAGGTGCGTATCTGATGACAGAAGTGAAGTTAGATTTTCAAAAGCAAGGCGGTCTTATACCTGCCATTATCCTAGACCACACTAGCAAAGAAGTCCTCATGCTGGCCTATCTCAATGAAGAAGCCTACCAGCTGACCCGCACCAGCGGTCAGATGTGGTATTGGAGTCGATCGCGTCAGGAGCTTTGGCATAAGGGAGCCACCAGTGGCCACTACCAAACCGTCAAAAAAATCACAGCTGATTGCGACCAAGATACCTTGCTGATCGAGGTAGACCAGCTGGGAGCAGCCTGCCACACCGGTGCTAAATCCTGCTTTTTCCATCCAATCTGGGAAGAGGATGGCAGCAAAACTGACTAAAAGGTCCCTTACTTTAGTACTTGGTTAATGCAAAAATAAAACTAAGACATCAGCCTGCCATTGGAAAGAATTGCTTTTTATAGTAAAATAAGGACAGTAACAAGGAGATACCATGCTAGAAACCCTCTATCAAGAAGCTCTCAAACGCAAAAAAGAGCCCAAGGAAGGCTCCTATACCAGCTATCTCTATGACAAGGGGCTGGACAAGATTCTCAAAAAAGTCGGTGAAGAAGCGACAGAAGTGGTCATTGCGGCTAAAAATGATGACAAGAACGAGATGGCCAATGAGACAGCTGATCTGCTCTACCATCTGGCGGTCGCTCTCGTCGAGACTGGCGTCAGTCTGGAAGAGGTAGAGACCGTCCTCCAGGCTCGACAGGGCAAGCAGAGCCGGATTCACGACCGACCTGAAATTGACCATTACTAAACGGATATAAGATTTGCAGAAAGGCGGTCCAGCATGCGCGACAACCATCTTCATACCTATTTTTCCTATGATTCTGAGGCGGATTTCTGTGACTATCTGGACCATTATGAGGGCGAGATTGTCACTACTGAGCACTATGATTTGTCCAATCCCTACCCCTACGAAGCTGTCTCGCCCCATGATGATGTACCTGACTATGCGGCCTATTCAGCAAAAATAGCAGAGCTGAACCAGCAGTATGGCAACCGCATCAAAAAGGGAATTGAAATTGGCTATTACGCTCCGCGTAAGGATGATATCCTAGCTTTCCTAGCGGACAAGGATTATGACCTCAAGCTTCTGTCTGTCCACCACAATGGCAGTTTTGACTATCTGGAAGAGCCAGTCTTGCAGCTGGATAAGATGGAGCTGATTCCCTCCTATCTGATAGAGTTAGAGGAGGCTATCGAGGCTGTGCCAGCAGATGTACTAGCTCACTTTGACTATGGTTTTCGGAAATTTGCGCTTACCGTAGAGGAGTTAAAAACTTTTGAACCAGAGCTGCGACAGCTTTTTCAAAAGATGATTGACCATGGTCTGGCCTTTGAGCTTAACTGCAAGTCTATGTATCTATATGGTCACGAGGAACTCTATATCTATGCTCTTTCGCTAGTTAAGGAGCTGGGCGGTCAGCGCTTTTCAGTGGGATCAGACGGCCACAAGCTGGAGCATTTCCGCTTGCAGTTTGACCGAGTTGCCAAAATCTTAGCGGAGGCCGGCATAGGCGAGGAGCAGTTGATCTAGAAGGAGAAATCATGGCCGAAATTAGGCCCTTAAAATCAGAGGAAATCCCGCTCTTAGAGGAATTTCTTTACCAAGCTATTTTTATTCCCCAAGGTCTAGCGCCGCTTTCTAGAAGAATCCTGAAAGAGTCAGATTTAGAGATGTATATCAAGGACTTTGGCAAGCAGCCAGATGATTGGGCTTTAGTTGCAGAAATGGACGACCGGTTGGTCGGAGCCGTTTGGATTCGCATCATGAAAGATTACAGTTATTATGACGACCAGACGCCCTCTCTGTCCATTTCATTCCTGCCTGAGTTCAGAAGCCAAGGACTAGGCCAGCAGTTGATGACGGCCATGCTGGACTTGCTCAAGGCCAAAGGCTACCCAAGTGTCTCCCTTTCCGTTTCCAAAGACAATCCTGCCGTTCGATTTTATCAAAGACTGGGCTTTGTCACGGTTGAAGAGAGGGAAGAAGATTATTTGATGCTGTGCCGATTGAAATAAGAAAAGAAAACTCATGAAACTAGAACGATTAATTTATATTCTATTAGCCCTTTTGAATAAAAGGCAGATAACAGCTAAAGAAATTGCTGAACGTTTTGAAATATCTACTCGTACCGTGTATCGAGATATGGATACGCTCAGCTTAGCTGGAATCCCTATCTACTCAGAACGCGGAGATAAGGGTGGCTTTTATATACCAGATGACTACAAGATGGACAGCAGCTTTTTCACAGAAGAAGAAAAGCAGTTTATCATCAATATGAGTCAAAATGTTGGCAAAATTGTTGGACATCCTAGTTTTGATAATATTGAGCATAAGCTTGTTTCTCAAGAAGCGACCGACAAGGTCAATCCTTTTTACTTCGATCTTACTTCCTGGTCTCTCAATACAAATTATTTACTTGAGATTGAGCAGGCTATACAAACAGGGAAGAAAGTTTCTTTTTCTTACTATTCTAAAACACAAGAACGAAGCCAGCGAACGATTCTTCCTTATCGTCTGATTTTTAAACTAAATGCTTGGTATGTTATCGGCTACTGTTTAGAAAAGTTAGATTTTCGTTTTTTCAAACTCAGCAGGATTCGTGATTTGCATCCAGTAGAAGAGGGTATCGAAGCTGGAGATTACCCTCTTTTATCTCAAGAAAAGCTAGATCTTTTTCTAAATCCATCCAAAGATAAAGTTGAGGGCAATAAAGAAGAAGTAGAGCTGATTTTCACAGAGTCTGCGCTCCCAAAGATTTATGACCACTTCACAGAAGAAGAAATCACTGTTGAGCAAACCAGAATAAAGGTCCATGCTTTCAGAGCATTGACACCGGCCTTTTTCGAATTGATTTTAAGTTTTGCTCATCAAGTAAAAGTCATATCGCCAAAAAAACTGCAGGGTAAATTAATTGATTCTCTTCAAAAAAATCTTCAGCAATATGACAGACTGTAGTCATATTGCTTTTTGTATAATCTTAAATGGCTTGAAAATCTCATTGTTTGAGTGCTTGCCTAAATTATTTTTGGAGGTTCCAAATGGATACAAGAAGATTAGCAGAAAGCTATTTTACCGCAGTCAATAAAGGTGGCTGGGAAGATTTCGTGGCTGAACGTTTTGATTATGGGATGTGTGATAGTCAGGAGATCAGGCGAGGTCGTGATGTTTATCTGCAAGGTGCAGGTCAATTCTATGCTTTAAGTCAGCATCTTGAAGTGAAGAAGTTATTGGTAGAGGGACGAGAAGCAGTGGCTTTAAATCGCTATCGCCT
Organism: Streptococcus sanguinis; assembly: GCF_013343115.1. Classification (NCBI taxonomy): domain Bacteria; kingdom Bacillati; phylum Bacillota; class Bacilli; order Lactobacillales; family Streptococcaceae; genus Streptococcus; species Streptococcus sanguinis. The sequence goes on from NZ_CP054570.1 coordinate 707,999, forward strand.
GCAGTCGCCGAGCGGAAAAGAACTAGAATTGGATGTCGCAGAATTTTTAAAATTTGACGAATCAGATAAATTGATTGCGTCTACTATTTACTTTGATACTCATCGTTTCCAAGAGTTTATGCAAGGGAGATAAGCATGTAGAAAAGTCACCGATGGTGGCTTTTTTCAGTAACCAATGACTTCTGCAAATGCTTTATCGTATTATTTGTAAGTTTTCTTGCCAAGTGATAAAATAAAGCCGAAATAAAATATGTTCTCCTAGAGCAATCTAATCGATTAGGAACAATTAATTTGACTGTTCTTCGTAGTCATATAAAGGAGTTGATTTTATGACTAATACTAGGCGAGCAGTGCTAGCACTGAGCTTGGGTGTTTTGTTATTGCTAGCAGTGGGAATTCTACTGCAGGTTCATTTTTGGAGAATGATCATTTTGCTAGGTCTATTCTTTTTTGCGGAAGTATTTATCATCTGGTACTCAGGAAGTAAGTCTAAGTCGCAGAACAGTGGCGGGCAAAGCCTTGAATTCTTCTGGCTTTATATCAAACGCTTGAAAATCTTTTATGTCACAATTGTGTGTCTCGCAATTCCTTTCGTTTCTCTGTCTTCCAATCCTGCTTTCGATTTGTTTTTTGTGCTTGAGTTGTTAGTATTCTTGCTCTTAAGCAATTATATCTTTAGCTCTTAGGGCATTCAACCGCCCAAGAAAGAGAGGGCTCTTAGAGTATAATAGCTTTGTTTGCAGCAGTCAATTTGATTGCTGTTTTTTCAAAAAAGAAAAAAGCCTGGAAAAAATCCAGGCTTTTTAGTGAAATGTGCAGGCTTAGTGCGCTACACGTTTGCGAGCTGCTTTTTTACGGTTTTCTTCGATGAAAGCCGCTTTTTGTTCTTCAGGTTCGATGACTTTTTTCTTAACTGCATATACTGCGCCTGCCACAGCAGCAACAGTAGCTGCAACTCCTGTAAGAACGCCTTTTCCAAATCCTTTAGCCATGTGATTTCTCCTTTTCTGAACTTTTATTATTTATGTTATAATTAATAGTAACGAAAAATCAAAATTTTTTCAAGGAAAAAAGATGAAAACCAAGATAATTGTGATAGTGGGGCCTACGGCAGTTGGGAAAACAGCTCTGAGTATTGAAGTAGCCAAGCGCTTCAATGGCCAAATCATCAGCGGTGACAGCCAGCAAGTCTATCGTGGCTTGGATATTGGCACGGCCAAGATTCGTCCTGAAGAGCAGGAGGGCATTCCCCATCATCTGCTGGATGTGAGGGAGGTTGGAGAAAGCTACTCGGCCTATGATTTTGTGACTGAGGCGGCTCAGGCTATTCGTGAGATTGCGGCTCAAGGTCAGCTTCCCATCATTTGCGGTGGCACAGGACTCTATATCCAGAGTTTGCTCGAGGGCTACCATCTGGGCGGCTCCGTTCCTCACGAGGAGATTCTGGCCTATCGGGCGCAGCTGGACAGTTGGTCGGATGAGGATTTGTTTGAAAAAATAGCAGAGCTGAGTATCGAGATTCCCCAGCTGAATCGACGCAGGGCTATGAGGGCGCTGGAGATTGCTCAGTTAGGTGGTCAACTAGAAAACAATCAACCAGACTATGAAGCCCTGCTGATTTGTCTAGATGATGAGCGGGAGCGACTTTATGATCGAATCAATCAGCGAGTAGATCTGATGCTAGAAGCTGGGCTTTTAGAAGAAGCTCGCTGGCTGTTTGAGAAAGGTCCGACCAGTCAAGCCAGCAAGGGGATTGGCTACAAGGAACTTTTCCTCTACTTCGAAGGTGAGATGAGCCTAGAAGAGGCCGTGGACAAGCTCAAGCAGAATACCCGTCGTTTCGCCAAGCGCCAGCTGACTTGGTTTCGTAACCGGATGTCCGTGACTTTTTATCAGGTGGGAAATCCAGACTATAAGAATCAGGTCATGGAGGATATCAGAAAGTTTTTGGATAAGTAGCTGGCTGACCAAGTCTTAGTAAGGATATGAGATGATAGAAACAGAGAAAAAAACAGAGCGTGTCTTTTTGGTCGGTGTGGAACTAGCAGACACGGAGAATTTTGACCTATCTATGGAGGAGCTGCAAAGTCTGGCTAAGACTGCAGGGGCTGAGGTAGTCGGCTCCTATAGCCAGAAGCGGGAAAAGTATGACAGCAAGACCTTTGTCGGTTCTGGTAAGTTAGAAGAAATCCGACAGATGGTTGATGCCGAAGAGATTTCGACCGTCATTGTCAATAACCGTCTGACACCTCGCCAAAATGTCAATCTGGAGGAAAGCTTGGGGGTCAAGGTCATTGACCGGATGCAGCTGATTTTGGATATTTTTGCCATGAGGGCTAGGAGTCATGAGGGCAAGCTGCAGGTGCATCTGGCCCAACTCAAGTACCTGCTGCCTCGCTTGGTTGGTCAGGGAATTATGCTCAGCCGTCAAGCAGGTGGAATCGGCTCCCGCGGTCCTGGTGAAAGCCAACTGGAGCTCAATCGGCGTAGTGTCCGCAATCAGATTCATGATATTGAGCGCCAGCTCAAGGCGGTCGAGAAAAATCGGGCTACCGTTCGTGAAAAACGGCTGGAATCCAGTATTTTCAAAATCGGCCTCATCGGTTATACCAATGCTGGTAAGTCCACTATCATGAACTGCTTGACCAGTAAGAGCCAGTATGAGGCGGACGAACTCTTTGCGACGCTTGATGCCACGACCAAGAACATCAATCTCAGTGGTCAGCTCAATGTCACTCTGACAGACACAGTTGGCTTCATTCAGGATTTACCGACAGAGCTGGTATCTAGCTTTAAATCCACACTGGAAGAGAGCAAAAATGTCGATTTGCTGGTCCATGTTATTGACGCTAGTGACCCTCATCATGAGGAGCATGAAAAAACAGTCCTTGACATCATGAAAGAGCTGGATATGCTGGATATTCCTCGGCTGACACTCTATAACAAAGCGGACAAGGCGGAGGATTTCACCCCGACCTTGACTCCTTATTCTTTGATTTCGGCTAAGGCGGACAATAGCAGAGCTCTTTTGCAGCAAGTCCTGCTGGAGCGGATGAAAGAGTTATTTTTGCCTTTTACCATCAAGGTAGCGCCTGCTAAAGCATACAAGATTCATGATTTAGAGAAAGTCGCGATTATGGGGAATCGAGAATACATAGACGATGTCGAAACCATTTCAGGTTGGATTGCCGAGAAAAACAAATGGAAACTGGAAGAATTTTATGACTGATTATATTGACCTGGCCCTCAAATACGGCGGTTTTACAAGCCTAGACAGGGTCTACTTAGAGCAAGTGTTGGCTGGCCTGACAGAGGAGCAGAAGCGTAGCTTTATCACTCCGCCCCCCAGTGTTATCAATGCTTACTTTGCTGAGCTTTATCAAAAGAAAAGTCCGGAAGCCGCGACAGCCTATTTTCTAGAAATTACTCAAGCGCTGGACTTGTGGAATGCGGAGCCTAGCTTTGTAGAAAGCAAACCTTTTGTCCGGCTTAATCTTTCTGGCAAGTCCTATGGATTTTGCTATGAGAGCGAGAAAGTCGGCTTGGTCTTCCCTGAAAAGCCAGAGCCGGTAACAGCTGACTTGCTCTTTGAAATCGCTCAAGTCTTTCCACAGTACTTGGTTTACGAAGAAGCTGGGAGAATAAAAATGGTACCTCTCAAAGCTGAGTCTCAAGTCGTGGACAGTCAGGCTCTGACTGCTTTGACCGATTGGCAGCAGCTAGCAGATGGCAGCCAGAAAGTTCTGGGCTACAATCAAGATGAAGTCAGTCAGCTTGCTCAGTCCTATGCTGGCAGAAAATACTATCACTCGCAGAATCGCTCTGCCATGATTTATATCATTTAGAAAGAAAAACATGCAAATACAATTTTTAGGAACCGGAGCCGGTCAGCCCTCCAAGGCTCGCAATGTGTCAAGTCTTGTCCTCAAGCTTTTGGAGGAAATCAATGAGGTCTGGATGTTTGACTGCGGTGAAGGTACCCAGCACCAGATCTTGGAGACGACGATTAAACCGCGCAAAATCAGCAAGATTTTCATCACGCATCTGCATGGCGACCATATTTTTGGCTTGCCGGGCTTTTTATCCAGTCGTTCTTTTCAGGCTAATGAAGAGCAGACGGACCTAGAGATTTTTGGTCCTAAAGGCATTAAGAATTTTGTCCTGTCTAGCCTGCGCGTGTCTGGATCTCGTCTGCCTTATAGGATTGATTTTCGTGAGTTTGATGAAAACAGTCTGGGCAAGATTCTGGAAACGGACAAGTTCACTGTTTATGCGGATAAGCTGGATCACACGATTTTCTGTGTGGGTTATCGGGTGATGCAGAAAGATTTGGAAGGAACGCTGGATGCGGACAAGTTACGGGCAGCGGGCGTTCCCTTTGGTCCCCTCTTTGGTAAAGTCAAGAATGGTCAGGATATCGTCCTAGAAGATGGAACCAAAATCATTGCAGCTGACTATATCTCAGCCCCTCGTCCAGGTAAGACCATTGCTATTCTAGGTGATACCCGTAAGACTGCTGCTAGCGTCCGCTTAGCTGTGGCAGCAGATGTGCTTGTACATGAAGCGACCTATGGCAAGGGAGACGAAAAATTGGCCCGTAATCACGGTCATTCTACCAATATGCAAGCCGCAGAAGTAGCTAAGGAAGCTGGCGCTAAGCGCCTCCTTCTGAATCATATCAGTGCTCGCTTTCTAGCTAAGGACATCAGCCAAATGCGCCGCGATGCAAGTAGCGTCTTTGACAACGTCCATGTGGTCAAGGACTTGGAAGAGGTGGAGATATGAGAACCATCATCATCACAGGGGCTAGCGGTGGACTGGCCCAGGAAATGGTTAAGTTCTTGCCCCATGACCGACTGATTTTAGTTGGCCGGAGCAAGGACAAGCTGGAAGAACTATATGGAGGAAGGGAAAATCTTGACCTAGTGGAGCTGGATATTACAGACAACTTAGCTTTGGAGAGATTTGCTGATTGGATTGACAGTCAGTATGGCCACGTAGATGTCCTAGTCAATAACGCTGGCTATGGAATTTTTGAAGAATTTGACAAAATTAGCTCAAGCGATATTGAGGCCATGTTTGAAGTCAATACCTTTGCCCTGATGAATCTGTCCCGTATCTTTGGGACTCGAATGAAGCAGGAAGGTCAAGGACATATCGTCAATATCGTTAGTATGGCTGGCCTCATTGCAAGTGGCAAGTCCAGTCTTTACTCAGCGACCAAGTTTGCTGCTATTGGCTTTTCTAATGCCCTGCGTTTGGAACTCCTGCCTTTTGGGGTTTATGTCACGACAGTCAATCCTGGACCTATCAAAACAGCCTTTTTCGATCAGGCAGATCCTGACGGTTCCTATGTAAAAGCAGTCGACAAGTACATCCTTGAGCCTGACTTTGTAGCAAGCAAAATTGTCAGTTCCTTTGGCAAAAAGAAGTGGGAAATTAATCTACCTGGAATTCTCAATCTAGCCCACAAGCTTTATACCCTTTTTCCAAAAATTGCCGACAAGATGGCAGCCAATATGTTTAACTATAAGTGAGGTTTTATGACAGCTAATCTACAAGCCTACAAAGCTCATCTGCAGGCGCCTTGGGGCAAGCTTCAGTATGATATTATTTTTGCTTTTCTTGAGTCGCTGAAGGGCCAGAAAATCCTTGATTTTGGCAGCGGTTTTGGAATTGTGGCTGATTTTCTAGCGGAAAAGAACCAAGTGACCGCCATCGAGCCAAACTCAGAAATGATTGCTGAGCGCAAGCAGGACTTTTCCTATGAGCAATTGCAAGGCAGCTTGGACCTTCTGCAAACATTACAAGACCAATCTTTTGATGTCATCGTTTGTCATAATGTCTTAGAGTATGTATCTGACCCTGCTCTTTATTTAGCAGAATTTTCCCGTCTCTTAAAAAAGGACGGCAAAATTTCTCTGGTCAAGCATCACGAAGTTGGGCGGATTATGCATACAGTGGTTTTTGAAAATGACCCAGAAAAGGCCCAGCAGCTTTTGGCGGGTCAGGAATATCAAACCCACAGCATGGGAGCTGCAAAGGTCTATCAGATTAAAGAAGTGATTTCAGGTCTTCCATTAGAAGTTGAGGATTATCAGGGAGTACGAATTTTTTACGGGCTGCAATCCAATTACTACAAAACTGCCCCTGACTGGGCTGAAAAGATGCTTGAGATGGAGCTGGCTGTCTGCAACCAATCTCCTTATCGAGACATCGCTGCCTTTCAGCATGTTTGGCTAGTCAAGTCCTAAATTGAATGAAAAAGCGCTCATTTACATCTTAAACAAACCTCGTAAGGAGAAAACTTGATGCAAGGGAGAGAAGTCATAGAGCCAGGGTAGCCAGTCAATTATGCCCTGCTCAGCCTTTTTCAATATATCGCTTCTGTGTTTGTGATTATGGTCCATTGCCAGAGGCTTTTTGAACATGAAGCTCTACATTTTATTCAGAAGAGTATGTTTGGCCGCATGGCGGTCCCTTTCTTTTTAATTTCTTCAGCCTATTTTTTCCGAGTACGCTGGAAGCAAGAGCCTCAAGACGTGAAACTTACTCTGTATATTAAAGGTATTTTAAAGGTCTATGGCTTTTGGAGCTTGGTCTATCTCCCCTATGCTTTGACTTATTTCCAATCTCTGCATTTCCCCCTCTATCTAGCTCCTCTGGCTATTCTAGCAGCGCTCCTCTACATCGGAATGAGTTACCAGCTCCGGTATATCCCCGCCTTTCTCTTAGGCTTGCTGCTGGTCCATTTTTTGTATAGGAAGTTGGGTCCCAAGAAAACATTTGCCCTTTTGTTAATTCTCTACGCCTTAGGTGCTATTGAGACTTATCACGCCTATCTGTCGCCTAGTCTGCTGACAGACTGGTATGATGCTTATGCCAAGCTCTTTTTCACCAGCAGGAATGGCCTCTTCTATACGCCCATTTTTATCTATTTAGGCTACTTTCTAGCTGATTACGGGCAGATAGCCTTATTTCAGAAAAAACGCTGGCTGTCTCTTCTGTTGGCAAGTCTTTTCCTAGCAGGCGAAGGAATACTGGTTTACATCAGGCAGGGACTGGATAAAAACTTTTTCTTTGCTCTCATTCCCTTTACGCTCTTCTTATTCAATTGGCTGTTAAAAACTCAGTGGAAGCGTAAAAAAAAACTGGCGACATTTAAAAGATTTAAGTATCCTTTATTTCTTTCTCCATCCTATCTTTATTGAGTTATCTTTCTTTCTGCTCAAATCCCAGCAGCTGACCAAGTGGGAAAATGGCCGTTGGACCTTCCTTCTGACGATTATCCTAACCCATCTGACGTCAGAGTTGGTGATTCGATGGCGAGGGAAAAAACAGAAAAGAAGTGAAAGTTTAGTTTTTGAAGAAAATCATATAGAACGTTAAGAGCAACTATCAATTTTGAATAGAATTAGCTATAAAAACATTTCAAAGGAGTTCCACATGCTTAAACGTCTACAACAGCAACTGGCTTTTACCAATGAGCTGGAAAAGCTGAAAGCCACTCATCGCAACAATCGAACCTTGGACGCCTATCGTTTTGAGAATTCTGCTGAGCATAGTTGGCAGGGGGCGCTTATGGCGCTAGTCTTTCGAGAATATATCCCCGAAGAAGTCAATCTGGAAAAGGTCATGTCTATGTTACTGATTCATGATTTGGGCGAAATATATGCTGGCGATACCTTTATCTTTGACGATGTGGGCAAGAGCGATTCTTACGATAGAGAGTTTGAGTCCTTGAAAATCAGTTTAGACAAGCTGCCGTCGGATCAGCAGGAATCCTTTTTAGGGCTTTGGCAGGAGTTTGAAACCGGTATTAGCATGGAGGCTAAATATGCCCGAGTGCTGGATGCTCTGGTTCCCCTGCTCAATCACTTGGAAGTCGCTCAGCCCCATGACAACCCTCATGGCCTGACCAAGTCGCAGGTCATCGCAAAGAAATCCTTTATCCAAGAAACCTCTGAAAATCTTTGGGAATTGGCTCAGGAAGTTATTGACCAAAGTGTTGCCAAGGGGCTTTACCTAGATGAGTGATCCTGAGAGTTTTGCTCGTAGATAGAAAGTTTGAGACTGGTTGAACCAGTCTTTTCGTGTTATAATATTCAGACAAGATTGAACGGAGAAAGTGTTTCACTTATCATGATTAGCTCAAAATACGACTGGCAGTTTGCCACAAATTTTACAGACGAAAAATTTTTAAAAAAGGCCAAGAAAGCCGGATTGGAACCCGCCGCTGCCAGTCTCCTTTACCAAAGAGGTGTGCAGACTGAAGAGGCTTTACAGGAATTTTTGGAGCCTAGTTTAGACCAGCTTCACGACCCTTATGATCTGCATGATATGGAGCGGGCAGTGAATCGCATTCGCTCAGCAATTGAGAATTATGAACAGATTTTAATCTATGGTGATTATGATGCTGATGGGATGACCTCGGCATCGATTGTCAAGGAAACCTTGGAGCAGCTGGGGGCTGAGTGTCAAGTTTATCTGCCTAATCGCTTTACGGACGGTTATGGTCCTAATAGCAGTGTTTACAAGTATTTTATTGAAAATCAAGGCATCTCGCTCATTATTACAGTGGATAATGGAGTAGCGGGCCTCGAAGCTATCGATCTGGCCCAATCTCTGGGCGTGGATGTCATCGTGACGGATCACCACTCCATGCCTGAGGAGTTGCCAAATGCCTATGCGATTGTTCATCCGGAACATAGAGGAGCGGATTACCCTTTCAAGCATCTAGCTGGTTGTGGAGTGGCTTTTAAGTTGGCAACAGCCTTGCTGGAAGAAGTCCAAGTCGAACTTTTGGACTTAGTGGCTATCGGTACCATTGCTGATATGGTCAGTCTGACGGGAGAGAATCGGATTTTGGTCAAATACGGCCTTTCCGTCCTCAAAAATACCCAGCGGGTGGGTCTTCAGGAGCTCTTCAAAATCGCAGGCATTCAGCCAGATGAGCTAGACGAAGAAACGGTTGGCTTCCAGCTTGCTCCTCGACTCAATGCACTGGGACGGCTGGATGATCCAAATCCAGCGGTTGAGCTTTTAACAGGCTTTGATGACGAAGAAGCTCGTGATATTGCGCTTATGATTAACCAGAAAAATGACGAGCGCAAGGAAATCGTCCAGCAGATTTATGAAGAAGCACAAACCATGCTGGACCCTAAGAGACCAGTGCAGGTACTGGCTAAGGAAGGCTGGAATCCTGGAGTGCTAGGGATTGTCGCTGGGCGCTTGCTGGAAGAGTTGCACCAGCCAGTCATAGTGCTCAATATTGAGGATGGTATCGCTAAGGGCAGCGCCCGCAGTATTGAAGCGGTCAATATTTTTGAAGCCTTGGACAGTCATCGTGATCTCTTTGTAGCTTTTGGTGGCCATGCTGGAGCGGCTGGAATGACCCTTGAAGCAGACAAACTAGCAGAGCTATCTGATATCCTGACAGCCTACATCTTAGACAATGATTTAGATTTGACTGGCAAAACAGTCCTGTATTTGGACGAGGAGCTGCACCTGCCAGAACTGACCCTGGATACACTCAAAAGCTTTGAAAAACTGGCGCCTTTTGGTATGGATAATAAGAAGCCGCTTTTTTACCTCAAGGATTTTAAAGTGGACAATACTCGGACTATGGGAGCTGGCAATAGCCATCTCAAGCTAAAAATTTCTCAACAAGATGCATCTTTTGAAGTAGTAGCTTTTGGGCAAGGAAGCCTGGCGACAGAGTTTGCCCAAACCAAGAATCTGGAGCTGGCTGTCAGCCTCTCTGTTAATAAATGGAATGGACAGACTAGTCTCCAGCTCATGCTGGTAGATGCTCGTGTGGACGGCGTTCAGCTTTTCAATATCCGCAGCAAAAATGCGACGCTGCCTGACAAGGTTCCAGTCTTGCGTTTCACAGAAGAGCTGCCAGATTTGACAAATAGCAGAGCGGTTGTGGTTTATGACCTGCCTGATGATTTGCAGGACTTGAAGACGATTTTTCAGTCTCAGGATTTCGAAGCTATTTACTTTAAGAATGAGATTGCCAAGCCTTACTATCTGACTGGTTATGGTAACCGTGAGCAATTTGCCAAACTCTACAAGACTATCTATCAGTTTCCCGAGTTTGACGTTCGCTATAAGCTTAAGGATCTAGCAGCTTATCTGAAAATTGACCCAATTCTCTTGGTCAAAATGATTCAAATTTTTGAAGAGCTGGGCTTTGTCAGCATCACAGAAGGAGTCATGACGGTCAATAAGGAAGCTGAAAAGAAAGAAATTGACAGCAGTCACATTTACCAAGACCTCAAGCGCCTAGTCAAAGAACAAGAACTCATGGCACTGGGAACTGTGCAGGAGATTTATGATTATTTGATGGAAGCAGACTGAAAATTGTTCAGCTAATCTCGTTAAAAAGTGAGTGTCTTGGACCTATGGCTCAGCATGTTAGGGAAAAGGAAGTTTCGCTCTTGGAACTAGTAGAAAAACGATAATAAAGAATAACCAACTTAATCCCGGCCTCAATGTGATGGTCTATGAATGGCTCAGACATGATTTTTCAGATTAAATAATAGATACCAATAAAAAGTAAGTTTTCTGTTACCATTTGGATGAAAAAGTGATATAATAGAGAGTAAAAAATTTTTTTGAAAGAAAGTATATCATGAATTTAAAAGATTACATTGCAACAATCGAAAATTATCCTAAGGAAGGCGTGACATTCCGTGATATCAGCCCATTGATGGCTGACGGAAATGCATATAGCTACGCTGTTCGTGAGATTGTTCAGTATGCGACAGACAAGAAGATTGACATGATCGTTGGACCGGAAGCTCGTGGCTTTATCGTGGGTTGTCCAGTTGCCTTTGAGTTAGGAATCGGCTTTGCTCCAGTCCGTAAGCCTGGTAAGCTTCCTCGTGAGGTTATCTCAGCTGACTATGAAAAAGAGTATGGTATGGATACCTTGACCATGCATGCGGATGCTATCAAGCCAGGTCAGCGCGTTCTGATTGTCGATGATCTTCTTGCGACTGGTGGAACAGTGAAGGCAACGATTGAGATGATTGAGCGCCTTGGCGGCGTAGTAGCTGGCTGTGCCTTCCTTATTGAGCTGGATGAGCTCAATGGTCGCGAAGCTATCGGTGAATACGACTACAAGGTTCTGATGCACTATTAATACATAGTTTCTAGCTATATCTAGTTAGAGAAAAAGTATAATTGAAAACTATATCTCCTTTCAGTATAATGAAAGTACATTGGATAAACAAAGAATAGGCTGGAAAAGTATTTCCAAGCCTTTCTAACGATTGAAGGAGATATTTTCATGCCAATTAAGATTGATAAGAAACTGCCAGCTGTTGACATTTTAAGTTCTGAGAATATTTTTGTCATGGATGACGACAGGGCGGACCATCAGGATATCCGCCCTCTGAATATTCTGGTACTCAATCTCATGCCCCAGAAAATGGTGACGGAGACTCAGATACTGCGCCATTTGGCTAATACCCCGCTGCAGTTGACTATTGACTTCCTCTACATGAGCTCTCACCAGTCTAAAACGACACGTGCAGAGCATATGGAGACTTTCTATAAGACTTTTGATGAGGTTAAGAATCGCTATTTTGATGGCTTGATTATCACTGGTGCGCCAGTAGAGCATCTGCCTTTTGAAGCGGTGGACTACTGGGAAGAGTTCCAGCAGGTGATTGAATGGTCCAAGACCCATGTCTTTTCGACTCTGCATATCTGTTGGGGAGCTCAGGCTGGACTTTACGCTCGCTACGGCGTTGACAAGCACCAGATGATGCGCAAATTATCGGGTGTTTATAGCCAGTCAGCTGATAGCAGCAATCTGCTTTTCCGTGGCTTTGACGATGAGTTTTATGCACCGCATTCCCGTCATACTGAAGTTCTGAAGGAAGATATTGTCAACCTGACCAATCTGGAAATTCTCTCATATGGTGAAGATACCGGCCTCTCCGTGCTGGCTAGCCGAGACTTGCGAGAGGTGTATAGCTTCGGTCACATGGAATACGACCGCGATACTCTATCCAAGGAGTATTTCCGCGATTTAAAGGCGGGCAAGAATCCACACATTCCAGAGAATTATTTCAAAAACGATGATGTCCATGCTACACCGGCCTTGCGTTGGAGTTCAGCCGCGGCACTCTTTTTCAGCAATTGGGTCAATTACGCTGTCTATCAGGAGACGCCTTTTGACTGGGAAAGTCCTGAAAATGATGTATCGTTTTTTGCTTATCTATAAGAGGTAACATGACTTATTTATCAGCTTTTAAATCGGGCAATCTTGTAATCCCGAGTGCCCTTCTTTTACATTTTAAGGACATCTTTGATTCCAGCGATGATTTTTTGGTCTGGCAGTTTTTCTATCTGCAAAATACGACTTCTCTGGAAGAGCTGGCGCCTAGTCAGATTGCGGAGCATATTGGCAAGACCCTGTCGGAAGTCAATCGCTCTATGTCCCATTTGACGGAGAAAGGTCTCTTACAGTATAAGACCATTGAGCTGAATGGAGAGACAGAGGTTATCTTTGATGCTTCACCGGCTTTGGAAAAGCTGGATGAACTGCTGGCAGCAAAAAGCGGTCATCAGACTGTAGCAAAGGCGCCTCAGAATGTCTTGAAAGATTTGGTTGAGACCTTTCAGCAGGAGCTGGGTCGTCTCTTGACACCCTTTGAAATTGAGGACTTGACCAAGACTGTTCAAGATGATAAAACCAATCCTGACTTGGTCAAGGCTGCCCTTCGTGAGGCTGTGTTTAATGGCAAGGCCAACTGGAAGTATATTCAGGCTATCTTGCGCAATTGGCGTAAAGAAGGCATCACTACGCTTGTTCAGGTAGAAGCCAAACGGGAAGAACGTGAAGCAGCTAATCCTCAAAACGTGACAGTTTCAGATGATTTCCTCAATGCCATGAATTTGTGGAAGGACTGACTTTATTAGATTTATAGTGGCCTGTTAGATATGACAGGCCCTTGGTTTTATAAAAAAGGAGAAAAGTATGACCTATCAATTGCCAAAAGTCTGGTCTGCTGCGGACAGCGACCAAGGGAAATTTTCAGGTATCAATCAGCCTACTGCTGGCGCACGCTTTGAGCAGAAGCTTCCTGTTGGTAGAGAGCCTTTTCAGCTTTATTCGCTTGGAACTCCAAATGGGGTCAAGGTGACGATTATGCTGGAGGAACTGCTGGCAGCAGGGGTGACAGAGGCAGCCTATGACCTCTATAAGATCAGCATCATGGATGGCGAGCAGTTTGGCTCAGATTTTGTGAAAATCAATCCCAACTCCAAGATTCCGGCCTTGTTGGACCAGTCAGGTCATAAGCCGATTCCTGTCTTTGAATCGGCGAATATCTTGCTCTATCTGACAGAGAAGTTTGGAAAGCTAATTCCGTCAGATTTGGTCGGTCGGACTGAGGTGCTCAACTGGCTCTTCTGGCAGACAGGAGCTGCGCCCTTTTTGGGAGGCGGATTCGGTCATTTCTTTAACTATGCTCCAGAAAAGCTAGAATATCCCATCAACCGCTTTACGATGGAAGCCAAGCGACAGCTGGATTTATTGGACAAAGAATTGGCCAAGAAAGCTTATATCGCTGGAGATGACTACAGTATTGCTGATATTGCTATCTGGTCTTGGTATGGGCAGTTAGTACAGGATAAGCTCTATCCAGGCGCAGCTGAGTTCTTGGATGCTGCATCCTACAAACATCTATCTGCTTGGGCGGAGAAGATTGCAGCTCGTCCGGCAGTCCAGCGTGGTTTAGCTTCTGAGTATCAGGAAATTAAATAAATAAGTGTCGGGTGGGAATATCCCATCACCAAGTGACGAGACAAAATCAGTTTATCAACAGGCTGATTTTTCTTTCGTTGCTTTTTTTATACCCTTAAAAATGATATACTGAATAGAAGAATGTTTAGAAAAGAGTGAGCAATGCAAAAAAAGACTATTTCCCAACGCTTGGAGCGAGTAGCTGCTTTTGTGCCGGATGGGGCTAAGCTGCTGGATGTTGGGAGCGATCACGCCTATCTGCCTATTTACCTGATTCAGGAGGGACGGATTGAGAATGCTCTAGCCGGAGAAGTGGTAGAAGGCCCTTTTCAGTCTGCCCAGAAAAATGTGGCAGAGCATGGGCTGACGAAGCAGATTGAGGTTCGTCTTGCCAATGGTCTGGCGGCTTTTGAAGTGGAAGATCAGATTGATACTATCGTTATAGCTGGCATGGGTGGTCGCTTGATTTCAGAGATTTTGGAAAATGGCAGAGCTAAGCTTGGAGCTATTTCCCGCTTGATTTTGCAGCCCAATAACCGAGAGGATGAGCTTCGCAGCTGGCTGGTATCTAACGGTTTTCGTTTGCTGGCTGAGGATATCTTAGAAGAGGCGGGGAAGTTTTACGAAATCCTGGTAGCAGAAGCTGGCCAGCAAACTTTAACAGAGCAAGAAAAGCGTTTTGGGCCTTTTCTAATGAAGCAACAGTCACCTGCTTTTCAGCTAAGATGGCAGAAAGAACTGAAGAAACTAGAAGGAGCACTAGCCCATATCCCAGAAAAGAATGAGCTGGAACGCTCTGCTATGTCTCAAAAAAACGAAAGTATCAAGGAGGTGCTCCATGTTAGCAAGTGAAATCATCACCCGATATGAAGCCTATTGCCCGCAAGAACTGTCCATGGAGGGCGACATTTCAGGTCTGCAAATCGGGACTTTGGATAAGGAAGTGGACAAGGTTCTAGTGGCGCTGGATATTCGTGAGCAGACGGTGGCGGAGGCTATTGAGGCAAATGCTGGACTGATTATCGTTAAGCATGCGCCTATCTTTCGCCCGCTCAAAGACCTAGTGGCAGATAAGGCACAAAATCAAATCATTTTAGATCTTATCAAGCATGATATTGCTGTCTATGTCAGCCATACCAATATTGATGTCGTGGAGGACGGGCTTAATGATTGGTTCTGCCAGCTTTTAGAGATTGAGGAGACAAGTTATCTTAGTCAGACGGGGCCAGATTACGGTATTGGCCGCGTAGGGAAGATTGCTCCTCAGACCTTTGGGGACTTTGCGGCTAAGATCAAGGCAACTTTTGGACTAGATAGTTTGCGTCTGGTCGCTTATGAAGAAGCGGATCTCGAACGCGTGATTGAGCGTGTAGCTATCTGCGGTGGCAGCGGTCAGTCCTTTTATCCAGAGGCTATTTCCAAGGGAGCGCAGGTCTACATTACAGGTGATATTTACTATCACACAGCCCAGGAAATGCTGACAGAAGGTCTTTTGGCGCTGGATCCTGGACACCATATCGAGGTTCTTTTCACGGAAAAATTGAAAGAAAAGCTTGATTCTTGGAAGGCAGAAGAGGGCTGGGAGATTGAGATTCTATCTAGCCAGGCTTGGACCAATCCTTTCCGCCATATTTGAGAGGGAGCGACATGAAAAAAGTAGCAGTGATTGGAGCTGGGATTGTTGGCTCAACAGCCGCTTACTATCTATCCAAATCCCCAGATGTGGAAGTGACTGTCTTTGATGACGGCAAGGGGCAGGCAACCAAGGCAGCCGCTGGCATTATCAGTCCTTGGTTTTCCAAGCGGCGCAATAAGGCTTGGTACAGGATGGCGCGTCTGGGCGCTGATTTTTATCAGGACTTGATTGCGGAACTGAAATCGGCTGGAATCCAGACAGACTTTTACCAACAGACAGGTGTTTATCTGCTGAAAAAGGATGAGAGCAAGCTGCAGGAGCTTTATGATTTGGCTGCTAATCGTCGTGAAGAGTCGCCCTTAATAGGGGACTTGAGTCTTCTCAGCCTTCAGGAAGCCCATGAGAAATTTCCAGACTTGCAAGGCTTTGAGCGGCTTCTTTATGCTTCCGGTGGTGCCCGTGTGGAGGGAGCACTCTTGACGGAGACGCTTGTGAAAGCAAGCAAGGCAGAGTTGGTTGAGAAAAAGGCAAGCTTGACAGTAGATGGAGAGCAACTTCTTGTGGACGGACGCAGATTTGACTGTGTTATCTTAGCTGTGGGGGCTTGGCTAGGAGAAATCTTGCAGCCACTGGGCTATAAGACAGATGTTCGGCCGCAAAAGGGACAGCTACGTGATTTTAAGCTGGCTGAAAAGACGGATGACTACCCTGTGGTTATGCCTGAGGGCGAGCTGGATATTATTCCCTTTCCAGCAGGCAAGGTCAGCGTCGGTGCTAGCCATGAAAATGATCAGGGCTTTGATTTAACGGTAGATAAGAAAGTGCTGGATCAGTTGCAGCGAGAAGCGGAAACTTACTTGCCAAGGTTGTCTAATGCAGAGATTCTAGGTGAGCGCGTGGGAATACGGGCTTATACCAGTGACTTTGCGCCTTTCTTCGGAGCTGTACCAGATTTGCTAAATGTCTACGCTGCCAGCGGATTAGGCTCTTCTGGTCTGACAACTGGCCCGCTCATCGGATGCCAATTGGCTCAGATGGCTTTGGGAGAAGCGGGGCTGCTGAATCCAGCTGACTATCCTATTGAACAGTATGTGAAGAAGGTTTGATATGACAGAAACCATTTTGAATTGGGTCAATATTTGTGTGAAAAAAGATGATGAAATTTTACTGCTTAATCGCCAGCATGATAACTTTAAAGGGTGGATACAACCAGGCGGGAAGGTGGAGTTTCCAGAATCTTTTTTCGAAGCTGCAAGGCGCGAATTAAAAGAAGAAACAGGGCTGACTGCTCTAAACATGAAATTGAAGGGAATTTCAGGCTTCACTAATCCGAGTAAAAAAGAACGGTATGTGTATTACGATTTTCTTTGTACTGCCTTTGAGGGGCAAGTTAGGGGAAACGATCATGAAGGGGAGCCCAAATGGTGGAAGATTTCGGAACTTGGCCAAATAGATATGCAGGACGACATACGTGAACGTTTGCCTCTCTACTGGCGGAAAGGCTCTTTCGAGCGGATTCATTACTGGAATGAGGAAAAACACTGTATAGGGGAAACCAAGACGATTTTGTATGATTGATTTCAGAGGATAAGGAGAAGTTATGGACTGGTTACGATCGCAGCCTGTAGTTATGCAGGCATTCTTGGCTGGGCTTTTTACATGGGGATGTACCATTGTGGGCTCGGCTGTTGTATTTTTCTTTAAACAGGTCAGTCGCAAGTTGCTGGATATTATGATGGGCTTTGCGGCAGGCGTCATGATTGCGGCTTCCTTTTGGTCGCTTTTGGCACCGTCAATTGAGTATGCGGAGGTTTCTTATGGTAAGCTATCCTGGTTGCCTGCGGCGATTGGCTTTTTAGTGGGAGGTTTTTTCCTGCGGCTGATTGATGCTGTGGTGCCTCACTTGCACTTGAGCAAGGATATTTCGGAGGCAGAGAGTGTTCCCGAGCATAGCCGAAATAAGCTGTCCAAGACTGCTCTGCTCTTTTTAGCCATTACCATTCACAATTTTCCAGAAGGTTTGGCAGTCGGAGTAGCCTTTGGTGCTTTGGCCGCCAATCCTAGCCTGGAAGCCTTTGTCGTCGCAATTGGCCTAGCTTTGGGAATTGGCCTGCAAAACGTCCCAGAAGGAGCGGCTCTGTCCATTCCGATTCGGACGGACGGCAAGTCTCGGCTTAAAGCCTTTTATTGGGGTTCCATGTCTGCGATTGTAGAGCCAATTGGGGCTGTTCTGGGGGCAGTGGCTGTTATGGCTATGACGGCTATTCTGCCCTATGCCCTATCCTTTGCGGCGGGTGCTATGATTTTCGTGGTGGTAGAGGAGCTGATACCGGATTCGCAGACCAATGGCAATACTGATGTGGCGACTTTAGGTCTCATGGTGGGCTTTGTTCTCATGATGGTCTTGGATGTGGCTTTGGGATAGTTTAATTGGGCTTCTGACCTTTGGTGTCAGAAGTTTTTCATTCTGGGGAATCATCATATAAAAAGTGACATTCGTTTGCAAAAATGATAAAATAAAGGGAATATATAACAGAGAGGAAACTCATATGAAAGGTATTATTCTTGCAGGTGGTTCTGGTACACGTTTGTATCCATTGACCCGCGCTGCGTCAAAACAGCTCATGCCGGTTTATGACAAACCCATGATTTATTATCCACTGTCAACTCTTATGCTGGCTGGCATCAAGGACATCTTGATTATCTCCACTCCGACGGATTTGCCTCGTTTTGAGGATTTGCTGGGAGATGGCTCTGAGTTTGGTATCAAGCTCTCTTATGCAGAGCAGCCAAGTCCGGATGGATTGGCACAAGCCTTTATCATTGGGGCTGATTTTATTGGAGATGACCGCGTGGCGCTGATTCTTGGGGATAATATTTACCATGGCCCAGGTTTGAGTAAAATGCTCCAAAATGCTGCGGCTAAGGAAAAAGGGGCAACAGTTTTTGGCTACCATGTTAAGGATCCAGAACGCTTTGGTGTAGTAGAATTTGATGAGAATATGAATGCTATTTCCATCGAAGAAAAACCGGAACAGCCTCGCTCTAACTATGCAGTGACTGGACTCTATTTCTATGATAACGATGTTGTAGAAATTGCCAAGAACATCAAGCCAAGTCCTCGCGGAGAATTAGAAATTACAGATGTTAACAAGGCTTACTTGGAACGTGGTGATTTGTCTGTTGAGCTCATGGGACGTGGTTTTGCCTGGTTGGATACAGGTACCCACGAAAGTCTCTTAGAGGCAGCTCAATATATCGAAACAGTTCAGCGTATGCAGAACGTTCAGGTGGCAAATCTGGAAGAAATTGCCTATCGTATGGGCTATATCACTAAAGAGCAAGTGCACGAATTGGCGCAGCCGTTGAAAAAGAATGAATATGGCCACTATCTCTTGCGTTTGATTGGAGAAGAATAAGAAGATGACGGAACAATTTTTTGATAAGGAATTAGCAGCGCGTGAGATTCCTGGAATTCCTGGAATGCTGGAGTTTGATATCCCTGTTCGTGGGGACAATCGAGGCTGGTTTAAGGAGAATTTCCAAAAGGAAAAAATGCTGCCGCTAGGCTTCCCTGAAAGCTTCTATGCAGAAGGGAAACTGCAAAATAATGTCAGCTTTTCTCGTAAAAATGTCCTGCGTGGTCTTCATGCTGAGCCATGGGATAAGTACATTTCAGTCGCTGACGATGGTAAAGTACTAGGCTCATGGGTAGACTTACGTGAGGGTGAAACCTTTGGTAACACCTACCAGACAGTCATTGATGCCAGCAAGGGGATTTTTGTGCCGCGTGGTGTAGCCAACGGCTTCCAAGTCCTTTCTGACACTGTTTCTTATAGCTATCTGGTAAACGACTATTGGGCTTTGGAGCTCAAACCGAAGTATGCCTTTGTCAACTATGCAGACCCAGCTCTAGGCATCCAGTGGGAAAACCTAGAAGCAGCAGAAGTCTCAGAAGCAGACAAGAACCATCCATTACTCAAGGATGTAAAACCTCTAAGAAAAGAAGATTTGTAAGAAGAGTGAATAGAACAAGTGTTTGAATATATTATCTATTTCTTGCTGATTATATTCTATTTTCTTATTTCTCTAGGACCATTAGGATTCATTCTGATGATGGTTCTCCTCTTTTTGTTTATTTTCTTAGCCCTTTATATAATTTCAAAATTACTATTTTTTACGAAACAAATAATTCCTTATTTTGTTTTATTATGGAGAAAAAATAAATCAATGACTGAATACAAAAAGATTATTGTGACAGGCGGAGCTGGTTTTATCGGTTCTAACTTTGTCCACTATGTTTACAATAACTTTCCAGATGTCCATGTGACAGTACTGGACAAGCTGACTTACGCGGGTAATCGGGCTAATATTGAAGAAATTTTAGGCGACCGCGTTGAGTTGGTTGTTGGAGATATTGCTGATGCAGCTTTGGTAGATAAGCTGGCTTCCGAAGCTGATGCTATCGTTCACTATGCGGCAGAAAGCCACAATGACAACTCACTCAATGACCCGAGTCCGTTTATCCACACCAACTTTATCGGAACTTACACACTCTTGGAAGCAGCTCGTAAATACGACATTCGTTTCCACCATGTATCGACTGACGAAGTCTATGGGGACCTGCCTCTGCGTGAAGATTTGCCAGGTCATGGCGAAGGACCAGGTGAGAAATTTACTGCTGAAACCAAGTACAATCCAAGCTCACCTTACTCATCAACCAAGGCAGCTTCAGACTTAATCGTTAAAGCTTGGGTGCGTTCATTTGGCGTGAAAGCGACGATTTCTAACTGTTCAAACAACTATGGTCCTTACCAGCACATTGAGAAGTTCATTCCGCGCCAGATCACCAATATCTTGAGCGGTATCAAGCCAAAACTCTATGGTGAAGGCAAGAATGTCCGTGACTGGATTCATACCAATGACCATTCATCAGGTGTTTGGACGATTTTGACCAAGGGACAAATCGGCGAAACTTACTTGATTGGTGCTGATGGTGAGAAGAATAATAAGGAAGTTCTAGAGCTGATTCTCAAGGAAATGGGACAGCCAGCTGATGCTTATGACCATGTGACAGACCGTGCCGGCCACGACCTTCGCTATGCCATTGATGCCAGCAAGCTCCGCGATGAGCTAGGATGGAAGCCAGAGTTCACCAACTTTGAAGCAGGTCTAAGAGAGACCATCAAGTGGTACACGGATAACCAAGACTGGTGGAAATCAGAAAAAGAAGCAGTCGAAGCCAACTATGCTAAGACTCAGGAAGTAATTAAGTAAGAATAGGCTATCTATGATGAGCCTTGTAAAACTAGCGCTATGTGATTGAGAGGCTGGGAGTATCTGTCCCAGCCTTTTCTCACAAGATTGTTAGCTTTTTAATATGTTTGTTACAGAAAATTATGCAAAAATAGTGTAAAATAAGATAAATCCTTTCTGTGTTTTTAGCTAAAGGGATTTTCTCAAATTAAAGGAATACAAACATGAAAATGGTAAAAAGAGTAGTGGGAATTGCTTTGGTGCTGTTGCTTGCAGCGGTGCTGTTTCTAGTTCCTGCATCTGTTAATCAAAGTGAACAATTAAAAAATGTTCAAGGCAGTGCTTCCTGGATGAGTATTATTGAGCCGGCTTTGAGCAATGCCAATGTGACGGCTCAGGGAGTCAGCACAGAAGTTTCTCTCAATAGCGTCCAGCTTAATCAGGTGCTCAAGTCTTCTCTGACTGACTCTGAGAATCAGGAGCTGCTGAACAGTGTTTACAGTATTGAAGGCAATAAGCTACGCATCCAGTATCCAGTCAAACTGCTCTTTATTGACAGTAAGCTGGACCTAGAGGTGGATGTGACGGTGAGAGATAATGTCTTGCACATCACAATCGATAGTGCCAAGCTGGGCTCTCTTCCTATCCCTAAATCTTGGGTGACAGGCATGCTGAAGCAACAAATGCAGGCCTCTAATTCATCTATCACAACGGAGGGAGATAGTTTCCTTCTAGCTCTGCCGCAGAGTCAATTCAGCATTAACAAGATCAGCTTCCAGAACGGTGCTGCTAAAATCCAGTTCAGCATGGGCTATGGATTCTAAAAAAGAAAACTTCATTTGAGGAGGAGTCCTTCCGAATCAAATGGAGTTTTTATACTATTATTTGAGCAATAGCATTGTGAGGGAGAGAAGATGCCTATTCCCAATATCCAGCAAGAGGAGCTGATTATTATTGATGACAATCTGCGTTTGCGGGCCTATGATGGTCAGTTTGAGCTGGCCTTGGACTGGTACCAAGATCCAGATATGATTTATATGATTGATGGCAGAAGAGAGCCCTATTCGCCGGAGCGAGTTCAAAGGATGTATGATTATCTTGCTAGGCAAGGTGAAGTGTATTTTATTGAGGTTTGGGAGCAGGAGTGCTGGCTGGCCATTGGGGATGTGACCTTTTGGCAAGATGATTTGCCTATTATCATTGGAAATGCGGACTACCGTAGGAAAGGAGTTGGCAAGAAAGTTCTTTCTGCTTTGATACAGCGCGCACGCAATCTAGACTATCAAAAACTAGCAGTTCAAGAAATTTACGATTTCAATCAGCCCTCTCGCAGTTTGTTTGAGTCGCTTGGTTTCTATCCAACCCTTGCTACAGAGAAAGGCAGATCCTATACACTTGATTTGACCTTGTCCATAGCGCAGATCCAGCCCAGTCAGTTCTACCTTTCACGGGAAAAGCTGGACAGGATTTGTATTGATTTTGACCAACAAGAACTTGAAGCTTTACCTGTCAAGCGTATGGATGGAAAAGTTTTCTTTACTGATGGACATAGCAGAGCCTTTAAGGCTTATCAGGCTGGCCTCTCTCATATTCCCATCTATTATGATAGGGACGAGCTTAACTGGGTCTTTTATCGATACTGTGTCCAGGCTTGTCAAGAAAGAGGCATCTTCTCGATAGCTGATTTACAGAACCGCATCTTGTCCAAGGAAGACTATCAGACTAATTGGCTTGATTGGTGTAAGAGAGAAGCTAGAAAATTTGATAAGAGCTGATATCGCGAAGCTCTTGTGTTATAATAGGTAGAGGGAATCAATATATTAAATCAGAGGTGAGATGATGCTTTATGAATTTTGTGCGGAAAATGTAACTTTGTTAGAAAAGGCTATGAGGGCGGGAGCTCAACGGATTGAGCTCTGTGATAATCTGGCTGTCGGTGGTACGACGCCCAGCTATGGCGTAATTCGAGCAGCAGTTGACTTAGCCAAGCTTTATGGTGCGACAGTGATGACCATGATTCGGCCTCGGGGCGGTGATTTTGTTTACTCGGATCTTGAAATTGAGATTATGCTGGCAGATATCCAAAAAGCCAAGGAAGCCGGGAGTCAGGGAGTGGTCTTTGGTGTCTTGACGGAGAAGAACGAAATAGATGTTTCGAAGATGCAGCGCCTGCTGGAGGCTTGCAAGGGACTGGAAGTAGTCTTCCACATGGCTTTTGATGCCATACCGGCTGAATACCAGTTTGGCGAAATAGACTGGCTGATTGAGAACGGTGTCCAGCGAATTTTGACCCACGGAGGACCTGCCAGTGAGCCGATTGAGAAGCATTTTGCTTGGCTGGATGAGTTAATCGAGCATGCTGCTGATCGGATTGATATCATGCCGGGCGGTGGCATTCATCTGGGCAATCGTCAGCAAATTATAGACAGTCTGGCAGTTGACCAGCTGCATGGAACTAAAATTGTATTTTAAGGAGGAGAAGGGCTCTAGCGGCTCCTAATAAAATGTTGGAACTATTTGAAAAATACAAGTCTAATCTAAATAAGCTTCAGACTTACGGCTTTAAGGAGTCTGATGGAGCTTACCGTTTCTCGCAGAAGATTATGAAGGGTGACTTTCGCTTGGAAGTGACTATCAGAGATGCAGAGCTAGACTATCAGGTTTTTGACTGCGATACTGATGACGCCTATGTGCAGGTCAAGATGGAGCAGGTGACGGGGGAGTTTGTCGGTCAGGTTCGTGAAGCTTGTCAGGCAGCTCTTCTGGCTATCCGTCAGCACTGTTTTGATGAGGTTGGCTTTCTCTATGAGCAGAGTAAGCGACTGCGGGATCATGCGGCTGAGGTTTATCAGGGGCAAATAGAGTACCTCTGGGAGAAGTCGTCCAGAAAGAGCTCGACCAAGGCTGGAGTTTTCCGCCACCAGGACAGTAAAAAATGGTATGGGGCTTTTCTGACCACAGACTGGTCTAAGTTTGAAGCAGAGCGAAGCGGCGCTATTGAGGTGCTAAATGTTAAGAATGATCATGTAGCAGAACTGATTCAGAAAAAGGGGATTTATCCAGCCTTTCACATGAATAAGAAATATTGGCTCAGTCTGCCCTTGGATGATAGCCTGAGCGATCAGGAAATCTTTGATTTACTGGCTGTTAGTTACCAGCTGACCAGTAAAAAATAGAATCGAAGCACAGCGCTCCAATCCGCTGTGTTTCATTTTTCCTTAAAAAACAGTATAATAAAAAGACTAGTAAGAATAGGAGAAATTATGAACCTCATTAGAAAATTAGCCTGGTTTTTTAAGTTAGAAAAGCGGCGCTATATCATCGGTATCCTGGCCTTGTCCTTGGTCAGTGTCTTCAATCTGATACCGCCCAGAGTCATCGGTCAGGTTATTGACCGAATTGCTAGCAAACATCTGACTTCTCAAGAGCTGCTCTTTAATTTGCTGTTGCTGATTGCTTCAGCTTTTATCATGTACGGCCTCCGTTATGTCTGGCGTCTTTATATCTTAGGGACGTCTAATAATCTGGGACGAATTCTGCGCTCTCGATTGTTCGAGCACTTTACTCACATGTCTCCCTCTTTTTATCAGAAATACCGTACAGGGGACTTGATGGCTCATGCGACCAACGATATCAATGCAATTGTCAGTCTGGCTGGGGGTGGAGTCATGTCAGCTGTGGATGCTTCTATTACAGCCCTGGTGACCCTGCTGACTATGTTTTTCGTTTTGGACTGGCGGCTAACCTTGATTGCCATTGTGCCCATGCCCTTCTTGTCGTGGGGTACGGGCTTGATTGGCCGAAAAAATCATGAAAGTTTTAAGGCTGCTCAAGAGGCGTTTTCGGATTTGAACAATAAGGTTCAGGAGAGTGTTTCAGGGATTCGAGTGACCAAGTCCTTTGGTTATCAGGAGGCGGAGACTCAGTCTTTTGCCAAGACCAATCAGGAGGTCTACGAAAAAAACGTTTTGGCTGCCAAGTACGATTCTCTTTTTGACCCCTTGGTTTTGCTTTTTATCGGTCTTTCTTATGTTTTGACCTTGATTTTCGGTGGAATTTTTATCTCCCAAGGGCAGTTTACCATAGGAGAGTTGGTTACTTTTATCACTTATCTGGATATGCTGGTTTGGCCGCTGCAGGCTACAGGCTATCTTTTTAACATCGGCCAGCGAGGTGCTGTTTCCTATGAACGGATTGAGAAACTGCTGGCTCAGGAGTCAGATGTCAAGGAAGCTGAACAACCCCTCTCTCATGCGGAAAATGGTCGATTGGATTATGACATTCGGAAGTTTGCTTATGCAGAGGGGACTAGTTTATCGGATATTTATTTTTCTATTGAGCAGGGACAGACACTGGGAATTGTCGGTCAGACGGGCTCAGGGAAGACCACTCTTCTGCGCTTGCTGCTGCGGGAGCAAGATATTCAGGAGGGGGCTATCTATTTGAATGGACATGATATCCGAGAGTACCGTCTCAAAGACTTGCGCCGTCTTATCGGCTATGTACCACAGGAACAGATGCTTTTTGCTCTGTCCATTCGGGACAATATCCGTTTTGCTAATCCCCAGCTGACAGATAGCCAGGTTCTAGCTGCCGCTAAACTATGCGGTGTGTATGAGGATATTCAGGCTATGCCAGAGGGGCTGGATACGGTTGTCGGTGAGCGGGGCTTGTCCTTATCTGGTGGGCAGAAGCAGCGCTTGGCGATGAGTCGGGCTATTATTACCAATCCTGAAATCCTGATTTTGGATGATTCCCTGTCGGCTGTTGATGCCAAGACAGAGCATCTGATTTTAGAAAATCTAAAGTCAGAGCGTGCTGGCAAGACAACCATCATCACAGCTCATCGGCTGTCAGCCTTGGTGCATGCAGACCTGATTTTGGTTATGGAAGAGGGGCGTATCAAGGAGCGGGGCACCCACCAAGAGCTATTGGAGCAAAAGGGCTGGTATGCCCAGACTTATCATAATCAGCAGCTGGCAGAAAGCTTGAAGGAGGAAGATTAATATGAAAAAGAAAGCAACTTTTCATCGCCTCCTTGGCTATATGTGGCGCTACAGGATAGTGAGCAGCATGGCTTTGACATTTATCCTGCTGACGACTCTGGTAACAACAGCATTGCCGCTCTTGGCCCGCTATTTTATTGATCAATTTATCGGCCGTAACCAAGCCTTTGCTGGCCTGCCTTTGCTGGCTCTTTACTATGGCCTTTTCCTCTTGCGGGTACTTTTTACCTTCTTGGGAAAGTATTTCTTTGCGCGTGTGGCTCAAAGTGTGGTTCGGGATTTGCGACAGGAAAGTTTTGCCAATATCCAGCGCCTGCAAATGGCTTATTTTGATAAAACGCCAGCTGGTGCTATCGTTTCCCGCCTGACTAATGATACTCAGGCAGTCGCAGATATGTTCAGTGAGATTTTTTCTAATTTTTTGAGCTCCTTGCTGATTTTAGTTGTTACTTTGAGCGCCATGTTTGCCCTCAACTGGCAATTGACCCTGATGATTGCTCTCTTTTTGCCTCTGATGGCAGCCTCTATCTTGCTCTATCAGCATCTATCCAATCGTCAGCTGAAGCAGGTCCGGAATAAACTCAGCGATTTGAATGTCAAGCTATCTGAGAGTATTGAGGGGATGCGGATTATTCAGGCGTTTGGGCAAGAGAAGCGCTTGCTGAGGGAATTTGAAGAAATCAACGGTCAGCATTTAGGCTTCACCAATCGCTATCTCAATATCAACAGTCTCTTTCTGAGACCGGCCATGTCCCTGCTGAAAATCTTGGCTTATGGAGTGATTCTGACTTACTTTGGCATGACTTGGCAAGTGGCGGGTATTACGGCAGGTATTATGTATGCCTTTATCCAGTATGTCAATCAGCTTTTTAATCCTTTGATTGATGTTATGCAGAATTACTCTGTTTTACAGACATCTATGGTTGCTGCGGAGCGGGTTTTTGAAATCATGGACCGCACAGACTATGAGCCTGAGCAGGCTAACCAAGACTTGCAAATCCAAGATGGCAGCATCGAATTCAAGCATGTTTCCTTTTCTTATGATGGAAAGCGAGATGTTTTGCGGGATATCTCCTTTTCTGTCAAAAAAGGCCAGACGATTGCCTTTGTGGGCTCGACTGGCTCTGGCAAGTCCTCTATTATCAATCTTTTCCTGCGTTTTTATGAATTTGAGCGGGGACAGATTTTGATTGATGGACGCAATATTAAAGACTATAGTCAGGCGGAGCTGCGGCGAAAGATTGGCCTTGTTTTGCAGGATCCCTTCCTTTATCACGGTAGCGTTGCTTCCAATATCAAGCTTTACCAAGAGCAGCTGACGCGAGAAGAAATTATAGAAGCGGCCAAGTTTGTAGATGCTCATGGATTTATCAGTCAGTTGCCTCAAGGCTATGATGCCCCTGTGACTGAGCGGGGAGCGACTTTTTCCAGCGGTCAACGGCAGCTTCTAGCCTTTGCTAGGACCATCGCCACCAAGCCTAAAATATTGATTTTGGATGAGGCGACAGCCAATATTGATTCGGAAACAGAGGAGCTGATTCAAGCCTCACTGAGAAAGATGCGGCAGGGTAGGACAACCATTGCCATAGCCCATCGATTATCTACCATTCAGGATGCCGACTGCATCTATGTCTTAGACAAGGGCCGCATTATCGAATCCGGCAGCCACGAAGAATTGCTAGCTCAAGATGGCACCTATAAGAAAATGTACCAACTCCAGGCTGGCATGATGAAGTCTTGAAAAG
This sequence comes from Streptococcus sanguinis, assembly GCF_013343115.1. Classification (NCBI taxonomy): domain Bacteria; kingdom Bacillati; phylum Bacillota; class Bacilli; order Lactobacillales; family Streptococcaceae; genus Streptococcus; species Streptococcus sanguinis. The sequence continues at coordinate 735,407 of NZ_CP054570.1, forward strand.
CCTGATTATAAATAACAGGTGTAGAATTCATTTGGAATTCTACACCTATTTTAAATAGTCTTTTAATTTCTCTACATTTTTTTCTAAGTTATCATAAGGCAGCTTAGCATACTGGTAAGGGCAGCTAGCAAGGTAGCTCTGTTCAAAGAAGTCAAGCGGCAGGCTGCTGTGTTTGAGAGCACTGACGGAAGAAAGTGACCTCAAGTCTAACAGAATGCCGTCCTTTGTCAGATAGCTGGATAGTGGCAGCTGAGCTTGCTCCAGTAGTATCTGCGCCTTTCTTGCTTCCTCTTCTTGAAGCTGCAGCAGCGCCAGCCTATTTTTTTCAAACATGAGACTGTTGATGTAGAGAGATAGAGCCTTCTGCATGATGAGGTTGCTGTCATAGTCCACGGCGCTTTTGTAAACGATGAAGGTTTTTTGAATCTGGGGCGGAAGGAGTAGGGCGGTAATCCTCAGGGCTGGGAAAAGGCTGGTTGAAAAGGACTTGATGTAGATGACCCGCTGGCTATTGTCTAGATAGTGAAAGGTCAGCTCCCGACGGCTATCAAAGTCTGATAGATAGTCATCTTCTACGATATAGACATTATAGAGCTGGGCTAGCCGAAGAATTTCTTCCTTTTCCTGCCGACTGTAAGAGTGGCCCAAGGGATAGTGAAAACGCGGAATGGTGTAGAAAAACTTAATCTTTCCGCTTTGAAAAATCCTCTCCAGCTCTTGCAGGTCAATCCCCTGTGGTGTTCTTTCAATGGTTTCATAAGGAAGTTTTTGCGCTAGCAGAAGATCATTAATCCGATGGTAGGTCGGCTGCTCTACTAAGATACGCTCTTTTTGGTTGGGAAAGTCAATCTGTGAAAGGATATAGAGAGCCTGCTGGGTGCCGGAAGTCAGTACCAACTGATCCCTAGAAGCATAAACAGCAGAGTCTAGCATTAGCTTTTGCACAGAGCGACGTAAATCCTCCAGTCCTTCCTGCTGAGAGTAATAGTTGAAGAGATAATTTTCCCGGCCAATCAGAGTTTCATTCACACAGAGTCGGAAATCCTCATAGGCTTGGTGACGGTCATCCCTCACAGGTAACTCCAAATCCTGCTTTTCTTCCTGAGCATTCTCCAGCACATAGTAGCCGCTTTTGGGAACGGCATAGATGTACTTCTGATACTTGAGCTCAATCAGAGCCTTCTGCGCAGTATCCTTGCTACAGTGATAACGCTCTGCCAGCTTCCGGACAGAAGGAATTTTCTGACCAGTTGTCAGTTTTCCCTCTTTAATATCCTTAGTAATCTTATCGACGATGCGTTGGTATTTTGCCTTGGTCATAAAACTGTCCCCATACAGATTTGATTTTTTCATATTGTAACTCATTTTCAGATATTTTACAATAGAGAGCAAGTAGGAGAAGTCATGAAAACAAAAACAGTCATTCTGGCCACAGATATTTCTGGCTTAGGTAAGGTTGCTGTAACAGCTGCCCTGCCGCTCTTTGCAATTTGCCAGCTAGAGGTGGCCCTGTTGCCAACCATGATTTTATCGTCCCATACAGGCGGTTTTCCAGACGTCTATATAGATGATTACACGCATGGGATGCTTGCTTTTTTGAAACAATGGCAGAGCCTAGAGTTCGACTTTTTAGCTTTGGTAACAGGATATTTGAAATCTGACATACAGGTGGAAAATTTGCTGCACTTTAAAAAGGAAAAAAGCTTGCCCCTTATCGTGGATCCTATCATGGGAGACAAGGGGACTTTTTATCAGGGATTTTCAGATGCCCATCTAGACCATATGCGTCGCCTCTGCCAGCATGCCGATTTGGTTCTGCCCAATTTGACGGAAGCCTGTTTGTTGTTAGAAGAATCCTACGAAGAGAGTTTATCAGAAGATAGATGGGAGGACTACTGCAAGCGTTTGGCTGAGTTAGGACCGAGCAAGGTCTTGTTGACTGGCTTGCCGATGAAAGAGAATCAGATTGGTGTGGCCTATTTTGATGCGGCAACAGAGGAGTTTAACCTCTTTTCCAGTCCAGCTCTGCCCCAGCAATTTTTTGGAACGGGTGATATATTGACGACACTTGTAGCTGCGGCTTTTGTTCAGGGGATTGACATCAAGCAAGCCCTGCCGGTGATTTTGAAGTTTATTGAAAAGAGCTTGGTACTTAGCTTTAAAGAGCAAATAGATCCAAAGAAGGGCGTTTTTTACCAGCCCTACCTAGGAGAGCTTTTCGCTGATTTTCAAGCCTTAATGGAGGAAAGAGATGAAGAAACAAACACTTGATTTGCAAACCTTAACCATGATTAGTTTATTTGCTGCTTTGATTTTTCTGAGCATTCAGTTTTTTAAAATTCCTGTCGGAGCTCAATTTATTCATTTTGGGAATGCACTGGTGGTAGTGGGCTGTCTGATTTTTGGCAGTAAACTCGGTTTTTTAGCGGCCGCTATCGGATTGGGAATATTTGACTTGCTGAATGGTTACGCAGTGGAAATCCCAGTTATCTTGCTAGAAGCACTTGCGGTGGCCGTGGTGATTCATTTTCTGTATGAAGAACTTTTTCAGAGAAAGGATAAACTAAGAAATATTCTTGTGACAGCAGTAGCAGCAGCTTTGGTGAAGATTGTACTCAATATCTTCAAGTACACTCTGACAGGAACACTGTTTGGCGGGAGTAGTTTACCAGCAGCCTTTTTACTGGCAGTAGCTGAGATTACTGGTACATTTGGCTCCAGTCTAGCCACAGTCATCGCTGTTCCAATCTTATATCCAATCTTTAAGCAAGTCAGAAAAGCGCACAAGCAAAGAAGTCCTCTAGAAAAGCAGGGATGAATCAATAATCAGCATAAACAAAGAAACCGTCTGAGAATCCTCAGACGGTTTTGTATTTTTTCTTACATAAAATAAACGATAGCAAGGTATTGCAGGGCAGAGGCCGCTAGAATGAAAAGGTGCCAAATCATGTGGAAGTAGGGCTTCTTTTGAGCATAGAAGCCAGCTCCTACAGTATAGCAGAGGCCACCAGCCAGCATGAGTCCCCAGAAGACTGGTCCGGTTTGACCGATAATCTGCGGAATGATAAAGACCACCAGCCAGCCCATAATCAGATAGAGTGCCAAACTGAATTTTTCATTGACCTTCTTAGCGAAAATCTTATAGAGGATACCAAAGATGGTCGTTCCCCACTGGATAGCAATGATGAGATAGCCAAACCAGTTATTCATCAGCGACAGCACGACTGGCGTGTAGCTGCCAGCAATGGCGATATAAATCATGGAGTGGTCGATAATGCGCAAGATATATTTGTGGGTCGAGCCATAGGACATAGAGTGATAGACTGTCGAGGAGAGGAACATGAGAAAGAGGCTGATAACAAAGATAGAAGTTCCGACAGCAGCCACCAACCCGTGCCCTTCATAGCTATAAATGGCTGAGATAGGCAGCAGAATCAGCATCAGGACGGCTCCTACCGCATGGGTAACAGCATTGGCAATTTCCTCTCCGAAGGATAGTTTTTTACTGAGTTTAAGCGCGTAGTTCAAGATTTTCTTCCTCCTCATTTGGTACTTGGATTAGGGATAAGGTCTTTTGATAGAGTTTGACCGTCTGGCAGGCTGTGGAAATAATGGGTACCACCTCTAGTTTATTGCCATTCATGTAGTCAACGAAGTCATCATAAAGCTCTCGCGAATCTGCTGATTTATGCAGCATATTTAAAGTAGCTGAGATTTCCTGGATAGAAAAGACCGTTTTTAAGGTTGTTATGGCAATCAAGCGTGCTACCTGACGACGTTGATATTTTTTCTTGACCGGCTTGGCAATATAGCCATGCTTGACGTAGTTGTTAATCATAGAAGCGGTCAGTCCCTTGTCAGCAGCTGAAATGGAAGAGCCACAGACATTGTTTACATAGAGCAGAACTTGGTCCAAATATAGCTCCAGTTCTGGTAATTCGTCCCACTTGGGAAAAACTTGTTGAGCGTTCAAATCTTTATCACTTTCTTATCTAGTCTTTATAACTAGATGATAACATCTCTGTAAATCAAAGTCAAGCAAAAAATAGAATGTCCCATTGAAATTTGATATAATCTTAAAAAGAAGAAAGGGAGGTTTCAGATGAAAAAACAAATAATCTTTGATATGGCAGCCTTCCTAGGCAGTCTGATTTTTTGGTCTTGGCTCTATATGCGCTTTTTTTATGCCTATGTAGCCCTTGTCTTTTACAAGAATCAGCCAGAGTGGAACCTGCTGATACCAGCTTCTATCATCCTGACTCTGACAGCTATTAGCTCGCTTTTTATTCGCGGCCTCTATAGTCGGCACATTCCTCGTTGGCTGGTGCTAGCCAGTTACACCCTCTATTTTCTCATTCTATTCTATGCCCTCTTTTTGAAAAATATCGGCAGGCAGGGCTTCAGTCTGGACCTGCAGTCTTTTACCTATAATTGGATTTATGGAGATAAGCTGGTACCCACCATGAATATCATTATGTTCATTCCGCTGGGCTTTCTCTGCAAGCTGTCATGGAAACATGCGGCTTATTTTACCTTGGCTATCAGTCTGGTTGAGGGGAGCCAGTATCTCTTTCATCTTGGCATTTTTGACTTGGGTGATATCCTGACTAATCTGCTAGGCTTCATTATCGGCAGCTATCTACTAGAGACAGCCTTGGGTAAATGGGTTGTCCGTCATATTCACTAAATGAAAGAAGGAAACTATGAAAATTCTTATCCCAACTGCCAAAGAGTTGAATCTAACTGCGCCATCAGCAACTCCTAATCCACTTTCAGCACAAACTCAGGCTGTGTTGGATGAGTTGGCAACCATGTCAGTAACTGACTTGGCATCATTTTATAAAATCTCCCCAGAAAGAGCGGAGGTAGAGTGGCAAGCCATTCAGGCTTTGCGAGAAGGAACTGCGCAGCATGCTCCAGCCCTTTATCTTTTTGATGGACTCATGTACCGTCATATCAAGAGACAGGACTATACCAAGGAGGAAAGTCAGTATATCGAGAAGTATCTTGCTATTACATCAGCGCTTTACGGTGTCATCCCAGCCCTGGAGCCCATAGCTCCCCATCGCTTGGACTTTATGATGCCACTCAAGTTAGATGGGAAGAGTTTCAAGGCATTTTGGAAAGAAGCTTATGACCAAGCTCTGGCAGAAGATGAGATGATTTTCTCCCTCCTGTCCAGCGAGTTTGAAACAGTCTTTTCCACGGAAACCCGCCAGCGCATGATAGGTTTCAAATTTCTGGAAGACCGAGGCGGAAAGCTGAAAGTCCATTCGACCATTTCTAAAAAAGCGCGCGGTGAGTTTTTAACAGCTTTAATAACTAACCAAGTGACAGAAATCGAACAGATGAAAAAATTAAGCTTTGCTGGCTTCACCTACCGACCTGACCTGTCTAGTGAACAAGAGTTGGTTTATGTCAAGGAAGTGTGAAAAGGGAAATCAATTTTTGTAATATCTACGTAATATTTTTGTGATAAAATTGTTATAAAAAATGAATTTTCTAAGGAGTTTTAGAACTATGGGAAAAATCAAGTCGGATAGTATTTCCGCTCAGAATGCTATCAGTGAATTGGTTGGGGTAGATACAAGCGACAAGCAAAATCAGCAGGTAGAGTTTAGCTATACAACAGAGATTGCTGGGATGGAAGCAGGCCGTCAGGTATGCAATCAAATGCTGCAGGCTGTCAGTGACTTTAGCGTAGCTGTCCTGGCTCAGGCTAATAAATTTCCTGATATAGCTTATAAAATTGAAAAGCGTGATGTAGAGCAAGCGCAACGTTGGAGCAACTGATGATAAAAGATAAAAATCAAGAAAAACGTGGGCAATTACATAAGCAAATCATTCAGCTTGAGAATCAAGAAGAAGATCTTTTAGTTCTCAAAAGGCGTTATGAAGAGAAGGTAATGGATTTTCGTACAGATATTTGGACGATGAATGCCCAAATAGAAAACTTGATAGATCCCGTATCAGAGACTAGTTCTACCAATCGTAAAATATGGGAAGAAAACCAAGCCTTGCAGCAAGCAATTGACAGCTACGTAGAGCAAGAGTTGGACAATGTTTCCAAACAAACAAGGAAAGTTCGGCAAAAATTAGATGAAAATCGAGAAAAATTGACGAAAGAAAGGAACTCTTTACCATGGGAGTAAAGTACAGTGCGTCAGAGTCTTCACAGCTGATGGAGGCAATGGCTAATAATATTCGAGTGGCTAATGAGGTGACAGACCGATTATCTCAGGGATGTGATCACCTGATAGCTACCCTAGACTCTGGAGAACTCATGGGAGCAGCCTATACAGCAGGGAAAGGCCTCTTTTCAGAGATTATCATTCCTGCCATTAAGAAGCTACAGGCTGCAGTGGACGACATTCAAACGGAGTTAAATTCATACAGAGCTGCAGATGCTCAGGTAGCTGAGTACGGAAACCTCGACCTGGATCAGCTGAAGAAGACAAAAGAGTTGAGAGAGCAGCAGCTAGCCTCTGTCAAAAAGGCTATTGAAGCAAAAGAATCATTCTTAGAGCGCATGAAGTCTATTGCTACATTTAATATCGTTTCTCACATGCAGTCTCTGGTGATTCTTTCTAGTGCAGAATCGCAAATTGAATCACAAATCAAAGAATTGGAAGAGAAGATTGAAAAGCTGGAGTTCTTTGTCGCTCAAGTCTCCCAATATTTCAGCGATAGTCTAGAAGTTCTTCGTCTAGCTATCCAAGGAGCCAGCCAGCTAAGCCAAGTCCTAGTGGATAGTGATGGAAATTACTCAGTTGATGGTGTAGATATGAGCTGGGCTATTAAAATGAAGGGACAGAAGATTGAGACATACATACCAGTAACTAAAAAAGAGAAATTTATTCAAACTATTAGACAACAGTATGGATTTAGTCGAACTGAATCAGAGATATTACTAAATTTATATCAAAAGCTAGAAAAGGAATATGGATCCAAGAAAGCAAATATAGAATTCTTTAAAATAGTTGCATCTTACTCTTATGGTGATAAATCTTATGGAGCTTGGCAAGTGGTCGGTGGATTATATAGCCCGAATGGGGTAAACGGTATAAATGTTGGTATTAATTATAGAATGAAATCTGTTTTGAAAAAATATGGCTTAAAAGATGATGAAATTGATACGATTCAGAAAGCTATTCAGAATCAGCATAATTTTACTAACCTAAAAAAGATTCAGGAAACAGATTCAGAAGCAGAACTTACTCAAAAACTAGATGCTGGTGCTTCAAAGGCATATGGGAAAGATGTTAGATATGCCGATTTAGATGCCAATCAAAAATCTAGAGTAAGAGAATTACTATCTCAATTTGGAGGAACCACAGACTATTCCCATATGGCCGCAACTATTTCCGCACATTATACAGGTAATCATTTTATTGAAAATGAAGATGATTTAGCGGGATGGCAAGGTGATGTAGCTGGTACTATGGGACTTCCGCCGAGTCTTGGTAACGATGACTATCGTTCAGATTTAGATGCTGTTAATATTTACAACAAAATGAAGAATGGGGATAGCGTAGTTGATGTTACAAACTCATATTACGATAGTGTTGAGAGAACATCTGGCTATAGAGCTTATGAATTTGTTCAAAATATTGGAGAAGGGGATTACACGAAAGGAATGAATAAATTAGAAGAAACTTATAAATTATACGTTTCTTCTCATTCTAGTGAACAATCATCAAACTTCGAAAAATTCATGAATGCTATCCAACATTTCCAAAAGGATTTAGACAAACCCAATCCCTCTATCGGAGAGTAAAATGTTAAAAAAAATGAAAAACTATTATAAAAACAAACCAACTCAAGCTTTCTTAATGCTCATAGTTCTTATTTGGTCAGTATACGAGATTGGTGCGACTAGTTTAGCTAACAACTCGGCCTTGACCAAGGAATTCATGCATAGTCGGTATGTTATGGTTTGGCCAATAGTAGATAGAAAGGCGAATCTATACCACTATGCGGAAGAATGGACTAATGATGTATTAGATGGAATTATGCATCTGGACTATGAAAATATAAAAATGACTTGTTACCCTAGTAAATATGATGATCAGGTTTCCGCTGAATACAATCGGATTCCTAATAAGGAAAATTATGCGATTTCATTTCCTTTAGACGGGTCGTTGTCCAAATCAAATTTTTCGACATTAGACACTAGATACTTTCTAATATCAAAGAATGCAGCTATTGTGGAGCAAAAGACAGGTAAGACTATTGAGGAATTAACCCATGAGATAGGGTATGCAAGGGAGGACTTCTTGTCTGCTCTTGGTAAGATGAAAATCCTTCGTTTGGTCTATTTGATTCTTCGTATGATAGTACTGTTGCTATGTATCAGGTTGTCGGGTCAGCGGAGAAAAAGGAAAGAAGATGAAATATTGCAGAATGGATAGAGTCCTAATATGATATGGGGTCTATAAAGGAAATAAAGAATGATAACTTCAGTAATTTTTATTGCTTCTCTATTATTCCTTTTGCGCTGTTTTAAAAGTAGGCGTTCAAGGATTATTATTGGCCTGCTGTATAGTCTGTTTGTTGTCTGGTACGTTCAGGCAATTTTAAATTACGGCAAATATACTCTGCAATCAGGTCAAAGCGTTGAATTAAGAGTGTCTCCAAATACGGATCAGTTAGAGTATAGTTCAGAATTAATGTTAAAAAAAATTAAATGATGCTAAAATAAAATTATCAGGTACAAATGTTTGGTCTGAAAAATTTGGGGATGTATTATTTGGGGTAAGTGAAAAGAAAATTATTAAGATAGGCAGTACCGAGGGAGACAAGAATGAGCTTCCTAATAATCAAAAAGGTATTCATTTAGTAAAAGATGGGATTGTTGTTAATTATCAGGGAGAAAAAGTTTTTGACGTCACGAATAACAAACCCTATACTATCACCATCACCAATGTAGACAACAAACCTGCTAAATTTGAAGCTCAAGTGGTGGATAGGTAAAGTTTAGGAAGAATTTTCTTTCTTTCTTTCTTTCTTTCTTTCTTTCTTTCTTTCAGCTCTATTTTTTATTAATATGATGGTATTGAAAAATGAAGAAAATGAAATCTATGGTTATCATAGGCGGCTTTCAAGGTCGAAACATCTTTTATGATGTGAAAAGAAAAAAAGTATATTCTAATAAAGTCAATGAGAGAGTTTTTCCTAATCTCAGGTGGTTAGTAATATCCTTTGGAATTCTAGGAAATGCTTTTCTCATTCAAGTAAACAATATAAAATTTGAATCCCCTATTTTCAAAGTAATTGTTTTGTGCGCGACTCTTATTCTTATATCTTTGGTCTGTCACTTTGGATTTAAAGATGAGTATTTAGGGCAAAACGTTGAAGTATTTAATCCCAAATTATATGAACATGTTGGTTGGTTGAATTTTTTAGAAGAAGAGAGAAACCGATTATACATTCTTCTTATTACATTTTCAGTGAGTTCTTTCTTAACTGTTTTTCAAATGAGAGAATATTTGAACGCTCCTACCATGACAAACTTAATAGAAGTTATTGCCTTTTATTTTATATTTTATATGGCAATAACAAAAAGCAATTTTATGAAAAGAATGATGGCAATAAAGGAATTGATGAAACAATAAAGAAAGAATTTTAGCTTATAATCTATGAATCAAGGTAATGTATGACCAATTACTTACTGAATGGAAGTGCTATGATTATGAACCGTCGCCACTTGGAAGAAATCAATGAATAAGAATGTATTTTGGTTAGGTAATTTCAGAGATAAAAATATTTTTTATGATAGAAAAACTGGACAACTATACTCTATAGATAAGAAAGAAGAGAAAGCTCCTAATCTCACTTGGGCTATTCTGCCTGCTTCCTTTCTTTTACGAAACATTTATTCAGAAGCAACAGCACCTCAGGTTGCCAGTGTGCCTATCAGAATATTTATTTTGTGTTCGACTGTTCTCTGCGTTTTAGTTTTGATAATATTTGTTCTAAGAAATACTAGAAAAGGAACTATAAAAAGTTTTAATCAGAAACTATATTTTGACTGGCCTAATTTTCTTTATAACCAACAAACACAATGTAAAGGAATATTGTTTTTTGGGACTATACTATTTTTTACGTCAATTAAATTTATAATTGATTATTATTTTTCAGGAAGCTTTATTTCTTTTATAGCTATCATTGGTTTTCTCCCAGTATCTGGGCTCTTATTATTTGGAAATAGGCCATTAGAAAAATTGATTATCCTTAAAAGGTTGGAAAAGCAATTGAAATGAAGGAAAAAGAATATTTAACCTATCTCTTGACCTTTCAAGGTAGAAACTATTATTTAGATCTAAAAACTAATAAAATTTATGCAAATGTTCATAGTCCACAATTCCATCTGGATCTCACGAAATATGTTCCCGCAGCTAGCATTATGCTGCTACATGGATTTACTTCTGTTTCGAATAGCCGCTTGTCCTTCCTATGGAAAATAATCTTGTTAGTTTTGGGTTATGTTATTGTTGGGTATCTAGTAGAATTGCTTGCAAGGACAAGGAAAGAGCCGTCATTTAAAGAGTTTCACTTTGAAACACTACCTATAAAAGATGAGTTTTTATATATTTTTAGTCGAAATATATATGGGAAGTTTGGAATTGGCTTGATTTTTGCTGTTTTTGCCATCTATCAATCTGTTGAGTATTTAAGCAAAGGCAGCTACTTGTCTTATTTGCTAAGTGACATGGGTTTCTTTCTTGCTTATTTTAGTCTCATAAGGTCCCATTTATTCAAACAGATAAAAGTTCTGAAAAGATTAAAAAAGAAGAATACTTAGAATTCGAGAAGATTTTTAAAGGAGGTTTCTAATGACTGAGCTACTACCGATAGGGAGTGTTGTCCAACTTAAAAATGGACAAGTGAAAATTATGATTATTAACCGTTATCCTCTTTATGATAATAAGGGTGAAATTGGTTATTTAGACTATTCCGGCTGTGTATATCCTTTTGGTATGACGGATAATCAAGCTTGCTTCTTTAACAATGAAGATATTGAAAAAGTTTGGTTTGAGGGGTATATAGATGAATCAGAAGAGAAAATGCTAGCAAAAATAGAAGATAAATTATCTCAAATTCCTTATCCTAAATATTCTTTAGCTGATTTATAATACCTGTTCCTGTCAGTAAAGTATTCTAAAACCCCTCGCAATTATTTGCGGGGGGTTAGTGTCTTATAAGTTTTCTTTTCTTTTTATAATCGTCTCTTTTTAGTTAAGGGCTGCTAAAAGAGCATCAGCCTGTGCTGAGAGTTCAGCAAGTTTGTCTTCTGCGACAGTCAGTTGTCCAGTTCCCCATGCTTCTGGGTTGATACCAACACCTGTGAATGGTTCTACCACATTCATACGGATGAAAGGCAGCAGGCTACGGTAGTGCTTGAATACTTCGTCTGGTGATGTGCCGTTAGCTACAGATGAAACAGTAACAACCTTAGCATTCAGAGCAGATGGGCCAGTTGGGTCTGACAAATCCAGAGCGCGTGAAGCCCAGTCCAAGAGGTTTTTCACTACTCCTGGGATAGCCCAGTTGTAGACAGGTGAGAAAATCCAGATGGCATCAGCGGCCAAAATTTCTTCACGAACCTTAGCAACAGCAGCTGGAGCAGGACTTTCGATGTCTTGGTTGAAGAATGGTACATCTTTGTAATCAAGATATGAAACTTCTGCCTTGCCAGCCAAAGCTTTTTCAGCTTGCTCAGCCAATTGGTGGTTGAAAGAACCTTGACGAAGCGAGCCGACGATGAATAATACTTTAGACATTGCATTGTCTCCTTTTTTATAAAATAAAGAGATATTTCTCTTGTTACAATATATGTTACAACATTAATTACTAGTTAGCAATTATTTAGCTCAATTTTTTGAAATTTTTTAAAATGCGAATCAAATTTTGCTTATCGTCTTCTTCGAGAATGGACAGAGCTTGCTGGATATTTTTGATATGATCAGGCAGGGCGGCTTCAATTTTAGCTCTGCCTTGTTCCGTCAAGCCAATCAAAAAAGCCCGGCGGTCATTTGGGTCACAGGTGCGAACAATCCAGCCGTCGCGTTCCATATTTTTGATGACGACAGTCATGTTGCCAGAAGTAGCCAGTATACGGTCAATCAGGTCCTGAATACGCAGTTCCCCTTTGCTGTACAAGGTTTCTAAGACGGAAAACTGAGTAGGAGTCAAATCATGCTTTTTAAAAATCTGGGCTTCAATGGCACGGATGGTTCTTGCTGCCTTGTGAAAGACAATCATGGTTTTCAAATCAAGCAGAGCTTCTTTGCTTAAATCGTCTGTAATCTTCATAACAATATTTTACCAATAAATAGTATCATATGCAAGGATATTGCTTTAGAATTTTGAGAATATTCTCATCAAAAAAAGATAGAAAAATAGGAGTATTTGTAGTATAATGACGGAGTGAAATATAAAAATAGAAATAAAGCCAGTTTTCCAATTTGGCAGTACCTTATCGGTATTTTTATCGTTCTCAGCGTTCTTGTCTTTTCATTTTTTGCAGTTTTGCAAGTGTCTATGCAGCCGAGACAGTCGGCTAAGGAAGCAAGCAGACGCTTGGCCAAGGAATATGCAGATCTTGAAAAAGTGGATTCTTTTGCCATCTACAATGGGCAGGAATCCTACTACAGTCTGCTTGGCAAGACAAGTAAAGGTGTCGAAAAAGCTGTTTTGATTGCTAAAGATTCCAATGAGATTCGGGTCTATCGACTGGACCAAGGTGTCAGTCAGGCAGAGGCGGAGAGCATTGCCAAGGAAAATGGAGCAGGAACTATTGATAAGGTGACCATGGGCTTTTTTCAGGATCAGCCCATCTGGGAAGTCAAGTCGGGAGGCACCTACTACCTGATTGGTTTTGAAAGCGGACAGTTGGTCAGCAAGGAGGGACTATGAAATTATCAAATCGTGTCTTAAAAATGGAAGAAAGCGTGACTTTAGCAACAGCAGCACGAGCTAAGGCTTTGAAAGCGCAGGGGCGGGATATTCTATCTCTGACTCTGGGAGAGCCGGATTTTCCAACGCCTAAGAACATCCGAGATGCGGCTGTAGCAGCTATTGAGGATGGGCGTGCTAGCTTTTATACGGTGACTAGCGGTCTGCCAGAGCTAAAAGAAGCAGTGGTGGAGTATTTTGCCAACTATTACGGCTACACAATCCAGCCGAATCAAGTGACGGTGGCAACCGGAGCCAAGTTCTCCCTCTACACCTTCTTTATGAGTGTGCTTGATCCAGGTGATGAGGCTATCATTCCAACGCCTTATTGGGTCAGCTACGGCGACCAGATTAAGATGGCTGAGGGAACTCCTGTTTTTGTCCAAGCCACTGAGGAAAATAATTTCAAGGTAACGATGGAACAGTTAGAAGCTGCTCGGACTGATAAGACCAAGGTCTTGGTTTTGAACTCGCCGTCCAATCCGACTGGTATGATTTATACAGCAGAGGAGCTGCTGGCGATTGGGAACTGGGCTGTAGAGCACGATATTCTGATTTTGGCAGATGACATCTATGGACGTCTGGTTTATAACGGCAATAAATTTACGCCAATTTCCAGTCTATCTGAGGAGATTCGCAAGCAGACGGTGGTCATCAATGGTGTCTCTAAGAGCTACTCCATGACAGGCTGGCGGATTGGCTATGCAGTTGGTGAGCCGGAGATTATTGCGGCCATGAGTAAGATTGCAGGTCAGACGACTTCTAACCCGACAGCAGCGGCTCAATATGCAGCTATAGAAGCGCTGACTGGCAGTCAGGAAACGGTTGAGACTATGCGTCAAGCCTTTGAAGAGCGTCTGAATACTATTTATCCTCTCTTGGCTCAGGTGCCAGGATTTGAAGTGGTCAAGCCACAAGGTGCCTTCTATCTCTTTCCAAATGTCAAGAAAGCCATGGAAATGAAAGGTTACACAGATGTGACCGAGTTTACGACAGCAATTTTAGAAGAAGTTGGTGTGGCTCTGGTGACCGGAGCAGGATTTGGTGCCCCAGAAAATGTCCGTCTTAGCTATGCGACGGATTTGGATACGCTCAAAGAAGCCGTTCAGCGCCTGCAGCAATTTATGGAGAGTAAATAGAGCTCTAAGTACGACATTGCTTGCTAAAGAGAGCCTACAAAGATTTATAAACAATAGATAAGGACGGACTCAAAGTTCGTCCTTTTTAGTTCCCCTAAACTGCATTGGCAAATCGTTTGACAAAATGGTAAAATAATATAGAATATCATAAAATCGCTTTCATATTTTCTGCTCGAATTGAGAAGGTTTTGTTCAGAAAATAAAAGCTGGGAGGAGTTGGAATTTAGCTGTCAGGGCTTTCAAACAGGAGTGGAAGGAGAACAATATGAAACGTCGTTTGATTTTCTTATTCTTGCTAGGCGGTCTAGTCTTGCTAGGAGCTTATGTTTTCTTTGATTCAGAGCAGGGTTGGACCACTATTTCCGAATCCAATGGTCATCGCTACCGTATCCAATATTATGAGAATGACTCGGCCCGAATAGACTGGTATTTGAACAATTACCAGCCAGAATTGAATTTAAATATGAGAATCTTAGAACGTCCAACTGCCCCCGGTTCTTACACTAAGGAGGAGATAGCCGGACAGGGCTCTGCAAGTTTTTTGATGGTTTGTAGAACTTGGGGTTCTGCAGAGAACAGTCAAAAGTTTTTAATTAAACGTGCCTATTATAAGGTTGATATTAGACTTAATAAAAAGATGGAGGTAGACACTAAGAAGAGCAGTATGACCTACTGGAAGACGGAAGAAGAGGCAAAGGATGATCCGCCTATTGATTAAATAGCAGCTATTAATGGTAGATTAAGTTAGTAGGAGTAACTTTCTGATAGAAATCACCACACGACTTATAAATTTGAGGAGTATTTAGTTGAAGATGATGGTGTTTCGGTGTATAATAAAAGAAGTCCATTTGGTCTAGCCCTGCATTCTATTGACTTGCAGTGTGTTCCTCATGGTCTTTTTACTTAAGTAATAATAGGGATGAAGATTATTTTGTACAAAAGGAGATAAAATGGGTTTTATCAGAAAGGAAATAGGGGAAAGAGAGAAGAAGCTTCTCGAGGATTTTTCTATTGAAGAAAAAGAACTGGCTCTGCCATTTTTACTAGAGGATGAGAAGAGAGGGATTTTTCTCTGCGTCAAGCAATTTCGTATCGGAGAAGGGAAATATCAAGTCTTAGCCATGATGCTCGGTGGGCACTTGCTTGAATTTCGCCTAGAAGAAGAGCGGGCCGATAGATATCCAGTTCGCAATGAGGAAGATCAAAGTGTAAAAGGTCTATCAACAGAAACAATCTCCCAGCTTGTGATTCCCAAGGTTTTAAAAGGACGAGAGGACAAAATCGTAACAGTGATTCAACATGCCCTGTCGCAAATTAACCCTTATTATGATACAAAGATAAGGGAAGTAAACCACGTGGAGTACAGATAAAGAGGAGATAGGATATGGGATTATTAGAAAAGTGTCTGGACTTTTTACCGACTAGGCGGGCTGTCAGTGACATAGAAGAAGATATGACTTGGGAGGAAGAATTTCCCCCTAAAAGAGTTCATCATAAAGAAGTCAGTAGTAGCACTCAGAAGGAGACTGAGGGAACAGCAACTCTTCCCCAAGAAGGAAGTTGGAAGTTTGTGCACGAGATGATTTCTGAAGAAGGGATTGAGCTTTTAAAGAAGGCTGGGATTGATGACGAGCTAGTCTTTGAAACGGGCGATTGGGTCGCAGACCATGATTTGGGGATTTATCTGGTCCTTTATCGCTTTGGTGGCAGAACCAACTGGAAGAAGACTTATAAGCTAATTTTGCAAGGACAGGTGATTGAATTTAAGACTAAGACCATTTTTCATCAGCAGGATTTTTCTTATGAAGATGGGGAATTCACTAAGGGAGTGATTGTCAAAAATGTCTCCAATATGCTCCTGCCTTTAGCTTTTGAAGGTCAACAGCAGCGCGTGCTCCATATCATTCAAGCAGCTCTGTCAGCAGCTAGCCCAAGCTATGATACGGTCATTTACAGGGCGAACTTTGATTTGGTTTAGGAGGGGAAGATGATATATATTACAAAAGAAGATGTTTTGACTTGGTTGGACAAACATGAGCCAGTGGCCAATCGTCAGAAGGACATTACGGCTTTTCATAAAGAACTGTCGTTTCGTCTGCAAAGAATGGACTTTCGTCCATCAAGCAGTTCAAAAGATCCTCAGCGAGATGTTTGTGAAGACCCTGACCAAGAGCTGACTGTAGCCTTTACTCAGGATGGGGAGGGGAATTATGCGACGATTGACCAGAGTCCTGGAGGTCAGATTCTCAGTGATCAGCGCTTTAAGATGGCTTTGAAAAAAGTCTTGAACTATGATGATGACATGGTTGATCGACTGTTATATGGAACGAAAAATTAGTCCTCTTATTCAGAGAGAGTTATCCGCCAGCCTTTAGGAGGCTGGTTTTTTAATTTTTCTGAGATTTAGACTCTTCAAGGATAGCTATTGCAATCGCTTTATGGTAAAATATAGAACAGATGTCCAAAAGATTTGTCTTGAAATAAAGTGACATTTAGCAACCAATCTAGGAGGCAGATATGATTGATCATTTTGAGATAAAGGTCAGGAATCTACAAATTTCAAAAGACTTTTATACAAGTTTTCTTTCTCCTCTAGGCTACAAATTGGCTTTTAGAAGTAGTTCTCTACTCAGTTTTGTTGCTCCCAACAGCCCACATCCTGGTGGAGATTTTTGGTTGGGAGAGGGAGAGCAGTCTCCGATTCACTTTGCTTTTTTGGCAGAAAACCATGAGCAGGTTCAAGCTTGTTATGAGGCTGGTTTAAAGGCAGGGGGAAAAGACAACGGTGCGCCAAATTATCGGGGGAACCTTTTATCATATTATGCGGCCTTTGTCTTGGATCCGGATGGTAATAATGTCGAGGCAGTCTGTCATAAAGAATAAAAAATAGAAAAGAGAAAAAACGTGTCAAAGAAAATCGTAACAATTATTGATGTGAAAAATTATGTTGGTCAAGAAGTGACCATCGGTGCTTGGGTAGCCAATAAGTCAGGTAAGGGTAAGATTGCTTTCTTGCAGTTGCGCGATGGCTCTGCCTTTTTCCAAGGGGTGGCCTTCAAGCCTAACTTCATTGAGAAATTTGGCGAAGAAGAAGGATTGGCGAAGTTTGATACGATTAAAAAGCTTAGCCAAGAAACTTCTGTCTATGTGACAGGGGTTGTCAAGGAAGACGAGCGCTCAAAATTTGGCTACGAGCTGGACATTACAGACATCGAAATCATTGGTGAGTCAAATGACTATCCAATCACGCCAAAAGAACATGGGACTGACTTCCTCATGGACAATCGTCACTTGTGGCTGCGTTCTCGTAAGCAAGTGGCTATGATGCAAATCCGCAATGCCATCATCTACGCTACCTATGAATTCTTTGACAAGAATGGCTTTATGAAGTTTGACAGCCCAATCTTGTCAGGTAATGCAGCAGAAGACTCTACTGAGCTATTTGAAACCGACTACTTCGGAACTCCAGCATACTTGAGTCAGTCAGGTCAGCTTTATCTGGAAGCAGGTGCCATGGCTCTTGGCCGTGTCTTTGACTTTGGTCCTGTATTCCGTGCTGAAAAATCAAAAACCCGTCGTCATTTGACTGAGTTCTGGATGATGGATGCAGAGTATTCATACTTGACGCATGATGAGTCGCTTGACTTGCAAGAAGCTTATGT
Organism: Streptococcus sanguinis; assembly: GCF_013343115.1. Taxonomy (NCBI): domain Bacteria; kingdom Bacillati; phylum Bacillota; class Bacilli; order Lactobacillales; family Streptococcaceae; genus Streptococcus; species Streptococcus sanguinis. The sequence goes on from NZ_CP054570.1 coordinate 753,165, forward strand.
TAAGGCTTTGATCCAAGGTGTGCTTGACCGCGCTCCTCAAGCTTTGGAAACGCTGGAACGTGATGTAGAACTCTTGAAACGCTATATTGCTGAGCCTTTCAAGCGTGTTAGCTATGATGAAGCGATTGACCTCTTGCAAGCTCATGAGAATGATGAAGATGCTGACTATGAGCATCTGGAACATGGAGATGACTTTGGTTCACCGCATGAAACATGGATTTCAAACCACTTTGGTGTACCAACCTTTGTCGTGAACTACCCAGCAGCCATCAAGGCTTTCTACATGAAGCCTGTGGAAGGAAATCCAGATCGCGTCCTCTGTGCAGACTTGCTGGCACCTGAAGGCTACGGTGAAATCATCGGTGGTTCTATGCGTGAAGAAGACTACGATGCTCTTGTTGCTAAGATGAATGATCTTGGTATGGATACGACAGAATATGAATTCTACCTTGATCTTCGTAAGTATGGAACAGTTCCGCACGGTGGATTCGGTATCGGTATCGAGCGTATGGTAACCTTTGTAGCAGGGACCAAGCATATCCGTGAAGCCATCCCATTCCCACGTATGCTGCACCGTATTAAACCTTAAAACGAATCAAACGCCCATGTGGCGTTTTTTCAACAATGAACTATGAAATAATCCAAATTTAGAAATTTAGAGAAAGAAGAGGTAGAGGTCATGTAACCAGCGGATTAACAAGTGACAAAGGATAGAAATTAGAAAACACTTGTTAAAGGAGAAAAAATGTTTAAAAGAAGTTATCGGAAAAATATCGGTCTTATGGCCGGAGTAGAATTTTTTGCCTTTCTAGGTATTACTAGTTTTTGGATTTTATTTCTAAGTCAAAATGGCATGTCCCTTTGGCAGATTGGGCTTTTGGAAAGTATCTTTCATGCGACTAGCGTTATTTGTGAAATTCCTTCTGGGATGTTGGCGGATCGCTTTTCCTACAAGACTAATCTGTATCTGAGCCGGATAGCTGGGATTGTGTCTTCTGTTCTCATGTTGGCTGGGCAGGGAAATTTTTGGGTTTATGCACTGGCTATGGTGATTAGTGCTTGGTCCTATAACTTTGATTCGGGGACAAGCGCAGCCATGGTTTATGATTCATCTGTGGAGGCTGGACTTAAGGAACGTTACCTGTCCATCTCCAGCTTTATGTCTGGGGTGGCTGAAGCGACTCGGTCTTTGGGAACGGTCTGGGCTGGATTTTTTGTCCATGGACAATTGCATTTGACCTACTATATCATGATTGGGACCTCCATCATTGTTCTTTTCTTAACCTGGATGCTGAAAGAACCTAGCATCAAAGCAGAAAAGGAAGAACGTCTGACTATGAAAAAGATAATCTGGACGGTCAAAGAGGAGTTGCAAAGAAATCCTAGTCTTTTTATCTGGATGATTCTGTCCCAAATCATTGGAACACTGATGTGTATGTTTTATTTTTACTATCAAAATCAATTGCCTGACTTAAAAGATTGGCAGATTTCGCTGGTCATGCTGATTGGCAGTGCTTTGAATATCTTGGCGGTCTATCTGGCGAGTGTGATTGGAAAGAAGTATTCTGCCCTAAAACTTTTCCCTTCAGTAGTCCTTTTAACAGGCGGAACGTACCTGCTGTCCTATTTTGGAACACCAGTCATTTATATTTTGATTTATCTAATCAGCAACGCCTTGTACGCTCTTTTCCAGCCGATTTTTGACAATGATTTACAAAAGCAGCTGCCAAGTGAAGTACGGGCAACCATGCTCAGTGTCTATTCTATGATGTTCAGCCTGAGTATGATTGTCATTTTTCCTATGACGGGCTGGTTGATTGACTACTTTGGCTTTGACTGGACGTTTATAGTTTTAGGCGGCTTTTTATTAGCTGTAACACCATTTTTGTATATGGGTCTAAAGAAAATAAGCCAGAGCTTACAAGAAGTCTAATATCAATATTCTCTTTCTGCTGGTCAGAAGGAGAATATTTTTTAGCCTTTGAAAATTATGGTAAAATAAATACAGTTTAATGGAGAAGAAGGTAGTATGAAAGATTTATTGAAATATTTCAAGGGCTATATCAGGGAGTCTTTGCTGGGGCCCTTGTTCAAGCTCTTGGAGGCCAGTTTTGAACTCTTGGTTCCGATTTTGATTGCGGGGATTGTGGACGAGACCATTCCTAGACACGACAGCTCCCATCTCTACTGGATGGTTTTTCTTTTGATGGGCTTGGCTGCGCTGGGCGTGGTGGTAGCAGTGGTAGCCCAGTATTATTCGTCAAAGGCGGCAGTGGGCTTTACTCGTCAGATGACAAGCGACCTCTATCAAAAAATCCTGCGTTTGCCTAAGGCTAGTCGGGATGAGCTGACGACTTCTAGCTTGGTGACTCGGCTGACGAGCGACAGCTACCAGATCCAGACGGGCATCAATCAATTTCTTCGTCTCTTTCTGCGGGCGCCTATCATCGTTTTCGGCTCCATCATTATGGCCTTTACTATCAGTCCAGCCATTACCTTGTGGTTCTTGCTCATGGTGGCAATTTTAACGGCTATTATCGTCCTCATGTCTCGTCTGATGAATCCTCTCTATGCCAAAATTCGCCAGCTGACAGACCAACTGGTCAATCTGACTCGTGAGCAGCTGCAGGGTATGCGGGTTATAAGAGCTTTCGGTCAGACCCAGCGTGAGGTTCAGACCTTTCGCAATCGCAACGAGCTCTATAAAACTTGGCAAATCAGGACGGGAGCTCTGGCTAGTCTGATTAGTCCTCTGACCTTTCTTACAGTCAATGGTACTCTGATTGCTGTGATTTGGCAGGGGAATGCTTTTATCGGCAAGGGCTTACTGACCCAGGGGATGCTAGTGGCCTTGGTTAATTATTTATTGCAGATTTTGGTGGAATTGCTCAAGCTGGCTATGCTGGTCAACTCGCTCAATCAAAGCTATATCAGTGCTGGTCGTATCAGTCAGGTATTCGAGCAAGCAGAAGAAGATGTCCTGCAGGAATTAGTGCAGGAAACAGCTTTGCCGGATCAAGCCATCAAAGTCCAGCAGGTCAGCTTTTCTTATCCAAATGCAGCTAGTCCTTCTTTGACTGGTCTGACTTTTGATTTGAAAAGCGGTCAGACTTTGGGGGTTATTGGCGGGACAGGTTCAGGGAAGTCTACCCTGGTTCAGCTTCTGGCTTATCTTTATCCTGTGGCTGCTGGTCAGTTGACCATCTTTTCCCAAGGACGCAGTCCTAAAAATCTCAGAGAATGGCGGTCTTGGATTAGTCTAGTGCCTCAGAAGGCGGAGCTTTTTCAAGGAACTGTTCGTTCCAATCTGACCTTGGGTATGTCAAGCAAGCCAACAGACGCAGACTTGTGGCAGGCTTTAGAGATTGCTCAGGCAGCGGACTTTGTCTCTCAGAAGGAAGGTGGCTTGGATGCGACTGTAGAGGCCTTTGGTCGGAATTTTTCTGGCGGTCAGCGTCAGCGTTTAACCATTGCCAGAGCTGTCTTGCGGAGGGCGCCTTTCTTGGTTTTAGATGATGCAACCTCTGCTCTGGACTATCTGACAGAGGCTAGACTCTTGCGGGCTATTAAGAATGAATTGACTCATACCAGTCTGGTCTTGATCTCTCAGCGAACCAATAGCTTGCGCTCGGCGGATCAAATTTTAGTACTAGATAAGGGAGAACAGGTGGCCCTTGGTCGCCATGAGGAACTCCTAGTCAGCTCTGCCATTTACCGAGAAATCCATCACTCACAGCATAGCCAAGGAGAGGAGGACAAGCATGAAGCATAAGACATCACCTAGCAGCTTGAGGCGTTTGACTCGAGATTTGCTGCAGGCGCGCTGGCTCTTTTTCCTAGCTAGTCTGGGAACGGTGGCTCAAGTGGCTCTGACTGTTCTTCTACCAGTTTTAATCGGGAATGCGGTCGATAGCGTTCTTCTGCCTCAAGCGGACCAGCATTTGGTGCCGATTTTGGGCCAGATGTTGTTGGTCATCTTAGCCAATACGCTGATTCAGTGGCTCAATCCCTTGCTCTATAATCAGCTGGTTTATCGCTATAGCCAGCAACTCCGACAGGGTGTTATCAAGAAAGTTCATTATCTGCCTTTGGCTTATCTGGATCGACAGGGAACCGGAGACTTGGTTAGTCGGGTGACGACGGACTTGGAGCAGCTTAGCAATGGCTTGCTTATGGTTTTTAATCAGTTTTTTGTGGGTTTGTTGACCATCTTAGTCACCATCATTAGCATGGCCAGATTGGACTTTTTCCTCTTGCTTTTGGTTCTGCTTTTGACGCCCCTTTCTCTTTTTTTAGCGCGCTTTATTGCCAGAAAGAGTTTTAGCTTTTTCCAACGGCAGACGCAGGCGAGAGGGGCACAGACCCAGCTGATTGAGGAAAGTCTGACCCAGGAAAGTCTGATACAGGCTTTTAATGCTCAGGAGCAGTTTGACAAAGCTTTTACTCGCAGCAATCAAACTTATGCAGATTATTCTCAGGCGGCTATTTTCTATTCTTCGACGGTCAATCCTTCGACTCGTTTTATCAATGCCCTGATTTATGCTTTGATTGTAGGCTTTGGGGCTGTCCGAATCATTCAGGGAACAGGTTTTACGGTTGGGCAGCTGGTAACTTTTCTCAACTACGTCAACCAGTACACCAAGCCTTTCAACGATATATCGTCAGTCATGTCAGAATTGCAGAGCGCTTTAGCTTGTGCGGAGCGAATTTACAGCGTTTTGGACCAAGAAGAAATAGCAGAGTCTGGTCAGGAAATCCTCCAGTCGGAAGATGTCAGAGGACAGATTAGCTTTGAGCATGTGGCTTTTGGTTATGAGCCTGGCAAAGAGCTGATTCAGGATTTGAATATAAGGATTCCAGCAGCTAGCAAGGTCGCAATTGTCGGGCCAACTGGTGCTGGCAAGTCTACCTTGATCAATCTCCTCATGCGATTTTACAATGTTGATAGTGGTCTTATTTCGCTAGACGGTACTCCCATCTCGCATTACACCAGAGCCTCTTATCGTCAGCAGTTTGGCATGGTACTGCAAGAGACTTGGCTAAAGACGGCGACTATACACGACAACATAGCTTTTGGCCGGCCAGATGCTAGCCGAGAAGAAGTCATTGCAGCTGCCAAGGCGGCCAATGCACATTTCTTTATCCAGCAGCTACCTCAGGGGTATGACACCTATCTGGCGGATGCTGGGGACTCACTGTCTCAAGGTCAGCGGCAGCTATTAACCATCGCGCGCGTCTTCCTTTCGGTTCCTAAAATCCTAATCTTGGATGAGGCGACTTCCTCTATCGATACCCGGACAGAAGTCTTGATTCAGGAGGCTTTCAGCAAGCTCATGGTGGGACGGACTAGCTTTATCATCGCCCACCGCCTGTCTACTATTCAAAATGCTGACATCATCCTCGTCATGGTAGATGGTGATATCGTCGAACATGGGAATCACCAGGAGCTCATGGCAGCCAGAGGTGTTTATTACCAAATGCAGATGGCGCAGGAGTAGAAGAGGAGCTTTATTAAAGTTCACAGATTGATGCTAAACAAAACTAAAAGAGTTGGAATTTCCAACTCTTTTTGCTTATAATTCAACATCTTCCAACCCTGTCTCTGTCAGTTTATAAATCTTCGTGCAGACTTCTTTGAGAAAAATCCGATCGTGGGAGACAGAGATAATGGCGCCAGGATAGGTCGCCAAAAGCTGGCGAACCTGAGGCTGAGAGGTGGGAGAGAAGTTGCGGGTTGGCTCGTCCAGAAGGAGGACATTGGGGCGGTCTAAGACTAGTTTGAGCAGGAGGAGCTTGGCTTTTTGGCCACCAGAAAGCTGCTCAATCGGGTGGCGGGCCTCGTCGCGAGTGAACTGGAGACTAGCTAGATGCGTCAGGATTTTCTCTTCCTGAGCCTTGTCACCAGAGGGAGCCAGAAAGTCTAAAGGACTGCTCTCATCAGTCAGCAAGTCACCATAATGCTGGGGCATGTATCCGACCCGCATGTCTGTCCGCTCACGCAGGATTTTCCATATTTCCTTAAGCAGAGTAGACTTGCCTACACCATTAGCACCAATCAGCCCGATTTTTTCCTGGCCGCAGACTTCCAGAGTCAGGTTCTTTGCCAGTTGTCGTTCGTCTGTTTTCAGTTTCATTCCTTCTAATTTGAGGATTCTTTTGGTCAATGGCAGAGCTTCTATGTCTGAGAAGTGAAGGCTGATGACATCTTCCTGTGTCGGGATTTCGGTCATTTCAGCGCCTGCCTTTTCAAATCGTTTGCCCTGCGAGAGAACGTTTTTCATCTTCTTAGCCACCAGTCGACCTGCAGTAGCATCATGGGTGTTTCGTAAAGTATGCTCCACACTCTGCTTAACCCGTCGGTGTTTTTCCATGGTCTTGGCGTGTTCTTCTCGCTCTTTCCGTGCTAGTTGTCCCTGTTTTTCAAAGGCCTCCTGACGCTGATGGCGGTAATTTTCATAGTCCAGACTCTTGACGCTGGTTCTGGCCTCCTGCTTCTTTTTGATTCGCTCCAGATGAACAATCTTGGTCGCAGCTTGAGCGAGGAAGTGCTCGTCGTGAGAGACGAAAAGGACCGTTCTCTGGCTGTGGCTGATAAAGTTTTCCAGCCAAGTCAGAGTTTCGAGATCGAGGTCATTAGAGGGCTCATCAAGAAAGAGAATGTCCCAATCACTGGCTAGTTTCTTGATGAGTTGGACCTTGAGCTTTTCTCCTCCAGATAGGCTGGCGAGCTGCTGCTGACTGGCAAAACGCCGGCTGTCAAAGTTGAGCTCTCCAGCATAGCGATAGAGCTTGGCATAGTCCAGCTCGGTCTCAAAATCAGCAAAGAAATAGTCATTGAGCGTCAGTTGGGCATCCTCTGAAGGCAGCTGCTGGGGCAGGTAGACAGCAGCAGTATAGGACTTATCAATCTGTCCGCTGTAGCTGACATAGGAGCTGACCAGTCGCTCGTCTAGCAAGAGCTTGAGCAGGGTGGACTTGCCATTGCCCTCCTCACCGATAATAGCGACCTTGTCTCCTTGATTGACAGTCAGTGACAAATCTTTGACTAACTCTTTCAGGTCTTTTAGGTGGGTAATGGTTAGATTTCTTATTTGAAGCATAGATGTCTCCTTCGTTTTATAACACAAAATACAGCCCTGCTTTATTTAGCAGAGCTGTTTTTAGTTGCACAAAGCAGACACAGGAGTGTCTAAGTAGGATTATTCGTTCATAGGCTTCCAGCTTACACTGTCATAGGAGCGACAGGATTGATCTAAAGATAAGCAAATAGAAGCTAGAAAGCACAAAAAATGAACATCCCGCGGATATGCAGAAACATGACAAAATCTACTAAATAAAGTTTCCTTTAAAAAATAGACTTAATTTTTCATGTCTCCGTGTACCTCCGAAATAGTTCTGCTTTAAGTCTAACAGAAGAAAGTAAATTCGTCAAGCGCTTTCAAATAAATAAAAATTTTTAAAAGATTTTTGGAGCAAATTTTTATAAACTCTCTAAGATTATTGATTTCAAGGCTTTTAAGCTGATTTTGATATATAATTTTTTAGTTATATAAAAATTTGACATATACTCAGAAATTATATATAATCTTCTTGTATATAAAAATTATATATATAAAATGATTATACAAATAGGCCTAAAATTTGTAAAAGATAAGAAGAGCTGGAATGGGATAGATTTCAGTCGTCATTTTAAATTGTATATAAGGAGTAAGAAATCATGCCAAAAACGTTATTTCTCTGGCTTTTGACAGTCCTAAGCTTAGGGCTAGTAAAAACGCCTCAAGCTAAGACGATGGAGCAATCTTTGAAGTCTAACACGGCGGCCATTGAGATTAGCCAAAAGATTCAGGACCATGTCAAGAAAGATGATGCGACAAGGGTGGCTGTAGAAGCAGTGACTTTTGATTAGATGATGCAAATCATTGCTTAAGAAAGGAGAAAGATATGCTAAGAATTTTTATCCGAATGGTATACAGAAGTATCGCCTATGCGATTGTTGAAGCTAAATAGAAAGGAAATATCATGAAAAAATCATTTATTCTAACACTTTTAACGATTATAACTCTAGGACTCTTCCGACCAATTACAGCCTTGGCTGAGGAGCAGAAGTTACCGTCTGGCACGGAGCGCAGCCAAATTGGTCAGAAAATCCAAGACTTTGTCAAGGAACATGAAAAGACAACAGCCGGTATGGCAACAACCATTTTTGACAAGGACGGGACTATTTACCAAGGCAGTTTTGGATATATGAACAAGGAAAAAGGCATTAAAGCCGACGACAACAGCGTCTTTGAATGGGGCTCAGTCGGAAAACTAGCTATCTGGGTCTCTGTCATGCAGCTCTGGGAAGAGGGTAAGATTGACCTTGACGAAGACATTCGCACCTATCTGCCAGAGGGATTTATGAAGACTTTGCGCTACGACAAGCCCGTTACTATGACAGACCTCATGAACCATCAGGCCGGCTTTGGCGAGTCTACCCATGCCTACAAGGAAGATAAGGGCTTGTCTATTGAGGAGATTCTGGCAGTTAATCAGCCAGAACAGTCCTACGAGCCCGGCACCATGACAGCCTACTCAAACTTTTCTGCTAGTCTGGCAGCCTACATCGTCGAGCGAATATCTGGTCAGGACTTCTCAGCCTATGTCCATGAACATATCTTCCAACCACTAGGAATGAAAGACACTGCTCTATCAGCCGACTTTAAAGAAAATCCAAAGATTTACCAGAAGCGGATGGAGCAAATCTCTTATCGGGCGGACGGGACATCTATGGGAACTAGCTATTTTCATTTAGGACTTTACCCGGCAGGGAATGCCGTCTCTACTCTGGCTGACTTCCAGAAGTTTGCCCAAGCGCTTTTGAAGAAAGAAAAGCTTTTCAAGCACGCTGAGACTTGGACAACCCTTTACACGGCAACCTCGAATTATCCAGGAACGGATATGCCGCTCAATATGCACGGATTTTGGACACGGGAGTACGGCACGACGCTTGTTGGCCATGGAGGAAACTCAACTGGCTACTCATCTTATATTCTGCTGGACTTGAAAAATGGTATAGGTATGACTATTATGACGAATCAAGATCATGAGTTGGTTTATAACTATGAAATGCCAGCCTTGGTTTTTGGACCTAAGAAAAAGACGGACTCAGCCACCTTTGACAAATTCCAGTCTGGAAATTACCGATCTGCTCGCTACTTTGCCAGTGGTCCTATGTCTATCTCCAGAACCTTGCTTTACACTCAGTTTGTTGAGAAATCCAAGGACAATCCGCTTTTGAGTCAGAATTTTTCAGTAGTCAGCGGTAGTGGAGACGAGACTAAGGTAACAGCTTCCTATGGCGATAACTTCAGAGTCAAGGATAGCGAGATTCTGAAAGACTGGTCCTTGCTTATTTCAGCGGCAGTCGGAATTGTTTTCAGTATCATTCTCTTTTTGGCACGGGGCGGACTGGATCTCTTCCGCTTGGTCTTCAAAAAAGGTCAATCTAAAACACCAAAACCTCTTCGTATCTGGACTTACCTAACTTCTTTAGCTGGAGTAGGTGTGGCTATAAACTTCCTCCTCCTCTTTAACACATTTGCTACCAGTGATCTGACCTTTTTAGCTAGCTGGCGCTACATTGTTTTTGCCGGTCTGGGATTGATTCTGGCTGGCTGTGCAGTCTTCCCACTTCTGACCAAGGCAAGAAAAGGGCTGAGTAAGAGCCGACTCTACCTGACTGTCTTGACTAGTCTGTCAGCTCTAGCTATCGTTGTCAATATTCTCTACTGGTCACTTTATCAGTGGTGGGCATTGTGATTATTTGCTTGTTTTTTCTGGGGGAATGGACAATCTCATGAGGTAAACCATTTGATTAATTCTTTTTACAATCTTAAGGTTAGTGATTTTTCAACAGGAGCTGAAGTACAATAGCTGTCTTTTATACAGAGCGCGGCTAAACGAGGCAAAAAAATCAATGACCTTATCAGAGTACAAAAATCAAACCATTTAAAGGAGAAAATTCGATGACCAATGAAACAAGAATAGAACCACAACCAAAACTAGTCTGGCCGTTCCTAGCCTGGAACTTCGGCTGGACTTGGGGATTTATGTTGCTAGCGATCATTCTCAAAAATCTCTGGCCGGAAAATCCACCCGTACTTTATCTGGCTCTGGAAGGCCTCCTAACGAGTCTCAGTATGTTCGGACCAGTAATAGCTAGTCTAATAGTGCTGAAAATAAAAGGCTTCAAAGCCATCTGTTCCTTTATCTTCTCAAGCAAGAAAGGGACTTGGCTCTATCTCCTCCTCTTCAGTGGAGGTCTGGCTGTGACTTTTGCATTAGCTTCCGGAGGCAAGCTAGTAGACGGAGCTCTGCTTTCATTTATTGGATCCTTTATCTACCTTATGACCTTGGCTGGTGGCATGGAAGAGCCTGGATGGCGAGGCTTTCTGCAGCCGGCTTTGGAAAAGAAGTTCTCTATGTTTATCGCCTCCTCGATAACTGGACTAGCTTGGGCTTGCTGGCATATTCCTCTCTGGTTTTATGACCGCTTTTATGATCGAAGTCAGAATCCCTTTCTAGTCTTTATCATTGTAACTATAGTCCAGTCTATCTGGTTTGCTGCACTGCATAAGAAGACGAAATCTGTCCTTGCCTGTATGGTTTTCCATGCCCTGCTAGACATTCTGATAGAAACCTTTGTCGGCATCAACCTAGCTGATAAGTTTGATTTCTCTCAGGTCAACTCCCTCTTTTACCTTGGCGGCTTGGGTATTCTGACCCTTTACAGTATTTATCTCTGGTATCGGGCGGATAAGGAAGAGAAAAACGCATGACTAAAAAATAAGAATAAGCTGATTATAAAATTAAAAGGAGACTGTACAAATTATCTGACCTTAGCTCATATGAATCTTTGAGTCGAACAGAAAGGAAATGCTATGAAAAAATCATTTATTCTGACACTTTTAACGATTATAACTCTAGGAATCTTCCGGCCGACAGCTGCTTTAGCTGACTCGCAGAAGCTTCCGTCTGGTACGGACCGTAGCCAAATCGGTCAGAAAATCCAAGACTATGTCAAAGAGCACGAAAAGACAACTGTCGGAATGACGACCGCTGTCTTTGATAAAAACGGAACCATCTACAAGGGAAATTTTGGCTATGTGGATAAGGAAAACAAAGTCAAAGTTGACGATGACAGTGTTTTTGAATGGGCTTCAATCACTAAACTGACAGTCTGGGTATCGGTCATGCAGCTCTGGGAAGAGGGCAAAATCGACCTAGAAGCAGACATCAAAACTTATCTGCCAGAAGGTTTTCTCCGCAATCTTCGCTATGATAAGCCTATCACCATGCTGGATCTGATGAACCATCAGGCTGGCTTTGATGAAATGCCACTCTACAAAAAGGGAGACAAGAGCGACTTGGAAGAGCAGTTCCGTGATTACCAGCCTATTCAGTCCTTTGAGCCGGGTACGACGACATCATACTCTAACTTCAGCACGGCTTTGGCATCTTATATCGTGGAGCGGATATCTGGGCAGAAGTATGCAGACTATGTCCATGAGCATGTTTTTGAGCCGCTGGACATGGATCGGACTGCTATCTTGCCTGACTTATCGGACAACGCTTATGTACAGGAAAAGCGCAAGGAGGATAAGGGCTATGATGACCAAGGTAAGCTCTTGGGAGATACACCATTTAAGCTCTGGATGTACCCAGTCGGAGGGGCTGTGGGGACTCTAGGAGACCTGCAGAAATTCGCCCAGGCCTTGCTGGAACGTAAGACGCTTTTTCATCATCCAGAAACTTGGACCGAGCTTTACTCAACAACCTCTACTCACCCTGGTACGGATATTGTTCGTAATGCTCATGGCTTTTGGGCCAGTCACTACGGTGTTACCTTGCTGGGACACAGTGGTAATGCTGATGGCTTTTCTAGCTATCTCTACTTAGATCTGAAAAATGGCATCGGCCAAGTCATCTTAACCAACCAACTATATGAACAAGTTTACAATGTTCAAATGCCGGAGCTGATATTTGGCAAGATGCAGACTGTCAGCGAAGCTACTAAAAAGCAATTCAAGCCTGGCTCTTACCACTATCTGAGAAGCTATAATAGGGGGCCACTGTCCTTCATGCTCATGATCCCTGGGGCCATCCAAAAGATCAACAAAGTATCAGATCAGCCAGATCTGTTGAGCACTTTCTGGACCATTGACCGAAGCCAAGGTGCTGACCGCCTCGAATTCGGTGTCCTTAATGCAGAAAGGATTTCCGATTCAGTTCTCTTTAGGCATTATCTGGTCGTGTTTCTCGGAGGTTTGGCACTCGTGTTTGCTTTTGGAAATGTCTTGATTAGTTCTTTGATTGGCGGTTTCTGTCTCATCCTGCGTAAAGCAAAAAGTTCGGCTCCTCGCTCTTGGAAGGTCTGGAATTGCCTGACCTCTCTAGGAATGCTGCTGTTTGCTGGCAATCTCATTCTGCTTTTACTGGCTGCCATGAATCAGGATTACTCAATTGTTCAATCTTGGCGTTACATACTCTTTGCAGGTCTGGGCCTATTCTTAGCAGGATGTGCGGTTTATCCGCTCTTTAGCAAGACTCGAAAGGATCTCGGAAAAGGCCGCCTCTTCTTGACAGTTCTGACTAGTCTATCCGCTCTGGCTATTGTTGCCAATATTCTCTACTGGTCGCTTTATCAGTTTTGGGCGATGTGATAAGTTGCCTGCCTTCCTTTGGGATGGCGGGCTTTGTCGGCATAATTCTGCAAAGGAGTATCTCATGAAAAAATCAGTTGTTCTAACACTTTTAACTATTTTAACATTGGGACTTTTTGCCCAGCGACTTCGCTAGCTGAAGAGCAGAAGTTACCGTCTGGTACGGATCGAGATAAAATTGGTCAGAAGATCCAAGACTATGTCAAAGAGCACGAAAAGACAACAGCTGGCATGGCAACGGCGGTATTTGACAAAGAAGGCACTATCTATCAAGGAAATTTTGGCTTTATGGATAAGGAAAAGGGAATCAAAGCCGATGATGACAGCGTTTTTGAATGGGGTTCCGTGACTAAGCTGACTGTCTGGGTCTCTGTTATGCAGCTCTGGGAGCAAGGTAAGATTAACCTAGAAGAAGATATTCGCACGTATCTACCAGAGGACTTTCTTAGAAATCTCCGCTATAACAAGCCCATTACTATGCTAGATTTGATGAACCATCAGTCAGGATTTGACGAGGCTCCTCTCTATATGCAAGGGGGCAAGAGTTTAGAGGATTTACTGCTCCAATATCAGCCGGCACAGTCCTTTGAGCCGGGCACAACGACAGCTTATTCCAACTACAGTACGGGGTTGGCGGCCTACATTGTGGAGCAAATTTCTGGGCAATCCTTTGTTGAGTATGTTCATGAGCATATCTTCCAGCCTCTGGGCATGGAGAGAACGGACATAGCTCAAGACTTGTCTGACAATGCTTATGTCAAAACCAAGCGCAAGGAAGTAAAAGGATATGCGACAGATGGCAGCCTGTTAGGCGATGCACTTTATGAAGTCGGCCTGTATCCAGTTGGTCGAGCCACAGGAACATTGAGTGATTTTCAAAAATTTGCTCAGGCCCTGCTAAGTCGTAAAAGTCTCTTTACTCGGTCGGAGACTTGGACGACTCTCTATTCGACGACAGCAACCTATCCTAATACAGACATCGTTCGTAATGCTCATGGCTTCTGGGCTAGTGAATTTGCAGTTACAGTGCTAGGGCACGGAGGGAATACAAATGGTTTTTCCAGCTATCTTCTGCTGGATCTGAAGGATGGTATCGGCCAGGTAATCATGACCAATCAAGGCGTGGAAGAAATTTATAATGATGGCATGCCAGAATTGATTTTCGGAAAACGTCCGACAGCCAGTGCTGAGACTCAGAAAAAGTTCGAACCAGGCTATTATCAAATCCTTCGGAATTTTAATCAAGGTCCGCTTTCTTTGTACCAGCTCTTTCCAGGTAATATGCTTCATATGAAGAAGCCGTCCTCGGAGCGAATGGATCATTTGTTTTGGACTATTTATAAAAGTGGAAATGGTAAAACGCGAATCGCTACTCCGGTCAGTGATTTTGAGAGAGTTCCTGACAGGGAAATCTGGACTAAGTTTGGGTTGGTTGCTTTGGCAGCTCTTAGTGTCGTTTACTCTTTGGGAAACCTACTTGTACGACTTGCGCTAGTCCTTTATCGACTGGTCTTTGGCAAAGAAAAAGGAAAGCAAAATCGAACTTGGAAATGGTGGCACATCTTGACAGCTGCAGGAGTAGTGGCCGCGGCTGGCGATTTACTCTTGCTCCTGCTTAGCTCAAGTGCTACGGATCTCAGTATCATCGCTCAGTGGCGTTATATGGCTTTTGCAGGTTTGGGATTGTTCTTAGCAGGCTGTGCAGTTTTTCCGCTCTTTAGCAAAGCGAAAAAGGGACTTGGAAAAGGTCGGCTCTTCCTGACAGTTCTGACCAGCCTATCTGCGTTGGCTATTGTCGTGAATATTCTCTATTGGTCTCTTTACCAGTGGTGGGTGATCTAGTTTAAAAATTTTTGAAACAAGAAAAGAGCCGGCATATAAGCTGGCTCTTCGTTTGGTTTTATACATTCAGCACCTTGTCCAAGAAGTCTTTAAGACGTGGATGCTGTGGATTGTCAAAGATTTGGTCAGGCTTGCCGTCTTCTAGGAATTCACCATCAGCGGTAAAGATAACGCGGTTGGCTACCTGACGGGCAAAGCCCATCTCATGGGTCACAATCAGCATGGTCATACCTTGCTGGGCCAGATCCTTCATAACGTTGAGAACGTCGCCGACCATTTCAGGGTCAAGAGCAGAAGTAGGCTCATCAAAGAGCATGATGTCTGGATTCATAGCCAGACCGCGAGCAATTGCCACCCGCTGCTTTTGACCGCCGGACAGGCTGTCTGGACTAGCATCTGCCTTATCAGCTAGGCCGACCTTTTCCAAAAGCTCCATACCCAGCTTATTTGCCTCGTCTTGGGTCAAGCGCTTGTGCTCAACAGGAGCAAAGGTGATATTTTCCAGAACAGTCATGTGCGGGAAGAGGTTGAAGTGCTGGAAGACCATACCGATATTTTCTCGGACCAGATCCACATCAGTCTTCTTGTCTGTCAGATCAAAGCCATCAACCGTGATAGTCCCGCTGGTCACTTCCTCTAGCAGGTTGAGACTGCGCAGGAAAGTTGACTTACCAGATCCAGAAGGACCGATGATACAGACCACATCTCCCTCGTAGAATTTAGCAGTAATCCCCTTTAGGACTTCGTTTTCCCCGTAATATTTATGAAGATCGTTCACATCGATTTTTAATTTTGCCATTACTTAATCCTCTTTTCTAAGCGTTTTGCCAAGCGGGTCAAGAGCGTGATAATGATGAGATAGAGCACAGCCAGGATAGCATACATCCGGAAACTCTGATAGTTGCGGGCGATGATGTCCTTACCTGTTTTGAAGAGCTCGGCCAGTCCAATAGCTGAGACAATCGTTGTATCCTTGAGTGCGATGACAAACTGATTGACAAAGTTTGGCAGCATAATCTTGGTTGCCTGTGGCAGGATAATCTTGCGCATGGTCTTGGAGTAGGAAATCCCCAAGCTGCGGCTGGCTTCCATCTGTCCAACTGGAACTGCCTGGATACCTCCACGGACAATTTCAGCGATGTAAGCACCAGCATTGAGAGAGAGGGCAATGGTTCCTGCAACGAAAGCATTGATTGGGCTTTGTTGACCAGTCATGGATTCGATTAGGTTAGGAATACCCCAGAAGATAAAGGCTGCCACAATCATCAGTGGAATACCACGAATGACATCGACAAAGATTTCTGCAATCCAGCGCAGCGGTTTATAAGGGCTGACGCTGAACATACCAAAGATAATCCCAATGACCATAGCAATCGCAAATGAAATCAGGGCCAAAGCAATCGTCACTCCCAGACCTTTAAGAAGTTCTTGGTAGTTGTTTTGCAGCAAGCCCCAAATAGTGGACTCATCTACAGTGGATTCCTTTTCTTCGCTAGCCAGATACTTGTCTAAAATCTCTTGGTACTTGCCGCTTTCTTTTAGATTAGCAAGTCCATTGTTAAACATCTCAATCAGCTCAGGATTGCTGCCTTTTTTGACTGCGAAAGCGACTTGACCGCTTGGTGTACCTTCGATAGGTGTTTTAAGTTTCTTGCCTTGTTTGATGGCGTATTTGACAACGGGCTCATCATCCATCACAGCTGCGACAGAGCCAGTATTGAGGCTGTCATACATGGAAGCTGCATCAGAGAAAGTTTTGATAGAGTAGCCGTACTTGCTCTTGTTTTCCTCAAGGAAAGTCTGAGAAGCGGTACCAGTTTTGACACCGACTGTCTTGCCCTTGAGTTCCTCGTAGGACTTGATATTGCTGCTGTCCTTGACTGCCAAGATAGAGTTGGCTGTATAGTAAGGGTCAGAATAGTCAAAAGTTTTCTTGCGGGCATCAGTGACAGACATGCCGGCGATGATTCCGTCAGCCTGACCGGTCTGAACGCTATTGATAGCTGCATCAAAGCCAGGGTTGGTTACTTCCACAGTAAAGCCTTGGTCTTTGGCAATAGCCTTAATCAGCTCCATGTCAATCCCAGTGTATTGGTTGCTGTCATCTTGGAAGACAAAAGGAGCAAAAGATGAGTCGCTGGCAATGATGTATTTGTCTTTTGTCGAAGTAGCTTTTTGACCGGCAGGAGTAGAAGTCTCTGGAACAGCTGAGTCAGAGCTGCCCTTAGAAGAAGTCCATTTATTAATGATTTCATCCAGACTGCCGTCTTCCTTCATCTGCGCTAAAGCTTCGTTAAACTCAGTAACTAAGTGCTCATGTTTGCTACCTTTTTTGACACCGAAAGCAAAGCTTCCAACAGCCTCTCCCTTCATAGAAATTTTCAGGTTTTGGCCTTGATTGATGGCGTACTCAATGACCGGCTGATCATCCATCACTGCATCGACATCACCAGCAGAAAGGCTATTATACATCAAGTCACCTGTGTCAAAGGTTTTGAGAGTGAAGCCGTACTTATCTTTGTTTTTCTCAAGGAAACGTTGGGCAGCCGTTCCTGTTTTGACACCGACTTTCTTTCCTTTCAGCTGTTCATATTTGCTGATGGTGTTTGCCTTGGTCGTCGCGATAACGACCTTGGTGTCATAGTAGGTATCAGACATGGTAAAGACTTTTTCGCGCTCGCTTGTCTTGGTCATACCAGCCATGATGGCGTCCGCTTGGCCGGCTTGAACCGCATTGACAGCTGCATCGAAGCCTGGGAAGCTCATGTCAATGTCCCAGCCCTTGATTTCTGCGACCTTGTTGATGATATCAACGTCAATCCCCTTGTAAGTCTGATCAGAATCTTTAAATTCAAATGGTGCGTAAGCAGTATCGGACACTATTTTGACCGTATCTGCTTGGGCTGTCGCCCCTAACGCAAAAAATGGAAATAATGTTAGCAAAACTGCTAAGAATTTTTTCTTCATTTTCTTCCTCCTTTTTAGCATTCTAGCATTATAGCAAAAAATCACTGATTAGGCAAATTTCTCCTGTTTTTATGTTAGATTTTCTGACATATAAACTCTGTGTTTTTTGTAAGAAGAACTGTAACTTTTCTTTGTTCTTAGAGCAAAGTCTGCTATACTGGAAATGAATGAAAGCAAGATTAGAATGAGGTTCTTATGAAAAAATCACGTATCTTGGACGGAGTCAATCAAGCTCGCTTTGTCCCTCCTTATATTTTGTCTCTTTTTCTGGCGATTGTTTTTGTGCAAGGAGGACAGCAGTTGGCTTATTTGGCTTTGGAGCCAATTTCTGCTTTCCTAAGTCTTATGCTAGGTTTCTTGGGGCAAGGCGGATTCTTTGAAATCTTCTTCAATTTTGCCCTGCCTTTTCTTTTGTTTAGCTTTGTTTTTATGATACTGGTTCTCTTTCTCTGGGTGCGCTGGGCTGAAGGACGACCGCTCGCGACTCTGGGCTTTGTTAAAAAAGGAAGCTTGGTGGAGTTAGTCAAAGGATTGACAGTAGGTTTTCTCCTCTTTAGTCTAGTCGCTCTGCTTATGCTGTTGAGCGGAGCTGTCTCTTTCGAATGGGGACAGCTGACGCTGGAACCTTTCCTCTATATCTTGATTTTGCTTCCGCTTTGGATGATTCAGGGCGGGGCAGAAGAGCTAGTGACAAGGGCTTGGCTTCTGCCAGTTTCAGTCAAAAAGACCAACTTGCCCATCGGTTTGCTGACTTCAAGCCTGCTCTTTGCCCTCTTGCACCTAGGCAATCCAGATATTGGTATTCTTTCCATTCTTAACATTGCCTTATTTGGGCTCTTTGCAAGTCTCTATCTGCTCCGGACGGACAATGTCTGGGGGATTATAGGACTTCATACTGCTTGGAACTTTACCCAAGGAAATATCTATGGTTTCAGCGTTAGTGGTACTGGCGTTGACGCGGCAGTCCTGAACTTTATTCCAAAGTCAGAATGGAGCTGGTTGACTGGTGGAGCTTTCGGCGCTGAAGCCTCTGTTTTCAGCTCGCTCATTCTCTTGTTAGCCGTGCTTTACTTGCTTTTCAAGATGAAAAAAGATGGCAGTTTGACAGGGTTAGTGGGAAAGACAGAATAACTATTCGAACGGCACTCTTTTGCTAATCCTAAAATAATATGCTATAATAAATAAAAATAAGGAAAGGGATGTGTATATGTTTAAATCTCGTATGTTGGATGCTATCAAGCAATCGCGCTATATTCCGCCGATTTGGTTAGCTATCTTGATTGCTATTGGTTTTGTTTATGGAGGAGGAATTTTAAGTTTTGTCGGAATGTTACCAATTGGTATCATTGTCGGACTCTTGTTTGGCTTTGCAGATCCGACGATTAATCGGACAGAAGCAATGGCAGCCATTAGTCACTATACGGTCTTTTTTCAGCTAGCTGGTTTCTTCTTTATCGCCCTAGCAGTTTTCCTCTGGGTTCGATATCGTGAGAAGCGTCCTTTTTCTAGTCTGGGATTTTATAAACAAGACTGGTTCAAAAATCTCCTCAAAGGCTTCCTTATTGGAGCTGTTCAGTTTTCACTGGTTGTTGTCTTGCTCTTGGTAACGGGGACAGGCAGCCTGAAATTAGGTCAGCTTAACTTGCAGTCTTTGATTTTTGTCCTAGCTATCATTCCTTTCTGGATTCTACAAGGCGGAACAGAAGAACTAGTGACGCGTGGTTGGCTCTTTCCAGCAGTTAGTGTTAAGTCAAATATCTTCATTGGTATCTTGATTTCTAGTGCTCTATTCGGGGCACTGCACCTCTTTAACCCTGGTGTGACCGTTCTTTCTATTGTCAATATCATACTAGACGGTATCTTTGCTTGTTTCCTTATGCTCAAGTATGACAATATGTGGGTACTGGCTGGCATGCACGGCGCTTGGAATTTTGTGCAAGGAAATATCTATGGCATTCAGGTCAGTGGCCAAGGAGCATCTACCTCAATCTTGAGCTATAGCTCACAATCTTCTGTGGATTTGCTATCCGGCGGAGCTTTCGGTGCTGAAGGATCTATTTTTGCCAGTATCGTCCTGATTGGCTGCATTGCCTATCTTTACTGGTCACTTAAAAAAGAAAATCGCCTGCCTCAGGCGCTGATCTTTAAGAAATAAGCATTTTGCCCAGTTTAGCTGGGCTTTTTTATGTCTTTTAAATAGGTGTATGACAAGGGACAGAAGATGGTAGAAGCGTGGCCATTCTACCTACACCCAAATTCAGAGAAAATAGGCCAAATATGGTAAAATAATAGAAGCACAATTTGAGGAATAAAAGATGATTAACAGAATAACAGATAATAAATTTGAATTGGTTTCTAAATATGAGCCTTCAGGTGACCAACCCCAGGCTATCGAGCAACTGGTGGATAATATCGAGGGAGGAGAGAAGGCTCAGATTCTCATGGGAGCGACTGGTACTGGTAAGACCTATACCATGAGTCAGGTTATCGCTCAGGTCAACAAGCCAACTCTGGTTATTGCCCATAATAAAACGCTGGCTGGCCAGCTTTATGGTGAGTTCAAGGAGTTCTTCCCCAATAACGCGGTGGAATACTTCGTTTCCTACTATGATTACTACCAGCCTGAGGCCTATGTGCCTTCCAGCGATACTTATATCGAAAAGGATAGCTCGGTCAATGACGAGATTGACAAGCTCCGTCACTCAGCGACATCAGCCCTCTTGGAGCGGAATGATGTGATTGTCGTGGCTTCGGTCTCTTGTATCTATGGTCTGGGATCGCCTAAGGAATACTCTGACAGTGTGGTAAGCCTGCGTCCTGGACTAGAGATTTCCCGTGACAAGCTGCTTAATGATCTGGTAGATATCCAGTTTGAGCGCAATGACATTGACTTTCAGCGGGGGAAATTCCGTGTTCGTGGTGATGTGGTAGAGATATTCCCAGCTTCTCGGGATGAGCATGCCTTTCGAGTAGAGTTTTTCGGAGATGAGATTGACCGGATTCGTGAGGTTGAAGCCTTGACAGGTCGAGTCTTGGGTGAGGTGGACCATTTGGCCATCTTCCCAGCTACTCACTTCGTGACCAATGAAGACCACATGGAAGTGGCGATTGCTAAGATTCAGGCGGAGTTGGAGGAGCAGCTGGCTATCTTTGAGAAGGAAGGCAAGCTTCTGGAAGCTCAGCGCTTGAAGCAACGCACAGAGTATGATATCGAAATGCTGCGCGAGATGGGCTATACAAATGGCGTTGAGAACTATTCTCGTCATATGGATGGTCGGAGCGAAGGAGAACCTCCTTATACCCTTCTTGACTTTTTCCCTGATGATTTCTTGATTATGATTGATGAGAGTCACATGACCATGGGACAGATTCGGGGCATGTACAATGGCGACCGCTCTCGTAAGGAGATGCTGGTTAATTATGGTTTCCGCCTGCCGTCTGCCTTGGACAACCGCCCGCTGCGCCGGGAAGAATTTGAAAGCCATGTTCACCAGATTGTCTATGTATCGGCTACGCCGGGCGACTATGAAAATGAACAGACGGATACTGTTATTGAGCAGATTATCCGGCCGACAGGGCTTCTGGATCCAGAAGTGGAAGTCCGTCCAACCATGGGGCAAATTGATGATCTTTTGGGCGAAATCAATGCTCGTGTCGAAAAGAATGAGCGTACCTTTATCACAACCCTGACCAAGAAGATGGCGGAAGACTTGACGGACTACTTCAAGGAAATGGGTGTCAAGGTCAAGTACATGCACTCAGACATCAAGACCTTGGAGCGGACTGAGATTATTCGAGACCTGCGCTTGGGTGTCTTTGACGTTCTGGTTGGGATTAACCTGCTGCGCGAGGGAATCGACGTTCCCGAGGTTAGTCTGGTAGCGATCCTTGATGCAGACAAGGAAGGTTTCCTCCGCAACGAACGTGGGCTTATCCAGACCATCGGAAGGGCAGCCCGCAACAGCGAAGGGCATGTAATTATGTATGCGGACACTATAACCCAGTCCATGCAGCTAGCTATTGATGAGACTGCCCGCCGTCGGGCAATCCAGATGGCTTATAATGAAGAGCATGGCATTGTACCGCAGACCATCAAGAAAGAAATCCGAGACCTGATCAGTGTGACCAAGGCTGCCCTGCCAGACAAGGAAGAAACAGTCGAAATTGAAAGTCTCAACAAGCAAGAGCGCAAGGACATGGTCAAGAAACTGGAAGGCCAGATGCAAGAAGCTGCCGGACTTCTCGACTTCGAACTGGCCGCACAGATTCGCGATATGATTCTGGAAATAAAGGCGATGGATTAGAAAATACAGTTAGTACCAAAGTTGCAAGCTAAGCTCTTAATTACTTCTCTAGTCAATGAGTCGCTATGTGAAAAAAGTTAGAGAAGTTTAAGTGGAGGAATTCAAGTGAAAAAGGATCTAATTAAACTAATACTTATTTTCTTTATTTCAATTTTTGTGATAGGCATGATACCGATAGTTCAATTTATTTGGGCATTTATGCCGACAAAACTTGTTACGAAAGAGGAAAAGCAGCATATTGAATATGTTGTGAACACAGCTTTTGAAGATAATTTAGGATTGAAGGTTAAGAAAATAGAGATTCCAACTTGGGTTAGTCATGTTACTTATCAATATTATGTAAAAGTTCAATTGACAGAAGAGGCGGACAAAATTTTAACAGATAAGTTAGAAGAAAGAACTTATTCCTATTACTCTAATAGCGATGATGAACCATCTTCGATACTAACAAATCTTATCTTTTCTTATGTCTTAGATACAAATTCTCATCCTATGTTGAATACCTTATATTTTGATAAAGAGTCTGTTCTAAAGCCAGTGAAATTTAAGGAGCTGAGAACAGATTTAGATTACGATGTAACTGATGACCAAAAAGGGTTTTATCGTGATTTGGTTCAAATTAAAAAAGAACTAAAGTATAATCCCAAGACAGGGAAGTATGAAGCATCGGCAGAAGAAATAAAGGATTTGAGAAAAGATTTCATTCGTTTATCGGAAAATTACGAGGTTCTGTTGTTTTTCGATCTATATCTGGAAGGAGATATTCCTGAAGGTGCGAGTTTAAGTGACTATATTGATTTTACTAGCTTACCCAAAAATGTTTATGTAGTTGTTTGGGGAGAAAAAGGGAAATTAGATAGCAATGGTTTTCAGGCAGAATGATTTAGATGGCGATACTACATTTTGAATTGAATTAAGAACAATATAAAAATGATTTATTACTTAAAAATTGATAATTCGTATAAAGTTTGAATATCTATTTAGAAATAAACAAGGAGCACACATGCGTTATGCACTTTTACTCCGCGGCATCAATGTCGGCGGGAAAAACAAGGTCGTTATGACTGATTTGAAGAAGGATTTAGCTGGGTTGGGTTTTGAAAATCCGGTTTCCTACATCAACAGCGGCAATCTTTTCTTTGATAGCGAGGAGCAGGAGGAGAGGATTCGGGAGATATTGTCGGCTTATTTCAGTCGGTCTTACGATTTCCCTCTGCCTTTTGTCCTTGTCAGCTCTGCCATGCTTGAAAAAGAAACAGCCAATCTGCCTACTTGGTGGCAGGATGAAACTGCCTTTCGGCGAGATGTTCTCTTTTATCTGCCGGAGACCGACAAGGAGAGCGTTCAAGAGCTGGCAGGCAGCTGGGCGAATGAGAAGGAGCAACTGCACTTTGGGCAGACGGCTTTCTTTTATAGCAATGCTGACCAAGCGGACTATCTCAAGTCCAACTACCATAAGAAACTGCTCAAGTCCAGTTTTTACAAGCAACTGACTATCCGAAATGGCAAGACCTTCCAGAAGATTGTGGAGTTGGTGAATGAAAAGTAAAACCAAAAAGAAAACTAAAAACAAAAGAAAAGTAAAAGCTCAGGGAAATAAATTTAGTATTTGGTTGGAAAAACATTGGATAGTAGAAGCTCTTTTAGGTTATATATTCTTTATAATGGTTGCGATTGGAGTGGGATTTTTAACATTTGGGAATAAGTCAATTCCGGGTCCGCTTCGAGAGTTTAAATATGTTAGCCCTTTGTATATAAATTTGGTTTTCTTGATTGCTCTTCCATATTATTCCTGGTTTGGAAGTCTAAGAGAAGAAGGCTTCAACACGTTGAAAGGTTTTTCAGAAGTTTTTCTTTATCTTAATGGTCTACTTTTTCTTTTGCATTATTTTATAGGAATAGAATTAGAAGACGGAGAGGGATTTCTGCCACCATTGTGGAACTTGAATCCTCGCTATGTTTGGTTTCCAATTGCCACCTATTTAATCTTTTTCTTCATTCCAGCGTTAACGATGTTGATTTTAAAATATAATGAAAAAAAGAGGAAAAAACATGACCAAAGAAAATCTATCTAAGTTATTTTCATTTAAAACACTCTATCTGGCCTTGCTAACCTTTGTTATTCTTCATTTGATTTTGTTAGCTTTTGGTCTATCCTTTACTCCAGTTTTGTGGAATAGCTGGTTTTTTATTCTTTGTTTGACCTTCTTTATCCATCCTTGGATAGTCTTTTTTAGGACAAGAGATTTTCAATGGTACCACCTAATTTTTCAATTATTCAGTGCACTAGTGGCACTTTATCTTTGGTTTTCGGCATTCTTTGCTTTGTCAATCATCTCGGATCCAGCAATGCCCATCAATATAGACTATCATATACAAGATAATGAAATCATCATTGTCAGAGGTTTTGTGGTCCATAGTACCTATGAACATCATGAATTGATCAATCCCTTTATCATGAAGTCAGAAGTGAAATATAACGAAGATATGTTTTAATAACTTAGAAAGTGAGCAAATCCATAGTCTGTTTTAGATCTAGTCATAATCTCGAGAAGAGGAAAAATTATTTTGAAATATTTAAATGTGTTTAGAATGGCTTATCTTGCCTTGTTATCCTTTGTCATTTTTCATCTTATTTTATTAACATTTGGTTTAGCATTTATTCCAACTTTGTGGAATATCTGGTTGCTTTGTCTTGGTTTAACCTTGTTGTTGCATTTATGGGCTCGATTTTATAAATCAAGGATAGATCAAAAGCGTCATCTTATTCTAGAGCTTCTTAGTGCTTTTGTAGTTTTTTGTATCTGGGGTGTTTCACTTTTAGCTTTTTCTTTTATAGAAGATTCACGCATTCCAATTACAGTAGATTTTAAAATAGTAGACAGCGAAGCTATCATCGTTAGAGGATCTTTGCTTCATGGTTATCGTGAATACCACGATTTAGTTAATCCTTTTATGATGAAGTCCGAAGTGAAATTTCAAGTTGAATATTAACAAATAGAAAGCGAGAGAACTCATGTCACGTGCCCAAGAAACAATTCTAACAAACATCTGCCTTGTTGAAGATGTATCGCGCGGTAAACTTCTAATGCAATATCGCTCTCCTGAGCGCTATCGTTGGTCTGGATATGCTTTTCCGGGTGGTCATATTGAAAAGGGAGAATCTCTCCATGATTCAGTTGTCCGTGAGATTTTAGAGGAAACGGGTTTGACTATTACTCATCCAAAACTGGTCGGAGTTAAGAACTGGCATACGGATGAAGGGGTTCGCTACATTGTCTTTTGTTACAAAGCGACTGAATTTTCTGGTCAGATTCATTCGACAGAAGAGGGCGAGATCTCTTGGGTAGACAAGGAAACCCTGCCTCAGCTGGACTTAGCCTACGATATGCTTGAACTTCTACGTATGATGGAAGATGAGGAATTATCCGAATATTACTATCATGAGCGTATTGAAGCCGGTTGGCGCAAGAGTATGTACTAAAAAGACTGAATAGGTTGGGGCCTAATCAGTCTTTTTTTCTTGCTATTTATTCCTGTAAAAATCCTAGGTCTCTCAAAGCGACTTCTACATAGTCCAAATCCTGCTGAGAGTCGGCTTGTACTAGGTGATAGTGGACTCCATCTGTCAGTTCAGATAAGGGGCGAAAGGCACAGGAAGCGACCTGTTGGAGAAAATGCTGGACATCTCGGCGGCAGGTCAGCTTTAGGTAAGTCTGGATTTCACCGTAAACTGGATGCTCAATCAAAATAGTCTGCACGCGGCCGCCATTATCCACGATAGCCAGCAGCTCGGCCTCCATATCCTCAGCCCTATGCTGAACCTTGAAGAGCTGATGAAAAGCTGTGCTTTCTTGGCGGTCTTTATAAAGATAGCCACGGTTGGTTGAGAGAATGGGGGCATCATCAGCCCGCAAGAGGGCAATATCTTGCACGATAATCTGCCTGGTCACATGGAAATGTTCAGCCAGTGACTGGCCATTAAGGGCAGCAGATGATGTTTTCAAAAGGTTTAATAGTTCTTCTCGTCTTTGCTTGGTCATAGCTTCATTGTAAACCAAAAGTCAGGAATCTTCAAGCTCTAGCGAATCTTTTTCAGCGCTTGATAGATGAACTTAGCAATGACAAAGTCGACCATGCTATGGATGACCGTACCAAGTCCAACCAGACCAAATAAGATATAGAAAGCATTAGCAGGATAGGCAGACGTTGTGTAAAAGAGGATGCAGACGGCCACTTCGCCAAAGGCATGAATCAAAGCCAGTAGGAAATTAAATATCCAAGTTTTCTTCTGGCTGTCCAGTGTTTCCGGGTGCTTCTGCAGATAAAAAGCACCGATGCTGCCGAAGAGCAAGTGGGACAGGGCTCTAAGCGTGATGATAAAAGGAAGCCCAGACATAAAAAATCCAATAGTGGAGCCAATCACAACAATCACCGTCATGAGAGGTGAAATAAACATAGCCAAAAAAATAGCGACATGGCTGGCTAAGGTGAAGGAAGCAGGCGGAATGACAATTTTAATCGGCATAACTAGTGGGATAACAATAGCTAGTGCAGTCAAAAAAGCGGTCAGTGTCATAAACTGATTTTTAGATTTTGGTTTCATAGTGACTCCTTTTTATCTGTATATACACTAGTATAGTACACTGTTTTTGCAGAAAGGTCAAGACCTGTAAAAATCCTAAAAGAGATTTGTCAAAATGCTTAAAATAGCTTATACTAGAAGGGTGTGAAAATAGGAGCAAACTAGATTTTTAGAATTTAGTTGACCTTCACATTGATTAGTGTTCTGCTGGATTTGAAAAATGAAAGAAGAGCTTAATCATATATAGAAGGCTGGTATGGGAATTTAGCAGCCTTGACTAGAAATGGAGAAAAAATGAACAACTTACCAAACTGTCCTAAATGTAATTCAGAGTATGTCTACGAAGATGGAACGCTCTTGGTCTGCCCAGAGTGCGCCTATGAGTGGAATCCAGCTGAAATCCAAGAAGCAGAAGAAGGACCAGTAGCAATTGATGCTAATGGCAATAAGTTGGCTGATGGCGACACAGTTACCTTGATTAAGGACCTGAAAGTTAAAGGAGCACCCAAGGATCTCAAGCAGGGAACGCGCGTGAAAAATATCCGCATCGTGGAAGGTGACCATAATATTGACTGTAAGATTGACGGCTTCGGTGCGATGAAGCTCAAGTCAGAGTTTGTTAAGAAAATTTGAGGTCTCTATGAATCGCAGTTTTATCTTAATTTATCGAATTATTCTGTTTATTCTAGCCTTTTTGGGTGTGTATCTGGAAATCACTAAGTATGGCGTGGGCATGCTCATGTACTATACGGTTTTGTCCAATCTCTTGGTCCTGCTTTTTACGGGCTATCTGGTCTATCTGATGACGAGACCTGGCGATGCTTGGAAAACGCCGAAAATCTTGCGAATCAAGGGCGGGGTGACCATGTCCATCATGATTACTTGCGTCGTTTACCACCTCTTGCTGGCTCCCATTGCGACGGATTTTTACCGTTTAGAGAATTTTCTGTGTCATTATATAGTACCCTTGGCGTTTCTTCTGGATACAGTAATCTTTGACAAGTCGCGCCAGTACCGTTGGTTTGATCCGATTTCTTGGACAAGTGTGCCCTTGGTCTACATGGCCTTTGCCCTCTTTAATGGCTTTTTCTTGAAAATAAATATTCCAAGATCTAAGGACAATCCATTTCCTTACTTTTTCCTCAATGTCTTTAAGAAAGGCTGGCCTTATGTCATCCAGATGTGTCTGATTATTTTTGCGGCCTATCTGATCTTTGGTTTTGTCTTTTACGGGATAAAATCCATCTCTTTCTCAAAGAAGAAGACTTCTTAGAGGCATGTACTAGTAGATGAAAAACAGATTTTATCTGTTTTTTATTTTGGTTTCTATTTTTTCTTGCTAATATCAGATTTGTGTGATATAGTTAACTAGTTAATAATTAACCGGTTAAACAAAAAAGGAGGAAAGAATGAAACACAATCAGAAACTGTTAGGACTAGCAGGGATCATTCTAGCTTGTAATCTTTGCTTGGCTGCTTGTCAATCTCAGACATCTCAACAGGAAAGCAGTCAAGAGAAGGTGAAGACCAAGCAAGAAGTGAAGAAGAAAAGTAAGGGGGCCAAAAAAGGACAGGTTCCTGGAATTGATAAGCCGACGGATGATGGTTTTCTCTTCAAAAGCGAGTCTCAAATTAAAGCTAGAACTAGTGAAGGTTTGATTTTAGAGCATGATGGCCATACGCACTTTATTTTTTATTCTGATCTAAAGAATAGTAAATGGGCCTATCTGATACCAAAAGATGGGCAAGTGCCTGCAGGATCGCCTCAGCTGGCAAATCAAATGAGCACTGCTGATGATGGCTATGTTTTTAATCCTAGAGACATTGTATCAGAAGACCAATACGGCTATGTTGTGCGTCACGGGGATCATTTCCATTACATTTTGAAACAGTCTGTGGGTAATCTTGCACAAGCACCGACCTATCGTCCAACGCCGTCTAGAAATCCTAGCGGACATGTTTATCAGCCAACACCTACGCCATCTCTTCCCCAGCAGCAAGGGACAACTAAACGCCAGTTTGCTGGGATTGATTATCCTACAAGTGATGGATTCTTATTTAGAGGCACAGGGGTAACAGGCAAGTTAGCTACTGGCTTGCTGGCAGATCATAATGGTCATACTCATTTCATCCCATATGAGCAGCTGATTGCTTCACCTTGGGAGTCATTGATTCCAGCGGAACATAAGAAAGCTGCTGAAGATGCCTACTATGGCCGGCAAGGGCAAGCACAGCCTTCACCAGAACCGTCGCCAGCTCCAGCACCAGCTCCTACACCTGAGCCTGTGCCAAGTCCATCAGACGAGGAAGAAGAAATTGCCAAGAAAAAGGCCTATTTGGCTCAGCAATTAGGAATTAATGAAAGTCTGATTCAGGTGAGCGATACAGATAAAGGAAAGGTATTTATCTATCCGCATGGCGACCACAGCCATTCGACCTTGATTAGTGAGATTGATACGACCAAGCCTTTTGATCCTCATGGAAATCCACATGCTCATGACGCAGTCGGTATGGCAACCTTGAAAGCTCTAGGATTCGATGATGAAATCATTGAAGATATTTTACATGCTACGGCGGACAGCCCATTCCCATCAGATGAGACGGATACGGAAAAGATGAAAGCCTGGCTGGCAACTGTGAAGTATCTAAATATCGGCCAGCGCAAAGACCCTTTGCAGCGAAAAGGCTTGGAACTAATGCCAAATATTGAAGTTCTGGGGATTGGCTTTACTCCGATAAAGGACATCAGACCAGTGCTGCAATTAAAACATTTGAAACAGCTGTGGATGACAAAGACAGGCGTTACCAACTATGATTTCTTAAAAGAAATTCCGACCTTGGAAGGCTTGGACATTTCCCAGAATGGCATCACTGATTTATCTTTCTTGAAGGATTATCCAAACCTCAAAACAGTGGCAGCAGCGGGGAATGACCTTACCGATATTACACCTTTGGAGAAGCTGAAAAATCTGGAGTCATTGAACCTTGACTACAACAATATCTCAGATATTTCTGCTTTGACCAAGCTTCCAAAATTAAAAGCTGTAAGTTTAGAGCACAATCAACTGCAAGATGTTTCTGCTCTGAGCCAAAAAGAAGATTTAACAAGGCTTTTCTTATCCAACAATCCAAACTTAAATCTCAATACCCTCAAAGATTCCCATCTGGAAGAATTAACAGCTGACAATTCCAATGTTGAGAACTTGAACTTCCTGAAATCTAATCCAAATCTGACAACTCTAAGCCTAAATGGCAATCGCCTGACTTCTCTGGCAGGAGTTGAAGCTGCTAAGAATTTAGTAACTTTGTCCGCAAGTCAAAACAAGATTACATCTTTGGACATTCCAGCCGCTCAGTCTTCCTTGAAGAATTTAAACTTGGGTGAGAATGAGCTGAAAAACTTGGAAGGAATTAATCAGTTTAGGTCTTTAGACAATCTGGCTGTCAACAAGAATAAAATCACAACCTTAGCGCTGCAGGAACCAAATAAGACGGTGACTTATATTAATGTCAGCGACAATCACATCCCTAAAGCAGAGCTTGAATTGAATGAAAATAAAATTCCGAAATCCTTAGCACAGCATTTCCCAGGTGTTCAGGGTGGCAGCATTGACAATAATAAGCCAGCCGATGCAAAGGAAGAAAAGAAGGAAGAGCCTAAGCAAAGTGAGCCTAATAAAGCAGATGTCCAAGGGAAGCCCGCATCCGATAAGCCAGCCCCAGCTGAAGCAAGCAACCAAGGAGCTTCAAACGATAATGAGCATCCAGCTGGAACTCCTGAAGCGGACTTAAATGAGCGAACAGTGGATTCAGAAAACTCTTCTAAACCATCATCGGAAGAAGTGCCAACTGCTGAAAATCCTGAATTAAAAGATGAGCTAGCTCAAGCAGAAAACAAAGAAAATCAAAAGGATCCAAAAGATAAGGAACAAGAAGAGAAAGAAGCTAATCACTAATCCTTATCCAGTTGAGCAGAAAAAATACAATTTTTTCTTGAAATAGTTTTGAATTTGTGATATAGTATAAAAAATTAAATAATCCTTTAATTCTATCCAGAGAGATAGACAAGGAGCAAGTAAAAAGATGGGTGGAGTGTAAGCAAGTGCGTCTTGTTTTAGTTTGCCTGATTAGATTTTTCTGAAGTCTCCTTGTAATAAGGAGACTTTTTCTTGTTTGAGGAGGAAAGAATGAAAACAAAAGAAGTTGTCGATGACATCACCATGAATCGCGCGATTACGCGGATTACCTATGAAATCATCGAGCGCAACAAGGACTTAAATAAAGTGGTCTTGGCTGGGATTAAGACCCGTGGGGTTCACTTGGCTCACCGGATTCAGAAGCGGTTGGCTCAGTTGGAGAATATCGATATTCCAGTCGCTGAAGTAGACACTAAGCCTTTTCGTGATGATATCAAGGTTGAAGAAGATACGACAGTGATTCCAGTGGATATTACCGACCGTCAAGTAATTCTGATCGACGATGTCCTCTACACAGGAAGAACTATTCGAGCGGCTATTGATAATCTGGTCAGTCATGGGCGGCCTTCTCGCGTTGGTCTGGCTGTCTTGGTAGACCGTGGTCACCGCGAGCTGCCGATACGGGCAGACTATGTCGGCAAGAATATTCCGACTAGCCAAACTGAGGAGATTATTGTTGAGATGACCGAGACAGACGGTCAAGATCGAGTTTTGATTATGGGAGAGTAATAAGCTAAATGAGTCAAGATGTTAAGTATGATGTGCATGATATGCCAAAGCCAGGTTTGCTTTTAGGACTATCCTTTCAGCACTTGTTCGCCATGTTTGGGGCGACAGTCTTGGTACCGATTCTGGTGGGAATTGACCCAGCGGTAGCCCTCTTTTCCAGCGGTCTGGGAACACTTGCCCATCTGACTGTTACCAAGTACAAAATTCCAGCCTACATGGGATCCAGCTTTGCTTATATCGCAGCCATGCAGATGCTGATGAAGACAGATGGTATCGGAGCGGTTGCTCAGGGAGCCATCACTGGTGGATTGGTTTATTTCATCGTAGCCCTGATTGTCAAGTTTGCTGGTAATGCTTGGATTGACAAGGTGCTGCCGCCAGTAGTGGTAGGGCCTATCATCATGGTTATCGGTCTGAGCTTAGCTGGAACGGCTGTTAGCGATGTCATGAATAAGACTTTGACTAATGGTGAAAAGGTGTATGATTTGACCTACTTCATTATCGGTATGGTAACGCTCTTAGCAGTCATCCTCTTTAATATCTATGGTAAGAAAATTGTGGGAATCATCCCAGTCTTGCTAGGCCTGATAGTCGGCTACATCTTTAGCTTGATTCTAGGAATCGTGACTGGGCAGGAAATCGTTTCTTTTGCCAAGGTAGGAGAAGCTTCTTGGTTCCACCTTCCGCCCATGAGTCTGCCTTTCTTGGACTACGATGTGAAATTTTATCCTAGTGCGATTTTAACCATGGCGCCTATCGCCTTTGTAACCATGACAGAACACTTCGGGCATGTCATGGTACTGAATAGCTTGACAGGAAAGGACTTCTTCAAGGATCCAGGACTGGACAAGACCTTGACTGGTGATGGTCTGGCTCAGATTATTGCAGGGTTTTTCGGAGCACCGCCGGTGACTAGCTACGGAGAGAATATCGGAGTCATGGCGCTCAATAAAATCTACAGCGTCTATGTCATTGCAGGTGCAGCAGTGCTGGCTATTGTCATGAGCTTTGTGGGCAAGGTCTCAGCCTTACTCCAATCCATCCCGAGCCCTGTGCTGGGTGGTATTTCCATCGCTCTCTTTGGGGTAATTGCTTCGAGCGGTCTCAAAATTCTGATCGAAGCACAGACCAACTTTGACAATAAAAAGAACCTCTTGATTGCCAGTGTCATCTTGGTATCTGGTATCGGCGGTCTGACCTTGCAGCTGTCGGGTCTGCAAATCTCAGGAGTTGCCTTGTCAACTATTCTGGGAATTGTCCTCTATCTTGTCCTGCCTGAGCCCAAGGATTCAGCTAGGTAAAACATCATTAACTTTCGTTCAAAAATAGCTTGCTCTCAGAGCGACTTTACTTGCAGCACTCTGGAAGCCCTCATTCTTTCATAAAGGAGATTACATCATGTCATCCAATCAAATCGCTCTTAAGAACCTTGTTTCTATGGAAACTCTGTCAAATGAAGAAGTTATGGCCTTGATTAAACGCGGAATCGAATTTAAAAATGGCGCTAAAGTCCATTATGATGAGCAGCATATCGTATCTAACCTCTTCTTTGAGCCATCTACACGGACCCACAAGGCCTTTGAGGTAGCGGAGTTGAAGTTAGGCTGCGATCTTCTGGACTTTGATGTCAAGACCAGCTCGGTCAATAAAGGAGAAACCTTGTATGACACTATCCTGACTATGTCTGCTCTTGGCGTTGATGTTTGTGTCATTCGCCACCCGGAAGTGGATTATTACAAAGAGCTAGTGGAAAGCCCAACCATTACGACTTCCATCGTTAACGGTGGAGACGGTTCTGGTCAGCATCCTAGTCAAAGCTTGCTGGATCTGATGACCATTTATCAAGAGTTTGGTCGCTTTGAAGGCCTCAAGGTTGCGATTGCTGGTGACTTGGACCATTCGCGCGTGGCTAAGTCAAATATGCAGATTCTCAAGCGCTTGGGTGCAGAGCTCTACTTTGCAGGTCCGGAAGAATGGCGGAGCCAGGAGTTTGCGGACTATGGTAAGTTTGTCACTATTGATGAGGTGATTGAAGAAGTGGATGTCATGATGTTCCTGCGCGTGCAGCATGAGCGCCATGACTACGAGTCCATCTTTTCTAAAGAAAATTACCACAGACTGCATGGGCTGACTCAAGAGCGGTATGACCGCATGAAAGATACGGCGATTCTGATGCATCCAGCTCCAGTTAACCGCGATGTAGAAATTGCGGATCATTTGGTCGAAGCACCAAAATCGCGTATCGTTGAACAAATGACCAACGGCGTCTTTGTTAGAATGGCTATTATCGAAGCAGTTCTGAAAGGCCGTCAATAATCTCGGACAGTAGGCCGGGAGTGGGTGAAGCTATGTGAAGCAATCCCACTCCCTATTATTATATATCTTATGTGGATAGTCGTGGGCGGTCTGCATCTTGGACAGGAGGGAACAATGGCAAAGAGACTTTTAATATTAGAAAATGGCATGATCTTCGAAGGGGAAGCTTTTGGGGCAGATCTTTTTGTGACAGGCGAAATCGTCTTTAACACAGGCATGACAGGCTATCAGGAATCGATTACGGACCAGTCTTATAACGGCCAGATTTTGACCTTTACCTATCCCTTGGTTGGAAATTATGGCGTCAATCGGGACGATTATGAATCCATTCTGCCAACCTGCAAGGGAGTGGTGGTCTATGAGTATGCACGTCGTGCCAGCAATTGGCGCCAGCAATTGTCTTTGGATGAGTTCCTCAAAATCAAAAAGATACCAGGCATTTCGGGAATTGATACAAGGGCACTAACCAAGATTATCCGCCAGCATGGAACCATGCGGGCAACCATTGCCAATGCAGAGGATAGCATTGAGCATTTGCAAGACCAGCTGCAGGCGACAGTTCTGCCGACTGATAACATCAAGCAGGTGTCT
The DNA here is from genome assembly GCF_013343115.1 of Streptococcus sanguinis. NCBI lineage: Bacteria > Bacillati > Bacillota > Bacilli > Lactobacillales > Streptococcaceae > Streptococcus > Streptococcus sanguinis. The sequence goes on from NZ_CP054570.1 coordinate 787,183, forward strand.
ACCAAGCAGTCTTATCCAGCTCCGGGAACGGGTCGCAGTGTGGTATTGGTTGACTTTGGTCTCAAACATTCTATCCTGCGGGAGTTAGCTAAGCGCAACTGCAGCGTGACAGTGGTGCCTTATGATACCAGAGCTGAGGAAATTCTCCAGCTCAATCCTGACGGAGTCATGCTGTCAAATGGACCGGGAAATCCGGAAGATGTGCCGGAGGCTCTGGACATGATTCGTGGTGTTCAGGGCAAAATTCCAATTTTCGGAATCTGTATGGGACATCAGCTCTTCTCCATGGCTAACGGTGCTAAGACGCATAAGATGAAGTTCGGCCACCGTGGCTTCAACCATGCGGTACGTGAGATTGCGACAGGCCGAGTTGACTTTACCAGTCAAAATCATGGCTATGCAGTCAGTCGTGAGGATTTGCCGGAATGCCTGATTGTGACTCATGAAGAAATCAATGATAAGTCTGTCGAAGGTGTGCGCCATCGGGATTATCCTGCCTTTTCTGTGCAGTTCCACCCAGATGCTGCGCCGGGACCGCATGATGCAGACTATCTCTTTGATGAGTTTATGGAAATGATGGATGCCCATCAGGCTTACTAGGAAGCAAGATTGAGAGGTGCACTATGCCAAAACGTAAAGATATTCAGAAAATTATGGTCATTGGTTCTGGTCCTATCGTTATTGGTCAGGCTGCGGAGTTTGACTATGCTGGGACTCAGGCTTGCCTGTCCTTGAAAGAAGAGGGCTACAGTGTCGTCTTGGTTAATTCTAATCCAGCGACCATTATGACGGACAAAGAAATTGCAGACCGAGTTTATATCGAGCCTATCACGCTGGAGTTTGTTGCGCGGATTTTGCGTAAAGAGCGCCCGGATGCTCTGCTGCCTACTTTGGGCGGCCAGACCGGACTCAATATGGCTATGGAACTATCCAAGTCAGGACTTTTAGAAGAGCTGGGAGTGGAACTCTTGGGAACCAAGCTATCGGCCATTGACCAAGCGGAAGACCGGGATCTCTTCAAGCAGCTGATGGAAGAGTTAGGCCAGCCCATCCCTGAGTCAGAAATTGTCAATACAGTTGATGAAGCACTGGAATTTGCGGCTGGCATCGGCTATCCAGTCATTGTCCGTCCGGCATTTACACTGGGAGGAACTGGCGGTGGTATCTGTAGCAATGAGGAAGAGCTGCAGGAAATCGCAGAAAACGGCCTCAAACTCTCTCCGGTTACCCAGTGTCTGATTGAGCGCTCCATAGCAGGCTTTAAGGAAATCGAATACGAGGTCATGCGGGATGGTGCAGACAATGCGCTGGTCGTATGTAATATGGAAAACTTTGATCCAGTCGGCATCCACACAGGTGATTCTATCGTTTTTGCACCTAGTCAGACCATCTCAGACTATGAATACCAGATGCTGCGGGACGCCAGCCTCAAGATTATCCGTGCGTTGAAGATTGAGGGGGGCTGTAATGTGCAGCTGGCTCTGGACCCGCATAGTTTCAAATACTATGTTATCGAGGTCAATCCACGGGTTTCCCGCTCATCAGCCCTTGCCTCTAAGGCGACCGGCTATCCGATTGCCAAGCTGGCGGCGAAAATTGCGGTCGGGCTTACATTAGATGAAATCATTAATCCGGTGACAGGTTCTACTTATGCTATGTTTGAGCCGGCTCTGGACTATATGGTCGCTAAGATTCCACGCTTTCCATTTGATAAGTTCGAGCAGGGTGAGCGCAGTCTGGGAACCCAGATGAAGGCGACCGGTGAAGTCATGGCTATCGGCCGCAATATCGAGGAGAGTCTGCTCAAGGCTTGCCGCTCTCTGGAAGTTGGTGTGGACCACAATGAGTTGCCTGCTCTCAGTCAAGTAAGCGATGATGAGCTGATGAGGAAGATTGTCAAGGCGCAAGACGACCGACTTTTCTACATCTCAGAGGCTATTCGCCGTGGTTACAGTCCGGATGAAATTGCTGAGCTGACCAAAATTGATGTCTTTTTCCTGGATAAGCTGCTCCATATTTACGAAATCGAGCAGGAACTGGCTTGTCATATCGGAGATAGCTATGTGCTCAAGAAAGCCAAGCAAAATGGCTTTGCGGATACTAAGATTGCTGCCTTATGGGACACAACAGCTGAGCAGGTACGTCGCATCCGGCAGGATCAGAAGATTGTGCCGGTTTACAAGATGGTAGATACTTGTGCTGCTGAGTTCGAGTCTGCGACGCCTTATTTCTACTCTACCTATGGCTTTGAAAATGAATCTGTCAAATCCAGCAAGGAATCAGTTCTGGTGCTGGGTTCTGGTCCTATCCGAATTGGGCAGGGAGTGGAGTTTGACTATGCGACTGTTCATTCGGTAAAGGCCATTCAGGCAGCTGGTTATGAAGCAATTATCATGAACAGCAATCCGGAGACTGTATCGACTGACTTTTCTGTCTCTGACAAGCTCTACTTTGAGCCGCTGACTTTTGAGGATGTTATGAATGTCATTGAGCTGGAGCAGCCTAAAGGTGTTATTGTTCAGTTTGGCGGACAGACAGCCATTAATCTGGCAGAGCCTCTGTCCAAGGCTGGTGTGAAGATTTTAGGTACCCAAGTAGCGGACTTGGATCGAGCTGAGGATCGGGATCTCTTTGAGCAAGCTCTGAAGGAGCTGGATATTCCGCAGCCGCCAGGCCAGACGGCTACTAATGAAGAGGAAGCAGTAGAAGCAGCTCGTAAGATTGGCTTCCCAGTCCTGGTGCGACCTTCCTATGTCTTGGGTGGCCGTGCCATGGAAATCGTAGAAAACGAAGCGGCTCTACGCTCTTATATGCGGACAGCGGTTAAGGCCAGTCCAGACCATCCGGTTTTGGTTGATTCTTATATTGTTGGTGATGAGTGCGAAGTGGATGCTATTTCTGATGGTTGTCAGGTCTTGATTCCAGGGATTATGGAGCATATCGAGCGGGCAGGGGTTCACTCAGGGGATTCCATGGCAGCCTATCCGCCGCAAACCCTATCGCAGAAAGTTAAGGATACCATTGCAGACTATACCAAGCGTTTGGCTCTGGGACTCAACTGTATTGGCATGATGAATATTCAGTTCGTCATCAAGGATGAGCAGGTCTATGTCATTGAGGTCAATCCACGGGCCAGCCGGACTGTTCCTTTCTTGTCCAAGGTGACTGATATTCCGATGGCACAAGTAGCGACTCGTTTGATTCTTGGGGAAAGCTTGGCAGAGCTGGGCTATGAAGATGGCCTTCATCCAGAAAGTTCCATGGTTCATATCAAGGCGCCAGTCTTCTCCTTTACCAAGCTGGCGAAGGTCGACAGTCTCTTGGGACCTGAAATGAAGTCTACCGGCGAAGTCATGGGCAGCGACCGAACTTTGGAAAAAGCGCTGTACAAGGCTTTTGAGGCTTCCTATCTCCATCTGCCAAACTTTGGTAATGTTGTCTTTACTATCGCAGACGATAGCAAGGAAGAAGCCCTGCAGCTGGCTCAGCGTTTTGCCAATATTGGCTATGGTATCTGGGCAACCAAGGGGACAGCCTCTTATTTTGAAAATCATGGTCTACACGTCCGTCTGGTGGAAAAAATCGGCAGTGATGATAACAAGGATATCCCAGCCTATATTCGCAAGGGCAAGGTTCAGGCTATTATCAACACGGTCGGAACCAAGCGGACAGCAGATAAGCATGGTCAAATTATCCGCAGCTCAGCTATTGAGCACGGAGTGCCCCTCTTCACCGCCTTGGATACGGCTGATGCCATGCTGAAGGTGCTGGAAAGCCGCAGTTTCACTACAGAGGCGATATAGAGCTAGATTTTTGTGTTCCAGATTGTCGTTTGCCGGTCTGAAAGTTGGAAAAGTAATCTCGCATAGCTAAGCTTGAGAAATGCATCTGTTCAAATTTATTCTATCCTTGAATAGTAATATTAAATAACCTTTCAATATATTGGAATTAAAAGCAAAGAGGAAGCGGGAAGGAATTCTACTTCCTTTTTTCTTTATTTTCTTAAAAAACTTGACAAAGAAGTTGACAAAGTGTATGATATTAACCAGTTAATAAACTGGTTAATAATAAGTTAAGGAGATATTATGAAACGCGCTTTAAAATTCTCAGCTTGCCTTAGCCTGCTGGCCCTGGCCTTGTGTCTCTGGGCTTGTCAGTCTCAAAAGGAATCCAGTCCCTCGCAAGGATTGAGGATTGTAACCAGCTTTTATCCTATCTACTCTATGGTCAAGGCTATATCGGGCGATCTGAATGATGTGCGCATGATTCAGTCTAGCAGCGGCATTCATGATTTTGAGCCTTCAGCCAATGATGTGGCAGCCATCTATGATGCAGATGTCTTTGTCTATCACTCACGGACCTTGGAGTCCTGGGCTGGCGAGCTGAATCCTAGTCTCAAGAATTCCAAGGTTCAAGTCCTTGAGGCTTCCCAGGGTATGAAGCTGGATCGGGTTGCAGGCTTGGAAGATGTCCAAGCAGGAGAGGGAGTGGATGAGAAGACGCTCTATGACCCCCATACTTGGTTGGATCCTCAGAAGGCTGCGGAGGAAGCCCAGATTATCGCCGACAGACTGTCGGAGCTGGATAGCGACCATCGGGATACTTATCAGGCCAATGCTCGAAAATTTCAAGAAGAGGCCAGAAAGCTGACAGAACGCTATCAGGAGATTTTTGATGAAGTGCCCAACAAGACCTTTGTCACCCAGCATACAGCCTTTTCTTATCTGGCCAAGCGCTTCGGTCTGACCCAGCTGGGCATTGCCGGTATTTCACCGGAGCAGGAGCCTAGTCCGCGTCAGCTGACAGAGATAGAAGACTTTGTTAAGGAGCACAAGGTGAAGACCATTTTTGTGGAGAGCAATGCTTCTTCCAAAGTGGCTCAAACCTTGGTCAAGGAGACAGGTGTACAAATCAAGGAGCTGAATCCTCTGGAAGCAGACCCAGCCAACCAACTATCTTATTTAGAAAATTTAGAAAAGAATCTAGCTGTTTTAGCTAAAGATTTGAAAGGATAAAAGACAACCATGAAAAAGAAATATTTCCTTGCTTCAGCAGCTGTATTAGCTCTCGGTCTCGGAACTTACGGGCTTATCCAATGGCAATCTCAGCCCCGACCCCAGACCAAAAATAACAAAGTAGCCTATATTGAGGACAAGACTTCGGGTGACAAGACGGATAAAAATAAAAATTTGACATCTGAGCAATTCAATGATGAGGAAGGTATTGAAGCAGAGCAAATCGTCGTGAAAATCACAGATCAGGGCTATGTCACTTCCCATGGAGACCATTATCATTACTTTGATGGAAAGGTGCCTTTTGATGCCATTATCAGCGAAGAGTTGATTATCCGAGATCCTAACTACACGCTGCAGGAAGCAGATATTGTCAATGAGGTCAAGGATGGTTATATCATCAAGGTGGAGGGGAAGTATTATCTCTACCTCAAGGATGCCAAACATACCAGCAATGTCCGCTCGGTGGATGAGATTGCGAGGCAGAAGAAGCTGCATAAGTCCAAGGAAGAAGGCGATAGCGGCAAATCTTCCACTACAAAATCAAGCAGGATTCGAGATTTCAGCCAGCCCAGCAAGTCCCTAGCTGCGGGAAAGACGGCCGCAGACCTTGCAGGAGTTTCTTACCAAGGTCAAGGGGGATATAGGACGGATGATGGTTATACGTTTAGTCCGTCTGATATCATCGAAGATACTGGCGATGCATTTATCGTGCCACATGGCGGGCATTTTCACTACATTCCTAAGAGCGACCTGTCACCAGCAGAATTGGCTGCGGCTCAGAGCTACTGGAATAGCAGGCAGGCTGGCGGAAGGGTGAATACGCCTGACTACGGCAGGACGATTGCTTCTTCCAACACATGGAATCAAAATAGTGCTGGCAATCAGGGTGGATCAGCCTCAAATCCGTCTCCAGAGCTACCAAATCATTCAAAGATTGAGCAGCCGAGTGCTGGCTTAGCGACCACTCAGCCGAGTCTATCCAATCCGCTCCAGCCGTCTCAACCATCTCAGCCATCTTTGCCAAGTCTGCTGCAGCAACTCTATGCCTTGCCTCAGTCTCAGCGCTATCATGAAGGGGACGGCGTGGTGTTTGACCCGCTGAAAATCAGCCGGCGGACAGAAAATGGGGTTGTTATACCTCACGGAGACCACCATCATTTCATTCCTTATGACAAGCTGTCAGACTTGGAAGCGAAGATTGCCCGCTTGATTCCTATTGGCTATACTTACGAGCCGCTAGGAGATCTTCTGCAAGCTTTGAAGCCTCAGCTACCGTCACAGCCTGAACACGACCATGGTTTTCGTTCGGAAGCTGTCATTGGTAAGGACGACCAAGGCTACATGGTATCGCACGGAGACCATGCTCATTACTTTTACAAGAAAGACTTGACTTCTGAACAGATTCAAGCAGCGGAGCAGGTCTTGGCCAAGCAGCAGCCAGCAAAACCTTCTGCAGCGGTCAATGACGCTGAACGCTATTCACGCGATGCCAGCGATGAGGAAAAGATTGCTTATATCTGCCAAACCTATGGCGTTCCCAAGGAAGCGGTTCGCATCTCAAATGGCTTCTTTGTCTTTAATAACCCTGACCAGGCCTACGATCCGACTCATATCCACCCCTATGCTGTCCGCAAGGAGCATGTCCGCATTCCTCTAGTAACGGGCAATGCAGAGCTGGACTTCATGAATGAGCTCTACACAACAGCCTTGCGCTCAGGTCTTTCGCCTTACAGTCTGCAGGTAGAGGATGGTCAATTTGTGATTCCTCATGGCGACCATAACCACTATATCAAGATCCAGTCCAAGGGCGCAGCAGAAGCCTTGAAAAATCGTCTGCCTCAGATTCAATCTAAGTATGAGCAGGGCGATTATGATGAGGCTGCTGTTTTGCAAAAAGTAGAAAGCCTAAAAGCGGACAGTCAGCGTCTCTATGCCGATGATCCTCTTATGCAGCGGCGGATTGAGCTGGCTTTGGGGCAGTTTGTGGAAACCATGAAGAAGCTGCCTAGCAACTCAACAGCTGGCTATCTGAGCAGTCTGGATAACTTTGATAAGCAGTTTATCCATGTGGATCAGACGGTCAAGCCAATCCAAGAGACCGAGCTAGACAAGACCTATCAAGGACTTTTGGAGAGAATGAACCGACTTGACACGGATAGCTATGGACTGAAGAAAGCTGACTTGCTACAGCGTCTGCAAAATGCTTATGCTGGCCAGAATCAAGCTGAAATGGCAGAGCTAGGACAATTACTATCAGCTTTAGAAGATTATCATGATCGGACAGGCGTCACAGCGGTTGATTATATTCGCTATTTCTACCAAGCATTAGAGGATGGGCGCTTGACCCCTGAGCTGCGCAGAAAAGCAGCTGGGCTGACCTTGACTCTCTATAAGTCTCAAGCCTTTATAGAAGCGACCAATCTTCAGCAGCTTTTCCCTGCCCTCTATCAGACTAAGAAAGAGATTACAGCAGCCCTTGCTAGCGGCCAACCTTCTCCGTCCTATGAAAAAACCGAGCTGGATCAGGGAGAGCCAAATCAGCCAACCTACAAAGCCATGATTTATGACTTTTTGAAGGGGATTTATGATGATTTTGGCACCTCGGATGAGAGCGAGAAGAGCGCTCAAGCCCTTGTCTTTCTTGGAAAAGCTCAGGAACTGCTTGGAGAAGTAAAGGACCAAAACAGCCGGGCAGACTATGCAGCTAGAATCTTGGAATTAGGCAAGGAGTTAAAAAGCAGCAGCTCGGATAAGCAAGCTCTGCTGGCAGCAAGTCAGAAGCTTTTGGACCAGATGAGCCGAACTATTGCCGGACAAAAGGAAGAGCCAGCTAATACGGAAAATCAGGAAGTTTATCAACAGCTTTATAATCTGCTCATGTCGATCCATCAGTATTTGGAAAAGAATCAAGGTAGTGAGCAGCAATACCAGCAGCTGGACCAGCTTTTTGATAAGCTTGGACAGAGAGCTACAGACAAGAAAGAGCTGCTCAAGGAAATCCTAGCCTTCCAGCAGTCACTCGTCCATCCTGAGGGGGCAAACGAGTCCGATTCTCAGCATAGGGAAGATGATGACTATCATTTTAATCTGCAGGATATGGTCGGAGCGGATGAGCAAGGCTATCGGGTAGCCCATCTGGATCACGAGCACTATATTTACAAGAAAGACTTGTCAGAAGCCGAGCGTCAAGCAGCAGATGCCTATGCGGTGCAAAAAGGCTTCCTGAAAGCACCAGCTGAACAACCTGCTTCTGGTCAGGTAGCAAGCAGCAGTGCTCCAGAAACTGCGCAAACTGGCAATCTACCTTCTGAATCTGCCACTGGAGAAGCAGCCCAAAACCAATCTGACAAACCAGCAGAAGTTTCGACAACTGCAAATCCAGCTGGTCAATCAAGCTTAGCAGCGAGTTTCGGCATGTCAGAGGAAGCATTCAACCAGAAATTGCAGGAGCTTTCTCAGCTCTACGGTGTCAGCCCAGAGACTTTCAGCTATAATGCAGCAACCAGAAGCATCAGCTTTACAGGAGCTGATGGCCAACTGAAAACTGTTCAGATTAGTTAATACTATATTTTGATGTAAAACAACAATAAAACGAATGATGAAGACTAAACTAAGTCTAAGACCATCATTCGTTTTTGATTTTCACAAGCCTATACTTATTTGATTGATATTGTGTTAAAATAAACAGAGAAAATAATAAGGATTGGCAAGGTATGCTTATTATTGGAATGATTTGACCGTTGCTTGGAGAGGAATATTAAAATGAGATTATTCAATTATACATTTGAAGAAAGTCAATCTTTCGTTAATGAAGATATTATAAATAAAGTAAAGACCAAAGGGAGTTATAAACGCTTCATAGGATTTGCATTGTTTTCAATCTTGCTATATGTTTTATCTTTAGTAGTTCCTGTACTATTAAGCGGTGATACTATATATACTACGCAAAATTTCAGTTGGTTCAATGTACCTTTAATTCTTATGTTCCTTATGTTTTACATCATTTATATTACTTCTTCTATAAAGTATAGAAACAATCCAATGATTTTAAAATATATAACTTTTTGTTATATGCTTTTGTTAATATTCATAATGGAAATTTGTTTAACTTTATCAATAGCTTCACGAAGAAATCTTCTAGGAATTCTATCGGGATTTCTGTTTGTAATTGTCTGCTATTATCTCATGAGAACCGTTCCTAGAAAAATAAGAGAATCGGTAGAAAAAAGGGAATCATTTGTTCCTTTATCAGCTTTGTTTACAGAGAAAGTCTCTGATGGCCTTATTTTTATAGGGGGAACGGGAATTACTGCGTTTTTAGTGTTATTTGATCGTTCGACAGGAAGTGATACTAGGGGGGCAATCAATGCTATTGTCACACCTTTTGTGCCTGCGATTCTTTTATTTGCTGTATATGTCTTTTCTATTGACCTTCTAAGAGGCTATTATCTTTTTAAATATTCTGAACAATATCGGGAACAATTCGGCTACTCAGTTAAAGACTGGTATGGTGAAAAGTCGAAAGAATATAAGAGAACACAAAATAAGTTGACAGAATGATAGTTGATAAGAAATGTTTATGGGTGAGCTGTTTACATTCACTGAATGTATTATTCTCTGCAAATTATAATGGTGAGGTAGCTTTTCTCTACAAATCACAACAAAACCACAGAAATTCTTCGTGAACTTCTGTGGTTTCTTTTTTTACTCTTGATAGGAAACAATGCCGATGATGGTATCGACAGCGCGCTCCATGGTTTCTAGGCTGACATATTCGAAGCGGCCGTGCATGTTCTCGCCGCCGGCAAAGAGGTTAGGTGTCGGGATGCCCATAAAGGAAATTTTAGAGCCGTCAGTTCCGCCGCGGATAGGCTCGATGATAGGCTGGATGTCCAGACTTTCCATGACTGCTTTGGCGATATGGATAGGTGTCATGTCCTTTTCAATGACCTGCTTCATGTTGTAATACTGGTCTTTGAGGGTCAGGATAACGCGTTCGCTGCCCAGCTCTTGGTTCATCTTTTCAGCAATAGCCTGCATTGCAGCTTTGCGATTTTCAAAAGCCTCTGTCTCAAAGTCGCGGACAATGTAGCTAGCTTGAGCTTCTTCGACAGTACCAGTCAGGTTCATCAGGTGGTAGAAGCCTTGGTAGCCCTCGGTCTTCTCTGGTCGGTCGGCTTCTGGCAGCTGGTTGTGGAAGTCAATAGCAAGCTGAAGAGCGTTAACCATCTGGTCTTTAGCAGTTCCCGGATGGACATTTCGGCCTTGGAAGGTCAGTTCTGCTCCAGCAGCGCTAAAGGTTTCGTACTGGAGTTCTCCTAGAGGGCCGCCGTCTACTGTGTAGGCAAAGTCCACATCGAAGTCTTCAGCGTCAAACTTATCAGCACCGATACCGATTTCCTCGTCTGGTCCAAAGCCAACTCGGATTTCTCCATGCTTGATTTCTGGATGGGCAGACAGGTATTCGATAGCAGTCATGATTTCAGCAATACCTGACTTGTCATCTGCTCCCAAAAGAGTTGTTCCGTCAGTCGTAATTAAGGTTTGACCCTTGTATTTATGGAGACTGGAAAAGTCCGCAGGATCTAGGTTAAAGCCGGATTGCCCTAGCGGAATCACACCGCCGTCATAATTTTCAATGACCTGTGGCAGGATGTTCTCTGCGTTGAAGTCCGCCGTATCCATGTGGGAAATAAAGCCAATCTTGCGGGTAAAGCTAGGGTCGTTGGCTGGCAGAGTTCCAATCGCAAAGCCATTGGGCAGGTAGTAGACATTTTCCAAGCCGACCCGCTTCATCTCAGGGATGAGGACATTTTTGGCAAAGTCCACCTGACTCTGGGTGCTGGGCGTAGTAGTAGATGTCTCGTCTGAGCGCGTGTTGATTTTGACATAAGTCAGAAAACGCTCTAAAAGATTAGGATATTTCATAAATGCTCCTTGTTTCAATTCATTTAAGTCTATTTTAGCATATTCAGGAGAGAGTGAGAAATGTTTTTCGTTTCTTGAGGGTAGAGGTAAAATCTAGCAATTAGTTTTATATCTTGTCAAAATCTGGTAAACTATATCTATGCAAATGGAAAAAACAATCAGCAAAGCTGTGATTTTGGGGGCTTCGGGAGGTATAGGTCGTCAGCTGGCTAGAGAACTGGCTCAAAGGACAAACCAGCTTATTTTGGTCGGCAGAGATGAAGCTAATCTCATTCAGCTGCAAGAGGACTTGTCTGGAGTTAGAGCTAAGCTTTCCTGCAGAGTTTTGGATTTGCTGGATGCAGCTGCGGTAGACGATTTTGCTCAGCAGCTAGAGGCAGATCTACTGATTAATTGCTGCGGTCTGGCGAACTTTGGTCCAGCGCTATCTCTTTCGGAAGCAGATGAAAATGCCCTCTGGCAGGTTAATTATCAGGCACCGATTCGACTGATCAAGCAAGTTGCGGAGCGTAATTGCAAGGTAAGGCTTGTCCAGCTTTCATCACTAGCGGCACTTTGTCCCCATCCTTATCTGGCAGCTTACAGCGCCAGTAAGGCCGCTTTGCAGACCTACTGTCTAGCCTTGCAAGAAGAGCTGCGCCTCAAAGGCTCTGAAATGACAGTTTGTCTTTATATACTGGGACCGGTTCGGACTTCTATCTTTCCTCCAGAGCTGCAGAATGCTTTAGGTGGTGGTCAATTACAGATGAGCCCGGAGATAGCAGCACGACGCATCATCAGACTCCTTCAGCAAGACCGTTCCTATGCTATAGTGGGCAAGAGATATCGACTATTGGCTTGGCTCATGAGACTACTTCCGCAAAGATGGATTATCCGTTTGATTGGCGCATATCTACGAAAGGGGCTTTGAACATGAAATTTATTTTTTCCCTGCTGACTACTGCTTACCTGCTTATTTTTATCTTGCGTTGGCTCTTGTCTTTGGCTTATTTGAAAAAAGGGCAGAGCTCTTCATCAGACTTTCAAGAGGAGCTTTATACGGTGGTTCAGCCCATCCTATCTGGTGATCCTCGTTTGGAAAATGACTTACTAGCCAATCTCCAGCAGACAGAAGCGGTTGAGTTTTATTGGCTGATTGATCAGTCCGATCCAGAGGCACAGCGAGTGGCTGACAAGATTTGTCAAAATCCATCTTATGCCCAGCGCATTCGCGTTTTTCTCATGGAGGATGTCCCACAGGGGATTAATCCTAAGAGTTATAAGATTGAGCAGATCATAGATGAGCTGACCCGGCCATATCTGATTGTTCTCGATGACGACAGTGTCATTGATTTTTCAAAAATGGGGGAGTTGACAGATTATCTGGGCGAGAATGTTATTTTGACCGGCATTCCCTATAATCAGGAGCGAAGTAATTTCTGGTCTAAGCTAGTCGCGGCTTTTGTCAATGGGAATTCTTTCATTACCTACTTTACCATGGCAGAAGTCAAAGCTAATCACTCGATTAATGGCATGTTCTACATTCTGCCGCTTGAACTGGCTAGGGGGCAGAAGCTTTTCAGTGCTATTAAAGACTATCTATGTGATGATTTGGCTGTAGCGGATTTTCTGCGCAGCAAGGGAGTGGAGATTATCCAGACGCGGGTGACCTGCAATGTTCGGACTACTATCAAGAATGCCAAGCAATATTTGCTGCAGATGAAGCGTTGGCTGCTTTTTAGCTCCATCTATCTGAAGGAACACTTGGACTGGAAGGTTATTATTTTAATTGTTTTTCCTAGTTTTCTGTCCTTTCCTGCCTTGCTCATTAGTTTCTTTCTTGGCTGGCCTTTTGTGCTGCTGACTTTGCTTTTGCTCTTGGTCAAGTCGGTTTGGATGCTGGCTTATCGTCGCCTTATCCTAACCGGCCGGCCGTATCTGGATGAGGTGTTTTACGAGGTACTGAATGACCTTATCTTGCCTTGGCTTTTCCTCTATGTCTTGCTTAGTCCGCCTCTGATTAACTGGCGGGGAAGGAAGATTCGAGTGACGGATGGGAAAATCCGCTATGAGTAAGATGAAGCAGTACTTGGATAAGTTGGATTCTCTGTCGCCAGACCAAACCATGTTGAAATCTAGTAAGGTCTTGTTTTTTCTCAGTGGCAGCAGTCATTTGGAGAGCGCTAGTCTGACTGCAGGACAGCTTGAGTTTCTTGAGCAGATTTGTCCATCGGATTTTTCAGTAGTGCCCAGTAATTTTCCGTTTAATCAGGAATTTGAGCATGAGCGACAAATCCAAGTTTCCTTGTTGACAGCTTCCATTTCCAATATCCGTTACTATTGGCATACTCTCTACAATTCTCGCTTTCAGGAGGCTTTGCAGCGGCATTTATCTCCTTTACTGAATGATGAGGAGGCTGTCATTATCTGCAAGAGCTCTGGACTCAATATGCTGACCCAGTGGCTGGAGGGCTTGGGTGAGGAAAATCTGCCGATCAGACTGAGAGTGATTGCGCTGGGGCCTGTTTCACGGAGACTCCTAAATCGCAAGGATATTGACTCGCTGGTCATCAAGGGCAGGAAGGATATTTACAGCAGATGTCTAGATGGCCATCTAGCTGATGTGGTAGTGGATAGCAACCATTTTGATTATGAATACAGGGAAGATGTGAAAGGATTAGTTTATGACTGGATTAGAAAAAGTGATAAAGATTGATGTGATTAGTGTGCCATTTAGTGGCCACCTGCTGCCTACTTTGACCTTAGTCAAGCCTCTGCTGACGGATCCGCGTTTTCAGATTCGGGTTATCACTGGCTGCCAAAAGAAAGTGTTAGTAGAGGAAATTGGTTTCGACTGTCTGGCCCTCTTTCCAGAAAGGCCGACGGTGATGGAGGATATTGCTAATACCCCGCAGCAAAGCAATCCTCTAATTACCTATCAGCAGTTTCGGGCCAATTCTAGACTAATTCCAGAGGTTATAGACGAATTAAATCGAATTTGGCAAGAGGGTGGTAAACCGGATTTGGTCATAGCAGATTTTGTTGCTTCACCAGCAGGTCTGATTTCTGATCGCTTTGACATCCCCTGGATAACCACGATTCCGAGTCCGGTTGCGATTGAGTGCCGGACGACAACTCCGACTTATTTGGGAGGCTGGAAACCTCACCAAGGTGTCTTGTACAAATTCAGAGATGCTTTTGGCAGGCAAGTTATTCGCTGTGGAAAAAAAATGGCCTTTGCTTTAGTCCGGAAGAGTTTGGGAGACTATCAAGATTTTAAACTCTATCGGGAAGACGGCACAGAAGCTATTTACTCGCCTTACTCTATCTTGGCTTTGGGCATGAAAGAGCTGGAGTTTCGAGATGATTTTCCTAAGCACCTTCGCTGGGTGGGCTACAAATGCCTGTCCTTTGATCGTCTGCCTGCAGCCCATGAGTCTTATTTTGAGACCGATAAGAAGCGGGTTTTAGTGACTTGCGGTACGCATTTGAAATGGGAGAAGGAGCGAATGGTGGAAAGAGCGAAAAAGCTGAGTCAGCTCTACCCAGATTACCTCTTTTACATCACCTTGGGAGAAGCTAGTGGCTTGGAGAATCCTCCGCACAGACTGGCGGAAAACCTGCTGCTCTTTGACTATCTGCCCTATACAGATATTCTGGACAAGATAGATCTTGCTATTCACCACGCAGGAACGGGTATCATGATGGCCTGTATTGAGCATGAGATTCCCAGTCTCATTTTGCCGCAGGATTATGACCAGTTTGACAATGCCGTTCGTGCTGAGCTTGCCCAGGTGGGGCTGGTTGCTCGCAGAAAGACTGATGCAGAAGTGCTGCGCCTTTTTAAGGAATTGACGGATCGCGCGGACTGGTCTCAGTTGAAAACTCTTGCCCAGCAAAGTAAAGAATATGAGCCTACAGAGATTCTCTATCAAGAGCTGGGGCGGTTGCTTAAGGTTGATTTATAACTGGAAAACTCAACAAACCATTAAAGCATACCTCTAATATTAAAATATCTGAATTATTAAATTTCCCTATTCTTTTCAAGGAATAGGTTTTTGATCTATTCAAGTCTTTTTTAAGATGTTAAAATGAAAGTGATTACAAGAAAGTCGTTGGAAAGTCAACTTGGCTTTCTCTGAGTGACTGAAGAGGAAAGATAATGAAGAAAGCAATTCTAATGATGACTTTTGGCTCGCCAGAGGAGATTAGCTTTGAGGGAGTGGCTGAATTTTTTACCAATATTCGCCGCGGTGTCAGGCCGCAAGACCATGAAATTCAGACCCTCTATGATAACTATGTCCTCATCGGTGGAACGCCTCTGCAGCGTATCAGTCTAGAAGAGGTGGAAAAGGTCCGTCAGCGTTTGGCTGGCGAGTATGCGGTTTATTTTGCCAATAAATTCTCATGTCCTTTTATTCCAGATGTGATTGAGCAGATGGAAGAGGATGGTATTGAGGATAGTATCTGTTTGATTCTAGAGCCTCATTTTTCTTACTATTCTGTCATGGGCTATGAGAAGTTTATCCAGAGTGATTCCATCCGCTTTAATATCATTAAGGAATGGTATCAGGAAGAAGCTATTCTTGATTATTGGGCAGAGGAGCTGAGAAAGATTCTTACAGAAGAGGTTAGAGAAGAGACCTTCAAGATTTTCTTCTCAGCCCACAGTGTGCCTATTCTGGCCTTGGATTTCGGAGATCCTTACATTGATCAGATCTATGACAATGCCCGTTTGATTGCTGAAAGGTTAGGTCTGACAGAAGAGGATTATCTCAATGTTTGGCAAAGTGAGAGTGACATCGGACTCCCTTGGATCAAACCTGACGTGCTGGACTACATGCGCCAGCAAGAAACACTTCCGCAGCATTATATTTTTGTGCCGATTAGCTTTATCAGTGAGCATATAGAGGTCCTTTTTGACAATGACGTGGAGTGTAAGGAACTTTGCGATGAACTGGGTGTTGCTTATCATAGACCGCCTATGCCCAATGCAGACGACCGTTTAATTGATGCCCTGATTCAAACTATCCGCCGCCATGAGCATGAACCCTTCAAAGAATGCTTTCCAGAAGAAGAAACCTTCGATGAATTGCAGCCGTCGGAGGAGAGCAGCCAGATTCTTGCAGAGGATGAAGAGCTGAAAATGCCAGATTTCGTCAAGAAACTGATTGAGAAAAAAGGGCGCGAGAATGTTAAGATGCCATATTTTGTCAAGAAAATGCTGGAGAAAGCAGGAAAGCTGCCCAAGAGTTGATTGTTCATATTCGTTGATGACTTTATAAGATCTTTCTAGAAGGAGAAAACCGTGAGACTTTGGCACCAAGATTTAATTGAAAAACTTCCGCGCCAGCAGCTTTTAGGCCAGCATCGAGAGTGTGCAGCCTTACGTGGACGAGGTTGGGGCAAGCCGCATGCAACGGTCAACTATGTTTTTGAGCACAGCCCTTATTGCCTCTATGCTTATCACCTGCTGATTATGGAGGAGATGCAACGACGGGGCTATCAGCCAGACAGCCTTTGGCTGGATAAGGACTACCGTGGCAAGACCTGCCCACCCTACCAGGAGTTGCTAGCTGAGGAACTCGAACATCCCATTTATCCGGAGCATGACGCAACCTATCTGCAAGAATGCTTGGAAAATCTGAAAGAGAAGGGGATAGATATTGTCTGATTTCCAAGTGCCAAGACGGCATAGTATTAAGGTTATAGAACAAAAAAAGGAAGAGACATTGCTCTTCTTTTTTGACTTTTACGAATTCAAAATAAACTTTTCAATAGCAGTTGCGACCCCATTTTCCTCGCAGCTGTCTGTGATGGCATCGGCTAGGCCTTTGACATAGTCTGAAGCATTTCCCATGGCAACACCGAGACCTGCATATTCCAGCATTTCGATGTCGTTGTTGGCATCACCGATTGCCATGATTTCTTGAGGATTGACGTCCAATTGTTTAGCCAGTCGCTCTAGGGCAAAGGCTTTGGTCACACCAGACGGCATGGCCTCGTAAATAACTGGCTGGGAGCGAACGCAGCTGAAACGCTGGCAGATTTCTTGGCCAAAGTCAGCTTCAAAAGCATCTACCTGTTCTTGGCTGCCTAAAAACATAGCTTGAAACATTCTGTGTTGACCGCTGCATGCCTCTTCTAGGCTAATCTCGGTTGGAGTGGTGAAGACCAAGCTAGCATCATTCACGACATAGGAACTAGCTTTTTCTCCAACGACGAAATAATGCTCCTCATCAAAGAGAGTCAGCTGGACAGGGCTATTTTCAGACAGGCTGTAGAGATAGCGAATATCCTGACCGCTCAGCTCTTGCCAGTCCACCAGACTCCAGTCGCTGGTCTGATGAGTAGCACAGCCATTGTCCACGATGACATATTCGTTTTCTTGTGCCAGGCCCAGCTTGTCATAGTATGGCTTGACACCGACCAAGGGACGACCTGTGCAAAGAACCAATTTGACTCCTTTTTCAATAGCTAGGTGCAGGGCTTCAATGTGAGCCTGAGGAATTTCTTTTTTGCTGTTGAGCAAGGTGCCGTCCATATCAAGTGCAAGAATTTTAATCATAAAGTGTCTCCAAAATTATTCTCTGACTAGTATAGCATAATTTATAGAGAAAGTCCGAGTCTATAGGAAAAATCACTGGTCTTGTGTTATAATAAATAGAATACCCTAAAAGGATGAGAAAAATGAATTTAGAAGATTTGAAAAAACGTCAGGAGAAGATCCGCAATTTCTCCATCATTGCCCACATCGACCACGGGAAATCAACCTTAGCTGACCGGATTTTGGAGGCGACTGAGACGGTTTCCAGCCGGGAAATGCAGGCCCAACTCTTGGACAGCATGGACTTGGAGCGGGAGCGCGGTATCACCATTAAGCTTAATGCTATCGAGCTCAATTATACTGCCAAGGACGGTGAGACTTATATCTTCCACTTGATTGACACGCCGGGACACGTGGACTTTACCTATGAGGTATCGCGGTCGTTAGCGGCTTGCGAAGGGGCTATTTTGGTAGTGGATGCGGCTCAGGGGATTGAAGCTCAGACCTTGGCTAATGTTTATCTAGCGCTGGATAATGACTTGGAAATCCTGCCAGTCATCAATAAGATTGACTTGCCAGCTGCGGATCCAGAGCGGGTTCGGGCAGAAATTGAAGACGTGATTGGACTGGATGCTAGCGAAGCCGTATTGGCTTCTGCCAAGGCTGGTATCGGAATTGAAGAAATTTTAGAGCAGATTGTGGAAAAAGTTCCAGCTCCGACTGGAAATGTTGAAGCACCGCTCAAGGCCTTGATTTTTGACTCAGTCTATGATGCCTATCGTGGGGTAATCCTGCAAGTGCGGGTGATGGACGGTGTGGTCAAGCCAGGAGATACCATTCAGCTCATGAGCAACGGCAAGACCTTTGATGTAACTGAGGTCGGCATCTTTACGCCCAAGGCAATTGGTCGTGATTTCTTAGCGACAGGGGATGTTGGCTATATCGCAGCCTCTATCAAGACGGTACAGGACACCCGGGTCGGAGATACAGTGACCTTGGCGGACAATCCAGCTGCAGAGCCACTAGCTGGCTACAAGCAGATGAATCCCATGGTCTTCGCTGGTCTCTATCCTATCGAGTCCAATAAATACAACGACCTGCGTGAGGCGCTTGAAAAGCTCCAGCTAAATGATGCCAGTCTGCAGTTTGAACCAGAAACATCGCAAGCATTAGGATTCGGTTTCCGTTGTGGATTTCTGGGCTTACTGCACATGGACGTCATTCAGGAGCGTTTGGAGCGCGAGTTTAATATTGATCTAATTATGACGGCGCCATCCGTTATCTATAAGGTCAATATGACAGATGGGGCGTCTATTGATGTGTCCAATCCGAGCGAGTTTCCGGACCCGACCAAGATTGATTCCATCGAGGAGCCCTATGTCAAGGCGCAGATTATGGTTCCCCAGGAATTTGTCGGAGCGGTGATGGAGTTGGCTCAACGCAAGCGCGGTGACTTTGTGACCATGGACTATATCGATGATAATCGGGTCAATGTCATCTATCAAATCCCACTTGCTGAAATCGTCTTTGACTTCTTTGACAAGCTCAAGTCCTCTACTCGTGGCTATGCTAGCTTTGACTATGAAATTTCTGAGTATCGCTCGTCCAAGCTGGTGAAGATGGATATTCTCCTCAATGGCGACAAAGTTGATGCTCTCAGCTTTATCGTTCACAAGGAATTTGCCTATGAGCGCGGTAAGCTGATTGTAGACAAGCTCAAGAAAATCATTCCTCGTCAGCAGTTTGAAGTACCTATTCAAGCCGCTATCGGACAGAAAATCGTGGCTCGGACAGACATCAAGGCCCTGCGTAAAAATGTTTTGGCCAAGTGTTATGGTGGTGACGTTTCCCGGAAGCGCAAACTCCTAGAAAAACAAAAAGCGGGTAAAAAACGGATGAAAGCTATCGGATCTGTCGAAGTCCCACAAGAAGCCTTCCTCAGTGTCCTGAGTATGGATGAGGAATAAAGTCTTATTTCTCTAAGTAATATATCCCAAAAGGAGAAAATCATGAAACAATCGTATCTGCTTGGAGCAGTTCTGGTATTAACTTCACTTACTCTTGCATCGTGTGCCGATTCTGGACAAAAGCCTGGTCAATCTAGTTCTTCAACCAGTTCCAGTGCACAAGTGAAAAAGAATTCTTCAAATTCTTCTAAAAGAAGCAAGAACAAAACCAATCAAGAAACAAAACGTGTTGGTTCTCCAGAGTTTGGTTATATCGATATTCCAAGTAAATGGATTAAATTTTTTGATGCAGAGGTTGAGGGACTTATTCAATATACAGATGGCTCTGCTTATAATATCGTCACCATGAATGCCGTTTCTAAGGCAGAAGCTGAAGTGGCAGAAGGTGAGAACTTCAATGCAGAAACGATTGCTCAACATGTAGCCTATAATTGGAGTCAAAAAGATAATATTGAGAAGATGTGGGGCTCTAAAAGTACTGTCTCAGGAATAGAAGCCTTTCAAATAAACATTATTTTGAAATCGGGGCAACTTGCTAATACATTAGTTTTCCAAAAAGATGACAAAGTCTATATACTATCCTTTGAAGGCGACGAAGAAACTCTTGATGATTTCATTACAAACATGAAAGATACTTGGAGCCTTGATGGCAAGGGAGCAGTCAGCGAATAATAGTTTAAAAAACAAGAGGCTTATTTATTAAGTCTCTTGTTTTTTCAGTGTAGAAGCTAATTATGTTTCACAAAAAAGATTGTAACTAATCAAAAAACGTTCGACTACTATCAAATCCAATCAAAAAGACTTACAAAAATTTGTAGGTCTTTTCTTGAAATCCGAACATTAGGAAATCTTTTTTTGATTTTACTTGACATTTTCTGAAATAGGAATATGATAAAATGTGAACACTGTATAAGTAAAACTTGTACGTGTTTGAAAATAATAGAGCGTTGCATCCGTAAGTCAATTTGACACGGCTCTTAAAAAACAAAAGGAGAAAGAATGAATACTTATATCCAAAAGAAAATCGCAAACATGAAGCTGACGCTTTCTGAAATGTCTGGTGGCTATAAACGAATGGTGACTAGTATGAAGAAGCTCGGCTTTTCTGGTACCTTGAAGCTTATCTGGGACGATTTGTTTGCTCATCGCAGTCTAGGTCAATGGGTTTATCTCTTGATTCTAGGGAGTTTTCCGCTTTGGCTGGAGCTGATATATGAACATCGCATCGTGGATTGGACGGGGATGATTTGCAGTCTGACTGGGATTATCTGTGTGATCTTCGTTTCTGAAGGACGGGCTAGCAATTACCTCTTTGGTTTGATTAATTCTGTGATTTACTTGATTTTAGCTTTGCAGAAAGGCTTCTATGGCGAGGTCCTGACGACACTTTACTTTACCATCATGCAGCCAATTGGACTCTTAGTGTGGATTTACCAAGGTCAGTTCAAAAAAGAAAAGCAAGAGTTTGTTGCTCGTAAGCTAGATGCCAAAGGATGGACAAAATATCTATCACTCAGTGTGCTTTGGTGGTTGGTATTTGGCTTGATTTATCAGTCTGTGGGTGCCAATCGTCCTTATCGTGATTCAATCACAGATGCAACAAATGGTGTAGGGCAAATCCTGATGACGGCTGTTTATCGCGAACAGTGGATTTTCTGGGCAGCGACCAATATTTTTTCTATCTACCTCTGGTGGGGTGAAAGCCTTCAAATTCAAGGGAAGTATTTGATCTATTTAATCAACAGTTTGGTAGGATGGTACCAGTGGAATAAGGCCGCTAAAAAAGCATAGTCCTATAAACGGAAAAAGAAATCGGATGCGACAATGTCTCTCTTTCCTTTCGTACTAAAAATATGGTAAACTAGTATTAGTAAAATTTATTAGATTTAGGAAGGAATGACCATGAAAAAGAAGTACTTTCTGCTCTCCCTGACTATCTTAGCCGGCCTCTCCCTGTCCTCTTGTAGCCTTATTAAGAGCTATAGCAGTCGGAAACCATCTGATTCTTCTAGTCGGGTTTCCCTGAGAGATGACAGCGATACAAGTAGTAGCAGTCGTAGAGAAAAAGATTCGTCAAAGACAACTGGTACGATGCGTGTCGGGTCTGATGATTACGGTTATATTAGTATTCCTGATAATTGGATTAAGTTTACAGACGTAGATGGTGGCGACAGCGTCCAGTATACGGATGGAAGTGGCTATAACATTGTCACGATGAATGCTTATACAAAAGAAAAGGCTAATATCGGAGAAGGGGAAGAATTCAACGCTGAAACTATTGCCCAACGGATTGCCTACCACTGGAAGGATAATAAGGAAGTCGATGACTTTTGGGGTGCAAAGAGTACTGTAGCCGGCAATGAAGCCTTTCAGATTAATGTTGTTTTAAAATCTACTCAAAACTTAACGGTTTGGGTCTTCAAACAAGGCGATAAGGTCTATATGATGTCCTTTGAAGGCGATGAAGATACTCTGTATGAGTTTATCCCCTATATCGAAGAAACTTGGAGCACCAGCAAGGACGGTGGAAAAAGCATTTAACCTCAGAATGTGATGATAGCTCTCTAAATTCATAAAAAGCAAATCTGGGACTCGTTCTCAGATTTTTTTGTGAGGTGGAATATGTCATATTTTTGGGTTTTGATGACATTTAAGAGCGCTCATTTTATGATATAATAAAAACAATTTGAATACAGAAAGAAAAATATATGACTCAAGAAATCGACCTTGAAAAGTACCATCAATTAGCTCTGCAGAAGCAGAAAGAGCACCGAAAATTTTTAGCCAGTCTCAAGAAAAAGCCACCAAAAAATCTAGATAAAATTGCTCGGCAAATCCATGATGAGGTCTTTGAAGAGATTGACTGTACAGCCTGTGCCAATTGCTGTAAAACTCTGGGGCCAGACTTTAAGGAAGCCGACATTGTCCGCATTGCCAAGTATTTCAAGATGAAGCTGCCGGCTTTTGAAGAGGAGTTTCTGCAGGTGGACGAAGACGGTGACAAGGTTTTCAAGGCGATGCCTTGTCCTTTTTTAGGTGGGGACAATCTCTGCTCGATCTACGATGTCCGTCCCAAGGCTTGCAGAGAATTTCCCCATACAGACCGAAAAAAGATTCATCAGATTAATCATCTGACAATCAAAAATACCCTGACCTGTCCAGCGGCTTATCTCTTTGTGGAGAAGCTGCGGGATAGGTTGTAAAATCCCCCTCTAAATCTTGTACAAAAATTCTAGGGCGTAAGTATCTTATATCTGTTAGACTATAGTTAGAATTGAACACGGCCTAAAAGCGATGTGAAAAAGACAAAATTTTCTCGGAGCAGGAGCCCCTCCGTCAATTTTCCTATTTCACTTTGCTTTTAACGGCTTTAGTATCTTTTGTGAGGTGAAAAAGAATATGATGCATCAATTCAATCAAACCATGGAATATCTGGAAAGTAAGTTGGACGCAGAAGTAGATTTGCAGAAATTTCAGCAGCTATCGGGCTATTCTTATGCTCTCTTCAGCAGGCTCTTTTCTATCCTGGCAGATATGACTTTAGCAGAATACTTGCGCAATCGCAGGCTATCAGAAGCTGTGACGGACTTGCGGGAAAGCTCTGAGAAAGTCATTGACATAGCGATGAAATACGGCTATGAGTCTGCGGATGCCTTTAGTGCAGCCTTTAAGAAATTCCATGGTGCGACTCCCTCAGAAGTTCGAAATGGAAAGCCTTATCGCGTCTTTCCTAGACTTCAATTATCCTTAAAGATTACAGGAGGAAAGAACATGGATATCAAGATTCAAAAGAAACCTGCTTTTACCGTGGCAGGCGTCCTATTAGAAGCGATTGACAATAGCCAGTGCCCAACTGCTTGGGAGCAGCTCTATGCCAATCACAACTTTGAAAGCCTAGAAAGTCTGGGCAGTGGCCAATCCTTTGGCGTCTGCTCGGATGTCAAAGAAGGCGAAATCATCAACTATATGGCCGCTTATGATGTGACGGATAAAGCCAAAGCAGAAGAATTTGGTCTGTC
The DNA here is from genome assembly GCF_013343115.1 of Streptococcus sanguinis. Classification (NCBI taxonomy): domain Bacteria; kingdom Bacillati; phylum Bacillota; class Bacilli; order Lactobacillales; family Streptococcaceae; genus Streptococcus; species Streptococcus sanguinis. Next base: position 810,638 of record NZ_CP054570.1, read on the forward strand.
AATCAAAGAAATCGCAGAAGCTGAATATGCTATCGTACCAGTCAAGGGGGCTATACCAGCCAGCATCCACCATGCTTGGAAATACGTCTTAGAAGTCTTTTTCCCAGAAACAGGTTATCGCCACTCAGGAACACCAGATTTTGAAGTTTACAGCGAGGGTAATATGTCCTCCCCAGACTATCAAATAGAACTCTGGATACCTGTGGTGAAATAAAATGGTGATTGCAAGTCATTTTTGGTGTCAATTACAGAGGAGGATGATGCTATGCAGATGTATTTTGGGGATGTTTCTCTTTGTTACACATATTCACTTGCGATGGCGCTGCATTCGTATGGTTATGATGTTCGCCCTGAGTTTTTGGAAGCCATTATGGTGATGGGAAATGGCGCTAGTATTATAAAGGAAGATGAAAAACACCCCTTAGTTTTCTTTGATAATGGGATGCCAGATAGTTCTATCAGCCATTCTTTAAACATTCTGGGTTTTATCTATGATGAATACTATATAAAGGATTCAAATGCGGTGGATCTTCTCTCTATCAGAGAAATCTTAAGTAAGTTATTACTTACCGGATCTGTTGTTCTTGGCCCCTTGGACATGGGTTATCTCACTTATAATCCCAATCATATTCATTTGTATGGGGTGGACCATTTTGTTTCGGTTTATGATCTAGATGATGAGTTTATCTATTTCCATGATCCAGCAGGCTTTGCTTGTATGAAAATGAGTTTCTCAGAATTTTCGAAAGCCTGGGAAGCTAAAAATATCGACTATAAAAGAGGTTCTTTCTCTATGTGGGGAAACTTCAAAAAAATCAAATTTCCTACTTCCAAAGAGATTTACCAGAAAACATCTATGCTGATGAAGCAACAATATGAACATGGCGAGGAGAATGTGATAGCAAGATATGCTAAGTCGGTAGCGGACTATGGCTTGAATGAAGAACAAAAGCATCTTCATCAATACTTTAGTTTCAAATTAGCTTCTATCAGAAATCTATACATGAGCAACTTCTTAAAAGACCACGATACGGTCAGATCTGAACTAAAAGAAAATTTAGCAAAGTTGTTCGGCCAAGCTCATCTATTTTGTATCAAGGAAGATTATCAGAAACTGTCAAAAGTCTTGTTTGATATTGCAGCGCTAGATAATAAATTTAGAGATTTGTGTATTCACTATAAAGAAGAGTAGAAGAAGTGGGAAAAGCGAAGATGCTGTTTGGTAATGCAGCAGAGTCAAAACAAGAGCCACCAAACTATCAAATGAAAGTCTGGATTCCAGTAGTGGAATAGATTAGAAATCAGCCGTTCATTTTTGAGCGGCTGTTTTTTGTAGCTTGTGGTATAATGAAGCTACTACAGTTACAGAAAGGATTTCTACCTTGTCATACAAATTTCTACTTTTCGATCTTGACCATACCTTGCTGGATTTTGATACGGCAGAAGATATCGCCTTGACTCATTTTTTGGAGGAGCAGGGCGTGACGGAGATTCAGATCTACAAAGACTATTATATTCCCATGAACAAGGGGCTTTGGCGGGATCTAGAGCAGGGGAAAATCACCAAGCCGGAGCTGGTCAATACTCGCTTTTCTCGTCTTTTTGCTCATTTTGGCATTGAGAAGGATGGCGCTGAGTTAGCTCTCCTCTATCAACAGCACATTGCACAGCAAGGACAAACCTACGCTGGTGCTAGTGAGCTTTTGGACAGTCTGACAGCAGCTGATTATGAGATTTACGGAGCGACCAATGGCATCACGGCTATTCAGACCGGCCGTATGGCCCATTCCGACATTTCACCCTATTTTAACCATATTTTCATCTCGGAGCAGATGGGGACTCAGAAGCCTGAAGCTTTATTTTATGAAAAAATAGCAGAGCAGATACCAGATTTTGATCTTTCTCAGACTTTGATGATTGGGGACTCTTTGACTGCAGATATTGCTGGCGCTAATAATGCCGGACTGGACTCTCTCTGGTACAATCCCAAGCAGCTAGAAAATAAAAGTCTTTTTCAGCCGACCTATACCGCCTATTCTTATGACGACATTATCAGACTCTTGCTTCCATAAGGAGATTGCAAATGAAAAACTATTGTTCTTTTAAACAAGAAAGACTAATCTAAAAAAATTTTTTAACTCTGTCAAGAAAATAACTTGACAGTTATTTTTAATCTGCTATAATAGAACATGTGCTTAATAGCTCTGCTATTTCACCAAAAGAAAAAAATAAAGAAAAGAGACCTTAATAATGGCAGTAAAAATCCGTTTGACTCGTATGGGTTCTAAGAAAAAACCTTTCTACCGTATCAATGTTGCAGATTCACGTTCACCTCGTGACGGACGTTTCATCGAAACAGTTGGTACTTACAACCCACTTGTAGCTGAAAACCAAGTGACTTTGAAGGAAGACCGTATCCTTGAGTGGTTGGGTAATGGTGCACAACCTTCTGATACTGTACGCAACATCCTTTCAAAAGAAGGCGTATTGAAGAAATTCCACGATTCAAAATACTCTAAATAATAGAAGCGTAGGTTGACATATGGACACGATTGAAAATCTAATTATTGCGATAGTGAAACCTTTGATTTCACAGCCAGATGCCTTAACTATCAAGATTGAGGATACACCTGAATTTTTAGAATATCACCTGGATCTTGATCAGAGTGATGTTGGACGTGTAATCGGTCGTAAAGGTCGTACTATCTCCGCTATAAGGACGATTGTTTACTCTGTCCCAACCGAGTACAAAAAAGTTCGCATCGTCATTGATGAGAAATAAGAAGCAGCGGGGCTATGTGTCCCGTTTTTTTCTATTTCTCTTAGCGAACTGAGTGCGCAGCTCTCAAGTGAGCTTAGGGAAATTGATGCCCAGCAAAGCGTGGGTACAAAGCCCTTAATGAAATAAGCCGTTAGGCGCAGTTGAATTTAGGGGAATTGATGCAGTTCGAGCGTATGTGAGAACTAGACACTTCATTTAAGAGAAGAACGAAATGCAGGGGCGAGTTTAGAAAAATTCGAAACTGGAGGGCATATGAAGCCAGAAGATTATGCTTGGAACGCTCATGAGCGCAAGTGTTATGAGAATAGCCAAGTGATTTTACCGAGCCCATACAAGCTGAAAATCCTGGATGATGGTGAGAAGAGATTGGAATTGGAGCTTGTTTTGGAGGAACTTCCTCAAGGGAAACTGGCTCGATGGGCTATGAAAATAGCGTCAAGCTTTATAGCTCTGATAGATGCGGAAGATGAGTCTGAAAAGCAGAAGATTTTGACTCAGGTAAGAGCGATTTTTCAGGCTCGACTTGATGGTAGGGCATCTGCCTATGAACTAAGGCAGGCTGGTTTCTTGGCTAACAAACTGTCGCAGCAAGCCCAATCACAAATCGGTAAATATGCTGCGCGTGTCTTTGCCCAAGCAGTCGCAACAGGCCACATGCGGGGCCATGCTATCGTCGCAGCGGATTATGCCATCAAAGTCAGAAACTTGCAGAGTCCAGATGATTTGCAGCGGGCTGTCAAGGAAAGAGAAGGGCAGATAGAGCTAGCCTCTGCTTTTATTAGATCAGGAAAGGAAACTTTATGAAGCATTTATTTTCACGCTTGTCACCAGCGCAAAAGATTATCTTGTCTTTTCTTCTGGTGATATTCTGTGGCTCCTTGCTACTCAGTCTGCCTTGGGTGCAGACGGCAAGTTCCCAAGCGAGCTATCTGGATCATCTTTTTACAGCTGTCTCGATGGTCTGTGTGACAGGGCTTTTTACTCAATCGGTTGTGGATACATACAATGTCTGGGGACAGCTCCTTTGTATGTTGCTGATTCAGATTGGTGGTTTGGGAATCCTGACTTTTATCGGATTTTTCACCATGGAAAGTCGGAAAAAGCTCAGCCTCAAGGATCGCCGTATTCTGCGGGATAGTTTTAGTTATGGTAACAATCGTACCTTAGGTCAATTTGTCCGTTCGATTTTTATCACGACTTTTAGTATCGAAGGACTGGGTGCGCTCCTTCTCATGATTCGCTTCATTCCCAAGTTTGGTCTGAGAAAAGGGATTTTTAATTCTATCTTTTTAGCCGTTTCTGCATTTTGTAATGCGGGCTTTGATAATTTTGGCAATGATAGCCTACTAGGCTTGCAGACAGATGTTTTGGTCAATATCACCTTGGCTCTCCTCATTATTACTGGAGGACTTGGCTTCATGGTTTGGTTTGACTTGGCGACTAAATTGGGAGGAAAACAGAAGGGGCTGCACTTTCATACTAAGGTAGTCTTGCTACTGACTGCTGGTCTCCTCGTTTTTGGGACGGTCACGAGTCTCTGGACGGAGTACAATAATCTTGGAACGATTGGCAATCTTTCCTTTGGCGATAAGCTACTGGTCAGCTTTTTTCAGACAGTCAGTATGAGGACAGCTGGCTTTGCTTCCATTGATTATACAGCTGCTCGTCCAGTAACCCTGTTTATCTATCTGCTCCAGATGTTTCTGGGAGGGGCTCCGGGTGGTACAGCGGGCGGTCTGAAAATTACGACCTTCCTAGTTCTTTTTCTTTTTGCTCGAAAGGAAATCCTGGGCTTGCCTCATACCAATATGGGACGGAGAACGCTGTCTCCTCAGCTAGTGCAGAAGGCTTTTGGTGTGACAGTGATTTTTCAGCTGACATTTCTGCTTGGTCTTTTGGCTCTTGGGCTAGTGACCGATAGCAGTCATCGTTTTATTTACCTGATATTTGAGACTGTGTCGGCATTGGCTACAGTTGGTGTCACGGCCAATATCACTACCAGCCTCAATACAGCTGGTATGATTGTGATTATGTTGCTAATGTTTATTGGACGGGTGGGGCCGCTGACTCTTATGGTCAGTCTCAACCATTATCAACCGAAGAAGGCTGCAACCTTGCATTACAGCAAGGCGGACATTATGATTGGATAGGAGAAAAGAAATGGCAAATCAAACAGTTGGAATCCTCGGCTTGGGGATTTTTGGACAGAGTATCATTGAGGCCTTGATTTCTCAGGATGTAGAAATCATTGCGATTGATAATCACGAAGAGACAATCAATCAGTATGAAGACATGATTGCCGTTGGTGTGATCGGAGACATTACTGATATGGAGCTTTTAGAGGCGGCAGACGTTGGGTCCTGTGATACGGTCATCGTAGCGACGGGAGAAAGTCTGGAATCCAGCGTCCTAGCGGTCATGCACTGCAAGGCATTGGGCGTTAAAAATGTCATTGCCAAGGTCAAAGATGAAGTAACTCAGCAGGTGCTGGAAAAGGTGGGAGCTGATCTGGTTATTCTGCCTGAAGTGGAGGCTGGTATTTCATTGGCTAAGACTATTCTCTTGAACCATTCGATTGAGGTCTTCCAGCTGGATGACGATGTAGTAGTGGCTGAGTTTGAACTGCCTGCTAGCTGGGTCGGGAAAACGGTCCGTGAAGTAGATGCTCGCAGGCTTTATCATCTTAATATTATCGGCTACCGTCTGACAAAAAATCAGCCTTTGGAAAGCAAGTTTACTCCAGACTTTGTTTGGCCAGAAGGAGTCAGCATTATGGCTGTGACTGATAACCAGCATTTGGATAATTTACGTGAAATAGTGAGTAGCAGCTAGGATAATTCCTCTTCGGTGGGGGCCAACCGATTCTATCTAGGCATTCGGCACCTTTCTATTATATGAAGAAAAATATATGAAGAAAAAATGGATACATAGGAGCTCTTTCAGGGCTCTTTTTTGAAACCAGTTGCAAAATTTATTATACTATCACTAGAAAAGGAGTGATTTTATGAGCTTAACCAGCCAGATCATTACAGCAGATTTTCCAGATTTGGATAAGGTAGAAGCCTTGAATAATGAAGGTTTCCCAGAAGAGGAAAGGATACCGCTCAGTGAATTTTTACGATATGAGGAACAGGAGGATGCTAATTTTTTCGCCTTTTATCATGAAAAGGAATTTGTTGGTTTTGCCTTTGCCATCTCCAACGCGCAAGCCTTTTATGTTAGTTTCTTTGCTATTATGCCCCACTTGCGCAGCCATGGCTATGGCGGTGAAATCATCGAAAAGCTGGTCAATTTCTATCAGCGAACCATGCTTTTAGAAATCGAGCGCCTAGATGAGCCGTGTGATAATCTTGAACAGCGTCAGGCTCGCTGGGAATTTTATAAAAGCAAGGGTTTCCGCTCATCGAATGCATTTCTGGAATATGAGGATCTTAGCTTTGAAATTCTTTATCGAGGGGATTCTTTTGACGAAGAATCTTTTTCGATACAAAGTCCCTGCCAGCCTTCCTCGCACTCATCCCAGTAGAAAAAGCGTTCCAGATTTTTAGGTCTGCCAAATAGTTTAGCTATGATTTTGGCTATTACAGGAATACCTGTATTTTCCAGGAGCTCAATATAGGGGCCTTGACTAAAGTATATTAAGGCATTGTTGGGTTTTTCCCTTCTGCCGTATTCGACGACAAAACCCTTTGCTTCCCATTCCTTGACCGATTCCTGCAAGTCTTTTACCTTGTAAATCAGATGGCCGCTTCTCATCATAGTAGGCCCTCCTTTTTGCATTCTGCCTTTACCTTAGCATAGATTTTTAGGAAAAACAAGCCTTGAGATTAGCCTTCATTCACAGTGCAAGCAACTGCCTCTTCTAACACGAATCTTGATTGAATATGAAAAATTTTTGGTATATAATTTTTGGTATTGGGGTGTCCTTATTCTGCTAGTAAAATAGCTAGCTCTCAGATACTAGTGTGTGCCCAGATAATATTTGTAAGAATTGATTGGAAACATTATGAAAGAAAAAATAATCAAAACAAAAGTAGGACAGCTATTTGTATCTTATCAACCTGCGGAAAAGATTGCTGTATTTTTAAGCGGTGCAGGGAGTCTGCCGACCTATGAAAATTTTTTGCCAGTCATTCGGAAGTTACCTAAAAATTGGGGCTATTTAACAATAGATTACCCTAATGCTGGCCAAAGTCCACTCGAAAATCAAGAAAATTTTGCTTTGGACGATTTGGTTCAGTCTATTTTGGAGGTTTTATCACATTTTAAAGTCCTCCAGTATGCTGTTTGCGCGCACAGTATTAGTGGTCTTGTAGCAGTTAAAGTTGCTGAGTCAGAGCCATTTTGTCAGGGACTAATCTTAATTGAGCCGACCACTTATTCTGTTCTATATGGCGAATTAGCTCAGAATCCTTATCCCGAATTTTTATCCTTACAGGATAAAGTTCAGACGCTCGGTGGAGGATATGAGTATCTGAAAAAAATAGGACAAGAGAGTTTTTCAGTAGCTGATTTTAAAATCTTATGGGCGAAGGCAGAAAGGAGTTCAGATAGATTAAAATCTGTACAAGAAGGATTTTAACATTATTGCAGTATCGCAAAAAGCGATTTTCAAAACTTAGATATCTCTTTTCAATTTCCGATTTTTATCCTGAGTCAAGCCTATCGAGAACAAGAATATAAAGATTCCAAATTTGCTTCACAAAATACTCGGATTATTTTAGGAGGCAACCATCATTATTTACATTGGAGTCAGTCAGAAAAGATAGCTGAGTTTCTTTTGAAGTGTGATGGGCAAGAGGTATACAAACTTTAATTGGTACATTGAAAGCGTGAGTGAAGATACATGCTAAATAGCTGAGATTAAAATCTCAGCTATTTTGAACATATTTATGAGAGTTTTATCCTAGTATCTCAGCAATAGCATCTCGAATTTCCTGAACGGTTGCGGATTTGCTATGGTCACTGGTATCAAACTCGATGTATTGGCCATCAGCACCAACAGTTCCACCGACTGGCCCTTCGGATCCATCGACTGATGTTCCAATGGCAGGGGGTTGGCTTGTATCTGCATAGTCTATCTCAATAACGATGATGCGTGTATCCGCCTCTAAATCATCTATCATAGGAAGAGACGATGCGGAGGTCATGTTCTGACTAGCATAGTATTCTAGAAAAGCCTTGATGGTTGGATTGTCAATTTGAGCAATTTTTTCGTCAAGGGCTGAGATATTTCTAGTTTCCCTCGTTTCGTTTTCTATTGCTTGGCCTTTTTTGACCTGTGTCAAAGCAGTCAGACTGGCGGCTGTGGTAGCTAGAATAGCAGTAGAGAGAAGGAGTTTGCTTAACTTTTTCCCATAGGTATCACCAACTTCTTTCTGGTTTTGCGTAAATACACTTGGGTATTTATAGTGTTGAGATTCTATATGTATAATTATACGTTAAACAGCAACTTTAATCAAATAAATATAGGCAAGAGAATTCCCCCTTATCTCCCTTGTACATTCCCCTATATCATGATAAAATACTAGGCAGAGTATAATATGTTGGAGTCGAGATGAATTATTTTAATGTTGGAAAAATCGTCAATACGCAAGGTTTGCAAGGTGAGATGCGGGTTTTGTCAGTGACGGATTTTGCAGAAGAGCGTTTTAAAAAAGGCAATACCCTTGCCCTTTTCGATAAGAAAGACCAGTTTGTCATGGATGTGGAGATTGCCAGCCATCGCAAGGTCAAGAACTTTGATATTATCAAGTTTAAGGGGATGTACCACATCAATGACATTGAGAAATTCCGTGATTTCACTTTGAAGGTACGAGAGGAAGATTTGACGGACTTGGAAGACGGGGAATTTTACTACCATGAAATCATCGGCCTTGAAGTCTATGAAAATGACATTCTTCTTGGTACGATTAAGGAAATTCTGCAACCAGGAGCCAATGATGTCTGGGTGGTCAAGCGTAAAGGCAAGCGCGACTTGCTTCTCCCTTACATTCCGCCAGTGGTTCTGGGGATTGACATTGAGCAAGGTCGGGTTGATGTAGAGATACCGGAAGGATTGGACGATGAAAATTGATATTTTGACACTCTTTCCGGAGATGTTTGCGCCTTTAGAGCACTCTATCGTCGGTAAAGCTCGGGAAAAAGGCCTCTTAGAAATCAACTACCACAATTTCCGAGAGAAGGCTGAAAAATCTCGGCATGTAGACGACGAGCCATACGGCGGAGGCCAAGGCATGTTGTTGCGGGCTCAGCCTATTTTTGATGCTTATGATGCCATTGAAAAGAAGCAGCCGCGCGTGATTTTGCTGGATCCTGCTGGCCGGACTTTTGACCAAGCCTATGCTGAGGAACTGTCTAAGGAAGAGGAACTCATTTTCATTTGTGGCCATTACGAAGGCTATGATGAGCGGATCAAGACTTTAGTGACAGACGAAATCTCCCTTGGCGACTATGTCCTTACTGGGGGAGAATTGGCAGCAATGACTATGATTGATGCTACCGTTCGCCTGATTCCAGAGGTTATTGGAAAGGAAGCCAGTCATACAGATGACAGTTTTTCGTCTGGACTCTTGGAATACCCTCAGTACACTCGGCCTTATGACTATCGGGGTATGGTTGTTCCTGAAGTCCTTATGAGCGGCCATCATGAAAACATCCGCAAGTGGCGTCTCTATGAAAGTCTGAAAAAGACCTATCTAAGACGTCCAGACTTGCTGGAACACTATCAAATGACGGTCGAAGAAGAAGCGATGTTAGAGGAAATTCGACAAGCTCAATCGGACTGACAAGCAAAGTTAACTCTTAGAAAAGATCTAGGAGTTTTTCTTTATTCGATACAGAAATGCTCATTTTTGTTGGAAAAACCACCTTATTTTTCTAATACAACATTTTTGTAACTAAATTGTAATAAAAAAACTATTAAAAGGATACGTTTGCTACTAGTTAATACTAGCGTTTTGTGATAGTATATTACTATGCGGGCTGCTATACCCAGGTTAATTATAGTATGTGAGATTATAAAAAGGAGATTGATTATGGAAAAGAAAATAGGCAAGTCTGTTGTAGCGACTGGTATCGCGGCTACAACTATTATTTCTGGTGGACTGACCCATCAAGTGCACGCGGATGAGTTGGTTGAATCAACTGTAACAGCTCCACAAGCGACTGAAGTAACTGGAAAACCGGTGACAGCAGCAGATGTAGCTGTTGCCCAAGAAAATGCTGAAGCTGCCAAAGCTAAACTCGATGAGCAAAGATCGATAGTAGATACTGCTAAAACAGAAGCTGAAGATGCAAAAACTAGCGTGAAAGTGGCTGAAGCCGCAGTTGAGACTGCTAAAGAAATACAGGCAGAAGCAACAGAAGAAAATGTTGCTAAGGCGGAGACAGAAGCAAAAACAGCAGAGCAAGAGGTTAGTGCAAAAGACACTGCTGTTCGAGAAGCAGCGGCTAAAGCTGCTAAGGCAGAACAGGCTGTTAAAGATCAAGCAAATACTATTAAGGCGAGTCAATCTCTTGTAGATGTTGCAGAGACTGAATTGAAACAAGCTAAAACACCACTTAACTCAGAAGAGCAAGCTGTAGCAACTGCTAAGAGTCAGCAAAGTCAAGCACAGACTGCTTTAGACAATGCAAAGGCTGAACTGACAAAGGCAGAGCAAGCAGCTTCTTCTGCTCCACAAGTGCAGGCTGAAATCCAGAATAAAATCAATCAGGCAAAGGAATCTTTGGGTCAAACCAATCAAGCTATTAAGTCTCTTGAAGGGCAGATTCCGGCTGCCGAGCAAGCAGCAGCAACAGCTCCTGTTGACCTTCGCAATACGACTTATTCCCAATTTTTAGAAAATGTTCGTAACAATGCGGCTAATCAAGAAATTCGTGATGCTGCCAACAATGCACTTGCTGTTTACCAACGCGGACAAAATGAATTTGGTATCTCAGTTAATTCTGACCCAACCAGTCCAGCTAATCTAGAAAATAACCTGCAAGCTTTAGAGTTGGTTAAGGCGATTAATGCTTACCGTCGTAATGCCGGCTTACAAGAGTTGTTGGTTGATCCGTATGCGAATGTGGCTAGCCAGATTCAGACTATCTACTTTGAGCGCAATAACTGGCATATGGGTAAGCTGATTGGTAATGAGAATGTGGCGATTAGTTTTGACCCGCAAGGGGCTGTCAATTTCTGGCACAGTGAAAAAGAACTCTATCAAAAGATTGCGGCGCAATATGGACTGCCTACAGATGAAACTCAGATTGATGCTAATGCTATCTATATGAGAGTTGGAGCGGCTGTATTTGCTAAGATTGGCCACTATGTTCAGATGATGGACAATAAAGCCAATGCTATCTCGGCGGCTTATGATAAACATCCAAACCAATGGGGCACTCCTCATGGTACATCCGAAGTTGGTTTCCATCACATTAGCAACTTTGACCAACGTGTTAATAACGGTACTCTATTGACTGTTGCGGCTATGGAGCAGTTGTTGCGTGCTGGTGGCGGTCGTTCTGCAGGTTCTAACGCTAATGTTACAGCACTTAAGAATCAATTGGCTGAACTCAAGGCTCAAAAAGTCGGTCAGGAATCAGCTATCAATATCCTCAATGCTCAATTAGCTGATGCTCAAAAGGCAGTGGCAGCGCAGATTTCAGCAGTTGAAGCAGCTCGTCAGAAGGTAGCAACTGCTGAAAATAATCTAGCCTTGACCAAGCAAAATGTTGCCCTTAAGCAGGAAGCTCTCGATAGAGCTACAGCTAAGATTGCAGCAAGCTTGGCTCCTTACCAAACTAACTTGAGCAATGCTCAGGCAGTTCTAGCAGCAGCTAAGGATAAGTTGGCAGAACTTCAGTCGGCTCAAGAAGCTGCGAAAGCTAATTTGACAACTGCTCAAGAGGACTTCATGGCTGCTCAAAAGACATTAGCAGCAGCTAAAAAGAAAGTTATTGACCTTCAGAATGCTCCTCAGTTACTTGCAGAAGCAGAGCGGGAGTTGGCAGAAGCGCAGCTTGATTATGAAGCTAAACAAGCAATCTTAAATCAAGAGACTGCAACTTTAGCTGTTCTTGAGGAATCCTACAACAGTCTTCAAGCGAATTATGAAACTCTCTTGAATATCTTGAATCAAGCAGCTCTCCTGTATGGAAATGCTCTGAATAGTAACTATCGCTCAGGTGAAGATAAACAGACTCTAACTGCTGTAAAAGGCGGAGCTGCTGGTCCAGGTGCAGAGGATGAATCTAAGAAAGATTCAGATGCTAAGACTGCAGAAGTTCATGCGAACACTCGTGAAGTCAAAGGAGCAACTACAGGTGCTGTTCAAGCGGCAGGTAGTGACGTATTCACTGATTTTGTTGTAAATCCTGCAGCTCAACTTGCTAGCGTGGCTACAACTGCTGATAAGGCTCCAACAGTTCCTGCTATTCTGCCAAATACTGGTTCAGAAGCAGAACGCCTTGCAATTTTTGGTATGGCACTTGGTGCAGCTGCCTTTTTGGGAACCAACAAACGCCGTCGTAGAGACGAAGATTATAATTAAAGAAATACAAAATGAGCCTGGAATAATTTCCAGACTCATTTTTTGTCCAAGTTAATAAGTAATCTCATATAAAAGGGATGTGGAGTTAAGTTCCATATTTTCTAAGAAAGATAAAAACTTCCGATTTAAATTGTCGGAAGTTTTTGATATACATAATAGATTCTATTTGACTGCTCCACCTGTAACACCTTCTACATAGTATTTCTGCATGAAGATGAAGAGAAGAGTAATTGGGATAGCGATGATAATCGCTCCAGATGTGAAAGGTAAGAACCATTTATTGATGGCGTCCTTATTAAGCATTTGGAAAAGTCCCAAAGCTACTGTGTATTTTTCCTTGACATCGCCTAGAATGACAGAGGCGAAGATGAAGTCGACCCAAGGTCCCATGAAAGCCATAAGCGCTGTGTAAACGATAATCGGTTTTGACAGCGGCAATGTAATAGTCCGGAAGATTTGGAAGCGAGTCGCTCCGTCGATCATAGCGGATTCGTCCAAAGAATATGGGATAGTATCAAAGAAACCTTTGGCTATATAGAAGCCTAATGCAGCCCCAGCTGAATAAACCAGAATCAGTGAAGTCAGGGTTTGCGTCAAATTGAGTGCTTTCAAGATGTAGTAAACCGCAATCATAGACATGAAACCTGGGAACATGTTAAGTACCAGAGCCAGCTTGAGGAAACGGTTTTTATGCTTGAATTTGATACGGCTGAGTGAGTAAGCCATACCCACGGTAATCAAAGTAGACAGGATACAGGTCGCTGTCGCAACAATCAGGGTATTCATAAACCACTGAACAAAAGGATATGTGTTGTTATTAAACAGTCTGATATAGTTGTCAAGAGTATAAGTCTTAGGGAAGAAGTAAGGGACTGCATTCGAGCCTTCACCACGGAAACTGGTCAGAAAAATCCAGATAATCGGTGTAAGCCAGATAAATGCTAGAACAGCCAGTAAGACATAAATCCCTAATAAACTGAGTTTTTTTCTATTTTTCATTATTTAGCAGTTCCTTCCTTGAATGATGCGGATCTAGTATAGGCTAAGAGGCTGAAGGTTGCAGAGATTGCAAAGATCAGGATACCAATAACAGATGCTAGATTGTAGTCCTTGGCAGAAACAGTCAGTTTATAGAGCCAGGTAACCAAGAGGTCAGTTGAGCCTGCCTGATAGTAGGAAGAGTTAGTAGGTCCACCGCCTGTCAGGAAGTAAATAACGTTGAAGTTGTTAATGTTTCCGATAAACTGCTGAATGAGTGATGGCGCCATAATCAAGAGAATTTGAGGGAAAGTAATGCTCTTGAAGATTTGAAGCTTGCTAGCTCCATCAATCTCAGCGGCTTCGATTTGCTCGCTAGGTAGGTTCATGATAATCCCAGTCGCTACCAGCATGGTAAATGGAATACCAATCCACATATTGACAAGGATGATTGAGAACTTAGCCCAAACAGGGTCACTCAAGAATGGAATTGGATGCTGAATGAGATGGAGGCTTTGCAATAATCCGTTCAAAGGTCCATTGTCATTCAGGAAATTACGCATCAAGAGCAGGGATACGAATTGGGGTACAGCAATAGTGATAACGAAGAGTGTGCGCCAAACTTTCTTGTACTTGAGGCCTTTGGTATTGAGTAAGAGAGCGAGAACAATACCGAAGAAGAAAGTAGTAGCTGTCGCAGCAACCGCCCAAATCAAGGTCCAGCCTAAAAGTGGGAAGAAGGTGCTAGCCATGCGACCTGAGAAAACATCACCGAAGCTAGAGAAGCCAACCCAGTCAAAGAGTGATTTAGGAGCTGGATGGTTATGGTCAAAGTTAGTAAAGGCCAAACAGATCATATAGATCAGAGGCAGGATGGTAAAGAGCAGTACTCCGATAAGAGGGATGCTCATTAGGCCCATGTGAAATCGTCCGTCAGCCAGCGTCTTGAAGTCCTCAACGAAGTTAGGAATCTTCTGACCGGACTGCTTGAGAGCCATCAAGTGACGAGCACTTTTCAGGTTACACCAGTAGATGTAGGCGAAGACTGCACAGAAGATAAGAGAAGCAAGTCCAAAAATCAGCATCAGCATAGAGTTGTCACCGGCTACTTGAACTGTGATTTCCAAGCCGTTAACTTTTTTGATAGCTTCTCCCTGCTCTTGAGTCCCCAATGTAATCATGCCGCCAATAGCTGGTATGATTTGGACTGCAAAAGCAATCAGGAAAGCAATTTCTGAGAAGAGGAAGAGCAGCCCCTTGATAAATTGTTTGTTTACAAGGTTGCTCAGTCCCATTACCAGAAAAGAGAGTTTGACATCCCAGGTTCCTTCTTTAAAGACCTGAACCATGGATGCATTGTCATAGGATGACTGAGTCATAGTATTCTCCTTATATTTACAAAGAAAGAAGTGAGGAGGCTGCCCTCCTCACTTCAATGCTTATTTTTATTCGTTTGAGGATTATTTAGCTGCTGCTAAATCTTTATCAAACTGTTGTAATTTTGCGAGGTATTGATCTTCACCAAATTTACCGTTGTAAGCATCGCTGAGGATTGCAGCACTTTCAGTCCAGAAGACAGACATTTGGCTAAGTTTAGGCATAACTGTTGTGTAGGTATCAGAAGATCCCATTGTGATAACAGCTTGTGCCAAGGCATCTTTCTTCACATCTTCAGACTCTTGTACTTCTTTGTTAGCAGGGATGATGTGACGTCCTTCAAACTTGAATTGGTTTTCTTGGCTTTCTTTGCTAGTAAGTGCTTGAGCCAGTTTGTAACTTGCTGCGATACGGTCAGTGTCGCCGTTTGATGGTGTTTGGTTAACTGCGTAAAGTTTTACACCAAGGAAAGCTTTTTGTTGAACGTCTTGTCCACCGATGTTAACTGTTGGGTAAACAGAGATACCAAGGTTGTCTTTGCCGACAGCTTTTTCAGCAGCTGCGTAGTCCCATGGGCCTGATTGGAAAGCGTCAACTGAGCCATCTTCAAATTTAGCAAGAAGGTTAGAAGCATCTACGTTTACAAAACCGCTGTTATTCTTTTGAGCTGCGATGAACTTCAGAACGTTCACACCAGCTTCGTTACCCCAGTTTGTTCCGTCTACTTGCTCACCATCTTTACCAAAGAGAGTGTCGCCAACAGAAAGGAAGAGTGGAGCAGTAGCGTAGGCATTAACTTCTTTCAAGTTTCCGCCGAATTTAGCTTTAGAAGTGATGGTTTCATAAGACTTAACATCGTCAGCAGAAAGTTTTGACTTGTTATAGTAGGTTACTTGTGACTCGATACCGAATGGGAAAGCATAAGTTTTACCTTTGTACTGAGCACCAATAGCTGCTTGTTCTGTATCGTTCTTCTTGATTTCTTCTGCCATATTAGAAGGAACTTCTTGAATCGCTCCAGCTTCAACTAATTTACCAAGTTGGTCATGTGGCAGAGAGAAAACATCGGCAGCAGTACTAGCATCTTTTGTCAGATTTTCCTGAGCGTTTGGATCTTCCATTTCGACTACGTCAACCTTGTAGCCTGATTCTTTCTCGAACTTGCTAACTGTATCAGAGTAAGAATCTTTAGCACCGGTTGGTACCCAAAGTTTCAAGGTCTTGCTATCGGCTTTAGAAGAAGAGCTCTCCTTGCTACTATTCGAGCTACAAGCTGCTAACAGCGTTCCTGCAGCCAGCAAGCTGACACTGCCCAATACTACTTTTTTCCATGTTTTCATTCCTATTTCCTCCCGGAATTTTTATTTACAATCCTATTATGCAACCGTTTGCATTTTTTGTCAAGCCTTTTTTTGAAATTTTTTTAAAAATATATTAATTTTTCTAAAATTTTTCTATTTTATTTCTGTTTATTTAATCAAAGCCTATTAAAATGGCTGTGCAATCGCTTGCTTGATTTTTGCATAGAAAACGCTTTATTATGGAGAGGATTTTGTCTCATTCGCAATATATTTTTGGTACTTGTATGAAGAGATGAAGAGAAGTTGTTGTTCAGAATTATCTATGAAAGGAATTCAACTTATGATTTTCTAATAATCTAGTGTCTACCTGTTGAATACTCCCCTTTTCTGCTATAATAGACCTATGAACAAGCTAATCCAATCAAAGCTGGAACTGTTGCCGACCAGTCCAGGCTGTTACATTCACAAAGACAAAAACGGTACCATTATCTATGTCGGCAAAGCTAAGAATCTTCGCAATCGGGTTCGTTCTTATTTCCGTGGTAGCCATGATACCAAGACGGAGGCTCTGGTTTCTGAGATTGAGGATTTTGAGTTTATTGTCACCGAGTCCAATATTGAGGCTTTGCTGCTGGAAATCAACCTAATCAAGGAAAACAAGCCCAAGTACAATATCATGCTCAAGGACGATAAGTCCTATCCATTTATCAAGATTACCAACGAAACCTATCCGCGCCTAATCATCACGCGCCAAGTCAAAAAGGACGGCGGACTTTATTTTGGTCCTTACCCCGATGTTGGTGCGGCCAATGAAATCAAGCGTCTCTTAGATCGGCTCTTTCCTTTTCGTAAGTGTACCAATCCGCCTGAAAAGGTTTGTTTTTACTACCATCTGGGGCAGTGCAAGGCCCACACTATTTGCCAGGTAGACAGCCAGTATTTCAAGGAGCTAGCTCAGGAGGTTGCGGCCTTTCTCAAGGGTCAGGATGACCAGATTATTGAGGATTTACGGGGAAAAATGGCTGGCGCAGCGCAAGCTATGGAGTTTGAAAAGGCAGCGGAGTACCGCGACTTGATTCAGTCCATTGGCACCCTGCGAACCAAGCAGCGGGTTATGGCCAAGGATTTGCAGAATCGCGATGTCTTTGGCTACTATGTGGATAAGGGCTGGATGTGCGTACAGGTCTTCTTTGTCCGCCAGGGTAAGCTAATCGAGCGTGACGTCAACCTTTTTCCTTATTACAATGATCCTGACGAAGATTTTCTGACCTATATCGGCCAGTTCTATCAGGAAAAATCCCACCTCAAGCCCAATGAAATTTTGATTCCAGCAGATATTGACGAAGAAGCTGTCCGAGCCATAGTGGATACCAAGGTGCTTAAGCCCCAGCGAGGCGAGAAGAAGCAGTTGGTCAATCTCGCTATCAAAAACGCTCGAGTCAGTCTTCAGCAGAAATTTGACCTCTTGGAGAAATCTATTGAAAAGACCCAAGGTGCAATTGAAAATTTAGGGCAGCTTCTTAACATTCCAACACCTGTTCGCATTGAGTCTTTTGATAACTCCAACATCATGGGAACCAGTCCTGTATCGGCTATGGTGGTCTTTGTCAATGGTAAACCAAGTAAGAAGGACTATCGCAAGTATAAGATTAAGACTGTGGTAGGACCTGATGACTACGCCAGTATGCGTGAGGTCATTAAGCGACGCTATAGTAGGGTGATTCGTGATGGACTGACTCCGCCTGATCTGATAGTCATTGACGGAGGACAGGGCCAAGTCAATATTGCTAAAGAAGTGATTCAGGAGCAGTTGGGATTGGATATTCCCATCGCTGGACTGCAAAAAAATGATAAGCACCAGACCCATGAATTGCTCTTTGGTGACCCTCTGCAGGTTGTAGAATTATCCCGCAATTCGCAGGAATTTTTCCTACTCCAGCGTATCCAAGATGAGGTTCACCGCTTTGCTATTACCTTCCACCGTCAGCTCCGTTCGAAGAATTCCTTCTCATCGCAGCTAGATGGCATTGAAGGCTTGGGACCAAAACGCAAGCAAAATCTTATGAAGCATTTCAAATCTCTAACCAAGATTAAAGAAGCCAGTGTCGACCAAATCGTCGAAGTCGGCGTTCCACGAGCAGTGGCAGAAGCAGTGCGGGAGAAGTTGAATCCGAAAACTCAGGAGCAGGAACAGGCACAGTTGCGAGAGGTGGCGGAGCCACAAATAGGTTTGGAGTAGATGGGATTTGTTAATCATTAAGTGATTAGAAAATAAAACAATATATCTGGTATAAAAAAATGTTAAAAGTGTAAAAGGAATAATAATTATGGTAAACTAGAGGCAGCAAAAGAATGCGAGGTGTAAAATGGCAAGCGATGCAGAATTAAAAAGTCAGTATTACAGTGTCAAAGCTGATCGAGACCGTTACCGGAGAGTACGTGATGGTATTTCCAGTCATCGGCTAGATTACAAACGTTCTACTTCAGATATGGAAGATTATATCAGCTATATTGAGAGTATTGTTAATACCATTGATGGTGAAAGTGGTTATTTTTACTTGGAGTCAGCTTCGAGCAAATTAAAAGAGCATAAGCAAGTCCTACAGGATTATGTAGACTTTGTGCAGAATTCTAATTCGTCCTTTATAAGCCTTTATAATGATGTTGTAGCCAAGATTAGCTCTTTAGAATCTCAGCTAGAAAGTATTAAAACAGAGTACAATAAAGGCAAGAAGCACTTCAATAGACTTGGTTTGGATGAGAATCCGCTTGATTTTTTTGGAGGAGGCATCTTTTAAATGGATACAAATATCAATAGCATTCAAGATAGATTTTCTCATGATACAATTCGTTATGATGATGGAGAACTAAGGAATATCATCTCTCAGCTTAAGACGCTCCATGATTTAATCAATACAACTATTCCTTCTCAGGTTAACACCTTGGCACAAAAGGATTCGCTCTGGTCGGGTGAGACTAAGGAGCAGTATTTGGGACTTAAGGATTTCATTGAACAGTATCAATCAGATTTTTCAGAAGCAATTGGAAAGCTTCATGAGGCTACTGATGGGTTAGAGACTCTCTTTTATCACATTGAAGATGCACAAGTACTGAAGGATATTGAAAGCAAATGATATTTACACTTGAATCTTTATATGCACTGCATATGCTGAATTATAATGGTTACTCTGAGGATTTGTTTCTACTTCCTCTTCCAGAACTTACCGATGAGGAGAAGCCTGTGCAGCTCAAGCAGATACTGGAAAAGGGATTTTCTGACCTCCAGTCTATGGGGCTTATTGATGAAATAGTGAGCCAACAACAGCCTGCATGGCCAAAGCTGTCTATCTTCAAAAGTACCAAGAAGCTTATTCTCACTGCGAAGTAGATGATAAGTATTTTTGTGCTCAGTTAGTAGACTCCAATCGTTGGTATCATATCGTCATTGAAAAAGTAGATAAAAACGCCTATAGATTGGATCGTATACATAGCTTCCAATTTTTAGGTACGGTTATAAAGGAGCATCTTTTCTTGAGTGAGAAGATACCAGAACGAGATCCCAACCCAGCAGCTGCGGAATGGAGAACCTATTCTGAAGAGAGATTGATTATCTACTATCGTAAAGCGCCTGCTTTGAGAATTACGTCATACTCAGGACAAAATAAATCCAGAGATTATCTTTATCTGAATGCGCCTTCGGCTATCTATCAGTATGATGTTCTTGAGCAGAGAATCCGCTCTATCAGTACTGACGAGTTAAAGAAAGAAATCATCAACCAGTTGAAAGTGAGGATACAGCCATGCCAAAAATTAGTATTTCCTTAACAGAACAGGAGGAATTACTCTTAGCATCCCGTGAACTAGCAACAAGCTCTAGCCAGCTAACAACTCAATTGCAAGGTCTGATTGATAAAATTCCTGCTGTATGTAAAGAAGGATCTCTCCAATCTCGTCTGGGTGAACTTCCTCTCAATCATTTCACTGCAAAAGCGCAGACTTTTCAGGCGCTAACAGAGCTTCTTTTTCACCATATACAGGCAACCTACCGTGGCTTTATCGATACTGATAAACTTTTAGCAGCGGATATTGTCAATGCGGCCTTGGTAGATCCAAACCTAGATTCTGAAACTCGTCAAGCCTTAGAGCAGGATCCTCAGAAAGCTTTTGAGTTGACACGTGATGGTTTGAAAAAAGATCAAGCAGCGCCAGACTATAAGGGACCTAAATCAGAGGAAGCCATACTTTATAGTGGTCAGACTTCTCAGGGAGGTGCTTCATGACAGAGTACTATACAAATAAAAGTGACTTTGAACAAGGGAAGCGGATTGGTTGGTTTGAGGATAATGTCAGTCAGGTCAAGGACTTGCTCAAGGATATTTCGGAGACCGCTGAGATTGTCAAGAGTAACGATCTGTCCCACCTTTACATTGCCAAAGGAGGTGCGACCCTAGGCAAGGACATGCCAGAGAAGACCTTTGTTGATTCCGAGCACACTGTTTTGGATGTAATGGAGGAGATGAAGCGGGTGCATCGGGAGATTGTTCAAAACATTGAGAATAAGTACATAAGTGGTTTGGAAGATGCGATGGAGGCTCTGAATAAGATCAATGAAGGGAAGAACAAATATAAGTCTGAGCACTTGACCTATGAAGAAACATACACCTATCAGACATCTTATCAGACAGGTTATGGGATACAGACCGTTAAGGGCAAGCGTAAGGCCTATTACAGCCTGTCCGATATCTTGAACAGCGATAAAAGCCCTATCTCATCTGCTGCAGCTAAATATCAGGATAAGCTCAAGGTTGCCAAAGAAAACCTTGCAAAGCTGGAAGCGGAAGACAAGGAGACCTATGATAAAATCAAAGACCTGTCTGAGAAAGAGCTAGTGGAGACCTTCTTCCCAACAGAACTAGGTGAATACAAACGTCTTAAATCTACTTGGTCAAAAGATAATGAATGGTGGCTGGGTTGGGTGGATATAGGCGTCAAGGTCGTTGGGACAGCAGCCTTGGTTGTCGGAACATTTGCATCTGGTGGAACTTTAGCTCCAGTAGCTTTGGCTTTAGGGACAACACTTCTAGGTGGAGAAGCAGCTTATCGCGCTATCTCCGGAGAAACCATTACAGGCGATGTCCTAACGAATGAGCAGAGAATATGGGCCGGTGCAGAGGCAGTTACTACTCTTGTATCGGGCGGTCTTGGTTCCTACCTGAAGGGAGCCAGTATTGCAGAGCGAACAGTCTCCCAAGGTGTGCTCAATGCGGATAAGGTTGCCCGTTTTGGAGCTAATGCCTACGATGTTGCCCAGTTTGGCCATGACTTTATTGAAGATCCGCAAATGGCCCTGACTAACCTAGCAACCAGTCAGCTAATCGGTAGAACAGTGGGGCATCTTGGCCAGCGCTTTCAGGCTTATCGGGCTAGTAAAGCAGCAGATGTTAATCTGGGAAGCGGAAAGGCGACTTCCTATAAAGGTAGCATCCAGGAACGCTTGAGCAATACTTGGACAGATGTCAAGACTAAGGCGGGAAATGTCCGAGCCCAAGCTAGCCAGAGTTGGGATGATTTCAAAACGAAAGCGAATAATACGAAAAATCGAGCCTTGGCTTCTGGAGCGGAGAAGGTATCTGAAAAGCTTGATAATCTCAATGCAGCGTGGGGAGCTCAAAAGCAAAACTTCCAGAGGAATCTAGCGGCTATGCAAGGAAATCTTGCGCCTGAGCTTCAGTTGGCAGGAGGTGCACCGGGCATTGGAGTCAAACCTAACTTCTCTGAAAGTATGGAAAACCTATCTCAAAAGATCCAGCAGTTTTCTGTCAAGCGCAGACAACAGATTCAGGACTTTG
The DNA here is from genome assembly GCF_013343115.1 of Streptococcus sanguinis. NCBI lineage: Bacteria > Bacillati > Bacillota > Bacilli > Lactobacillales > Streptococcaceae > Streptococcus > Streptococcus sanguinis. Next base: position 832,464 of record NZ_CP054570.1, read on the forward strand.
AGGGAGTTGGAGGAAATAGCGGTTCGAAAACTGTATTTTCGAATACTATTGAAACCAAAACACCTGAAACCATTATTGCTGAGAGAACAAAAGGGTTAGATCTAGTACCTCATCCAACTACTCAAAAGCAGCTTAGTCCTAAAAAAATGAAGGAACTCAAACAAAAGATTGCTGATCGAACAATTACAAGAGAAGAATATGAACAGTATGATTGGAATAAAAGATTTACTCAGCGAAGAAATGAAGGAGTTGAATCTTTTTGGAGAGATGAAAGAGTACGCTTATCAAGAGGTGAAAAAGGGACTCGGAATTGGTCTGAAGATCAGATAAAAGATATTTTGAGTGGTAAGCGAGCGAAATTTGATGGAAAAACACTCCAAGGTCATCACACTTATAGTGCTTCTCAATATCCTCATTTAGCAAATAGAAGTGAAGTGATTTATCCTGTAACATTCAATGAGCATTTTCGCGGATGGCATGGTGGAAACTGGAAAACAAGTTTACCAGGTAAACGAATTGATATTATTGATGATTTTTAATATAGGAAGGAATAGTCATGGAAACAGTAGATATAATAATTAAACAAATTACAAATAAAACAATGACATATAAGGTGTTAAGGGAAGTTACCCCATTCTCTTTAAGCGAAATAAAGTCTAGAATAGAAAAACACGAACCAGTAATGTCAGCCAATGATTTGAAACTAGATGAATTAAAGAAAATTAGAGAAGCAATAAACCGATTAAATAATTTAGGAACTAAAGTGATAATAAAGGATGTTACTGGTGAAATAACTTTAGAAATATTGAATAATATTATTACTAGTTATGAGGGGATTGCAAGAGACACAGAAGAACTAGATGAACTTATGTTTTCTGATGAGGAATAAAATGCCATATATTGAAACAGATTTATCATTTTAAACAAATAATAAGTTTCAAGAGTATTGAACCATCTGAGATATTTTGGATGGTTTTTACATCTTCGGAGATTTTTTGTTATACTATATTTATTAACTATTGTCTTTTTAAGCTACTTTCTTGTAGGAAGCATCCCTGTTGATTTACTTATAGTGCTTCATAATATCCACACTTAGCAAATAGACCAGAAGTAATTCTCCCAGTTACCTTCGAGGAATAAATAGATGAAATTAGATACTAGAGTTGAACAAGCTTTGCGAGATATAAATTTTGTAGAGAGATATGAAGCATTGTCCAATAAATTTAGTAGGGGTAGGACTCCTAAGGAGAAAGCTTTGGATTATTATGATGGTGATTTTTTAATGGAAATAATCAATTCATTCGGTTATGAAGTAAAATTTAATAAGAAAGAGTATTTTTTCTCGTTAAAAAAGGAAAAAAATGGTCAATATGAATTCGGTTTTAAATTTTCTTTGGAATATGGAATGGTTGAATTGATTTGGGACTTAAAGGATTCAAACCAAAAAGTGTTGCTAGGAACTAATTTGTTTACAATTGTAAGATTACTAACTTCACCGGAAAATAAGATAATGGATCCCATTATTTCCGATTATGTAGATTTTCGGGATGTCATGAAAATCGCTTTTGAAATGTATGAAGATTTTAAGCAAGCATTTTTAAAGATTTCTGAAGTGGAGTAATTTTAAAAATTACAATAGTAGAAAACCATCCAAATAATTTTGGATGGTTTTCACATTTTGAAGAAGCAGTACAACATATGGATCCTGAAAAAGTAAAAGGTACATTAGAAATGCATCAATCTAATCCAAGTGGTGTATGTACTTCGTGCATTTCTGGCATCACAAATGAGGCTGCTAAAGAAGGAATTTTTTTACAATTTTCAAAAAAATATCCAGATTTAAAAATTGTGGTTACATCAGTCGAGAGAGAGGGTGTTAGAAAAGTTGGAAGGTTAAATTTCACAATCCAAAATGGAAAGTATTTGAAGTAGTGAGGTAAGGAAAGTAAAAAATGAGTAAAAATATAAACGCAATATATAAACTAGGGATTGCTACGTGGTTATCCAAATCTATGCAGGAAAGTAAGTTTTATAAAAATATTGATGAGCTTCTTGAAGCTTGTTGGGAATGGGTAGAAAATCAGGAGGTACCAGCAGATTATTTATACTCTCTTCTTGATGATGGGACTGAATTTGGCGGGGCTTTTATTTATATGCAAGAGGATGATCCAAAATATGAATCAAGGTGGAACTGTATCTTTGAAGCGGGGGCTTCGATATCTTCATTAGCTTTTGAGTTCGAGGGAAAAGAATATAAACCTGCTTTATTAGAAGAAATTGATTCTGAACAAGAAGAGGAGTACTTTAATGAACAATTACAGGATATTTTTGGAAACAAAATTGATGTTTTAGAAAATTACAAAAAATATTTATCAAGCAATCTTGATATAACAAAAGATGGAATTTTAAATAAATTATCAGAGATACTCGGTTAAATGTGAAGTTAGTAATATTTCATTTTATCAGCTGTTAAACTGTCGGGTTAAATGTATACAAAACATAGAGTTGGTAGATAGCTTTTTTAAAGTTTAATGAATATAATTGATATACATAAAACGAAACCATCCAATTCAAATGGATGGTTTTCTCGTTTTTCAAAAGTTTTTGTTATACTAGATTTATCCCTTTAATACACTGTATTCAGTCAATGATTGGTTGTATCATTGAGTGAAATATTTCCTAAACTTAGAATTGAAGTAAGCTCTGAAGTGGTTGAAGGTATTAAAGTAAATGGACGCTTACAATTTGTAGTTGAGAATGGTCTGTATATCATAGATTAGAAAGAAAATAGAAATGGAATTAAGCCTTAATCTTTTACACTTTATGCAAAAACTAACGGATTCTCTAGAAAGGTATATAAAAAACTTAGACTATAAGGAATATGTGCATAAAACATTAGAACTCACAAGTAAATCTATTGATAGAATTAGTGAGTCTGATCCAGACTTATTGTATAGTAGATTGGAAAACATTGATGAGGAAGATATTTTAACTTATTTTGAGTTAGATAAAGAGACCAATCCTGCTATTTGGAGTTGCATCGCGAATTTCCTTGCTTTAGTTAGTTACTACTCTTATGAAGCTACTGGTGAAAAATATTTTCCTGAGACCATTGAGAATGTGGATGAAGAAACACTAGAAGATTATTTTGATAATTATAAAAAACTAATCAATTCGTATAAAGAATTATCAAAATTGAACAACTCACTCCAGGATGAGAAGTATTTAAAAGATAAAGTTGTTGGCCATTATTTTAAATTTCTTTTCGAAGGAAAAAGATAAGAATATGAGAGTAGTTGAACTTTGCTTTATGCTAACTTATTCAGAGGCAATTTTTGCTCAAATAAAAACACAATATAAAACTCAAATTCGAAGTGCTTTAGATGAATGTTGGTGTTTTTTAGAAAACAAAAATAAGTCAGGTAAAGATCTTTATATTCTGTTAGATGATGGAACTGATTTTAATGGAATTTTTATCTACATGCAATTAGATAATGATGAATCTAATATTCCTTTATGGGATAATATCAGCTATGCGATAGCTGCAACTGCTAAGGAGGCGTACTTATTTGAACATCAAACACAGTTACCTTCAGCTTTGGAAAATATAGATTCAAATTTATTAGACATATTTATTGAAAATTTAGAAGAAATAAACTCAAATTTATATAAATGTGTTGGAGAGATAAAAAAATTTGCGGGGAATAATCACTCATTTTCAAAAATTGCTGCTCTCAACGAATTGGGGGAATTGGGACTAATTGAATTGTAATATAGCTTTTAAATATTTTGGAAATGATAACAATTTGTTAAGAAGAAATTGCTGGATTTGCAAGTCGTGAGCAAATGATTGTTAGGTTGTGGTCTTATTGTTTAAAATGTGATAAATAGGTGTTATCACATTTTTATATTTTCAAAAGTTTTTGCTATACTAGATTTCTATTAATTACTCAATTATCTGGTTGTGATATAATATGTCCAAAGTACACCCTAGAATTACAATTTACTGAGGAATAAATAGATGAAATTAGATACTAGAGTTGAAAAAGCTTTACAAAATATAAATTTTGTAGAAAGATATGAAGCATTGTCCAATAAATTTAGTAGGGGTAGAACTCCTAAAGAGAAAGCTTTAGATTATTATGATGGTGATTTTTTAATGGAAATAATCAATTCATTCGGTTATGAAGTGAAATTTAATAAGAAAGAGTATTTTTTCTCGTTAAAAAAGGAAAAAAATGGTCAATATGAATTCGGTTTTAAATTTTCTTTGGAATATGGAATGGTTGAATTGATTTGGGACTTAAAAGATTCAAACCAAAAAGTGTTGCTAGGAACTAATTTGTTTACAATTATAAGATTACTAACTTCACCGGAAAATAAGATAATGGATCCCATTATTTCCGATTATGTAGATTTTCGGGATGTCATGAAAATCGCTTTTGAAATGTATGAAGATTTTAAGCAAGCATTTTTGAAGATTGCTGCGGAAGATTAATTTTTTAGAAGAGATGTTAAAAAATATTATTAAAGGGACGGTCATGCCCCAAGAAATCATTGAGAAGTATAAGAATCAAGTTCCAGCAGAACTAGTTCAAATATGGAGAGAAGATGGTCTGGGGACTTTTTTAGACGGTTTCCTAAAGGTGATTAATCCAGATAAGTATCTTGAACTGGTTAGGGAGACATATTTCAGAGGGGATATTTCCATTCCAATTTTTGTGACAGGTTTTGGCGACATCATAACTTGGGAAGAAAACAAATATGTGGGAATTATTAAATACAAAAATGGCAGTTTTAATATCATGATAAAAAACTTTACTCATTTTTTGAAATTTATAGATAGTAATCATATTACAAAACATTTTGATCTACCGCTTTATCATGAAGCGATAGAGAAATATGGTCCTCTTGATTATTCCCAATGTTTTGGTTTTGTTCCTCTATTAGCTTTAGGTGTCTTTAAAGATGTAAAACATTTAAATAGGGTAAAGATTTATGAACATATTCTATTGATTGCTCAATTGGCTGGTAATATTGGTTGATATTTTGAAAATTGAGCTTATTTGCGAAGGAATGAAAAACTCCTCTGTGAAAAACTTCTGCAAACTCTTACAAAATATGATAAAATGAAGCTAGTATATTTAGAAAAGGATGCGACTTATGAAATTTCTAGAACTCAATAAAAAGCGTCATGCAACCAAGCATTTTAATGACAAACCCGTGGATCCAAAGGATGTTCGTACAGCGATTGAGATTGCGACTTTGGCACCTAGTGCTCACAATAGCCAGCCATGGAAGTTTGTTGTGGTGCGGGAGCATAATCAAGCTCTAGCAGAGACAGCTTTCGGTGGAAATGTGGACCAGATTAAGGAAGCACCAGTGACCATTGCTCTCTTTACGGATACAGATTTGCCCAAGCGGGCTCGCAAGATTGCGCGTGTGGCTGGAGTTAAGAATTTCTCTGATGAGCAGCTTCAATTTTACATGCAGAATCTGCCTGCTGAGTTTGCTCGCTATAGTGAACAGCAAAAGAGTGATTATTTAGCTCTTAATGCTGGTCTGGTGGCTATGAATCTTGTTCTGGCTCTGACTGACCAAGGTATCGGATCTAACATTATCTTAGGTTTCGATAAATCTAAGGTTAATGAGGTTTTGGAAATTGATGAGCGTTTTCGTCCGGAACTCTTAATTACGGTTGGTTATACTAATGAAAAACTAGACCCTAGTTATCGTTTGCCGGTTGATGAAATCATTGAGAAACGTTGATATAGTTATGTTTTTGATTTAATTCGTATGTATATTGATTTAAATCGAATTAGAGATTGGGGTAAAATAATGACAATTGATTTTAAAGCAGAAGTTGAAAAACGAAGAGAAGATCTCTTAGCTGACTTGTTCAGTCTTTTAGAAATCAACTCAGAACGGGACGATTCCAAGGCAGACAAGGAACATCCTTTTGGACCTGGTCCTGTTCAAGCTCTGCATAAGTTTTTAGAAATTGCTGAACGAGATGGTTATGAAACCAAGAATGTGGACAATTATGCTGGCCACTTTACTTTTGGTGAGGGTGAGGAAGAATTGGGAATCTTTGCCCACATGGATGTGGTTCCTGCTGGAAGTGGCTGGAATACAGATCCTTACAAACCTGAAATTATTGATGATAAGCTTTATGCGCGTGGTTCGTCTGATGATAAAGGGCCAACCATGGCTTGTTACTACGGTTTGAAAATCATCAAAGACTTGGGCTTGCCAGTATCTAAGTGTGTGCGCTTTGTGGTGGGGACAGACGAGGAATCCGGTTGGCAAGACATGGACTATTATTTCAAGCATGTTGGTTTGCCTAAGCCAGACTTTGGTTTCTCACCAGATGCGGAATTTCCAATCATTAATGGTGAAAAAGGGAATATCACAGAATATCTCCACTTTGGTAACAGTAATGATGGCAGCTTTAAACTCAAAAGCTTCACTGGAGGACTTCGTGAGAATATGGTGCCAGAATCAGCGACAGCCATTTTTACAGCGCCAATTGATGCAGCGGAATTGGATACCAAATTACAAGACTTTGCTGCTACGCACAAGGTTTCAGCTAGTCTGAAAGCAAGTGGCGACGCTCTTGAAGTGACAGTTATTGGGAAATCAGCTCATGGTTCTACACCAGAGGATGGTATCAACGGAGCAACCTATTTAGCTCTCTTCCTCAACCAATTTGATTTTGCTGATGATGCCAAGGCTTATCTGGAAGTGGCGGCTCGAGTTCTGCACGAGGATTTTACTGGTGAAAAGTTAGGAATTGCTTATACGGATGCTAAAATGGGCGCTCTCAGCATGAATGCCGGTGTCTTCCATTTTGACAGCGCCAAGGCTGACAATACTATTGCTCTGAACATCCGTTACCCTCAAGGAACTGATCCGAAAACAATTCAGGCCGGTCTTGAAAAAGTTGCTGGTGTTGTGTCAGTGAGTCTGTCTGATCATGGGCACACTCCGCACTATGTCCCAGCAGATGATGAGTTGGTAGCAACTCTTTTGAGTGTTTACGAAAAACAAACAGGTCTTAAAGGGCATGAACAAGTCATCGGTGGTGGAACCTTTGGCCGTCTTTTGAAGCGAGGTGTGGCTTTTGGTGCTATGTTCCCAGACTATGTCAACACTATGCACCAAGCCAACGAATTTACTGATGTAGAAGACCTTTTCCGTGCTGCGGCCATTTACGCGGAAGCTATCTACGAATTAATCAAATAAAAAAGAAGAACTCGTTTGGTCTTGCCAAATGAGTTTCTTTGCAAGGAGTTGCTATGCATACTTTAGAAGATATTACTAAGGCCATCATGGCCGACCCAGAAAATAAAGAATTTACGGAGCAAGGGATCAAGCCGCTTTTTGCGGCACCAAAGAATGCTCGAATTAACATTGTTGGTCAGGCGCCGGGGCTGAAAACTCAAGAGGCAGGGCTTTACTGGAAAGATAAGAGTGGTGACCGGTTGAGAGAATGGCTGAGTGTTGATGAAGAGATGTTTTATAATTCTGGCTACTTTGCAGTTTTGCCCATGGATTTTTATTTTCCAGGACATGGGAAATCTGGTGATTTACCGCCTCGTAAGGACTTTGCGGACAAATGGCATCAGCCGATTTTAAAGCTTTTACCAGATATTGAGCTGACCATTTTGATTGGTCAGTATGCACAGAAATACTATCTGCATCAAAAAGGAAATATCAAGCTGACCGAGACAGTTCAGCATTATCAAGACTATCTGCCTGATTTTTTCCCTTTGGTACACCCATCGCCCCGCAACCAAATCTGGATGGCTAAAAATCCTTGGTTTGCAGAGCAGGTTGTGCCAGACCTGCAAGCATTGGTACAAAAGATTATTCATCAATAAAGGAGAAAAACTATGGATGCTTATCAACAAGTAGCAAATAAGTTGCACGAGTTGGGAATCACCTTTGATGTGGTGGAGCACCCACCTGCATTTACGACAGAGCAAGCAGATAGCTATATTGAAGGCATGGAAGGAGTTCGAACTAAGTCCATGTTTTTGACCAACAAAAAGAAAACTCAGTATTATTTGCTGATTATGGATGACAAGAAACGATTGGATATGAATGACTTTAAAATTCAAGTGGGAGCTGATAGGATTCGCATGGCCTCATTGAACTCCTTGGCTGAGAAAATGAACCTACCAGCAGGAACGGTTTCGCCTTTTGGTCTCCTCAACAACGAGGAAAAGGACATTCAAGTTTATTTTGATAAGGACATTGTATCTGAGGATATCATGACTTTTCATCCTAATACCAATGAAAAGACCATCTTTGTCTCTACAACAGATTTGTTTAAATTCCTGCATGATTTGGGCTACTCTTACCAAGTGCTGGAGCTTTAACTAACTGTTTTGCTGAGATAGAGTAGTACTATCCAGCTGCTCTTTCGGGTGATTAAACCTAGCGGATTGCTATCACTCGTTTGCTAGCGTCTTTGTACCTCTATCTTGATTTTGGATGAAGGACATATCCAGCAACGTGCTTCCCCTCAGGAGATTCTCCAACAGCCGGCTGATGATTTTGTCAAAGAACTATTAGATCTTGCTGGAGTATCTGACTGATTTTTTGATAATAAGCTTAGAATGCTAAACTTTGTAGAAAGCGAGGTGATTCTATGGAAACGATGAAGGCTATAGTCATTTACGAAGCGGGTGGGCCAGAAAAGCTTCTGCTGGAAGAAAGACCGATTCCACAACTTCAAGAAGGCTGGACCTTGGTCAAGGTCAGAGGGTTTGGGATTAACCGTTCGGAGATTTTTACTCGTGAGGGTTTATCGCCTAGTGTCGCCTTTCCTCGGATTTTAGGCATTGAGTGCGTTGGCCAAGTGGCCGAAACGACTCGGTCTGATTTAGAAATTGGTCAGAAAGTGGTTTCCATCATGGGAGAAATGGGGCGATCTTTTGATGGTTCTTATGCTGAGTATGTCCTCCTGCCTAACGACCAAATTTATACGGTCGAGACCAACCTGACCTGGACAGAGTTGGCAGCAGTACCAGAGACCTATTATACTGCTTTAGGCTCTATGAAAAATCTGCGCATTGAGCCTAATGACAAGATTTTGGTTCGGGCTGCCACTAGCGGTGTCGGTTTGGCCTTTGCTCGTCTGGTCAAGGCACAGTTTCCAGACACACATATCGTTGGTTCGGTCAATAGCGGTTCTAAACAATTTCTGCTCAAACACCAAGCTTACGACGATATCATTATAGATCAGGATGGCCGACTGGAAACAGAGGAGAAGTTTGATAAAATCCTTGAGTTGGTCGGTCCAGCAACTGTCAAGGATTCTTTTGACCATATCGCAGAGGGCGGGATTATCTGTGTGACCGGCCTCTTGGGTGGCCAATGGGAGCTGGCAGGTTTCAACCCAATTGAGGAAATTAGAAATAACAGTTTTCTGACAAGTTTTCACTCTGCTCATGTGAGTCAAGACTTGATGGATGAATTATTTGACTATATTGACCGCTATCAGGTCAATGTTACACCAAGGCGTGTCTTTTCCCTAGAGCAGGTGCCCAAAGCTCATGCATTTGTCGAGGGGACGGCAGGTTTTGGAAAAATCGTGATTATGAATGAATAGGAGAAAAATGATGCAAAAAATTAGTGCGAAAAATTTATATGACAAATTACAGGCAGAAGAACTGCGGTTGATTGACGTTCGCGAGGTGGATGAATTTACTGCTGGACATATCTCTGGGGCTCAGAATCTGCCTCTCAGCACCTTGCCTGAAAATTATGGAAAACTAGATAAACAAATCCCCTACCATATCATCTGTCAAAAAGGCGGACGCTCAGCGCGTGCCTGCGAATTTTTGGAAGCTAAGGGTTACCAAGTAACCAATGTTGAAGGAGGAGTGGAAGCTTTTCCTGCTAAATTGACGATATGACAAGCGATTAAGAAGAGCAAATGCCGGAATAGATTGAATTTCCGGCCCTTTTTTTGTATACTATAGTAGTATAATAATTTATAGATAGGAGAATATCTATGTCAAAAGAAGATTGGCTTAGATATTTCTAAAAAAAACAAAGTTCTTCCCAACTAAAGCAAGAAGAATTTGTTTAAACGCAGTTGGTTAGAACGATTTGGGATTAAACAAGCAAACTAGTCTCAAATTTCTGACTTTTCAGGCCAAAACACTTGGTAATTCATGTTGGCTAAAAGTCGTTGAGTGGGTAATGCGAATTCAGATCAGTCTTAATTTTTTTCAATTGGAAGGTGATTATAATCATTATGAAATACAAGAAATTATTACTTCTAAGCGTAGCTGTTTTCAGCCTTTCAGCTTGTTCCACGAACAGCAAGAGTAATAACAGCAGTACTGGCGGCAATCAACCTGATTCTTCTGTGTCTCAGGAAAAATCGTTTTCTAGTCAAGTAGCAGAAAACAAGGCAGGAGAAGTCAAAAATATTGACGAAAATGTTTCTTATAACGGCAGCTACTACAGTGTCAAAGGGAAATATGATGAGATTCTTCTTGTCAACAAACACTATCCTTTGTCAGCTTCCTATAACCCAGGTGAGAATGCGACTGCTAAAGCAGAATTGCTCAAACTGATTGCAGACATGCAGGCACAAGGCTATGCCATTAGCGACCAATACAGTGGTTTCCGTAGCTATGATACTCAGACAGAACTCTATCAAAACTATGTCAATCAGGATGGTAAGGCAGCTGCAGACCGCTATTCGGCTCGGCCAGGCTACAGCGAGCACCAGACTGGTTTGGCATTTGACTTGATTGACAAGAATGGCAACCTCGTACAAGAAGCTGGAGCAAGTCAATGGCTTCTAGATAATGCCTATAAATACGGTTTTATCGTTCGCTATCTAGAGGGCAAGGAAGGTTCAACTGGCTATATGCCTGAAAGCTGGCATCTGCGCTATATTGGTCAAGAAGCCAAGGAAATTGCTCAATCAGGCAAATCTTTAGAAGAATATTTCGGCATTACTGGTGGAGGCTATGAAGATCAGTAGTCACATCATCCATTAGAAGGAGGAAGAAAATGAAATTTTTTGTTACCAATCCCAATAATGATTTTGCAGAAACACCTGTGCAAGAAGAAGGCAGAATCATCCATCATCTGCATCTTGCCAAAGGAAAAGAAGTACCAGAGCACAGTGCTGATGCACTAGTAACAGTTGTTTGTTTGTCGGGAGATGTGAGCTTTTCTGCTGGAGAACAAACTGTGCGGCTAGTGGCAGGCTCCTTTTTGACGATGGAGCCCAATGAGCCACACAGCTTGGTCGGAGAGGAAGATAGCCACCTCTTAGTTATCAAACAACTAAAATATTAATAAATTCAAAATACTAGAAGCTGGAATAAATGCTTCTAGTATTTTTTACTACTTTTTAACGCTTATTCATTTCTGTAAATAAAAACCCATAAGGAAGGAATTTATAAACAGATTCTTTGATTCTTAAAACAAACTTAAGATAAGCTTAAAAAAGGCTTAATAGAAGCTTAAAATAAACTTAAATAAAAAATCGAAATGAGAGGGTGAGAAGTTTTTATAAATAAACAATAAAAATAATTTACACCATGTAAACCAAATTATAAACATTTTTCTATTATTTTGGTTCGTTAAAAAGAACATTTTATAGATTTTTAAAGCTAAAAAACAGGAAAATAAACAAAAAGACGAACTATAAAAAATTACCCATAAAAATAATTTACACCTTGTTAACTAAAATGCTTGCATTCAAAAATTTCTTGTGCTATAATTCGTCTTGAGGGTGAGATATGCATAAAAAAGTATTTTCAAGCATATTGATTTCTTTATTTCTAAATCAAATGTTATAAAAACATTTATGTGCAACCTTTAAATAGGTGGATTCACTAACTAGTGATTCGTTTTTTTGCGTTTGATAATGATGGAGCAGTCAACTGTCAGCTGGCAGTATTTTCGTGAAATTCTTTTTTATGAAGTTGTGCACAAAAAATAAATTCCCCCCCCCACAAAAAAATAAAGTGATGTTGATCACTTTGGAGGTTTAATTAATATGAACAATCGTTTCAGACTCTTGTCAAGATCTGTTGTAGCGGCTGCGGCTATTATTCCAGCAATTGCTCTTGCGAATAATGCTCAGGCTCAAGATTATGGCTATAACTACTATCAACCAGGTTATAATTACTGGAATGGTGGTTACAACAATTATAACTATGGTTATAACAACTATAATTACCGTAACAACCGCAACTACCGTTACAACAATTACAACTATGGTTACAATAACTATAATTATGGCTATAACAACTATAACTACGGATATAACTACGGTTACAATGGCTATAATTACGACTATGGTTATAATAACTATTATCCAGGCTATAACAACTGGAATTACAACTATAGCAACAACTACGGATATAATGGTTGGAATAACTACAACAATCTGGCAAATGATGAGAACTATATTTACTGGAATGGTAACCATTACTACCGTATGACAGATGGTTCTTACCGTATCTATCGTGATGGTGAGTGGAAACCACTGACAAATACTAACAATAACAGCACATCCAATAACAACCTGGAAAACGATCCACATTATCGTTATGAAAATGGTTATCATTACTATGTGCTGGATAATGGCGACTATTACTACTATCAAAATGGCAAGTGGGTGTTTGTTAAGGATTCTACTGATAACTCTACTAATCCAACAACTCCAAGTCAGCCGGAAGAACCAAAACCAGAAGTTCCAACTCCGACTCCAGCGGAACCAGAACAACCAACGCCAGCTCCTACTGATAAACCAGATGAGCCTACTACACCAGCAGAACCAAAACCAGAGGTACCAAGTGTTGATTTGCCAGAAAATCCTCCAATTAACGGTGCAGAAGGCGACCTTAATCCATTTGCTCCGAAACCAGAGCAACCAGCAGAACCAAAACCAGAAACTCCGACAAGACCTGCTGTGCCAGAGACTCCTGGTTTGGTAACAACTGATAAACCAAGTGAAGATCAAATTCCGCCGTATGTTGAAAAACCAGCAGAAGGTCTTGAACATTTGACATGGGCACCGAATGGACGAGCTCCAAAAATCATCTACCCAACTGGAAAACCAGGTGACAAGGCTCTCGAGTCAGATCCTAACTATTACTTTGATGGTTCTACACATTATTACCGTATACCATCTGACTCAGAAGCAAATGGATACTCTCCATATTGGAAATGGTTTGGTGACAAATGGAAACTTCAAGGTATGACTGATCCAAACGATCCAGCTCTTGATCCAAAACTTCACGAAAACACTGCTGATGATGAATACATGTACAGTGATAAAGACTCTAGCGTGAAATTGTACTCAACTAACCTAGTGACAACTGCTAAAGCTGGTCAGCCGCTTCCATTCAAGAACGTTGAAGAGTTCAAGAACTACGTTATCGAAAAGATGAATCCTAAGTTCCTTGATAATGCAGGATGGGATGCCAAAGTTGAATGGGAAATCGAAGATCCAGAAATCTTTGAAAAAACCAAAGAAAACCCATATGCTAAGGATTATGTCTTGATTGCAAACCTTAAGAGTGGCGTTGAGGACAAGAAATACAGTGATGTAGAATTTGGTTATGTTAAGTTTGTTTACCGTGTTGAAGCAACAAACGATACAAACTATGACTATGTTTCAAAAGCTAAAGAAGCTTTCGCTAAAATCAATGAAGAGCGTAAAGCTCAAGGCTTGAAAGAGTTGACATGGTCAGAAGATATTTATCAAAATCAAGCACTTCCAAAAGTAAATGAAATCTCACGTCAATACGATAGCTCAGGCTTTGTTGGACGTCGCGATGAAGATCCATCTGTTGTCGTTAAGAAATGGGCTAACAGCGGTCTGAGAGAATTGCTTCTTGATCCTAACGTAACTGAAGGGGCAGTAGCGACAGTTGTAGACGGAAATGGTGTTTACTACTGGGCCTACAGCTATAAATAATAAGGAATTGTATTCTTAAATATCTGTGCTCTTAATCTTTGGTTGCATATAAACCACACTCCAAAAGTTAGATTTTAATTGTCTGACTTTTGGAGTTTTTTTGTTGAATTAAGTCGGAAGCAAAAGTGGCGGTTGTGAACAGATTTTAAAGTTTAAAAAGGCGAAAAGAAATTTTTGAGTACAAAAAAAGCACCGATTGGTGCTTATGATTATTTGAGACCGTATTTTTTGTTGAAACGATCCACACGTCCATCTGCTTGAGTGAACTTTTGACGTCCAGTGTAGAATGGGTGTGAGTCTGATGAAATTTCTACACGGATCAATGGGTAAGTTTCCCCTTCGAATTCAACTGTTTCGTTTGAACGCTTAGTTGAACCACTAAGGAACTGGTAGCCGGTAGAAGTGTCCATGAAAACAACTGGGCGGTATTCTGGATGAATATCTTTTCTCATTTTACAAAAATTTCCTTTCTGCCATGGTCTCTTTGCGAGCCATAGATTAGTTACTTTGATAGTTTATCAAATTCTGATTGATTTGACAAGACTTTTAGACTAATTTCTTACTTTTTTGCCAATTCTTTCATCTCAGTGTAGATTTGCTCTATTTCTTCTTTTGAAAATGCATTGGCTCCGCTGGCTAAGGGGTGTCCACCGCCGTGATGATTTTTAGCAATACCGTTGATAGGAATAACCTTGCTGCGCATGCGGACACGATAGTGCCCGTCTGGTTGCTCAACAAAGATAGCCCACAGACCGACTTCTTCGATTCGTCCAGGTGCCCCGACGATGGCTGCTGTATCAGCATCGGTTAGTTGATAGGCTTGTAAAACTTTCTGAGGCAGAATGACCCGCGCAGCTCCATTTTCATCTATTTCCAATTGCTCATATACATAGCCCTGCAGTTTAGCTACTTGGCGGCTGATAGAGTCCATTTTGCGGGACAAGACTGATAAGTCGAAATCGTACTGGCGCAGCTTGGCAGCTACTTCGAATGTGCGGGCGCTAGTGGAAGGATAAAGGAAGCGGCCAGTGTCGCCGATGATACCAGCATAGAGGAGTTCAGCAGCTTCCTTGCTCAAGTCTAAGTTATTTTCAAAGGCAAAGAGAGCAATCACCTCACTGGCACTGCTAGAGCTTGTATCTACAAGAGAAATATCTCCGTAAACCTCATCATCAGGATGATGATCAATTTTGATGAGGAAATCGCCTGTCGTATAGCGTTGGTCATCAATGCGGGCTGTATTAGCAGTGTCACAGACGATGACTAAGGCCTCTTGGTATTCTTCATCTGTGACTTGGTCCATTTGTGCCAACCACATGAGATTGGGCTCATCGTAGCCTGTTACTTTTATTGTCTTTTCTGGGAAGTGGTACTGAAGCAGCTTTTGCAGTCCGACCTGACTACCAAGAGCATCAGGATCTGGCCGCATATGGCGGTGGATAATAATAGTATCGTATTCTTTGATCTTACTTAAAATATCATGATAAAGAGTCATAAATAACCTCGTCAACTTTCTTTACCCATTGTAGCATAAGAGTTTTTATTTTTAAAATAAAAAAGATATGATATAATGAGAGCAGATTAGAATTTGGAGGAAAATATGACCTTAGCGAAAATTGTATTTGCCAGCATGACTGGAAACACCGAGGAAATTGCTGATATTGTGGCGGATAAGCTAAGAGACCTGGATGTAGAAGTTGAAGTGGACGAGTGCACCACTGTCGATGCAGAAGATTTCTTGGAAGCAGATATTGCGATTGTAGCGACCTATACCTATGGTGATGGTGAGCTGCCGGATGAAATGATGGACTTCTACGAAGACTTGTCTAGTTTGGATTTGTCTGGCAAGGTCTATGGGGTGGTCGGTTCAGGCGATACTTTCTATGACGAATTCTGCAAGGCTGTCGATGACTTTGATGCTGCCTTTGCTGCTACAGGAGCGACGAAGGGTGCAGAAAGTGTTAAGGTGGACCTATCTGCGGAAGATGATGATATTGCACGCTTGGAAGCTTTTGCGGAAGGCTTGGTTAATAAAGTTTAAAGTGATAAATAGAGGAAACGGCTGCGGCCGTTTTTTTGTGCGAAAGTGTTATTTTCTGACAATTCTCATGATTAGGAGTATAATATAGGTAAGCGCTATCCATCAGATAAAGGAGGAGTTCCTATGAAAGAACGTGACTATGCCTTTGGCTTTCATGATGATGTCAAGCCGCTCTTTTCGACTGGTAAAGGTTTGACCGAAGAAGTTGTTCGAGAAATCTCAGAAATCAAGAATGAGCCCCAGTGGATGTTGGACTATCGTCTGCGCTCCTTGGAACTCTTTCATAAGCTGCCCATGCCCGACTTTGGCCCAGATTTGTCAGGGATTCGCTTTGATGATGTTATCTATTATCAGAAGCTAAGCGGAGATCGGGCTCGCAGTTGGGATGAGGTTCCAGAAGAGATTAAGAAAACCTTTGACCGCTTGGGAATTCCAGAAGCTGAGAAGCAGTTCCTATCTGGAGCTGTGGCTCAGTATGAATCTGAAGTGGTTTACCACAATATGAAGGAAGAGTTTGCCAAGCTGGGGATTATCTTCACCGATACTGATACGGCTGTTCAGGAATATCCGGACTTGGTCAAGCAGTATTTTGGTACTGTGATTTCAAACGCTGAGCATAAATTTTCTGCGCTTAATAGCGCAGTTTGGTCTGGCGGAACCTTTATCTATGTGCCCAAGAACGTCCAGTGCCAAGTTCCTGTTCAGACCTATTTTCGAATCAATGGTGAAAATGCCGGCCAGTTTGAGCGCTCCTTGATGATTATCGAGGAGGGCGGTTCTATACAGTACATCGAGGGCTGTACAGCACCGACCTATACAAGCAATAGTCTTCATGCTGCAAATGTCGAAATCATTGTCAAAAAGGATGCCTTTTTCCGCTATACAACCATTCAAAACTGGTCGGACAATGTCTATAACCTCGTAACCGAGCGGGGGATTGTTGAGGAGGGTGGCACCTTAGAGTGGATTGATGGGAACTTAGGCAGTAAGGTCAATATGAAATATCCTTGTAGCATTCTTAATGGCCGCAACGCAAGAACTTCTGTTCTCTCTATGTCCTTTGCCAACTATGGTCAGCACTTGGATGCAGGCTGCAAGGTTTTTCATAATGCGCCCAAGACTTCCAGTACTCTGATTTCTAAATCAGTTGCCAAGGATGGTGGAAAGACAGACTATCGTGGTCAGGTCCGCTTTGGGAAGAATAGCGCTGGCTCCAAATCTCATATCGAGTGCGATACCATTCTGATGGATGGTGAGTCCAGTTCGGACACCATTCCTTTTAATGAAATCCATAATTCCAATGTCGCGTTAGAGCATGAAGCCAAGGTTTCCAAAGTATCTGAGGACCAGCTCTACTATCTCATGAGCCGAGGTATCAGCGAAGAAGAAGCCACAGCTATGATTATCAATGGATTTATGGAACCCATTACCAAAGAACTACCAATGGAATACGCCGTCGAACTCAACCAACTCATCAACATGAGCATGGAAGGCTCAGTTGGTTAAAAAGGTCCAGTGGACCTTTTTAATCAGTAGATAAAAACTCGCTTTTGCGAGTTATCCTTAATCCAAGGTTCGGTGGACTTTTTTAATCTGCGGATGAGAACCGACGGTAGTCGGTTTACCCTGAGACAAGCCTAACGGGTATTTTTAGGTTGTGGCTAAGCACTCGGTTAAGCGAGTGCTCTTTAATAAGGTTCGGGGAACCTTTTTAATCTATAGATAGGAGCTGTTTTAGGTTGCAGATAAAGACTCGCCCTTGCGAGTTCCCTTTAATCAAGGTCCAGTGGACCTTTTTATTTAGAATTAAACTAGAAAATTTTACTATTTTTTGATATGATAGATAGAATATAAGGAGGAATGAGATGACGTTAGAAGAAATCAGACAGGAAATTGATCAAGTGGATGATGCAATCGTTACCTTACTGGAGCAACGCATGAATCTGGTTGACCAAGTCGTGACTTTAAAAAAATTAACGGGTACGGCTGTATTGGATAGTAAGAGAGAAGATGCGATTTTCGCCAGAGTTGCGGATAAGGTAGAAAACAAGAGCTACAAGGAAACTGTTGTTGCGACCTTTTCTGACATTTTAAAACGTTCGCGTGAATTTCAGAATAAAAATGTCTAATGAAAGAAGTACAGAACTCAATAGCTGTGGCTTTATCTGCGATGGCAGGCGGATGGCTGCGTTATCAGATAGCTCTTTTATTAGTTGTTGCTGATTCATTTCCGCTGCCTACCTTACTGGTCAATTATTTGGGAACTTTTTTGCTGGTCTATATTATCAAGGGCTATCTTAGCAGTAAAGTTAAGTCTCAGCGCCTAATTTTAGCGCTTTCGACCGGCTTTTGCGGAGGTTTGACGACTTTTTCTGGTCTTCTGCTAGACAGTATCAAACTAGCAGATTCAGGGCGCTATATGGAGCTTCTTATCTATCTAGTTTTAAGTGTAGGTGGTGGCCTTGCAATCGCCCTATGGGCTGGAAAGCAGGTGAAGGCATGATGTGGGCGATGTTAATCTGCTGTGGCGCTGGTGCTCTTGTGCGTTATGTTTTCTCCAAGGTCAATAGCAGAGCATCTCTGCCGATTGGGACTTTATTGGCGAACTTGCTAGGTGCTTTTCTCATTGGATATTTTTATAATCATATAGAAGACAAGCAGCTTTATGTGATTTTGGCAACAGGCTTCTGTGGTGGACTGACGACCTTTTCGACTTTGAATGCTGAGCTGGCCGGTCTCTTTTCGGAGCGAAAGAAATTTCTTCTCTACTTGGCTTTGACCTATATCCTCGGATTTTTAGCGATTCTTTTAGGAATTTTCATTTAAACATCTTTACATTTTTAGAAATTTTGATATAATATAATTTGTGCCTAATGGAAGCACAAAAAACGACTAATCCGCTGCGGTCTTGAACCTTAAGATTAGTAAGATAGGAGTAGAAAAAATGAATCCATTAATCCAAAGTTTGACTGAAGGTCAACTTCGTACTGACATCCCTGCATTCCGTCCTGGTGACACTGTCCGCGTTCACGCGAAAGTTGTCGAAGGAAGTCGTGAACGTATCCAGATCTTTGAAGGTGTGGTTATCGCTCGTAAAGGTGCTGGTATCTCAGAAACTTACACCGTTCGTAAAATCTCTAACGGTATCGGTGTTGAACGTACTTTCCCAATCCACACTCCACGTGTTGACAAGATTGAAGTCGTTCGTTACGGTAAAGTCCGTCGTGCAAAATTGTACTACCTTCGTGCATTGCAAGGTAAGGCAGCGCGTATCAAAGAAATTCGCCGTTAATCTTAGAAAGACTCTGTCGTTGGGCAGAGTTTTTCTCTAAGTCCCCTTAGTTCAATGGATATAACAACTCCCTCCTAAGGAGTAGTTGCTGGTTCGATTCCGGCAGGGGACATGTATATGAAGAAAACTACGTCATTTAACGTAGTTTTTTTCTATTTTTAAATAAAAGCGCTCTAAAATAAATTGTTTTTTTAGGAAAATAGGAGTACAATAAGTTAGTGTAGTAATTAAAAAAGCACCGAATCGGTGCGCATCATTGATTATGGATAACCATATTTTAACTCAAAAGAAAAATCTTTTGGCTGTGTTGTTTCGAATAGTTCCAACATAGTTATTATACAAAAAATAAAATCGAAAATCAAGACAAGGAGTAGTTTTATGGCAAACTTTAATAAGAATTATTCAATCGGCTTAGATATAGGCGTATCTTCTGTTGGATACGCCGTTGTGACTGAAGATTATCGAGTACCTGCTTTTAGATTTAAAGTTTTAGGTAATACAGAAAAAGAAAAAATAAAGAAGAATTTAATAGGATCTACCACCTTTGTGCCCGCCCAATCAGCTCAAGGAACTCGGGTATTTCGTATCAATCGCAGAAGGATTGAAAGAAGAAATAACAGAATCATGTATCTAAGAGATATTTTTCGTAATGAAATAGAGAAGGTAGACAAAAATTTCTATCGTAGACTAGATGAAAGTTTTAGAGTGCTTGGTGATAAGAGTGAGGACATACAGATAAAACAGCCATTTTTTGGTAATAAAGAATTGGAAACAGCCTATCACAAGAAGTACCCTACAATTTACCATTTACGAAAACACTTAGCAGATGCAGATGTAAATTCGGTTGTAGCTGATATCCGCGAAATTTATTTGGCTTTATCTCACATTTTGAAGTATAGAGGGCACTTTTTAACGTTAGGTGACATTGACCCTAACAATATCAATATGCAAAACTCTTGGATTGACTTCATTGAATCATGTCAAGATGTTTTTGATTTGGAAGTCTCTGATGAATCTAAAACTATAGCAGATATCTTTAAATCAAGTGATAACAGACAAGAAAAAATAAAAACAATACTTTACTATTTCCCAAAAGAGTTTGAAAAAAGGATAAAAGTGTTTTTAAACAACTATTACAGTTGCTATTTGGTTTAAAAACAAAATTTAAAGATTGTTTTGAATTAGAAGAAGAACCTGATCTTAATTTCTCCAAAGAAAACTATGATGATAATCTAGAAAAACTTCTTGGGGAATTAGGAGAAGACTTTTCCGACGTATTTGATAAACTAAAAATTTTACGTGATACTATCCTTTTATCTGGAATGCTAACATACACTGGAGCAACTCATGCTCGCTTTTCTGCTACTATGGTCGAGCGATATGAGGAACATCGCAAAGATTTGCAACGCTTCAAATCTTTTATTAAACAAAATTTATCTGAGCAAGATTATTTAGATATTTTTGGCAGAAAAACGCAAAATGGTTTTGATGTAGATAAGGAAACAAAAGGATATGTTGGATATATAACCAACAAGATGGTGTTAACTAATCCACAGAAACAAAAAACAATACAACAAAATTTTTATGATTATATTAGTGGAAAAATAACAGGTATCGAAGGATCAGAATATTTTCTTAATAAAATATCAGATAGAACATTTTTAAGAAAACTTCGTACATCTGACAATGGAGCTATTCCTAATCAAATTCATGCTTATGAACTAGAAAAGATAATCGAAAGACAAGGGAAAGATTATCCTTTTCTACTAGAAAACAAAGATAAATTACTATCTATCTTGACATTTAAAATTCCTTATTATGTTGGTCCGTTAGCAAAAGGAAATAATAGTAGATTTGCTTGGATTAAACGAGCGAATAGCTCAGATATTTTAGATGATAATGATGAAGATACTAGAAATGGCAAAA
The DNA here is from genome assembly GCF_013343115.1 of Streptococcus sanguinis. Lineage (NCBI taxonomy): Bacteria > Bacillati > Bacillota > Bacilli > Lactobacillales > Streptococcaceae > Streptococcus > Streptococcus sanguinis. The sequence goes on from NZ_CP054570.1 coordinate 853,689, forward strand.
TACGTCCGTGGAACTATCATAAACTGATAAATATGGATGAAACTAGAGATGCCTTCATAACCAATTTAATAGGAAATGATACTATTCTCTTAAATGAAAAAGTTTTACCAAAACGTAGTTTGATTTATGAAGAAGTCATGCTGCAAAATGAATTAACTAGGGTCAAGTATAAAGATAAATATGGAAAAGCTCACTTTTTTGATTCAGAACACCGACAAAATATAATCAACGGTTTATTTAAAATTAATAGTAAACGTGTAAATGCTGAAAGGCTTATTAAATACCTATCAGATAATCACAAAGATTTAAATGCTATTGAAATTGTTTCTGGAGTTGAAAAAGGAAAATCTTTTAATTCCACATTAAAAACATATAATGATTTCAAAACTATTTTTTCAGAAGAATTTCTAGATTCTGAAATCTATCAAAAAGAGTTAGAGGAGATTATCAAGGTTATTACTGTTTTTGATGATAAAAAATCTATTAAAAACTACCTTACAAAATATTTTGGACATCTTGAATTTTTAGATGAAGAGAAAATTAATCAACTCTCAAAATTGCGCTATACAGGTTGGGGACGTTATTCTGCGAAGTTATTATTAGATATTCGTGATGAGGATACGGGTTTTAATCTATTGCAATTCCTTCGAAACGATGAAGAAAATCGTAATTTAACTAACCTCATTTCTGATAACACCTTATCTTTTGATCCTAAGATTAAAGCCATTCAATCTAAATCAACTGTTGAAGATGATGTTTTTGACGAAATTAAAAAATTGGCTGGTAGCCCAGCTATCAAACGAGGAATTTTAAATAGTATTAAAATTGTTGATGAACTGGTTCAGATTATAGGATATCCACCCCAAAATATCGTCATTGAAATGGCTCGTGAAAATATGACCACCGAAGAGGGGCAAAAAAAGACAAAAACTCGTAAATCTAAATTAGAATCTGCACTAAAAAATATTGAAAATAGTGTATTAGAAAATGGAAAAGTTCTTCATTCAGATGAACAACTACAATCTGAGAAATTATATTTATACTATCTTCAAAATGGGAAGGATATTTACTCCTTAGATGAAACAGGAAGTCCTGCCCCCATATACCTAGACCAGCTAGATCAATACGAAGTCGATCATATTATTCCCTATAGTTTTTTACCAATTGATTCAATAGATAATAAAGTATTAACGCATAGGAAAAATAATCAAAGAAAGTTGGATAATATACCGGACAAAGAGACAGTTGCTCATATGAAACCTTTCTGGGAGGCATTATATAATGCCAAGCTAATTTCTCAAACGAAATATCAAAGATTAACTACTAGCGAACGAACTCCCGATGGTGTTCTGACCGAGAGCATGAAAGCCGGTTTTATTGAACGTCAATTAGTCGAAACACGACAAATTATAAAGCATGTTGCTCGCATACTAGACAATCGTTTTTCAGACACCAAAATCATTACTTTAAAATCTCAACTAGTTACCAATTTTAGAAACACCTTTCATATTGCCAAAATACGTGAACTGAATGATTATCACCATGCTCACGATGCTTATCTAGCTGTTGTTGTAGGACAAACTCTTCTTAAAGCCTATCCCAAATTAGCTCCTGAGTTGATATATGGCCACCATGTTCACTTTAATCGGCACGAGGAGAATAAAGCAACGTTAAGAAAGCATCTCTATTCTAACATCATGAGATTCTTTAATAATCCAGATTCCAAAGTTAGTAAAGATATTTGGGATTGTAATAGGGATTTACCGATTATAAAACATGTCATCTACAACTCTCAAATCAACTTTGTCAAACGAACAATGATTAAAAAAGGAGCATTTTATAATCAAAATCCTGTTGGAAAATTTAATAAACAACTTGCTGCAAATAATCGCTATCCACTAAAAACAAAAGCTTTATGTTTAGATACCTCTATATATGGAGGTTATGGACCAATGAATTCTACCTTATCTATTATCATAATCGCAGAACGGTTTAATGAAAAGAAAGGAAAGATAGAAACTGTAAAAGAATTCCATGACATTTTTATCATAGATTATGAAAAATTTAATAATAATCCATTTCAATTCTTAAATGACACTTCAGAAAATGGTTTTCTTAAAAAGAATAATATAAATCGTGTTCTAGGCTTCTATAGAATTCCAAAATATTCACTAATGCAGAAAATTGATGGAACAAGGATGCTATTTGAAAGCAAGTTAAACCTTCATAAAGCTACCCAATTTAAATTAACAAAAACTCAAAATGAATTATTTTTCCATATGAAAAGACTTTTGACTAATTCGAATTTGATGGATTTAAAATCTGAAAGTGCAATAAAGGAAAGTCAAAATTTCATACTTAAACACAAGGAAGAATTTGATAATATTTCGAACCAGCTATCAGCTTTTTCGCAAAAAATGTTGGGTAACACTACATCGTTAAAAAATCTTATAAAAGGATATAATGAGAGAAAGATTAAAGAAATTGATATCAGAGAGGAAACCATCAAATATTTTTATGATAATTTTATAAAAATGTTTAGCTTTGTCAAAAGTGGTGCCCCAAAAGATATAAATGATTTCTTTGATAATAAGTATACAGTCGCAAGGATGCGTCCTAAACCAGACAAAAGATTGCTCAACGCCACCCTTATCCACCAATCAATCACTGGTCTCTATGAGACTCGGATTGACTTAAGCAAACTGGGAGAAGACTAATGGGATGGAGAACAGTTGTAGTCAGTACACACTCTAAGCTCTCCTACAAGAACAACCACTTGATTTTTAAAGATACCTCTCGGACAGAGTTGATTCATCTGTCCGAGGTGGACATCCTGCTTTTGGAGACGACAGATATCGTTCTCTCCACTATGCTAATTAAACGCTTGGTGGATGAAAATATTCTGGTCATCTTTTGTGATGATAAACGCTTGCCAACTGCATACTTGATGCCCTACTACGGTCGGCACGATTCCAGTTTGCAACTCTCTCGGCAAATTGCTTGGAATGAAGATGTAAAGGCAGAAATCTGGACAACCATCATTGCACAAAAGATTGTAAATCAAGCGCTTTACCTGGGGAGTTGTGGTTTTCTGGAAAAGAGCCAGTCCGTCATCGATCTCTATCATGGTTTGGATTTATTTGATCCTAGTAACCGTGAGGGACATGCAGCTCGTATTTATTTCAACACCTTGTTTGGGAATGATTTTAGTCGTGAGCAAGATAATGATGTCAATGCCGCCTTGGACTACGGCTATACCTTGATTTTGAGTATGTTTGCGCGTGAGATTGTGTTGTCCGGCTGCATGACTCAGTTTGGCTTGAAACATGTCAATCAATTTAATCAATTCAACCTAGCTAGTGATATTATGGAGCCTTTCCGTCCGATTATTGACAGAATTGTCTATGAAAACCGAAACAGTTCTTTTGTTAAAATCAAACGAGAACTTTTCACTATTTTCTCAGACACCTTCCACTACAATGGAAAGGATATGTATCTGACTAATATCGTCAGTGACTATACTAAGAAAGTCATCCAAGCTCTCAATCAACCAGAGAAAGGAGTTCCTGAGTTTAGGATATGAGTTATCGATATATGCGTATGATTTTAATGTTTGATATGCCGGTTGATACCGCAGAGGAACGCAAGGCCTATCGGAAATTTCGCAAGTTCCTCATAGATGAGGGATTTATCATGCACCAATTCTCCATCTATAGCAAGCTCTTGCTCAATAACTCTGCTAATAATGCCATGATTGAACGCCTTAAGACGCACAATCCTAAAAAAGGAAACATTACACTCTTAACCGTTACAGAAAAGCAGTTTTCTCGCATGATTTACTTAAATGGCGAGCGAAATACCAGCGTAGCAAACTCCGACGCACGTTTAGTTTTTCTAGGAGAGGAGCCTAGAGATGAAGATTAATTTCCCATTATTGGATGAACCATTAGCTATTGAAAATGCAACTTTTTTAGTGTTGGAAGACCAATTTACCTTTTCAACTATCGTCAAGCAGTTCTACCAATATACTGATGATGGGGAGTTGAAGTTGTTTGATAGAAATCTAAAATCTCTGAAAGAGACTGAATTACTAGTGATAACGGATGTCTTAGGATACAATCTCAACTCACCTGCCATGCTCAAGCTGATACATGCTGATTTAGAAAATCAACTCAATGACAAGCCAGAAGTCAAGTCCATGATTGAAAAGTTGGTAGCTACGATTACAGAATTGTTAGCATTTGAGTGTTTAGAAAACGAGTTAGACCTAGAGTATGATGAAATTACCATTCTAGAGTTAATCGATGCACTTGGTGTCAAAGTCGAAACCTTGAGTGATACACCTTTTGAAAAGATGCTAGAAATTGTCCAAGTTTTTAAATATCTTTCTAAAAAGAAACTCCTTGTTTTCATCAATGCATCTGCCTATCTATCAAAGGATGAGTTAGTAAATCTGATAGAGTATATCCAACTCAATCAACTAAGGGTTTTATTTGTTGAACCTCGAAAAGTCTATGATTTTCCGCAGTATGTTCTGGATCAGGACTATTTCTTGAACCCTGAAAATATGGTATAATAAGAGTAACAATGGAATCAGACGAACTGAAGTCTGGCTGGGACGAATGGCGCGATTACGAAATTTCGTGAGAAAAATTTTTCTACGAGGTTTTAGAGCTGTGTTGTTTCGAATGGTTCCAAAACTTATAATTCTTTTCTATCTCTTGCTGCAAAGTTTTAGAGCTGTGTTGTTTCGAATGGTTCCAAAACGGAGATCATATCTTACCTCAATCAGAAACTGTTTTAGAGCTGTGTTGTTTCGAATGGTTCCAAAACAGATACATGCAATATGTATCAAAGAGATAAGTTTTAGAGCTGTGTTGTTTCGAATGGTTCCAAAACTCGTCACTAGTAGTGATGATGCAGATTACAGTTTTAGAGCTGTGTTGTTTTGTTTTTATTCATCATAAAAAGGACTGAATAAAACAGTCCTTTTTGTTTCTCTATTTCCCCAAGCAAAATTGGCTGAAGAGTTGGGTGATGAGTTCGTCTGGTGCGGCGTCACCAGTGATTTCACCGAGGATTTCCCAAGTGCGAGTCATATCGACTTGGAGAAGGTCAACCGGCATACCCATTTCCAAGCCTTGGTTGACGGCTTGCAGGCTTTCTAGGGCTTTTTCAATTAAGGAGATATGGCGGGCATTTGACAGGTAGGTGGCGTCTTGCTCGACAATACCAGCATTTTCAAAGAAGAGCTGATTGATGCGTTCTTCAATTTTATCGATATTTTGATTGTGAAGGACAGAAATCTTGATGACATCAGTTGGCAGCTGGTCCAGCTCAATCTTTTCTTCAAGGTCGGTCTTGTTAAGCAGGACGATGCGATTGCTGACTTGGCTGATTTCCAGCAATTGTCTGTCCTGATCCGTCAGAGGCTCGCTGGCATTGAGAACTAAGAGGACCAAGTCGGCTTCCTGCAGGGCTTTTTTAGAGCGCTCAACTCCAATCTGTTCTACAAGGTCATCGGTTTCCCGAATGCCTGCGGTATCGATGAGCTTGAGCGGCACACCCTTGATGTTGACATACTCCTCGATCACATCACGAGTCGTCCCCTCGATATCAGTCACAATGGCCTTGTCCTCGCGCAGTAGATTGTTGAGCAGACTGGACTTGCCAACATTAGGCCGGCCGATGATAGCAGTGGAAATGCCTTCGCGTAAAATCTTACCTCGTCGTGCAGTATTGAGAAGGTTGCTCAGCAGAGTCTCGAATTCAGCTGTTTTTTCTCGCATAAGCTGGGTCGTCATCTCTTCCACGTCGTCGTACTCGGGATAGTCAATATTGACCTCGACCTGAGCCAGTGTGTTGAGAATTTCCTGACGAGTATTGTTGATAAGGTTGGAGAGAGAGCCATCCAGCTGCTTGACAGCATTGTTCATAGCCTTATCAGTCTTGGCGCGGATGATGTCCATGACAGCCTCAGCCTGAGTCAAATCCACGCGCCCATTGAGAAAGGCCCGCTTGGTAAACTCGCCAGGCTCAGCCATTCTAGCGCCCTCGCGGATAGCCAGCTGTAGGATTTCATTAGTGACCGCAATTCCACCGTGGGTGTTAATCTCGATGATATCCTCGCGCGTGAAGGTCTTGGGAGAGCGCATAGCACCAAGCATAACCTCGTCCAGAATTTCCTGATTTTGAGGGTCAACGATATGGCCGTAATTGAGCGTGTGGCTTTCCACTTTGCTTAGATTTTTGCCTTTGAAGATTTTTTGGGCAATAGCAAAGCTGTCAGTTCCGCTTAGTCTAACGATACCGATGGCTCCTTCGCCAAGAGGTGTAGAAATCGCAGCGATTGTATCAAATTCTCTGGTAATCATATTGCATTTTTCCTTGTGTTTAAAATCAATTACTCTAATTGTAACGCAAAAATCAAGGAGGAGCAAGGCTTTCGATTATCAAGCCAAAGGAATGAAATTTAAGTCTGGTAAAGAAAACACTTTCATGTTAGTGAGAATCATGATATAATAAAAGTAGTGTGATTTGAGGAGGTTCTATGGAAAATCTAAAGAAACTGGCAGGAATCAAGGCTGCTGAATTTGTCCAAAGCGGGATGATAGTTGGTCTCGGGACGGGTTCGACCGCTTATTATTTTGTCGAAGAGATTGGCCGTCGTATAAAAGAAGAAGGACTGAAGATTACAGCTGTGACGACTTCCAGTGTCACTAGCAAACAGGCGGAAGGATTAGGTATTCCGCTCAAATCTATCGACGATGTGGATCAGGTGGATGTCACTGTTGATGGTGCTGATGAGGTTGATTCAGCTTTTAACGGTATCAAGGGCGGTGGCGGCGCACTTCTCATGGAGAAAGTCGTAGCGGTACCTACCAAGCACTATATCTGGGTGGTCGATGAGAGCAAGATGGTAGAGAAGCTAGGCGCCTTCAAACTACCAGTAGAAGTTGTTCAGTATGGTGCTGAACAGCTCTTTCGTCGCTTTGAGCGTGCTGGATATAAGCCAGCCTTTCGTGAGAAAGATGGCCAGCGCTTTGTCACAGACATGCAGAATTTCATTATTGACTTAGATTTAGGTGTGATTGAAAATCCAGTTGAGTTTGCACAAGAACTTGATCATGTTGTGGGAGTAGTGGAGCATGGATTGTTTAATCAAATGGTAGACAAGGTCATTGTTGCTGGAAAATCGGGTCTCCAAGTTTTAGAGGCCAATAAATAGAAAGAGGTATTTTATGCCAAAATTTAATCGTATTCACTTGGTAGTCATGGACTCAGTTGGTATCGGTGCTGCACCAGATGCCAATAACTTTGTCAATGCAGGGGTACCAGATGGTGCTTCAGATACTCTGGGACATATTTCCAAAACGGTAGGACTGAATGTACCAAACATGGCTAAGATTGGTCTGGGAAATATTGAGCGTCCTGCTCCTTTGAAGACAGTTCCTCAAGAAGAAAATCCTAGCGGCTACTATACCAAGCTGGAGGAAGTATCGCTTGGAAAAGACACGATGACAGGCCACTGGGAAATCATGGGTCTCAATATTACTGAGCCTTTTGATACTTTTTGGAATGGCTTCCCAGAAGAAATCCTGACTCAGATTGAAGAGTTTTCTGGTCGCAAGGTCATTCGTGAGGCTAACAAGCCATACTCTGGTACAGCAGTTATTGATGACTTTGGCCCTCGTCAGATGGAAACAGGCGAGCTGATTATCTACACCTCTGCTGACCCGGTATTGCAAATTGCGGCACACGAAGAAGTGATTCCTTTGGAAGAGCTTTATCGTATTTGTGAATTCGCCCGCTCTATTACCTTGGAACGGCCTGCGCTTCTGGGACGTATCATTGCTCGTCCTTATGTAGGTGAGCCAGGCAACTTCACTCGTACAGCCAACCGTCACGACTATGCCGTATCTCCGTTCAATCCAACTGTACTTGACAAGCTCAATGAAGCCGGAATTGATACTTATTCTGTTGGTAAGATTAACGACATCTTCAACGGCGCTGGAATCAACCATGACATGGGACATAATAAGTCTAACAATCATGGTGTGGATACTTTGGTCAAAGCTCTGAAAGACGAGAATTTCAAAGAAGGCTTCTCATTCACTAACCTAGTAGACTTTGATGCTCTTTATGGTCACCGCCGTGATCCACATGGCTACCGTGATTGTTTGGAAGAGTTTGATGCACGCATCCCAGAAATCATTGAAAACATGCGTGAAGATGATTTGCTCATGATTACTGCTGACCATGGTAATGACCCAACCTATGCTGGAACCGACCATACTCGTGAATACATTCCGCTTTTGGTCTTCGGAAAATCGCTGAGCGGTCATGGACATATTCCTGTCGGACACTTTGCGGATATCTCAGCTACTATTGCTGAAAACTTCGGAGTGGACAAGGCGATGATTGGCGAAAGCTTCTTGGATAAATTGGTATAAGCATAATAGGAGAGTGAGGAAAATATTTTATGACAAGCTTATCAGAAAAAATCAAAGCAACAGCAGCCTTCTTAAAAGAAAAAGGTATGACAGAACCTGAATTTGGTCTGATTTTGGGATCTGGTTTGGGAGAATTGGCTTCTGAAATCAAAAATGCTGTTAGTCTTGACTATGCGGATATTCCAAACTGGGGTCGCTCAACTGTTGTTGGTCACGCTGGTAAATTAGTCTATGGAGACTTGGCAGGACGTAAAGTCTTGGCGCTGCAAGGCCGTTTCCATTTCTATGAAGGAAATCCGTTAGACATCGTTACTTTCCCAGTGCGTGTGATGAAGGCTCTTGGTGCGACAGGTGTCATTGTGACCAATGCTGCTGGCGGTATTGGCTATGGCCCTGGTACACTGATGGCCATCACTGACCACATCAATATGACTGGTCAAAATCCTTTGATCGGTGAAAACTTGGATGAATTTGGTCCGCGTTTCCCTGATATGTCTAAATCTTACACTCCAGAATACCGTGCCACCGCTCATAAAGTTGCTGATAAGCTCGACATCAAGCTGGATGAGGGTGTTTATATCGGTGTAACTGGACCAACTTATGAAACACCTGCTGAAATTCGTGCTTACAAGAGTTTGGGTGCAGATGCAGTCGGCATGTCTACTGTTCCTGAAGTGATTGTAGCAGCACATTCTGGTTTGAAAGTCCTTGGAATTTCATGCATTACAAACTTTGCTGCTGGTTTCCAAGAAGAGCTTAATCATGAGGAAGTGGTTGAAGTAACAGAACGTGTCAAGGGTGATTTCAAACGACTTCTTAAAGAAACTCTTGCTGAATTGTAATCATGTTAATAGAATTGAGGAGAATTTTTCGAAAAATCCCTTATAATTTTAGATTATTCATAGCAGTAATTCTACAAGGAATAGTTTCGGGTTTATCTGGTATATTTCTCCATTATCTTTTAGAGATGGCGGAAGGGCTAGCTTTTGGTCAGTCAGAGCATCATAATGGATTTTTGACAGATGGAGTTTCCTCCTCACGGATAGGACTAAGTTTAATAATCGTGGGTCTTAGCTCGTCCTTAGTCTGGTACTTCTTGCAAAAAAGGTCGAAGATTTATTCCATCAAAGCTCAGATGAAGGATGAGACTTCACAATACAAGCTTCATTTTTTAAAACAGCTATTTCATTCAATTTGGCAGATTATTGCAGTTGGAGGGGGAGCACCTATTGGCAAAGAAGCTGCACCACGAGAGATTGGAGCCCTATTTGCAGGTCCAATTGGAAAAATATGTATACTGTCTATGAAGGATCGTATCTTTCTCCTTGCTTGTGGTGCTGGTGCTGGTTTAGCAGCTGTCTATCAGGTTCCATTAACAAGTGTTTTCTTCGTTTTTGAGACTCTAGGAATTTCTTTATCTATCAAGCGATTTGTCTTAGTCGGTTTGACTACCTATGTGTCTACCTATATAGCAGGCTTGGTTATTTCAGATCATGCTCTTTACCAGCATCCAGCTATCACATGGTCATTAAAGGAAGTGTGGATTGTCCCTTTATTACTTCTTTTCTTAACTCCCCTAGCTTGGCTTTTTGGTTGCTTAAGTAAAGAAGTGTCTTTAAACAAGATAAAAGATCAACGAATACTTCTCACTTTGCCCTCAGCTTTTCTGTTTCTTGTTGGTCTGGCAAGTTACTTTCCACATCTACTTGGCAATGGACGCATGATGGCTCAGGAAATTTTAAATGGTAGCGATGGTAAAACAGTGCTTCTCATGTTTTTCCTAAAAGCATTGGTCGTTCTTATTATCCTTTGGGCAGGGGCCTATGGTGGTACTCTTACGCCATCTTTTGCCTTGGGGATGGCTGGAGCTGCTCTCTTAGCCATGATTCTAGGTTTGGACAGCCAGTCAAGCATTTTGCTTTTGGGATCGGTTTGCTTTTTATCAGTGACCTTGAGGGCTCCCTGGTCTGCAACTGGATTAGTAATAGGTTTCACTGGGTTAGGTTTAGATTCTCTTCCGTATCTCTTAGTAACAGCTTTCCTAGCTTATGGTTTTGCAAAAGTGTTAGACCGCTTTCCTTGGGCTAGTATACTGTGTAAGATGTCAAAGAATAAAGTAATTAGGTAGGAAATGCCCGTTTCTTCTAACCAAGGATTTATCTTAAAAGATTAAAAACTATTGTCAGTTTATCAATAACTGTTTGAAATAAAAATGAAGTAGGATTATCGGAGTCATGATTGAATACGATTTTTCCTAGCTATGAAATATAAAAATAAAAAAAGAAAGGTAGAGTGAAGTGTTCAGATTTGAACACGAGCGGAAAACTCGGAAAATAAATAATCTGACTGAGAAATCAGGATTTCTCGTCAGATTCCTAATTTTCAGTCGTTTTCTTGTCGCTCTTTGTATCATAAATTATGTCTATTCATATTGCTGCTAAACAAGGCGAGATTGCTGATAAAATCCTTCTTCCAGGTGATCCACTTCGGGCTAAGTTTATTGCGGAGAATTTCCTTGAGGATGCTGTTTGCTTCAATGAAGTCCGTAATATGTTCGGCTACACTGGTACTTACAAAGGGCACCGTGTATCTGTTATGGGGACTGGAATGGGAATGCCCTCAATCTCTATCTATGCGCGTGAGTTGATTGTTGACTACGGTGTGAAAAAGCTAATCCGTGTCGGAACTGCTGGCTCGCTGAATGCTGATGTCCATGTCCGTGAATTAGTACTGGCGCAGGCGGCTGCAACTAACTCCAACATTATCCGCAATGACTGGCCACAGTATGATTTTCCACAAATCGCTAGCTTTGATTTACTAGATAAGGCCTATCATATCGCCAAAGATCTCGGTATGACAACCCATGTTGGGAATGTTTTGTCGTCAGATGTCTTTTACTCAAATTACTTTGAAAAGAACATCGAGCTTGGTAAGTGGGGAGTCAAAGCTGTGGAGATGGAAGCGGCAGCTCTGTACTACTTGGCTGCTCAGCACCATGTAGATGCTCTGGCAATTATGACTATTTCTGACAGCTTGGTCAATCCTGAAGAGGATACAACAGCTGAAGAACGTCAGAATACCTTTACCGACATGATGAAGGTTGGTTTGGAAACCTTGATTGCAGAAGCATGAAAGTAGATGTCAAAGAAGCCATTCTCTTTGCTATTTCCCGCTATGACTATGCTTATGCCCATAAACTAGCTGAGCGAGCAGGAAGCAGTGCCCAGTCTGACTTGGTCCGTCTTCTTGAGGCTTTAGCGGAGCGAAGAGAGCTCAACATCCAATCTATGATGAATCTAAAGTTGGAAATCACCGGGGCTAACCTAGCTGATTTTCAGCTTTTTTGCCATGAAAATGAAGCGGATGAGCAGTTGGTCAATTACCTGTATGATCTGGAAGCCAAGCTGAGAAATGAGCAGCTGATTGACTTTATCCGAGCAGTCAGTCCGGCTATTTATCGGATTTTTATGCGGCTGATTCGCATGCAAATACCAGATATTGACAGCTATATTCATAATTCTCGAGGGGCTAGTTACGACCGATGGAAGTTTGAAAAGATGCGACATTCAGATAATCCTGATCTGCAAAATTTTCATGCAGAAAGCACGGTTAATTCTTCTAGTTTGACGGAGCTGATTTTGCAGTTGAATTTGTCTGAATCTGTCAAAGAGTCGGCACAGCAGCTAAGAGAGTTAGAAAAGTCAGTCCGTAATCCACTGGCTCATCTTATCATGCCTTTTGATGAGGAAGAATTGCACAGGACGACAGGTTTCTCATCTCAGCACTTTATGGAGCTTCTGATTGATTTGGCGCAGGAGACAGGCATTGTCTACCAGAGGAAACCTTTTTACTTCGACCGAGCGAATGCGGTCATAGAAAGTCTCTTATAAGGAGTAGCAGGATGGATAAGATTGCAAGGCTGCAAGAATTAATAGACCAAAGTCAAAATATCGTCTTTTTCGGTGGGGCGGGTGTTTCGACGGAGTCCAATATTCCGGACTTCCGCAGTTCAGATGGGATATACAGCGTCAAGCTGGGACGGCATTTTACAGCAGAGCAGCTGGTTTCTCACACTATGTTTGAGCGCTATCCGCAGGAGTTTTTTGACTTTTACAAGAAGTATCTGCTTTATCCGGATGCTAAGCCCAATGCTGCTCATGTCTACTTGGCAGACTTGGAGAAGACGAGCAAGCTCAAGGCTGTGGTGACTCAAAATATCGATAGCTTGCATGAAATGGCCGGTTCGAAAAAGGTTCTCAAGCTTCATGGCAGTGCGGATAGAAATGACTGTCTGAATTGTCAGCGATTCTATGATTTGGCCGGTTTTTTAGCTTTGAAGGGTACCGTTCCTCACTGTCTTGACTGTGGCGGTATTGTCAAGCCAGATGTGACTCTCTATGAAGAGCCGCTAGATATGGAAGTTTTCCAGCAGGCAGCTCAAGCTATCCAGAAAGCAGACTTGTTGATAATTGGCGGTACTTCTTTGGTCGTCTATCCTGCAGCCAGCCTCATCCAGTACTTTGCAGGAAAGCATCTGGTCGTCATCAACAAGACCAGTATTCCTCAAGACAGCCAGGCAGACTTAGTGATTGAGGGCAAGATTGGAGAAGTGTTGGGGAAGTTGAAACAATAGAAAAAACACCTGAGATAGCTTTTTCAGGTGTTTTTTGCAGTTTATTTATCAAATTGTACTTCCTCAATCAGATACTCAATAAAGCGTTCTCCCATTTTGGATAGGCTAGCCTTTTCGTGCTGGATGTAAACCAGTTCAATCGGATCATCAATGTCCAGTGGGATTGACACGATATTATCTCCGTTGAGGTTGCTGTTGAGGATACCGGTTGCAATCGTGTAGCCATCCAGACCGATCAAAAGGTTAAAGAGGGTCGCACGGTCGCTGACCACGATAGATTTTTTATGGTGTTCCTGAGAGAGAATTTCCTCAGAAAAGTAGAAAGAGTTGTGAGTCCCTTGGTCATAGCTGAGGTAGGGGAAGTTTTCTAAGTCAGATAATTGGACCAACTTTTTCTTGGCAAGTGGATTGGACTTGCTGACAAAGATATGGGGTTGAGCTGTGAAGAGATGAGTGGCAATCAAGTGATTGTCATCCAGCATCTTGGATAGGACATCGCGGTTGTAGCTATTGAGAAAGAGGACACCAATTTCGCTGCGGAAGTTTTTTACGTCGTCAATAATCTCCCAAGTCCGAGTTTCCCGCAAAAAGAGCTCGTATTTCTCCATATCGCTTTTTTTAAGTAGGGAAACAAAAGCATTGACCACAAAGGCATAGTGCTGAGCAGAAACGCTGAAAAGCTCACGGTGGGCGACAGGGTTTTTGTACCGCTCCTCTAGAAGCTGAGTCTGCTCAACAACCTGCCGGGCATAAGAAAGAAACTCCATGCCGTCCTTGGTCAAGGTAATTCCTTTTGGATTGCGAATGAAAATCTCGATGCCCATTTCATTTTCCAAATCCCTCACAGCATTAGACAAACTAGGCTGAGTAATGAAAAGCTGCTTGGCAGCTTCGTTCATACTGCCAGTCTCGACAATTTTGATAATATAGTGTAACTGTTGAATTCTCATAGGACTATTTTATCACAAACTGGGGATTTTTTCCCGGTAAATCAATGAAAGGTAGCATGTTTTTATAATTGAATTTATTAAAATGGACAGATGGTAAAAGCAATTCTATTGGATATAGTGACATTTTTAAAGTTTATTCTTATCGGAATTATAAAGCGATTTTATCAAGTCTTTTATAATGAAACAGGTTTTGCAATTTCAAGTTATTCGTGATATGATGATTTTTAGACTGTAAAAGGAGTAGTTATGAAGAGAAAAGAAGATTCTTTTGAAGATATTGCTTTTGAGTTGGAGAAGGAGACATCTAAGTCTAAGTTCTTACCATTCGTTCTATTATCCATTATTGGCTTTTCTATCGTTGGAGCAGTTTTTTTGATGCTTTCTATATCGCAAAAGACTAAATCTAAGCAACCGGTGAGCCAGTCAAGTCAGATTATTTCACCATCAAAAAAATTAGAGGATAAGAAGACTGAAGTGAAAAAATTCGCTGAAAGTCTTACAGTTCCTCCAGAAAAAAGTGGTTCCTTTCTTTGGACGGTTGACAAGGCAGTTTCTCTACCCATGGACAAAGATAAAGGCGGAGCTGTCTTGGAAGATGTTTTAAAAGAATTTGGAAGACCTGTTGAAGCTGGTTCGTGGATTGATTTTTCATCAAATAATGAAATTCAAAAGCATATTCGTCTTTTTTGGAAAGAGAAGGATGGTGCTCTTGGTTATGTTTCTTTAACCTTTGCTGAATTTGATGGTGTCTATAAGCTCATTTCCAAGTACCACTCTAACCTTGCAAGTGATGAAATTAAGGTGGATCAAAATCCTAATAGAAACTTTTTATGGACACAAGAATATATAGATAGTCTTGTTATTGGTGCTAGAGAAGGTACTGACAAAGGTACGGTGTATGATGAGATTGTTTCAAATGTTGGTTTGCCGCTGTATCAGACGATTTTGGGAGAGGACAATCAACTTCAAATGCGAGTTACTTATCATAATCCTCATTCTTTGACAAATCCGGAACAATTGAAGTCTGTCAATCTAGAATTCTATAAGCAAGAAGATGGAACATGGCGTTTGGTTTCTAAACAAAACCAGTAAACTAAAATAAAAAAGACAGAGGAGATAATCTTGAGAAGGAGTAGCAAGAAAAAACATGATGCTAATTCATTTAGAGCCATAAAAAAAGAACTTTATCAACAACAAAAGATAAAAAGAGAAGAACTTAGCATGATGGCCATACAGGAGGAGAAAAAAAGGATTAATTCGGCCTTTATTCTTCTTTGTTTGACCTTGTCATTTGCTTTATTCTTTGGCTTCTATTATTTTTCTCAAAAGATTCCTAGAGCCAACCTTAAGTACAAATATAATAAGACAGTGTCGTCAGTTAGTAAAGAAAGCTCTACTACTCAGCAAGATGAAGCTGAGTTAGAAATGGACAAAAAACAGAAGGAACTGAAAAAGAAAATTGTTGAGGAAGATGAAAAAAAGTTTGTTTTTAATTGGACATTAGACAATTTTGTAGAACTCAAAATAGCCAAAGTCGGGGAGTGGGAAAATAATCCGACTTTGGAAGAGGTTATTACGAAATACGGTAAGGGTTCAAATGTGAGTTTTACCGAAAATGGATTGACACTAACTTATAAGACAAGAATTGTAGATGTTCCGAGATATGGTTCATCAGGACATCCTCAGGAAATCAGTTTGGGTTTTTATGACCCCGATTCCAATGGAAAAAAGTACTATTTAATAACTAAAACGGCAGTTTACTTGGATGACATTCATAACCTACCAGCTATCAAAAATGAGTTTGTTTTTAAGTGGAAGCCAGAAGATATGGATACATTGACAGTAGGTGATAGTCAATATGGAAAAGGTGGAATGACATATCAGGAGATTGTTGCTCGATTTGGACTGCCTTCAGAGATGAATTTTTCTGGAAGTGATACAGATTATAGCCCGTTATCATTGCAGGTGAATTATTTTAATATTCATCGTCCACCTGCTGAACGAAAATTAGATAGAGTGTCTTTGATTTTCAAGAGGCAGGAGGATGGAAGCTTTTGTCTAGCAGATGTAAGTAGCGAATTTGACAAGAGCTGGTAATGCTTCGATTCATTAGTGACATGAAAATTCTAATATTTTTTTATGCCTTGACATTCCTCATCTCTAACGATATAATGTTTACAATTTAACCTTTAATCAAGTCCAGTGAGGCTGCAAGGTGGGAAAAACGGTATAAGAGGCAATTGGCTGCCTTGTTTTTTGCGAAACCTTGCTGCGGCGAGGTTTTTTCTTGTAGAAAGTGAGGTTATCATGGTTAGTGATAGTTGTAAAAAGAGATTTGGCAAGATTATGCTGGAGCAGATGGAGCTGCTTGAGCAAGTAGAAATTGCGCCTAATATTTTTTCCATGATTCTAAAGGGACAAATGGTTGCACAGATGCAGGCTGGGCAGTTTTTACATATTCGGGTACCAGATGACAGCAAGCTTTTGCGCCGGCCTATCTCAATCGCGGAGATTGACCGAGACAATCTGACTTGTCGCATTATTTATCGGATAGAAGGCGGCGGAACAGCTATTTTTTCTCAACTTCCTGCTGGTTCTTATCTTGATGTTATGGGGCCTCAGGGAAATGGTTTTGATTTGACCCCTGTAAGGTCAGGTGACCAAGTTTTGATTATCGGTGGTGGGATTGGTGTTCCACCTCTGCTTGAGGTTGCTAAAGAATTGCATGCCAAGGGTGCTCAGGTGACGGCTGTATTGGGATTTGCTGATAAAGCTGCTGTCATTTTGGAATCAGAAATGAAAAAATACTCCGAAGTCATTGTCACGACGGATAACGGTTCTTACGGTCGCAAGGGCTATGTATCAGCAGTTGTAGATAAATTGCCCCAAGACTATGCTGCTGTCTATTCCTGTGGAGCGCCAGCCATGCTCCAGTATGTCGATCGTAAGTTTCAGGACCATCCGCATGCTTATCTTTCTATGGAATCCCGTATGGCTTGTGGCATGGGCGCCTGCTATGCCTGTGTCGTTCATGTGGCAGGTCAGGATGAGTCAGTCAATAAGCGCGTTTGTGAAGACGGTCCGGTCTTTGAGACGGGCACGATTATTGTCTAGGAGGGGAAAGAATGAGTGATCAACGTTTAAGAGTTTCCTTGCCAGGCTTGGACCTGAAAAATCCAATTATTCCAGCATCCGGCTGCTTTGGGTTCGGACAGGAATATGCCAAATACTATGATCTAGACTTGCTGGGCTCCATCATGATAAAGGCTACGACTTTGGACCCCCGCTTTGGCAATCCCACTCCGCGTGTGGCAGAAACGCCCGCTGGTATGCTCAATGCCATTGGCCTGCAAAATCCAGGTGTTGAGGTTGTTCTAGCTGAAAAACTGCCCTGGTTGGAAAAAAATTATCCCAATCTTCCAATCATAGCTAATGTAGCAGGCTTTTCCAATCAAGAGTATGCCACAGTGGCTGAGAAAATTTCTCAAGCCTCTAATGTAAAGGCTATTGAGCTCAATATCTCCTGCCCTAATGTTGACCATGGAAATGCTGGCCTTTTGATTGGCCAAGTTCCAGAGTTGGCTTACGAAGCAACCAAGGCAGCAGTAGAGACTTCTGTTGTACCAGTCTATGTCAAATTGACTCCGAGCGTAGCAGACATTACTCAGGTAGCCAAGGCTGTTGAAGACGCTGGTGCTGCTGGTTTTACCATGATTAACACCTTGGTAGGTATGCGATTTGACTTGAGGTCGCGCAAGCCTATTATCGCCAATGGCACTGGTGGCATGTCTGGCCCTGCTGTCTTTCCTGTAGCGCTCAAGCTGATCCGTCAAGTGGCGCAGGCAAGCAAACTTCCCATTATTGGTATGGGAGGAGTTGATTCTGCGGAGGCTGCTCTGGAGATGTTTATAGCAGGCGCTTCAGCCATTGGAGTGGGAACTGCCAATTTCACAAATCCATATGCCTGCCCGACCATCATTGAAAATTTGCCTAAGGCTATGGATAAATACGGCATCGAAAGTCTTGAAAGCTTACGAAAAGAAGTTCGAGAGAATTTGCTTTAAAGTTACATTTTTACTTGACAATCCTGCTGTGAAATTATAGAATGAACTAAATATAACCTTTAAAGAAGTCCAGAGAGGCTACTAAGGTACATACGTTTGAATGGCAGATACTGCCACATTTTCGTGTAACCTTGCTCTCGGGCAAGGTTTTTCTATGTCTATGAACCTAGCGTGACAGTTGGTTTTGAGATAGGATTGCCTAGCAGACTTCTTTAAAGATAATAATTTAAAAGGAGATTTTCCCCTCATGCGTGAAGAACGGCCTATTATCGCCCTCGACTTTCCATCTTTTGACGATGTCAAAGATTTCTTGGAGCATTTTCCGGAAGATGAAAAACTCTATGTCAAAATCGGTATGGAATTCTTCTATGCCATCGGTCCAGAAATCGTTCATTATCTGAAAGCGCTGGGACACAGCATTTTCTTGGATTTGAAACTGCACGACATTCCCAATACAGTGCGCTCAGCCATGTCTGTCCTAGGTACCTTTGGTATTGACATGGTGACGGTCCATGCAGCGGGTGGTGTGGAAATGATGAGCGAAGCTAAGAAGGTCTTGGGGGATAAGGCTAAGTTGGTTGCGGTGACCCAGCTGACCTCGACCAGTGAGGAAGATATGCGTGATTGTCAAAACATCCAGACTACTGTTCAGGAATCTGTTGTCAATTACGCTCGGAAGGCCAAAGAAGCCGGTTTGGATGGCGTCGTTTGCTCAGCTCAAGAAGTGGAACTGATTAAGGCGGCAACTGCAAATGACTTTCTTTGTGTGACGCCGGGTATTCGGCCAGCTGGATCAGAAATCGGCGACCAAAAACGGGTCATGACACCGCAGGAAGCCCATCAAATCGGCAGTGATTATATTGTAGTCGGCCGTCCGATTATCCAAGCTGAAAATCCTTGGGATGCTTATCACGAGATCAAGAAGCAGTGGAATAGCTAGGCAAAAACAAGAAATTCGAATTAAATCGTTTATAAAAATTAACAGTATCATAAAATTTCAAATTTATAAGGAGCAAAAAATGACTTTAGCAAAAGAGATTGCGCGTGATTTATTGAAAATCAAAGCAGTGTATTTGAAGCCAGAAGAGCCTTTTACATGGGCGTCGGGCATCAAGTCACCTATATATACGGATAACCGTGTGACATTGGCTTATCCAGAAACTCGGACCTTGATTGAGGATGGTTTCGTCGAAAAGATTCGGGCGGAATTTCCAGATGTAGAAGTCATTGCTGGAACTGCGACAGCAGGTATTCCTCACGGAGCCATTATCGCTGATAAGATGAACCTGCCATTTGCCTATATCCGCAGCAAACCAAAAGATCACGGAGCGGGCAATCAAATCGAAGGTCGCGTAGCGCCTGGGCAGAAGATGGTTGTCATCGAAGACTTAATCTCGACTGGTGGTTCAGTCTTGGATGCTATCGCTGCCGCCAAACGTGAAGGTGCGGATGTGATTGGCGCAGCGGCCATCTTTACCTATGAGCTGCCAAAAGCAGAAAAGAACTTCAATGAAGCGGGTGTGAAATTGGTGATCCTTTCTAACTACACTGAGCTAATCACTCTGGCTGAAGCAGAGGGTTATGTCAGTCCAGAGGGTTTGGCCTTGCTTGAGAAATTTAAGCATGACCAAGAGAATTGGCAGTCTTAGACCGAATACAAATAAAATGATCTGACTCTTATTCAGGTCATTTTTCAGTAAAACGTCTTTGTATTGCCTTTTAAAATGGCTTAAAGTCTCGGCGTTTGGTATAATAGAGCTATGTCTAAGATTTATCATCTATCCTTTTCGATATTACAGAAAGTTATGCTGATTACGGCTGTTCACTGGTTTCTGATTGCCATCTGGCATGTTGCAGAGCTGAATAGTATAGCTATAATTGCCTTTGCTGGCTTGGCTTATCTGGCCTATCGCTATCGGATTTTTCTAGAAAAAGCTTATCATTGGCTGATGAAGCATAAACTTCTTATTATGCTAGCTGCCTTTATTTTTCAGCTGATTATGCTCTTTTCAGCTGAGCTTTTGATTAGGCGGGATGCAGCAGTAGTCTTTACAGGGGCTTTTAAAACGTTGAAAGAAAGCTCCATTTCTAACTATCTGACCCGCAACCCTAACAATGTCTCTCTCTTTCTCTATGAGCGTTTTTTCTTTAATGTATTTGGGGAATCTGGTCTATGGGTCATGCAAGCCTTGAATATTGCTTATACTAACGTAACGGCCTTGATTCTCTATAAGGGCTGCCAAAAGTATTTTTCCCAAAAGGCTGCAGATGCTGTCTTTAGTCTTTATGTGCTTTTACTGGGCTTTTCTCCTTATTTCTTTTCAATGTATACGGATATTCCGCCCCTGCCTTTCATTAGTCTGCAGATTTTCCTAGTTCTAGGATTGCTGAAGGGGGAAGAAACCGGTAGACAGCTGGTTTGGCGCAGTATTTTGCTTGGTCTGATGACTAGTCTGGCTTTCTTCTTTAGACCAACAGTAATGATTCTGCTGATAGCTGTCTTCGGAGTCCTCTTTTTCAAAAAGAACTGGAACAAGTTCTTTCTGACACTAGTCGTTTTTGCTTGCAGTTTTGCGATTAGCTATGCTCCGCTGCATTACTGGTCCAAGCACCAGACGGAAGTGCCGATTATGGAGGGAGAGGGATTGGAAAAAGGCCCCTTGCTCTTTATTAATCTAGGTCTGACCTTCAATGGCCACAATCAGGAAGATATGAAAGAAGGGCTCTTGCAGTATATTGAGCCTGATAAGCAATATGACTATAACAATGGCATGTTTGCTAAGGAATATGTTATCAAGGAAATCAAGCGGCGTTTAAGTGAATATAATCCTTTGACTTTAGCTCATCATCTCTTCCATAAGCAGTCTCTGACTGTAGCAGAAGGAGATTTGGGCTGGCTCTACCGCAGTGTCGAAAATGAAAAGACGCCTTATATATCGCCTTTTTACCAAGATACGAAGGATAATCCTTTAACTCAGTTTGTCCGTGACTTCTTTCTGAACACTGACAAGTCAGAATTTGTCTATTTCTCGCTGTCCAAGCAGGTGGTTTGGATTGTCATGGCGGCAGGACTTGTCTTTGCCCTTTGGAAATATCGCTCTAGTGATGAACTGAATTTTCTAACCTTAGCTGTTTTTGGCGGCCTGCTCTTTCTGCAGATTTTTGAAGGAGGAAAGACGCGTTATCTGATTCAGTTTTTGCCACAGATTTTGATTCTATCCGCCCTAGGATTAGCCCAGTATCCTCAAGCCCTAGGGAAGTTTCGCTTTTGGACTAGAAAGAAGGACTCTTTGAAATGAAAAGACCTGTTCCTATCTATGAACCGCTTTATAGCTTGAAGCCCATTGCTGAGAATATCTGGATTGTTGACGGTGATTTGATTGAGATGGATGCTGTGGTGACAAAGTTGCCTTTTTCTACCCGCATGACTGTTATCAAGTTATCAAATGGTCAGCTCTGGTGCCATTCACCAATCCAGCCAAATCAAGCCTTGTTTGACCAGTTGGACGCTTTGGGACCGGTCGCACATCTCGTTTCACCTAATAAGATTCACTATGCTTATATTGCTGACTGGAAGAAGCGTTATCCGGAGGCAATTGCTTGGTCTAGCCCAGGTGTTGAAGAGAGAGCGGCCAAGCAGAAAATCCCAGTCTATTTTGATGAAAAGCTGACGGATGAGGCTCCTGAAGCTTGGACAGGTCAGATAGATCAGTTGGTTTTCAAGGGAAGTACTTATATTGAGGAAGTTGTCTTTTTTCACAAGGACAGTCAAACCTTGATTTTAACAGATTTGATTGAGAATTTTGAAACAGAGCATTTTCCAAGTCAGATTCGCGGCAAAGCTTATAAATTAGTTCGAGTTGCAGCTCCGGATGGCCAGACACCTATTGACTACCGCATGACCTTTATCGGTCATCAAAAAGAAGCCAAAGAATGTCTAGAGCAGATGTTGGCTTGGCAACCAGAAAAAATCATCCTAGCTCATGGTTCTTGTTTTCTGGAAAATGGCACAGCAGAACTCAAAAGAGCGCTTAGGTGGATAAGGTAAGAGAATTTTATCGTAGGAAATGAGAGGAGACATATATGCAGCATTCAGCTTGGCACGCTTTGATTAAGGAACAGCTGCCGGAAGGTTATTTTGCAAAAATCAATCATTTTTTAGACGAAGTGTATGCTTCAGGGACCATTTACCCACCTCGGGAAAAGGTTTTTAATGCGATTCAGACGACAGATTTAGCAGATGTTAAGGTGGTTATTTTGGGGCAGGATCCCTACCATGGACCAAGACAGGCACAGGGCTTGAGTTTTTCAGTACCTGATGATATTCCAGCTCCGCCTTCTTTGCAAAATATTCTCAAAGAACTGGCTGATGATATCGGAGTGAAAGAGTCGCATGATTTGACTTCCTGGGCTCAGCAAGGTGTTCTCTTGCTCAATGCTGGGCTGACTGTGCCTGCTGGTCAGGCCAATGCGCATGCAGGTTTAATCTGGGAGCCATTTACAGATGCTATTATCAAGGTAGTCAATGAAAAGTCTGATCCAGTCGTCTTTATCCTATGGGGTTCATACGCCCGCAAGAAAAAAGCCTTGATAAGCAATCCTCAACATTTGATAATCGAGTCGGCTCACCCAAGCCCGCTGTCTGCTTACCGTAGTTTCTTTGGTAGTAAACCTTTTTCTCGTACCAATGATTTCTTAGTGAATAAGGGCTTGGAACCTATCGATTGGTTGGCTTAGGAGGTAGTATGGTTCAGTTAGCAACGATTTGTTATATCGATAATGGCCGAGAATTTCTCATGTTGCACCGCAACAAAAAGCCCAACGATGTTCATGCTGGGAAGTGGATTGGTGTCGGTGGCAAGCTAGAGCGAGGAGAAACCCCACAGGAATGCGCTGCGCGCGAGATTCTAGAGGAGACGGGCCTAAAGGCCAAGCCTGTTCTTAAAGGCGTTATCACTTTTCCTGAGTTTACTCCCAACTTGGACTGGTATACCTATGTTTTCAAGGTGACGGAGTTTGAGGGGGAACTGATTGACTGCAACGAAGGGACTTTGGAATGGGTGCCCTATGATCAGGTTTTGTCTAAACCAACCTGGGAAGGCGATCATACTTTTGTTGAGTGGCTTTTAGAAGACAAGCCTTTCTTTTCTGCAAAGTTTGTTTATGATGGAGATAAGCTGTTGGATACGCAGGTGGACTTTTACGAATAAGGAGATAAGATGATGCTATTAATCAAAAACGGACGAGTTATGGATCCTAAGACTGGTTTTGACCAAATTACTGACCTCTTGGTTGAGGGGAAGAAAATTGTCAAAATCGGTCAAGATTTGCAGGCTGAAGATGCAAAAGTTATCGATGCCAGTGGTTTGGTTGTGGCTCCAGGTTTGGTGGATATACATGTGCATTTCCGGGAGCCAGGCCAGACTCATAAGGAAGATATCCATACGGGGGCTTTGGCTGCGGCAGCAGGTGGCTTTACGACAGTTGTTATGATGGCCAATACCAATCCGACCATTTCTACAGTTGAAACTCTGAAAGAAGTGCTGGACTCGGCTGGTCGTGAAAATATCCATATCAAGTCGGTTGCAACAATTACAGAGAATTTTGATGGGCAGCATCTGACAGATTTCCAAGGTCTCTTGGCAGCAGGAGCGGTTGGTTTTTCTGATGACGGTATTCCGCTGACCAACGCTGGCATTGTCCGCCAAGCCCTCGTAGAAGCGCGTAAAAACGATACCTTTATCAGCTTGCACGAGGAAGACCCTAATCTCAATGGCATACTCGGTTTTAACGAGCATATTGCCAAAGAGCATTTTCATATCTGTGGCGCGACAGGTGTGGCAGAATACAGCATGGTTGCACGCGATGTCATGATTGCTTATGATGCAAAGGCTCATGTACATATCCAGCATTTGTCCAAGGCTGAGAGTGTAAAGGTGGTGGAATTCGCTCAGAAGCTAGGCGCTCAAGTCACTGCTGAAGCAGCGCCTCAGCACTTCTCTAAGACAGAAGCTCTGCTATTGGTCAAGGGCAGCAATGCTAAGATGAATCCGCCTCTGCGCTTAGAATCGGATCGGCTAGCGGTTATCGAGGGGCTCAAATCTGGTGTCATTTCTGTCATTGCGACGGATCATGCTCCACATCATGCTGACGAGAAAAATGTAGCAGATATCACTCAGGCGCCTTCTGGTATGACTGGTCTTGAGACTTCGCTTTCTCTGGGACTGACCTACTTGGTTGAGGCTGGTCATCTGAGCTTGATGGAACTTTTAGAGAAAATGACTTTTAATCCAGCTCAGTTGTATGGTTTTGATGCTGGATTCATCGCTCAGGATGGTCCTGCTGATTTGACAATATTTGATCCAGAAGCAGATAGACTTGTGACGGACCATTTTGCCTCCAAGGCAGCCAATTCACCTTTTGTTGGTGAAAAGCTTAAAGGCCAAGTGAAGTTTACCATCTGTGATGGGGAAGTTGTCTTTAAAGGATAATGCAGATTAGACTCTGATGAATTTCAGGGTCTTTTTTAACACAGAAAATTTTCTAGTAATTTTCTGAAAAACCGAATATTTGTTGAAATAGTAGCGGTTTAGTTCCTTTTTAAGCAAAAAAGATGTATAATATAACAAAATACTAAAGAGGAGTGTTCGTTATATGAAGAAGAAATTTTTCATCTTACCTGTTCTATCGACAGTGCTTTTGGCACCTGCTTTTTTGGCTCATCAAGTCTCTGCAGAAGAGGCACAGGCTAGTCCAGAGCCGGCAAAGGCTGAGTTGACCAATCAGCCAGTTGCTGAGACAGCTTCTGCAGCGCAACCAACTGCTCCAGCAGCTTCAGCAGAAGAAAAGCCAGCAGATAGTCAGAATACAGCTGCTCTGGCTGCTCCAGCTGCGACAGAAGCCGCTGCTGCTCCAGCCCAGTCTGAAAACTTGCCAGAGGCTACAATTCTCCATACCAACGATGTGCATGGCCGCATCGTAGAGGAAAAAGGCGTTATCGGTGATGCTAAGCTGGCTACTGTTATCAAGGAAGAGCGCGCTAAAAATCCTAAAGTGCTAGTTGTGGATGCGGGTGATGCCTTCCAGGGGCTGCCAATTTCCAATAGCTCAAAAGGGGAAGAACGGGCTAAAATCCTCAATGAAATAGGCTACGATGCTATGGCAGTCGGGAACCATGAGTTTGACTTTGGTCTAGATGAGGCAAAGAAATACAAGGAAATTCTTAAATTCCCACTTCTCAGCTCCAATACCTACGCTAATAATGCTCGAGTTTTCCAAGCCTCTACCATTGTAGACAAGGATCCAGCGGTTGAGGGAGACGAATTCGTAGTAATCGGTGTGACAACACCAGAAACTGCTACAAAAACTCACCCTAAAAACATCCAAGGTGTGACCTTCACTGATCCAATCACAGAGGTTAATCGGGTTATTGACGAAATTGAAGCACGCGCAGCGGCAGAAGGAAAGAACTACAAAAACTATGTTGTTCTGGCTCATTTGGGTGTTGACACGACCACACCGACTGAGTGGCGCGGTTCAACCTTGGCTGAAGCTCTTTCTAAAAATCCTAAGCTCAAAGGAAAGCGCGTAACCGTTATTGACGGCCACTCCCACACAGTAGAGTCTACGACTTATGGCGATAATGTCACCTACAACCAGACCGGTAGCTACCTACACAATATCGGAAAAGTAACTTTCAAAGCCAATCAACTTCTGGGAAATCCTCAGCAAATCCCTGCTGAAACAGCTAAAAAAGTCACTCCAGACCCAGTTGTAGCAGACATGGTCAGCAAGATTAAAGCTAGATACGACGCTGATAACGCCAAGGTTATCGTGGCAAACAGCCCTGTAGAGCTTAATGGCGACCGTGAAAATGTCCGCGTTCGGGAAACCAATCTGGGCAATGTCGTAGCCGATGCTCTCTACGATTATGGTCAAACTGGCTTTGCCAATAAAACAGACCTAGCTGTTACTAACGGGGGCGGCCTACGCGAAACTATTGCTAAAGACAAGCCAATCACCAAGGGAGATGTCATCGCTGTATTGCCTTTTGGAAACACCATTTCACAAATCAAGGTGACTGGTCAAAATATCGCAGATATGTTTGCTAAATCTCTGGGCTCTATTCTTCAGGAAAAAGATGGCAAGCCTGTGCTGGATGAGAATGGACAACCCTTGCTAGAACCAAGTGGTGGCTACCTGCAAATCTCTGGAGCTAAAGTCTACTACGATACCACTCTGCCAGCTAATCAACGTGTCCTCCACATTGAGATTAAGAACAAAGAAACGGGTGTTTATGAGCCTCTTGATCCAAATAAGACCTACTATCTGACAACCAATGACTTCTTGGCTGCTGGTGGTGACGGCTATACCATGCTGGGCGGCCCTCGCGAGGAAGGACCATCTATGGATGTGGCCTTCGCAGACTATCTGGCAAAAGCTGATTTGACAGCCTATGCGGTTATCAATCCAAACTCACGCGCTATCTCTATTTCATCCACTAAGGATACAGACGGTGATGGCTATACAGATATTGAAGAAATCAAGCAAGGAACGGATCCGGCTAATGCAGCTTCCTACCCAGCTGGTGCCAAAGCAGCTGATCCTGGAAAACAGGCAGCTCCACTGGTTAATACTCCAAAACAAACCAAGCAAGTAGCAGTTCATATTGCCAAGACCTTCACTAAGGATCCTGCAGCTAAAGAACTGCCACAGACAGGCAGCGAATCAACAGTTGCCCTGAGCTTAGTTGGTATGGTTTTAGGTTTCTTTGGATTGGCAGGAATCAAGAAAAGTCACAAAGAAGACTAGTTAGAAGACACAATAAAACGGAAGTTGTTCACTTCCGTTTTATTTCTTAGCTCTAGGATTTTGATGTGTGATATTTAAGCCCCAAGGGATTAAGTTTTCTTTTTTCTGTTTGATACGTTGGATATTGTCCTTGTGCCGAAGGATAATAATCAAAGCCAGCGCAATGATAATCAGAGTGAAGAAGAGGTCATAGCTGGGCAGTATAAAGCCAACTAGAGGAAAGAGCAGAGCAGACAGGATAGCGATGACTGCTGAGAGCACGCTTGCCAGAGAAATCATACTTCCCAGATAAAGGATGCTGGCAAAGATAACAATCAGATAGACAAAGAAGGCTGGTGAGAAGCCCAGAACAACCCCTGCACTGGTTGCCACAGCCTTGCCGCCCTTAAAGCCAGCAAATATGGGAAAAGTATGACCGATTACGGCCAAGAGACCAAAGACAAGCGGCGAAACTCCCTCAATATGCAAAAAGAAAGGCAGCAGGGTCGCTGCAGTTCCTTTGAGAAAGTCGATAGCAAAAGTAGCCGTCCCTGCCGTCTTTCCCAAAATACGGAAAGTATTGGTCGTTCCGGTATTGCCACTGCCGTATTCTCTCAGGTTCTTTTTAAAGAAAATTTGCCCAATCCAAAGCCCAGTCGGAATAGAGCCCAGTAAGTATGCTAGTATTAATCCAATTATCGTGTTCATCATGATTTTATTATACCATTATTTCGCTTTCTTACAATAGAAAAGGATAGAATTTATAGCAGGAAATGTCTACTCGGATATTGGATCGTTTTTCGTGTGAAATCAGTTCTTATCAGCAGTTTTTTCAAAAAAATCTTTGCAATATTTGCCAAAAACTTGTAAGATAGAAAAGATGAATCATTAGGAGGTTCTTGTGGCAAAAAAGGAAATCAATATTAACAATTATAATGACGATGCCATTCAGGTATTAGAAGGGTTGGATGCGGTCCGCAAACGTCCAGGGATGTATATCGGATCAACTGATGGAGCGGGACTTCACCATCTGGTCTGGGAGATTGTGGACAATGCTGTTGATGAGGCCCTGTCAGGCTTCGGCGACCGAATCGATGTGACGATAAACAAAGACGGAAGTCTGACGGTCGCAGACCACGGACGCGGGATGCCAGTCGGCAAGCACGCTATGGGTATTCCAACGGTTGAGGTCATCTTCACCGTTCTCCACGCCGGAGGTAAGTTCGGCCAAGGTGGCTATAAGACCTCAGGTGGTCTCCACGGTGTAGGTTCCTCTGTTGTCAATGCCCTGTCCAGTTGGCTGGAAGTGGAAATCACACGGGATGGGACTGTTTACAAGCAGCGCTTTGAAAATGGTGGGAAACCAGTCACCACGCTCAAGAAAATCGGCACTGCACCTAAGTCCAAGTCTGGAACCAAAGTGACCTTCATGCCGGATGATACGATTTTTTCAACGACGGACTTCAAGTACAATACTATTGCTGAGCGGCTTAAGGAATCAGCCTTCTTACTCAAGAATGTCCGCCTGTCGCTGACTGATGAGCGGACTGGCGAAGAAGTAGAGTTTCACTATGAAAACGGGGTTGAAGACTTTGTCAGCTATCTCAATGAAGACAAGGAAACCCTGACTCCTGTCCTCTATTTCGAGGGCGAGGAGAGTGGCTTCCAAGTTCAGGTGGCCCTCCAGTACAACGACGGCTACGCCGATAATATCCTGTCCTTTGTCAATAACGTCCGCACCAAGGACGGCGGGACTCACGAGACGGGACTCAAGACCGCTATTACCAAGGCCATGAACGACTATGCCAGAAAGACCGGCCTGCTCAAGGAAAAGGACAAGAATCTGGAAGGATCGGACTACCGCGAAGGTTTGGCTGCTGTCCTGTCCATCCTGGTCCCTGAGGCTCACCTGCAGTTTGAAGGCCAGACCAAGGACAAGCTGGGCAGTCCTTTGGCTCGTCCAGCCGTGGACTCTATCGTTTCTGACAAGCTGACTTTCTTCCTCTTGGAAAATGGCGAGTTAGCTTCTAATCTTATCCGCAAGGCTATCAAGGCCAGAGATGCTAGGGAAGCAGCCCGTAAGGCGCGTGACGAAAGTCGGAATGGCAAGAAGAATAAGAAAGACAAGGGCTTGCTGTCTGGTAAGCTGACTCCGGCCCAGTCCAAGAATCCAGCCAAGAACGAACTCTATCTGGTCGAGGGAGATTCTGCCGGCGGCTCTGCCAAGCAAGGCCGTGACCGTAAGTTCCAAGCCATTCTGCCCCTGCGCGGTAAGGTTATCAATACTGCCAAGGCTAAGATGGCCGACATTCTCAAGAACGAAGAAATCAACACCATGATCTACACGATTGGAGCGGGTGTTGGTACAGACTTTACCCTTGAGGATGCCAACTATGACAAGATCATCATCATGACTGATGCGGACACCGACGGTGCCCATATCCAGACCTTGCTGCTGACCTTTTTCTATCGCTATATGCGCCCGCTGGTTGAGGCTGGCCGCGTCTATATCGCCCTGCCGCCTCTCTACAAGATGTCCAAGGGCAAGGGCAAGAGCGAAGTCGTCGAGTATGCCTGGACCGATGGCGAGCTAGATGACCTGCGCCGCAAGTTTGGCAAGGGAGCCATGCTTCAGCGCTACAAGGGGCTCGGTGAAATGAATGCCGATCAACTCTGGGAGACGACCATGAATCCCGACACCCGCACCCTTATCCGCGTCACCATTGAAGACCTGGCTCGCGCCGAACGCCGTGTCAATGTCCTCATGGGGGACAAGGTCGAACCACGCCGCAAGTGGATTGAAGATAATGTTAAGTTTACGCTTGAGGAGAGTGGGGAGATGGTGTTTTAGGGGGATATAGCAAAGTATGTTTATAGCAATACAAAATGTTCAGCAAAATAATTTACCAATATCACAACAGTGGTGGTGGGTAGTATTAGCTCTGATAATGACTACGATTTTGGGACCATTTATAGTGCATAGTTTAAAAAATGGATTTGACAATGCAAAAAAGATATATATAGTTGGAAATAGTATTTTAAACATAAATAACAGAAATGGACTTCCTGAACCAGCAACTTCTGGACAGCAATTATATTCAAATTTTATATTAAACACTCTAACTGTAGAAAATAAAAGAAGTACTACTCAATCAGTAACAGAAATTGAATTATATAATATCAGGAAAAACAATAATGATTTTCAAGATATTCAATACGATGGTGGTTTTTACGAAAGAAATCAGAAATTTGTGTTGCTAGCATATAACAATGGAACTAAAGAGTCAATGGTAGACCAGTATATTGTTAAGTTTACTAGGATTGAGAAAGATACTTTTAAGGAAATTTATGAAACAAAGAAAGTTCTACAAAATCCTCTGATTTTAAAGTCTGGAGATATTAAGAGTTTAATTATATTTCCATTCGATGAATTTGTTTCTGAATTTGAACAAAATAGCAAATTACAATTTCTAGAAGTTTCAATTTTTGATAATACTGGAAAAGAAATACCTGATCTAATGTTAACTGTAGTTTACGATAGAAATGAAAAGAGATTTCACAATAGCCCGCGAGGTTTTGCTGGTCCTGGAATGGGCGAAGTTCCATTGATTAATTTGCTGGAAGACACCAAACAAAAATCTGTTACTTGCTTCCAACGATTAACTCATGGTTCTAATGATGTTAAGTTTACCGTTTTAGTTGATAGAAGTTGTGAATTGAAATATAATGTAGCTGTTAAATGTGGTAAGAAAAGAATAGAAGATAAACAAGAATATTCTATAGATATTCGAGTTCCTGTGTATAAACAGGAAAGGGGGACTTTTTATGGTGATTTTTATTTATTCTTATTTAAATTGAATCATGCTTTAAATGATGATATTGATTATAATAAAGATCTAATCAATACTTTTAATAGTGAGTTAATTTATGATAAATATTATGCTGCTAGAACCTTTGCTAATGCAAAAATATAGTAAGCACTTTGATGAATGTGCCATAACATACAACAAACACCTCACCAAATTTTCTGTCAAGCTCACTGGAGCTAAAGTGAGGTCGTCAGATTTTCTGACGGAGTGTTTTGGGGCAAATTCTGTTTGGCAGAAAATCTGGCGAGTATTTTTTGAGTAAAAGACGAACGTTTATTTTTCTGGCAAGCGGTTTTAAAGCAAAAAACTTTTTCAGAAAATCAGAAAAGATAAAAAGGGAATTAAAGTTAAAATAAATAAAAAATTTAGGAGATTATAGAAATGAAAAAAATTTATGGAATTACTAGTGTAGATGTTCAGACTTTAGAAAACAACGAATTTTTCCAGCTCATGTCCGAGAGTCGGAGCGAGGTTGCGGCATTTATCAAGGAAAATAAGGTGGATGGCATTTACACGACCAAGCTGGATGAGATGGACAAACTTCTGGAACAGCTGCAGGGCGGGCTTCATCAGACCAAGTCCAGCAAGCTGGTGGCTAGTTTGGATCAGGCTGACCGCGAGCGCGATGATGCCTTGGGCACGCTCCAGTCTTTAGTTCGGGCCTTTGCAAGGGTCAAGGATGCAGCGACCAAGGAAGCTTATGAGACCCTGTCTCAGCTTCTGAAAAACTACACCGGTCTAGCTGCGACTAGCTTGGAAAAGGAGACCGAGGGCATCAACCACTTGCTCCAAGAGCTGAAAAAGCCGGCCTATCAGACAGCACTGGCTAAGCTTCATCTGGAAGCCCATGTCGACAGTCTTGCTGCCGCTCAGAAGGCCTTTGAAAAGGTCTACAAGGAGCGCCTGACTGAGCTTAAGGGTAAGACACCGAGCCAGAATAAGAACGTCCGCCTCAAGCTGCAAGAAATCTATGATTTTCTAGTGGATTTCACTGCAATCATCGCTTATGCTTATCCTGAAAGAACTCACGTGGTCAATCTTCGCGACCACCTCAACACCATTCGCAGCCGCTATAAAAAACGCAAACCAGCTAAGAAGGTTAAAGAAGAAGTGGTGGAGGCGAACTAGCAACTTCTGACGAAAGGAGACAGCCAATGACGCTTGACAATAAACTGGGTCTGACGGATTCGCTTGAACTAGCCAAGATGGTTATGCGACGGAGGCTGCCCAAGCCTGTCTAGACTTTGCTTTTCAGCAAGCTGGCTTATCAGAAGTTTACTCTTTTACATCCTTACTCAATCAACCTTCTCAGAAAGTCATGCAAAAACTGAGCATGGAATTTGTCAAAGAATTTGATAATGAAAAAGTTCCAGCAGACAGTCCGCTTTATAGACATGTCCTCTACAGAATCAAGAGTTTCTCCTAAAAAGGCAGGTATTCCCATGAGAACTGAACCCGAAATGCTAGATTTAATTTTGCAAGCCGCAAAAGTGCTACAAGTTGATGCAGTCGCCATGTCCGGCTCGCGGACAAATCCAAATGCTCCCAAGGACGAGTTCCAAGACTATGATGTGGTCTATATCGTGGAGGATTTGGATGGTCTGGTGGCTGACCTTGCTTGGTTGGACCAGTTTGGCAAGCGCATGATCGAGCAGCATGTCCTACTAGACCATCGCCGCCTCTATCTCATGCTTTTTGAAGATGGCAATCGGATAGATTTGACTCTTTGTCCTAAGGTGCACATCAAAGAGTGGGTGGATAGCGAAGCAGATTTCACTGTGCTGGATGACGTGCAGGGGCTGTTTGCTCCTTATGCACCGACACCCAAGCGCTATTGGACGGCACCAGCCAGTGCGACTGACTTTGACAAATCCTGCAATGAATTCTGGTGGGTGTCAGCTTATGTAGTCAAGGGCATTCATCGAAACCACCTTGTCTATGCGACGGATCATCTGTATGGAATCTGTCAACAAGAATTGCTCAAGCTTTTAGCTTGGCAAGTGGCAGCAGATAAGGGGACGGTTGATGTTGGCAAGAACTACAAGTACCTCTTTCAGTATTTGCCTGCTGAGAAAGAGAAAGAATTTGCAGCCTTGCTTGACTTTTCCGAACAGAAAAAAATCACCAGGTCTCTCTTTGCTACCATGGAATTTTTCCACAAAGAAGCACAAGCTTTCTCTCTCAAAACTGGCTTCCACTATGACAAAGAAAGCGCAGAGAAGATGATTGAGTATGCTGAGGCAAGACTTCCCAATCACTGACTATATAAAGAACGTAATTTAAAACATTAAACTACAGAAAGGATAGTTTGGTTACTTATAGTAACTGAACACGGGACTAATTTCCGTAAAATATCCTTTATTTTATAAAAAAATACTCTACATTCTTTGAAAGGAGTTGAACACGCCCTAAATACTGTGTGAAAAAGATAAATTCTCTTGTGAGCATCGCTCACAGCAAGAATTGCCTATTTTCACTTTGTATTTTACGGGCTCTGTATCCTATGAGTAACATTCAAAACATGTCCCTCGAGGACATCATGGGAGAGCGCTTTGGTCGCTACTCCAAATACATCATTCAGGAGCGGGCCTTGCCGGACATTCGCGATGGCTTGAAGCCTGTTCAGCGCCGTATTCTTTATTCCATGAACAAGGACGGCAATACCTTTGACAAGGGCTACCGCAAGTCTGCCAAGTCTGTCGGGAACATCATGGGGAATTTCCACCCTCACGGTGACAGCTCCATCTACGATGCCATGGTCCGCATGTCTCAGGACTGGAAAAACCGTGAGATTCTCGTTGAGATGCATGGCAACAACGGTTCTATGGACGGTGATCCGCCGGCGGCTATGCGTTATACTGAGGCGCGGCTGTCTGAGATGGCTGGCTATCTTTTGCAGGATATCGAGAAAGATACTGTTCCTTTTGCTTGGAACTTTGACGATACCGAGAAGGAGCCGACTGTTCTGCCGGCAGCCTTTCCTAATCTTTTGGTCAATGGAGCAACTGGGATTTCCGCTGGTTATGCGACCGACATTCCACCTCATAATCTAGCCGAAGTCATTGATGCGGTCATCTATATGATTGACCATCCGTCTGCCAAGGTGGACAAACTCATGGAGTTTCTACCTGGTCCAGACTTCCCGACAGGAGCCATTGTCCAAGGCAGAGATGAGATTAAGAAAGCTTACGAGACTGGTAAAGGTCGCGTCGTGGTGCGCTCCAGAACTGAGATTGAAAAGCTAAAGGGCGGAAAAGAACAAATCGTCATCACCGAGATTCCTTACGAGATTAATAAAGCAGTCTTAGTCAAGAAAATTGACGATGTGCGGGTCAATAATAAGGTGGCTGGCATTGCTGAGGTTCGGGACGAATCCGACCGGGACGGTCTTCGCATTGCCATTGAGCTCAAGAAAGACGCAAATACTGAGCTGATTCTCAACTATCTCTTCAAGTACACTGATTTGCAAGTCAATTACAACTTCAACATGGTGGCGATTGACAATTTCACGCCTCGTTTGGTGGGGATTGTACCAATTTTAACTAGTTATATTGCCCATCGCAAGGAGATTATTCTGGCTCGCAGCCGTTTTGACAAGGCCAAGGCTGAAAAACGACTTCATATCGTGGAAGGACTGATTCGGGTTATTTCCATCTTGGACGAGGTTATTGCCCTGATTCGTGCTTCTGAAAACAAAGCAGATGCCAAGGAAAATCTTAAGGTTAGCTATGATTTCACTGAGGAGCAGGCTGAGGCTATCGTCACTCTCCAACTCTACCGTTTGACCAATACAGACGTAGTGGTTCTGGAAGAGGAAGAAGCAGAGCTGCGCGAGAAGATTGCCATGCTGGCAGCCATTATCGGTGATGAGCGCACTATGTATAATCTTATGAAGCGAGAGCTCCGCGATGTCAAGAAGAAGTTTGGCAATCCTCGTCTCAGTGAGCTGCAGGATACGGCAAACGCTATTGAGATTGATACGGCTAGTCTGATTGTTGAGGAAGAGACCTATGTCAGCGTGACTCGTTCTGGTTATATCAAGCGGACCAGTCCGCGTTCTTTCTCTGCTTCAACCCTAGAAGAGATGGGCAAGCGTGACGATGACAGACTGATTTTTGTTAGCCCGGCCAAGACGACTCAGCATTTGCTGATCTTTACGAGTCTTGGAAATGTTATTTACCGTCCTGTTCATGAGCTGTCAGATATCCGCTGGAAAGAAATCGGAGAACACCTCAGCCAGACCATCAGTAACTTTGATACCAAGGAAGAGGTTATCTATACGGAATTACTGGACAGCTTTGAGGAGGGAACCTACTTTGCAGCGACCAAGTTAGGTCAAATCAAGCGTGTAGAGCGCAAGGAATTTAGTCCTTGGCGGACCTACAAGTCTAAGTCGCTTAAGTTTGCTAAGCTGAAAAATGAAGACGACCAGGTCATTGCTCTGGCGCCGATTAAGCTGGATGATGTTATGCTCGTGACCAAGAATGGCTATGCCCTTCGCTTCAATATTGAGGAAGTTCCTGTCATCGGAGCTAAGGCAGCTGGGGTTAAAGCCATCAATCTCAAGAAAGACGATGTCCTAGCAGCAGCCTTTATCGCCAATACAGACTCACTTTACCTCTTGACTCAGCGTGGTTCGCTCAAGCGTATGGCAGTCGCAGATATTCCTGTTACCAGTCGGGCAAATCGCGGTCTTCAAGTTCTGAGAGAGCTTAAGACCAAGCCGCATCGTGTCTTTTCAGCCGGACCAGTCTTTGGTGAAGCAGTGGACTTTGACCTCTTCACCACAGAAGCAGAAGCTAGTGAGGATCAGATTTTGCAGGTGCTTTCCAATAAAGGAACTGCCTATGAGATTAATCTAGCTGATCTCAGTCTATCTGAGAGAACTAGCAACGGCAGCTTCATTTCTGATACCATTTCAGACGAAGAAGTCTTCTCAGCTTACATCAAGTAATCATCAAACCAGTTCGCAGGAGCTGGTTTTTTCAATTTCTAAAATCTTGATAGCAGAAAAAAGATTGTATAACAAAATTTTCTGAAAATTGAAAATAATACTTGAAAATATCTTAAAAAGGTGTAAAATAGGGAGTATCTAAAAATGAAGT
Source organism: Streptococcus sanguinis (assembly GCF_013343115.1). Lineage (NCBI taxonomy): Bacteria > Bacillati > Bacillota > Bacilli > Lactobacillales > Streptococcaceae > Streptococcus > Streptococcus sanguinis. The sequence goes on from NZ_CP054570.1 coordinate 889,553, forward strand.
TTGGAAGAAGAGGAGAAAGACCATGACTGTAAATCTTGACTGGGAAAATCTAGGATTCTCATATATGAAACTGCCTTATCGCTACATAGCATACTATCGCAATGGCCAGTGGGAAGAAGGAACGTTAACGGAGGACGCTACGCTCCATATCTCTGAGTCGTCTCCCAGCCTTCACTACGGTCAGCAGGCTTTTGAGGGTCTGAAGGCTTATCGAACTAAGGATGGCAGTATTCAGCTTTTCCGTCCGGATAAAAATGCGGAGCGTTTACAGCGAACAGCTGACCGCTTGCTTATGCCGCAAGTTCCTACAGAAATGTTTGTAGAAGCAGTCAAGCAGGTTGTCCGAGCTAATGAAGAATATGTTCCACCTTATGGAACAGGCGGAACCCTTTATATTCGACCTCTCTTGATTGGAGTCGGCGATATTATCGGCGTAAAACCAGCTGAAGAATATATTTTTACGATCTTTGTAATGCCTGTTGGTAATTACTTCAAAGGCGGTCTGACTCCGACTAACTTCATTGTGTCAGATGACTATGATCGCGCGGCACCGCACGGAACAGGTGCAGCAAAAGTGGGAGGCAATTATGCTGCTAGCTTATTACCAGGAAAGATTGCCAAGGATAAGCATTTTTCAGATGTGATTTATCTGGATCCAGCAACCCATACCAAGATTGAAGAAGTAGGTTCTGCCAACTTCTTTGGTATTACCAAGGATAATGAGTTTGTAACGCCACTCAGTCCCTCAATCTTGCCATCTATTACCAAGTACTCTTTGCTTTATCTGGCGGAGCACAGACTAGGACTCAAGCCGATTGAGGGAGATGTTCCACTGGCAGACTTGGGTAAATTCACTGAAGCTGGCGCTTGTGGAACAGCTGCAGTCATCTCTCCTATCGGTGGTATCCAGCACGGCAATGATTTCCATGTCTTTTATAGCGAGACAGAAGTCGGTCCAGTCACTCGCAAGCTATATGACGAATTAACTGGTATCCAATTCGGCGATGTTGAAGCGCCAGAAGGTTGGATTGTAAAAGTATAATCTAAAAACTGTCCTTGATTGGGCAGTTTTTTTCTGTGATTCTAGCCTAAGATAGCTTGCGCACTCAGCTATTTTCGTGTACAATAGAAATTTGAAAGAGGTAAGTTATGAGTAAAAAAGATAAAAAAATTGAAATTCAAATCACAGACAGCAAAGTGAAGGTCGGAGCAGACCAATTTGACGGTTATAGTCTTGCTATTGGCAAGAAGGTTATCGGAGAGATTGCCGAACTAGATGGCCAGTTTGCAATCATCAAAAATGGAAATGCTGAAAGTTTTTATAAAAAACTTGAAAGAGCCGTGGAAACTTTGATTGAAACCTATAATTTAAGCAAATAGGGCTTGCATTTTCATTGTATCAATGTTATAATAGATAGCGTTGATTGTCGGAGAGATAGCGAAGAGGCTAAACGCGGCGGACTGTAAATCCGCTCCTTCGGGTTCGGGGGTTCGAATCCCTCTCTCTCCATTAGCGTTCATTGTGACGATGATAAAGTGACTTTTGTCAGCGCTCTTTTTGGGGTATAGCCAAGCGGTAAGGCAAGGGACTTTGACTCCCTCATGCGTTGGTTCGAATCCAGCTACCCCAGTTCTTAGGTAATAGATCTGATAAAATAATAAAATGTCTTTAGGTGTTTTATTTCTTTATAGGATGGAAATCGTTAACGATAGATCAATGTCATTTGCGGGTGCTTAGGAAAATAAATAAGTAGTATGTCAAGCGTAAGCTTGATTGTTGGAGGATTTTTTTAGATGAATGAATTTGAAGATTTGCTAAACAGTGTTAGCCAAGTTGAGCCAGGTGACGTCGTTACTGCTGAAGTATTGACTGTTGACGCTAACCAAGCTAATGTTGCAATCGCTGGAACTGGTGTTGAAGGTGTTTTGACTCTTCGTGAGTTGACAAATGACCGCGACGCTGATATCAACGACCTTGTAAAACCAGGTGAAACACTTGAATTGCTTGTTCTTCGTCAAGTAGTGGGTAAAGATACAGACACAGTAACTTACCTGGTATCTAAAAAACGTTTGGAAGCTCGCAAAGCTTGGGACAAATTGGTTGGTCGTGAAGAAGAAGTTGTCACTGTTAAGGGCACTCGTGCTGTTAAAGGTGGACTTTCAGTTGAGTTTGAAGGACTCCGTGGATTTATTCCTGCTTCAATGCTTGATACTCGTTTCGTTCGTAACACTGAGCGTTTTGTAGGTCAAGAGTTTGATGCTAAGATTAAAGAAGTAGATCCAAAAGAAAACCGCTTCATCCTTTCACGTCGTGAGATTGTAGAAGCTGAAGCTGCAGCAGCACGTGCTGAAGTCTTTGGTAAGTTGAACGTTGGTGATATTGTAACTGGTAAAGTTGCTCGCATCACTAGCTTCGGTGCTTTCATTGACCTTGGCGGAGTTGATGGATTAGTTCACTTGACTGAATTGTCGCATGAACGCAATGTATCACCTAAGTCTGTTGTATCAGTTGGTGATGAAATCGAAGTAAAAGTTCTTGACTTGAACGAAGAAGAAGGACGTGTGTCTCTCTCTCTTAAAGCAACAACACCTGGACCATGGGATGGCGTTGAGCAAAAACTTGCTGCAGGCGATGTGATTGAAGGAACTGTAAAACGTTTAACTGATTTCGGTGCTTTCGTTGAAGTATTGCCAGGTATCGATGGATTGGTTCACATTTCACAAATTTCACACAAACGTGTTGAAAGCCCTAAGGATGCCCTTAAGGTTGGTCAAGAAGTGACTGTTAAGGTTCTTGAAGTGAATGCTGCTGATGAGCGTGTATCACTTTCTATCAAGGCTCTTGAAGAACGTCCAGCTCAAGAAGAAGGACAAAAAGATGAGAAACGTCAATCACGTCCTCGTCGTCCAAAACGTCAAGAAAAACGTGACTTTGAACTTCCAGAAACTCAAACTGGATTCTCAATGGCTGATTTGTTTGGCGATATTGAATTGTAATTAGGTAAAAGAAGTTGAGAAATCTCAACTTCTTTTTCTGATTTTCACTTGTATTTTCAGAGAAAATCAGTTATAATGAATTAGTTGCCACCCTTAGTGTAATGGATATCACGTAAGATTCCGGTTCTTGAGATGGGAGTTCGATTCTCTCAGGGTGGATGACTTAAAATTGGACTCTTCGGAGTCTTTTTTTCTTTCTTGGAGGAGAATGCATTGATAGTAAAACTAATCGCCCATACCTTAATAGAGAAAAACGGAAAGTATTTGCTTATCAAACGCTCTAAAATAAAGCGCAGCCTTCCTAATGTCTATCCATCTTATTGGGATATTCCAGGTGGAAGTGTAGAAGAGAATGAACTTCCCAGAGAGGCGGCTCTACGCGAGGCTATGGAGGAGGTTAATCAAAAGATTCAGATTGATAGAATTATCCATGAAGATAGCCAGTTTGATTCTAGCAAAGATACTGTTTTTACACGCTTAGTTTATGCGGGTAGGATTACGGAGCAGCGTGATATTATATTAGATCCAGAAGAGCATTCAGACTTTGTCTGGGTTACTTCTTTGAAAGACCTAGAGGGAAATCTCATCGTACCTTATTTGACTGATATTTTTGCTGACAAATCTGTATAAAGCAACAAAAAAACATCCCCTTGTATTAGGAGATGTTTTTTTATAATTAGTTTTTAGATGCTTCTTGGAATTCAGGATTCTTCCATGCTTCATCAATAATTGCTTGCAATTCTTTAGCAGAAGCTTGCATTTTTTGTGTTTCAGCATCGTTCAGTGGGATGTTTACTGGGCGTACAATACCGTGTGCACCAACGATAGCTGGTTGACCAATGAAGACATTTTCAACACCGTATTGTCCTTCTTGGAAGACTGATAGTGGCAATACAGCATTTTCATCGTCAAGGATAGCTTTTGTGATACGAGCCAAAGCAACCGCGATTCCGTAGTAAGTTGCTCCTTTTTTGTTGATGATTGAGTATGCTGCGTCACGGACGGAGATGAAAAGATCAACCAAGTCTTGTTCGTTCAAGTCACGGTTAGCTTGCAACCACTGCTCCAATTTTACACCTGCAACGTTAGCATGTGACCAAACGGCAAACTCAGAGTCACCATGCTCACCCATGATGTAGGCATGGACAGAACGAGCATCGATGCCAATCTTTTCAGCAAGAGCTTGGCGGAAGCGAGCTGAGTCAAGTGAAGTACCTGAACCAATAACGCGCTCTTTAGGGAAACCAGAGAATTTCCATGTAGAGTATGTCAAAACGTCAACTGGGTTAGCAGCAACAAGGAAGATACCGTTGAAGCCTGATTCAACAACTTGAGTAACGATAGATTTGTTGATAGCCAAGTTTTTGCCAACAAGGTCAAGACGAGTTTCACCTGGTTTTTGAGGTGCACCTGCAGTGATAACAACGAGGTCAGCATCCGCACAGTCTGCATAAGTAGCTGCATAGATTTTTTTAGGTGAAGTGAAGGCAAGGGCGTGGCTAAGGTCTTCAGCATCACCGACAGCCTTTTCAAATAATTGAGGGATTTCAATGATACCAAGTTCTTGAGCAATACCTTGGTTTACAAGAGCAAATGCGTAAGATGAACCTACAGCACCGTCACCGACAAGGATGACTTTTTTATGTTGTTTAGTAGCAGTCATTTCTAAACATCTCCTTATTTTTTTAGGGAATATTTCCCGTACACATTCATTCTACCACTTTTGCGATATTTTGTCACGGTCAACTTGTGTATCTAGCGATGTAAACGTTTTTACAAACGGTTCAAAATACTGAAAAATTAAAGAAAATGTGGTATAATAAAGGGTAGTTTAATATGAAAGAAAGGCATTTTTTAATGCAAGACAGAAACTTAGTAAATGTTAATCTGACTAGTGAAATGAAGACTAGTTTCATCGATTACGCGATGAGCGTTATCGTGGCTCGGGCACTTCCAGATGTTCGTGATGGACTAAAGCCAGTTCACCGTCGGATTCTCTATGGTATGAATGAGCTGGGCGTGACGCCTGAAAAGCCTCACAAGAAATCAGCTCGTATTACTGGGGATGTCATGGGTAAGTATCACCCGCACGGAGACTCCTCTATTTATGAAGCGATGGTACGGATGGCTCAATGGTGGAGCTATCGCTATATGCTTGTAGATGGCCATGGAAACTTCGGTTCTATGGACGGAGACGGGGCTGCTGCTCAGCGTTATACAGAAGCACGAATGAGCAAGATTGCTCTGGAGATGCTTCGTGATATTAATAAAAACACTGTTGATTATATTGACAACTATGATGCCAGCGAGAGAGAGCCTGTAGTTCTTCCTGCTCGCTTCCCTAACTTGCTTGTAAACGGTGCGACAGGGATTGCAGTTGGGATGGCGACCAATATCCCACCGCATAATCTTGGTGAGTCTATTGATGCGGTTAAGCTTGTCATGGATAATCCAGAGGCAACAACTCGCGATATCATGGAAGTCCTGCCTGGACCAGATTTTCCGACAGGAGCACTGGTTATGGGCAAGTCCGGTATTCACCGGGCTTATGAAACAGGGAAGGGTTCGATTGTCCTTCGTTCTCGCACTGAAATCGAAGAGATGAAAAATGGTCGTGAGCGAATTATCGTAACCGAGTTTCCATACATGGTTAATAAGACCAAGGTCCATGAGCACATCGTTCGTCTGGTGCAGGAAAAACGAATTGATGGTATCACAGCTGTTCGTGATGAGTCCAACCGTGAAGGAGTTCGTTTTGTCATCGAGGTTCGTCGAGATGCCTCTGCACATGTCATTCTAAATAATCTTTTCAAGCTGACTCAGATGCAGACCAATTTCAGCTTCAATATGCTGGCTATTCAAAATGGTGTGCCAAAGATTCTATCTCTACGTGAGATTTTGTTGGCCTACATTGAGCACCAAAAAGAAGTAGTGACTCGACGGACGGCTTTCGATAAAGAAAAGGCGGAAGCTCGAGCGCACATCTTAGCTGGTTTGCTGATTGCGTTGGATCACATTGATGAAGTGATTCGCATTATCCGTAATAGCGAGACGGACGCAGAAGCCCAGGCTGAATTGATGGCTAAGTTTGAACTGTCTGAGCGCCAGAGTCAGGCTATCCTTGATATGCGTCTTCGTCGTCTGACTGGTTTGGAACGTGATAAGATTCAGTCAGAGTATGACGAGCTGATTGCCTTGATTGCAGACTTGGCTGATATTTTGGCTAAGCCAGAGCGCGTTATCGCTATTATCAAGGAAGAGTTAGACGAGGTCAAACGTAAATTTGCGGATGATCGCCGAACTGAGCTGATGGTGGGAGAAGTTCTTTCTCTTGAAGATGAAGATTTGATTGAGGAAGCGGATGTTTTGATTACCCTGTCTAATAAAGGTTATATCAAACGTCTGAATCAGGCTGAATTCACTGCTCAGAAACGTGGTGGTCGAGGTGTTCAAGGAACTGGTGTCAAAGATGATGACTTCGTCAAAGAGCTGGTTTCAACGAGTACCCACGATAGGCTGCTCTTCTTTACTAACAAGGGCCGAGTCTATCGTCTCAAAGGATATGAAATCCCTGAGTACGGCCGGACAGCCAAGGGCTTGCCAGTGGTCAATCTCTTGAAACTGGATGAAGGTGAGACTATTCAGACTATTATTAATGTCCAGCAAGACCGAAGTGATGATTCCTATCTCTTCTTTACTACCCGTCATGGGGTGGTCAAACGGACCAGTGTAACAGAATTTGCTAATATTCGTCAGAATGGTCTCAAAGCTTTGAATTTGAAGGATGAAGACGAGTTAATCAATGTCTTTCTGACGGACGGTACTGCAGACGTTATCATTGGTACGAAGTTTGGTTATTCTGTCCGCTTTAATGAGACAGCTGTCCGGAGCATGAGCCGTATAGCGACTGGTGTTCGCGGAGTCAATCTTCGAGAGGGGGACCAGGTCGTTGGAGCTGGTGTGATTGCTGAGGGAGACGAAGTGCTTGTCATCACCGAGAAAGGCTATGGTAAGCGAACTCTTGCTAGTGAGTATCCAACCAAGGGCCGTGGTGGTAAAGGGATTAAAACAGCCAATATCACTGATAAGAATGGACCTCTTGCCGGTCTGATGACAGTAACTGGCGAGGAAGATTTGATGATTATCACTAATACTGGTGTCATCATTCGGACAAGTGTGGCGAATATTTCTCAGACTGGCCGCTCAACCATGGGAGTTAAGGTCATGCGTCTGGACCAAAATGCACAGATTGTCACCTTTACAAGCGTCGAAGCAAACGATAAAGAAGATGTAGCAGAGGAAGAAAACGAATCGTAAAAGAGGACCTCTATATGGTACAAGGAAAAAGAAGTCGAAAAAGAAAACAAAAAAGCAAAAGAAATATTTTTATCAATATTGTTGCGTCATTATTAATTATTGTGGCTCTGGGTTTAATCTTTAATGCGCAAATCCGAAACATGATTATGGTTTGGCATACCAACCAATATCAGGTCAGCAAGGTTTCCAAAGACTCTATTAGTAAAAATAAAAACGCTGAGACTAGTTTTGATTTTAATAAGGTAGAGTCGCTTTCTACAGAAGCAGTTATCAATGCTCAGTGGAAAGCGCAGCAACTGCCTGTTATCGGAGGCATCTCTATTCCAGAAGTATCCATGAATTTGCCAATCTTCAAAGGACTGGATAATGCTGGATTGTATTATGGTGCTGGTACGATGAAAGAGACCCAGCAGATGGGGCAGGGGAATTATGCCTTGGCTAGCCACCATGTCTTTGGCATCACAGGGGCTAGTAATATGCTCTTTTCCCCACTGGATCGTGCTAAGGCTGGTATGAAAATCTATATCACCGATAAAGAGCAAGTCTATACTTATGTAATCACCAGTGTTGAAACGGTAACTCCAGATCGAACGGATCTGATTGAGGATACAGAAGGTGTTACAGAGATTACTTTAGTTACTTGTGAGGATGCTGCGGCAACCAACCGGACTATTGTCAAGGGAACATTAGAAGGTTCTGTCGAGTATGATAAGGCTCCTAAGGAAGTTCTTGAATCTTTCAGTAAGTCTTATAACCAAATGCAGATTTAAAGGCGAAAAACATTTCACTCCAAAGGTTAGGAAGAACTCTACTTTTGGAGTGTTTTTTTATCTAAAATTTGTTCTGGACGAAAGATTTTTTGTATCTACTCTTGCTGATTTTTACTCTTTTTCCGAATTATAAGGTAAGGAGGTTTCTATGTATAGCATTTCATTTCAAGATGATATTAGCATGATGCCACGGGAGCGTTTGATGAGAGAAGGGGCTGAAAAACTCAGCAACCAGGAGCTTTTATCAATCTTTCTCAGAACAGGCAACAAAAAAGAAACTGTTTTTCAAGTTTCTCAAAGAATTTTATCATCGCTTTCCAGTTTGAACGATCTTAAGTATTTAACTTTGCAGGAATTGCAGACTATTTCTGGAATCGGTCCGATTAAGGCTGTGGAGCTGCAGGCCATTATCGAATTGGGGCGTCGGATTAACCGAGCAGAGGTTCTGCAGAAAGAACAGATTATGGGCAGTCAAAAATTAGCCCAGAAGATGCAGCAGGAATTGGGAGATATGAGGCAGGAGTGCTTGGTTGCTATTTATCTTAATAGTCAAAATCAAATTCTGCACCAGCAGACTATTTTCATGGGGACGGTAAGCAGAAGCATTGCTGAGCCAAGAGAGATTCTCCACTACGCTCTCAAACATTTGGCGACATCTATCATACTGGTACACAATCATCCATCAGGATCAGTCGTTCCCAGCAGAAACGACGATGAGGTGACCCAGCATATGAAAGAAGCATGTGAGATGATGGGTTTAGTTCTTTTGGATCATTTGATTGTGTCCAAATGCAACTACTATAGCTACCGAGAGGAGACAGATATGATATAATATAATTCGATTTACTTGAGTATAAAAAACTTCTATTCGAGTAGAACAGAAGTTTATCTAGGAATAGAAGCTTTTAAAGAATATTGACAACATAATCAAACAGAGCTAAGTCTCCTTCTCTGGAGCCAAACAAGAACTCTGGATGCCATTGGACGCCAAGGAAAGGACTACCATCAGTAGAAGTGATGGCTTCAATAATCTTATCGCGAGGATCATAGGCGATGACTTCTAGGCCAGTAGCCAAATCCTTGATACTCTGATGGTGGAAGGAGTTGATTTCGGATGCTGGTCCATAGATTTCGTGCAGAATAGAACCATTCTTGGTCACCATGCTTTGGGTTGTGTACTCAGCAGAGCTATCTTGCCAATGATCTTCAATATCTTGATGAAGCGTACCGCCTAAAGCGACATTATAAAGTTGGGTTCCGCGGCAGACAGTGAAGATTGGTTTATTTTGGCGGCGAGCTTCCTTGATTAAAGCTAACTCAAAAATGTCTCGCTTGAGTAAATAATCATCGCTGTCAATGGTTTTCTCTTCACCATAGAATTGAGGGCATACATTTTGACCTCCTGTGATGATTAATTTATCGACAATGGAAACATACTGTTTAGCCATTTCTTCATCACCGATTGGCAAAATCATTGGAATTCCGCCAACTTCTTTGACACCCTCAACGAATCCTGTCGCTGTATAGCTTATATGGATGAAGTGATCGTCTGGGATTTCTCTTTCATTTCCGGTTATTCCAATAATAGGTTTACTCATAGAGTGTTTAATACCTCTTTCAAATTAATAATCATTTTTTCTCATGAAGTAGAGCAAAGTCTGCAGTTCGCTAGTCAGGTCAACATACTGGACGACCACATCCTTAGGCAGGGATAGGTTTACAGGTGAGAAACAGAGAATGCCCTTGACACCAGCCTGAACTAAGATAGATGCGACTTCTTGAGCTTTTACGCTAGGTACAGTTAGGATGGCGGTTTGCACATTTCCTGACTGTATTTTTTCTTTGATTTGGGAAATTCCATAGATAGGAATTCCATCGCTGGTTGTGCTGCCAACTTCTGGATGGTCATCTATGTCAAAAGCCATTACAACCTTCATTTTATTGCGCTCATGAAAACGATAGTGCAGCAGAGCACGTCCCATATTACCAACGCCAACAATCATGACATTGGTAATAGCATTGTCGTTCAAGAGGTCAGCAAAAAAGTTCATCAATTTCTTGACATCGTAACCAAATCCTCTGCGGCCAAGTTCACCGAAATAAGAAAAATCTCGTCTGACAGTAGCAGAGTCAATACCAATGGCTTCTGCAATTTGCTTGGAGTTTGCTTTTTCGATCTTCTCAGCATTAAAACGTTTAAAAATACGATAGTAGAGCGATAGCCTTTTAGCAGTTGCTCGAGGAATTGTAGTATTTTTTTCAGTTTTCACAAAATCACAACCTTTCTAATTCTATTTTATAGGAAGTTTGTGAAAAAATCAACTAATTAAGGATGTTTAATGCACTAAAAAAGAAAATCAGGAATTGCTGGGAATAATAGTGTTTAAAAGCTTAGTCCTGGTAGGGACTAAGGTCTAACTGGTACATCTGGCGGTACAAGTCCCCAATTAGCCCTGCAAAAGGCAGCTGGTGTCCATTATAAGTGATGGAAAGTACTTTGAGCGAGTCAGGAACTGTGACACAGCCAGAGAAGGCGAGAAGAAATTCGTCGAAGTCTTCATAGGTAAGTGTTCGTTTCACCTTATATGAGTCCAAATAGGTCAGTTCAACCATTGTTAATCCTTTCTTTGGGTTCGGTTAGTCTTTTCTTCAAGTGTTCTAAGTAGAAGTCAAGCTCGTTTAAATTTTGAAGATTCAAAACCAAAAAAGCAAAATTGCGAGAATCTTGCTTATTGTGGTGTCTTTTCAAAAATATTTCTTTCAACCAAGCTATCCATCAAGAAATAAAATTCTTGCTGGATAATGTGATGGTCTTCTGATTTGAAAATATTGACCAAGCGCAGGCCTGATTTGTCAGTGATGTTGATTTTGAAACCATTCAACTCTTTATTGACGATGATTTTCAGCAGAAAACCATTTCCGCTGTTGGGAACAGATTCCAGCAGACGTGAGAGTTCATAGTTGCCAACCTTGCTTTCAGCGAATGTATTGTCGCGCAAGGTAAATTTCTTGACATTTGGATGAAGTGAATAGGTATATTCACAGTTTGCTAAGCTAACAGATGTTTGAAAGGCCATCTTATCCTCCTAAAAATTCTTTTAATTTCTTTGTAAATGATTGAATCTCTTGCAGAGTCGTTTGGTCCGAAGTGCTGATCCGAATGGACTCATACAAGCGGTTGGAATCCTTGCCATACATAGCCTGCAAGACATGACTGGGTTGTATAGCTCCGGCTGTACAGGCTGAGCCTGTTGAAATGGAAAAGCCATTTAAATCCATTTGAAGCAGAAGTAGGTCATTCTTTTGATTGGGAAATCCCAAATTGATGACATATGGCAAGCTTGGCTGACTTTCATTTAAGTAATGTTTAATGTCCGATAAGTCAGCAAGTAAGCTGTCTTTTAAGTCTTGCGCATGCGCTAGATTTTCCTCAAGATGTTCCGTGCTATCTGACAGAGCCGCCGCCATACCTGTGATAGAGATTAGATTTTCAGTTCCGGCCCGGTGTTTTTCTTCCTGGTCGCCACCGTGCATGAAATTGTCAAAATCCATCTTCTTGGCATAAAGGAAGCCAACGCCTTTGGGACCATGAAACTTATGCGCTGAAGCAGAGAGAAAGTCAATCCTTAGCTCGTCAGGGTAGATGGGAAGTTTACCAATTGCTTGGACAGCATCAACGTGAAAAGCAGCAGGATGTTCTTGTAGTAATTCACCAATTTCCTTAATGGGGAGCATGGCACCCGTCTCGTTATTAACTGCCATGACGGACACAAGAATAGTGTCAGGTCTAAGAGCCTTCTTAATATCCTCCGCTCGAATCTGACCATCTACCGGCTGAACAAAAGTAGCTTCGAAGCCGAATTTATCTACTAGGTATTCCACCACTTCTAAGACAGCATGGTGTTCAATAGCAGTGGTGACAATATGCTTTCCTCGGTTTTGGTGACGAAGGGCATAGCCTTTGATAGCAGTATTGTTGCTTTCAGTGCCACCTGAAGTAAAAAGAATCTTATTGCTTTGAGTATGCAGAGCTTGAGCAATATCCTCACGCGCCTGTCTGAGGAGTTTACTAGCTTCTCGGCCATGGCTATGCGTACTGGAAGGATTTCCAAAGACAGTCATATTCTTGGTCATTGCTTGGATTGCAGCGGGCGACAAAGCAGTTGTAGCGGCATTATCTAAATAAATCACTCTGGTTACCTTATTTCTTTTGATAGGCAAAGAGTGGGCTGACTGGTTTTCTCTCTTGAATGCGGACAATGGCATCACCAATCAGTTCACTAGCTGTAATGTAGTGGAGATTCTTAGGTGTTTTTTCTTTGGTATCAACAGAGTCTGTCACAAGTATTTCCCTGATAGGAGAATCATCCAGCAATTCCGCAGCTTTATCTGCAAAGAGTCCATGACTGGATACGGCATAAATTTCGACTGCGCCTTCGCGGCTGACAATTTTAGACGCTTCAGAGAAAGTCCGACCGGTATTTAAAATATCGTCGATTAGAATAGCTTTCTTACCTTCGACATCTCCGATGATATATCCTTCGGAGCGACCTGCCTCATCTTCGCCATAATCAATAATCGCAATCGGGGAATCCAAATACTCAGCAAGATTGCGGGCGCGTTTGACGCCAGAGTTTTTAGGGCTGACGACAACGACATCATCGCCAGTAAGGCCCATGTTGCAGTAGTGTTTGGCAAAGAGTGGGATAGTGAAGAGGTTATCTACTGGGATATCAAAGAATCCTTGGACCTGCACGGCATGAAGATCCAGAGAAATCACGCGATCCACTCCAGCACCGACAAGCATATTGGCAACCAGTTTAGCTGTGATTGGCTCGCGAGGAGCAGCAGTCCGATCCTGACGGGCATATCCAAAATAAGGCATCACAACATTAATCGTATTGGCACTGGCACGCTTGCAGGCATCCACCATAATCAAGAGCTCCATCAAGTGATTATTGACAGGGAAGCTAGTGGACTGAATGATGTAAATATCATAGCCGCGGACACTTTCTTCGATGTTAATCTGAATCTCGCCGTCCGAGAATTGGCGGGAGGAAAGTTTTCCCAAAGGAACCCCAGCAGCTTCAGCGATTTTTTCAGCTATGGAATGATTGGAGTTGAGGGAAAAAAGCTTCATATTTTTTTTATCTGACATGAGTTGGACCGTCCTCTTTTTGTCTCATTTCTATATCTAATGCTCCATGAAATTTATTTTTCAATAGGCTTTAGATTGCTACCTTTTATTTTACCAAAAAAATTGGATTATTTCAGCTATTTTGTGGTTGTTGGTTTACAAGTTTTCAGAAAATCTTGCTATCTTGCTCTTGCCAGGTTTATAGTCGATGTTATGTAGTTTTAGGAAGTTGAGGAAATTTTCTTTTCCTTTTTCGAAATCTTCAACTTCGACTTCGAGTTCGAAGTCAGTTTTGCCCAAGTAGTGACTCTCATCCAGAGCAAGGAGGCCAATTTCGTCTTCTTTTTCATAGCGGATAGTCTCTAGAGAGCCTAGAATCTTCAAGTCTTGGATGGGAATTTCTTTCTGAAGCAGCGTTTCTAAAATCTCTCCCGTAGGAAATTCATTGTTCTGCAAAATATTTTCAGTTTCTTCTGGTGTCAAGTTCTGATTGAGTTCCAAGGCTCCGACTTCTTGAGGAATCTTGAGCGTCAGCTCTGCTTCGCGATGGTTAAAAGTCCGTACTCGAAAAGCCATGTGAGCGTGTCGGATACTCTGCTGATCTGAATCGATGTAGTGGTTGGTTTGGCTAATAGGGGAAATATCAGCAAATAACTGAAGCAGACGGTCGTGCTTTTCTTTGGTCAGCATGGTTTTGAATTCAATTTCTAAGTGATTCATTTTCATATCCTTTTCTTTTTTTTGAAAGCGATTTATGTTATAATAACAGTTGTGTTTATTTTATACAAAAAATAATGATATGACAAGGTAAGTGTATGACAATAGAATGGGAAGAGTTTTTAGACCCCTATATTCAAGCGGTTGGAGAGCTGAAAATTAAGTTGCGTGGAGTGCGAAAGCAATACCGCAAGCAGCAACGTCATTCTCCGATTGAGTTTGTGACCGGACGTGTCAAGCCTATTGAGAGCATTAAAGAAAAGATGATTTTGCGAGGCATTCGCGAGGAGAATATTGAGCAAGAGATGCAGGATATCGCTGGCTTACGGGTCATGGTCCAGTTCGTCGATGATGTGGATGAAGTTTTAGAAGTCTTACGAAATCGGACTGATATGCGCATTGTGCAGGAGCGGGATTATATAAAAAACAAAAAAGCCAGTGGCTATCGGAGCTACCATGTGATTATAGAGTATCCAGTTGATACGATTAATGGTCATAGGCTTATTCTGGCTGAGATTCAGATTCGCACCCTTTCGATGAATTTTTGGGCTACGATTGAGCATTCTTTGAATTACAAGTATAAAGGAGAATTTCCCGAGGAGATCAAGTGTCGCTTGGAAACGACAGCTAATCTTGCCTATCAGCTGGATGAGGAGATGGGAGAAATCCGTGATGCTATCCAGGAGGCGCAGGCTCTCTTTGATCCTCTTCACCGCAAGTTAAATGACGGTGTGGGAAATAGTGATGATACAGATGAAGAATACAGATAAAAAAATAGCGATTATCCGCAATCGGAAAAGACAGAGTGAACAAGTCTATCAGGATTTGAAGCAGAAGCTTAAACAGAACGGCTTTATTTTAACTCCTAAGAATCCCGACATCGTGATTTCGGTGGGTGGTGACGGCATGTTGCTGTCGGCTTTTCATATGTATGAAGAACAGCTGGATCGGGTCCGCTTTGTCGGTGTGCATACAGGGCATCTCGGCTTTTATACAGACTACCGTGATTTTGAACTAGATAAGCTGGTAGAAAATCTCAAATTAGATACTGGTGCTCAGGTTTCTTATCCAATTTTAAATGTAAAAATCACTTTTGAAAATGGTGATACACGCACTATTCGTGCTTTGAACGAAGCAACAATCAAGCGTTCGGATCGGACTATGGTAGCTGATGTCATTATCAATCGGGTTCATTTCGAGCGTTTCCGAGGAGATGGGATTTCCGTCTCTACTCCGACGGGCAGTACTGCCTATAACAAATCTCTAGGTGGAGCGGTATTGCATCCGACAATCGAAGCCTTGCAGGTGACAGAAATTGCCAGTCTCAACAATCGGGTTTATCGGACATTGGGTTCGTCTGTCATTGTTCCCAAAAAGGATAAGATTGAGCTGGTGCCGACCCGCAGCGACTATCACACTATTGCGGTTGATAATCAGACTTTCTCTTTCAAAAACATTGTCCGCATTGAGTATCAGATTGACAATCACAAGATACATTTTGTGGCTTCGCCAAGCCATACCAGCTTTTGGAATCGTGTTAGAGACTCCTTTATTGGGGAGTGCCGGGAATGAGGTTTGAGTTTATTGCTGATGAGCATGTCAAGGTAAAGACCTTTTTAAAACGGCACGAAATTTCCAAAGGCCTCTTGGCAAAGATAAAATTTTCCGGCGGAAACATTCTTGTCAACCATCAGCCTCAGAACGCTATTTATCTCTTGGATATTGGCGATAAAGTGACGATTGACATTCCTTCTGAAAAAGGATTTGAGAGTCTGAAAGCTGTTGATAAGGACTTGTCTGTCGTCTACGAGGATGAGCATTTCTTGGTTTTGGATAAACCGGCAGGGGTGGCCAGTATTCCCAGTGTTAATCATTCCAATACTATGGCAAACTTTGTTAAGGCTTACTATATTCGTCATGCCTATGAAAACCAGCAGGTGCATATCGTGACGCGTCTGGATAAGGATACAAGTGGGCTCATGCTCTTTGCCAAGCATGGCTATGCTCATGCCAGATTGGATAAACAGTTGCAGAAGAAGCTGATAGAAAAGCGCTATTACGCTCTAGTTCGGGGGACTGGTGACTTAGAAGAGCAAGGTGAGATTATTGCTCCGATTGGGCGCAACCCTGAGAGTATCATTACAAGGCGTGTGACAAAGGATGGCAAGTGCGCCCATACCAGTTACAAGATTATAGAGCAGTTCGGAGATGTCTATCTGGTGGATATCCATCTTCATACCGGGCGGACTCATCAAATCCGCGTTCACTTTTCACATATTGGCTTTCCGCTTTTGGGTGACGACCTTTATGGAGGGAGTTTGGAGTGCGGAATAGAGCGTCAGGCTTTACATTGTCATTCTTTGAAATTTTATAATCCTTTTAGTGGTCAGGAAGTTGAGCGTGCCAGTCCTTTGCCAGAAGATTTTAAACAAGTTATTGAGAAATTAAAAGAATAAGAGATAAAGGAGTTTTAAGAAACATGAAAATTTTTGATTCAATTCGTGAAGCCTTGAAAGATAAGGAAGTAAAAATTGTCTTGCCAGAGGGTGAGGAGCCACGGATTTTGCAAGCAACTAAACGCTTGGTGAAAGAAACCGATATTACACCAGTTCTTTTGGGGAATCCTGATAAAATCCGTATTTATCTGGAAATTGAGGGAGTAAAAGAAGGATATCAGGTTATTGATCCTTCAAACTGTTCCTGCTTTGAGGAATTGGTAGAAGCATTCGTTGAGCGTCGTAAAGGAAAAATCACTGCAGATGAAGCACGTCAGTTGCTCAATGAAGATGTCAACTACTTTGGTGTTATGTTGGTTTATCTTGGCAAGGTTCAAGGGATGGTTTCAGGAGCAATCCACTCTACAGCAGCGACTGTTCGGCCAGCTCTTCAAATCATCAAGACCCTGCCTTGGGTGTCTCGTACTTCAGGAGCCTTCCTCATGGTGCGTGATGACGAACGCTACATTTTCAGTGACTGTGCCATTAATATCGATCCAGATGCCAATATCTTGGCAGAGATTGCTGTTAACTCAGCCCTAACAGCACAGATTTTCGGTATCGATCCAAAAGTTGCTATGCTCAGCTATTCGACCAAGGGCTCTGGTTTCGGAGAGAAGGTTGATAAGGTCGTAGAGGCAACTAAGCTAGCTCGGGAAATGCGTCCAGACTTGGTTATCGATGGTGAATTGCAGTTTGATGCAGCTTTCGTTCCTGCAACAGCAGAGCTGAAAGCACCTGGCAGCCCGGTGGCTGGTCAAGCGACTGTCTTTGTCTTTCCAAGTATCGAAGCTGGAAATATCAGCTACAAAATGGCAGAGCGTTTGGGTGGCTTTTCAGCAGTAGGTCCTATCTTGCAGGGTCTTAACCATCCAGTTAATGACCTTTCTCGAGGATGTAATGCGGATGACGTATACAAGCTGACTTTGATTACAGCCAGTCAGGCTGTTGGTCATTATTAAACGATAAGAAACAATTGGAGGACATAAGCTCTTCAATTTTTCTTGCCTTATGCTATACTAGATTTATGTTAGATTTGAAAGAATACGGAATTGAGATGTGGGGGGCAGATAAAATCGCCTCTTTTCGAGAGAAATTATTAACTTGGTATGATGAAAACAAACGTGATCTGCCTTGGCGCAGAACAAATAATCCTTATCATATCTGGGTTTCTGAGATTATGCTGCAGCAGACTAGAGTTGATACGGTGATTCCTTACTATGAGCGTTTTCTTGACTGGTTTCCGACAGTAGCTGATTTAGCTCAGGCTCCAGAGGATAGACTGCTCAAGGCTTGGGAAGGGTTAGGCTATTATTCGCGGGTGCGAAATATGCAAAAAGCAGCCCAGCAGATAATGACGGATTTCGCTGGAAAATTTCCTGATAGCTATGAAGGAATTGCTAGTCTTAAAGGGATTGGACCTTATACAGCTGGTGCCATTGCTAGTATTGCCTTTGGCCTAGCTGAGCCTGCGGTAGATGGCAATGTCATGCGGGTGCTGAGTCGATTATTTGAAGTTGATTTAGATATTGGCCAACCTAGCAATCGGAAGGTCTTTCAGGATATGATGGAGATTCTGATTGATCCAGGCAGACCCGGAGATTTCAATCAAGCACTGATGGATCTGGGGTCAGATATCGAAGCTCCTGTTAATCCTCATCCAGAAGACAGTCCTGTAAAAGAGTTCAGCGCAGCTTATTTGCACGGAACTATGGATAAATATCCAATCAAAGCACCTAAAAAGAAGCCAGTTCCGGTTTATCTGCAAGGCTTGATTATCGAAAACGAACAGGGACAATTCTTACTTGAAAAGAATGAGGCTGCTGGCTTGTTATCAGGTTTTTGGCATTTTCCCTTGATTGAAATCGAGGAATTTCAAACTGAAAATCAGATGTCCCTCTTTGAGGTGGCTGAAAATCAGTCAAGTCTGGACTTGTCTCCTCAAGAAAGCTTTGAGCAGGATTATGATTTGATTGTTGATTGGCAGCAGCAGTTCTTTTCAAAAGTGCAACATGTTTTCAGCCATCGCAAGTGGCATATCCAGCTCGCTTATGGCCGAGTTAAAGATAGCCAGCACGCAGCTGATGGAGAGGTCTTGTGGCTTCATCCAGATGACTTTGGAAACTACCCCTTCGCCAAGCCCCAGCAGAAGATGTGGGAGTCCTTTCAGGAAGCTAGAAATAAGTAAAAAAATCTGAGACTCGCGAGTCTCAGATTTTTGAGTTGAATCAATTTTACAAGTTTGCAAAAGCTTTAATCTCATCTGCAGTCATAGAAGAATCACAACGAACAGATACTTGGCCGTCTTGAACATGAACAAAACCAGGAACTGTCGGAATGCTGTATTCAGAGCGGAAGGCTTGCAGTTTCTCTAATTCGCTAGCTTCTTCGCTATTGATAAAGAAAATATACGCCTTGGTATCAGCGACCACGCCAGCAAGAGTAGCAGCGAATTTACGACAGTAAGGGCAAGTTTTGCGACCGACGAAGAAAGTTGCTGTCTCTTTGTCAGCAATTGCTTGACGAGCGCGGTCAACAGTTGCGACTTCCAAGTCTTTAATATTTTGAGCAAATTGTTCCATAAATAATCCTCATTTCTTTTGATAAAACTAGTATGCCATAAAAAGCAGAAAAATGCTTGATTTGGAAACGAAAAACCAGAGAATGTGAAATTCATCCTCTGGTTGATTGGTTGATAGTGTTGTTTTACTTGATAAAGGCATTAATCTCTGCTTCAATAGCAGCAATTTTTGCTTGAGCATCTTCATTGCTGTCACCGACAACGGCAATGTAGAACTTGATTTTTGGTTCTGTTCCGGATGGCCGGACAGCAATCCATGAGCCATCAGCCAAGGTGTATTTGAGCACATCGCTTGGAGGAGTTGTCAGAGCTGTAACAGTACCGTCTGCAGCGGTAGAAGTCTGTGCCTTGAAGTCTTCAGTAACAGAAATAGCAGTAGCGTTGAATTCTTTCGGAGCATTGTCACGGAACTTAGCCATGATAGCCTTGATTTGCTCAGCTCCATCAACACCAGACAAGGTTACAGAGATAGTCTTTTCAGCAAAGTAACCATACTCTTTGTAGATTTCTTCGATACCGTCAGCCAGAGTCAAGCCACGTGAGCGGTAGTAGGCAGCAAGCTCAGCAACAACCAAAACAGCTTGGATAGCATCTTTATCACGTACAAATGGTTTAATCAAATAGCCGAAGCTTTCTTCAAATCCCATCATGTAGGTGTGGTTGTGCTTTTCTTCGAATTCTTGAATCTTTTCAGCGATAAATTTGAAACCAGTCAAGACATTGAACATGGTTGCGCCGTAGCTTTCAGCAATCTTAGTCACTAGGTCAGTAGAAACGATAGACTTGCAGAGAGCTGCGTTAGCTGGCAGAGTTCCAGCACTCTTATGAGCTTCCAAGATGTATTTAGCCATGATGGCTCCGATTTGGTTACCTGAAAGGTTGAGGTAGCTGCCGTCTTTTTGCAGAACTTCTACACCGACACGGTCAGCATCTGGGTCAGTTGCAACCAAGACATCTGCACCAACCTTGCGACCCAATTCCTCAGCCAAGGAAAAGGCTGCTTGGCTTTCAGGGTTTGGAGACTTAACAGTAGAGAAGTCAGGATCAGCTACAGCTTGAGCTTCAACAACTTCTACAGAATCAAATCCAGCTTGAGCCAAAGCGCGACGAGCCAGCATTTCACCAGTACCGTGCAGAGGAGTATAGACAATCTTCATGTCCTTACCGTATTCATTAATCAGTTTTTGGTTGATATTGACATCTTTAACTTCCTTGAGGTATTCAGCATCAATAGTATCGCCAATCACTTCAATCAAGCCAGAAGCTTTTTCAGCTTCAACATCAGCGACCTCAATAGCAAAAGGATTTTCAATAGCACGGATGTAGTCAGTCAATGCATCTGCATCATGCGGAGGCATTTGTCCGCCGTCTTCACCATATACCTTGTAGCCATTAAATGGAGCAGGGTTGTGGCTGGCTGTAATCATGATACCAGCGAAAGTTCCCAGATGGCGCACTGCGAATGAAAGCTCTGGAGTTGGGCGCAGACTTTCAAAAACATAGGACTTGATGCCGTGTTTTGCTAAAACAGCAGCAGATTCAAAAGCAAATTCTGGTGAGAAATGACGGGAGTCGTAAGCAATCGCAACACCGCGTTTTTTGAACTCATCACCTTTTTCTTCAATCAAACGAGCCAAACCTTCAGTTGCCTGACGGACAACATAAATATTAATACGGTTGGTACCAGCGCCAATTAAACCACGCATACCAGCGGTACCAAACTCAAGATTGGTGTAAAAAGCATCTTCCTTAGTTTTTTCGTCCATACTGTTCAAGTCTTGGCGAAGATAGTCAGGAAGTTCAGCATAATCAAGCCATTTTTTGAAGTTATCTTGATAAGTCATAGGTGGAGTCTCCTTTATTTTTGAAATGAAGAGTTGGAAATTTTAGTAAAAAATCCTGCTCTTAAATTTTCTTAATCGCTTACATTGTAGCATATTTTCATTAATTTTGAAAGAGGTTACCTAGAAAACGATGAAATACTTTTCAAGGCATTGTTTCAAGGATTTCAAGATGGTAAAGTTGAAATGCGGGATTAAAAAAAGACCAAAGCAAGGCTTGGTCTGGAAAGCTAATTTATCATCATTTTTTGGCTTTTTCAAGCGCAGGAATGATAGTTGCTGTCAAAATCGCAGAAATGATTAACTCGGCAATGGAATTTGCTGATAGAATCACAGCCAGAAGCGCTTTGATATCACCTTGGTATACATTTGCAAAGAGAAAGAAGATTCCGCCCAAGACAAAAATGGTATTGGTGGCAGAACCAACGGAACCAGCCACAAGCAAGCCGACCTTATTTTTCATTGCTTTATATACGAAATAAGGAGTGATACCAATGAGAATGCGAGGTATCATGGCAACAACAAGTGAAGAAAGGCTTCCATTTGGCACAAAAGGGCTAAAGAGATAGCTGGTTGGCAGCAGCACCAAGGTATTGGTAATAACGCTGATACATCCCATGAGGCCGCCTAGGACAGCCCCGACTTTAGGGCCATAGAGGATACTGGCGATAATCACTGGGATGTGAATAATTGTAGGCTTAATCGGTACTGGAAGCAGGTTAAAAATGACTGAACTGAGCAGGTGCAGTACCAACATGATGGCAAAGAAAATAGCAATTTGAGCAATTTTAGATTGTTTTTTCATAAATAAGTTCCTTTACTGTATCAATAATTGTATCAATTTCAGCTAGAGCACCTGTCCCCTGATCGCCACAGGCTAGAACAGCTTCGCGCGGCTGGATAATCTTCCATCCAAAACGCTGCAGACGCTCCAAATTGTGTTGGGTTAGTGGATTTTCAAACATCTTAGTGTTCATAGCTGGAGCCAAAACTTTCTTAGTATGAGTCGGCAGAGCCAGGGCAGTAGCTGTCACCATATTGTCAGCTAAGCCGTTGGCTAGTTTAGCGATGGTATTGGCTGTAGCGGGGGCCAGCAAAAAGAGGTCAGACTTTTTAGCGATATCAATATGATTGACCTTGCTAGAGTCAGGTTCTTGCATAATATCAATTGCAACTGGCTTTTGCGACAAGACTTGCAGGGTCAGCGGTGTGATAAATTCTGTCGCAGCATTGGTCATGAGGACAGCTACTTCAAAGTTCTCTTTCTTTAGACGGCTAGTGATGTCAGCAGCCTTATAGGCTGATATACTTCCGCTGACAGCTAAGGTAATCTGAGTCATCTTAATCCTCCTTATGTATTGTGTATATGCAGGCAGAGGAGCTGAGCGATTTCTTCTTTGGATTGAGCTTGAGTTACAGTATCTTTTCCGACGAGATAGGCTCTGTGCCCATGGTTAGAAATCTCTGTCAAATCATTGGCGACGATAATTTCTGCTTGATTTTTTATGAGACTGTCTCGTGCGGTCTTGAGTAACTCTTCCTTAGTAACATTGACCAAGAGTTTGAATCCAATCAAGCGAATGGCTGGATTCCATTTTTTTATCAGGCTGATGACTTTTGGAGTCTTTTTGAGAAAAAGGACTTGAACATCATCCTGAGAAGAAATTTTGCTTTCTGAGTTAGTCTTATTCAAAAATTCAGTCATGTCAGGGCTAGCCGCTACAGCTTCCAAACCAGTCATGTAGACGGGAGTATAGTCAGAAACAGCCATTGCATGAATCAGTACATCATGTGTGTGAACGAGCGGCTTCAAGCTTTCAAGCAGTTCTGCAACGTTTTCAATCTGAACAATGGTGAGATTGGGATGGGTTGCAGGGCGGACAGCCTTGGGAGTCGTCACCAGAGTCACCTGATCGCCCTTGTCTAGGAAAGTTTCGGCTATGATTTTCCCAAGCCGGCCTGTCGAATGATTGGTAATAGAGCGGACACGGTCGATTTTCTCGCTGGTCCCGCCAGAAGTAATCAATATGTTCATAGCACTATTTTACAATAAAAAAGAAATTTAGTAAAATAATTCTAATTGCAGAGTGTCACAGCGGAGAAGTGACTCTAAAATCTTATAGTTTAGAGAACAAAAATTTCCAAGTTTTTTGTTTTTCCCGAACATTAAAATCTATTTAGAGCTTAATCATGTAGATTTTGCTCTTTTTTGTTATAATCTTTATATTAATTGATAGAGGAGTTCTTGATGAAAACAGATATTGAAATTGCTCAAAGTGTTGAATTGCAGCCTATTGTTGATGTGGTGAAAAAAGTCGGCATCGACTATGATGACTTAGAACTATATGGTAAGTATAAGGCCAAGCTCAGCTTTGATAAGATTCGTGAGGTTGAAAAAAATCCTGTTGGCAAACTGATTTTGGTAACGGCAATCAATCCGACACCAGCTGGAGAAGGTAAGTCTACCATTACCATTGGACTAGCTGATGCACTCAATAAAATTGGCAAGAAAACTATGATTGCTATCCGGGAACCGTCTCTGGGGCCAGTTATGGGCATCAAAGGGGGAGCAGCTGGCGGCGGTTACGCGCAGGTTCTACCGATGGAAGATATCAACTTGCATTTTACTGGTGATATGCACGCCATTACGACTGCTAATAATGCCCTGTCAGCTCTTATTGATAATCATTTACATCAAGGAAATGCCCTGGGAATCGATCAGCGCCGCATTATCTGGAAACGTGTGGTGGACTTGAATGATCGGGCTCTTCGCCATGTGACTGTTGGCTTAGGAAGTCCAGTTAACGGTATTCCACGCGAAGATGGCTTTGATATCACGGTCGCTTCTGAAATTATGGCGATTCTTTGCCTGGCTACGGATATTGAAGATTTGAAAAAGCGCTTGGCTAACATTGTTATTGGTTATCGCTATGACCGTACACCAGTCTATGTTCGTAACCTTGAGGTAGAAGGAGCCTTGGCATTAGTCTTGAAAGATGCGATTAAGCCAAATCTAGTTCAGACTATTTACGGGACACCAGCCTTTGTTCATGGCGGGCCTTTTGCCAATATCGCCCACGGATGTAATTCTGTTTTGGCGACTAGCACAGCGCTGCGTTTGGCTGATTATACAGTTACTGAAGCAGGGTTTGGTGCGGACCTTGGAGCGGAAAAATTCTTGAATATTAAAACTCCGAACTTACCAACTTCACCAGATGCAATAGTGATTGTCGCAACCCTTCGTGCTCTTAAGATGAATGGCGGCGTTGAGAAAGATACTCTGACAGAAGAAAATGTAGAAGCAGTTCGTGCAGGTTTTGCTAACCTTAAACGCCATGTTGAAAATATCCGTAAGTTCGGTATTCCAGTGGTAGTAGCCATCAATGAATTTGTATCTGACACGGAAGCTGAAGTTGCTACGCTTAAAGAGCTTTGTGCAGAAATTAAGGTGCCCGTTGAGCTAGCTAGCGTCTGGGCTGATGGCGCCGAAGGTGGTGTAGCTTTGGCTGAAACTGTAGTTAAAACCATTGATGAAGAGCCTGCTCATTACACTCGCCTCTATGACAATGACCTCTCTATTGAAGAAAAAATTGAGAAAATTGTCACAGAAATCTATCGAGGTTCAAAGGTGAACTTTGAGAAAAAAGCGCAGACTCAGATTCGAGAAATTGTCAAAAATGGCTGGGACAAGCTGCCAATCTGCATGGCCAAAACACAGTATAGCTTCTCTGACAATCCTGCAGCTCTTGGTGCACCAGAAAACTTTGAAATTACCATTCGTGAACTGGTACCAAAACTTGGGGCAGGCTTTATTGTGGCTTTGACAGGAGATGTCATGACCATGCCAGGATTGCCAAAACGACCTGCGGCACTTAATATGAATGTGGCGACAGACGGCACAGCGATTGGTCTATTTTGATCTTGGTCTAAAAGGCTCTTTACGAGTCTTTTTTGGTATAATAGTGAAAATAATGAGAATAGAATATGGAGACAACATGAACATTAGATTTGCAAGACCATCAGACGCTGCGACCTTGCTTGCTATTTATGCGCCTTATGTAGAAAATACAGCCATCACTTTTGAATATGAAGTACCAACCATTGAGGATTTTGCAACTAGGATTGAAAAAACGTTGGAAAAATATCCTTATCTGGTAGCGGAAGAAGACGGTTTAATTTTAGGTTATGCCTATGCTTCGACCTATTATGCGCGTGCCGCCTATGATTGGGCGGTGGAATTGTCCGTCTATGTCAGTCAAGATGCTAGAGGAAAAGGAGTCGGCAGTAAACTTTATGATAAGCTCGAAGACCTATTAGAACAGATGGGATATATGCATTTTCTAGCCTGTATTGCTCTGCCAAATGAAGCTAGCATGGCTTTGCATCGAAAAAGAGGATACCAACAAGTAGCGCATTTCCCTAAAATCGGCTATAAATTCGAGTGTTGGCATGACATTGTTTGGCTGCAAAAGTCCTTAGACAAGCAGGCTGGACCCATCAAACTTTTAAAAGAAATGGAGTGGAAATGATGAAAAAGAAACATTTATTAATAACTCTTCTAAGTATTGCCCTTTTGACTTTGAGCGGCTGTCAGGCAGTTGAAAATTGGTTCAAAAATGCCAAAGAGGAATGGTTGGGGTTGGAGATGACGGTTCGCACCTATGATGAGAATTCTCAGCTCATTGACCAAATGTCGGGCAAGTCACTATCCATCTCACGTAATGAGGAATTCGACTCAGTTGATGAGGAAGGAAATTCTAAAGAAGATTCTTCTGTGCTCAAAATCACCTTGGGTAAGTATGAGATTGACCATGTGGGCTCTTCCTTGATTGCAGAAGAAAAAGGCTTGAAAGATGTGTTTACCCAGTATCAAAAGACTGCAGATGTTGAGGAGAACAGCCATTCTGTTCCTGTTTTAAATCGCATGATTTCAGCCTTTAAAAACGACTTTACCGGAAAGAAAAAGGTCATTTTGATTCGCTCTCAAAACGGCACTCCGTTGGCTGCCTATGCTGGAGACCGTGTTTCTCTAGATAAATCCGATGCTCCTAAAACCTCTGAGTTGCTGATTGACGGCAAGCGCCTCGTGATTTACCGCTGCGACTACACTATTTATGACCGTGAATTGCTGGAGTAAGCTATGAATGTAGAAGAAT
This sequence comes from Streptococcus sanguinis, assembly GCF_013343115.1. Lineage (NCBI taxonomy): Bacteria > Bacillati > Bacillota > Bacilli > Lactobacillales > Streptococcaceae > Streptococcus > Streptococcus sanguinis. The sequence continues at coordinate 915,564 of NZ_CP054570.1, forward strand.
TGGCAAAAGAGTTAAAAGCTATAGCTAACCCTAACGATGCGGCGGCTATGAAAGCCTATATGAAAAATAAATTTGAGTTTCTAGGAGTCAAGACTCCGGCCAGGCGGAAACTCACAAAGGCTTTTTTCAAACAGCAGACTGACTCTGTTATTGATTGGGATTTTATAAATGAAGCTTGGAATAATCCCTATCTAGAACTGCAGTACACTGCGCTAGATTATCTGGAGATTCGCAAGAAACTATTGACACCATCTGACTTGCCACGTTTGAAAAAGCTGGCCCAAACAAAATCTTGGTGGGATACCATAGACTTTTTGGACCGCTTGGTTGGATCAATCATTGCTCGATTTCCGGAAACCAAAGAGATTATTGTAGCTTGGAGTTGTGATGAGGATATTTGGTTACGGCGCTTGGCCATCGATTATCAGCTGCTACGAAAAGAGAAAACAGACACAGAGCTCTTGGAGAAGATTTTAGTGAATAATCTAGGCCGAACAGAATTCTTTATTAACAAGGCCATCGGCTGGGCGCTGAGAGATTATTCCAAAACCAATCCAGACTGGGTCAGAGCTTTTATCGAACGGCATCAGACAGAAATGGCTGCACTTAGTATTCGAGAGGGAAGTAAGTATTTATGAAAATTCTAATAATCTGTCTGTCTTGACATTTTTTATGTGATAGCTTATGATAGATAAGTGCGATGAGTCGATATGCAGATTTTCTGCAAATTGAAGCATGGGAGGTCATAACGCAGGAGCGGATCTTGATCAGTTGTGTGAACCTGCTGATCACACGAAAGTGCCCTTATCCCCAGTCTTCGGATTGGGGATTTTTCTATTGCTCTTGATGAAATGAGTCCGCAGGAGGAAGTTGAGTTGGTGTGTTTTATCAAAATATCGCACTTATATTCTTCAGAAATATTTGCATTTTTCCCTAAAAATAGTATAATACTAACAATAAAAATTTTTTGAAAATTCAGAGAGGTTATCGCATGGGATATACAGTTGCTGTAGTAGGTGCCACTGGCGCCGTTGGATCTCAAATGATTAAAATGCTGGAAGAATCTAGCCTTCCAATTGATAAAATACGCTATCTGGCGTCTGCTCGTTCAGCTGGAAAAGTTCTCCAGTTCAAAGGACAAGATATTACTATCGAAGAGACGACCGAGACTGCTTTTGAAGGTGTAGATATTGCTCTCTTCTCAGCTGGAGGTTCTACCTCAGCAAAATTCGCTCCTTACGCAGTCAAAGCTGGAGCAGTAGTGGTTGATAACACCTCTTATTTCCGTCAAAATCCTGATGTTCCTCTGGTTGTTCCAGAAGTCAATGCCCATGCCTTAGATCAGCACAAGGGAATTATCGCTTGCCCTAACTGCTCGACAATTCAGATGATGGTGGCTTTAGAGCCTGTTCGTCAGCAATGGGGTCTGGAGCGTATCATCGTGTCTACCTATCAAGCAGTTTCTGGTGCAGGTATGGGAGCCATTCTTGAAACCCAAGCTCAATTACGCTCTGTTCTCAATGATGGTGTAAATCCTAAGGATGCGGAAGCCAATATCCTGCCATGTGGCGGCGATAAAAAGCATTATCCTATTGCCTTTAATGCCTTACCTCAGATTGATGTCTTTACAGATAACGACTACACTTATGAAGAGATGAAGATGACTAAGGAAACTAAGAAAATCATGGAAGATGATTCTATTGCTGTTTCTGCGACTTGTGTTCGTCTTCCAATTTTGTCTGCTCACTCGGAGTCTGTTTACATCGAGACTAAGGAAGTGGCACCTATTGAACAGGTAAAAGCAGCAATCGCAGCTTTCCCAGGAGCTGTTTTAGAAGATGATGTAGCTCATCAGGTTTATCCGCAAGCAATCAATGCTGTTGGTAAGAAAGAAACCTTTGTTGGCCGAATTCGTAAGGATCTTGATGCGGAAAAAGGAATCCACATGTGGGTTGTTTCAGACAATCTTCTTAAGGGGGCGGCTTGGAATTCTGTTCAAATCGCAGAGACACTGCATGAGCGTGGTTTAGTTCGTCCAACAGCAGAAGTTGTTTTTGAATTAAAATAAAGTGACCAAGGAAACTTGACAGTACAGGGTTGAATAATCGTTCTTTCAACCCTCTTTTCGTATAATAAAGAGAGGTAAGTTTATGGCGTATGCGGATCTGAAAAACTGTAAAATAATCACAGCTTTTATTACTCCTTTTCATGAAGATGGCTCCATCAATTTTGATGCTATTCCAGACTTGATTGAGCACCTTTTGGCACATCATACGGATGGGATTTTGCTGGCTGGAACAACTGCAGAAAGTCCAACCCTGACTCACGATGAAGAGTTGGAGTTATTTGCGGCAGTTCAAAAGGTTGTCAAGGGGCGTGTTCCTTTGATAGCCGGCGTCGGTACCAACGAAACGCGCGATTCTATCGAATTCGTCAAAGAAGTAGATGAATTTGGTGGTTTTGCAGCTGGTTTGGCCATTGTTCCCTATTACAACAAACCTTCTCAAGAAGGCATGTATCAGCATTTTAAAGCCATTGCGGATGCTTCAAACTTGCCGATCATTATCTACAATATACCTGGACGGGTAGTAGTTGAGATGACACCTGAGACTATGCTGAGGTTGGCAGAACATCCAAATATTATCGGCGTTAAAGAATGTACCAGTCTGGCGAATATGGCCTATCTGATTGAGCATCGTCCAGAGGAGTTTCTGATTTATACTGGTGAGGATGGCGATGCTTTTCATGCTATGAATCTGGGGGCTGATGGAGTTATTTCTGTTGCTTCTCACACAAACGGTGATGAAATGTTTGAAATGCTAGACGCTATTGAACACAATGACATCAAAAAAGCTGCAGCTATCCAACGGAAATTCATTCCTAAAGTCAATGCCCTTTTCTCTTACCCAAGTCCAGCTCCAGTCAAGGCAGTCCTTAATTACTTAGGCTTTGCTGCTGGGCCAACTCGTTTACCGCTTGTTCCAGCGCCTGAGGAAGATGCCAAGCGCATTATTAAGGTTGTGGTTGATGGCGACTACCAAGCAACCAAAGAGACTGTTAAAGGTGTCCTGAGACCGGATTATTGATTGATAGCAGCAGTTTTAGGATTGACATAGATAAAAATAATAAAGAAAGAATTGAAAATTGTGACAGAAAAACATAGTGAACGAATTGAGGAGTATAAGGATAAGCATAGACTGGAAAAACTTGAGGGAAAAAAAGTTTATGATAAGCCAGTTATCCGAACTGGTGATAAGGCAGGTTGCTATGGTTCAGGATTGATTTTACTTGGATCTGTTTTAGGAATTATTTATTTACTTCTAATACTGATAACGGACTGGGATTTGAAACTTTTCTCTTTCATCTGGGAAACACTTGCTGCGTTAGGGATAGTTTTCAGTCTCTTTGGAGCTTTTAAAATCGGTCAGTTGGAGCTGCACAGTTTGTCAATGGTGGCTGATAAAGAGAAAAATTTTGAAATTGATAAAGCTTTCAATCTTTATAACATCATTCACAAACCAACAAAGAAAATTCTACTTCAATATGATAGTGAGGATGATAGTTTAATTTCTCTGAATGCTGGGGGAGAGTTATTGGTTGAGCTCTTAAAGAGAGTTGAAGAAGAAAAATTGTCCTTTAAGGCTATTAACAAAACATTGAGTTTAGAAGAAGTGTCTGAAAATCACTGGAAAATACACTATCGTTATAAAAGACAGGACATAACATTAGAGAAATCCGATACATAGTGTTTGGCTTGTTATTTTAGTTGTATTGACTTAAACTGAAAAGTGAATTCAGAATCTGATAGTTTTTGAAGAGCATATAAAAAAGAGAGCTTCCTTTGAAAAATATTGGAAAAAATTATATAATGTTAAGGTGTAGTCTAGCTTCCAGAATTCTTTTTGAGCAGACTATAGACAACTGGATTGGCAGCAGTCATGTTAGAGACTTACATTAGATTAGAAATATATAATATAAAAGGAGTTTTTTTATGCAAGTTATTAAACGGAGTGGTGAGGTCGTAGAATTCGATCCAGATAAAATTTATCAAGCAGTTTTAAAGGCAGCACAGACTGTCTATGTGTTGACAGATGATTTGCGTCAGAATTTAGCGCAGGTTACAAAGAAAGTTGTTCTGGATTTGGAAGAAGCTAAAGTTGAACGTGCGACGATTAGCATGATTCAGTCCATGGTTGAAAGTCGCCTCTTGGGTGCAGGTTATATTACTATTGCAGAGCATTATATTTCTTATCGTTTGCAGCGCGATTTAGAGCGCAATGGCTATGGAGATCATATAGCTGTGCATCTGCATTTTGAACAAGTAAGATAAAGTTAGAAAGCCCGTTAGGGCTTTTTTTACTCTTGCGGTAGAGAGTATCACTTTAGAATTCACCCGCTTAAATCCTAGAAATATGTTAAAATAGGTAAAGATATAAAATTTTATCAATGATATTCGTTGAAAGGATAAATTATGGCAACGATTCAATGGTTTCCGGGGCATATGTCCAAGGCACGGAGACAGGTACAGGAAAATATTAAGTTTGTTGATTTTGTGACGATATTGGTTGATGCGAGACTTCCTTTATCCAGTCAAAATCCTATGCTGACTAAGATTGTGGGGGATAAGCCCAAGCTTTTGATTTTAAACAAGGCTGATTTAGCTGACCCTGTTCGTATTAAGGAATGGCAGAGTTATTTTGAAAGTCAGGGGATTCCGACTTTATCTATTAATTCCAAAGAGCAATCTGCTGTTAAAAAAGTTACAGACGCAGCTAAGAAGCTTATGGCTGATAAATTGGCGCGTCAGAAAGAAAGAGGAATTCGCATCGAAACCCTGCGTACCATGATAATCGGTATTCCCAATGCCGGAAAATCAACCCTCATGAATCGCTTGGCAGGTAAGAAAATTGCCGTTGTAGGGAATAAGCCAGGTGTGACCAAGGGGCAGCAATGGCTCAAGTCAAATAAAGACTTGGAAATCTTGGATACACCAGGGATTCTCTGGCCTAAGTTTGAAGATGAGACGGTTGCTCTCAAGCTTGCCCTGACTGGTGCTATCAAGGATAATCTGCTGCCTATGGATGAGGTGACGATTTTTGGCCTCAATTATTTCAAGGAGCATTATCCTGAGGAGCTGATAGCACGCTTCAAGCAGCTGGATCTTAGCCAGGAAGCGCCTGACATGATTATGGATATGACTCAAAAACTTGGCTTCCGCGATGACTATGACCGTTTTTACAGCCTATTTGTCAAAGATGTCCGCGATGGCAAGTTAGGTCGTTATTGCTTGGACACGGTTGGAGAACTAGATGGCAACGATTAAAGAAATCCAGCAACGTTTAGAGTTAGTGACTGATTTGGCTGATCCTTTTCTGGCAGAAGCAGCTAATGACCAGCGGAGCGGAGTTCAAAAGGCGATTGAAAAGCGTAAAAGAGCCATTCAGGCGGAGTTAGACGAGGAACTGCGTCTGGAGCAGATGCTACGGTATGAAAAAGAGCTTTATAAAACCGGCTTTCGGGCGATCGCTGGGATTGATGAGGTCGGTCGTGGTCCTCTAGCTGGACCTGTTGTCGCTGCAGCTGTTATCTTACCTCCAGGATGTAAGATTAAGGGGCTCAACGACAGCAAGAAGATACCCAAGAAAAAACATCAAGAAATCTATCAGGCAGTTCTAGATAAAGCTTTGGCAGTGGGTATTGGCTTGATAGACAATGAGATTATAGACCAAGTCAATATCTATGAAGCGACCAAGCTTGCTATGAAAGATGCTTTGTCTAAGCTTTGTCTCAAGCCAGATTATCTGCTGATTGATGCCATGAAGCTAGATGTCGAGATTCCGCAAGAGTCCATCATCAAAGGTGATGCTAATTCGCTATCTATTGCAGCGGCCAGTATTGTAGCTAAGGTTACTCGGGATAAGCTGATGACAGACTATGACAAGAAATTTCCTGGCTATGATTTTTCGCAAAATGCAGGTTACGGAACTATGAGACATTTGCAGGGCTTGGAGCGAAACGGCGTAACTCCTATTCATCGCAAGACATTTGAACCAATAAAATCCATGTATGAATAGGCACGAAGAGGTGAGGCATGCTTATCAGTAAAATCTTAAACAATAATGTGGTGATTTCTGAAGAAAACCAAGAAGAAGTTATTCTCATGGGACGAAGACTGGCCTTTGGTCGAAAAGTTGGCCAGGAGATTCCAGATGAGCTGATTGAGAAAAAGTATGTCTTGTCAGAAAATAGACGACAGCTTCTGATGGAGTTGCCAGCAGAGGTCATGGAAATGTCAGATAAGATTATTTCTTTCGCAAGGGAGAAACTGCAGAAGAAACTCAAAGACACTGCTTTTCTGGCGATGGCAGATCATATCCACGGAGTCTTGCTGCGCTTGGAAGATGATATTTATCTCAAGAATTTCCTCATGTGGGATATTAAACGCTTTTTTCCTATCGAGTTTGAGGTTGGTCAGTATGCAAAACAGCTTTTGAGCGCTTATGTCAGCAAGGAACTTCCAGATGATGAAGCAGCATTTATGGCGCTGACCTTGGTCAATGCAGAGTTGGAAAATGGCGATGGAACTGCGCGTGATTTGACTATGATGATGGAGGAAATCATGACCATTGTCAAGTACAGTTTGGAAATTTCTTTAGACGAGGAAGACATCTACCTTGAGCGCTTCATGACCCATCTAAAATTTTTCTGTGAGCGAGTCCTGACTGATAGAGGCCACCGTGACTTGGAGGACAATGAAATGTTTGACTTACTTAAATGTAAGTATCCCTTGGCCTATGAAACCACTAGGAAGATTGCTGAATTTTTAAAGCAAACCAGAAATTACCAAACATCAGAGGATGAACAACTGTACCTGACTATCCATTTGTCACGCATGAAAAGGAGGATGCTATGCGAAGCGAATACGAAAAGATGATTGCTGGGGAGATTTACCGACCACAAGATGAAGATTTAAGAAAAATTAGAGCCCGATCCAAAGAATTTCAATATCGTTTTAACCAAGAGCAAGACAGTGACCGGCGCAGTGTTATTATCAAAGAATGGTTTGGCAGCACAGGGGAGAATCTTGCTATGAAGCCTGATTTGGTCTGTGATTATGGAATCAATATTCATCTAGGGGAGAATTTTTGTTCTAACTGGAACCTGACCATGTTAGATGTCTGCCCCATTCGCATCGGAGACAATGCTATGCTTGGTCCAAATTGCCAGCTTCTGACACCTCTTCATCCGCTTGATCCAGTGGAAAGAAATTCCGGTATTGAGTACGGAGCACCAATCACTATTGGTGATAATTTCTGGGCTGGCGGAGGTGTGACGATTCTGCCAGGCGTGACACTAGGGGATAATGTGGTAGTCGGAGCAGGAGCGGTTGTGACCAAGTCTTTTGGTGACAATGTAGTCTTGGCTGGTAATCCAGCACGAATTATTAAGGAAATTCCTGTTCATAAAGTATAAATGATGGGTTAAAGGCAAATAGTCAAGGAGACCAGCTATTGACAACATCAAATTCAATAAAATCGTAAAGGAGGAACTGTATCGCAGTTCTTTTTTTGAACTTTTTACGAATAAGAAAGTGAGGTGAAAAAATGAATAATTTTGAGATTTATAAAATGAAAAAAGCTGGCTTGACTAATCATCAGGTTTTAAATGTTTTGAGATACGCCGAGAGTAGAGATGGCAAGCTTTCTCTGCGAGATAAGGCTGTCGTATCTGAGTGCCGCAATCCCGCTCTCTTTATAGAGAAATACAAGAGGCTTGATTTACCAGCTTTGAAGGAAGAATTTGAACTTTTCCCGTCCTTTTCTATCTTGGATGATATTTACCCTTGGGATTTATGCGAGATTTATGATGCCCCGACTTTGTTATTTTATCAGGGAAATCTAAATCTACTAGAATTGCCCAAGGCTGCGGTCGTTGGCAGTCGAGACAGCAGTAAGCAAGGAAATGCCTCTGTACAAAAGATTATCAAAGAGCTAAATAATGAATTGGTTATCGTCAGCGGCTTGGCTCGTGGGATTGATACAGCGGCTCATATGGCTGCCCTGCAAAACGGAGGTCAGACCATTGCTGTCATCGGAACAGGATTAGATGTCTTTTATCCTAAGGCAAATAAAAAACTACAAGCTTACATTGGCAAAAATCATTTATTATTGACAGAGTATGGTCCAAGTGAACAGCCCTTGAAATTTCATTTTCCAGAGCGGAATCGTATTATCGCCGGTCTCTGTCGAGGCGTCATCGTGGCAGAAGCTAAGATGCGCTCAGGCAGCCTGATTACCTGTGAGCGAGCGATGGAAGAAGGGCGGGATGTCTTTGCTATTCCGGGGTCAATTTTAGATGGAAAATCTGACGGTTGCCATCATTTGATTCAAGAGGGTGCAAAGTGCATCACATCAGGCTCTGACGTCCTATCTGAGTTTGATTTTTAAAACAAGTTTTCCTATAAGAAAAGTTAGCAGTTGACATCTATCAAAAAATAGTTTAAACTCTATGAGATTTATTTCTTATAGAAGGTGTCTAAATTGGTAACAAAAACAAAGAAAAAGTCTACGACCAAGAAAAATCTTGTCATCGTAGAGTCGCCTGCTAAGGCAAAAACAATAGAAAAATATCTGGGACGAAACTACAAGGTTCTGGCCAGTGTCGGGCATATTCGTGACTTGAAAAAGTCTACTATGTCCATTGATTTTGAGAACAACTATGAGCCGCAGTACATCAATATTCGTGGTAAAGGTCCGTTGATTAATGACTTGAAAAAAGAAGCAAAGAAAGCTAAACAAGTCTTTCTGGCAAGTGACCCGGACCGCGAAGGAGAAGCTATTTCTTGGCATCTGGCTCACATTCTGAATCTGGATGAGAAAGAGAAAAACCGTGTCGTCTTTAATGAAATCACCAAAGATGCAGTCAAGAACGCTTTTAAAGAGCCGCGTCAGATTGATATGGATCTGGTCGATGCCCAGCAGGCTCGACGAGTTTTGGACCGCTTGGTTGGTTATTCCATTTCTCCTATTCTCTGGAAGAAAGTCAAAAAGGGCCTATCAGCTGGCCGGGTGCAGTCTGTTGCGCTTAAGCTGATTATCGACCGGGAAAATGAAATCAACGCCTTCAAACCAGAAGAATACTGGACAATTGACGGAACCTTCAAGAAGGGAACTCGTCAGTTTCAGGCCAGCTTCTATGGTATGAATGGTAAAAAGATGAAGCTGACCAACAACGATGAGGTCAAAGAAGTTCTGTCTCACCTCAAGGGTGATGACTTTACAGTCGACAGCGTCGAAAAGAAAGAGCGTCGACGCAATGCTCCGCTGCCCTACACGACTTCCTCTATGCAGCAGGATGCTGCTAATAAGATTAATTTCCGGACTCGTAAGACCATGATGGTGGCTCAGCAGCTCTATGAGGGGATTAATATCGGTTCTGGCGTACAAGGTCTTATTACGTATATGCGTACCGACTCGACTCGTATCAGCCCAGTAGCGCAGAATGAAGCAGCAAGCTTTATCACGGATAAATTTGGCGCCAAATATTCCAAACATGGCAGCAAGGCTAAGAACGCCTCTGGAGCTCAAGATGCCCACGAGGCCATTCGTCCTTCCAGCGTTTTTAACACACCAGAAAGCATTGCAAAGTATCTAGACAAGGATCAACTTAAGCTCTATACGCTAATTTGGAACCGTTTTGTAGCTAGCCAAATGACAGCAGCAGTCTTTGATACTATGAATGTTAAGTTGGGGCAAAATGGTGTCCAATTTGCTGCCAACGGCAGTCAGGTCAAGTTTGATGGCTATTTGGCTATTTATAATGACTCTGACAAGAATAAAATGCTGCCAGACATGGAAAAGGGCGATACCGTCAAACGTGTCAATACCAATCCAGAACAGCACTTTACCCAGCCACCTGCTCGTTATTCTGAAGCGACTCTCATCAAAACTTTGGAAGAAAATGGTGTTGGTCGTCCGTCTACCTATGCACCGACCATTGAAACTATTCAGAAACGATATTACGTTAAGCTGGTTTCCAAGCGCTTTGAGCCAACGGAACTAGGAGAGATTGTCAATTCTCTGATTGTCGAATTCTTCCCAGGCATCGTAAATGTGAAATTCACAGCAGAAATGGAAGCTAAACTAGATGATGTAGAAGTTGGCAAAGAGCAATGGCAGAAAGTTATTGACGAGTTTTATCAACCTTTTGAAAAGGAAGTGGCTAAAGCCGAAACTGAAATGGAGAAAATCCAAATCAAAGATGAACCAGCTGGTTTTGACTGCGAGGTCTGCGGAAGTCCTATGGTTATCAAGTTGGGGAGATTTGGAAAATTCTACGCCTGCAGCAATTTCCCTGACTGCCGTCACACTCAGGCTATTGTCAAGGAAATCGGCGTGACCTGCCCGCAGTGTCAGAAAGGTCAAGTTATTGAGCGTAAGACTAAGCGAAATCGCATTTTCTACGGTTGTGATCGTTATCCTGACTGTGATTTCACATCTTGGGATAAGCCAGTCAGTCGGAACTGTCCAAAATGTGACCATTATCTGATCGAAAAGAAAGTTCGCGGTGGCGGTAAGCAAGTGGTCTGCAGCAATGGCGATTACGAAGAAGAAAAAGTGAAATAGTTATTTTTACATAATTTATATTACGTAAAATATCTTTCTGAAGAAGAGGTATAGTTTTATGACGGATAAATTTGCAGAATTTCTAAAAATCACATCTCAACTGAATAAGATGGGCATTGTTCCACTTCTGATGGGTTCTCTAGGTCTGGAACAGGTTACTGGTCAGGACTGGCAGGCGCGGGATATTGATATTCATGTTCATGGTGATGAGCGTGGCTGGGAAGCACCAGATGAAGAACGTATTTATGATATGGACAAGATTGAGCCTATGATGGAGCGCTTGGGCTATCGCTTAGTCGATCTGCATGAGCATGAATTTCAAAAAGAAGACTTATCTATTGAATTTGGAGCCATGGAAACCTTGGAGGCATTCGCTGGTGTGCCGATGGAGAAGTTGACTCGAAAAGAAGTTGAAGATGTTGAGTTTCTACTGCCAACTGCAGAGCAATTTTTAGCTATCTATCGTGCTTCTTCACAAGATTCTTACCGAAATGAAAATAACAATCATAAAGATTTTGCTAAGATTGCTTACTTGGAAAAAATGACAAAATGATAGACATTCAGGAATTCTCCTGTCTGTCTTTTTTACTATCTTTTTGTTATAATGGTCAGAGTGAAAATCTAGAAATATCCAAGGGAGAGTATCATGTCATTATCCTATATCAATGTTATCGGTGCTGGTCTGGCTGGCAGTGAAGCAGCTTACCAGATTGCCAAGAGTGGCATCCCGGTCAAACTCTATGAAATGCGGGGTGTTAAGTCAACACCTCAGCACAAAACTGCAGACTTTGCAGAACTGGTCTGCTCTAACTCTCTGCGAGGAGATGCGCTGACCAACGCAGTCGGTCTGCTCAAGGAAGAAATGCGACGGTTGGACTCGGTCATCTTAAAGTCAGCAGAAGCGACTCGGGTTCCAGCAGGTGGTGCTCTAGCGGTTGATAGAGAAGGCTTTTCGCAGATGGTGACGGAGCTAGTGACCAATCATCCATTGATTGAGGTCATTCGTGAAGAAATCACCGAAATTCCGGAGGATGCCATCACAGTTATTGCGACAGGACCCTTGACCAGCGATACTTTAGCAGAAAAAATCCACACGCTCAATGGAGGTGACGGTTTTTATTTCTACGACGCAGCAGCGCCAATTATTGATGTCAATACTATTGATATGAGCAAGGTCTATCTCAAATCCCGCTATGATAAGGGGGATGCTGCCTATCTCAATGCGCCAATGACTAAGCAAGAATTTATGGATTTCCATGATGCTTTGGTCAATGCTGAGGAAGCACCGCTCAATTCCTTTGAAAAAGAAAAATACTTTGAAGGCTGCATGCCTATTGAAGTCATGGCTAAGCGAGGGATTAAAACTATGCTTTATGGACCGATGAAGCCAGTTGGTTTGGAATATCCAGATGACTATCAAGGCCCTCGAGATGGTGAATATAAGACGCCATACGCTGTGGTGCAGCTTCGTCAGGATAATGCAGCGGGCAGTCTTTACAACATCGTTGGCTTCCAAACTCATCTCAAGTGGGGAGAGCAAAAGCGGGTCTTTCAAATGATTCCTGGCCTTGAGAATGCAGAATTTGTCCGCTATGGTGTCATGCATCGAAACTCTTATATGGACTCTCCAAATCTGCTTGAACAGACTTTCCGCTCTAAGAAACAGCCAAATCTTTTCTTTGCAGGTCAAATGACTGGAGTTGAAGGGTACGTAGAGTCAGCAGCTTCAGGTCTAGTTGCTGGTATTAACGCTGCTCGACTCTTCAAGGGAGAAGAAGCACTTGTCTTTCCAGAAACAACAGCTATTGGAAGTCTGCCTCATTATGTTACTCATGCTGACAGCAAGCATTTCCAACCCATGAATGTCAATTTTGGGATTATCAAAGAATTGGAAGGTCCGCGCATTCGTGATAAAAAAGAACGTTACGAAAAAATCGCCGAGCGAGCATTAAAAGACTTACAATTTTATCAAGAAATTTAAAAAAAAGTTAGGATTTTCTTGATTTTGTGCTATAATAAATAAAAAATTTGGAAATCGGACATCAATGACCAACCTACAATCTCAAATTAGGAGGAGACCATGAACCAAAAAGTAAAAAATCTGCTGGATGATTGGCTAATTAATAATCCTGCCTTGTATGAAATCGCCAATAGTGTGCGCACGAAAATACGGCAACTGTCAGATACGGTAGTCGAAGAAGTGAAATATGGCGGTATTTTGTTTGCCGCCCCCGAACCGTTTTGCGGCATTTTTGTTTATAAGCAGCATGTAACTGTGGAATTTGGTCGTGGCGCCGAGATGGCAGACCCATACGGTTTGTTGGAAGGCAAGGGTAAAGGCCGTCGCCATTTGAAATTACATACGCTTGAAGATATAGAAAACAAGCATTTGACGGATTACTTGCGATTGGCTCAAAAAGTAGCAGAATAAAATTGCTGAGCGAGCCTTGCAGGATTTACAGCCTTATTTGGATAAATAATCTATTTTCTATCATTATCTAATAAAAATCATTAAAAAGTTAGGAAATCCCTAACTTTTTTGCTTAATTTGTGATATAATAAATAAAAATTTTGAAAATAGAAAGTTTTCTGAAAATGAATAAATCCTATTTTTATCTTGAAATGAAAACGCATGAGTTAGTCGTTCCTTATACCAAGCAGAAACGCCGTGTCCGCGTATTGCTTCCAAAGAACTATAGCCAGGACACAAACAAGACTTATCCAGTCGTTTATTTTCATGACGGACAAAACGTTCTCTATAGCAAGGAGTCTTTCAGCGGCCATTCGTGGAAAGTTATTCCGACAATCAAACGCAATCCAGATATTGAAAAAATGATTGTCGTGGCTATTGATAACGATGGCCAACGGCGGATGAATGAATACGCAGCTTGGAAGTTCCAAGAGTCCAATATTCCCGGCATTCAGTTTGGCGGCAAGGGAACGGAGTATGCGGAGTTCGTCATGGAAGTCGTCAAGCCTTTCATTGACCAGCATTATCGAACCAAGTCGGATCGGTTGCATACGGCTATGATTGGCTCTTCTCTTGGGGGAAATATCAGCCAGTTTATCGGTGTTGAATACCAAGATCAGATTGGCTGTCTGGGCATCTTTTCATCAGCTAATTGGCTTCATCAGGAAGCTTTTGATCGTTATATTGAGAGAAAAACGCTTCAGGCAGACCAGCGAGTTTTCATTTATGTTGGGACGGAAGAGGCTGATGATACAGATAAGACATTGATGGCGGGCAATATCAAGCAGGCCTATATTGATTCATCGCTCAGCTATTTCCGGCAGTTGCTTGTGTCTGGGGTAGATTTGGCAAATATTCAGATTAAGATCCAGTCTGGAGCTATTCACAACGAGATTGCTTGGGCAGAGCACTTGCCAGACTGTTTCCGTTTTATCAGCGAGAAGTGGTAAGCTAGTCAAACAGTGAGAAAGAGGTAGAAACTATGCATGTAGAATTTTTAAGCCATTGGAGCGGTAATCTAGGCCGTGAAATGTATATCAATCGCTATGGCCACGCTGGGCTCCCGATTATAGTCTTTGCATCATCAGGCGGCAGCCACAATGAGTATGCTGACTTTGGTATGATTGAGGCCTGCGCAGGCTTTATCGAAGCTGGTAAAGTCCAGTTTTTCACTCTCAGTAGTGTTGATAGTGAGAGTTGGTTGGCGGACTGGAAGCATCCTCACGATCGAGCAGAAATGCATCGTGCATATGAGCGTTATGTCATCGAGGAAGCTATTCCTTTCGTTAAGCATAAGACGGGCTGGTTTGACCCTATGATGACGACAGGTTGCTCCATGGGAGCTTATCATGCTGTTAATTTCTTTCTGCAGCATCCAGATGTTTTCAATAAAGTGATTGCCCTCAGTGGTGTCTATGATGCACGTTTCTTTGTCGGTGACAATTTGAACGACGAAGTCATTTATCAAAACTCACCAGCCGACTATATCTGGAACCAAAATGATGGCTGGTTTATTGACCGCTATCGACAGGCCGATATTATCGTTTGTACTGGCTTGGGCGACTGGGAGCAGGATGGTCTACCTTCCTTCTACACGCTGAAAGAAGCTTTTGAGCATAAGAATATTCCAGCTTGGTTTGCCGAATGGGGTCATGATGTTTCCCATGACTGGATTTGGTGGCGTAAGCAAATGCCTTATTTCCTTAATGAACTCAATCTTTAAAGGAGGTTTCCTATGAATTATATCGTTATTTCTCCCTATTATCCACAAAATTTTCAGCAGTTTACTGTGGAACTAGCTAACAAAGGAATCACTGTTCTGGGAATCGGTCAGGAGCCTTATGACCAGCTAGACCAGCCTTTGAAGGATTCATTGACCGAATATTTCAGAGTAGAAAATCTTGAAAATCTTGACGAAGTAAAAAGAGCAGTGGCCTTTCTCTTCTACAAGCATGGACCTATCGATCGGATTGAGTCGCATAATGAATACTGGCTAGAACTGGACGCTGAGTTGCGTGAGCAATTCAATGTCTTTGGAGCAAAACCAAAAGACTTGAAAAAGACCAAGTTCAAATCAGAGATGAAGAAGCTCTTTAAAAAAGCAGGTGTTCCAGTCGTTCCAGGTCAGATTGTAAATACAGAAGCAGGCGCTGATTTGGCTGTCAAGAAACTTGGTCTGCCTTTGATTGCTAAGCCTGATAATGGAGTAGGAGCAGCTGCAACCTTTAAATTAGAAACAGCAGAAGATGTCGAACGATTCAAGCAAGAATGGGATCATCAGACAGCTTATTTCTTTGAAAAGTTTGTCCAGTCTGGCGAGATTTGTACCTTTGATGGTTTGGTAGATAAGGATGGTCAGATCGTCTTTTCAACTACCTTTGACTATGCTCATACACCGCTGGATTTGATGATCTATAAGATGGACAATTCCTACTACGTTCTCAAGGATATGGATCCCAAACTCCGTGCATATGGAGAAGCGATTGTCAAAATTTTCGGCATGAAAGAACGCTTTTTCCATATTGAGTTCTTCCGCGAAGGTGATGATTATGTAGCCATTGAGTACAATAACCGTCCAGCAGGCGGCTTTACCATTGATGTCTATAATTTCGCCCACTCAATCGATCTTTACAGAGGCTATGCAGCGATTGTAGCAGGAGAGCCTTTCCCAGCTGCCCACATGGAGCCGCTGTATTGTCTGGCAACATCACGCCGTGCATCAACGAACTATGCTTACCCTGAGGCTGACTTGCTGGAGAAATACAGAGATAATTTCAAAGTTAAGAAAGACATGCCAGCTGCATTTGCGGAGCTGCAAGGTGATTACCTCTATATGCTGACAACACCAAGCTGTGAGCAGATGGAGCAGATGATTGCAGACTTTGCTAAACAGGCAGACTAATCGGAGTCGTGCTCTGCTATTATTTTCGTATAACAGTTTCAAAATAGTAAAAACTACTCTAGCACAAAAAGTTTGTGAAATTTCTATTTTGGCATCGAAAACCAGTTTATCCAATGGATTGACTGGTTTTTCTTTGTGAAATGCAAGTGAGCAAAAGTTTTGACAGTGCTTACAGCTTTAGATAGAATTAAATAGAAGAATTATGCTTAGAAAGGCAAAAAAATGGCAACTTTAGATAAAAATCTTTTGTTAGAGATGTTCCGTAAGATGGAAGAAATCCGTCGCATGGACTTAAAAATTGCTCAACTTGTAAAAAAAGGAAAGGTTCCTGGAATGACTCACTTCTCAGTAGGTGAGGAAGCGGCCAATGTCGGTGCTATGCTGGCCTTGAATGAGGATGATTTGCTGACTTCTAACCACCGAGGGCACGGTCAAGCTATCGCCAAAGGAATCAACCTCAACGAAATGATGGCGGAAATCCTTGGTAAATATACTGGAACCTGTAAAGGAAAAGGCGGATCTATGCACATTGCTGACCTAGATGCTGGAAACCTTGGTGCCAATGGTATCGTTGGCGGCGGCATGGGAATTGCTGTCGGAGCAGCCTTGACCCAGCAAATGCAGAAGACAGGTAAGATTGTTGTCTGCTTCTTTGGAGACGGGGCTACCAACGAAGGTGTCTTCCACGAAGCAGTCAATATGGCTTCTATCTGGAATCTACCAGTTATTTTCTATTGTATCAATAACGGCTATGGTATTTCTGCCGACATCAAGAAAATGACCAATGTAGAGCACATCCACGAGCGCAGTGCAGCTTATGGCATTCCAGGTATGTTCATCGAAGATGGCAATAATGTTCTGGATGTCTATGAAGGCTTCCAAAAGGCTGTAGAGCATGTTCGTAGTGGTAAAGGACCTGTCTTGATTGAGAGTGTGACCTATCGTTGGTTGGGACACTCGTCTTCGGACCCAGGTAAATACCGTACTCGTGAAGAAGTAGAAGAATGGAAGAAGAAGGATCCAATCGAAAATCTTCGTAAATACCTGGTGGAAAATAAGATTGCAAGCGAGGAAGAGCTGGAAGCTATCCAAGCTGGAGTAAAAGAAGCAGTAGAAGCGTCTGTAAAATTTGCAGAAGAAAGCCCATTCCCGCCGCTTGAATCTGCCTTTGAAGATATTTACGCAGACTAAAGAGAGGAGAAAAAGAAAATGGAAACTAAAACTATGTCTTTTCGTGACACCATTATCCTCGCTATGTCTGAGGAAATGCGTCGCGATGAAAATGTACTCTTGATGGGAGAAGATGTCGGAGTCTTTGGTGGAGATTTCGGAACATCTGTTGGTATGCTGGAAGAGTTCGGTCCAGAGCGTGTACGTGACTGTCCTATTTCAGAAGCAGCTATTTCTGGAGCAGCAGCTGGAGCAGCTATGACAGGGCTGCGTCCAATCGTAGACATGACCTTTATGGACTTCTCTGTAATCGCCATGGATTCTATTGTTAACCAAGCCGCTAAAACGCGCTATATGTTTGGCGGAAAAGGACAAGTACCAATGACTGTCCGCTGTGCAGCAGGTAATGGAGTTGGTTCTGCTGCTCAACACTCGCAGTCTTTGGAATCTTGGTTTACCCACATTCCAGGCCTTAAAGTAGTCGCTCCAGGAACTCCGGCTGATATGAAGGGGCTTCTCAAGGCTTCTATCCGAGATAACAACCCAGTCATTATTCTAGAATACAAGTCTGAATTTAACCAAAAAGGCGAAGTGCCACTGGATCCTGAGTATGTAATACCACTTGGTGTTGGTGAAATCAAAAAAGAAGGTACCGATGTAACAGTTGTTACCTACGGAAAAATGCTTCGCCGTGTCATGCAGGCGGCTGAAGAATTAGCAGAAGAAGGTATCTCTGTAGAAGTGGTTGACCCACGTACATTGGTGCCACTTGATAAGGATATTATCATCAACTCTGTTAAGAAGACTGGAAAGGTCGTTTTGGTTAATGATGCCCACAAAACTAGCGGTTTCATTGGAGAAATTTCAGCGATTATTTCTGAGTCAGAAGCATTTGACTATCTAGATGCGCCAATCCGCCGTTGTGCAGGTGAAGATGTGCCAATGCCTTATGCACAAAACTTGGAAAATGCGATGATTCCGACCGTTGAAAGCATCAAAGACGCTATTCGGAAGACATATCATAAAGAATAAGGTATAATAAAGAAAAGGCTTTCTTACGAATTAGATTACATAAATTATTTTATGTAATCTAATCTTGTGTAGAGGGTCAAAGTAGCTAAAATTTTACTAATTGCAGACAATCGTTATTCGGATCGATTTTATCTGATGAGCGAATTAGTAGGTCTACAAGGTTGGTCGCAGATAGCGGTAACTATAATAACTTTAGATACATTTGTATCCAAGTTACTTGTAGAGTTTAACATGGGCTAAAAGCTCGGAAAAAAGATAAATCTCCTTGGTTTCATTGAAGCCAGCGTTGATTTCTTATTTTTCAGTCGCTTTTTACGCCCTTAGTATCATGTAATTGAATTCGGACGGAGGACTGCGAAAAAAGATAGATTTCCTTGTGTTCATCGAACACAGCGTCAATCTCCTATTTTTTCATTGTCCTCTGCGTCCTTAATATCTTATAATAGAATTGGAGAGGTCATGGCTGATGACAAGCTAAGAGCGACTCCTGCAGCTAGAAAGTTAGCGGATGATTTGGGAATTAACCTCTATGATGTTTCTGGCTCAGGCGCAAACGGTCGTGTCCACAAAGAAGACGTGGAAACTTATAAAGATACAAATGTGGTGCGCATTTCACCACTGGCAAAACGAATTGCTCAAGAACACAATATTGCTTGGCAAGAGATCCAAGGAACTGGCCATCGTGGCAAGATTATGAAGAAGGATGTACTTGCTTTCTTGCCTGAGAATGTTGAGAGCGACACAATCAAATCTCCTGCTCAAATTGAAAAAGTGGAAGAAGTGCCTGATAATGTCACTCCTTATGGCGAAATTGAGCGTATTCCAATGACGCCGATGCGGAAGGTCATTGCTCAGCGGATGGTAGAATCTTACCTGACGGCGCCAACCTTCACCCTCAACTATGATGTTGATATGACAGAAATGCTGGCCTTGCGTAAAAAAGTGCTGGATCCAATCATGGAAGCAACTGGCAAAAAAGTAACTGTCACAGACCTGCTTTCGCTGGCTGTTGTGAAGACATTGATGAAGCATCCTTACCTCAACTCAACTTTGACAGAGGACGGCAAGACCATTATTACACACAACTATGTCAACCTTTCAATGGCAGTCGGTATGGATAATGGCCTGATGACACCAGTTGTCTACAATGCAGAAAAAATGAGCCTATCAGAGCTTGTAGTAGCCTTTAAAGATGTAATCGGACGTACCTTGGAAGGCAAATTAGCTCCGAGCGAGCTGCAAAATTCAACCTTCACAATCAGTAACTTGGGTATGTTTGGCGTTCAGTCTTTTGGGCCAATCATCAACCAGCCAAACTCTGCTATCTTGGGTGTGAGCTCAACAGTAGAAAAACCTGTCGTTGTTAATGGTGAAATTGTTATTCGTCCAATTATGAGCCTAGGCTTGACCATTGACCACCGTGTAGTTGACGGAATGGCTGGAGCTAAGTTTATGAAGGACTTGAAGGTTCTTATTGAAGACCCAATTTCAATGTTGGTATAAGATTTTCTTTGCTAGTCTGAAAAACAAAGAAACGAAACACTCAGCAAATGAAAAATTAAATTAGAAAAGGAAAGAAAAATGGCTTTAGAAGTAATTATGCCAAAAGCCGGCGTGGATATGACTGAAGGGCAAATTGTCCAATGGAATAAGAAAGTCGGCGAATTTGTCAAAGAAGGGGAAATCCTTCTGGAAATTATGACTGACAAGGTCAGTATGGAATTGGAAGCCGAAGAAGACGGCTACCTGATTGCTATTCTCAAAGGTGACGGAGAAACTGTTCCAGTAACGGAAGTCATCGGTTACTTGGGAGAAGAAGGGGAAAATATCCCAACCGCTGGCGGCTCTGCACCTGCGGAAGCACCAGCTCCTACGACAGCGGCAGTAAGTACAGATGATGATAAGAGTGATGATGCTTACGATATCGTTGTTATCGGTGGCGGACCTGCTGGTTATGTAGCGGCTATAAAAGCAGCCCAGCTGGGTGGTAAGATTGCCTTAGTTGAGAAGTCCGAACTCGGCGGAACCTGCTTGAACCGTGGCTGTATTCCTACCAAGACTTACTTGCACAATGCTGAAATCATTGAAAGCCTTGGTCACGCTGCTAACCGTGGTATCATCATCGAAAACCCAAGCTTCATAGTGGACATGGACAAGGTTTTGGAAACCAAAAACAAGGTTGTCAATACACTCGTTGGCGGTGTTGCTGGCCTTCTTCGCAGCTATGGCGTAGATGTTCATAAGGGAATTGGCACCATTACTAAAGACAAGAATGTTCTTGTAAACGGCAGCGAGCTGCTAGAAACGAAGAAGATTATCTTGGCTGGTGGTTCAAAAGTCAGCAAGATCAATGTTCCTGGTATGGAATCATCTCTTGTTATGACCAGTGATGATATTTTGGAAATGAACGAAGTGCCAGAAAATCTGGTTATTATCGGCGGTGGTGTTGTCGGTATTGAGCTTGGACAAGCCTTCATGACATTTGGCTCAAAAGTTACCGTTATCGAAATGATGGACCGCATCGTACCCGCTATGGATGCGGAAGTTTCTAAAAACCTTCGCCTCATCTTGGAGCGCAAGGGCATGACAATCCTGACTGAAACTAAGTTAGAAGAAATCATCGAAGAAAATGGAAAACTTCGTATCAAGGTAGAAGGAAAAGAAGATATTGTTGCAGATAAGGCTCTGCTATCTATCGGACGTGTGCCAGACCTAGAAGGTATTGGCGAGGTTGAGTTCGAACTGGATCGTGGCCGTATCAAGGTCAATGAGTACATGGAAACTTCTGTTCCAGGTATTTACGCACCAGGTGATATCAATGGTACTAAGATGCTGGCTCATGCAGCCTTCCGTATGGGTGAAGTTGCTGCTGAAAATGCGCTGAAAGGTAATCACCATGTTGCTAAACTCAATCTGACGCCTGCAGCTATTTACACCCTGCCAGAAGTAGCAGCAGTTGGTTTGACAGAAGAGCAAGCTCGTGAGAAATACGATGTAGCAATCGGTAAGTTCAACTTCGCTGCTAACGGCCGCGCCATTGCTTCAGATGCAGCTCAAGGTTTCGTTAAAGTCATTGCCGACAAGAAGTACGGTGAAGTCCTAGGTGTTCATATCATCGGTCCTGCAGCTGCAGAATTGATCAACGAAGCATCAACCATCATCGAAATGGAAATCACTGTAGAAGAAATGCTTAAGACCATTCACGGTCACCCAACCTTCTCAGAAGTTATGTACGAAGCTTTTGCAGACGTACTGGGGTTGGCAGTTCACTCACCTAAGAAAAAATAATTTAAAAGATAGATTAGACTGGACATAAATCATTGTTCCAGTCTCTATCGTATAAAGAGGTAGCTTATGAAATACATTGTTAACTACTCAAATGACACAGCTTTTAATATTGCTCTGGAAGAATATGCTTTCAAACACCTCTTAGATGAGGATGAAATTTTCCTGCTCTGGATTAACAAACCTTCTATCATCGTAGGGCGCCACCAAAACACTATCGAAGAAATCAACCGTGATTATGTTCGTGAGCATGGCATTGAAGTTGTGCGTCGTATCAGTGGCGGAGGAGCTGTTTATCATGATCTAAACAACCTTAACTACACCATTATCTCTAAGGAAAGTGAAGATAGAGCTTTTGACTTCAAGAGTTTTTCTACGCCGGTTATCAACACTCTAGCAGAACTTGGAGTAAAGGCTGAATTCACTGGCCGTAATGACCTGGAAATTGACGGTAAGAAGTTCTGTGGCAATGCGCAGGCCTATATCAATGGCCGTATCATGCACCATGGTTGCCTGCTCTTTGATGTTGATCTGTCAGTCTTGGCCAATGCACTTAAGGTTTCTAAAGATAAGTTCGAATCAAAAGGGGTTAAATCTGTTCGTGCACGCGTGACAAATATTGTCAATGAATTGCCAGAAAAGATTACTGTCGAAGAATTCCGTGACCTGCTTCTGGACTATATGAAGAAAGAGTATCCAGAAATGACAGAATATGTCTTTTCCGAGAAAGAACTGGAAGAAATCAAGCAAATCAGAGATAGCAAGTTTGGAACTTGGGACTGGAACTATGGTAAATCACCTGAATACAATGTGCGCCGTGGCACCAAATTTACCAGCGGTAAGGTAGAAATCTTTGCCAATGTTGTTGAATCTAAGATTCAGGATATTAAAATCTATGGAGACTTCTTTGGTATTGAGGACGTAGCAGCAGTAGAAGATGTGCTGCGCGGTGTTAAATACGAGCGTGAAGATGTCCTGAAAGCTCTTGAAACGATTGATATTAGCCGCTACTTTGCTGGAATCAGCAGAGAAGAGATTGCCGAAGCTATCGTCGGTTAAAATATGACATAAAGAAAACCAAACTCTTCGAGAGTTTGGTTTTTCATGTAAAGAGTTTATTTCAAATCGACAACATTCTTACGTTTCTTTGACCGGCTAGTTTTCTCTAGGCTTTATCTGCTAGATATGATAAAATGATAGGGAATTAGAGAAAGAGGTGTCTTGATGCAGAAAGTCCCAGTAGAAAGCCTTGGTCTGTTTGAGCAGTTGGATCGCACAGTTGTAGCTTTTCTGAAGAAAAAAACTTCTCCTAATCCAGACAATTTTTATGTTAGCATATCTGAAGAAGATTATGAGAAAAAGAAAGAAGAATTTGAAAAATCTGGCTATCAAGCAGTGAAATTGCCACTTGGTATGGCGTTAGATAATGTCATTCAGCAACCTTCTTTTCAAAACCTAGTTATTGGCGGGCTCTACATGATAGATGTTTTCGTTCCCAAGGAAGACCTGATGCCCTTGAAGGATCTTGTAGACAGCTTTTGTATCATGTTTGCAGCAGCTAATAATCGAATAGAGAATATCAAGGCTTACGATCTGATGAAGAGTAAAACGGTCTATTTTATCGGAAAACTCTTCACGGATAATCCTCAGCCAGGCGATGAAGTTAGCTTCGAAGGGCTGAATAGAGAGACAGCAGAAGGCTCCTACGAAGCAGTCAAATGTTTCCTAACTAGAGAAAGCGCTGAAAAGTACAACTCCAAGAATCGACCTGTCACAGCAGCAAATCTAGAACATCTCAAGCACTTCTGGGGCAAACCGCTGATTGTTGAACCCCATCGTAATTATTGGATTGAGTTTTTATAAGAAAAAGAGCGAAGCATCTAAAATGGATTTTCGCTCTTTTATTTTTATTACAATATTTACATATTTTTAATTATGTAAACTATAGTTTATCTAAAGCATTCTTTTGTTCATCATTGACAATGTGGGTGTAGAGGTCCGTTACCTGAGTGCTAGCATGCCCTAGCTGATGACTGACGAGAACTTGAGATTTGGTTGCATCGTATAAACGTGTAGCAAGCGTGTGGCGGAGTTTGTGAGGTGTCACTCGCACCTTGAAGTCCTCAGAATACTTGGCCACCATTTTTTCGACACTGGAAGCATCGATTCGATTAGGAGTGCCGCGGTATTCAGTCAAAAAGAAGGCTGTATCAGTCTTTTCGGCCTTGTATCGTTTGCTCCGAATGTTTAGATATTCTTCTAAGTAGGGCTTGGCAAAAGCAGCAACATTGACAGAATCCCTTTTCCCGCCTTTTCTAGTTACTTCGATAACCATCATTTTGAGATTGATGTCTTTCAGATCAAGATTAACAGCTTCAGACAGACGAACACCAGAGGCTAGCAGCAAGGCAATGATAGCTAGATCACGTTCTTTGTTTTTGTTGAAGGAGGACAGAGCGCGATTAGAGAGCTTCTTAGGGTACTCTGTATCAATATACTGGAGGAATTCTTCTGTCTCATCTCCTAAAAAGAGCTTCTGCTTAATATTCTCAGCACGAGCAGCCAGAGTTTCCTTTTTCTTCTTAGTAGCAACCTTTTTCATCACATTTCGATAGAAGTAGGGCTCACCCTGTTCGTTTTCAACTTCCTCAGTCAAATATTTATAGAGGCTGGACAAAGCCGAAAGAGTTCGGCTGATGGTTGTCTGAGAAACACCGTTTTGGGTCGTATTAGCATTGAGAAGCGGACGCTCTCGCAGATACAGAATGAAGGCTTCCATGTCTTTCTTGGTCATGTTTTCCAAGACCGAAAGAGGAATCTCAGCAATATGCGAAGCGTCTGTGATGCCAGATTCCAGCACCCAGTTAAAAAAGCGATCATATTCTTTGAGATATTCGTATAAGGTTGTAAAACTATAAGGTACTGCCAGCTTAGACTGGTAATATTCCAAAATGTACCAGGGCATGGTAGCCTTAAGTTTATCAATTCTTTCTAATAACAGTTCACGTCTCATCATATTTCTCCGTTTTTTCTATAAAAGTAGTATAGCATATCTAGATATATTTTTCAAGAAAATTATAGTTTTTCGGAAAGATGATAGAGGGAGGTAAGTAATCTAACTTTACTACAAAACAGATAACAGATAATAAAAACAAGACAGAATTGAGAAACTAAACTCTGTCTTGTTTTACCTGAAACTTATTCATCTGATTCGATTTTTTGAAAATAATCCAGTTGCCATTTTTGTGTTGCCTGAGCTGTTTTATTTAAATTTGTGCACCAGGACGGATAAAACCGCATTGCCATCTTTCCTTTACAATCCTTTGTAGAAAGAATTTTTTTACTGATAGCCACCTCTTTGGGAATGATAAATATACCGCAATGACGGTCTTCGATGACGACAATAACCAGTTTATTACCCAAGTCTTTATCAGTATAAGGGATATTCTTGTTGTCTTGGTCTTTTTTCCAAAAGACTGTAAAGTAGCCTTCTTTTTTGGGCGTTTTCTTTGCCAAACGGCATCTTTTATATTCTTGATCATCCTTTGGCTTAATCAAAATGCTTTCATAGTCTTCATTCCATTTTTCATTTATCAGATCAAAGTCACCATAATACCTATGAAGAATTTCTGTTATTTTCATTGTTTTGTCGCCTTTCTAATTTTTTACCAAAATTAAATTATGTAAAGATTTATCGGTTTAAGTTTATTTTTATTATAACAAAAAATCCCTAATCAAATCAATTACCTGTTCATTTTGGGGCAGAGAGGAATGATGGGCATCCTTACCTACGATGACAACCTCTCTGTGTGAAGCTATTTTTCCTTTGTAAATCAAGCTCCCAGCCTCTACACTGCTTTTATGGACAATTCCGTCACCATCTCGGAAAAAAATTCCCAAAATTGACAAATGCTGCAGCTTCTTAGGAAGTTTTCCCTGATTGGCTACAAAGTCATCTAGCATCGCGACTCGATGATTGAGATTTTTCTTGTTCAGATTATAAGGACTGCCAATAGTCAGGAGCTTTTCCACCTCCAAATCAGAATGGTTTGTCAGGTATTGCTGCAGGAATACTGTATAAACTAGTCCTCCATTAGAATGCCCCAGCGCCTTAAAGTTGTTAAAAGAGTACTTCTCTCGCAAGACAGTCAAGGCAGCATCAAACATGGCCGCTTGTTTCTTGATATTTTTATAACCATCACGATTATTTTGAAAGCCAACCACAAAAATGGGGTTTCCGTCTTTCCGCTTCAAATGCCCTCGGTAAGTCATGTGTCCGTCATTCCAGACTTTAATACGGACCAGACTATGACGCGGATGCTGATTGTGGTTGAGCTTTTTAACCATTCGATTAAATCGATTCTCTGTCGCCGAACTACCTGGAATCATGATAATGGGACATATTTCGACCTTGCTGGCAGGTAGATGAGAAATAGGGTGGGAAGGCAGCTTATTCAATAATTTTTGAAAGGTTTTAGCAAGTCGATGAATCAATTGAGTCAAAAAAGGCTTCATTCTAGTCTCCGTATCTGAATCTGATGTTTCCAAAAACAAGCCACATAAAACTTAGTTATGCGACTTGTTTTTTTGTTATTACTTCCGCTTCTTCTTGTTTTTCTTCATTTGCTTGGCCATTTTATTCATGCTGCGGCGCATCAGGAACTCTCCGGCCTTCCCTTTGAGACCACCTCCGAACATTTGGCTCATATCCGGCATGCCGGCTCCTCCTAAGCCTGACATATCTGGCATACTTCCTTGGCCCATCATGCCTTCAAGAGCTGACATGTCGGGAATTCCTCCGCCACCAGGCATGTTCTTAGGCATATTGTTTGGATTGAGACCCATTTGCTTCATCATCTTGCTCATATCGCCTGACAGAACGCCCTGCATCATCTGCTTAGCTTGATTGAAGTCTTTGATAAATTTATTGACATCAACGAAACTGTTACCTGAACCATTAGCAATCCGACGGCGACGGCTAGGACTCAGCAAGTCAGGATTTTCACGCTCAGCCGGTGTCATAGAGGATACGATAGCGCGCTTGCGGGCAATTTCTTTCTCGTCCACTTTGATATTCTTGAGGGCAGGATTATTGGCCATACCTGGAATCAGCTTGAGCAAGTCTTCCATAGGTCCCATGCCTTGTACCTGATCCAACTGATCAATAAAATCATTGAAATCAAAGGTGTTTTCCCGCATCTTTTCAGCCATTTCAAGCGATTTTTTCTCATCATATTCTTGAGAGGCTTTTTCAATCAAAGTCAGCATGTCCCCCATGCCTAGAATCCGGCTAGACATACGGTCTGGGTGGAAGGTTTCGATATCAGTGATTTTTTCACCGGTACCAGTAAATTTAATAGGCTTACCAGTAATCTGACGAACAGACAGGGCTGCACCACCACGGGTATCGCCATCAATCTTAGTCAGGATAACCCCGGTCACTTCCAGTTGACTGTTAAACTCACGAGCGACATTAGCCGCTTCCTGACCAATCATGGCATCGACAACCAAGAGGATTTCATTCGGATTAGCCAGCGCTTTGACATCTGACAGCTCCTGCATGAGCTTTTCGTCAATCTGAAGGCGCCCAGCCGTATCAATCAGGACATAGTCATTGTGGTTTGCTTTGGCTTGCTCCAAACCCTGACGGACAATCTCAACTGCTGGAACTTCGGTCCCCAGAGCAAAGACAGGTACATCAATTTGCTGTCCAAGTGTTTTCAGCTGATCAATAGCCGCCGGACGGTAAATATCCGCCGCAATCATGAGAGGACGAGCATTTTCTTCTTTCTTGAGCTTATTAGCAAGCTTTCCGGCAAAGGTGGTCTTACCAGCCCCTTGCAGACCAACCATCATGATAATAGTTGGAATCTTTGGTGACTTGATAATCTCAGCAGTATCAGAACCCAGAATAGTTGTCAGCTCTTCGTCAACAATCTTGATGATTTGTTGCGCTGGATTGAGGGTGTCGATAACCTCATGACCAACAGCGCGCTCACGGACTTTCTTGATAAAGTCTTTGACAACTGGCAGGGCAACATCGGCTTCTAAAAGGGCCAGACGAATCTCTTTGGTTGCTTCCTGGACATCGCTCTCTGAGATTTTTCCTTTTCTACGCAGATTTTTAAAGACGTTCTGTAAACGTTCCGTTAAACTTTCAAATGCCATATTTTATTTCTCCTAGTTTCTATTTCAATCAATTCAGTGGAAATTTTCCAAAACGAGTTAAACAAGCGTATTCCTCAGTGGAGACTTCTTTCATAATCTCATTTGGGTAGCCCCAGCAGCTGAAGCCTTCTTGCATTGCCTTAGAAAGATCGTCAGGGGAGATGATTTGCACCCTGGCAGGAAAAGATTCTTCCAACTCTAACAACCAGCAAGACATTCCCTTGTAGCTAACTTGTTTAGCCATGGTCACTCCCTATTGTCAATACCAGACAGAATCCCGATCTGCTCCTGCAGATAGCTGTCGCCAGGGTATTTCTCTGTAATCTGGTCAAATATCTGACTTCTGACAATGTAGTCCGAGTACATGTGCAGCTTTTTCTCATAGTCTTCCAGAATCTTCTCTGTCCGCTTGATATTATCGTAAACAGCCTGACGGCTAACACCAAACTCCTCGGCAATCTCCGCCAGACTGTAATCATCTGCATAGTAGAGTTCAATATAGTTCATCTGCTTGTCAGTCAAAAGCGCCGCATAAAACTCAAAGAGAGCATTCATTCGGTTTGTTTTTTCAATTTCCATAAGAAACATTATACCAGAAAAGCATGATAAACTCTAGTCTGACAAGGGAAATAAACACTCGAAATATGAGATTGCAAAACTTCAATCAGCTTTTTCTACCGAGTAAAAGGCAAGTTAAAAACCCTTGGTGATAACCAAGAGTTTTGCAATAATTAATTGTTTTCCAAATAAAATTCAAAACGATCGCCGACATATTGGCTTTTTACATATTCAAAAGCTGTGCCGTCATCAAAGTAAGAAATCTGAGTCAGTCCTAAGATGGCATGACCGCGGGGAATATCAAGGTAATTGGCAATTTTTTCCTTAGCCAGTCGAGCATAAATCGTCTGCTGGGACTTGCCAATCTTATAGCCATGTTCCTGCAAGGTCTGGAAGAAATGACTAGTCACCTCTTCTTTTTTGAAATTCTTAATGAACTTCTCAGGAATTGAAGCTACCTCGTAAACCACTGGCAAATCGTCAGCGTAGCGAACCCGCTCCATCCGAATGACATTTTCTGTCTTATGGATGCCTAGCTTCTCCACTTCCTGCTCACTCGGCAGAGTGCGTCGATAAGAAATGAGCTGGCTGGATGGCGTTTTGCCTTGTGCCTTCATGATTTCCGTGAAGCTGGTGGTGCCGCGCATTTTCTCCTGAACACGTGTACTGGCAACGAAGGTGCCACTACCGACTCGACGCTCTAGCACCCCCTCATCAACCAAGAGCGTAATGGCCTGACGCAGGGTCATACGGCTGACCTTAAAGGTTTCGGCTAGATCTCGCTCACTGGGCAGGCGCTCTCCAATCTCCCAAACGGCATCGTCGATGTCTTTCTTAATCTGATCATGAATTTTGATATATGCGGGCAACATGTTGACTCTTCTTTCTTATTTGGTACCTTCCTTTATTTTAGTACCAAATACTTCAAATGTCAAACTAAATGATAAGGATTAGCTCTCAAATACTTGCTTTTCTCACGATTTTAGCAGTTTTGTCAAATAAAGACTCATATTCGTTTTTTCAGCACTCTTGCTCCTTATTGCCTTGGAAAAATTCCTTTTTTGTGATAAAATGAGGGGAAAAGATTACTTCTTTTAAGAAAGGGAACAGATGACTACTAGAACTGAATTGCAAGATGTCGAAAAGATCATCGTGCTTGATTACGGCAGCCAGTACAACCAGCTGATTTCACGCCGCATTCGTGAAATCGGTGTTTTTTCTGAGCTCAAGAGCCACAAGATTACCGCTGACGAAGTCCGTGCTATCCAGCCTATCGGAATTATCCTTTCCGGCGGTCCGAATTCTGTATATGAAGACGGCTCTTTTGATATTGACCCGGAAATTTTCGAGTTGGGAATCCCGATTTTGGGGATCTGCTATGGTATGCAGCTGTTGACTCACAAGCTGGGCGGCAAGGTTGTTCCTGCTGGTCATGCTGGAAATCGTGAATACGGTCAGTCAAATCTGTCACATACTGCTAATTCCAGCCTTTTCAACGGTACGCCTGAAAGCCAGTTAGTTCTTATGAGCCACGGAGATGCAGTAACAGAAATTCCTGCTGACTTTGTCCGTACTGGTACTTCTGCTGACTGTCCTTTTGCAGCTATTGAAAATCCAGCTAAGAAAATCTACGGCATTCAGTTCCACCCTGAGGTTCGTCATTCAGAATTTGGTTATGATATCCTGCGCAACTTTGCTCTTAATATTTGTGGAGCCAAAGGCGACTGGTCTATGGATAACTTCATTGACATGGAAATTCAAAAAATCCGCCAAACCGTTGGTGACAAGAAGGTGCTGTTGGGACTTTCTGGTGGTGTTGACTCTTCTGTCGTCGGTGTTCTCTTGCAGAAAGCAATCGGCAATCAACTAATCTGTATCTTTGTGGATCATGGTCTTTTGCGTAAAGGCGAAGCAGATCAGGTCATGGATATGCTGGGCGGCAAATTTGGCTTGAATATCATTAAGGCTGACGCAGCTAAACGTTTCCTTGATAAACTAGCTGGTGTCTCAGATCCAGAGCAAAAACGTAAAATCATCGGAAACGAGTTTGTCTATGTCTTTGACGACGAAGCCAGCAAACTGAAAGATGTAAAATTCTTGGCTCAAGGAACGCTCTATACAGACGTTATCGAATCTGGTACCGATACTGCTCAGACTATCAAGTCTCACCATAACGTTGGTGGTCTGCCGGAAGACATGCAGTTTGAGCTGATTGAGCCGTTGAACACACTTTACAAGGACGAAGTGCGTGCTTTGGGGACAGAGCTTGGTATGCCTGATGAAATTGTCTGGCGCCAGCCATTCCCAGGACCAGGACTTGCTATTCGCGTTATGGGAGAAATCACTGAGGAAAAATTGGAAACTGTCCGTGAATCTGATGCTATTCTCCGCGAAGAAATCGCCAAAGCTGGTCTTGACCGTGACATCTGGCAGTACTTTACTGTTAATACAGGTGTCCGTTCTGTTGGTGTCATGGGCGACGGCCGAACTTACGACTACACAATTGCGATTCGCGCTATCACTTCTATTGATGGCATGACAGCTGACTTTGCCAAGATTCCTTGGGATGTTCTGCAAAAAATCTCTGTTCGTATCGTCAACGAGGTGGATCACGTCAACCGCATCGTCTACGATATCACCAGCAAACCACCTGCAACTGTAGAGTGGGAGTAAAAATATAAAAACATATTATTCTTACTTCAAAAAGGGCGAAAAGCCCTTTTTGATTGCATTGACTTCGCACACCATTTTTTATATAATGACTAGTAAAATATTGATGAAGGAGTTAGAGATGAAAAAATCGCTGGATGCTTTTCATTTGAAATTGATTGCTATTGCTGCTATGCTTATCAACCATTTGGGACATACGCTAGAGTTGGAAAACCAGAATATTTACTTGTATTTCTTGACTGAAACAATTGGACGACTGACTTTTCCAATCATGGCTTATTTACTGGTTGAGGGCTTTCAGTATACACGAAGCAGAGGGAAATACGCACTTCGCCTAACTCTTTTTTGGTTACTATCCATTCTACCATTCTATTATCTTTTTGAAAGCCACAAACCATTGACGGTTAATAATAACATTCTCTACACTTTGCTCTTAGGGCTTTTATTGCTAGTATTTTTGGAAAAGGTTCAACATTCTTTTCTGCGCTTGCTCTTGATTTTAACATTCTCTTTTCTGACTTGGCAATCGGACTGGGGCTTTTTGGGAATCTTGACGATCGTTGGTTTCTACGAAAAACGAGAGGAATCAGACGGCTTTGTCACACCAATCCTCACCCTTATGGTAGTGTCTATTCTGATAAATCTTTGGGCCTTTTATACAGTTCCCAATCCTGTCCTGCTCTGCGATGCGGCTGCTATGTTGGGTCTACTCCTGACTCTGCCGCTTCTCAAGGCCTATAACGGCCAGCGCGGTTATTCGCCTGCCTGGGTAAAGTGGGGTTTTTATGCTTTTTATCCGCTTCACCTTTGTCTACTGCTGCTCTTCCGTATTTTCTTTTTAAAAAGCTAAATTAAAATTTCATTTCTAGACATAAAACAAGGCTAGGACTAAAATGTCCTAGCCTTGTTTTATATAGTCTTGGAATTAACCGCCAAACAATCCTTTAAAGAAGTTGACAATGGCATTCCAGATATTAGAAAAGAAATTACCACCTTCTTGAAGGAGGCCGTTTGCATCAAAGTTGAGGTTAATATTGTTAAAAGTATCCCCTGCCTTTGAAACAATGCTGTCTTTCAAGTCACTAAGTGTCTTTGTAAAGTCAGAATCTGTAATGACTCCACTGTTTGAAAGATTGATAGCGAAATTCACGATGAGGTTGATTTGGTCACTGGTCACTGACTGAGTCAGACCGTAGTTTTTCAAGGTTTCTTCAACAATCTTACGGACATCATCTGCTGTCAGATTGCTGTTGTTCTTCTTAGCATTGGCGATGGCTGCTTTGATATCAGCCAGAGCTACGTTGAGCTTGTCTGCGTCATAGCCTTCCTTACCTGTGTTTTCAGCATTGATGCCAGAAAGGGCAGCCAGTTCTTCCTGCGCTAGGTTTTTATTTTCCTGTGGAATGGTCGCACCGTTATCTTCTAGAGAGTAGTAAATCCCTGCCAAGGCACTCTCACCTGTTACCGGAATCGGTGCAGCAACGGTAATCTGCGCGTGCTGAACACCCAGTGTTACAGCCGCATTGCGATACATATCTTCTGTAACCTTAGTGATGTTTTGCGGAGTGACAATTTTGACCTCTAATGGCTTATTGCTGCCTAACTTCTGGATTTTTACAGAAGAATAAAGCTGCAGGCTAGGGTCGTTAGCAACATCCATGATTTTAGAGTAGACTTCTGGAGTCATGGTCTTAAGTGGCTTGTTGTCACTAGATGAATTGTAGCCCAACATCTGCAAGGTCTGCTGTTTTTGGCTTTCATCTAAGGAATAACCCAGCACATACTCAGGCTGCACGTAAGTCTCATCAATGACTTTCTGAACATTTGAATCGGCAGCTGCGGTCGATACAGTAAACAGAGTAGCCAGCAAGGCTCCTGCTGTCATTAAAGTTTTTTTGAATTTCATATTTTTTTCCTCTTTTCCTCCTGCTATAGTTTCCCAAATTCTATAGCTTTTTTCGCAACAAACTTTCTATCTGACTGCCTCGAATCCCTGTTTCTTGAGCTTGTGATTTCCGCTCCTTTTGATATTCAGAGTGCTTCAGCTTGTTTGCTGCAATGATGGAGTTATTATTATCTCATCCATTAAGTGCTTGAGATAATAGATACATTTTACAATATTTCTCAAAGAAGTTCAAAGAAAAAACAGTCACTGGATTTGCTTGCCAGTAACTGCTCTTTTCTACTTTTTCCAAAGGAAATCAATTAATAACTCGTCTACTTCTGGATTCTCATGCAATTGACTGTGCTGAGCCAACTGACCTGTAATTTTCTTTTCCTGGTAAGATTTGGCATTCTCAACTAGGAGATATTTGAGGCTACGGGAAGAGGTATTGAGTACGGAGCCATCGGATTCGTTTTTAAAATCACCATAAATGTTCAGAACATCTACCTGCTCTTGCGGGTAAACTTCTCGTAATCCCAGTAGTTTTTGATAAGTCTGGCTCATAGCACTAGGCTGGCCAGTTTGGTCGTCTAGGATACTCAAATCTTCAGGCAAGTCTCTTCCTTGCAGACCATTAACATGGTTGGCAATATTGACCTGCTTTTGCAGCTCGGGCAGCTTTTCATCCTGACCGTTCTCCAGCATATAAAAGAGGATGGACATATTTCCCATCGAATGGCCTACCAGATTCATCTTCTTAAAACCATAAGTTTCTTGTAGCTTGCGAATCACAGCTGCTGCATACCTACCATCTTGAGCGTAGTCGGCATTGCGGTTATCTTCATAGTTTACCTTGATAATAGGATTGATTGCACCTTTCGGTATCTCGCCTAATAAGCTTACTTGACCGTTTTTACTGACATTTGCTGTGATAATTGTCTGAGTGACTCCAGCCTTTTTGGCTGCCTCTGTCATATGATTTTCAGCATTAGAGCTGGATCCAAAACCGTGGAAAAACAAGGTCGGCGTTGTTGACTGCACAAATTGTTTTGTATTGAGGCTAGTGGCTTCTTTATGGTTGTAAAAAGCTGTTAGACCGGCAATTGTCACCAAGACCAGAATGAGGAGCTTAAAAGCAAGTTTCTTGTTCATTTTTCATTCCTTTTTATGATAGATGTACAAAATTATATCATGTATCTATCATGGTTACAAATATCTGGATTATTACTTCACCATCAAAAAAGAAAGAAGCTTAACTACTTCTTTCTAAAACCATTTTAAGAGGCGCATGATATGCATGTTCATCTTGACCTGACGGGAATAATAATAATTACCGCCGTTGATATAGAGCTCTGGTCCGTGAAAAATTGAAATCAGGTTATAGTAGCCGTAGGTCTTGCCAGTTACATTTCCTAAGCTTGGCGCTACTACATCTTTGGAATATTTCTTAGCCAGCTCCAGCGTATTTTCGCCACCGTTTTTAGCGACGTAGTTGATATAGGCCTGACCGAAATTATAGGCTTGTACAGCTGTCCAAACATCCACCTTTTTCTCGCTGGCCAACTCTAGGTTATCAGACAAGGTCTGAACGCCCTGGCGAATACTTTCTTTGTTGTCCGTAATGGCATTAGTCTGACCAGTCGCGCTTTCACTGGACTGCATGACATCAGTGTCTTTTCCCTTTGTCTCTGTATAAATCATGGCCAGAACCAATTCTTCATTGGCCGCTGTGTCCTGCTCGTCCAGCACTTCTCTGACTAAGCTCTGATACTTCATGACTTGTTTGACATCATGATGAACCTGATAAATTTTATAGCCGGCAAATAGCACGAAAAGGACTAAAATCAGTCTTCTTAGAAATTTAAACATTATTTATTTTGGATATCCTCGATGTTCTTAATCAAAATAGAATAGGTTCCGTTGTCGTTCTGGATAAATTCTACAGACTCTGCGTCCTGATAGACATTATTAGGAACGATGAGCTCAATTCCATTTGAAAGGGAGAGTTTCTGATTTTCGAACTTTTTCTTCTGGCGGCTGCTGTCAATCTCATCAAACTTGACTGGCTCAGGAATAGCTTCCTTGACTTGGTCAATAAAGGTAAGTCGGGCAGTTAGATTGCTGTCAAAAAGATCATCGGCCAGTTTCTCAGGCGACAATTCGTCGTTTTCTTCCAGATTTTTGAAAATACTGGATTTAACCTTAGACTGAAACTGGAAATCGTCTTTGTTAAAACTTTCGGCAACTTTTTGAGCAGTCTTCTCAAGCGCTTTGATTGATTTCTTGGCTGAGATTGTCGGATTGACCTGCAAGAGATTGTCCGACATATAATTGAGAAAGGCACCGTTATACTTGATGCGTTTTTCAATCAGATGGTACTTGCGAGACTTGAGATTGATGACCAAAGCCTCGTCTGCACCTGTACCAAATCCAGGTAAATTGTTCTGCGTCAGCTTGATAGGATTGTCCACCTCACCACCCAAGTGGGTCAGAGTTTCCCGCAGAGCAATCCGCAGAAAAGCGAAGTGTTCCACACCTTCTTTGTCAAACTGGACAAAAATCAAATCATTGGTTTTCTGGTTTTCACTGACAGAAAACTCCTCCTGCCAGAGCTTGGCCACTGTCACTGATGTTTCTAGTAGGTCGTCTGAAAGATGGGCTAAAAAGACGTTTTCGGGATCGAAAACACCTGTTTTAGCATCGTCAGAATAGACCCGCTCAATCTTCTTGCGCAGGTATTCTTCAATCTTAGGAGTAATGTTGAGAAACTTATCCGCCAGCAGCAGTTCGGTATCAGCTGGGCTGAATTGATGAATAATCGCTTTTTTTACGTAAATATCCATCTTAGTTTAAGCCCTCATAGAGTGGAAAAGCGTCCGTCAATTCTCGAACTTCTGCCCGCACCTGATTCAGCACCGCTTCGTTTTCAGCGTTTTCCAGAGCCTTGATAATGAGCTCGGCTACCTTGATGCTTTCCGTTACACCAAAGCCTCGAGCTGCAATAGCTGCTGTACCGATACGAATTCCGCTAGTCTTAAATGGTGACAAAGTCTCGTAAGGGATGGAGTTTTTATTGAGCGTAATATTGACCTCATCCAAGAGATTTTGAGCGACTTTCCCATTTTCTACAACCTTAGTGACATCCACTAGGAAAAGGTGATTTTCAGTACCGTCAGAAATCACACGGAACTTGTCATGCTGACGGAAGACTTGAGCCATAGCTTGGGCATTGTCCAAAATCTGCTGAGCATAAACCTTGAAAGCTGGGTCCAGTACTTCTTTAAAGGCAACCGCTTTGGCTGCAATAACGTGCTCTAATGGTCCGCCTTGAATGCCTGGGAAGATAGCTGAGTTGATTTTCTTAGCTAATTCTTCATCGTTTGTCAAAATCAAGCCACCGCGAGGCCCGCGCAAGGTCTTGTGGGTCGTCGTGGTTGTGATATCCGCGTAAGGCACAGGGCTAGGATGGAGACCTGCAGCAACCAAACCAGCGATGTGAGCCATGTCAACCATAAGCTTGGCACCTACAGCGTCAGCGATTTCACGGAATTTTGAAAAGTCGATGATATGAGAATAGGCTGAAGCACCTGCCACAATCAGCTTAGGCTGAACCTCTTTGGCTTGCTGGAGGATGGCATCAAAGTCCAACAATTCTGTTTCGGGATCAACACTATAGGATACAAAATTATAGGTTTGACCAGAAAAGCTGACTGATGCACCATGAGTCAAGTGGCCGCCAGCAGACAGATCCATGCCCATAACTGTATCGCCTGGCTCAATCAAAGCCATATAAGCAGCGCAATTAGCCTGGCTACCTGAGTGAGGCTGAACATTAGCAAACTTGGCACCAAAGATTTCCTTGGCTCGTTCAATTGCCAGACTCTCAATCACATCCACTACATCTGTCCCACCATAGTAACGGCGACCTGGGTAGCCTTCAGCGTACTTATTGGTCAAAATAGAACCTTGAGCGGCCATGACAGCTTTAGAAACGACATTTTCTGAAGCGATCAGCTCAATATTATGCTGCTGACGTTCTTCTTCTTTAGCAACTGCTTCCCAAATCTCTGGGTCAAATGCTTTGTAGTCTTCTTGGTCAAAAATCATAAGGTGTCTCCTTTTTAATTCTTATTATCATTTCCAATAGAAATTGTTGTACCGATAGCTGTAGCTAATGCAAAAATAGCAAAAGCTGCGATGAGCTGAAATGACTTGTTTGACTTACCCAACCAGATTTTATTCTCAGTATCTTTTGCAGCTATTTTATCAGAAAGCACACACATTTTATCAATCAGGTACTGCTTTTCTTCAAAAGAATGATTGTCTTTATCTAATTCTTTTTTTAGTGAATCAATAATTGATTTGCAAATCTCAATGTAATTGTTTTGACTATTGTCGTTAGATAAGATAGTTTTATCAATCACCTCTTTATAATTTTGAACAATTTCTTTCATGTTTTCTGAAAAATTAGGAAACTGTTCAATTGCTTGTTTAGCTACTTCAGGATCAATATTGTTTAGGATTGATGCAAAAGACAGTAGCTTGTCTTTTGTAACATGTCGAAAACTAGGAACATTAAGATAATTTAGCAACTCTTTTTCACTATTAATTTTTTTCATAATAAAACTTCCTTGCTTTAATAAAATTGGATTAAAATTTTATATCATTTACTTGGGCGAGAATATCCTCGCGAGTAATCGCTCCCTGGCGTAAAATAAGAGCCTTTTCTCCTGACAAGTCCAGAATAGTTGAATCTTGACCTGTCAAAGTAGCATCATCTTCTACTCCCGAGACCTCCTCTTGAAAATCCATCATAATCTGCTGGAAAGAAGTTCCACTAGCTTTTCCAGAAAGATTGGCGGATGGACCAATCAAGGGCCCGTACTTGCGAATCAAGTCAAGCGTAACCGGATGCTTAGGAATCCGAAAGCCCACAGTTTCCATACCTGAGTTGATCCAAGTCGGCACTCGGTCATTAGCTTGAAGGATAATAGTCAAAGGCCCAGGCAGAAAGGCTTGATAGAGTTGCTTCAGATAACTGGGCTGTTTCTTAGAAAAAGCATAAATCTCTTCTAAACTCGCCACATTGAGATTAAGAGCCTTGTCACGAGGTCTTCGTTTTAATTCGTAGACTCGCTCAACTGCCTCTTCATTTAAAGCCTGAGCAAAGAGGCCATAAACAGTTTCTGTCGGCAGGACAACCGCTCCACTGGCCGCTAGAATCTTTTCTATCTTATCCATTGTCCATCGCCACCATCCTATCTTTGCCAAATTGATCTTTCAGGACTCGGATTCGTTTTTGAGGGAAGTTTTTTTCCAGCAACTCCCTGACACCGTCTCCTTGCTTGTAACCAATTTCCAGATAGATTTTTCCTATTTTTGTCAGATAGTCTCCTGCCTGCTCGGCTATTTTCCGATAGACGGCATAGCCATCTTCCTCAGCAAAAAGGGCCATGTGAGGCTCTGAGGTCAAAACATTGAGTCCGACTTCGTCTTTATCTGCTTCTGAAATATAGGGCGGGTTAGAGACGATAATGTCAAATTTTCCTTGAATTGCATCCAAGCAATCAGACTGGACAAAAACAAGGTTAAGTCCGCTGGATTGAGCATTTTCTGCTGCTAAGGCAAGAGCATCGCCAGAGAGATCAGAAGCAGTAATCTGCCAGTCTGGACGGCTGTTTGCCAGTGCCAAAGCAATGGCTCCGCTACCCGTTCCGATATCCAAGACAGACAGAGAACTTTCAGGATTTTCTGACAAAATCAGCTCCACCAGCTCCTCCGTCTCAGGCCTTGGAATCAGAACTCGCTCGTCCACCTTGAGAGTCAAGCCGTGAAAGTCACTGCTGCCAATGATATATTGAGCCGGCTTATGGGCAAGCAGCTGCTCTTGAATTGCTTTTAGCTGTTTACGGTCTTCCTGGCTGACTTCTGTCCGAAGTTTGAGAACAAAGTCGGTAAAGGAGAGCTTATTGAGAGCTCGATAAACGAAAGACAGGCTTTCTGCTTCTTCTCCCGCTGCTACTAACTCCTGCTCTAGCTCCACCAAATATTGAGCCAATGTCATTATTTATTCAGCTCTTCTAGTTTTTGCGTTTGGTCATAGAGAACCAGAGCGTCAACGACTTCATCCAGTTTGCCAGCTAAAATCGTGTCCAGCTTTTGCAAGGTCAAGCCGATACGGTGATCTGTCACTCGATTTTGCGGAAAATTATAGGTGCGAATCCGCTCTGAGCGATCACCTGTACCAATTGTGGACTTGCGCTCTGCATCCTGCTCATCTTGAGCGATTTGAGCAAAGTGGTCTGCTACACGAGCTCGGATGATTTTCATAGCCTTATCCCGGTTCTTCTGCTGAGTACGCTCTTCCTGCATTTCAACCTTGATATTGGTAGGCAGATGGACGATACGAACAGCAGTTGCAACCTTATTGACGTTCTGTCCGCCAGCACCAGATGCATGGTAGATGTCAACGCGCAGATCTTTAGGATCAATGTCGTATTCTACTTCTTCGATTTCTGGCATAACCAAGACAGTTGCTGTGGAAGTATGAACGCGACCTTGGCTTTCTGTTACAGGAACCCGCTGTACGCGGTGAGCACCTGATTCATACTTAAGCTTTGAGTAGACCGACTGACCCGAAACCATAGCGACTACTTCCTTGATCCCGCCTACACCATTATAAGAAGCCTCCATGACTTCGAAGCGCCAGCCTTGGCTTTCAGCATATTTTTGATACATCTGCAAGAGGTCACCAGCAAACAACTGCGCTTCGTCTCCTCCCGCAGCCCCGCGGATTTCAAGGATAATATTCTTATCATCGTTTGGATCCTTCGGTAAAAGGAGGATTTTTAGTTTTTCCTCGTATTCCTCTTTTTCAGCCTTGGCATCTTTAAGCTCTTGCTTAGCCATTTCTTCCAAGTCAGCATCACCAGAGGCGTCTTTTATCATTTCTTCAGCGTCTGTGATGTTTTGAAGGACTTTTTTATACTCACGGTAAGCTGTCACTGTATCGCGGGTGCTGGCTTCTTCCTTAGAAAGCTCCATAAAACGCTTGGTATCGCTGACTACATCAGGGTCGCTTAGGAGTTCACCAAGTTCTTCATAGCGATCTTCAACTGCTTGTAACTGTTCATAGATGTTCATAGATTTTTCATCATCTCCTTTGTTTCTATCGTAGGATTACTTAATGTCGGGGTTAAAATAGTGCTTGCGGCAGACTGAGATATAGGTCTCGTGGCCGCCAATTTTAATCTGCTCACCATCATAAACTGGTTTTCCGTTATCAGTCCGTAAAACCATAGTGGCCTTGCGAGAGCAATATTGGCAAATGGTTTTGATCTCCTCAATCTTGTCAGCCAAGAGCAAGAGGTGCTTGGAACCTTCGAAGAGTTCATTGCGAAAATCGTTCTTCAGACCAAAAGCCATAACTGGAACATCTAGCTCATCCACCACTCTAGCCAAATCATAGACATGATGGCGTTTCAAGAACTGAGCCTCATCAATCAAAACGCAATAAGGCTTCTCAGGCAGCTGTTGGATATAGCCAAAAATATCCGTCTGATCTTCAATAGCCATAGCATTCCGCTTCATACCGATACGACTAGAAACGACACCAAAGCCGTCGCGGGTATCAACAGCCGAGGTCATGATAACCACGCTCTTGCCTTGTTCTTCATAATTGTGAGCCACTTTCAAAATTTCAATGGTCTTGCCCGAATTCATCGTGCCATATTTGTAGTATAACTGAGCCATAATTTAAATCTTTGCTAATTCACTATCTCCATTTTTACTTCACATTATTTTACCATAATTCACTACTCTTTAAAACCTCATTTGTGATAAAATAATAATAACGAAATAAAGGAGGCAGAAAATATGCCATTTGTTAGAATTGATTTGTTTGAAGGACGTACTCTGGAGCAGAAAAAAGCTCTTGCCAAGGAAGTAACTGAAGCCGTTGTCAGAAATACTGGCGCACCTCAGTCTGCTGTTCATGTCATTATTAACGACATGCCAGAAGGAACCTACTTCCCACAAGGTCAAATGCGAAAAAAATAAAAAAGAAAAGTCAGCAGTTTATATCCCTATAAACTGCTGACTTTTTCTATGAATGAGTCCTACTGTTATCTCTTTTGCTCTCAAATTCTTTAATTAATTTTTGATACCAATAAAAACTATCTTTTCGAATCCGCTCTAGACTACCTCCTTCTTCCTCATCACGGTCTACATAAACAAATCCATAGCGCTTACCATAACCGTTTAGCCATGAAAGTAGATCTGTGAAAGACCACGTACAATAGCCGATGACTTGGCAACCATCTTCGATGGCATTTTGTACAGCTGTAATATGGTTATCAAGATATTCAATCCGATATGGGTCATGAATCTTTCTATCTTCCGTTAAGGTATCATACTCTCCTAGTCCATTTTCAGTTATCATAATCGGAATGTCATATCTACTGGTAATTCGTCGCAAAGCAATTCGCAAACCAATTGGATCTATTTCCCACTCCCAGCTAGTACGCTCTAAGTGTTCGTTTGGCACATGCTTAAACTGGTCCGGCTCTCCAGCTTCAGCATTCGGTACATTAGCAGCAAAAGTATGGGATTGGTAATAGTTGACGCCTACGAAATCTGGACGGCCTGCTTTTAAAATATCTAAATCTCCTTCTCGGATATCTAATTCTATACCGAATTGATTTTTCAAATAAGCTAGAGCTGTCTTTGGATAACGTCCCAATAAATAAGCATCCATCCAATACCAAACATTGACATCCAAAGATTTCTCCATGGCTAGAACATTCTCTGGCTGATTATCCAGAGCATAGAGGACAGGAAAAGCAAAGCTTGGACCGATTTGACCTTTTATTTTCAAATCATGGAATCGTTTGATAATCGTTGCATTAGCCAAGTTGACAATGTGATTTACCTGATGCATTAACTGAATATTTTTGATTCCTGGTGGAAAATGACCATCCCGATAACCTAGTCCAACAAAGACATTTTGTTCATTGAGTCCAATCCAATATTTCACTCGATCTCCAAAGTTTTCAAAGAGAACCTCTGCATAATACAGGAAATCGTCGATTATCTTTCTGGATTCCCAACCGCCGTACTCATCTTGCAGTACTTGAGGCAAATCCCAGTGATAGATTGTAATAATGGGTTCAATATTGTATTTGAGAAGTTCATCAATCAGATTTGAATAAAATTCAATCCCTTTCTGATTGACCTCTCCTCGTCCCTCAGGCAAAATACGGGTCCAAGCAATAGAAAAACGATAAGCTTTCAGCCCCATTTCTGCCATCAGTTTAACATCTTCTTTATAGTGATGATAATGATCCACTGCCACGTTGCCAGTCGTGTTTTTAAAAGTCCTATTAGGCTGGCGAACAAAGACGTCCCATATAGATAGACTCTTACCATCTTCATCCCAAGCTCCTTCAACTTGATAGGCAGCTGAAGCCGATCCCCAGAGAAAGTCTCTGGAAAATTTTGTTACATCAATCAAGCTGCTGCACCTCCTTTGGCTTCTATTGCTTCCGCTTCAGCTTCTTGCTTAACCAATTGCTCTTCGTATTTTTTGAAGAATGGATAGTAGATTAACATAGCTGGTAAAATCAAGATATAGTCCCAAACGAAGTTTTGCCAACGAAGGGTTGTCAAGTAGTTGCTGAATCCCATTGGCAACTGTGCACTAACCACTATCCAAGCAGGAATAATAAAGCCTGTTTGGTAAGCAAAATAAGTCAAGATCATCATAATTGGCACATTGAGTACATAAGGGATGCAAAGAATTGGGTTGAACATAATTGGCATACCAAATGTTACC
The DNA here is from genome assembly GCF_013343115.1 of Streptococcus sanguinis. Taxonomy (NCBI): domain Bacteria; kingdom Bacillati; phylum Bacillota; class Bacilli; order Lactobacillales; family Streptococcaceae; genus Streptococcus; species Streptococcus sanguinis. The sequence continues at coordinate 958,161 of NZ_CP054570.1, forward strand.
GGCTCTTTGATACCAAACCACCCAGGAATGAGCGAAATCTTAGAAACGGCACTAATTTGTTTGGATTTTGAGCGCAAGCCCATCAGGACCAGGGCCCAGGTATTTCCTGTACCACCAACTAAAGCCATGGAAGTGTAGAGTAAGACTGGGAAGAATTGCATTGGCTGACCGTTCGCATGAAGAGCAGCATTGGTCGTTGCCGCTTGAATCCCAAGTGGAGAAATGATTGGAATAATGATGAGGGTACCATGAATACCGAAGCACCAAAGAACCAGCGCTAACATACAAAGCATGACAATACCTGGAACAGATGATACAGCGCCAAGCGGTGCACGCAAGAGAGCCATAAAACCAGACGGAACATTATAAGCTCCTGCTGTCAAAGCACCAATACCAACATTCAGTAAGAGAAAGAGAGTAATGGAGAAAAATACTGGCAAAATAGATCCAAAACTATCTTGAAGAAATTGCGGTACTACATCTGGCATCTTAATTTTAATATCTTTTTCATAGCAGAATTTTTCAATCTGTACGACTACAAAGACAATGAAGAAGCTGATGAACATACCTTGTGACCCAAGATAGTCTAATTGTAGTCCGGAGAATTTTTCAGTATCAACAAAAGCTCCTGCTACCAGCATGAAAGTAACTGCTGTATCAACCGCGGCCATAATAGGAGATTTCAATTTCAAATTCTTAGCATAATGATAAGCAAAGAAGATAGCAACCCAGATAGAAATAAAATCCATCGAATAGCGGAAAGGCAAGGTCAATGTATTATACACTGCATCCCCAGTTTTGAACCAACCTAGAGCTGTTTCATTTCCAATTGCAGCTAAGACTTGAAATAAGGAACCCACGGTAATCAATCCCAAGAGAGATCCTAATCCAGCTTGTAAAGACTGTATAAACACGTTGTTGGCCAGTTTATAACCAATTTCCTGAAGTTTGGTCATAAATTTACTGTTAAAGAATTTTTCCATTAGAAAAACCTCCTTAAGATATTGCTTTAATTAATTGAAAGATATTCTTACAATCTCCCATTGCATAATCCATGGCTGGAATGGTGGCAACAGGTTTTGATACTGTCTCTTTGACCGAATCAAGTTTATAAGAGACCTGAGGACCTAATAAAATCACATCATATTCCTGAGCATAATCTTGATAGTCCATCAATCCGACCGCTTTGATATCGAGGTCAATACCTTGGTCATTTGCATATTGCTCCATTTTTTTCATCAGGATGCTCGTGGACATACCAGCTGCACATATTAATAAGATTTTCATTGTCTTTCTCCTTCTCGATTGGAATACAGCTCAATCATCTCAGTGATAAGGTCAATGGCCAAAAGACTGGTCATAAAATGGTCTTGCGCATGAACAAGCAGTATACTCAACTGATGACCGTTTCCTTGTGCTTCTTCCTGCAATAAATCTGTTTGGGAATGATGGGCCTTTAAAATAACACTATTTGCCTCATCCATTAATTCCTTAGCTGCATCAAATTCTGCTAGTTTTGCTTTTTTAAGTGCTTCAAAAGCTAAGGATCGGGCTGCACCAGAATTGGCAATTAAGGACATGGCAATAATCTCCGCTGAACTATTCCATTCTTCCATACAAGCTCCTCCTTTCCAGTTGACTTCTTACCCACAGTTTACTATAGCTCTATTCCACTGTCAAAAACGTTTACATTTTCTTGATATACAGTTTTCTATCTTAGTGTATCCATTTTCGAATGCCATTCATACTCAATTTGTTATAAAAAATTTAAAGCATTAGTTTCTTGCGTGCTTTACTGCTGGCACTCGCTATTTTTAAATAGTTCCCTTAATATATTTTAGAACCTATCGTAAAATTAGTGTATAAAAAATAATCGTTTTTTATGATAATGTATAACACGAAGCTAAAGAGTATAAAAAAGCGCTAAAAACTGTCTCATTTCTCTAAAGGGGTTACTTTCCACAAGGGCTTATTATATACTTAATTTATGAAGATTATTAGAGAACTCCAAGTCACTTCAGATGAATTTTATGACTTTTTGGAAAGCGAGTTTCTGAATCAAATCAATCAAGCTGACAATCAAACAAAAAAGATAGATAGGTTAAAGAAAGGACTTCGTTACTCAAAATTGTCAGACAATATTTACACTAAGACTGATTATGAGATTCTGGACTATCGTCGCCATGAAACCTACGTCATTCAAATCTCGTCCCATAGTGAAAAAACGATTACTTCCTACAAGACCAAGCCTTGCGCAAAAGGGCTTGAGGTTACGCTAGAACAAGAACAAAATAAATTGACAAAAAATTCAAAAAGCAAGATCATCAAGTGGATGGGGGAGCTACTCTACTTTGGTCGTCTTTCGGAAAATCTTTATAAGATTCAAGGCGAAATCGAGAAGACTAGAAAAGAGAGAACTCAGTAACAGGCAAATCCGATCCATACCTTCTTTTTGCGCCCAGATTTATGACTTGCAGATATTCAGATAGTTCAAGGAGCAGATTATGAAACAAGGCATCACACCTCAATATTGGAAACAAGAAAACAGCGGTCGCTATTTCACTAAAGAAACTCAAATATTCAGCCCTCTGCCTATTTTAACCGACACTTTACTGGCTCATCCAAAAGCAAGAAATGATGGCCAGCTAGCTTTCCCTGCTATTCATTTCATAGAAGGGATTTCCCGAGAAGTCGGACAAGAGGTCATGCAGTCCTTTTCACTTCCCTATCCATCCGACCCTGAAGCGCACATCGTAAAGATTGCTCAAGATGGCATTTTCGTTTATGCCTTGTCCCAACGCGGCTTATTTTATGGGGTCATTTCAATTATCCAAATGTTGCAGGATGGCTACTTGCCTTATGGCTTGGCCTACGACGAACCTGTTTGTTCCGAGCGTGGTCTCAAGGTCTTTTTACCGTCTCGTAAGAATATGGATTTCTTCAAGCAATTTGTAGATATGCTTGCTTTTTTCAAGTACAATACGATTATGATTGAAATCGGCGGTGCTATGGAATATAAAAAACACCCTGAAATTAATCAAGAGTGGATTAAATATTGTGCTGATATGGCTGAATACTCTGGCAAGACCAAAGAAATCCAAGACTATACCTTCCCTTGGTACAAGAATGCCATTCACATGGAGAATGGTGACGGGGAGTTTCTAAGTCAAAATGATGTGAAAGATCTGGTCCTCTACTGCAAGGAACGATTTTTTGAAGTGATTCCTGAGGTTCCCTCTCTTGGCCACTGTGACTACCTGATGCTTGGTCACCCAGAAATCGCAGAAATCCCTGAAGATCCTTATCCGGATACTTACTGCCCATCAAATCCTGCCTCTTATGAACTCCTATTTGATGTTCTGGATGAAATCATTGAGGTCTTTGAACCTGAAGTCATCAATATCGGGCATGATGAATACTATTCAATTGCCATGTGTGAGTGCTGCAAAGGGAAGGCTGGAGCTGATATCTTTGCAGAGGACATTATCAAGATTTATGACTACCTCAAGCAGAAAAATGTCCGAACCATGATTTGGGGAGACAAGCTTCTGAAAAATGCTATCGTTCCTGATGCGGGGCCTTTTGGTGGGGCAGAAATCGTCATGTTTACTCCTCAGTTCAAAAAAGATACAGGCAAAAAAGTTGGCATCATGCCGGCAACCTGGCAAGCCATTCACCAGATTCCCAAAGATGTCGAAATTCTTCATTGGCTCTGGAGTTTGGATGAAAAACTGGAAGATGAAGTTTTGGAAGAAGGCTTTAGCATCCGTTATGGTAATTTTGAAGGCTATCTCTTTCCGCATTGGGCTGAGCATTTGAAGAAGGGTAGCAAGGGAGCTATCATCTCCAACTGGAGCACCTTAAACGAGGTAATCCTGCAGAGAAATGTCATTTTCTTCGGCTTGGCCTATGCTTACGAGATGTTTTGGAATCATGACTATCGTGATGAAGACTATGCGACTATCCGTGATAAAACCTTATCTTATCTCTTCCATTACCACTATCCCGACCTTCAAAACCACACACGCAGTCTTGAAGCACTGGCGCACCCTAGCTGGATTGAAATTGGCTATGCTACAGACTATTTTGTGGAATACCAATGGTTTGTGGACGGTGTCTTCCCTGAAATGGAAACCTATCAAATCGGAAATATCCTACTAACCTATACTGATCAAACCGAGTTTACTGTTCCCATTATCTTTGGAGAAAACATTGGCAAAACAAGTGTTAACTGGGAACGGTCTACCAATACTAACCCTCTACCTGGCGAACCCATCTATAAGGTAGATGAGCAATTATTTGAAGTCTCGCTTAGCACCAAACCTTATCAAAAAGACGGCCAGACTTTCTTTGCATTTCCTATTCAAAACCCTTATCCTGAAAAGGAATTGAAGAATGTAGAGGTTCAAACAGAAGCTAACAAAGATTGTCAAATTTTTGTTGATCAAATTGCCTATTATCACTAAACTTGAGGCTTATTTCAAGCTATCAGGTAGAAAGGGCGAAATTTATGAGGAATCAGAATCATCCAATTCAAAAAGAACTACAAATTTCTAGATATCAGGTTACTGGACACACTGATTGCTTATCCTATTTGAAACGAAAGGAGGTGGGAGAGTGAGTGAAAAGAAAACATTTCTGAAACAATTCTTACGTCTCAGTCTACCGTTTTCTCTTCAATTTCTACTGGCCAGCGCTGTCAATCTAGCTGATGTTGTCATGATTGGACAGCTAGGGGAAAAACAAATCGCAGCTGCTGGTGCTGCCAACCAGATTTTCTTTCTCTTGACTATTGTACAGTTTGGTATTGGTAGCGGAGCTTCTGTCTTCATGGCCCAATACTGGGGAGCCCAGCGAATTGCTGATATGAGAAAAACCTTGGGATTAGTCTATATGCTGAGCGGGCTCATCTCCGCTTCCTTTACTTTAGTCGCTTTACTTTTTCCCAAGCAACTGATTGGTTTTTATATTCATGATACCGAAGCTATTCAGTTGGGCGCCCAGTACTTATCTATCGTCTCTTGGACCTACCTGATGACAGCTATTACAACTTCTCTGGCTACTATGTGTCGCTGCAGTAATGAAGTTTTCTTACCAACTCTTGCTAGTCTCCTATCTATGGCAACCAATATCATTGGCAATGCCGTCCTTATTTTTGGGCTGATTGGGTTTCCTAAACTTGGACTGGTTGGTGCCGCTATTGCTACCTTTATGGCTCGATTGCTAGAGCTTTGCTGGTTAGTCTTTGGTGTCTATCGAACAAGGATGGCTGGAGCCGCTAGCATAGCTGAACTCTTTGATTTCCACAAAGACTTCGTTTATCAATTTTTGAAAAAAACCTTGCCAGTCGTCTTCAATGAAGGCGCCTGGTCTCTTGGAACATCAATTGGCTTGGCTATTATCGGATTATTAGGTACTGAAGTGGTGGCCTCCACCCAGATTGCTAGCGCCATTGCCCAAATTGGATTTGTCTTTGTACGCGGTGCGGGAAATGCCGTAGCTGTTATGCTAGGCAATACCATCGGAGAGAATCAAGTAGAAAAAGCCTTACAAGATGCCAAGCGCTTCTTACTTCTATTACCTCTTATCGGACTTATCGTCAGCGTCCTACTCATCTGGGCTATGCCTTTAGCTCTGAAACTCTACAACTTAAGCAATCAGACAGAGCAGCTAACCATCTTGATGATTCAGTTAAATGCCCTGTTGTTTATCCCAAAAGCTTTTAGTGTTGTTTTAATCGTTGGGATTTTACGTAGCGGGGGCGATACCAACTATGCCTGTCTGCTAGATATTTTACCTGTCTGGCTCTTCAGCATTCCACTTGGCTATGCCTTGGTTAGTCTGCAGGCTCCCATTTGGCTAATCTTTCTTGTGATAAATGGCGAAGACATTCTCAAGCCAATCTGGGGAATCCCTCGTGTTTTCTCAGGAAAATGGCTGCATAATCTTGTGCACGAGCGCATGTAAAAAAGCATCTAAATCACAACATTACCACAGAAATCGGAAATGTAAATTCCGACTAAAACGGTAATGAGAGTTAGGTGCTTTTTTATTGGCTTGCGACTTCAACTTACAATTTTATAATTTGCGCAACATCTGAATTAAAACACTGACCTCTGCGTCATCTATAAGAATCTTAAAGCTTCGCTCCACTGTTCGAATGATTTTCCTAATGTGCTTATAGTCATCAGGGAATTTTTCGATAATACCAGCAATTTCTCTACTGCCCTTCTTTAGGCATTCTCCTGAAAGGGTTCGCTCCACAAGACAGGCAATATGGACAAACAAGCCTATTGATTGCTCCTCTGTCAGCTGATAATAAAAATCAAATTCATCTAAAATAGCAGGAAGAATCTTTTTAATCTTAGCTAAGGAAGTATAGACAAATTGCTCTTCTAAAAATTGGTAAACTTTCTCATAATCGTAGCTATTGACAGAGGTCGGTACAAACATCAATAATTTATCTAGGTGCTCCTTGGGCTGCTCAAAAACATCTTTAATGGAAATGAAAGGGATACCCATAATTTGGGGGTCGAAAGTTCCAACAAAAGCATGAACTTGATAGGTCTTTCTTAAGGCCATCACTTCCTCAATCAACATCTCCTTATTAGCAACTGACAAAGCAATGACACGGTAACCCAACTTTGAATACTGATCAAGATAGTGCTTTAGCTGAAGAGAACCGCCCTCGCTAGTATAACAGAGTGTAATGATGATTTTTTCCTGGTCCCTATTTTTATACAGCTGATTCATTTCCATATGAAAAGCGTGAAAGACACTGTCAATATCATTTTCTATCAAACAACGCCGTGCAATCCCCATGCCAATCATAGTAATGGGAATTTCAAATTCTCTGATTTTAATCAGAGTTTCTTCTCGAATTTTATCCAGCATTTCTTTAATCGATCCCATATCATAGAGAACGATGACACCTAAACCTTGGTCTAGTCCCTCAATTCTCTCTTTTAATTTGCGATAGCTTTCCTCTAGAGATTCTTCTAATAGAATATCAAAGCCATACACTTGGCTATTTTTGGTTAGCATCTTGGTTGACTCAGCCAAGGACTTGGCAACCCCTTTACCGTGCAGGACGTAGAGCAAGATAGGTCGTAGACTATCTTGTTTCTTTTCGGATTCAATAATAAACATAGTTAGGATGACAATTTCATCTATTGGAACAGCTAGTTGAAATCTTGTTTCTAGTTGCCTGGCAAATTTAGAACATTGTGCATACTCTATTGGATAATCCCGAATCACTTTCACAATAGCATCATTATCCAACTGCCGATTCAACGAGCCTTTCTGCTTAATCATCGCATTGACATGAAGACTGATGCCGTAATATGCCGTCGAATTAAGCTCTAGATTGAGTTCTTTTTGAACAGATAGAACAAAGGCTTGTACCAACTGAATCACTTCAGCAGAAACAATCGTCTCAAGCTGATTAAGATTTTCCAACTCATCTTCTTTCTCAACAAAAGGTTTGTATTCAATATAGCTTTGAATATAGTTTCTCACTGCCTCAAAAACATCATCCTGCTCAATGCCTCTTTCTGATAACTGAGTATATTCTGATTTAATTTTGTTATATAAATCATCTGACTCTTGCTCTGGAAAATCCAGCAATCCCAACTCCTTATCATAAATTAGCACCTTACGTTTGCCAATCAATTCATCGATTTTAACTACATTATGACTTCCTAAATGCCGAATCCCTTGATAAGGAATGGGCAAATCGTCATTACTAAGTGTTAAATCTTTTAGCTCTGACCTCAGGCTTCTTACAAAAGCATTGGCGCAAGCTGTTCGAACTGCATATTCTAATTCTTTTATATTGCTAATATTCGCTGATAGGATGAAGGAATGAATGACATCACGCGGCACTTGTATATCATGCGCAGAATTCTTTGATTCGATAGCTAAAAAGTAATTTAGTAACTCTAGCTTTTCACTAATCGGTCTATTCGGATAAGAAGGCAGCTGGATTACAACAGGAAGTTTATTGGATAAATGTTCAGATAGCTTAGCATTACTTCCGATAATTACCAAACCTTTCTTCTGACGTCTCTTTTGTTCTCCTTCTCTGTGATTCAGCCAGGAAATCAATCTATTTTGATCCGCCGAAGATAGAACTTGTATGTTATCTATAAATAAAATTCCTTCTGCCACTTTCTCAAATACAGACTTCGTCGCTTCTGAGCCAAATAACAACTTCAGCAAATCATCCAGAACATCAATATAGTCTAAGCAGTTAATTTTTTCAAACAACTGAGGCTTACTAATCGCTTGATTTTGAATGGCAAACTCCACCATTTTATTAACGAAGTGAGTTCTACCAGCACCGACCTCGGATAAAATAAGTACAGGAAGGGCATAATTTGGGTATAAAATAGCTGCCTGTGCTAACTGTATGGCTGTTCGCAAGCTGCCGTTTTCACCTATAATGCTTGGAAAATCCAAAGGATTTTCTACAAATACCTCTTTTAACTTGTATTGAACTGGCCGTGTATTTCCTTTAACGAGTATCCCTTCTTTTACCAATTGATTCAAAATAGTGCTCACATTTGAGCGTTGCATTCCTAAAGCGGCAGCAATTACTTTCGTTTCAAGCCCTTGCTTATTATTCTTTAGTAATTCTTGCTCTAGATATTCTAAGACTAGTGTTTTGGCAACCTTCATATTCTACCTCACTGATATTTTTTCCCGTTATCGTCATTCAATTTATCTTATACAGCAGCTTTATTCACCCACTTAGAGCCTTAGAACTTACTCCCTATCATCCTGTCATTTCCTTATCTAACCTTTATAAATTTGAAACAAGAGGATAACAGAATACATAAAGGCCAACTGTTAATGAATGATATAAACAGCTGGCCTTTTTCTTTATCATTCAGGAATGAAATTCATTATTCATTCTTTTATCAGAAAACCAAGTCGTAAGGGGACTCCAATTTGTCCGCTAAACTGGCTAGAAATTCCGCTGCAGGCTGACCATCTACGACTTGATGGTCAAAAGTCAAGCTGAGCGGCAGGAATTTTTGCTCGTAGACCTGTCCTTGGCTATCAAGAGCCAGCGTCGTTTGCAAGGCACCAACTCCTAAAATGGCTACTTCTGGTGTATTTAGGATAGGAGTGAAATATTCAATTCCTGCTCCCCCGAGATTAGTAATACTGAAGGTTGAACCTGAGTAAAGAGCTGGATCCAAAGTTCCTTTACGAGCTTGATTGGCTTCCGTTTTGATAGCTAAGCCCAAGTCAGCCAGCGTTAGCTTATCCACGTGACGAATGACCGGAACCACCAAACCATCACTAAGTGCCGTCGCGATACCAATATGAATATCTTCTACTTCCTGATATTGACCATTGAAATACCAAGCATTGAGCTGAGGGTGATCTTTCAACGCCTTGGCAACAGCCTTTGTAAGCAGAGTTGTGATGCTGATTTCGCCATTTTCTAGTGGTGAAGTGACCTTACCCTTCATATCCTGCCTAAAGGCTATCAGCCGACTGATATCCACCTTACGATGCAAGGTCACCTGAGCAGATGCCTGGAGACTATTCATCATCCGCTCTGCAATAGTCTTGCGCATACCTGTCAATCCTGCACCATAGTCAACTTGACCAGCATGTTGAAGGACTGCTAAGCTACTTTCAGGTGTTTGGTTTGGAAGCGTCTCTGGTTTATAGTTTTCCACATCCCGTCGGGTAATACGGCCATTGCCTCCCGTTCCTGAAATCAAGGAAATATCATATCCTTTTTCCTTAGCAATCTTGCGGGCAAGAGGAGTGATGAAAATACGTCCATGTTCACTGTTTCCGACAGAGTTGGAACTTGCTGCCACAGTTTTTTCTGCTAGTCCAACCCCTGAATCAGCTGCCCCTCGCTCACTTTCTGACTGGTTCGCAGAGGCTCCTTCTGCTTCCATACCTGGAATAGATTCTCCTGCTTCACCAATCCATGCAATTACTTTCTTGCACGGGACAGTATCGCCCGCCTGACTGATAATTTTTAAAATCACTCCTGCGCTTGGTGCTTCTACATCGCTGGTCAATTTTTCAGAACTGATTTCTAAGACAGGCTGACCAGCAGCTACTGTGTCTCCTTCCTTGACCAGCCAGTTATTTATCAAACCTTCGGTCATTGTTAAGCCTAGCTTAGGCATTACAATTTCTGTAGCCATACTTGCCTCCCTTCTATCTCTTCAGATCGTCAATCAATTCTGCAGCAACAGTCAGAACCTTATCAGCATTAGGGATATAGAGCTGTTCCAGATTCACAGCAAACGGCACTGGCACATTTGGCGCGCAGACGCATTTTACTGGACCATCAAGATAATCAAAGCATTTATCAGTCACTACAGCTGCGATATCCGTCGCTGTGTTATTGTGAGGGTTGGATTCATCAACGATAATCAGTCGTCCAGTTTTCTTGACTGATTCAAAGACAGTCTCCTCATCCCAAGGAGCTACCGTTCTCAAGTCAATGACTTCAACCGAAATACCATCTTTTTCCAATCGATCCGCTACTTCATAAGCTACATAGAGCATCTTACCGATAGTAACGATAGTAAGATCAGTTCCCTCACGGCGGACAGCAGCCTTTCCAATTGGAACTGTATAATATTCTTCTGGCACCTCTCCCTTGATACCATAGAGAGTCTTATCTTCTGAATAAATCACGATATTATCGTCTTCAATGGAAGCCAGCAGTAACCCTTTAGCATCATACGGAGTTGCTGGAACAACTACCTTGATACCAGGAATAGATCCAAAGAGACCGTAATATGAACCCGAGTGTTGAGCTGCAGCCGAAGCTCCTGCCCCATGCATGGTCCGCATTGTCATCGGAACCTTGGCCTTACCGCCAAACATATAGCGCATTTTTGATCCTTGCCCCAGAATAGCGTCAAAGCAGAAACCGATAAAGTCATTGAACATCAGCTCCGGTACTGGCCGCAAGCCAGTCAGAGCCATTCCAACAGAAGCTGACACGTATCCGTGCTCAGAAATCGGAGTATCAATCACCCGCTCTCGGCCGTATTTTGGCATGAGCCCCTTGGTCACACCCATTACGCCACCCCAAGCATCTTCGTTTTCTTCTTCCAAGTGCTTGACTGTTACACCGCCAGCAATATCTTCTCCCAGAAGTATTACGGTATCATCTTTTGCCATTGCCTGATCCAGCGCTTCATTGATTGCTTTCATAAATAACAGTTGTCTAGCCATTTGATCAACCTCCTTCTATCAACCAGCAAATACATCTTCCAGCAGAGACTCGGAACGAGGAATCGGACTGTCTTGAGCAAATTTGATAGCTTCTTCCACATCCTTTCGAGACTCCTCTAATATGGCATCAAGTTCCTCTTCAGTCAAGAGGCCATGCTCGATAGCGTAGTCACGGAAGACATCTAGAGCATCCACATCAGCCCAGTCTTTTTCTTCACCTTCCAAAGCCTTATACTTCTGCTCATCCCCTTCAAAGTGACCATGATCCCGATATGTTACAGCTTCAATTAAGGTAGGTCCTTCACCTCTACGAGCCCGCTCTACAGCTTCCTTGGCTACTTGGTAGACAGCAAATAAATCCTTACCATTAACCCGAACGCCGGGCATATTATAAGCAGCCGCTCTCTCAGCAATGGTGCCAGACGCTGAAGAATACCATTGCGGTGTCGATTCTGCAAAGAGGTTGTTTTCATTGACAAAGATAACTGGCAGTTTCCAAATTGATGCCATATTGAGACATTCGTGGAAATTTCCTTCATTGGCTGCACCGTCACCGAAGAAGCAGACAGCCACACTATCGGTTTTCAAGTACTTGTTGCGCATAGCAGCACCGGTAGCTAGACCAAAGCCTCCACCAACCATACCATTGGCACCGAGAATTCCCTTGTCCAAATCGGCGATGTGCATAGATCCGCCTTTTCCTTTTCCAAGCCCAGTCTCCTTGCCAAAAATTTCTGCCATCATTCCCTTTAAATCTCCGCCCTTAGCAACACAGTGACCGTGTCCCCGGTGAGTACTGGTAATATAGTCCTGGTCTGTCAGATTGGCACAGACGCCAGTAGCGATCGCTTCCTCTCCAGCATAAAGGTGAACAAAACCAGGAATCTGTCCTGCAGCAAAGAAACGCCGAGTATTTTCCTCAAAATTACGGATATCCCACATGGTTTTATACATGGTCTTGGCTTTTTCTTTGGAAACCTGCTCTACTTCAACTTCAGTAGCATCATAGACTTTTAAATCTACTAGCTCTGATACAGCACTTTGGTTTCTTGTTTTGCTCAATTGTTGTGGTAAATCTTTATAATTTGACATATTTTTACCTCCTCATTAATCGTCCTGAACGAGTCTTTTAGCGACCTCTTGTATTAGTTCTGATGTGGTAGGATGGGCAAAAACTGTTTCAAGAACTTGATCCAGCGTTGCTTCAGCCTGTCTCAGCAAAATCAAATTCTGCAGAAGATCTGTACCGTTCGGACCAACGATGACTGCACCTAGTAGAAGATGGTATTTCTTTTCTGAGATTAGCTTGACATAGCCCTCTGTCTCACCTATAGCAATTGCCCGCCCATTATAAGAGAAAGGCAACTGTTGAACCTGAACATCATATCCAGCCTTCTCAGCCTCTTCCTTGCTGAGGCCAAAAGAAGCTACTTCAGGACTGGTGTAGAGCGAACGGGGGACACCCAGCGGATCAACTGCTTCTTCAGCTCTCCGGCAGATAGCTCTTACAGCCTTTATCCCTTCTGCACTAGCTACGTGGGCAAGCATATAAGATTCCAAGAGATCACCAATAGCATACACATGCTCTTTTGATGTCTCGTAGTATTGATCCACCTGGACAAAATTTCGCTCTGTCAAAGCTAAACCCATATCCTGTGCTAGCTCTAGATTTGGTTTGCGGCCAGTAGCGACCAAAAGATGGTCGAAAGCAACCTGCTCGTTCTCAAGCAAGACAGAATTACCAGTTACTTCCTTTATCTGCGCTCCCTGATAAATCATCACCCCCATTTTTTTTAGTTTCTTTTGAATTACATGCCTCGCTTCTACTTCTTCAGTCAAAAGAATTTCCGGCGCAACCTCGATAACAGTGACCTCAACACCCAGAGGAGCCATAGCGAAAGCTAGCTCAATTGCGATAACGCCACCTCCGATAATGACTAACTTCTCAGAAAGCTCCCTCAAGTCAAAAAACGTATCCGTCGTTAGATAGTCAACCTGTTCCAATCCCTTGATAGGAGGCACAAAAGGATAACTGCCAGTAGCCAAAATCACATCTTTGCCACTGATTTCTTTACCATTGACGGAGAAAGTTCGGTCTTTGACAAACTTGGCCTGACCTTCTATATACTCAATGCCTAAAGACTTAAAGCTAGCATGAATTCCAGATTGTAAACTGGCAATAACCTGGTTCTTTCGGTCTACCAATTTCTCAAAATCAATCCTTTCAAGCTTGCTCTCAATCCCATAACGTCTGGCTTCCTCCATTGTCAGTAACCAATGACCATGCTGGAGATAGGCCTTAGACGGTATACATCCTACATTCAGGCAGGTTCCGCCGATAGACTTCTTTTCTACTACGGCCACCTTCTTACCCAAACGAGCTGCTTCTTCAGCAGCTACATAACCACCCGGTCCAGCACCGATAATCAAAACATCATAAACAGACAAAACAGGCCTCCTTTCATAAAATGCAAAGGGTGCTCCAACAATCAAAATGATTGCTGTCGGCTATAGATACAAAAAAGTATCTCATTATTTATTCATATATCTAAGACTCATCTCGAAATCTTAAAATACAGTCTGCTCTAAAAAAGATAAACCTCCTTTCTTCATTTTTCTTTGTCTATATATAGTAAGCGCTTACTTTCCGAAAGAAACTTATACCAAATAATTAAAATCCAGTTGCCCATCTTTCAAACTGACATGAACTGTCATTTCAGTTGTTTCCTTATTTTCGACCAAATAACGAGCCAAAGGTGTTTCTAGATAGCGCATAATGCTTCTTTGAATAGGGCGAGCACCAAACTCTGGCTGGTAGCCTTTCTGGGCTAAAAAAGCATAGACTTTTTCGCTCAGATGAAGCTGAATCTTCTGTTGTTTCAGTCTCTCCTGAAGTTGCCGAACCAAAATCTTTACGATATTGACAATATCTTCTGCCCTTAGAGGGTTGAAAATAACCGTCTCGTCAATCCGATTTAAAAACTCTGGTCTAAAGCTATGTTGCAGCAAGGATAGAACTTCATCCTGCGTTTCAGAAGTCAGTCCCTGTTCACTTTTGAGACTTTCCAAAATCTGCTGGGAGCCAATATTGCTTGTCATAATCAAAATAGTATTTTTAAAGTCAATAGTACGGCCTTTAGAGTCTGTCAAGCGTCCTTCGTCCAAGACTTGCAGCAGTGTGTTGAATACATCCGGATGGGCTTTTTCAATCTCATCCAGCAAGACAATCGAATAAAGCCTCCTACGAACAGCTTCTGTCAGCTGTCCTCCCTCTTCAAATCCGACGTAACCTGGTGGCGGACCAACTAAACGAGCTACAGCATGTTTTTCCATGTACTCAGACATATCCAGCCGGACCATTTCCAGCTCATTACCAAACAGCCGCTCAGCAAGGGATTTTGCCAGAGCAGTTTTCCCGACTCCAGTCGGCCCCAGAAAGAGAAAGGACCCAATAGGACGCTTTGGATTTTGAATTCCTGCTCTCGAGCGCAAAATCGCCTCCGAAACCTTTCGAACAGCTTGGTCTTGCCCTACAATTCTCTGGCGCAGGAGCTTGTCTAGATTTAGCAGGTGTTCGCGCTCATTGTCCATGATTCCCTTTCACAATCAATATACTAGAAAAAATGTAAGCGTTTTTCATGTTTTAATCTAATTTTAACAAAAGATTGTGAAAAAAAGAGCACTAATTTATCCTAAAGGGACAAACCAACACTCTTTAATTTGTAATATTTTTAGCCAAACGATTAAGCCGCCACTGAAAGAGAATGCCACTCGTCACCAAGCTGGCAATGAGACCAATCCAGTATCCATAAGGGCCTAAACTAGTATAGTAATCTAAGAAGAGCCCCAGAGGCAGCGAAACTCCCCAATAAGCAATCAAACCTAAGTAAAATGGCACCTGAGTATCCTTGTAGCCCCGAAGAATGCCCTGCAAAGGAGCCGCAAAAGTATCTGCTAATTGGAAAAAGAGGCTGTAGGTCAGAAAAACAGATGTCATACGGATAAACTCGGTATCCGACCCATAGAGAGCAGCCACTCGGTCGCGGAAGATATAGAGAAAGAGAAAGGTAAATCCAGCAATGCCCAAGGCCGTCAGCCGCCCAAGTTTACAGAATTTCTTAACATCGTCAGGACGATTGGCTCCAATTTCATAAGAAACGATAATAGACATTGAGGTTGAAATACTCATAGGAAAGGCATACATTAAGTTTGAAAAATTCATGGCCGCCTGATGGCTGGCAATGATTAGTGACGAAAACTTAGCCATGACCAAGCCAACAACCGAGAAGATCACAACTTCTGCAAAAAAAGTTCCACCGATAGGCAGTCCAAGTCGAATGCCTTCGATGAAGCCCTTTTTATCTAGCGGTCGAATCTTCCACAGCTCATAGGTTCGGACTTTTGGATGTTTGACTGCTACTAACAAGGATATGAGAAGCAAAACCCAATAAGCCAAAGAAGTCCCAAGTCCGGCTCCAGCTCCGCCCATTTCTGGAAAACCAAATGCTCCGTAGATTAGGGCATAATTAAAAGTGCCATTCAAAGGTAAAAGTAAGAGCATGAGATACATGGAAAGCTTGGTCAACCCCAGAGCATCAAACAGAGAACGAATGGTGCTAAAGAGCAAAAGAGGGATAATGCCGAGCGCTAGATACCAAAGATAGTTCTTTGCCACTTCTTCTACCAAAGGCTCTAGGCCAAGGTGAGACAAAACTAGAGGAGCGCCCACAAATACCAAGGCAAATAAAATTAGCGATAGCCCCAAAGAAAGATAAATAAACTGATAAAAATCAGAAGCAATCTTTTCTTTTTTCCCCTGCCCTAAATGGTGCCCGATTATGGGTACCAAGGCAGACACAATCCCTATCAACAGGTCGAAAAATGGAATCCAAAGACTAGTTGCCATAGAAACACCAGCCAGATGCAAGGTGTCATACTGACCAGTCATGGTCGTATCAACAAATGAAGCAGAAAAATTGGCCAGTTGGTAGATCAAAATTGGCAAAAAAATAGAAATAAAGAGCCGTATCCGCTGATTTAAATTATGAGTTTGGTGCATAGAAATCCCTCAAACTTTTTCTACCCAAGTAAAATCAATGATCTTAGATTTTAGAATATCAACTATCTTTACTATACTATAAGCCAGACAGATAGTCAAAAGGAAAAGGAAATTATATATCTGCCTCGGTGAAGACAATCTGCCCTTTATCAAATCCTGCGATTCGCGCCAAAGAAAGGACACGATAACCAGCAGTTTCCAAAAGTTGACGGCCACCCTGAAACGATTTTTCAATGACAATGCCAACTGCCTCAACCTGGGCTCCTGCTTGCTCAATAATGGTGATCAATCCCTTGGCTGCCTGACCATTCGCCAAGAAATCGTCAATAATCAGCACTTTATCATCAGAGTTGAGAAATTTCCCAGCAATCGAAACGGTCGAAGTCACTTGCTTGGTAAAAGAATAAACTTCAGCCGTCAAAATCCCTTCTGTCATTGTGATGTTTTTGGCCTTCTTAGCGAAAATCATTGGTAGACCCAGTGCCTCTGCTACGTAAACAGCCGGAGCAATACCAGAAGCCTCAATGGTCACTACCTTGGTAATTCCTGCATCCTTTACTGCCTCCGCAAAGACCTGGCCAATCTCTTTCATCAATGAAAAATCAACCTGATGAGTCAGGAAAGAGTCAACTTTCAGGATATTTTCACCTAACACTTGTCCATCTCTGAGAATCCGTTCTTCTAATTTTTTCATTCGTCTTCCTTTCCAAAATCCATCTTGATTCTAGCAGAAAAAGCACAGATATCCGTGCTTTCCCTTTACTCTTTTTCGTTTTTATTCTCGGTCTTTTCTTCTTCTCCAGCATGATTGACTGCTTTTTTGAATTCTGAAAACATTTTACCGATAGACTGTCCCAGTTCGGGCAGGCGTTTTGGTCCGAAAATAAGCAGGGCGCCCAGAATAATAATGATTACCCCAGGTACTCCGATATCTTTTAAAAGTCCCATTAATTTCTCCTCGTTGATTTTCTTTGATAAATGATGCGACTGAGCAAGGTGCTGACTTCATAGAGCAAAATCAAAGGCACTGTCATAGACAAGTCGCTGATAAAGT
The DNA here is from genome assembly GCF_013343115.1 of Streptococcus sanguinis. Classification (NCBI taxonomy): domain Bacteria; kingdom Bacillati; phylum Bacillota; class Bacilli; order Lactobacillales; family Streptococcaceae; genus Streptococcus; species Streptococcus sanguinis. Next base: position 975,500 of record NZ_CP054570.1, read on the forward strand.
CGGCGGGTGTCAGGACAACTGCTAAAACCAGCAAAATGAAGTAAGCGTATCGTCTATATTTTACCAAAAATTTCGGATTGAGCAAACCGATAGAAGTCAGAAAGGACACAAGAACTGGCAGCTCAAAAAGGCAAGCAATCGGAATAGTGGTATGAAAGACGAAACTAAGATAATTCTGTGCTGTTAACCGTGTCTCAAAGAGACCCTCCCCCAGCGACAGTAAGACCTGCAAAATAGCCGGAGTTACAAAGTAAAAGCCGAAAGCCAGCCCCAGAACAAAACAGAGAAAGGTAGCCGGGATATAAGCGAAAACAGCCCGAGCTTCATTGGCCCGCAAAGCTGGTCGGACAAACTCCCAGACCTGATAAACCAAAAATGGCAAGGTCAGGGAAAAAGCGACCAGACTAGCCAGACTGATATAAATCCAAAGGATATCATCCGGCCCCAGTACCAGCAGCTTCTGCTCAAAATTACTAGTCAGCCATCGATAAATATCAGCCGAAAAAAGCAAGCTGGCCAGAAAAACTATGAAGAAGCAAGCCAATACCGCTAGAAAACGTCGTCTGAACTCTGTCAAATGCTCAATAATAGTCTGCTCTTTTTTATCCATGCTGCTGCTCGCTTTTCTGATTTTTAAAGCTAACATAAACGACTAGCAGGATAAAGAGGGCCTGACTAACTACCACTTCTAGGCTTGGATAAATCCCCATCCAGTCCACTGTCACAAAGCCATTGATTAGGTGAGTCGGTAGGATATTGGTCAGCTGAAGGGCATGGATGCTGACGCCCAGCATTTTAAACGCCAAGGCGTAGATTAGCCAAGTCAGCCAGAAGAAAATGCTGTGTGGCTTGAGAAAACCAGACGCCTTGCTCATGATAAAGGCCAGCAAGACCAAGACCAGAACGGCCAAGCCGATTCCCAAAAGGAAATCAGTCATAGTGATGCGCGGCAGAATTCCTGCATAAAAGAGAATGGTCTCAGCTCCTTCACGGAAAACTGCCAGAAAGCTAAGAGCAAACATCGAAATAAAACTGCCTGTGGCTGTTACAGCCTTCATTTGGCTTTCCATAAAGTCATTCCATTTCTCAATAGATGCCTTGCTGTGTAGCCAGATACCAACTAATATCATCATGGCGACAGCGAAAATTCCCACTGCACCTTCAATAATTTCACGATTGGATCCGGAAGCAACTGCTGGGAAAAGAAACTGCAACAAAGCCGCAATCACAGCGCTGGCTAGAACTCCACTTGCTGCGCCGGCATAAACCCATTTGAGTCCTTTTTTCATCTTAGAGGCTTTCAGAGTCGTTATCAAAGCCATGACGATTAAGAGCGCTTCTACACCCTCACGCAGTAAAATCAGCATAGCATCAAAGAAATGATAGGAAGCTGTCGTGTCAATCTGGGACAGCTCACTAATCAAGGATTCTAGCTGCTTTTGATACTTCTCTTCGCTCCCCTTGACCATAATAACAGGCGTCTGACTCTCTACCTTGGTATAAAGCGAAGGGTTATTGACACTGACATCTCCTTCTATCGTTGGCCAAATGGTGATGAACTCTTTCATCTTGGCAGCAGCCTTTTTATCATCTCCGCTTTGAAAGAGACTCAAGGCTTCCTCTAGGAGCTTAATTCCATCTTTCAGCGTCAGATTGCCAGCAGCTTCTTGGACTTTCTCACCTTTGACAAAATTATCAATAGCGGCCTTCAAATCATCAAAAGAAGACTGAATCATGTCAAAGTCAGTAGGCTCCGTCTCAATGGCACTGCGCAGGAATGAAATAGCTGTTTCTACCTTGCCGTAATGGGCTGTGCTGTTGTCTCGCACTACGCTTTCATTGGTGGTCCAGGTGCTATTCATCTTCTTGTATGCTTCTCTTGTCGCTTCTAAATCCTTAGCACTAATAGCCTTTTGTAGATTTTCAAATTTTGGCTCTAGCTTACTGAGAAGCTTCTTTTTCTCAGCCTCTAAGTCGACTGGATTCTGCTCTTTCTCGAATTTCAAGAGGGCCGAAGAGATTTGTGTCAGCTTCTCCTCCGTCACCTGACCCGATAAGTCTAGTGCCTTGCTTACCTCTTGCCCCGCTGCAGAGTCGTGATTAGCCACCCTTTCAAAGTCAGTCTTGATTTCTCCGACTAGCTGCTTGGCTTTTTCCTGATCCTTCAGCTTGACGGCAGTGCCAGCATCAGTAATTTTGACGAATAGACTGCTGTAGCTATCGTCCGCTAAAACCGGCTTAGCCAAAAAGATCAGCAAAAGGCCTAATATCAACAGACTTTTATTCAAATAATTTTTGACCAAGGTATTCTCCTTTTTTCACTCCACCAAAGCAGGCAAACAAACCACTACCGATATGCGTGACATATTCATTCATCTTATCTTGAGCGCCTAGATTAGTCAGAACTTTGACAAAGCTATCTGGATCTTTCTGGAAGGAAAGAAAGAGCAGTCCTGTATCGAACTGACCAGTAGTTTCATCAATCCCATCCGAGTACGAATAAGACCGGCGGTATATGGGTTTATCAACCTCCTTGGCCAGACGGACATGTGAATCCTCTGGCAGCAGGTCCAAGTCAACCTCGTCAAACTCGTCTTTCTTGCCAAAAGGCGCTCCGCTATCTTTATAGCGGCCGAAAGTGTTTTCCTGCTCCTGCAGATTGGTCCGGTCCCAGGTCTCAAGGAACATCTGTATTCGGCGGACAGCCATGTAAGAGCCGCCCTGCATCCAGTCCTTGCTATCGCACCAAATGACCTTGTCGAAGTCTTTTTCTTTGGTTACATTGGCTGTACCGTCCTTAAATCCAAAGAGATTACGAGGTGTTGACATCCGGTCTCCGATAGCAGCAAATCCTGACTGACTCCACCTCATAGTGATGGCATTTCTCCCCTTACGGACCAGATTGCGGACCGCATGAAAGGCCACCTGCTCATCATCTGCACAGGCTTGGATGACAATATCGCCACCAGTATATTTTTCTTTAAGCTGCTCCTTTGGAAAAGGCGGCAAATCCCGAAAAGCCTTAGGTCGTTTGTCTGATAAGCCCATTTTTTTCAGAAAAGAGGCTGAGACCCCAAAGGTCAAAGTCAGTCGATAAGGGTTGAGACCAACAGTTTCTCCAGTATCCGTGGGTGGCAAAAGAGCATTGGAATTATCTTTTTTGACCAATTCTCCATCTACCAGCTTCTCGCTATAGGCTGTCCAGTCCTTGAAGAGCTGGACAATGGTCTCCCTATCTGTCGTATGCAAATCCAGAATAACAAAGTAGATATTCTTCTGCATCGGAGTTGTAATACCAGCCTGATGTTCTCCATAGAAGCTGATTTCTTCCTCACCGTCAGCGAATTTCTTATCTTCCTTGGCCTGATTAGCGAAAAAAGCAGATGCACCAGAGACACCCAGTGCAAGACCAGCGCCTCCAATCCCTGCTTTTTTAAGAAATTCACGACGATCCATCTTTTTATTAAACCATTTTTCGTCGTTTGTCATATGATTACTCCCCGTTTAGAATGACTCCCATTTGTGAAAGAGGCTCACCCAGTTTGGTCACTGCTTCTGCCAACTCCTTGGTGTCTTCCTTTGTCAATTCTGTATAGAGCTTGTAGTTTTCCGAGTCGGTCATGTGCTTGTCTAAAAGACCGTTGACGTTTTTAAACTCAAGTTCCAAGGTTTTAACAAGTTTCTCGTCCTTATCCTTAATCAATGGCTTGAAGAGCTCAAAAATCTTTTCTGCTCCTTCAATATTCGCACGGAAATCATAGAGATCTGTATGAGAGAAAACTTCTTCCTCGCCTGTAATCTTGCTGGTCGCTACTTCATTGAGCAAGTCAACAGCACCTGTCAGCATCATATCCGGCGTCACTTCAACTGTTGCGATTTTAGCTTTTAGCTCCTTGATATCGTTGACCAGCTGATCGGCATAGCTTTCAGTTCCCTTGGTTGTGTTTTGCTCCCACATGATTTTTTCAATGCGGTGGAAACCAGACCAGCCTTCTTCGGTCTTGTTTTCGTCCACATAGTCGACTAAGCGGAAGTCAATTTTAACATCTGATTCACCAAAGCTCTCAGCAATCGGCTCCGAGCGCTCGTAGGCCATCCGGATAAGCGGATATTGCTTTTTAGCCTCATCAAGCTTGCCTTCTTTAAGAGTATCACGAAACTTCTCCGTATCTGTCAGGAGCTGATCAATTTGTCCTTGGACAAACGTTTTGTAATCTGCCGTCGCCTTGTCCAATTCTTTCTGATTGACAGCCGTTTGGCTGCTGGATGCTTGGCTACTTGAGCCAGTCTTGTTTGAAGAGTTGTTGGCTGCGCAGCCAGTCAGTAAAATTGCTGTTGAAAATAGGACGATGCCAAGTTTTTTCATGGTGACTCCTTTGTTTTCTCTCCTAGATAGAGATTATTTCCTGTAAATTATACCAGTTTTTCTCTCATATTTCAAGAAATTGTCTGACAATTTAATCAAAAACTATATATTAAGACCATTAAAGCAGCTCTTCTTTGATTTTTCCGATTTCCGTCTTTTTCAGCACCAAGTAAATCGTATCTCCTAGATAGAGGCGCGTGCTACCATTGACCGTTTGAGTCTTGCCCTTGTGGACATTCATGGTAATCAAGACCCCATCAGGCAAGTTTAGCTCATGCACCTGCCGACCAGCAATCTTTTCAGAAACAGGGATTTCAATTAAAGTCGTATCTCCCTGGTCCTCGATACTGTCTGGCAACATTTTTTCCAGCATGGCTTCGTAGACTGGCGCTCCTTTTAGCAGATCCATGATAATGTAAGATGTCAGAGTGACCAATCCCAGAGGCATGAGATTACGGATGTCGCCGACCATCTCTGTGACCAGAATCATGGCTGTCAGTGGAGCCTTAGAAATGGCACCGAAGTAGCCACTCATACCCAGAATAATGAAAATCGGAAATTGCTCCTGAGAAATCAAACCTAGCTGCAGACAGACCGCCCCCATTGCTCCGCCAAGCAGTGAACCCAGAGCTAGAATAGGCAGAAAAATGCCACCCGGCAAGCCGCTTCCATAACTTAACATACTCCAGACAAAACGCAGAATAAAAAATAAGAGCAAGGTTCCCACAGTATAATGACTAGCGGTCAATGATAAAATCAACTGATTGCCCCCGCCCAGCAAGTGAGGCAGGAAATAACCAATCGGAAGAATCAAGACAAAGGCCAGAATAGGATAATAAGCTTCTGAAATCCTAAACAAGCGCCCCAAAAACTGGTAAACCTGCTGAATATTCAAAATGACTTTCTCATAAATATAACCTGACAAACCTAGCAGCAAGCCCATGACTAGGTAAATCCAATACTGCTCCAGCTTCATGACCGGGATATTATCCGGCATGTCCAGCACTGGCGTTAGGCCAAACATGGAGAGTGAGACAAAGTTAGCAACTAGACTGGCCGCCAGCGTAGAAACCCAGAAAAAGCGTGAAAAATGACGGTAAACCTCTTCTACTACGAAAAGCAGGCCTGCGATTGGTGCATTAAAAGCTGCTGCTAAGCCTGCTGCTGCACCGCTAGCAATGAGCGCTCTCTCCTCAGCAGCACTCAAATTCAGAAATTTAGAGACGCCTTTGCCGCTCATAGCGCCTAGCTGAATACTTGGTCCTTCTCGACCCAACATCAGACCGCTAGAAATGGCTAAAATCCCCAATACAAACTTCTTCCAGAGAACACTCCACCAAGAAAGTGACATCAGGCCTTTCAGCTCTGCTTCAACCTGCGGAATCCCTGACCCCTTAATGTTTTTCTCTGACTTTACCCAGCGAGCGTTGAGAAAGACGATGAAAGCATAAAAGAACACCAAGGCCAGTAACCAAAGCAAAGACTGCTGACTCCTATGGTAGACATCCTGCACTAAATGAAAGATTTTTTCAATCAGAAAGCGGAAAATCCCGACTACCAGTCCAGCAAAAATCCCAACTAAGACACCTCGCAAAACCTGGGAAATAATCGAATGAGTTGTGAAATTAAATTCTCTCTTGATATCGTCCTCTTGCGAGATAGACTCTTTTGCCATTCCCAATCTCCTCTAAATTGTTACTTTACCACTATTCTAGCACAAAGCAGGCCTGATAAACAGATGAAATATAAATTTCTTCTTTCACTTTTCTTTTTACAGGCTCTACAAAAAAGTCTGGAAATTATTCCAGACTCATTTTCTTATTTTGCTTTCAAAGCTGCTTGAGTAATGTAGTTGTATGGTTTGTTGAAGTGTGGCAGGAAGAAGAGATCCAGCAAGGCCAATTTATCAATTGTAACCTTTTCCTGAATGGCCAATGAGAACATGTGAATACCCATAGACATATCTTCTCTAGAAACCATCTGAGCTCCAAGAACTACACGCGTGTCCTTATCATAGACAATCTTAATTGTTACATCATGATGCTCAACTTTTTCAAGGAAGGTTGGTTTTTGAGTATCTTTAAACTCAACCACAGCTGGGCTGTAACCAAAGCGTTTTGCTTTCTCTTCAGTTAGACCAGTTGAAACCATCTTCAAACCAAAGATTTCGATACCGTTAGAACCTTGAACACCGTTAGACTCCAATTCATGACCGCAAGCATTATGAGCTGCTACGATACCAGAGCGCAGGGCGTTAGAAGCCAAGGCGATGTAGTTTGTATCGTTGATAGAGTTATCGTAGACAGTTGCACAGTCACCGATTGCATAAACATCTTTGATGCTAGTTTCTTGCTTCTTATCCACCAAGAAAGCACCATTGCGGAATGTTTCCAACTTGTTAGCACCAAGACCAGTGTTTGGACGGAAGCCAACTGCCAAGACGACCATATCTACATCATAGCTAGCTTTATCCGTTACAATGCGTTCTACCTTGTTTTCACCTTCAATAGCTTGAACAGTTTGGCCAAAGGCTAATTGAACACCATTGTCTTCAAGATTTTGACGCATCATTTCAGACAAGTCGTGGTCATAGTAACCCGCCAAGCAAGTATCCACAACGTCAATCAGAATCACTTCTTTACCAAGGCGCTTGAAGGCTTCTGCTAACTCAACCCCAATGTAGCCAGCACCTACTACTGCCACACGTTCGATATGTTTGCTCTTGTCTTGCAATTTCTCAATAACATCTGCAGCATTTTGATACAATTTAACAAACTGCAGATTTTCCAAGGTTGACTTAAATTCCCGACTGTTAGGATCCATTTCAGCACCTTTAATCGGAGGCAAAATTGGCTGAGAACCTGTTGCTAAAATCAATTTGTCATAAGACTCTACATGCTCTTTACCGTCTACAATAGCTGTAACTTTTTTCGCATCATAATCAATTGACTCAACTGGTGAATTCATATAAACTTTTGCGCCTTTTGCTTCAAAAGTTTCTTTATCTGCATAAAAAAGTCCATCTGGCTTGCTGATTTGCTGTCCAATCCAAAGAGCCATTCCGCATGCCAAGAATGAAATGTTTGAGTTTTGGTCAAAAATAACTACTTCGTTTTCTGAACCATAATTGTCCAACATTGTATTAATACACGCTGTACCTGCGTGGTTTGCACCAACTACAACGATTTTACTCATAAGAATAGTCCTACCTTAATTTATAATTTACTAGACCAGTATATCATCTCCTGTGAGCGTTTACAAGAAATTTGCTCGAGATTTTCAAAAATTCTTATACTGCCTAAAAAGCTTTACCACCACTGTCTTATCGCTTCGAAAATACAGCTTTGTGCGAAAGTTAATTTTCTGAAAATATAACAATTTTAAGATTGTGAAACCGGTATCTTTTTGATATAATAAGGTTAGAGAGGTTAATTTTAGAAAGGTTGTGATAATGTGGACTTTGCTTCTCGCTCAATCCATTTGATGGGAAGTACGATTTGCATATCTCTCTGTCATGAGCGAGCGGAAATACTCTTAGATGAGGCGGTCCAACTGCTTCATGTCTATAAAAATCGCTTCAGTGCCAATGATGAAGACTCTGAACTTATGACTATCAACCATTTGGCAGGAATTGAAAGTGTCTCAGTTCATCCAGAGCTTTTTGAGCTGATTGAGCTGGGGAAATATCACAGCCTAGTAGAAGGCAGCCACTTAAATATCACTATTGGCCCTCTCGTTCAGACCTGGCGGATAGGATTTTCAGATGCTCGTCTTCCAAGCACAGAAGAGATTCAGCAAGCTCTGAGCTTAACTGACACAAACTTCCTTGAGCTGAATCCAGAAGATTGTAGTGTCTTTTTGACTAAGAAAGACATGAAGCTGGATTTAGGTGCCTTGGCTAAAGGTTATATCGCTGATAAGATTAAAGACTATTTGCTGAGTCAGGGAGTGACCTCTGCTCTTATCAATCTTGGTGGCAATGTCCTGACAATTGGGCAAAATGCAGTCAGCCAGCATGCCTGGCGAATTGGCATCCAAAATCCCAAGCAGCCTCGCGGAAATCATTCAGCTATACTAGCTGTCACCAATCAGTCAGTGGTCACATCAGGAATCTACGAGCGAACTCTTACAGTTGAAGGGCAGAACTACCATCACATTCTGGATCGCAAAACAGGCTATCCTATCGAAAATCAATTGGCTAGTCTGACCATTGTTTCAGACAAGTCGGTAGATGGCGAAATCTGGACAACCCGTCTATTTGGTGAAAGTCCGACATCAATTCTGTCTCAGATTGAAGAGCAAGCAGGGATTGAAGCCTTGATAATCACCCAAGACAGTCAGCTCTTCTGTAGCTCAGGTCTTTTAGAGCAGATAATTACTGCTTCTTAATTCTCAAAAGTGATGAATTTGCTACAGCACTAAGCGGTACTTCTATCGCTCTAGCTTTTATAACTAATGCCCATTAAAAAACACCCTCTCTTTCTTCAGGTTTTTACTTGCCTCAAGAAAAATAAATGCACTTACGAGGGATTTGTATCTTCATTTCAGAAAGGAAATTTTATGTTAAAACTTATTGCAATTGTTGGAACAAATTCTAAACGTTCTACAAACCGGCAACTTCTTCAATATATGTCTAAGCACTTCGCTGATAAGGCTGAAATCGAGCTTGTTGAGATTAAAGATATCCCAATGTTTAATAAACCTGCTGACAGAAACGTCCCTGAGTTGGTATCAGAAATTGCCGAAAAAATCGATGCTGCGGATGGCGTACTTATCGGTACACCTGAGTACGACCACTCTATTCCAGCTGTGCTCATGAACGCCCTAGCTTGGCTTTCTTACGGAATCTATCCATTGCTGAACAAGCCAGTCATGATCACTGGTGCTTCTTATGGTACACTTGGCTCCTCTCGTGCACAGTTGCAGCTCCGTCAAATTTTGAACGCTCCAGAAATCAAGGCAACTGTCCTTCCAGATGAGTTCTTGCTTTCGCATTCTCTTCAAGCTTTTGACCAAAGCGGAGACTTGGTAGATCTTGACGTTGTCAAAAAGTTGGATGCTATCTTTGATGACTTCCGTATCTTTGTCAAAATCACTGAAAAATTGCGCAATGCACAAGAATTGCTTCGCAAAGATGCTGAAGAATTCAACTGGGAAAAATTGTAAGATAGGAGACCGAAAGAATGAAATTTGTTGGAATTGTAGGATCAAACTACGAACAATCATATAACCGAAAATTATTGGAATTCATCCGCCGTCAGTTCAAAATTAAATTTGAATTGGAAGTCTTGGAAATCGATGAAGTCCCAATGTTTAACCAGGATGAAAAATGGGATGAAAGCTTCCAATTACGGTATTTGTATAACAAAATCACACGTGCAGACGGTGTCATTATCGCAACCCCTGAGCACAATCATACTATCAGCGCTCCTTTAAAGAGTGTCTTAGAATGGCTCTCTTACGAGGTTCATCCTTTCGAAAACAAACCTGTCATGATTGTCGGTGCTTCTTACTACGACCAAGGAACTTCTCGTGCTCAAGTTCACCTGCGTAAAATCCTAGACGCTCCTGGTGTCAATGCATACACTCTTCCAGGTAATGAGTTCTTGCTGGGCAAAGCTAAGGAAGCTTTTGACAATGATGGCAATATTACCAACGAAGGAACTGTGAATTTCCTTGAAACATGCTTAGATAACTTTATCAAATATGTAGAGGTCGTTTCAAAATTGAAAAAACCAAAACCAATTGAACCTGAAGACTTAGACTGCGGAAAACCAATCGCTACGACAATTACAGAAGTTGATCCAGATGATCCAGAATGGGTGGAAAAAGTCGCTGAAATCACCGGCGCTGTTTCAGGCGATACTTATGTCAAACTCGACCATGGTATCTTGACCGTTAACCAGATTGATATGTTCTTGAAGGCTATGCCGTTTGAATTGACGTACGCTGACGATAACAATCAATTCCTCTACTACAACAACGCCCACCAAGACCCAGACACCATGTTTGCCAAACGTGTGCCACCTCAGTCAGGTAGCCGCATGTCAACCGTTCATGGTTCTCTTCCACCAGCTCGGATGAAAAATGTAGAGTGGGTTATCGGAACACTTCGCAACGGAAACCAAGAATACGTACGTACAATCGTCCCAGGTTCACCTGCAGGCGTTATCAATACCCACAACTACCAAGCTATGTACTATCCTGACGGATCATACGCAGGTATCAATGAAATCGTCTTTAATTTCCAACCATGGCTTGACTGGTACTTAAAAGAAACTGGTCAACGTTTGGTTGGAGGCAGCGGACCATTTGCTCCTGCCGGAGGTCATGGAGACGCAGACGCTACTTCTGGTGCTTCTGATGCTGGAGGCGATGGAGGTCATGGAGACGGAGGAGCTGATGCAACATCAGGTGCTAGCGCTTAATTACCTTACAAACTTAAAAAGAATGGATGATAAGTCCATTCTTTTTTGCTTTATTTCATTTCTTTGAAAGCTGCTTCTGCATCAGCATTACTGATAGCTCCAAACTGGATTTTACCGATTTTCCCTTGACTGTCAATGAGGAATTCAGTCGGGATACTGCGGATCTGATAGGCTTGGAAAATTTCTCCTGAAGTATCAAACAGAACTGGTACATCTTTATAACCTTGTTCTTGAAACCATTTTGGAAATTCCTCGACAGATTTCTCTCCTTGGAGACCTGGTGCTACAACTGTCAAGATTTCAAAATCACGATCTGTTTTACCAGCCAATTCGACCAATTCCGGCATACTCTTCTTACAAGGTCCACACCAAGAAGCCCAGAATTTTAGATAAACTTTCTTGCCTTTGTAGTCAGAAAGTTTGACTGTTTTTCCATCCATAGACTGCAAAGTAAAGTCAGGTGCCTCTTGACCGACAGCTGCTTGGGCGACTGTACTTGTCTGAGCAACTTCGCTAGATGAACTACTGGTTGTAGGCATAGTCATAGGCTTATCCTCCTGTTCTGAGCAGGCTGCCAAAAAGGCTACAGCTGACACAGTTGCTAATAATGTAACGAATTTTTTCATATTTCTTTCTCTCCTTTTATCCAAAAAGTCCAGACAGGGCATTAAGCTGTCCTAACATCAGCAGAATTCCCATCAGAATAATCAGAGCTCCGCCGATTTTCTTCATCAGGCCCATATAAGGCTTGATTTTATTAAAATACTGCATAACAAAGCTAGATGCCAAAGCTAGGATTAGGAAAGGCAGGGCCATTCCCAAAGTGTAAATCAAGGTCAAAATTGCTCCCTGAAAAGCACCATTCCCACCTGAAGCTGCTAAGGCTAAGACTGAGCTGAGAATCGGACCAATGCAGGGAGTCCAACCAAAGCTAAAGGTAATCCCCAGTAAGAAAGCAGACCAAAAATGATGTTTCTGGCCGTTCTTTTTAAAAGTCAAGCTCTTTTGAATCTGTAACTGACGAATATTAATAAGCTCCATCTGATGCAGACCTAGCAGAATGATGAGGCCGCCCATCACATAACGAAAGGTCGGACTGTAAATAATAGTTCCTAAAAATCCAGCTCCAAAGCCAAGCAAAAAGAAGACTGTCGAGATGCCTGCAATGAAAAAGAGCGTTCTGACCATGCCTTGCCAAGCAAGCTCCCGGCCAAATACTTTTAGGGTCTTGACCTCCTTGTCATCCAATAAAATGCCAATATAAACCGGCAATAAGGGAAAAATACAAGGGGAAAAGAAGGACAAAATACCCGCTAAAAAAACTGAAACAAAAAATAAAGGTGATTCCATTTACTCTCCTCTAACTACTTACGTAGAATATACATTCACTTATCATTATAAATGAATCTTATAGATTTTTCACAAATCTGCTACGGTAATTTTCTTGCAAACATTGTGTGACTCGGAAAAGAGAAAAACTGCTTGATGAACAGCAAAAATAGTGCATTTTTTCAAACAGTAAAAAGCCGGAGAAAGTTCTACCGGCTTGAATATTTTAAAACTTAATAGACCTAATCATCTGTAACTAGCGGCAAATAAAGACTAATCTGGGTAAATTTATCTGGTTCGGACTGGATTTCCATATGGTAGTCTTCTCCGAACTGCAATCTTAAGCGTTGATCGACATTTTTCAGACCAACACCACCTAAGCGAGGGAGAGTCTTGTCCGTAGAGTCGCGGAGTTCAAAGCCACAGCCGTTATCATAGATAGACAGTACCAGCTGCTTCTCTTCTGCTGCCGCAGTAACGCGAATCATGCCCTGTCGGTCAATTTCCTTGATGCCATGGTAGATGGCGTTTTCAACCAAAGGCTGAAGTACCAGCTTGGGCAGTTTATAATCAGCTATAGATTGATCCTCTTCAATCGCATACTGGAGCTTGTCACCATAGCGCTGCTTCTGGATAAAGAGATACTGGCGAACGTGATCAATCTCATCTTTAAGAGCAATCTGTTCGTGTCCTTGATTGAGAGCCAAACGGAAATACTGAGCAAGTGACTTTGTTACCTCAACAACACGCTTGCTGTCGTTAAACTCAGCCATCCATACAATGGTATCCAAGGTATTATAAAGGAAGTGGGGGTTGATTTGAGCTGAGAGAGCTCGGAGCTCATAGCGTCGGACATTTTGTTCTTCAGTCTTGACAGCTTCCATCAGCTGTTCAATCTGATCCAACATTTTATTGAATTGCTGAGCCAAGTCAACCAACTCTGGAGAACCCTTTGCTTCTGCCCGAAGGTTTGAGTCGCCCGAGCCAATCTTCAGAATGACAGCCTGCAGATTCTGCAGAGGCTTAATCCACAAACGCAGGACAAACCAAATACCAGTCAAACACATCAGGAGTGCTAAAATGCCCATTCCCACAAAAGAATAAAGCATCTGTGACTGAAGCATCTGCAATTGCTCTAATGAAGCAATGCCAATTAAAGTCCAGTCGCTGTCCGCAATATCAATCTGGTAGACAAAAGCCTGTTTCTGATCTGCGTAACCGTCCTTGACCGAGATATAGGGCTGCATAGCTTTCATTTCCTGACTGGAGGAATAAACACTCTTCTTTGGATGATAGACAAATTCATGCTGGCTATTGACAATAAAACTAAAGCCTTTCTTCCCTAGCTGAAGCTGATCCAGATAGGCTTTGAGACTGTTATAGCCGATATCCAGACGCAAAACACCGAGATTCTCCCCTGCTTCATCCACCACTTCCTGAGTGACAGAAACAACCCACTTCTCCTTCTCAGATGACAGAGACTCCTTGCGAGCAGGAGTCAAGACAGGCATGGCTCTGGTATGGACAGCTTCCTGATACCATTTTTCATTCATCATATCAGAGGAAGTCTGCATACTGATTTGAGAATCTGTCGAGACCACGCGCCCGTCCTTGGTAACCAATACTGCCGACACCAAATCCGGATCTGTCTCAATGATGGTTTTCATCAAAGACTGAACTGCCGTTTCGCTGCTTTCTTGATTCTGAGCAAATTTACGAATCGTTTCTTCCTTGCTTAGTGTAGAGGTGGTTTGTTTTAATTTCTGCAAATAGGAAGCAATGAACTGCCCACTTTGCTCCATGCTATTACGCGTCGTCCGCTCTGTCAGCTGTCGAATAGTCCCCGAGCTAGTTTGATAGTAAAGACTCCCAACAACCCCCAAGAGTAAAAGAACCAGCAGAAAAATATAGACAATCAACTGGATAAGAAGCGGATATCGTTTCATTTCTCCTCTCCTTTTTTAAACTGCCGAGGTGTCAGCCCGACCACCTGCTTGAAGCGCTGAGAAAAATAGTTCATATCTTCAAAACCTACCTGCTCTGCTATTTCATAAATCTTCAAATCTGTAGTCAGGAGTAAGAGCCTTGCTTTTTTCATCCGCTCTTGGATCAGATAATCTTGAAAAGGCAAGCCTAATTCTTTTTTGATAAGAACACTTAGGTAGGACGGACTAAAACCCAATTGGAAAGCCAAACTTTTCAGACTTAATTCTGAATCAGCTAGACGCGCATGAATAGCCTCTTCCAACTCAGAACGTTGACCTTGATCGACCAAGTTTTGAATCTGGGCTTTTTTGCGTTCTTTATCAAGCTTGGTCTGCACCTTGGCCAACATTTCCTCAACATCATCCTTGGAAAAAGGCTTTAGCAGATAGTCATCAGCACCTAGCTTAATGGCCGTCCGAGCATAGTCAAAATCATCATAGCCCGTCAGAAAAACGATATGGCAAGTAGGAACCTGATCTCTGACTAGCTTGGCCAGTTCGAGGCCGTTCATCTGTGGCATATTGATATCGGTTAGCAGGATGTCAGCAGGATTTTTCTGAAACTTCTGCCAAGCTTCTCTTCCATTTTCAGCCTGGGCAATGACTTGCATACCAAACTGTTCATAGTTTACCAAGGACGCAATTCCCTGTCTTACCAGATACTCATCCTCTACAATCATAATTGAATACACAAGATTCAACTCCTTATTTATACTGGATTTATTATAGCAAATTTTTAATCAAAATGCTCTTAAACATAATCCAAAAGGTAACCGTAGCCCTTCTCCTCCATCTCAGCTTTGGGAATGAACTTAATTGAAAGACTATTGATGCAATAGCGCAAGCCGCCCTTGTCCTTAGGACCGTCTGTGAAAACATGGCCCAGATGGGAATTTCCAACCCGACTGCGAACTTCCGTCCGAGTCATGTTGAAACTCTTGTCTTCCTTGTAAGTCACTACATCTGGACTGATAGGACGGGTGAAACTTGGCCAACCGCAGCCAGAGTCAAACTTATCCTTCGATGAAAAGAGAGGCTCTCCCGTCACCACATCCACGTAGATACCAGCATCGAACTTATCCCAATAGCGGTTAGAAAAAGCCCGCTCTGTGTCATTCTTCTGTGTAACTGCGTATTCTTCTGGCGAAAGCTTAGCCTTAATCTCTTCATCGCTAGGCTTAGGATAGCGACTAGCTTCGATAACTGGGTAAACAGCTTGATTGACATCGATATGGCAATATCCATTAGGATTCTTTTTTAGGTAATCCTGGTGATAATCTTCTGCTTTGATAAAGTTTTTCAGAGCTTCTTTTTCAACAGCTAAAGGTTTATCATATTTCTTAGCAACCTCATCAAAGACCTGATTAATAGTCTCAAGATCAGCTTCATCCGTATAGTAGATGCCTGTCCGATACTGGGTACCCTGATCATTTCCCTGCTTGTTTTTAGAAGTTGGATCAATGATGCGGAAATAATGCAGCAGAATTTCTTTGAGAGAGATTTTTTTGGCGTTGTAAGTAATGTGAACAGTCTCAGCGTGACCAGTTTGAGAGACCAATTCATACTTGGTCGTGTCTCCCTTACCATTTGCATAGCCTGATACTGCATCAATTACACCTGGCACGCGTGAAAAGTACTCTTCTACTCCCCAGAAACAGCCGCCAGCCAGATAAATCTCCCGCTTGTCCTCTTCCTTGACGTCTTCTTGTTTTTGTTGATATACAGCTTCTGTCTTGCTCATAGAGGCTTTCTTGATCTGTTCAGGAGATGATTGCTTACCATTCCCCACAATCACATAGACCAGTCCAAAGCAGACAAGCAAGCCAAGCAGAACCAGAAGAATCTTCCATTTGCCTTCCATGTTTATTACTCCTTTCTACTTGATTTCTTTTAGTGTTTTCTCAATATCTTCCTTGCTCATGTAGCCAATATGCGTCTTGGCAAGAGAACCGTCGCTGCCTACGAAAAGTGCAGATGGATAAGAGCGAATCCCGTATTCTTTCAGTAATTCACCCTTGGTGTCCATGAGAACTGGGAAGTCTTTGTAATCTAAAGACTTGTACCATTCCTTGAAATCATCAGCAGACTTTTCTCCATTAAAAGTCGGAGACACCACCGACAGGACAACATAATCTTTTCCTGACTGCTCCTTAGCCAAATCATTAGTATCACCAAGTGTGGATAGACAGATAGAACACCAAGAAGCCCAAAACTTAAGGTATACTTTCTTGCCTTTAAAATCAGACAGTTTGTAGGTCTTGCCGTCCACACCTTGCAGGCTAAAGTCTTTTGCCATCTTGGTAGATTGCCCAGAATCCGCTTTTGTTTGCATATTGCTTTTATCACTTTTAGAAACTTCCGAGTTCATTTTCTGATTTGAACAGGCTCCCAAAAAGCCGACACAAAGCAGACTGATAGTCAATATTGATAACTTCTTCATCGTTTTCTTTCCTTTCAAAATAAGGAGAAAGCCGACAAAACTGACGACTTTCTTTCCTATGGTGGAATTCTTATTTGTCAGATGACATTTCGGATGAATCTTTCATGTCATCCTTCATGCTTGAATCACTTGATTTCATATCATCTTTCATATCAGACTTATCGTCTGACATCATAGAAGAATCCTTCATATCATCTTTTTTCATTTTATCATCAGACATGCTGGAGTCTTTCATATCCTCTTTCTTCATGTCGTCTTTTTTCATGTCATCTTTCTTCATCATGCTGCTGTCATCCGTCTTCTTCATATCAGAATCTGACTTTTGATTAGAGCAGGCTGCTAGGACAAAGATACTAAGTGCAGCGATTGTAAGTGTAGTGATTTTTTTCATGATGTTCTCCTTCAATTATATAATTTTTATCCAAATAATGATGCTAAAACGTTTAGATTTCCAAGCATTAGCAAAATTCCCATGAGAATGATGAGTGCTCCGCCGATTTTCTTAAGTGTTCCCATATAAGGTTTGAGTTTCGCAAAGCGCTGTAATACCCAGCCAGAAGCCAAAGCCATTGCTAGAAATGGAAGCGCTAATCCAAGTGTATAAACCAACATAAGCAAGCCTCCCTGAAGAGCGCCGTTACCTCCAGAAGCTGCAATTGCTAAAACAGAACTCAGAACAGGTCCCACACAGGGCGTCCAACCAAAGCTAAAGGTAATCCCCAAGAGAAAAGCGTTAAGAAAGTCACTTCTTTTACTATTCTTTTTAAGTTGGATGCTCTTTTGCTTTTGCAGTTGCTGGATATTAATGATTCCCATCTGGTGGATTCCCAGTAGAATGACAATCCCACCAAGAACGTAGCGAAACCAAGGGGCATAGAGGACTTGCCCCAAAGCACCGGCTCCATAGCCCAAAACTAAGAATACAGTTGATAAGCCAGCTATAAAGCAGAGCGTCTTAACTAGACCATACCAGGAAATATCTTTTCCCATAAACCGAACTGTTTTCGGCTGATCCGAATCCAGCAGAATCCCGACATAGACTGGCATAAGCGGTAAGATACAAGGCGAGAAAAAAGAGAGAATCCCCGCCAGAAAAACAGAAATAAAGAACAAAAAACTTGTTGCCATTTCAAAAACCTCTCTATCAATTTCTGACTCTAGTATAAAATAAAAATCTCCCTAAAAATAGGGAGATCGATTTGAAAAAACTTGAATTTGATGTTATATTGCTTGAGATTTCTGGATTTTGCAAAAACATCCACCACATTGTGACAGATGTTATCTATTAGCTTTCCATCTCGAAACGCTCACTCTTTAGCCTATTTGGCAAAAAGAGAGAAAGCAGGATTCCAACTAGAGCCGGCACCAACCAAGGCAATGAAGCCTGAGAAAATGGAAGGGCATTTACCATATCATTTACCTTTGTAATATGGAACTGCTGCCCAAGAATAGCCGCAAAGGAAATCAGAGTCACTGCTGCTACTGTCAATTGCATGCCGATTTTGGACAGTGGCAAGAATTTATTGACGATGACAATCAGAACGATAACAATGGTAATTGGATAGAGAATTTGCAAGACTGGAACAGAATATTGAATAATAGCATTAAGCCCAAGATTAGCAATCGCAAACCCAATCAAAGTAAAGACCGTTGCGTACACTTTATAAGATACCTTAGGGAAAGTTTTATGGAAGAATTCCCCAGTTGATACAATAAGTCCCGCTGTTGTGGTGAAGCAAGTCACAGTGACCATAGCTGCAAGGAAAATCTGTGCTGTAGGTCCAAAGATAGCCTGTGTCGCCTGCGACAGGACATAAACACCTGGATTGCCTTTGGCAATAATCTCAGCTGGAACTGGGAAATGATTGCCTAGAAAAGCCAAACCGATATACATGGCGCTAAAGCCCAACGCTACCATCAAACCAACAACCCAGATGGTTGAAACATATTCCTTTTTATTCTTGAAACCAAGCTGGTTAAGAGTTGTTACAGCAATTACGCTGAAAGCCACGGAAGCCAAGGCATCCAAAGTATTATAACCTTCCAAGAAGCCTTGCCCAAAAGCTGACGCTAAATAAGCTTCCGATGCCTGCTGAGGAGCATTGGAGCCGTATTTAAAAGCCCCTAGAATGACTAAGATGATGATCAAAACTGCAAAAACCGGCGTCAGAATACGTCCAATCCGATCCAAAATCTTAGATGGATTCAAAGAAATCAGATAAGCCGCCGCAAAGTAAAGTGTCGTGAAAACAATTAATCCGATGCCCGCCATATTTTTAGACAACATAGGGGCAATACCGACTTCATAGGCCACTGTCGCTGTCCGCGGAATAGCAAAGAAAGGCCCGATTGACAGATACAAGGCTACAAGATAGACAATAGCAAACCAAGGCGCAATCTTCTGAGAAATCTCGTGGATATAGCCCTTAGGATTGAGCGTTCCAATAATCAAAGTCAGGACAGCAAGCCCAACCCCAGATAGGACGAAGCCTGCAATAGCCGGCCAAAAATGCTGACCAGATAATGTTCCAAGTGAAGGCGGGAAGATCAAGTTTCCAGCACCGAAAAACATTCCAAACAGGAGCAAACCTGTCAAAGCACCTTTTTTAATCACGAGAATCTCCTTTTTAATTTTTCATGATTTATCATTATATACGTAAATAGCCCGCTCCGCAACACTTTTAACTTTTCACGGTAAGCTAGTTTAAAAAACGAAATAAATCGAAATATTTTTGAAGATTTTTAGCAAATTCCTGACTTATCCACAGATTTAAGGCTTATTTTAAATTATTTTAGAATAATACAAATAAATTTGTTTTAAATCGTATTTATATAACTTCACTATTACCTATCTTTTTAAAAGTTTCCTTACTTTAAATATATATGCTCTACTGTTTCTGAATGCGAGAAAAATACAATATTGTCCTTCCAGATCCAAAACAAAATAAAAGAGATTTTTCATAGTAAAAAGGTTGAGACATCCTATCTCAACCTTTTAAAAATGGCTATAAAACATTTAGCAATCTTTACACATCGCTAAATCTTCTGTACTTAATTTCGAATTCAAAGAAGTTCTTCTCTTGCAGCATATGGAAAATATCTCGATAAGCCTCCTCATCAAAATGATGTCCCAAATACAAGATTTCAAAGCTTAACCCTTCATATTCCAGAAAGGCATTGGTCGTTCGAAAGCCATTACGCTTATAGAAGTCCATACGTGCTTGACGTTGCTCTAAATTGTCACATTCTTCATCGACACGTTCTACCTCTAGAACCATAGTTTTTTGATAAAACTCTGTCAGTTTATGAATGATTTCTCCCCCATAGCCATGGCTGCGAAGGTGCGGCATAATCGCAAAGAAGCTGACATAGAACATTTTTTCGTTATAAACTGCAAAAGCAAAACCAACAAATTCTTCCTCATTGTAGAAGGCAAAGAAATGAGACCGTTCATCATTGGTATAGCGGAGAAATTCATTAATAGGAACTCTCTCTTCTTCAGGAAAGGCTTCTCGATTTAAGGCCTCCACCTTATCTAAATCAGGAAATTCTGCTGTAATAATTTGACTAGTTAAAGACATTGCTACCTCACTTTGCTTATATTCTAGCAGTTATCAAATGATTTAGCAAACCTTTTAAACTTCTTCTGCTTTTTTAGAAAATTGACTCTGATAAAGGTCATAATAAAATCCTTTATCAGCCAAGAGACTCTCGTGATTGCCTTGCTCGATAATCTGACCATCCTTGAGCACCAAAATCTTATCCGCTTCTTGAATGGTCGACAGTCGGTGAGCAATGACAAAACTGGTCCGCCCCTGCATGAGAGTCTTCATAGCTTTCTGAATCAAGAGCTCCAGCCGTGTATCGACAGATGAGGTCGCTTCATCCAAAATCAGAATCTTAGGATTGGCCAAAAGAGCCCTCGCAATCGTAAGCAACTGCTTCTGCCCCAGCGAGATATTGCTGGATTCTTGATTCATTTCCATATTGTAGCCGCCTGGTAAGGTCCGTATAAAGTGGTCCACATTAGCCGCCTTGGCCGCCTCTACAATTTCTTCATCAGTGGCTTGCAGATTGCCAAAACGAAGATTTTCCTTTATAGTCCCCTCATAAAGCCAGGCATCCTGCAACACCATACCGAACTGTTTACGGTAGTCCTGACGGGACAGATGGCGTATGTCATGCCCATCAACTGTAATCGCGCCTTTGGTTACATCGTAGAAACGCATGAGCAAGTTAATCAACGTAGTCTTACCAGCACCAGTCGGACCGACAATAGCCACCATTTCTCCAGGTTTGACTTCCAGATTGAAATTCCGAATGAGCGGCTTGTCTGCCACATACTGGAAGTCCACATCCTTGAAGCTAACCTGACCTGTCAGATCTTGCTCCAGCTTTTCTGTCCTATCATTGACTTCATCTGCTTCGTCCAGCACTTGGAAAATCCGGTCTAAAGAAGACTTGGCACTCTGCAGCTGACCAGCCAGCTGAGTCAGGTTTTGAATGGGCTGATTAATCTGCCAGACATACTGAACAAAGGCTTGCATATTTCCGACTGTCAATCGCCCTGCAATAACCTGAAGGCCGCCCAGCAGGGCCAACAAGAGGTAGGTCAGATCTGAAATAACATTCAAAACAGGCATCATCAAACCAGAAATAAAGCTGGCTTTAAAACCTACTTTCTGCAGATTTTGCGTAATTTGACGAAAATCCTCCTGGGAGCTTTCTTCTCTGACATAGAGCTTCAAAATATTAAAGCCTGTCAGATTTTCTTGAACAAAGCCATTCATAGCTCCTAGTGCATCTGCCTGCTGTTTAAAGTACGGCTGGGATTTCTTTACGATAAAGCGAGCACTGAGGTAGGTAATCGGAATAGAAATTACCACAATTATCCCCAACTGCAGATTGAGTACTAATACCATTACGATGACCAAGATTAGAGTAAAGACTGCGTTGATAACTTGCAGAAAGGACTGCTGCAAGGCATTGGAAACAGCTTCGACATCGCTGGTAAAACGCCCCAGCAAGTCACCAAACTGATGCTTATCAAAGTAAGAAACGGGAATACGATTAATCTTATGACTAAGTTCATCGCGCAAGTCCCGAATGGTAGCCTGCACTGCATTGGTCATAAAGTAATTAGAATAGTAAGAACCGATTTCATAAAAAATCGCCCGCAGAAAATACAAGACCATGACCCAGCCAACATAGAACACATTAATCTGGGCGCCAGCCACCCCTTTAGCCATATCTAGCAGATTATTTGTCAGTTCAGTAATGGCTAGACCTAAGACAAAGGGCTCGACGACACTCATAACGACACTGAGGATTTT
This sequence comes from Streptococcus sanguinis, assembly GCF_013343115.1. Classification (NCBI taxonomy): domain Bacteria; kingdom Bacillati; phylum Bacillota; class Bacilli; order Lactobacillales; family Streptococcaceae; genus Streptococcus; species Streptococcus sanguinis. Next base: position 997,381 of record NZ_CP054570.1, read on the forward strand.
GAGGAAAATCGCAAAGGCGACTGCAAATTTATAAACTTTTAGGTAGCTCCACAGACGAGCAAAACTTGACGTGTTTTTCATGTCAGTCTCCTTTCTATTCCTCTGTCAAAGCTTGATTCTTCAGCTGCGAATCCGCAATTTCACGATAGATATCATTAGTTTCCATCAGCTCTTCATGCTTCCCGCGTCCAACGATTTCACCCTGATCCAGAACGATAATTTGGTCAGCGTCTATGATGGTTCCCACACGTTGGGCTACAATCAGCACCGTTGCCTGACCTGTCACTTCCTTGAGGCGACGACGAAGCACCGCATCTGTCTTATAGTCCAGAGCAGAAAAAGAGTCGTCGAAGATATAAATATCCGGCTTTTTGACCACCGCGCGGGCGATAGAAAGCCGCTGCTTCTGCCCACCGGATAGATTGCTGCCTCCCTCAGCCAGATGAGTCTCAAAACGCTCTTCCCGGCTCTCGATAAAGTCCTTGGCTTGAGCAACCTCAGCCGCCTGACTCAGCTCTTCCTGACTAGCCTCTTCCTTTCCATAGCGCAGGTTTTCTGCGATAGTTCCAGTAAATAGCAGAGCCTTCTGCGGAATAAAGCCAATCTTCTGACGTAGAGCTTTCAGATTGTACTCACGGACGTCCACACCGTCCACTAAAATCTTACCAAGTGTTACATCGTAAAAGCGCGGAATCAGCTGCACCAGTGTAGACTTACCAGAACCAGTAGAGCCGATAAAGGCGATAGTCTCACCTGGCTTGGCCTTGAAGGAAATATTATGCAGTACAGGACTCTCTGTCTCACCTGGATAAGCGAAGGTTACATTGTCAAACTCCAGATAACCCTTCGTCTCTGTCTCGGTTACACCATCTTCGTTAGGATTGATTGAGATTGGCATGTCCATGACTTCCTTAAGCCGTTGACTCGATACCGCCGTCCGTGGATACATGGTAAAGAGATTGGCCAAGAAGAGGAAGGATAGCAGGGCGTGAAAGCTGTATTCGATAAAGGCAACGAGATTTCCGATTTCAAGACTGCCGTCCCGCAAAGGATCTAGGGCAAACCAGACAATAGCCACAATCATCGCAATAATAATCTGCACAAAGAGTGGCTCTGTCAGACCAGTCAGCTTAAAGAGCTTATTGGAGTTTTGCGCATAGACCTCATTTTCATCGGCAAAACCCTTCTCTTGAAATTCCTCCCGCGCAAAAGCTCGAATAACGCGCAGACCAGTCAGATTTTCCCTCACATACTGATTAATCTTATCAAGGGTCTTCTGCTGCTTTTCAGACAGGGGCTTGGTTTTAACCGCCACATAAATGACTACGACAGCCAAGAAAGGCACTGAAACAGCTACAATCCAGGCCAAAGACGGACTAGTCAGAAAAATCATGAGAATACTGGACAGCATCATCATGGGAGTAATGACACCCATTTTCAGGGTTTGCTCCGCAAACTGCATAAGTACAAAAGCATCCGAGGTCAAGCGCGTGACCAAAGAAGACACACCGATTTGCTCATACTCATGATGAGAATACTCTTGCAGCTTGGCATAGAGATCATTGCGCATGTCCTGCACCATGGTCGTCGTTAGCTTCCCAGCCGCATAAGCCAGAACGATTCGCCCCAGCACTCCTAAGATAATAACGCCAAACATCACCCAAGCCCAGAAAAAGAGCCGGTCTGTCTGCTTAGGATTGATTCCCTCATCAATCATGCGAGCCAGCACCGTTGGCAACCCTAGATTGACAATCACAAAAAAGATTGCCGCTACAAAATCCAAGACCAGCCACTTAGGATATCTCTTCAAATAAGACCAAATGTATAACATAATTCCTCCTTCACCATCTATTCAAAAATAACTCACTCTAAAGGACTCAGTGCTTTGAAAACACAGAAAAGAGCGCGCAAATGCACGCTTTAATACAAATATTATAACAAAAATATGAAGGAGGGTAAAGGTCATTTCAGACTTTTTTCCGCTTATTATCAGCCTCATAAATGACTGTCAGCAGTAAACTGCCTGAAAGCAGACTAGCAACTGTTTTAATTGCTTGACTTATATAGAAAAACAAACCTAGTTTTCACTAGGTTCGTCATTTCTTATCTGCAAGAAGGTCTGAATTTAAGAGTAATTCAAGCTCTGCCCTAACATTTCAGACTTGCAACTTTGCAAACCATTTGACAGCTCAAACCAATCACTTCTGGTTTTCAAAGATTGATGTTCTGAAATCTTTAGTCTGATCAAGGTAAGCTTTGAAGACTGCTTTTTTAAGCTTGTGGACAGCACTGTCATGTTCTGGTTTATAGCCACTCCAAGAATACCAATTATCATTTGCATCTTTGAGTACGGCTTCATCCATCAAGGCTTGCAACTCTCCAACAGTACTTATAGTCTTGGTAGCATAACTTGTCCATGGTTGTCTTGTATCATCAAATGTGACTTTGTTCAGGCTGTCGAACTTGTTCTTACGTTCTTCATACATAGCCTTCTTAAACTCAGTCCAATTATTAAACTGACCATTGAAGACCTTGCGTAAAACTAAGTCGTCTGTTACCAGACCTCTGGTCTTACCATAGATACTGATTGTTTTCCCGTTTTGCTTAGCATCATCTTCATACTGATTAGAGATATAAGGGACCATACCATCTTTGAAGCCTTTGGCTGCCAGAAGTTCATAAGCCATACGCCGTCCCATAAGATCTCCAGGCGTTCCTTTTTCACTGCTTAAAGCAGAATAAATCGGAGAGAAGAGTTTAATCGTATGGTAGCCATTTCTTTCTACGTCGCCGTTTTTGTACTCACGAGCTGAAAGAATGTCATTTTCAATGAGACTGTCGAATGAGTTTAATTTTTGCGCATCCGCCATTGTAATATTTTTTATCACATTCGTTGCGTAAACATCATTTCCATCAGCATCTCGAACATATTTATTCTCGACTTTTCTCAGAGCGTTCACTTTCTGCACATCGGACAGATGGTTCACGATTGACATCCCTTCTAGGTACTCCAACATATAAATGACATCAAACATGTTATGGACATAGTTTTTCAAATCATCCGCATCTCTGAAACGTTTAGTTGGATCAAGGACTTGCAAACGAGATTTTTCAGTCGCATCATTCTTGTCATATTTGAGAATTGAGTTGACCGTGATTGTCGCATCATCCGGATGATCCGGTGCTTGCAACAAGCCCTTAGCGAAGAATTCTGGACCAAGTCCGCTTCTTCTTCCATATCCGCCTAAATAGATCTCATTATCAGAATCATGCGTCATTTCATGGGTATAGGTAATAGCTCCGTCCTTGTCCAGCATCCGATAGCCCATGTAGTAAACACTGTCCCCAGTAGCGTAAGCTCCGTGCTTATTGTGTACGACCTTGTTTCCAACCGGCCCAAAGAAATACTTCATAGCTGGATTAGAACTGTCAAATTGTGCCTCCACTGTAGCCTTGTCGACAGTTGTATCATCTCCGAACTTATAGGCATCATAGACCAAGATATTTCGATAGAGCTTTTCACGGCCCTGTTCATCTAAAATTCTGTACCAATAATCATAATGGTCGCGTTGGCGTTTTGCAGTTTCTTGGGCATTATCCTCAACAAACTTATTGAGTTCTGCCCCTGCTCTGTGCTCATTATTTCTATATCTGTCATAGGCACCAAAGCCAAGACTGGATATAGTAGAGATGACAAAGACCGATCTTTCAGGCATTGTCAGCAAAGGAAGGACCATATTCCGGTATTTCCAAGTGTCGCTGGTAATTCGATCATACACCCCGATAGAATACTTGCTGCCAGCCTGCTCTTGCTTGACACTCACCTCATCAATAGCTGATTTTTCTTCAACGATATAAGCCTTGGTTTGCTCTTTAAACCATTGATTATTTGTTTTGTTTGGTAAAAATACCTCCCGGTAATTGGCAAGCGTGCTAAACAAATCTTTTGTTGCATTATTATTTGCAAGGCTGATGCTATAGGCATCTACGTTGTTCTTGGCCAGAAGATTGTTATAGCCTGATTTACCTAATTCAATGATCGTGTCTAGCGGTGATACGTTGCCCTTACCAAAGAAATCCATGCGGTACATGACTATGTCTTTGACATTCACGTCACCATAGTTAAAGTTGTACCAGCGCTCTAAATAGGTCAAGCCTAAAAGCAAGGCTTCCTTGTTGCGTTTGATTTTATCAACGATGTAACCATTAATCGTTTGATTTTTGCTGGCAATGACTGCATCAGCAGACAAAAGTTTTTCCAGTGTATTTGCTAAATTTTCCTTCGTTTTGGCAAACTGCTCTTCTAAATATAATTCCGTTAATGAAACTCCTGAAGAAATACCTAAGGTGCTTCTGATAGCCTCTGACTGATAATCTACCGCTCTCAAATCAGGCAAAACTTCATTGATGATTGAACTATGATTATGCAAGAATTGATTTGGCGTATAGATAAGACCTGTATCTTCCACGCGATATTCTGCTAACTTACTAAAGTCAGATTGGTAGGTGATATTTAGTATTTCAGATGAATGATCCTTATAGTGAAGCAAGAGCTTATTAGCCGCTTCTTTATGCGAAGCAATATCTGTAATTACTTCATTATCCTTCATCATGACTGCAGATAAGACTTCTTTTTTATGCAAAGCGCTATCTTCTTTTACCAGATTACCGTATTTGACAATGGTTGCCTTATTATAAAACGGCAGTAATTTTTCGATATTCTTATATGCTAATGCTCGACTAGCTTGATAGTCTTTAACCTTAGAAAAATCACTTTCTATATTTCTGCTAGTCAGTAAGCTTTCGACTTTCGGTACAGCAAGAGAGTTGATTTCAGATTTCTTACTTGCGATTTGAGAAGCATTGAGGATTGTTCCCCTCCCTTCGAGCGATTCCTTGGTGACAACCTCATCCTTTTCAAGAGTCACTTTGTAGACTCTGTTCTCCTTGTTACTATATGAGTCAGTTATCCTCATTCCTCGATAGTGGTAACCACTAATGGCATTTCCGTTCATAACATTGACATCACTAAGAACATTATGCAATCTTCCAGCGTGTCTCTCTTCGCTAGAATCTCTATCCCACAAGTAGCCAGCCACACCAGCAACACTTCCAAAGCGCTTCACATTATTAATGTTGCCCTCAGCATAACTATTGCTGATAAGCGCATCTTTCTCGACAAGACCTGCAAGGCCGCCGACAGTTTGGTTTGTGCTATCCGCATTTGATGAGATGGTAATTGTAGCTTTTGACTTATCAACTACTGCATTGATGCCAGTCAGTTGACCTACTAATCCTCCGATATTGTATGGTGCCCTTGTTTCATAGGAGTTGACAATTCTTCCCTTGAAACTGCTGTTCGCAATCTTAGAGTTATCAGCCTTCCAAACCAAGCCACCAATGCCACGTTCGCCAGCCAGAACACCATCTACATGGACATTATTAATCCTTGTTGCATTATTGACTTCATTTGCAAGAGCCCCAATATCATTTTTCCCTGAAATATTTACATCTTTAAGAGTCAGATTTTCTACAGTAGCAGTGTTCAAAGTGTTAAATAAAGGCTTCTTCAAATTATAGATAGCATAATTTTTTCCGTCTTTGCTGCCAATCAGCTTACCAGTGAATGTCCCATTGATATAACTGCTAGAACCATTTTCTAGTTCGACCTCGTTGGCATTCAGACTAGCACCTAAATAATAGGTTCCGCCAAGGTCATTATTTATAGCTTGAACCAGGTTACTAAAGGACGTAAAGTTTGTAACTTCTTTCTCTGCCTTTTTGGCAAGGTAAAAAGTATAGTTGTCCTCGTATTTATTGTCAATGTCCTGTTTTAATTTTTCAGCACTTGCAGTAATTTTATAAACTGGCTGACCATCTTTTGTGCTATCTACTATTGAAGAAATCGGCAAGAAAACATCTTTAAATTTAGATGATTTCACTTTAACGAAATAATTGTCTTGATTGCTTGGAACTGCATCCAGAGAAACGTGTTGCTTGTATTTTCCATCAGTTAGACTATACAGCTCTACATCAGATACATTTCTTAGCTCGATATTCTTTTCTGGTTCTTGCTTCTGCTCTTTCGGCTCTTGAGCTTTTTCAGTAGGATTTTCCGTTTCTGGAGCTGCTGGTTCGATGTTTCCAGTATACTCTTGCGGAGGCTCTACCTGCTCAGGCTCAACTATTGCTCCAGCTTGAGGTCCTGTGTATTCTGGTAATGAAGACACTTGTTCAGGTTCTACGATTGCTCCTGCTTGGACTCCTGTGTACTCCGGCAATGGAGTAACTTGCTCGGGTGCCACTACCGCACCTGATTGAGTTCCTGTGTATTCAGGCGACGGGGTGACTTGTTCAGGTTCTACTACTGCACCTGCTTGAGTCCCCGTATACTCTGGTAAGGGTGTAGCTTGTTCAGGTGACACTACTGAACCTGCTTGAACACCAGTGTATTCAGGTAATGGAGTAACTTGCGCAGGTTCTACTATTGCCCCGGATTGGATGCCTCCAATCTCCGGTTCAATTTGTTCAGGCTCAACTATAGCTCCAGATAATGTACCTGAATAATCAGGCAATGAAGTCACCTGCTCAGGCTCAACAATTGCGCCGGATTGGACACCTGTGTATTCTGGTAAGGGAGCGACTTGCTCGGGAGCGACTACCGCACCGGCTTGAATTCCTGTGTATTCCGGTAATGGTGTAACTTGCTCGGGAGCGACCAAGTTAGCACCCACTGGTTTTTCGCTAGGCGTTTCAAGCTTTTTAGTCCCTTTCTCCACTATTTTAGGAGTCGCTTCCTCTATTTTAGTCGAAAGAACCTCTCTAGAAACTTCCGCAATATCTACAGTAAAAATTCGAACGACTTCGATTTTACGGCCTGGTTTGCCTTCTTGTTTTACTATTACAGTACCTTCAGCTAAATCCGGATTCTCTTGTATTTGTTCTCCAAAGGCTATCTCAGTTTCAATGGTCTCTTCTTTGTATAATAGTTCAGGCTTAGCTACTCGGCCAGACAAAACTTCATCTTGAGGCTCAATTGTATTGACGCCAAGAGTTTGATTTTTCAGCCCATTCTTATCAAAAGAAACAGAATAATCTAGCTTCTTATTTTGGTTTAAAGTTTCTTTATCTAGACTAGCATTTTGCTGATGATCAAGGATCTTATTGTCTAATAATTTCTGAATCGATTCATCTTTTATGTAGCCAACATAGGTGTAGCCAGAGATTTCACCTGGTGACGGCAGACTTTCCCCGGCCGACACTTGATATTCCGCATTATACTGTAGCAAGATACCATTTTCCAGTGCATCAACGGATAGTATCAAACCTCCTCCGACACCAGCACCCACCAAAACAGTCAATAGTAACTTGCTTTGAACCTTTCTTTTTGACACAACAAAAACAACCAATCCTATCGTCGTTAACAGACCAGCCGTCATCATAGTATTGGAATTGCTACTGTCGCCTGTATTCGGTAACGTTTTTGCTCCAGCATTTGAGTTTAACCTGTAGACAAGATAGTAAGTCTCCTCATTGCCTTCAGGCATTTTAGGAACTCCACTTACAATCAACTCCTTTTCTTGCGGAGTTATTTCAGTATCTGTCACGTATTTATAGTGTACATTCAACTTTTCCTGCGCTTGAACAGAGTCAACCCCAACGATAGACACAAAAAACAAACTAGAAATAGCAGCCGAAACAAGCCCGACAGCTAATTTCCTAAAAGCAAACCGAGTTTGCTTCTCCCCAAAAAACTTTTTCATAAAAACCCTTTCAAATTATTCTAAAAAGAATAACAAATCCTTTAACCAGAGAATGAGCAACAGTAAGCCATTGCATTCATTCATCTGAATCCCCCTAACAAAAATCTCCTAATCAACAATCTCATATAACTTTTATTTTATTCATAATATCTCCTAAATCGCAATAATCTGTCTAAATTATATCATACAATCCTATTTTTTGTTAGCGTTTTAACATAAAAATGATTTTGGGATACAAAAAAACCAAGTCTTTCGACTTGGTTGATTTCTATGATTGGAAAGGTTAATAGATTGCTAACATTGAATTTCTTTTGGCTTATGGCCAAACTACTAAACTTACTTTTTAATATTGGCTTTTTTATCTAAGTACATCTTAAAGTCAGCTTTAATAAGTTTTCGAGAGTCAGCAATAACAATACCATTATTATCAAAACCTTTTATTGTTTGTTCTAAAAATTTGATTGTATTAGGAATTTTCCTTCTTTTAGAATTTTTTAACAAATAAATTATATAAAATGCTTTTTGATCTGAATAAACATATTTGTCAGACAACTCATTATAATTCTTTTTAATATCTAGGAATAACTTAAATAACTCTAAAGATTGTTCTAAAATATTTTCGACTGAAAATATTTTCTCATATTCCGTTCCGAAGATTTTACTCCGAGTATTTGAAGCCATGTGTGGATAGCCATTTTTAGAAAAGAGCAACTGTCCAAGTTTTACCATCTCTAATGTTTCAGGATAATCAGTATAAGAAGCATCTAAATCTCCAACTTTTCTATTATATCCATAATTATTTTGATTAAAGAAAGTTTCTAACCTAATTTGAACATTATCATTGCTTCTTAAATCTATATTGGATATTGGATTTTGGCTATTTGTATATTCTGCAATTTTCTCAGACCTAACTTTATCATTATCAACTTTAACAAGTTTAATTAATACCTTAGCATTTTTTAAACTCTCAAACCAATTAGTAGTTTGTGATTTTATAAAATCATAGACCGCACGAACCGTTTGGCCTCCATTTACAATTTGTAAATTTTTCAAATTATAACGTTTAGAATCTGAAAATTCTTCAATAATTTCTGTATCATCAACAATTATAGTAATGCCATTGTTATATAGAAAGAAAAGCTCAGGTTCTGTTTGTAACGTCTTGACTATACTTTCATTGTACTTCGATTTTTTTCTCCCTAGATATCTTCGAACATTTTTCTCTATAATTTGATCATTAAATTTAGGATCCCATTCGCTATCTTTTCTCTTATAATTATCGCGGTTAGTTTCTTCCTCATCTGTAATTCCTACTAAATCAATGATTGATATCGGAAAAATATATGTATTCTGTAGTTTATTAATTTTATAACTTATCATTTCTGAATTATCAATGATTATTTGCGTATTAAACTCTGGTTTACCAAACCATTCAGTATAAATAGTGGGTAAGGTAAATTCAGAAAAATTATTTACTCCACACTTTAACAAATATTTTTTTTCATCACTTTTAACTGACAACTGTTTCATATTATTGGAAACAAAAACCAAGTAAATTTTAAACGTAGCTCCTATTTCAGCAAGTATGCCAGCTAATTCCTCTAAAACACCAGCGGTTTTCCTAGAGTATTTTTGTAAGTCATATTTTGATAGTTTGTGTTCCCTATTTTTCTCCTTTAGTATCTTTAATGCACCTAGAAAACTAGAAACATCCGATAATACTTTTGGGTTCATTTGGCTATTAATATTGAATTCATGTCTATATTTAAAATTATAAAGATATATTATTCCATTCTCCTCGTCTACATAGTAAGCATCAATTCCAAGATCGTCATTATTCTCTCCTAAGATTTCGCGATTAAAATCGCCATCAATAATGTAGTCGGGAATATCTTTTAACGATATATCATGCTGAGATCTAAAAATGTTAAAATAGAAGCCAAGCTCTGCTTTCTTTTTTTCTGGAAAACTCTTATCATTTCCAGAAACACTTAAATATTCATCAAAAATTCGCTTATTTTTGTCACCTAATATACCAAATTCTGCTTGTGTTATATTCACGATCAATACTCCTAAGCTTTATTATAACTCCAGTATAACAAATATAATAAAATTAATAAACCCAAAATAAAAACCAAGTCTTTCGACTTGGTTGATTTCTATGATTGGAAACTCTATTATTTAAGAGTAACAGAAGCACCAGCTTCTTCCAATTTAGCTTTAAGTTCTTCAGCTTCTGCTGCAGCAACGCCTTCTTTGATAACGTTTGGTGCACCATCAACAAGTTCTTTAGCTTCTTTAAGGCCAAGACCAGTGATTTCGCGTACAACTTTGATAACGCCGACTTTCTTGTCACCAGCTGCAGTCAATTCAACGTCAAATGAATCTTTAGCAGCGGCAGCTTCACCAGCACCAGCAGCAGCTACAGCTACAGGAGCAGCCGCAGTTACACCAAATTCTTCTTCGATAGCTTTTACAAGGTCGTTCAATTCAAGGATTGAAGCTTCTTTAATTTCAGCAATAATGTTTTCAATGTTCAATGCCATTGTTATTTCCTCCAAATAATTTTTAAATTTATAATATTTTTTTCGTAGCTAGGCTACGCTGCGTAGCTTAAGATTAAGCTGCGTCTTCTTTGTTTTCTGCAACTGCTTTGACAGCAAGTGCAACGTTGCGAACTGGCGCTTGAAGTACAGAAAGGAGCATAGAAAGAAGTCCTTCGCGGTTTGGAAGAGTTGCAAGTGCAAGAATCTCTTCTTTTGATGCGACAGCGCCTTCAATTGCACCACCTTTAATTTCAAGTGCATCAGCGTTCTTAGCAAAGTCGTTCAAGATTTTCGCTGGAGCAACAACATCTTCGTTAGAAAATGCTACTGCAGACGGTCCAACAAAAACAGATGCCAAGTCTTCAAGTCCAGCTTTTTCAGCTGCACGACGCAAGATTGAGTTTTTGATAACTTTGTACTCAACTTCGCTTCCACGAAGCTCACGACGAAGAACGGTATCTTGCTCAACAGTCAAACCACGAGCGTCCACAACGACGATAGATGCAGCAGCTTTCATTTTCTCAGCAACTGCGTCAACCAGTTCCGCTTTTTTAGCAATAATAGCTTCACTCATTTAGTGTTTCACCTCCGTAATTATTTTGCTTGGGGAATTTTCCAAAAGAAAAACGCGCCCAAACCTAGACACGAAAGTACAATACGCTTCTTTTTACATGATACGTTTTGTCCTCGGTAGGATCTTTATGAGTCGAGCTCCCCTACTGTCTTAGGCAGTTTTTTCAAACCATTGATAATTATAGCAAAAGAAAAAAAAGATTGCAAGTCTTTTAAGCAATCTTTTTGAATTTAATATTTCTATCCCGCAAATTTCTTACTTGACTAATATCTACTTCTTTCCCTTAGTCGTATGTTTCGAGTTCAATATAATCAAAGTTCTCTCTTATATAGTCAAATAAGGCGTCTTTATGAGCTTTCTGATTCATTCCAATAAACTTTCGCAACTCATCTGTCCGGAGTTCAGATTCACTGCCATCAAGGTACCATGCAGAAAAATGAACTCGTCTTACCTCACGAAAACGGGAAAGACGAAAAACAGACGCCTTCATAAATGCACCTATCTTAGAACATTCTGGTAGGTAGGCAATATCAAATGTCCTGTAACAAATGAGATGATCGCCATAAACCAAAACTTGCAAATCTTTGTCAAGGTAGTCCGCATCGTTGAGATAGTCCCAGCTATCTTCAAGCTCAGGGTAACAACCTCTCAATTCCTGAATATTGCTGTTTAATAAAAGATTATTTTTTATCATTCTATAGATAGACTCGACTAAACTCATATGGATCCAAATAAAGAAAAGAATAAACATAAAATTATCACGAATCATATCTAGCCAAAATGATAATCCTTCTTTTAATGTATAATAAATAAAACTACACGAATATAAACCAAAGAAGATAGCACTTATTACTGGACCAATCATCATCAAAATTCTAGCTCTAAGCGGCGAAAACTCAAATCTTTTTCCCACTTCCCTCAGTTCCTCCTAAACTCAATTCTTTATCTCCTTTTATATCGCATCCCCCCTCTTGTGTATTTAACTTTGTTTATCATAGAAAAAATTTATTTCAGTAGTTTTATGACATATTAGGAAAAGTCTTTTTAAGTAGACTTCTGCTTTCTTCATCTGCAGGCAGCCATCCATCTTTGAAAACACGATCTTTTATCCAAAAACGATTATAGAAAAAAGTCCAAAAGAAATTAAAGGCTGTTCCAGTTGGCTTTAACAAATCTTCTGGAATGAAAAGCACAGCAATAACAAGCAAAGCGCAGAAAGAACCTAAAATAATACCAAAGTATTTCCAGTCCTTTCGAAAAAGCGGGACAAAAAAACTAAATAGTAACGTTGTAATAGAGTAGGATGGTGACAAGGTTTTGACTTTTATTCCATCTGGTGACTGAATAGTAATCTTATTCATAACATCTCCTTTTGATTACATAATATACCAAATTAATTTAACAAACTTCGATAATTCTGTCAACTGTTTTGCTTAGATATTAGAGATTGATAGGCAATGAACATTAAAAAAGAGACTAGAAAGTTAGTCAAAGATCGTACTAAAGAACTGAAAGGAATTTACACTTGGTTTAAATTAGAACTTTAAAGTGTAAAATCCAAATATTTTTTCAAAAAAATACAGCCCCAAGGCTGCATTTTAATCTACGTAATGTTCTTCCTTTTTATTAAACCAAGCGTATGGCAAACCTATGAGTAGACCACCACCGATGAGGTTACCGATAAAGGTTACGCCCCAGTGACGCAGGATATTTCCAATACCAAAATTTTGCACTTCCGCTGCTGCTGAGCTGAATTTCACGATAGCAAAGGAAGCAAAGTTGGCTGCCAAGTGTTCGTTGGTTAGGAATACAAACATATAAATCGCTGATATAACTAAGAAGAGCTTAGCTGTACTATCCTTGACCAAAACGAAGGAAAGAATAGCGATATTAACAAAGATATTGGCCAAGACTCCCTCGAGCAGAATCAGCTCATTAGATCGAGCAAGCTTCATCTGCACAACACCAGAAATGAAACTTTCTTTGCTAAGCCCTGCATAAGCAGCCGAGTTAGCAAAGAGCCAGCCGGCAATCAAGGCGCCAATCAGATTGAAAAAGGTACAATAAAGCAAAATCATCAAGGCTTTTTTCCAGTCAATCTTCTTCAAAAAGGTACCAGCAGTCAGAAACATCATGTTGGAAGTCACCAATTCTGCATTTAGAAAGACAATGTAAGCCAATCCCCAAGCAAAGATGAAAGGAAAGAGAAAGCGCCCAGTTCCAGGAACGATCTTATTCGTCAAATCTGCTGCAATAGCTCCAGCACCAGTACTAAAGGTTAGGAAAGCTCCAGCAAAGATGGAACGAACAGCGTACTTGGCCTTGCTTGTATCAAACAATGCTTCTTTCTTGCGGCAAGCTGCTTCAATTTTCGGGATAAATGTCGATTCAGGCATAAAAAATTCTCCTATTAATTTAAACTATGTATAGTATATCACAAAGTTCTTTCTTTTGATAGCGTTTTCGAGAACCTTTTTAAATTTTCTAAAAAAGGATTGAAAAATAACTTTTCAACCCTTAAATCCTTTTGCTAACTGAGCAATATCTTCTGGCCGTGTTCGGCAGCAACCGCCAAAAAGCCGTACACCTTGATTTTGCCAAAGTTTACTATTTTCCAGCAAGCTCCGCTCCTGCTCTGGATCATCATGCCATGTCTTGGTCAAGCCATTATAAGTTTCGCCAGAGTTAGGATAAGTCAGAAAAGGTTTGTTGCACACTTGTCCAAGCTCACCTAATAAAGAAGCAATTAAATGTGGAGCTGTACAGTTAAAACCAACTGCCAAGACTTGTGGGCTTTCTTGAGCCAAGTTTCCTAATTCCTCAATTTTAGTGCCATCTGATATGGCATTCTCCGACTGGGCGACAAAGGACAAATAAGCCTCAGCCTGCGGAAATTCCTCAGCTAAAAGTCGGAGGATAGCTGCCGCTTCTACTCCATTTGGAATCGTTTCAATAGCCAGCAAGTCACTCCCAGCTTCTAGTAAAGCTTGGATACGCGGACGGTGAAAATCTCGATATTCTTCTTCACTCAGCTGGTAGTTTCCCGTATACTCCGAACCATCAGCTAAATAGGCGGCATAAGGCCCTACCGAGCCTGCAACTAGAGGACAAGGTCTCTGTTTCTGCTCTTCAGGAGATAATCCTGTCCAGACATTTTCGATTGCCTTTTGTGCTAAGAAGACTGTCTCTTTTAAAAGATCATAACCCTTTTCAGGAGTTAGTCCTGCCTCTATAAATGCTGGAATGCTGGCCTGATAACTGGACGTAGTGATGATATCACTGCCAGCTCTCACATAGCTTTCATGCACATCCTGAATAATCCGAGGCTGGTCTAATAGGTATTGAGCTGACCAAAGCTTACCAGATACATCATAACTCAGGCTTTCCAACTCTGTACCTAAGGCTCCATCTAAAATAATAATTTCTTGCTTTTCAAGCAAATCTTTAAATTTTCCCATGAAATACTCCTGAAATCTACGATTAAATATAAAAAGAGGTCTCCCTCTTTTTTATTTTCTACATTAAGATCTATTCGCCCAGGCAGTATCGACGTCCAAGATATCCTGAGTAGTATATTGCTGACGATAAGGATTGTAAACGATATAGCCAGCACCAGACTCAGAGAGTGGCGAATCAAAGCGAGTCAAATCATATTTTTCAATAATATAATTCAATTTAGCATTATAGCTAGTATCTGTCGCATAGACACCGGTTAGGGCAGCTGTTGCATCCTGATAGGTTGGCGCATTGCTCTTCCATGCACCTGCAAAATGGCCTTGCTTGAGCACTGCAACATAGTCTTGCAGAGACTCTACATAGCTAGGATATGAACGGAAACTATCGTTGATGGTGTAGGCATTTCCCTCTCCATCATCTTCCCAAGTCTCCATATTAGCAGATTGGCCATCATAGTGACCTTTGATACCGAAAAGGTTATAATGAGGCTCACCAGACAGACCAGACTGTCCTGAACCACTTTCCAAAATAGCCTGTGCAATCATAACAGAGGCATAAAGATCGTTGTCCTGTCCCAACTGACGCGCTGGCTCACCGATTTGTGAGATGAAATAGTCTGTTTGATTCATAGGCTGCTGGTCGCTATTATTGGCACTAGCAGGATTAATATGCTTTGCCAAGACGAAACCAACAGCAATCGTCGTCGTCATGATGAATAAAGCTGAAAGGATTCTCTTACCTTTTTTTGAAATTCTCTTTTTCACAGCACTTCTCCTGAATAAGATGTTAATGATACCATTGTAACATACTAAAGATTAAAAAAACACTATTGATAATTTACAAGTATATGACATTTTTCGTTTTATTTCAAAAAATCCAACTCAAAAACGAGTTGGATTTAATTCGCATTATTAAATTTTTGACAAAATCGCATCCCAAGCAGCATCTAAGCCATCCTTGGTGACTGAGGAAAAAAGAATGAAATCATCATTTTTGTCAAAGTCCAGTTTTTTCTTAATAGCTGACTCGTGCTTATTCCATTTTCCGCGAGGGATTTTATCAGCTTTGGTCGCTACTAGAATAACTGGAATGTTATAATATCTCAGAAATTCATACATTTGCACATCATCTGCGCTCGGATCATGACGAAGATCAACAAGGCTGACAACCGCTCTGAGATTTTCACGACTGGTCAGATATTCCTCAATCATCCGGCCCCATTTTTCACGCTCTTTTTTGGAAACACGGGCATAGCCATAACCTGGCACATCGACAAAACGCAGCTTATCATCAATGTTGAAAAAATTTAACAGCTGAGTTTTTCCAGGTTTTCCAGAAGTTCGCGCTAAATTCTTGCGATTAAGCAGTGTATTGATGAAGCTGGACTTTCCAACGTTGGAGCGGCCGGCTAAGGCAATCTCTGGAATATCGTCTTGAGGGTAATGCGATTTATTGGCTGCACTCAGCAAAATCTCTGCGTTGTGGGTATTGATTTCCATAAGCACCTCGTTAGGCAGTTTCTAGAATAGGCTTATCTGTTCCATCTACTGCTTCTTTGGTAATGCGGACAAGTTTGACATTTTCCTGACTCGGAACTTCAAACATGACATCCATCATAGTTTCTTCAATGATAGAGCGAAGACCGCGAGCACCTGTTTTACGTTCAATCGCTTTATTGGCAATCTCCTGCAGAGCATCCTCGTCAAATTCAAGTTTAACATCATCATAAGATAGAAGTGCCTGATATTGCTTGATAAGTGCATTTCTAGGCTCTTTCAGAATCCGGACCAAATCATCAACTGTCAGCTGCTCCAGAGCAGCAAAAACAGGCAAACGGCCAATCAACTCAGGAATAATCCCAAACTTTTGAACGTCTTCTGAGATAATTTCCTGCATGTAGGAACTATCTTCGTCGATTGCTCGGTTGTTCTGACCGAAACCAATGATTTTCTCACCCAGACGCTGTTTTACGATTTCTTCGATACCGTCAAAAGCACCGCCAACGATGAAGAGAATGTTCTTAGTATCAACTTGAATCATTTCCTGCTGGGGATGCTTGCGTCCACCTTGCGGCGGTACACTCGCTACTGTTCCTTCGATAATCTTCAGCAGAGCTTGTTGAACCCCTTCACCTGAAACATCACGAGTAATTGAGACGTTCTCACCTTTCTTAGCAATCTTGTCAATCTCATCGACATAGATAATGCCACGTTCCGCACGCTCAATATTAAAGTCAGCCGCCTGCAAAAGCTTGAGCAGGATATTTTCAACATCTTCTCCGACATAACCAGCTTCAGTCAAAGCTGTTGCGTCCGCAATGGCGAAAGGCACATTGAGGCTGCGAGCCAGAGTCTGCGCCAAGAAGGTTTTACCAGATCCGGTTGGGCCAATCATCAAAATATTTGACTTTTGCAGTTCCACATCTTCTTCTTCACGGCTGTCATGGTAGTTAATACGCTTGTAGTGATTATAGACCGCTACTGCCAAGGCACGCTTAGCTCGGTCTTGCCCGATAACATAGTGGTTCAAGATGTTCAGCAGCTCCTGAGGTTTTGGTACCTCAGACAGATCTGCCAGCACTTCCTCGGCCAACTCTTCACGGATGATCTCCTGTGCCAGTTCCACACATTCATTACAGATGAAGGCATTGTTACCAGCAATAATTTTCTGCACCTCATCTTGGTTCTTCCCACAGAAAGAACAAAAAACCATCATATCATCATTACGACTTGTAGGCATTGTTTACTCCAATTCTAAAATTCTAAATCTATTTATTTTCTTTCGTACATGTTAAAAAAGTGTCATATAAAATGCATGAATGGAATTTACCAAGTTTGTAAAAGCATTCAGCAAAAATAAAGCTGCCAGTCCAAACCGCTTTTTCCGAAAGGTTTGAACGGCACAAATAAGACAAATGACACATAAAAAGGCCGTAAAAAAACCAAAAATACTACGTTCCATTCTTACGAGTCCTTCCTTCGGTATCTTTTTATAGTAAAATCATAAGGATTCTTTTCATCTTTGGCATGAAATTCACTGCTAACTTCCTGATAAGGAGCCCAGTCAAATGTCTCAGGGAAATAGGTATCTCCTTCCAGCTTAGCAGCAATCTGAGTCTGAATCAATTCTTCCAAATACGGCTCAAAAGCCCTGATAATCTGCGCTCCGCCAATAATATACAAGTTTCTATCTTGCTTGTGGTACCAATCCAAGACATCTTCCACATTGCTGAACAACAGGACATTCTCATTGTCAACTTGATAGTTCTTGTCCCTGCTCAAAATCAGACTAATCCGATTTGGCAAAACGCGACGCTGCAAACCATCAAAGGTCACACGCCCCATCAAAATAGCATGTCCAGTCGTCGTTGCCTTAAAATGCTGCAATTCTGCCGGGAGATGCCAGGGCATGACCTTGTCTTTTCCAATCAGACCATCCTCTGCCTGAGCCCAAATGGCAATAATCTTCTTTGTCATCCTTTTATCCTTTGTATTAGTAACTCTATTCTATCAAATTTGCTGTAAAAAGGCATGTTTAAAGTATGATTCAAGCAGAACTTTTGCAGAGGTTGGCCGTTTTCGCATACACTTATCAAAATCGTTAAATAGCCAAATCGAACTTCAGCTGAGGTTTAACGGGATTATAGTCCAGCAACTCAAAATCTTCTGCTTTGATATCAAAGAAATTGGTTCCATCCGGCACATTTAACACAAGCCTAGGGTGACAGTCGCTAGGTTCCCGACGCAATAGCTCCTCCGCCTGCTCGAACTGGTTGTCATAGATGTGCAAGTTATTGATAAAGTAAAAGAACTTGCCGACCTTCCAGCCAAAATGCTTGGCAATCATCATCTGCAGAGCCACATACTGCATAGCATTAATGTGGTGAGCAACCAACATATCATTTGAGCGCTGAGTCAGAGTCGCATCCAGATAAATGTCTCCATCTACACGCCGAACGTCAAACATGGTTTGAAAAGCGCATGGAAGCAGGCCGTCACTCTCTTCAAAAGCTTCATAATCCCAGAGAGAGATGATATTGCGACGGTTCCAAGGATTGGCTTCCAACTGTTGAAGAATTTTATGGATAATATTGTGCTTCTTGACAACAGCTCCGTAGCGCTGGCCAATAGTACCTGTATCGCCAACTTCCCAGTCATTCCAGTAGTGAACATGATACTTGTCATTGAGCAACTCCAGGCTATTGGACTGGTCTTGATAGATCCAAAGAACTTCCTTGATGGCTGACTTGATAGCAATAGGGCGCAGAGTCGTGATTGGGAATTCTCCCTTGCTCAAATCATATTCCGTAAAAGAACCAGTGATATATTTGGAATTGGCCACATTTCCATCCTTGTAGCGCGGACGGGCATTTTCAGAAAAAACACCCTGCTCCATAATTTTTTTAATATTCTCTTTGAAAATCGTATCTGCTAGCGTCATGATTTCTCCTTCGTTCAGTGAGCTTTTTCTAGTATAGCAAATTTTCCATAAAAATTCTCCTACAGACCTTTCTGCAGGAGAACAAATGAAGCATACTTGTTGAATTATTGTAAGACCAATGAAGCTGCCCCGATAACACCAGCATCATTTCCAAGAGTAGCCAAGGCCAACTTGGTTGAAGTACGAACCTGCGGGAAGCTATTCTCTTCATAAACCTTGCGCACACCATCAAGTAAGAAGTCACCCGCAGCTGATACGCCACCTCCGATAACGATTGTAGATGGATTTAGGATAGAGCCGATATTGGCACAGGCAATACCTAGATAGCGAGCGAAATTGCGATAGACAATCAGAGCCAGCTCATCGCCCTCTTTCGCCAAGTCAAAGACAACTTTTGCATTGACATCTTCACCGTTGTCAATCAGTTTTTTCAGCTCAGCATCACCAGCATACTCATCAGCATAGCGACGAGTCAAATTAACAATACCAGTCGCAGATGCAACAGTCTCTAGGCAGCCTTTCTTGCCACAGGTACATTGAATCGGCTGATCGAAGTCAACAGTGATGTGGCCCAACTCTCCTGCTGCTCCAGCAAGTCCATGCAAGAGCTTACCTTCTGCAACAATTCCTCCACCAACACCTGTACCCAGTGTCATAAAGACTACATCAGGCTGGTTTTCTCCAGCTCCCATCCAGCGTTCACCCAAAGCAGCAACATTAGCATCATTGTCAATATAGAAAGGAATCCCAGTCGCTTTTTCAATCTTATCCTTGACCGGCTGCAGCGTCTTCCAATTGAGGTTGTAAGCACCAATAACAGTGCCCTTTTTTCGGTCAACAACTCCTGGCGATCCCATACCAATTCCGATAAAATCCTCTGCTGAAAGCTGAAGCAAGTCCAAACGATGCAGGATTGACTCAATCATATCCTCTACGATGTGGCTACCTTCGTCCAAAACATTGGTTTTAATGGACCATTTTTCCTGAATTTCGCCTTCTGAAGTCAAAATAGCAAACTTAATAGATGTTCCACCAAGGTCAATTCCGATTATTTTTTTCGACATGATGTTCTCCTCTGTGTTTTATTTATCATCATTATATCAGATTTTTTCAGTAAGGAAAAGGTTTGCATAAAGAAAAGTGAAAATCGAATTCTTCTTTATTCCCAAAGTAAACTCACAGGTCTTTTGTATAATAATATCTTTCACCAGTATAAGGATAGTCTTTCAGCGCAAACACTTCTGTATAGCCGTGCTTCTTATAAAAATCCGGGGCTTGAAACTGATACGTGTCTACAAATGAATATTTGCATTTCCTTTCTCTGGCTTCTTGTTCAGCCCTACACAGTATTTTTGAGCCTATGCCTTGTCCTCGCAAATCCTCGTTCACATACAAATACTCAATCTCCAGCCAATTACCAAAAGTTTCGGCCGCAATACCAGCCAGCAAATTTCCATGTTCATCTTCCACATAGATGTTAAGAGGTTCACTTTTGGAGGACTCTCTCTTAGAGCGATTGTAGGATCTGATTAAATTTCCCAATTCTTGTGTCTTCTTTGAGTTGGTATTTTCCAATCTTAGTTTCATAGATGCCTCCGTTTAGATTTCTGCCTAAACACTACTTCTTTCATCCGTCTAACCCACTTAGGTATTCATAGCGCTCGTATTTTTCCAGCAGTTTCTCGTTCTGCTCATCCAGTTCTTGCTGGAGTTGAGACAGGCGAGCAAAGTCAGAGCCATTCTCCTGCATGGCCGTTTCAATCTCAGAAATCCGCTCCTCCAGCGCCTCGATATCGGCCTCAATGGACTCCCACTCCTGCTTTTCAAAGTAGGTCATGCGCTTTTTCTCCTCGCGCACCTTGGTAGATTTTTCCTTTTCAGTCTTTTGAGAAATAGCAGAGCGTTCTGCCAGAAAGGCTTTTTCGTCTAAGTAATCTGTATAATTTCCGAAAAACTCTCTGATATCCCCATTCTCAAAAGCCAAAATCTTGCTGGCTACCTTGTCTAGGAAATAACGGTCATGGCTGACTGTAATGACTGGGCCTGCAAAGCCTTGCAGAAAGTTTTCCAAGACCGTCAGAGTCGCAATATCCAAATCATTGGTCGGCTCATCAAGAAGCAAGACATTAGGCTTTTCCAAAAGAAGCTTGAGCAGATAAAGGCGCTTTTTCTCTCCGCCAGAAAGCTTTTCGATTAAAGTCCCATGAGTAGAACGAGGAAAAAGAAACTGCTCCAAGAGTTCTGCAATGGAAGTCGTTCCACCGCCTATCTTGACCTCCTCAGCCACTTCTTGCAGGTAATTAATGACTCGCTTAGACTCATCCAAGCCCTCAATCTGCTGAGAGAAATAGGCCACTCGGACTGTCTCTCCTACAATAAGCTGGCCAGCCTGAGGCTGAAGTTTACCGGCAATCAGATTGAGCAAGGTCGACTTGCCGACACCGTTATCTCCGACGATCCCAATACGGTCCTTGTTCTGGATCAAAAGACTGAACTGAGAGAGAATAAGCTTCTGGTCATAAGCAAAGTCTACATTTTGAAACTCGATGACTTTCTTACCGATACGACTGGTTTCAAAATTCATTTCCAGATTGCTGTCAGTCGTCTGGTCTGCCAAATCTTTCTTGAGGTCATGGAAACGATTGATCCGAGCCTGTTGCTTGGTTGCCCGAGCCTGAGGCTGCCGCCGCATCCAAGAAAGCTCCTGCTTGTATAACTGCTGTTTTTTGTGAAGCAAGGCCGCATCCCGCTCATCCTGCTCCGCCTTGAGACGGACATAGTCTTGATAATTTCCTTGGTATTCAATCAAGCTACCGCCATCTAACTCAAAAATCCGCGTCGAAATATTATCCAAGAAATAGCGGTCGTGGGTGATGAAAAGGACGGTCTTCTTAGAGTTTTTTAAGAAATGCGTCAGCCATTCAATAGTATCAATATCTAGATGGTTGGTCGGCTCGTCCAGCAAGAGCAAATCGGCATCACCTAAGAGGACCTGGGCTAGCTGAACTCGGCGACGAAGGCCTCCTGATAACTGACCAACCTTAAGTGACAGATTAGTCAGACCAAGCTTGGACAGAACCGTCTTGACCTGACTTTCGATTTCCCAAGCGTGCAGCGAGTCCATCTCGGCCATAACTGCTTCTAGTCTAGACTGCTGACTTTCATCATAAGCTGTCAGGAGCAACTCATACTCTCGAATTAACTGCATTTCCCGTAAATCACTGGACAAAACGGTGTCAAGCACCGTCTGCTCCTCATCAAAATCAGGCTCCTGAGTCAGATAAGCAATCTTATAGCCTGTCTTAGCAGAAAAAGGGCTGACATCTCCGTCAAAGCCCGACTTGCCCGACAATACATCCAGCAGCGTTGTCTTTCCAGTTCCATTGACACCAATCAGACCAATCCGGTCTAAGTCATGAATGATAAAGGAAATATCCCGAAAAACAGTCTTATCACCTACTGATTTGGTTAGCTTGTCAACGATAAAATCGCTCATTTCTTCTCCTCAATATAGGCGTAAATGGCCTCTAGCTTATTAGGTAAGTGGCCGTCTACAATAGCGTATTCCAACTCTTTCAAAATTTGGCCAAGTTTTGGTCCGGGCTTAAATCCGAAATCCTGCATTAGCATGCCGCCGTTGACCACCATTTCCTGCTTACTATGAATAGTCAGACTGGCATCAAGATTCTGAATCGCAGAGAAATCCACTGCCAAACCTTGCGCCTCCCGAAGCTCTTCTGCTTGTATCAATAAGTCAATATCATAGTCATAGCAGTCTCGCTTGGTCAAGTCTCGTTCTGAGCGAATGGCCGCAATCTCAACCAAATCTTCTACTTTCTTGGCAAATTCACGAGAGGTCTTCCATTTTTTTAGAAATCCTTTGACATTTTGCACATCCAAGGCCAGTAAAAGGGCTGACCAAGCCTGCTCGGATGCTGAAAAACGAAAATCTGAAGCCAAGTCAAAAAGCCGTTCTAACTTAGCTCTGCTTCCCTTCAAATCTGGCAAAAATTCTATAGCACCGCTTGTCAAGAGTGCTTCTAAGCCCTTGCGCCAAAACGGAGCCAGCAAGAGCTTGTCAAACTCGATAAAAATTCGTTCAACTGAAATCTTTTCCAGCAAGGGAGCACAATCCTTCATTGCTGCAAAAGTATCTTGCTCCAGGTCAAAATCCAAGGCTGCTTGAAAACGAAAGCCTCGCATGATGCGTAGAGCATCTTCATTAAAGCGCTCTGCAGCAGTTCCAACAGCCTGCAAAATCCGATTTTCCAAATCATCCAATCCTTGGAAAAGATCGATGACTTGACCGTTTTCATCCAAAGCCAGAGCATTGATGGTGAAATCGCGCCGCTTGAGATCTTCTTCCAAAGATCGTACAAAAGAAACCTTGCTGGGTCTGCGGTAGTCCACATAGACATCCTCGGTCCGGAAAGTCGTCACTTCGTATTCATGGTTATTTTCCAGAACCAAGACGGTTCCATGCTCAATCCCAACATCAACTGTCCGGTCAAAGATACGCTTGGTTTCCTCAGGATAGCTAGAGCTAGCTATATCCACATCGTGAATAGGTCGCTGCAAAAGGGCATCTCGAACAGAACCGCCAACAAAATAAGCTTCAAAGCCAGCCGCTTTTATCTTCTCTAATACTGGCAAAGCCTCCTGAAATTCAGAAGGCAGAGTTTCTAATCTCATAGTAAATGTTCCAATCCATAGACTAATTCTGAGCGTTTGACAACTTCTTTAATGGCGAGATTAACTCCTGTCATAAAGGAAGCACGGTCATAGGAATCATGCCGCAGGGTCAATCCCTCTCCCTGACTGCCAAAGATTACTTCCTGATGGGCAACCAGACCAGGCAAGCGAACCGAGTGAATACGCATGCCGTCGAAATCAGCTCCACGAGCGCCAGCTATAGATTCTTCCTCATCAGCAGCTCCCTGCTGCTTGCTCGGTCTTACTTGGCTGATGAGCTCAGCTGTCTTGATAGCCGTCCCGCTCGGTGCGTCCTTTTTCTGGTCATGATGCAGCTCAATGATTTCTACATTCGGGAAATACTTGGATGCCTGTGCTGCAAACTGCATCAGCAAAACAGCTCCCAAAGCAAAATTCGGAGCAATCAATCCGCCCAGCTCCTTTTCCCTAGACAATGTGATTAACTCTTCCAACTGTTCTGGAGTAAAACCTGTAGTTCCGACCACTGGGCAAAATCCCTGGTCTAGAGCGAAGCGAGTATTGTCATAAGCTACTTTTGGGGTTGTAAAATCAACCCAGACATGGGCTTCCAGCCCAGCCAATTCTTCCTTGGCATTGAAGACAGGAACACCAGCCACTTCTTTTTCATCCGTAAAAGGATCCAGTAGTCCAACTAATTCTAATTCAGGATCTTCTGTCACCATTTTATAGGCTGCTTGGCCCATTTTTCCTTTAAAACCAGCAATAATAACTTTGATACTCATGTTTTCCTCCTTACAGAGACA
Organism: Streptococcus sanguinis; assembly: GCF_013343115.1. Taxonomy (NCBI): domain Bacteria; kingdom Bacillati; phylum Bacillota; class Bacilli; order Lactobacillales; family Streptococcaceae; genus Streptococcus; species Streptococcus sanguinis. Next base: position 1,021,637 of record NZ_CP054570.1, read on the forward strand.
AGCTCAGACTTTCAAGCAATCAGATCACAGGAATATACCCAAGTGCAACACTGCCCTCACCTAAGTGCGTCCCGATGACGCTGCCAAAGGTTACGATAGGGACTTTACTAGCAATACCGCTGTCTAGCAGATTTTGCTGTAGATCAGCTGCTTTTTCTGGTGCATTGCCATGGATAACCATAATCTGATAAGCACCGCCTGCTGTTCTTTCTTGGACAAGTTCCAGCATACGCTTGGTTGCCTTCTTCTCCGTCCGAATCTTTTCAAAAACCTCTATCACACCATGATCGTTAAAATACAGAATAGGCTTGATACTGAGCAGATTTCCCAGAATAGCTGCACCGTTAGACAGGCGTCCTCCTTTGACCAAGTGGTTCAAGTCGTCCACCATGATAAAAGCGCTGGTGCCATCGATTTGCTTCTGGACATTAGCTAAAATTGTTTCAAACTCCAGGCCTTGCGCTGCCCATTCTAGAGCAGATTGGACCATGATACCGAGCGGTGCACTGGTAATCTTAGAATCGGGAAAGGCGATTTTCAAACCGTGAAATTCATCTTTCAGATACTGAATATTTTGGTAAAAACCAGAAATACCGCTGGATAGAAAGAGCCCCAGAACATGGGTATAGTCCTTTCCGTCTAGAATGGTGAGAATCTCTTCTAACTCAGCAATACTAGGCTGACTGGTCTTGGGTAATTCATCTGACTGAGCCATTTTTTCATAAAATTCACTGGCTGTTAAGTTTCTACCTTCGACATAAGTCTCACCAACAATCACGACCGGAATATCCAAGACGAAAAGATTTTCATTCTCCAGCAGGGAAGCCGGCAGATAGGCCGATGAATCTGTGATAACCGCTAACTTCATAATTAAAACTCCAAATTAATGCCTGGCAAATCCAGAGCAATTTCTGTCACTTCATAAGTCAAGCGGTTGAGCATGGTTAAGCAAGGCCGAGCCAGCTCTTCTACTTCATCGTGGTCAAATTCACTCGGTTCTTCAATAAGGCGACCGTGAATGTGGTTAGCTTGCGAAATAGTTCCGCTGATAACAAAATTCTCAAAAACAATCATAAAGGTCAAAATCACAATCAATGAAGTTGTGTGAGCTTCAACATCTCTTTTGACCAATTGGAAATTCACATCAACCTTAGTTTCAGGTGTTCCATTTTCTTTTTCCCATTCAAAATTCCGGGCGTCAAAATGGTATTGACTAACAAATTCTTTTTCGCGCTGTATGTTCATTTTTATTCTCCTAAAAATATGCGATAGGCCCATTATACCATATATCGAGCGAAGTTTCCATGCTAAAATTTGCATGTTTGAAAACACAAAAAAGAACCTCACTGACAAGCGAGATTCTTTTAAATATCATTTTTTAAGTGGTTTGCGCAGGTAACCAAAGATAAGACCGCTGACTACCGCACCAATCAATACATATACCAAGTAAAGGATTGGATTGTTTGTCAAGCCGATAACGAAGATTCCTCCGTGAGGAGCCATGAGCTTGATACCAGACAGGCCTACAAGAGCACCGGTAAGAGCTGAACCGACGATAAAGCTTGGAATAGCACGGGCTGGGTCAGCAGCTCCAAACGGGATAGCTCCTTCTGTGATGAAAGACAGACCCATGACAATGTTTGTCAAACCTGAATCGCGTTCTTCTTCAGTGAATTTATGTTTGAACAGAAGAGTAGCAATAAATACTGCCAAAGGCGGAACCATACCAGCTGCCATTACCGCTGCCATTACAGGAGAACCGCCAGTTGAAACAGTGCTTGCAAGTGTACTAGTACCGAATACATAAGCAGCCTTATTAACTGGTCCACCCATATCGACAGCCATCATACCACCGACTAAGAGACCGAGAAGGACTGCAGAGCTTCCGCTCAGACTTGCCAAGAAATCGTTCAAAGCCGTATTGATTGCTGACATTGGAATATTAACCGCCAACATCACAAATCCAGTCACAAGAACACCCAGAAGAGGCAAGAGTAAGATTGAACGGATACCTTCAAGTGAGCGAGGCAGACCTGCAAGAAGCTTACGAAGAATCAGGATAACACCACCGGCTAAGAATCCTCCTACCAAAGCACCAAGGAAACCAGATGATACACCAACTAAATCAAGAGTTTTCTGACCACCTTCAGCGTAAGCAACACCACCAAATGATGCACCGCTGCTCGCAATTGCACCAGCTACGAAACCAGAAACCAAACCTGGCTTTTCAGCGATTGAGTAAGCGATATAACCAGCTAATACTGGCAACATGAAGCCAAAGGCCGCTGCACCAATTGCTTTAAACTGAGCTGCAATTTCATGATAACTTCCCAGATTAGAAAGCTGATCTTTTGGCACACCTAAAATCTGATCCAGCAAGAATGCAATGGCAATCATAATACCACCACCAATAACGAATGGCAACATTTGGGAAACACCGCTCATCAAGTGCTTGTAAAAAGCGCCGCCCAGACTAAGTTTCTCATTGCTTGATTCTGCAGCACCGCCACCGTTAGCAGCCTTGTAAATCTCAGCATTTCCTGAAAGAGCCAGATTGATCAGTTCTTCTGTCTTACGAATACCATCCGCAACTGGACGATTGATCAACGGTTTGCCGTCAAAGCGATTCATCTCTACTGCCTTATCTGCTGCAATGATAACAGCTTTTGCATTTTTGATATCTTCTGCAGTCAGCTTGTTTCCAACACCGCTAGCACCATTGGTTTCAACCTTAATCCCAACACCCATTTCAGCTGCAACCTTCTGCAAAGCCTCTTGAGCCATGTAGGTATGCGCAATCCCTGTTGTACATGCTGTTACAGCAACTAAGAAGTCTCCGCCTTCATTGGCAGGTTCGACGACAGCAGGTTCTTCTGCTTTTTCCGAAGCTTGGTCAAAGAGCTCAATCACCTGATCAGGCGAAGTCACTTGGCGCAATTTATCCGCAAAACCATCCTTCATCAGGTATTGAGACAATTCAGCCAAGGCCGCCAAGTGAGTGTCGTTAGCACCTTCTGGTGCTGCAATCATGAAGAAAAGATCAGTTGGTTGTCCATCCAAACTTTCATAATCGACTCCTTTATTTGATTTAGCAAAAAGTACAGTCGCTTCTTTCACTGCAGTATTTTTGCTGTGAGGCATAGCGATTCCGTCACCCAGGCCTGTAGAAGTCAAGGCTTCACGAGCCAAAATCCCTTCTTTGAAAGTCTCGAAGTCTGTCACATAGCCATGATCCACTAGGATTTGAATCATTTCTTCGATAACGGCTTTTTTCTCTGTTGCCTGCAAGTCTAGCAACATCACATCTTTTCTTAGTAAGTCTTGAATTTTCATATTTTTTCTACCTCTACTTTTTCATAGATTTCTTTTATATAATCAGCTGTTGCCAAATCATCTGAGAAGGTGGTTGCTGTTCCGCAGGCCACTCCCCATTTGAAGGCTTGAATAACATCGCCAGAGCGGACAAACTCTCCAGTAAACCCAGCCACCATAGAGTCGCCAGCGCCAACAGAATTTTTCACATCGCCCTTGATAGGCTTAGAGAAGTAAGCACCTTCTTGAGTTACCAGTAAGGCACCATCACTAGCCATGGAAATGATGACATGCTGGGCACCCTTGTCTAAGATTTGGCGGGCATAATTCTCAATCTCATCCAAGCTTTCAAGCTTGACTCCGAAAATATCACCTAGTTCGTGGTTGTTAGGTTTAACCAAGAGAGGCTCAAACTCTAAAGAATCCAGCAGCGTCTGGCCTTCAAAGTCACAGACAACTTGTGCTCCTGTCTTTCTGGTCAGGCCAATCAACTCCTTGTAGACAACATTTCCTAGATTTTTAGGACTGCTGCCTGCGAAGACTACTGTATCTTCCGATGTCAGAGAAGAAAGGTACTTCTCAAGTTCTTCTAGTTTCTGACTGGAAATTTCTGGACCAGGTCCGTTAATTTCTGTCTCAGCATCCGCTTTAATCTTGACATTGATACGAGTATCCTGCTCAACCTCTATGAAATGGCTGCAAATTCCTTCTTCTTCCAGAGTATCTGTGATGAACTTACCAGTAAAACCACCGATAAAGCCAGTTGCTGTATTCTCAATACCTAGACGTTTTAGAACTCGGCTAACGTTGATACCCTTTCCGCCAGCGAATTTGTCGTCACTGTCCATCCGATTGACGCTTCCTATAAGGACTTTGTCCAGACGGACAATATAGTCGATGGAAGGGTTTAGTGTGACAGTATAAATCATACTTCAATCACCTCCGTTTTTTCTTTCAGTGCTTGAATCACTTCCGATTCATTTTGAATAGTAATAATGCTTGCTTTGGCAAGAGGAGCGACTTTGACAAATGATGTCTGTCCTAGTTTAGAAAGATCAGCCAAGACATAAGTCTTCTTAGCGTTCTCCAAAATCGCTCTTTTGATAGCTCCTTCTTCCATATCTGGAGTGGTAAAGAAGCCATCGTCAATGCCATTCATTCCAATAAAGGCTTTATCGAAATTCAACTGACCGATTTGATTTAGGGCAACACCGCCAATGCTGGCATCCGTTGAGCGCTTGACCTTTCCGCCGATAATGACTGTCGGTATATTGCGCTCTACCAACTTGGACGCATGGTGAATGGAGTTGGTGACGACTGTCACTCTAGGGTCATGCAGCTCATTAACTAAAAGCTCATTGGTTGTCCCCGCATCAATAAAAATCACATCATGCTTTTGAATCAAGCTTGCTGCCATCTTGGCAATGGCTGTCTTTTCTTGAATGCTTTTGATAGATTTTTCCTGATTACTCTCCTCTTCTTGTAGAAAATGAAGGCTCTCGGCTCCACCATGAACTCGTCGCAGCTTGTGCTCACTCTCCAACTCATCCAAATCTCTTCTGATAGTTGATTCTGAAGTGTTTAAAGCATGTACTAGATAGTCTAGAGAAACAAATTTTTCTCTTATGACTGTCTCTAGAATAACTTGCTTTCTTTCCGACTTCAGCATAAAGCACCTCCTTTGAAATCGTTTACGATTATTATTATACCTCTTTAATTTTCAATGTCAAGCATTTTCTATCAAAAACTTTCAATTTCTATCTTTTTATCGAACAAAAAAAGAGCTGGACTACATCCAACTCCTTTCATATCGTTGCATAGCTGCCAAATAAAAGGCAATTAGCTATTATTGATTAAGGATACAATATAGGCTGCCATGACAGGCAGAAAAGTTCCAAGAAAAGTAAACACAACCAGAACCCAGAACCAGACTGATTTAAAAGCCTGTTTGTAGGTCCCTGGGAGCGAACGATTGGAAGCAATGTATTCCTTAAATTTTGGCCATTTCAAGATTAAAAACAAAAGAAATACTGTGCTTCCAGCAATTAATAAGCCGTAAAAAAAGATGTTAACTATAGGCTCCGGAGCTCTTTTTGAAAGAAAAGCTAAACCTTCTGCTATAACAAAATTATTAATAGCATGAAAAATGATAGACCAGATAATCGAATACTCAAAAGCGATATAGCCAAGCCCCAAACCAATTAAACTAGCAAAATAAAGCTGATAAAGATTTTCGTGAAAAAGGCCAAATAAAATCGAAGTCATAAGAATGGCAAAAATCTTTCCATGCTTCTCTAAAGCTCGCAAACCAGCGCCTCTGAAAATAATTTCCTCTGTAACTGGGGCCATCAAAGATGAATAAATCAGCATAGTCAGTGTCTCAGAACCACCGCTCCCTGATTCCATACCAGATAGGTCTATATTGAAGAGTTGCATGATAGCCTGCATCATCTGATTGACAACAGCTGTAAACAATTGGGCGAACAAAAGGAAGCAAATCATACAAAAGAAAACTTTAGGAGTCATCTTCCGTCCCTTGCGACGAAGGTCGTATTTAAAGAGCTGCTTACCCCGAGACACCGTGAAAGTAAGAACACCGAGACAAGAAGCTAAAATATAAGCTCCACCGTCCTTTTCAATAAATTTAGTGAGAACTTCCTGGGTCTTTTGGATATCCATATCTTGCCCTGGCATAATAACGAAAAAAGCTACAAATGCATAAACGAAAACAGAAGCAAGCATAACCCATAAATAAGTAAAGCAAGTTGCTGAAAATCGGCCTAGATCTTTTTTAGGATTTAAAGGTTCGGGCATATAATACATAAAATCTCCTATATTAAATTTTCTCTTTACCCTTTCGGCTTAGAAAATACAAGGTTAAAAAGATTCCCTCATAAAGTAAAGCAAAAAGAATAAAGGCGTGCATGAAAAATTCTTCTGGTAGAATCCAAATGACTGGATCCTTAGTTGGATCAAACATCCAGGTATTGTCTCCGGCAAAGAGGACTTGATGAAAGAGTGTAAAAAAATTATTAAAACCAATCATAAAAGCCAGTCCAGCAAAGACAAGTGGCAAGAGACTAATCACCAGAAAAGCCAGTCTGTAAAGACCCAAAAATCCCTTTTTAACCACTTTTTTGATAAAGAAAATCAAAGCCGGCAAAGTTATTAGAAAAATAGCTTGCGCCAAGTGAAAAAGATACTTGACCGCCTGAAAATGATGCAGCCCTGCTGCTGACGAACGAAAATCTGGCATCGCCAGTTTCTGATTAAAAGGATTGGTCAGGTAATTCATCAAAATATTAAAATTATACTGGATGGTCTCTGCTTTCAAATATACTTTATCTGGCAAGTTGAAATAAGAAATCTCCATCGGGTATAAGAGCCAAGCCAGATAAATGGTTAGCAATATCGCTGCTGCCAACAAGCACAAAGCGCTGGCTGAAAATCTCAACTTATCACGCATCGAAATCCCACTCCGCTAGACTGGACAAGACATGCGTCGGTTGGATCGGCAGATTGGGCACTTCTTCTGGCAGGGTAAAACCTGTCGTAACCAATAGAGTCGGAATGCCGTTGTCGATTCCTGCTCGAATATCTGTCAGATAGTTATCGCCCACCATGACCACTTCTTCACGCGCCAACCCTAGATGCTCTATGGCTTTTTCCATGATGATGGCATTGGGCTTGCCGATAAAGGTCGGTTCAACCCGAGTGGCTGCTTCCAAGAGGGCATTGATTGCGCCAGCTCCCGGCTGCAAACCTCGCTCAGTCGGAATGTTGAGATCTGGATTGGTTCCGATAAAGTGGGCACCCTTTTGAATAGCCAGAGTCGCTATTGTCAGCTTCTCATAATCCACTTCCCAGTCCAGCCCAACTACTACATAATCTGGATTTTCTGTGTCTTCTATATATCCAGCTTCTTCAATAGCATGTTTAAGTCCCACATCACCAATGACGTAGACTTTCTTGCCCAGATTTTTCTCCTGCATATAGTCAATGGTAGCTAGAGTTGCTGTGTAAATGGTATCAAGTGGCGTCTCAATATTAAAATTCTCCGCCAACATGGTTTGCACTGTTTCTGGCGTGCGCGTGGTATTATTGGTCACGAAAAGATAGGGAATCTTGCGCCTCTGCAAGTCATGCACAAAGGCTTCACCAGCCGGAATCCGGCTCTTGCCCTTATAAATCGTCCCGTCTAAATCAATCAAATATCCTTTATAAGTCATTTCTGCTCTTCCTCATTCTCATGTTTAAACTCTTGCCAGGTAACCAAAGCCTGGGCATTGACTTCGCCGTCACTGGAAATTTGGTGATTGCTCTGCAGACCTTCTAGGTCGTAGCTAGAAGCAATCATGCCGCCTGGTCGAACTTCCTTGACATACTTGAGATGGACCTTCTTAGGAATATGTTTCGTGAGGAAGTCTGCACCCATGACCTCAAAGATCCAGTCCAGATACTTGCTATTATTGACATGGCCATTCATATCCAAGTCGTAAAAGCGCACATGGTAGTCCTTGCTGACAGGATTTTCCAAGTCTGGATACTTAGGACCGCGCAGTAATTTCTTGGAAAAGTCAGATTGATATGGCGCCACAATCTCCGGATCAACGGCACGAACCTTGCGGCTATCCCGATCCATAAGAACAAAGGTTGCCATCATCTGTATAATGACTTCACCCGCTTCATCAAAAATCGTAAAGCGACGGTAGCAAAAGAGCCGATTATAAGTTAAGGCTTCTGTTTCGATAGTAATCTCCTCTGCAAATCGTGGCAGACGTGTCACATCAATATCATAGTCCGTGATAATCCAGACTAGGTTATACCGCTCCAGCATATCCTTGTCACTGACGCCAAGCTCGATTGACTGCATCCCCGATACCTGCAAGGACAGCAAGATGACATCCGGCAGCTTGATATGGCCATTCATATCTGCCATATCAAAAGGAATTTTCATTTTCATTTGATAAGTTAAGCCCATGATTTACTCCAATATAAATTTCTCAGCAACCGTATCGCCCAAAAAGAGACCTTGTTTGGTCATACGCACAATGTTTCTGTCAGGCACTAGCAAACCCTGCTCAGTCAGTTCAGCCACAATAGCTCCATACTGTTCTTCAAAGGATATACCAAATTTTTCCTCGAAGCGTTTTTTTGAAACACCTGACTTCTTACGCAAGCCTAAAAACATCTCTTCTTCCATCTTTTCATTCAATGTCAGCGCTTCTTCCTGCACACGGGCATTGCCCGCTTCCACCGCCTGCAGATAATGACGAATCGGCCCGTGGTTTTTATAGCGAACACCATCGACATAGCCAGACGCTCCCGCTCCAATACCATAATATTCCGCATTGTCCCAGTACATGAGATTATGGCGGCTCTCAAAGCCTGGCTTGGAAAAGTTTGAAATCTCATAATGCTCAAAACCTGCTTTTTTCAGCTCAGCTATAATGTATTCAAACATCTCCGCTTCCAAGTCTTCCTTGGGCAGAGGCAGCTTCCCACGCCGCATCCGATTCATAAAGACCGTATGGTTTTCCAAAATCAAGCTGTACAGACTCATGTGGGGAATGCCCAGAGCAATAGCCTTAGCTACATTGATTTTCATATCTTCCATAGTCTGCTTGGGCAGGGCATAAATCAGGTCAATCGAGATATTATCAAAACCTGCTTTTTTGAGATTGGCAATATTCTCGTAGATGTCCTTTTCTGAGTGACTGCGGCCAATCTGCTTGAGCATGTGGTCATTGAAAGTCTGTACGCCCAACGAAACCCGATTGACAGGCGAGTCTTTAAGTACAGCAATCTTCTCCTGATCCAAGTCCCCAGGATTGGCTTCAATAGTCAGCTCTTCTAGATAAGACAAGTCCAGCTTGTCTGTCAGCTTTTCCAGCAAAAAAGCCAACTGACGCGCCGATAGAGCGGTCGGAGTTCCGCCACCGATATAGAGTGTACGGAGCTTTTTGATATCGTAAGAATGATACTCCTCAATCAAATGCTCCAGATAACTATCTACCGGCTGATTTTTGATAAAAACCTTGGAAAAATCGCAGTAATAACAAATCTGAGTACAAAAAGGAATATGCACATAAGCAGAAGTCGGTTTGGTTTGCATAGTAAGATTATAACATAAATCACAAAGACAAGCGGGAGAAATGTTGAATTAATACGGTTAAAATCATAATCGCCAAATCCCTGCTTCAAGCTTTAAACACTTTTATTAAGCAAGTGTTATTCAGTAATTTTCGATATAAGAAAATCAATCATCGCTTCTTCTTTGTTGAATTTTTCTTTTTGATACTTGATTAAGCCTACTTCTTTTAGATTTTCATTCAGATAATACAAATGAATATCTAAAAATCTCTGCAAGGCATAACGAAAACAAACTATTTTATCGATTGGTCTGGAATAATATTTAAAAAAATGATCTAGCATTTCTTCATATTTTGACCTTTCAACTTTTTGCAGGATTCCCCAAAATAAGGTTCCAATATCCTCTTCAGGCAATGAATATCTGCAATCTCCAAAATCCAATATGGCTACTTCCTTTTCGCAAAGCAGCAAATTTTCATTATGTAAGTCGTTATGAATAAAAATATTCCTCTTCTCACACTTCATTGACTTCAAAGTTTCTGTGTTCTCTTGAAATATTTTCCACAATGCCTGATAGCCTGGAATGATTCTTTCAAGCTGAGGATTGTAAGAAAAAGCTCTGAAATGTAAAGAAGAAATCAAGTCGTCATAAAAGGGGACTCTTTCAAATGTCATCAAATATCTCTGAGAAAAATCATGTATATTTGCTAATTTTCGAGCAAGTTTTGTCAAATTATAGGAAGAGAAAGTCATTCGTTCACCTCTTAAATAAGGATATTTCAGAAAAAAGAGACTTCCATCCTTCACATCCAACCGATGAATGAACTTCCCATCTGGAAAAGACAGATACCGAAGCGGATTTAACTTGTTCTCGTATAAAGTATTGACAAAATACACTTCTCTTTCTAGATACGGAAAGGCTTGCGAAAAAATTGGCGAACTTTTGGCCAAATAAAGCACACGAACCACCAACTGGCCGTCGAGCAAATAATTTAGATTTTCACTACCTTTTGAGAGTTGAGAAATCTGACAATCATGACCATACCATTTATGAAGATTATTCAAGATAAAATTTTCATCTGCAAATTGTTGAAAGAACATAATTCCCCCTCTGATTTGACTACCAAGCTATACAAAATCTACCAGCTTAAAACTGGTAGATTTTTTTATTTTCCCAACTCCTGCGTCCTCTTGTAAGCAGCTTGAACGGCATCCATGACCGTTCCTCGAAAAGCATTTTCTTCCAGACTGGCTACCCCGGCGATAGTCGATCCGGCCGGACTGCAGACCTGATCTTTGAGTTGAGCCGGATGTTGCCCGCTGACCCGACTTAACTTGGCAGCGCCTAAGAGAGTTTGATTGGCCAGTTCAAGTGATATATCGCGACTGAGTCCCGCCCGCACCCCAGCGTCCGCTAAGGCCTCTATAAAGAGATAGACGAAAGCTGGGCCACAGCCAGCAAGAGCTGTCGCTGCATCCAACTGCTTTTCCTCTAGTTTGACTAAAAGGCCAGCTGAAGACAGAAGCTCACGTAACAAGTCTTCGTCCGTTTGATTCGCTTCTGGGGATAAAGCATAGGTAATAACACCCTCGGCAACAGCTACTGGTGTATTAGGCATGATTCGAATCCAACGATGCTGGCCAGGTGTAAATTTTTCTAATAGCTCTAAGGTTAGACCAGCAGCCATTGAAACCAACAAAATAGACTCCCGTTTTTCTAGAATTGCCTGATACTCAGCCAGCAAGTCAGTAAATTGAGCCGGTTTGATACCCAGAAAAATCACTTCTGCCTGAGCAAAAACCTCTTCATTACTAACCGGTTGTCCACCAACTTCCGCAGCAATCTTTTCAGCCTTGTCACGACTGCGATTGGCCAGGAGTAATTCGCTTCTAAATCTTTCATCTTGGGAAACTAGGCGAGCAAGACTACCCCCCATATTTCCCAGACCGATAAATCCAATTTTCATCTTTATTTCCTCACTTGACCAGTCCCTTGGATGACGTATTTATAGCTGGTCAACTCTTTCAGCCCCATAGGACCTCTGGCATGCAGTTTCTGAGTAGAAATCCCCATTTCGCAGCCGAGGCCAAATTGACCGCCATCTGTAAAGCGGGTTGAGGCATTGACATAAACTGCCGCACTATCCACCTGCTCTGTGAAGTAAGCTGCCGCTGAATCGTTCTCCGTCACAATGGCATCCGAATGATGGGTGCTGTGAGCTTCAATATGCTCCACCGCTTCTTCCAGCGAAGAAACCAACTTGACTGCTAAGATATAGTCCAAAAATTCGGTATCAAAATCTTCTGGTTTAGCTTGCGAGCCCGAGATATACTGAGCCGCTTTCTCATCCAAACGCAATTCAACAGGGTTTTCTCGCGCAGCATCACGATCTGTTACCAAAATCTTTTGTAAACGTGGTAAAAATGCTGCAGCAATCTCTTCATGAACCAGCAGTACCTCCATGGCATTGCAGACAGAGGGGCGACTGGTCTTGGCATTCTCAATAATCGCCAAAGCCTTGGTTTGATTAGCATCCTTATCTACATAGACATGGACAATTCCAGTACCCGTCTCAATAACCGGCACAGTCGCATTCTCCACAACCGCCTGAATCAGTCCAGCACCTCCGCGAGGAATGAGTAAATCCAGATATCCCTTGGCCTTCATCATGGCCTGGGCGGAAGCCCGACTGGTATCAGAAACCAACTGGATACAATCCGGCGAAATCTTCGTCTGAGCCAAACCTTCTTTCAAAGCTGTGACAATGGCTAGCGCTGTCTGATAGGCATCCTTGCCGCTTCTGAGGACGACTGCACTACCACTCTTTAGAGCCAGAGCCGCAGCGTCAGAGGTGACATTAGGCCGACTTTCGTAGATAATCCCAATCACGCCCATGGCCACCCGCTTCTTACTGATGACAAGGCCGTTCTCAAGCTCGGTCCTTTCCAAGACTTGCCCTACAGGATCCTCCAAGTCAATCAACTGGCGAATTCCCTCTGCCATAGCAACAATCCGATCCTCATCCAGATAGAGGCGGTCCAGCATTACATCTGAAATCTTACCTTTAGCCGTGGTCATATCCAATTCATTGGCTGCTAAAATGTCCGCACGAGAGAGCCAGAGCTGCTTTGCCATTTCTTCCAAAGCATGGTTTTTCTCAGCCGTTGTAGCCGTGTTGATCGTCTTCTTGACTTTCTGAACCTTTTCAAAAATCGCTTGTGTTGAGGTCATCCCTTCTCCTTTCCTCGTCTTCTAAAATTCTGCAAATAAATCATTCAATTCCGGCGTCAAAGAGATCCAGTCATCCCGATGAATGACAACACCTTTAGGTTTATTGGACTTGAGCATATCTTTAAGAGCTGACTTGCCAAAACGAACTCGCCCTTTACCGAGAATAGTTCCGTTTCCTTCTTCATAAACCGTCACCGTATCTTGATAGGCAAAGCTACCCGATACAGATACAAGTCCGGATACCAACAAACTTTTTCCCTTATTTCTGAGAGCGTCGGCTGCTCCTTGGTCTACATAGATTTCCCCTTGACTTTTAGCATAGAAAGCAAGCCATTGTTTCTGCGTTTTTAGACCTTTTTCCTGTGCCAAAAAGAGACTGCCATCCTTGGTTTTCTCCGCAGCTTCCAGCAGAGCATCCGTCTTGAGCGAGGAACAGATATATACCGGAACACCAGACATGGTCGCCAGGGTTGCAGCCTTAATCTTTGTCAGCATACCGCCAGTCCCATTGCTCGTTCCTGCACCGCCCGCCATATCAATCAACTCAGAAGAAATCTTCTCAATCTTTTCAAGTCGACGAGCATTTGGATTGGTAGAGGGATTGGCAGTGTAGAGTCCATCTACATCTGTCAAGAGCACCAGGAGGTCTGCCTGAACCATGGCAGCCACTTGAGCACTCAGTGTATCATTATCCCCGACCTTGAGCTCCTCGATAGCCACCGAGTCATTTTCATTGATGATAGGAATAGCGCCACGATTCAGCAAGACAGACAAGGCCTGATGGGCATTTTTGTAACGCCGCTTATCTGCAAAATCATCCTGGGTCAAAAGAATCTGAGCAGATATGATTTGTTTCAAAAGAAGATTGGTTGTATATTCCTCCAAGAGCAAACCCTGTCCAACCGCAGCTGAAGCTTGTTTATCTGCTACCTTGGTCGGTCGCTTTTTAAAGCCTAGAGAAGAAAAACCTGCCGCAATAGCTCCTGATGAGACCAAGATTAACTCATGTCCCGCCTCATGCAAGAGAGCCAACTGCCGAGTAATTTCCTTTACCTTGGCGCGTGACAGACTGCCATCTGCGTTGGTCAATGACGAAGTCCCCACCTTAAATACGATACGCTTTGCTTTCATTTCCTTTTCCTTCACTGCTAGATTGTCTTATTATACCACGATTTACGGAAAATAAAAACGACCGCGATTGAAGCGGTCAAAGGAAAATTTGTATTTTAACAATGAACAAACCTACCTATTCTTGTCGCAGTTTTGCCAAGGTTTCTTGGAAAATGGCTGGCACTTCAGCTGTAAATTCCAGCTCTTCACCGGTTCGAGGATGGGTGAAGCCCAACGTTCGCGCGTGCAGAAATTGGCCATGTCCTTTCAGAGTTTTACGAGGTCCGTAGACTTCATCTCCAGCCACAGGATGTCCAATGTAAGCCATATGGACTCGGATCTGATGAGTTCGTCCTGTTTCCAGCTGAAGCTCAACCAAGCTATAGTTACCAAAACGTTCCAAGACTTGGAAACGCGTCAGAGCTGGCTTGCCTTTGGCAGTCACTGCCTGCTTCTTGCGGTCTTTTTCACTGCGACCAATCGGTGCTTCAATCACTCCACGGTCATTAGGCAGATTTCCATGAACAATAGCCCAATACTTGCGTAGGGATTTCTTATCCTTGAGCTCATCAGCCAGAGCCACATGAGCTTGGTCATTTTTTGCAATCATAAGAAGCCCTGAAGTGTCCTTGTCAATCCGATGAACAATCCCCGGACGGAGGACACCGTTGATGCCAGAGAGGTCTTGGATGTGGTACATAAGGGCGTTGACTAGCGTACCGCTGGTATGGCCCGCAGAAGGATGAACCACCATTCCCTGAGGTTTATTGATGACTGCCACATCCTCATCTTGATAGACGATTTCTAGCGGAATATCCTCTGCCACATACTCAACCACTTCCGGCTCAGGCAGCTCATAGGAGATGACATCGCCTTCTTTGACAGCGTATTTGGCTTTTTTGGCTTGTCCATTGACCAAGATCCGGCCGTCCTTGATCTGCTCATGAGCCAAACTCCGCGATAGGTCTGTCAGCTCTGCCACCGCCTTGTCCAATCGCTGACTGGCTACTGAAGCCTCAATTCTTACTTCCATCTTTTTCTTCCTTCAAAATCATCAGCAGTAAAATAGCTACACCAAAGGTTAGATACATATCTGCCACATTGAAAATAGCAAAATTAATAAAATCTAACTGAAACATGTCCACGACAAAACCTTGGCGTATCCGGTCAATAAAGTTTCCCAAACCACCAGCAATCACCAAGGTCAGCCCAGCCAACATCCACTTTGAGGCGTGGAGGTGCTTGATGAGGTAGTAAACTGCTCCGCCAATAACCAGAAACGTTACCAAAGTAAAGAGCCATTGCTGATTTTCCAGCATGGAGAAGGCTGCGCCGGTATTCTGAAGATAGGTCAGACTCACCAGATGAGGAATGAAACTCTTGACCTGTCCCAGCTTAAAATCGCTGACAATATACAACTTAACCAGCTGATCCACAACAATAAGAACCAAGACAGCAAACGGAATAATAATTTTTCTTTTCATACTTTATTTTTTCTGTGCAAAATACTCTTTCATAACTGATACAAAGTCTTCTCCGACCTGGGTCAACTCCACATCTTCACGCTTGACATAGACCATGTGGTTGTCCAAATTGTCACGAAGCTTGATGACAGTAATACCATTTACACTGTTACTGTCCAAAAAGCCAGATCCGGTCGCATAGGCATCGGTACGCTCCAAAATCCCATTCAAAGTTGCACGGTCCGTCACATTGAACATCTGTGAGCTGGCACTGGTATCGACAAAATTCTCTGAATAATAGAGATATTCGTCCTTTTCCTGGGTAAAGCGAACAGTCGGCAAGGCAGCCAAATCTTCCATGACCAACTCCTTCTTCTGAGTCAGAGGATGATCTTCCCGCAGGTAAATATGGGTCTGAAAAGGAATCAGCTCAATTACTTCCAAGCCTAGCTTTTCCACCCGCTGCATAATGCCCTTGGTATTCTGATTATTAAGGTAGATAATGCCGATTTCACTGTGGCCTTGCGCTACTTCATCCAGAATCTGCACAGTTGTTGACTCAAAAATCCGGAAGTTCTTGTACTCAGGGTAGGTCTGAGAAAATTGAGTAATCAAAGGCGGCAAAAAATCATAGTGCTGGCTGGCAATTGAGAACTCATCACGCTCCTCCTCGGGATTGGCATATTGATTTTGAAAGACATCAAAACCCTTGACCAAGTCTTGAGCCTTTTCATAAAACTCCATTCCTCGGCGAGTCAGAAAAGTCCCGCTGCTGGTCCGTCGAAAAATCTTGAAACCCAGCTCTTTTTCCAGATCACGGACAGAGATAGACAGACTAGGCTGGCTGACATACATTTTTTCCGCAGCTTCTCGAAAAGTCCCACTATTAGCAATGGCGACCACATAACGCAATTGTTGAATATTCATAACATTTTCCTTCTTTACATATCGTCTCATTATACCATAAACAAAGGCAGAACAAAAGAAACCAGCTGTAAGAAGCCAGTTTCTCTTTTTAAGTTAATGAGCAATCTGAGACAAATTTGCTATTTTTCTTTTAGATAGACAACCTCTGTCATCTCTTTGAAGCCTAGCTTTTTATAGAGTTTCAAAGCTCGAGTATTCTGCTTTTCTACGACAATCTGAAACTCCTGTCCATTGAGCTCATTCAAATCCTGCATACTTGCAAGCAAGAGATAGCTTCCTAACCCCTGCCCCTGAAAATCTTGATAAACCGCCAAGCCAAAGAAATAATTGGTCCCAAAATCCGTATCAACCGACACAGAAGCCACAACCCGACCATCTTTCTTCAAGATATAAAGCAGACTGGAGCCACTACTTATGGATTCTTGGGCGTATTTCAAGGCAACATCCAGGGGTGTCTCAAATACTTGGGACTGAAAGGCTGCAATCTCTTCGGCCAAGTCCAAACTCCCTAGCAAGACCTCTATCCCTTCTCTTTCTTCCAGAGGAAAAATTTGAGCAGACTGCGCTAGCCAGATTTCTGCTTCATCCTCTTGGTAATCAAATCTCTTAGCAAAATCGGGATGACCGTTCAAAAAAGCTAGCTCCGCTACATACTCAATCTCGGTCAAATTATACTTATCAGCTACTTTTGCAAAAGCTGCCAGAAGCTGATTAGCCACACCCTGACGGCGATACGTCGGCAGAACATAGAGAGAAACCTCTGCTTGACCAGGTTCGTCCGCATAGACTGATAAAAATCCGATGGTTCGGCCATCCATCTCAGCTAAGAAAAAGGCTGGCATTTCAGGATCTGCATTATAATTATTATCCAGATAGGGCAGTCTATAGCCTCCGTCCACCTTATTACACTCTTGAACTAATTCAAACAATACTTGCTTTTCTTTCTTAGGCAATGCACTATAAATTCCTATTTGCATCCGTCTCACTTCCTTCCAGTATTTCTTTCTATTTTACTACAAAAACCTTAGTCAAGTCATTCAAAAAGAGGCTGGAAAAATCCAGCCCCAATGTCGCTAAGTGAATCGTTTTTATTTTTCAACGTGGTCAGCAAGTTCTTCCTGGGCTTTTTTATTTGCCGCAGTAGCTTCTTCTTTCCATTTTTTCTTAGCTGCTTCGTATTCTTTGGTCGTTACAACATCCTTCTGAAGCTTAGTCAGCTTGAAGTTGTAGCCTGAACCTTTAACACCAACTGGTGAGTAGGCCTTTGTAAATGGCACTGATTTAGTAACAGACGGTGTTGCCCCTTGTGAAACAGTCGGGATAATCAAGCCACTATCTAGCAACCAAGCTTCCGCTTCTGCATACTTTTCGTAACGCAACTGCACATCGTTGGTTTCAGCATTAGCTTCTTCCAGCATCTTGGTATAAGTATCCAAGCCTAGCTCTTTAATCTTATCATTGTCTTGACCTGGCTCAAAACCAAAGTTTTGCAAGCTTCCGCCGTTCTTGATATTGAGAGTATCAAGATAGGTAGATGGGTCTTGGTAGTCACCAGTCCAGCCACCAGTAGACATATCATAGTCTTTCTGAGCAGCAGAGTTAGCAAAATAAGTGATATTATTAAGGTCGTCTGTGCTCATCTTTTGCAGGTCAATGACGACATTTTCTGCTCCAAGAGCCGATTCGATAGACTGCTTGGTTGAGCTAGCCCATTGAACGCCAATCGTGCTAGACTGATCCACAGGCATATCTAAGTGAATTGGGAATTCAACTCCCTTAGCCTGCAAGGCCTGCTTCGCTTCTGCAAATTTCGCCTTAGCCTTTTCAGGATTGTAGTAAGGGTCTTGAGCGTCAGAGAGGTCAATTCCTTGCCATTGGCTGCCATAGTTGACTAATTTTTCTCCAACAACAGTTCCAAAATCCTTGTCGCCAATTTGAACAAAGCTAGGTGGTACCAAGGTATTTCTCAAGACCTTAGTCGCTCCGTCTTCACCATTTCCTTGCGCACCATAAGATGTACGGTCAAAGGCAAAGTTAATAGCCTGACGGAAGTCCTTGTTCATGATTGCTTCGTTGGTCGCAGATTTTTGAGCGTCTGTTGTTTTAGAAGTATGATTGTAAGACTGACGGTTGTAGTTGAAATTATAGTAATAAGAAGTAGAATCCTGCGGGCTGTACACGATATTGTCCGCATATTTCTTCTTGACTGAAGCAAAGCCAGAGCTATTCGGATAGAGACGAGCTGTGCTGTAAACGCCATCGCTGAAGTTACGAATCAGCGCTTCCTGATCATTTCCATCGTAGTAGGTCAGTTTAATACTATCCAGAGTGACATTGTCTTTGTCATAGTAGTTTTGGTTCTTGACAAATTCCATCACAGACTTGGAAGTCAGAGACTTAAGCAAGTAAGGACCATTATAGAGGATGCTAGATGGCTTGACAGAGCCAAAATTGCTTCCTTCTGCTTTCAGAAACTCTTCATTGACTGGGAAGAGAATCGTGCTGGTTGTTTTAGAGTTCCAGTAAGGCTCAGGGCGGGCCAGAGTGTATTGCAGGGTATGGTCATCAATAGCCTTGACACCAACATTGTCAAAATTCTTATCTTCACCCTTGATATAAGCATCCAAGCCCTTCACAGAGTCCTGAACGAGATAAATAGCTTCAGAATTTTCATCCGCTGCATATTTCAAGCCAGTCACAAAGTCCTGGGCTTTTACTTCTGCATATTCTTCACCATCGGATGTGTACCATTTAGCATCATCACGCAGCTTATAAGTATAGGTCAGACCGTCCTTAGAAACTGTCCATGACTTCGCGATTGAGGGAACTAGATTCCCGTACTTGTCATTTTCAAAAAGTCCATCGACCAGGTTGGAAATGACATCACCTGTCGTTGCACGGTTTGTAGCAAGATAGTTCAAGCTGTCAGGGTCTGAACTATAAACGTAAGTATAATTATTTGTGCTAGATGAAGACTGGCTACAAGCCGTCAGCAATAGCCCGGCACTCAGTGCAACTCCAGTCGCAATCAGCCACTTTGATGCTTTCATGGATAGAACCTCCTTTGATGTTACATTTTATAACATGAACTATTATACCAAAAAGCGTATAAAAAGTAAATAGTAAACCGATGACAGATGAGTAAAATATTCAAGCCCGTGTGTTTTTAGGAAATACACAAAGCTTTCTGTTACCGCATTCCTGCAAATTTCCAAGCAAAAAAAGAAGAATCCGCTTTTACCGCAAACTTGCTTTGGATTCTTCCTTTTTGTTATGTTATCAAGAATAAGTAAAACTGTGAGCCCTTCAACACTGCTCGCTCATTCTTTTATTGATTATAGTCTGCGAGAAGACAAGTCATATAGATAGACAGCTCCAAACAAGAACAAAGCACCCAGCAAGGACAAGAACAAGCTGCTTCCGGCTCCTGTTTCAGGAAGTTGGCTAAACTGTGTAGCCTGCTGACTTAGTTGCCGACGAGAACTTACAGGTTCAACAGAACGCAAACTCAACTGAGGAGGAGTTTGTTGGCCTGGAATCGTGTTCTGCCCAGCTGCAGTAATCTGAATAAGCTCCTTATAATAACCTTCTCCCATGCCGAATTCTCTATCTTGACTGTCAATCAAGGTTAGGGAAAGCACTGGACTGAACTGACCCTCTACTAAACCTTTCAAGCTGATCTCAACCGGATTGGTATCATTGGCTTTTTTAGAAATCAGAACAGTATCGCCAGAGATGGTATAGTCAGGACTTGGCAGGATGTTGAAATGCTGACTATCCATCTTAAGGGCAAGACGGTAGTCATTTTTCTCTAGACCGTTTAATTCACTCAGGGTAACCGTAGCTGTAAAAGGCTGATCTAGCTGAGCAGATGCAGGGATATTGACTTTGATATCCTTAACCGGATCTGTATAAAAGAGACCATGCCCGATAGGATAGGCAACCTCTGTCTCAGACATGATACCATCCTTGATACTCGGCACATTTACTGGTAACTTCCCAACATGATTTTGACCATTAAAAATGACTTCCACACCAGCTGGGATATTAGGTCCGAAGGCATTGTCAGGCTTCAGAGACTCGGTTGGATCCATTCCCTTGTTTCCATAAACTGCTACAATAGCCTTGGCATTAGGATAATTCGCTACATCATAAGGTTTAGAAATGCTCATGACAGCCACCTGTTTTCCAGTTGCATTTACATAGTCCACGACTTCTGTCGGAACTCTTGTCAACCAGAAATCGCTGGCCAGTTGAGATTGACGCCCAATTTCAGAAATCAAGACAAGGTGTGTCGCCTGGTCAATTTTTCCTTTCAAATCTTCTAACTTGGTTGTTTTGTTGTAGTTTAGCGCTTCGTATGTGACACCTGCTGGAATCACTCCGTCCGCTATCAGACGCTTGACACCCAGCTCTAGTCCAGGCACTTCATCGTCATAAGCCGCTAACAGCAAAATCCTGTCGCCAGATTTGACTTTAAAGGGCAGAACAGTATCATCGTTTTTAACTACAGTCACTGCGCTAGCAGCGATTTTTCGTTCAGTATCTCTGTTTAACTCTGAGCCAACAGTTGCTTCAGCCTTAGCTTGTGTGCGCTCAGATGGGTCAAAGTCTAAAATACCTCGTTTTTCTTTTAGGTTCAAGATGCGGGTCACAGACTCATCCAATCTGCTGACTGGAATATCACCTCTCTGAACCGCCTGTTCAATATCGTTGATAATCTTATCAATCTTGGCTAAATCACTCTTGCTACGTAAGACGGTTGGCATCAGCACCACATCTACACCTGATTTGATTGCCATGATAGCCGCTTCAGATTCTCCGAAATTTTTGGCAATCGCATCCATGCCCATAGCATCAGACACTACCACTCCCTTGTAGCCAAATTTCTTGCGAACAATGCCGGTAATAATGTCATCAGACAAGGTAGCAGGGATATAGATGGTTTCTCCAGTTTGTTTAGATATAACCGTGTCTTTTTCAATCTGAGGATACTGAATATGGGCTGTCATCAGCATATCAGCGTTTTTGTCAATGGCAGCCTTGAAAGGAAGCAACTCCAGTGCTTCTAACTCTGCATAGGACTTATCTACCAGAGGCAGACCAGTATGAGAATCTACCGCCGTATCACCATGCCCAGGGAAATGCTTAGCCGCTACTGCAACATTGTATTTCTGAATCCCCTCCATCATAGCCGTTCCCAAACGGGCAACCACCTTAGGATCAGAAGAGAAGGACCGCAAACCAATAACGGGATTCTGCGGATTATTATTTGTATCAAATACTGGGGCAAAGTTGACATTCAAACCTAGAGCCGATAATTCCCGTCCGATGATTTGACCTGCTTGATTGGCTAATTCTGGATCTCGCGTCGCGCCAACTGCCATATTGCCTGGAAGAGCAGTCCCACTGCCCAAACGATAGACAATACCACCTTCTTGGTCTATAGCAAGCAAGAGCGGCAACTTACCATTATTAGCTTGGTTGCTGATAGCTGCTTGTTGCAGGGCCTGCGTCAAGGCTAAGGTTTGAGCAGTTCCTTTCACATTCTCAGCAAAAAGAATAACTCCGCCAAAGTCGTATTTATCAACCGCTTCTGCCACTTCTTTATTAAGCTCCGTCATATCGGACTGGGCGGCTTGGCCCTCTTGCTGCCATTTTCTGAAGTCTGGCATCAGCATCTGGGTAATCTTCTGACGAAGCGTCATATCTGCCACAAGCTCCTGTACTCTCTTAGAAGCTGGTGGCGCATCAGTCGCCGCTTGACCTTGCGCCTGATTGGCATCTGAGGAAACTTCTGCAGACTGAGCGGTCGCTGGTTTGGCAGAATCTTCTACCAAATTACCAGTATTGGCTTCTTGGGTTGAAGCAGCCGTTTCAGTAGCTGCAACTTCCGAAGCATCAGAGACTGGCAAGGCTTTTGCGGCAATTTGACTATCCTGACTTGTCGTGCCACTAGCCCCTGCAACACTATCAGAAGAGTCCGTTACAACTGCTGCACTTGCTTGTTCAGACTGGTTAGCAGATTCTGGCGGCTGATTAACCGAATCTGCTTTTATGGCTCCCAATGGCCAAAAAACTAGTAATGATAAGGCAAGCGCCAATAGCAATTTATACCTTTTCATCATAGGCATTCTCCTTTCATCCCTATAATAATAGCATAAAAAACGATGTTTGTAAACGTTTACATATTATCTAATGATTGTTTGTTTTTATCACCAATTAGTAATATAATCTCTATAAAAATGAAATAGTATTACAATATTATAGAAATGTTACAGAGGTATAATTTTATAGAAATAACATAACCTAACTGTTAAAAACAAGAATCTTTTATCTTGTGCTAACAGTTGCATAGAAAGGATTTGCTATGAGACAAGAAAAGAACACCAAAGCAATGTTCAACCGCCGCTATTGGCTGGGCCTCTCTCTCGCTTCTGCTGCGACTTTGGCCGCTGCTTTGATTTCCACCGGAACAGTTCAAGCGGAGAACAAGTCAATCCCTGACTGGGTTTCTAGACGTGAAGTTGGTATTTACGATCCTAGTGTACCAGATATTGAGGACGACCCTACTATCTTTGATGATCCAGGACCTATCAAGGTTCCGGAAGCTCCTAAGCGTGACCTTCCTAGCTCTATTGATGAAGAAACTGGTGAAAGGATTAGAAATAGAATAGTTCTTTACAAGGGTAAATACTATGCACTTGATCCTAATAGATCTATATACGAAGTTCGGGATGATCCAGGAGAACAAATTCCGACGAATCTAAAAAACTCTTTCTATACTAGCCCAACAGGTAAGGTCTATTATTTTGACGAAAAAGGACGAAGGGTCATCAATCTTTACAGTGTAGACGGCAAGCAATACTTCTTTGATTCTTACGGAGAAATGGTTAAAAACAGATTTGTTAGTTACTCTGAATACACTTATTACTTTGGAGAAGATGGGACACCTTATAAAAACGGACTTTATAAGATTGGCAAGTACTATTATTACTTTACCGAGTATGGCGATCTTTTGAGGCAAGGTTCTTTCGACTACAAAGGAAAGACCTATTATACTAATTGGTATGGCGTTGTTAATATAAAAGACGAAGAAGTTACACCATAACGAAAAATACCAGAAATGAGGACGCATGTCTTCGTTTCTGGTATTTATTTTATTCAAAATCACTCAAATAGAAAATTCATTTTTTATAAGCAGATGCTTATTGTTCTTTTGATTTTCTTACACTAATACCTAGCCCCAATCCAGCCAGAAGCAAACCAAGTCCCACAACACTATAGACCGCCTTTTCGCTACTTCCTGTTTTAGGAAGAGACTGTTCAGATTTGGCCAAAAGTGTTGGTGCCTGAACATGGTAGACGGTAGATGTAGGCATTGTAGTACGACGCTCAAGATAGAATTGATAACTATCTTTTATGATTTTATAGTAACGAGCTTCATTGACACTTTCAACAATCCATGAAGTGGTTCCCTTTGTCAGAGCATCTGCCAAGTTATTTTCGATATCAAGCACTCTGCCTTCTGTTGCAAAATTTTTGTAAATTCCCTCAATCGCTTTTACCGTCGCTACAGTTCTTTCTATACCAGCAGCTTTTAGAGCCGCAAGTGTATCAGCAACCGTTGGAATTGAAGGATCTTCTTTCATCTCAGCATCTGTCAATAAAACGACGAATTTCTTATTTTTAGATGACTTAGACCAATCATAGGTCGAAATAATCTGGTTCAGGGCAGGCGTTGGTGTTTCTGGAGTATCCCCTCCACTCGCTATACGAATCGCAGCCAATGCCTTTTCGAGCTCAGTAGGATCAGTTGTAAAATAAGATGACCCAAACCGTGTTAGAACCGTATCTTCATCTTTACTGCCAGAATTACGGCCGTAGACTTCATCACTAAATGTCGCCAAGCCAAAACGTGCTGTAATCCCCTCTTTAGTAATATTTCGCACAAATTCATTAATATTTGCACGAACAATATCAATTGTGCCACCCATGGATCCTGAACGGTCGACAACAAAGACAATATCAGCTGAACCAGCTTTTGTCACAGTTGGTGGCGTTGAGGTGTAGGTGATGGTTGTAGTCTTATCTACTCGCTCATACTGCGTATAGGGATTCCCATTTTCATCTGTGCCAGATAAAGTATTTTCAGTACGTCTAGTTATTGGCTCTGGCGCCTTATCAACCTTTCCTGGAGCCACTTCTGTCTTTGTAACATCAACGGTTGCCGTTTCTACACGGACTGTTTGATTGCCTTCTTGACTTTCTTTGACATCAACAGGCGATACATTTTTTGAGACATCGATCAAATCTCCTGGTTTCGCTGCAGATTCTTCAACAACAGGTTTCGTCGTATCAGCAGCAATTTCAGCACCAGCAGCTTCAATCGGAGAGCTTACTGCTTCAGTTTTTGCTATACTGCTTGAAGGTGGTGTCCCAACCTGGTCTGCAAAAACATGCGAAACTTGTGAAAAGGCAAATAGAAGAGTTGCTGATGCTAATCCAACTTTCAATTTGTACAATGAAAAGCCTGGAAGTTTAAATGATTCTTTTTCCATAATTTCTCCTTATCTTTTTAGATTTAGAAACATGATTGCATCTATTTTATATAGAATAACATAAAAAATAGGAACTGCAAGCGATTTCAGATATTTATTAGTCTAAAAATTAAAATTTTAGAATATTATCAGAGTTTGTATGCTAAAATTGATGAGCATCATCATGAATCATTAAACAAATGCTTTATCGTGCCGTCTCTAATAAGAAATCCCCATGCTCAATTATCCGAGCATGGGGATTTCTTATTAATTATTTAGCGATTGGGTAAACAGAAACTTGTTTCTTATCGCGTCCTTTGCGTTCAAAGCGTACTACGCCTTCAACTTTTGCGAACAAAGTATCATCTCCGCCGCGTCCAACATTGACACCTGCATGGATATGAGTGCCGCGTTGGCGGTAAAGGATAGAGCCGCCTGTTACGGTTTGACCGTCAGCTGCTTTAGCTCCCAGACGTTTCGCTTGTGAATCACGTCCGTTAGATGTAGAACCTCCACCTTTTTTGTGGGCGAATAGTTGCAAGTTAGCAAGATTCATTTTTAACATAATGTTTTTCCTCCGTGTTAGTTTTCTGTGATAACTCTGGTTTGGACGAACTCAGATGAGTCCTCCGATAAGTTTGCCATTCCTAGGAAAAATGATTCAAAGAAAAGCTGAGTCATTTCTCTTTGGTGCGACGGTATATCCTGAGGAATTTCGACCTTCAGATAACCGCCTTCTATTTCGTTTAATTCTAAGTTTGGTTCGTAGCCTACGAATTTCTCAACTGAATTGACAAAATTAATGGCGAGCGTCGAAACGGACGCACACACGACGTCAAAGCCGTATTCACCACTCGCGGCGTGACCTGTGATTTCTGCACGCCTCAGTTCGCCATCTTCGGCTCTTTCAAAGACTGCTTGTATCATTTAATCTCCTTAAAATTAAGCGTTGATAGCGTTGATGACAACTTTTGTATATGGTTGACGGTGACCTTGTTTACGATGGCTGCCTTTTTTAGGTTTGTACTTGTAAGTAACAACCTTCTTTTGCTTGCCTTGTTTTTCAACAGTTCCGACAACAGTAGCTCCAGCAACAAGCGGAGTTCCGACAACAGTGTTTTCACCACCAACAAGAACAACTTCGTCAAAAGTAACGTCTTGACCAGCTTCAGCGTTCAACTTTTCAACGTAGATTGCTTGACCAACTTCAACTTTAACTTGTTTTCCGCCAGTTTTAATGATTGCGTATGTGCTCATTATGCACCTCCTATGTTTTTTAGGGTTTCCCCGGATTTTGTGAAGACTCGCCTAGCATCGTGGGACGAACCGCTTAAGAGAAGAGCTCTAAGTATAACAAAGAATAAACTAGGAATTGAGCCGAAGGCATAACTTGTGTTAGGCAAGGCGACAATGACCAAGTTTAAATTTGTTATACGACGAGCAACGATGTTCGTGCGGTTGCACAGGAATGTGCATAGTCAACTCTATAAGTATAGCACTTCTGCAGCTCTTTAGCAAGCTTTTTCATCTCATGAAAACGGATTTTTAAGAATTGTTTTTAGATTTTGTCTGCTAATGCACAAAGACTACTTCTGGTATCCGCTAACTGCTTTATTAAAAAATTATTAGTTCAAAAAATTTCTAAATATAACGCCGCACCCTATCTTGATATTCTTGATAAGATTTCCCGAATTTTTCAAGACACCAGCGCTCCTCAGAGAGGATAATCCAGTGGGCCGCAGTCTGAAACATGACTAGAATCAAAATGAAAATCATTGACTTGGTCAAAAAAGCTATTCCCAAAAAACAAACAAGGTAAGCTACATACATGGGATTACGGGAATAGCGATAAAGCCCCTTTGTATTCATACCGTTTTCATCTGGTCTAGCGAAGTCCCTCATACTGATAGCACACAAAGCCAAACCAAGCAGATAGATAGCTACTCCAGCATAAAAGTAAACAGAAAAATCAAACTTAATTTCAAGCAAAAAAGAAGTTATGAACAAGGCTAGATTGCTCAATTGATAAATCATATAAGCTATCTTTTCTTTTCCTTGGACAGGTGCAAAATAAGCTGCGCGTGATAAAGCATTTTTGCCGAAATGACTCAATAAAGGAAAACGAATCAGCAAAAAAGGAATTAAGAGAAAAACAGCAAGCATAAACGTCACCTTCTCTCGCTTTTACAACAGCCCTTCAATCAACTCGTCAACTTCATCAGCCTCTGCTTGTGGTGTGATTTCTGTAATCATGATGCCTGCAACAGCGCGCTCAACCAAGCCTTCAACATCTAGGTAAGTTTCGTACTTCTCAGCATTCTTGATTTTCGGATTGGTCTTAGGACGGTCTGGAGCAAAAATAGTACAGCAGTCTTCAAATGGCTGGATAGAGATTTGGAAAGTATCAATTTTCTCTGCAATCTCAATGATTTCCAGCTTGTCCATGGTCACGACAGGACGAATAACCGGTGTATTGGTCACTGCGTTGATAGCCTGCATACTTTCAATCGTTTGACTTGCTACCTGACCGAGACTTTCTCCGTTGATAATGACTTGAGCGCCCCGCTCCTCCCGAATCCGGTCTGTAATGCGCATCATAAAACGACGTGTCAGTGTCATCAGGTAAGCTTCTGGAGCCTTGGCCTTGATTTCCTCTTGAATCTCTGTAAAAGGAACTTCGATAAACTGGATGTTGCCACCGAACTTGGTCAATTTTCGCGTCAAATCTTGAGCTTTTTTCAACGCACCTGGACTGGTGTAAGGCGGACTGGCAAAGTGAACCGCCTCTATATCTACACCTCGCTTGAGAGCCAGATAGCCAGCCACTGGTGAGTCAATCCCACCTGACAACATAAGCATTCCTTTTCCTGAAGTCCCGACTGGCAGGCCTCCAGCACCACGAATCGTCTCGTAAGAGATATAGGCCGCTTCTTCACGGATCTCGACACGAAGCTCAATATCAGGCGCTTTCATCTTGACCTGAACATTGGGAATAGCCTCAAAAACAGCATCACCAAGTGTCTGGTTAAGCTCGCGGCTATCCAATTCAAAGCTGTGGTCACTGCGCTTGCTGGAAATCTTAAAGGTCATGCCCTCTTGATAGACTTCCTTCATGATGGTTTGGACAGCTTCGATTAGGGCTGGTACAGATTTTTCAATTTTGTAAGACGGCGAGAAATTCTGAATCCCGAAGATCTGCTTGAGTGACTCAGCGACTGGCTGATAGTCTGTTCCATGCAGATAGACATGGGTCCGGTCACGGTCAGCCTTGACATGGACCTGCGGATAGACTGACAAAACAGCCTGGATATTGCGTTTGAGCTTGTTGATAAAACGCATGCGGTTCTTGCCCTTAGTAGACAGCTCACCGTAGCGCACCATAATTTCTGAATATTGCATTGTTTACCTTACTTTTCTGGTTTTTTCGTAAATGATTTTAAAGGTTGTCAAAAACTGCTCCATCTGGCTCATATCATTGTCAAGATCCAAACTGATACGAACAGCAGTCTGAGCGAGAGATTTCTCAACGCCCATAGCGATTAGGGTTCCTGCTGGCTTTCCAGCCTTAGAAGAGCAAGCGCTGGTAGTCGAGATATAAATCTCGTAGTCTTCAAATGCATGGACGACGACTTCACCCCGCACTCCCTTGATACCAAAGGTTAGTATATGAGGCGCAAATTTTTCCAGGCCTGAGAAAATCATCACATCTGGATACTTCTGCAACTCTTCAAGGAGAAGTCTCTTCATCTGAGCCGTCCGCTGGGCAAATATTTCTTGTTTTTCCATGGACAATCGCAGAGCCTTAGCTGTCGCTGCAATGCCAGCTAAATTTTCCGTCGTTGATCGCTTGTCCGACTCTTGACCGCCACCAGTCAAAAGCGGACTGATTTTCTTGCCAGACTTGATATAGACAAATCCCACACCCCGAAGACCGTGAAATTTATGACTGGAAAATGTCGCGAAATCCACACGGTCCGTCAGATAAGCCCCTGTAGGAATCTTCGTAACAGCCTGTACAGCGTCCACATGAAAGGAAATAGTCGGCTTATCTGCTAGCAGGTCTGATATTTTCTGAATGGGCTGAATACTGCCGATTTCATTATTGACAGCCATGATGGAGATTAAAGTGGTGTCTGGTCGAATTAGCTCTGCTAGCTTGTCTATATCAACAAAACCTGCCTTATCGACTGGCGCAAAATCTATTTCAAAGCCTTGACTCTGCAGCCAGAGGGCTGACTCTTTGACCGCGGGATGCTCAATGTTGGATACGATGATGTGTTTTCCAAAGGGAATCTTTTCAAAGGCAACTCCCTTAAGTAACCAATTGTCACCTTCTGTCCCACCAGACGTAAAAAAAATCTCCGACGAAGACTTGCCTAAAAGCTCTGCTATTTGCCTGCGTGAAGCTTCTAAGAGACGGGTTGCCTGATTGCCTAAACTGTGCAGACTGGATGGATTTCCCCAGATTTTAGAAGCTACCTCCGTGTAAGCGGCCAAAGCCTCAGGATAAGGTTTGGTTGTCGCTGAATTATCTAAATAAATCATGTTCTTTCCTCTAAATTTCAATACTCCTATTGTAACACGAAAGAGAAACTGGAACAAGAAAGAAAAAGCCCTAAATTCTGTTAGAACTTAAGGCTAAACTTCACCGGTCATAAAACTCATGCAGCAAGCCAAAGAGTTCCTGTTGTTGAGCTAACAAGCTCTGACCGATGGTAGTAGATTTGATGAGGGTTCGTTCCTCTACATTTTCAATTACCTTTTTCAGGGAGGTTTGAGCAAACGGCGATTCCACAACCTTTTGAGCGTTTTGGAAAGGCTGATGGGTCACTAGCTGGAAGCCATAGGAATTATTGAGCAGTGAATATCCGGCCGTTCCAGTCTTCTTCTGATAGGCCTTGCAGAGGCCACCATCAATGACAAAAAGCAGACCGCCCCCACGGATAGGCGACTCTCCCTTGCCCGTCTTAACCGGAGTATGGCCATTGACCATCCTAGACTCTTGAGAAAAGAGGCCAAATTCTTCCAAAATCAGCTGGCAGACTTTCTCAGAATTTCGATAAGAAAAATAAGAATTTTCTACTTCCTTGTGGGTATCCTTATCTTCAATGAAATAGCGCTCCAAGGTGGTCATCTTTTCTTTGCCAAACAGGGGCGATAACTTACCTTTCCAGCAATACCAAATCAAATCAGTCGACAAATCATCGCCCACTTCCTTGTCCTTGGCCGCCTGCCGAATATGATACTCAAAGAAATCCAGCAATTCCTTGCCCGCATAATGGGCTTGATTGAGAATGAAAGGCTGGAATTCTCCTGACGGCTCCAGCGGGATGCAGCCGTGAAAAAGCAAGTGCTGGTTGTAAATCTTATACATAGAGCCCTTGTTCATAAGAAGACTCATATGCTCAGCCATCTTTAGAGAACTTTGGAATGAGGCCAGCATACTGTCTACTGCTTGATTTTCTTCAGGTGTCAAGGCTGACGGATTTTCAGGATCGATAGTTTGGAAGCAGGTGTTGACTAGGGC
This sequence comes from Streptococcus sanguinis, assembly GCF_013343115.1. Lineage (NCBI taxonomy): Bacteria > Bacillati > Bacillota > Bacilli > Lactobacillales > Streptococcaceae > Streptococcus > Streptococcus sanguinis. The sequence goes on from NZ_CP054570.1 coordinate 1,051,841, forward strand.
ATGCTTGGTATCGTCAATCGTAACACTTTCTTCCCAATAATCAATCTTGTCTAGCATCACATGGTCCTGCATCTGGAATTCAGGCCGTCGTTTGATGAGTTGATTTTCCAGCTTGAACTGGATAATCGCTAAGGCTTGGTGAACCTTTTCCAGCTGCAGAATTTCCTCATCTGAAAACTCCTGCTCTCTACCGCCTAGAATGGGTCTAAACTTAGGATTAGACTGGTAAGTCTTGTCCGCAAAAAGAGTCAAGGAGCGCAGGTTTAAACCATAATCTTTCTCGATATCCCAGAGATAACCGTAGCGAGCTGCTATGCGCAGCACATTTAGCAAGCAAGCCTTGGAGCCAAAAAATGCTCCCATCCAGATAATGTCGTGATTTCCCCACTGAATATCAAGCGAGTGAAAATGCTGCAGTTCATCCATGACCTGAGCGCTGCCAGCTCCTCTGTCAAAAATATCTCCAACCACATGTAGATGGTCGATCAACAACCGCCGGATACTTCGGGACAAGCCTAGGATAAAGGGCGCCGCTTCTCTCAGCTCAATCACATAAGTCAGGATATTCTCAAAATAGGACTTTTTATCAGCTAGAGCCCTGTCGCTATAGAGGAGTTCCTCGATAATATAGGCATACTGTGGCGGCAAGGCCTTTCTGACCTTGGAGCGACTGTATTTTGCACCTGCAAAAGCCAGCAAGTTCAAGAGCTGAGGAATGGTTTCCTGATACCAGTCTTGGCCTTTAGTTTCTTCCCCCAGCACAAGCTCAGGATAGGAAACCAGCGCTGACAGGCGGTCCTTATGAGCTTCTGACAAGCTGTCCCCAAAACAGTCCTTAATCTTCTCATTGAGGATACCTGCACAGCTTCTCAAAATATAGTCAAAAGCAGCAAACTCCCCGTGAATGTCACTGATATACAGCTCCGTTCCTTTGGGCAGGTTCAAAATTGCCTCTAGGTTGGTCAGCTCTGTAATGACCTTCTGCCGACTATCAAATTCTTTCAATAAAATACGCTTATATTGCTCCATCTTCAGCCCTCACTCTATAACCGCTTTTTGCAATCTTCTCTCTTATCTCAATTTCTTCAAACGGTCTTCAATCAAGAAAGCCGTCTCCTCAATTGATTTATCCGTGATATTGATGACATGAGCCCGATACTTTTTAAAGACTTCTTTTGAGTAGTCTAGTTCTTCGTATATCTTTTCCAGATCTGTGTAGCTGGTCGACTGGGTCAATCCCAGAGAATTCAAGCGATTACTGCGTATCTTAGACAGTTTTTCTGGCTCACATAAGAGGCCGATAATCCGCTCCGGATCAACCTTATCCAAGACCTGAGGTAGAGGAACTTCTGGAATCAAAGGCAGATTGGAAACCTTGTAGCCTTTATTAGCCAGATAAATACTGAGTGGTGTTTTAGATGTTCGGGAGACGCCCAAGAGCACCAAATCCGAATCCAAAAATCCTTGCGGCGCCTTGCCATCGTCGTATTTAACTGCAAACTCAATAGCGGAAATCTTATTAAAATACTCAGTGTCCAGCCGGTGCAGAGTACCCGGCACCTCTATAGGACTGGTGCCTGTCTTTTCTCTGATAATCTCAAAAAATGGATGCATCAAATCCAGATAAGCAAGGCCATTGGCCTGACTGAACTCCCTAGCAGCTGCTGCCAAGCTGCCATCAACCAGTGTACTGATGACAAGGGCATCATCCTTGATGGCATCACGCAGAATTTCCAGCAATTCTTCTTCCTTGTTGATAAATGGGAAACGATAGCTGTTATTAAAAATAATATCTGGGTACTGGGCTGTCACCGCAGACAATAGCTTCTGCGAAGTCCCCCCCAAAGAATCTGAAATGCTGTAAACAATAATTTCTTTCTTCATGTTCATTCCTCTTATCTATTAACCTCAGCGCTTCTGGCCTCTTGAATAATGTAATCCAACAGAGCTGACTTGGTCACAGTTCCTAAAATTTTACGCTCATTATCCTTATCCACTACCGGCAGCGAATCAATCGAAAAATCCTGCAAAACTGCTGCTGCTTCCAAAATATTCATATCCTTGTAGCAAGTTTTGATATGGGGCATTCGGGTCATGCAGACCGCTACAGGAGTGCTGTCAATGTTAGTATTGAGCGAAGCCCGCAGTAAGTCCTTACGCGACAAAATCCCCAAGAGCAGCTTATGCTCATCAATGACATAGAGAACATCCGCATCATACATAAATAAGGTAATAATGGCATCTTGAATAAAAGAATCATGAGATACCAAAACAGGCGATGTCATAATTTCCGCCACTTCCTTTCGAAAGGTATCGAAAAAGAAAAGCGTCTCTAAATCCGAGCCCGAGTACGTGTAACCAACTTTAGGTGTAGCCTTCAAAATCCCAACCAAAGTCAGAAAAGACAGGTCCGAGCGCAGAGTCGCCCGAGAAATATCGAGTAATTCTGAAATTTTCTCGCCGCTGAGTGGCTGGTGTTCTTTAACAATTTCTACAATTTTCTTTTGCCGTTCACTTAATTTCAAATAGGTCTGACTCCTTCGTTCTTTATAATAGATGATTAGCCTGATTTCGCTTAAAATTTAGGAATTATTGCTCATATTTCATTTTCAGACGTTTAAATAATCATCATTTTGTAACACATTATAACAAAAAAAGAAAAATTGTCAATAAAATAGGATAATTTTTTCGGTTGACAAATATATGTGATGTATATTACAATGTAGTTGTCCTACAATATGACACATATTTCATAATTTTGGAGGTAAATATGGCGAAATGGATTTACTCCTTCGAGGAAGGATGTGCAGATGACAAGGCTTTGCTTGGCGGAAAAGGAGCCAATCTAGCTGAAATGACCAATTTGGGACTGCCTGTCCCTCCAGGTTTTACTATTACTACAGAAAGCTGTATCGAATATTTAAAAAGCCCTTATTTCTTTGAATCTTCTTTAAAAGAAGATGTTTTGAAAGCGGTTACTGAATTAGAAGAAAAAACAGGTAAATATTTCAGTGGCAACGACTCAGCCTTGCTCTTAGTGTCTGTTCGAAGCGGAGCCAAGTTTTCCATGCCCGGCATGATGGACACTATTCTCAATCTAGGTCTAAACGATTTAAGAACCCAGACTCTGGCTGAGCAGACCAATGCTGACTTTGCCTACAACTGCTACCGACGTCTGCTGCAAATGTTTGCTGATGTGGTTTATGGCATTTCCAAGGATGAGTTCGATGACCTATTGGGCTATTTTGAAAGGAATGCTGGCAAACAGGCCAAGGATTTTACATCGGAAGAACATCAAGCGTTAATCGACCAGTACAAGCAGCTTTATCGTGAGCATCATCAGACCTTCCCCCAAAGCTCAAAAGAGCAGCTCTATGCTGCTATCAAGGCAGTCTTCAAGTCTTGGAATAATCCCCGAGCTCAGGTCTACCGCAACTTGAATAATATTCCTCACGACCTGGGAACAGCGGTAAATGTCCAAGCCATGGTCTTTGGCAATAGCGACCAAGCCAGTGGTACAGGAGTCGTCTTTACGAGAAACCCCGCCAGCGGTGAGCATCAGCTATTTGGTGAATTTTTGCTCAATGCTCAAGGAGAGGATGTCGTAGCCGGCATTCGAACCCCTGAGCCTATTGCTGCACTTGAGACAGCTCTCCCTCAGGCCTATGCAGCCTTCCAAGACTATGCTAAGATTCTCGAAAACCACTACAAGGACATGCAAGATATCGAATTTACCATAGAAAAGGGTAAACTCTATATTCTCCAAACTAGAAACGGTAAACGGACCGCCAAAGCATCTTTGAAAATCGCCTTAGATCTGGTAGACGAGGGCATTATCAGCAAAAAAGAAGCTCTACAACGCGTATCTCCTGCTACGATTAGCCAGCTCATCCATCCTGTATTTGAAGAAAAAGCTCTGCAAGATGCTCCTTTCTTGGCTCAAGGACTGCCAGCAAGCCCTGGTGCTGCAACTGGCGAGATTGTCTTTACAGCTGAGCGCGCGAAAGACTACCACTCCTTGGGTAAAAAGGTCATTTTAGTCCGTCAGGAAACATCACCTGAAGACATTGAGGGCATGGTGGTCAGCCAGGCCATCGTGACAAGCCAGGGAGGGATGACTTCTCACGCAGCTGTCGTAGCCCGGGGAATGGGAACCTGCTGTGTGGCTGGCTGTGGAGAGCTGACCATCAGCGAGGACAGCAAGACCGTTTCCTGCGGAAGTCTTGTCTTGACCGAAGGTGACGTCATTTCAGTTGATGGCAGCTCTGGGCGCATTTATAGCGGTGAGATTCCGACCGTCCTAGTCGAAAATGACCAAGAACTCCAACGACTGCTTTCATGGGCAGACGAAGTCGCACAGCTCAAAGTCCGTGCCAACGCAGAGACCGTTCAAGATCTAAAAACAGCTATTAAGTTTGGGGCAAAGGGCATTGGTCTGGCTCGTACCGAACACATGTTCTTTGGCCAGGAACGGATTCTAGAAATGCGGCGCCTGATTCTAGCCGACAACGAATTGGAAACCAGATCCGCCCTCAAAAAACTGCTGGAGTTCCAAGAAGAAGACTTCTATCAAATGTTACAAGCAGTTCAGGACAAACCTATGATTATCCGTCTTTTGGATCCACCGATGCACGAATTTTTACCTAAAGATTCACAGGAAATCAAGGCTTTGGCTGACAAGCTGCACAAGTCACCAGAGAAACTGACTCGCCGCATTGAACAGCTGCAAGAAAGCAATCCAATGCTAGGTCACCGCGGCTGCCGTCTGGGGATTACGCAACCAGAGATTTACAAAATGCAGGTCGAAGCTGTCTTCAAGAGTGCTATCAAGCTGAGTCAGGAAGGATTGACCGTCAAGCCAGAAATCATGATTCCGCTGATTGCAGATAAGGCTGAGCTGGACTCTGTCAGAGCCTTTCTCACCCAACATATCAACAAGCTCTTTAGGCATCAAGGTCAGGAGCCTTTCCCTTATGAAATTGGCACCATGATTGAACTTCCGCGTGCCTGTCTGGTTGCAGACCAGCTGGCTCAGGAAGCGGACTTCTTCAGCTTTGGTACTAACGACCTGACCCAGATGACCTATGGCTTCTCACGGGACGATATTGGAAAATTCATCGGCCATTATAAGGAGAAAGAAATCCTTCCTTTCGATCCTTTCCAAAGTGTCGACCAAGCCGGTGTTGGTGAATTGATGCGGATAGCTATCAGCAAGGGCCGTCAAGTCAAGCCTGACCTTTCAATCGGCATCTGTGGTGAGGTCGGTGGCGATCCGGCTTCCATCCCCTTCTTCCAAGAAATTGGTGTCACCTACGTCTCCTGCTCTCCTTATCGGGTTCCAGCAGCAAGGCTGGCTGTCGCTCAAACGGTACTCCAAGATGAAAAAGCGTAATTACTTTGCTATTCTAGCTCAAGAAGCTGCTCAACCAAAACTTGAGCAGCCTCTTTTCTTGACAGCAATCTTCTGTGTGCGTTTTCATAGATAAAAATTTGATTTTTTAAAGACATTTTCAGATAAAAAACGTATAATGAGAGATAAGAAATCATTGAAATTTTAAAAGGAGATTCTTTCGAGCATGGAAAACTATTCTCGCAGCAATAAAAACAAGACAAAATCATCTAAAAAACCTACTAAACAGCATATTAAAACTGGCCTTTCAGCCTTCCAAAAGACTATTGCAACTGTTGCCAGTATCTTATCTATCATCATTGCCAGCATCACGATCATGAATCTAACCGGCCAAAAGGATGAAAAATCAAAAACTGATACCAGTAGCTCTACTGCAACGACTACCATCATCAAGGAAATCGAAAAAGAAACTAGCAACCCTGCTTCAACAACTGCAACTGATACAGCAGCTTCCAGCAGTGATACAGCAGCTGTTGAGACTAGTGCGTCTAGCTCCGCTGCAGATACAGCAGCAGGCGACACTACCGCTTCTAGCCAGAGTCAAGACACTGCAACCAATACTCAAACAGAAGCTTCAAACTAAGAAAGCAGAAAACGCCCGGCTCATTGAGCTAGGCGTTTTTTTGTATTCATCAAGCAAGCTTGTTTGATGATCACTTCCGATACATCTTGACTTGAAGATAGAGGTCGTTGTAAGTCCCCAGCCATTTAGGGCCCAACTGCTCATAAACTTCCAGATGTTTCATCGTTTCCTCAGTCGGATAAAAAGCCTCATCTTCCTGAACTTCCTTAGGCAACATGGCCTTGGCAGGAAGATTTGGTGTCGAATAGCCGACATAAAGGGCATTTTTATAAGCATTTTCCGGTCTCAGCATAAAGTTAATAAACTGATAGGCTGCTTTTTTATTTTTGACGGTTTTGGGAATGACAATATTGTCAAACCAAAGGTTGCTGGCTTCTGTAGGCACGACATAGCGCAGGTCTTCATTGGCCTCCAGCATCTGACGAGCCTCACCAGAAAAGGTCACACCAATAGCTGCATTGTTCTGAATCATGTATCCCTTCATCTCATCAGCCACAATAGCCTTGATATTTGGCGTCAGAGTGTAGAGCTTATCGACAGCCTCCTGCAGCTGATTAGTATCTTTGGAGTTAAGACTATGACCATCCGAGTTCAGACCAATTCCCATGACTTCGCGGGCTCCGTCAATCATCATGATGGAGTTCTTGTATTCAGGACGCCAGAGGTCATTCCAATGCTCTGGAGCTTTATCAACCATTTTTTCATTGTAGACAATACCCAGCGTTCCCCAAAAATAAGGAATCGAGTACTGATTTCCTGGATCGAAAGGCTGGTCTAAAAAGTCAGATCCAATATTTTCCAAGCCTTTAATCTGGCTATGATCTAGCTTCTCCACCAAGCCTTCCTTCATCATCTTTGCAATCATATATTCACTGGGAATAGCAATGTCGTAGGTTGTGCCGCCCTGCTTCACTTTTGTATACATGGCTTCATTCGAGTCAAAGGTATCGTACTGGATTTGGACACCAGTTTCCTTAGTAAACTCAGTCAGCAGCTCAGGATCAATATAGTCACCCCAGTTGTAAATGACCAGCTTATCGCTCTCCTTGCTCTGCGTCCGACTTTCAATCTGGTAACTGACACCCCACAAGACTAAGATAATCAGCAGAATCCCCGCTAAAAATGAATAGAGCTTTCTCATACAGTCTCCTCCTTCTCACGGGTGATAAAGTAATACCCAATTACCAAAGCAATGCTGAAGAGAAAGACCAAGGCTGACAGGGCATTGATTTCCAGAGAAATTCCCTGACGAGCGCGGGAGTATATCTCAACAGACAGAGTAGAGAAGCCATTGCCTGTAACGAAGAAGGTCACAGCAAAGTCATCTAGTGAGTAGGTAAAGGCCATGAAGTAGCCAGCGATAATGGCTGGAGTCAGATAGGGCAGCATGATTTCTTTCAGCATTTGCAATTGGCTGGCGCCTAAGTCATAGGCAGCCTTAATCATATCATCATTCATTTCTTTCAGACGCGGAAGAATCATCAGCATCACAATCGGAATGGAAAAGGCCACATGGCTAGCCAGCACAGAGAGAAAGCCCAGCTGGAATTTAGCTGTGGTAAAGAGAATCAGAAAACTTGCTCCAATCATGACATCCGGCGCCACCATGAGGATATTGTTGATAGACAGAAAGGCATCCTGATATTTCTTGCGGGCTTGATAGATATAGATGGCTCCAAAAGTTCCAATCAGCGTCGCAATCAGTGATGACAGGAAAGCCAGAAAGAAAGTCTGAACCAAAATCAGAATCAAACGTGAATCCTCAAAGAGATTCTGGAAATGGCTGAGACTGAATCCTGTAAAGCGATTCATATCTTCCCCAGCATTAAAAGCATAAGCAATCAGGTAAAAGATGGGGATATAGAGCACCAAAAAGACAAAGGCCAAATAGAGATTTGCAATTTTTTTCATCGCCCTCTCCTTTCCTTGGTTGCCCACATGGTAAAGAGCATAGCAACAATCAGTACCACTCCGATAGTAGAGCCCATGCCCCAGTTTTGAGTAGTCAGGAAGTGCTGCTCAATGGCAGTTCCCAGAGTAATCACTCGATTACCACCGATTAAGCGGGTCAGCATGAAGAGACTGAGACTAGGGATAAAGACTGACTGCACTCCACTTCTGACACCATTCAAGGACAAAGGGAAAACAACCCGACGGAATGTCTCCCAGCGATTAGCTCCCAAGTCGTAGCTGGCATTGATAAGATTAGGATCCAAATCATCCAGAACGTTGAAAATGGGCAGAATCATAAAGGGTAGCTCAATGTAGCTAGCTACAAAGATAAATGAAAAGTCCGTAAAGAGAATCTGCTGCGGTCCTACTCCGATAAAAGTCAAAAATTGATTAATTGAGCCATTCTGACCGAAAATACCAATGAAAGCATAAGCTTTGAGCAGGAGATTGATCCAGGTCGGCAGGACAATCAGCATCAGCCAGAGCTGCTTGTGCTTGAGCTGAGTCAAAAAGAATGCGGTCGGATAGGAAATCAGCAGGGTTACGACAGTAATAATCCCTGCATAAAGAACCGAATTCAGACTCATCTTGAGATAGGTCCAGTTCTGCGATGTGAAGTAGGTCTGGTAGTTTTCCAGCGTAAACTGGCCTTCAATGTTAAAGAAGGATTTCCAGATAATCATAACAACAGGTGCCAAAACAAAGAGGAAAATCCAGAGCAGGTAAGGCAAGAGAAAAAGATTAGAGGTTGTTTTCTTCATCACGTTCCTCCTCAATAGCATTGATCAGACCCGCTTCCTGCTCTTCTACTTCTACATATTCTTCGATACGGGCATCGAATTCTTCTTCAGTTTCATTGAGACGCATGATGTGGATATCTTCAGGCTCGAAATGCAGGCCAATTTCTTCACCAACAATGGCCTTGCGAGTTGAGTGAATCATCCATTCATTGCCCAGTTCATCATAAGCGATAATCTCATAGTGAACGCCACGGAAAAGCTGGGTGTCAACTTTAACCTGCAGCTTGCCTTCTTCTGGCAGAGTAATCCGCAAGTCCTCCGGCCGAATCACCACTTCAACAGATTCATTTGGGCGCATCCCACCATCCACTGCTTCAAAGCGCTTGCCGTTAAACTCAACCAGATAGTCCTCAATCATCTTACCTGGCAGAATATTGGACTCGCCAATGAAGGTTGCAACAAAGTGGTTGATGGGCTCGTCATAAATATCAACAGGCGTCCCCGACTGAACAATCTCGCCGTCATTCATAACGAAAATCCAGTCGCTCATAGCCAGAGCTTCCTCTTGGTCGTGCGTGACAAAGACAAAGGTAATACCCAGACGCTGCTGCAATTCCCGCAACTCATACTGCATATCTGTACGCAGCTTCAAATCCAGAGCAGACAGAGGCTCATCCAGCAAAACAACCCGCGGCTGATTAATGATTGCCCGCGCAATGGCTACACGCTGTCGCTGACCGCCCGACAATTTGCGAATAGAACGGCGCTCAAAGCCTTCCAGCTGAACCATTTTCAGTACTTCAACAACCCGCTCTTGAATTTCTTTTTTATCAACCTTGCGCAGACGCAGCGGAAAGGCCACATTTCCAAAAACATTCATATGCGGAAACAGTGCATAGGACTGAAAAACCGTGTGGACGTCTCGTTTATTAGTTGGAATATCATTGATGCGGACGCCATCAAGAAAAATATCCCCGTCCGTCGCGTCCAAAAGTCCAGCAATGATGTTCAGAATCGTTGATTTGCCAGAACCAGAAGACCCCAGCAAAGTATAGAACTTTCCTTCTTCCAGCTCGAAATTAATATCTTTCAGGACGACAGTATTATTATCTTCAAAAACTTTTGAAACGTTTTTAAACTCGATGATTGGTTTTTTCAATTGTCATAAATTCCTTCTTTCTCGTATTAACAGATTAAGGGTTCTGTCAGACCGCTGCTACCTCGTGAGGGCTGTAAAGGCCCTTTATAAATTCCGTGTCGATAGGCTTTCACCCCCTTACTAAGTTGCAGCCAACTGCAGTTCCTTATCCAGCATACTTCTACTGGAAATCATATCTGTCTTACAGAGATTCACCAATGATGCGGACTTCGCGCTCCAGAGTAATACCTGAATTTTCCCGCACCCTTTCAATCACATGAGCGATAAGATTTTCGTAATCTTGAGCCGTTCCTTTATCAACGTTAATCATAAAGCCGGCATGCTTCTCAGATACCTCTACACCACCGATCCGATGACCTTTGAGTCCTGCTTCACTAATGAGCTGACCAGCAAAGTGACCCAAAGGACGCTTGAAAACAGAGCCACAGGATGGATATTCCAAAGGCTGCTTGAGCTCCCGCAGATGGGTTAAGCGCTCCATTTCCTGACGAATCGTTCTGTGAACACCAGGCGAAAGAGCAAACTTAGCAGAAATAACAATGTCGCCTGTTTCCTGAACAAGTGAGTGACGATAGCCGAACTTCATATCCCGAACGTCCAACGTTTTGACTTGGCCCTGAGGAGTCAGTACCTTGCAAGATACCAAGACATGAGCAATCTCGCCGCCATAAGCCCCAGCGTTCATAAAGACAGCTCCGCCGACACTGCCCGGAATACCACAGGCAAACTCAAAGCCTGTCAGACTATTCTGTAAGGCAATATGGGTAGTCTGGATCAGATTCGCACCAGCCTCTGCCTCAATCATATAGCCATCTACCGCTACATTGTTGAGCTTGTCAAACATAATCACGAAACCTCGGATACCACCGTCTCTCACAATGATATTGCTGGCATTTCCCAGCACCATCCAAGGAATATCTTCTTGATTGGCAAAATTGACAATACGAGCCAGCTCATAACGATTGCGGGGAAAAACTAAGAAATCGGCTGCACCCCCGACCTTTGTGTAGGTGTATTGACTCAAAGGCTCATTGAAGCGAATGTCGATTCCCTCTAATTCAGTTTTTAATTTCTCTAGTTTTTGCATGATTTTCTCTCTTTTATGTAAACAAAATACACTCTATTATATCAAAAATCTATAGCATTTACGATAGATTACAAAGAAAAAGCTGAGAAAGGTCAGCTTTTTAACGCTTATAATTGTCTAGTAGTGAAACGCTGTGTTTGGCTAGAAAGAGCATTCCTGATGGCACCGAAAGCTAGCTCACTCGCCAGAGCCTGTAATTCTAAATGATCCATAAAGTGAATTATCCTCCTTTAAGCTAGACCCATTATAGCACAGTTAGGTATAAAAAGATAGGGATATCCACTCCTTCTATTGTATACGTGTTCCTAGAAAAGAAAAAAGAGGCTCATGGAAAACCTCTTGATGATTTATTTTTCTACCTGGACACCCTCAGTATCCACCTGAAGCCGGAAGATTTGCCCCTTGAAATTCTGTTTTTGCAGAAGCTGATAAATCTTCTCTGTCTTGTGCTTAGGCGATAAGACCATGACAGTTGGTCCCGCTCCTGAGATATAGGTTGCATAAGAGCCATTTTTTCTGGCTAAGAACTTAATATCTGAAAATTCCTTGATTAAAGGTTGACGGTATTTTTCGTGGAACAAATCAGACTCGATAGCCCGACCAGCGATTTTCATATCACCTTTTAAAAGAGCTGCAATCGCAACATTGGCAATGGAGCTAGCTGAAACAGCTTCCTTGTAAGAAAGCCGATTTGGTAAGACTTGGCGGCTCTCAACCGTCCGAAGCTCATAGTCTGGGATATAGGCGATGAAGTCTGCGTCCGGAAAGTCCGCTACAACAGCAGATACCTGATTCCTGGACGAGCTAGATACGACCAAATTACCATAAATCGCCGGCGCAACATTGTCAGGATGTCCTTCAATCTTTGTAGCGATTTTCAGCTTCTGATAATCCGACAAATTAAGATGAGCCAACTGGTTGGCCAATTCAATCCCAGCTACGATGACCGAGCTAGAAGATCCAAGCCCGCGAGCCAATGGAATATCACTGGTCATTTTTAAACGACGCGGCTGAATATCTGGAGCCAACTGCAGGGCAATCTTAACCAGTAAATTACGCCGGTCCTTAGGAATTCTCGGATTGAGGTCATGCTCAATCACCCACTCCTGACTTTCTTCCAAGACTTCAATTTCCAGATATTTTGAGAGGGCTACCCCAACAGAGTCAAAGCCAGGACCGATATTGGCACTGGTCGCTGGTACAATAATTTTCATCTTAATCTCCTAATACTTTGAAGGTATTGAGCAAGTCAAACTCAGCAACTTCTTTAAGCTTAGCAGTGACATTTTCCAGCTGTGTCTTGCTGACAGCATGGGTAATAATCACCACCCGAGCCTTCTCACCATCTGTACCTTCCTGCAGAATCTGCTTAAAGGAAATATCCTCAGCATTGAAAATCTCAGCCAAATGCAGAACTTGGCCTTTAGAATCAGGTGCCAAGATAGAGAAGTAATAGCTGCTCTTCACATCTTCTGGCTTAGCTAGCACAAGCTCACGGCTGAATTCATTAAAGGCCTTGCCAACTGTTCCTTCATTCAAACGGCGGCTGATGCGGACAATATCTGCTACAACACTAGTTGCAGTTGGTTTTTGACCAGCTCCCGGTCCGTAGTACATGGATTCTCCGATGCCGATGGATTCGACAAAGACGGCGTTCATCACCCCGTTGACACTAGCCAGCGGATGAGTTTTTGGCAGAAAAGTTGGAGCCACTTCTGCTGCAATACCTGATGCCGTTTCTTCGATAGAACCTACCAGCTTGACTACATAGCCCAAATCTTGGGCAACAGCCACATCCTCTGGTGTGATATTTCGAATTCCCTGATGGCCCACATCTTCAAATTTAACATTCATACCAAAGGCGAACTGGCTAAGAATCACCATCTTGTAAGCCGCATCAATGCCATCTACGTCATTAGTTGGGTCGCTTTCAGCAAAGCCAAGGCGTTGTGCTTCAGCAAGAGCGTCTTCATAAGACCAACCCTCTTCCACCATCTTGGTCATCATAAAGTTAGAGGTCCCATTAACCACACCCAAGATACGAGTGATTTTGTCAGAAGCCAGTGAATTAACCAAGGTACGCAAGATTGGAATCCCGCCAGCAACAGCTGCTTCATAGTAGAGAGCAACGTTTTGCTTTTGAGCGATTTCCAGCAACTCTGCTCCGTGAACAGCCAACAAGTCCTTATTGGCCGTTACCACATGCTTGCCAGCTTCAAGAGCACGAGTGATGAACGTTTTCGCTGGCTCGATTCGTCCCATCAATTCCACAACGATAGTAATTTCAGGATCCTTCAGAATTTCTTCAACATTTGTGACAAAGTTAAAGTCATTTCCAGCTGCTAAAAGACGATCTTTTTCGTCATCATCTTTGACCAAGACTTTAGCAACCTCAATCTCTGAATGAGCTGCTTGAACGATTTTTTCTCCGTTTTCTTTCAGCAAAAAAGGCACACCGCTGGCCACTGTTCCAAAACCAAGTAAAGCTATTTTAATAGACATGAAGCACTCCTTGAAAATTTCTTGTATAAAAAATATTATAACAAAATTATATAAAAATGCCTACAAAACTACTTCTTTATTTGTTATAATAGATGTAAATTTCCGCAAGGAATTGTAATTTTTTTAAAAAAGGAGATATTATGACAGGAAAACATAGAGGAAATCGCATGCAGCAACGCAAAGCTAGGAAAAGAGCTATTTTGCTTTCTTTAACAAGTTTATTACTTTTTCTTGTCCTGATTGTAGGTGGCTTTTCTTTACTAGCCAAGCTGCAAAACTCGCACAACCAAAAAGAAGCTAATAACGTGTCAACGAACCAAGTCAATACTTCATCTAAAACTTCGTCAGCACCGACTCGGGAAAAAAAGACGACTTCGGATGACAGTAGCAAAGACAAGGTCAAATGGGTTAAGCAAGACCAACCAGTTCAAGTACCTATCTTGATGTATCATGCTATTCACGTCATGGATCCATCAGAAGCAGCTAACGCCGGTTTGATTGTGGACCCAGCCACATTTGAAAGTCATCTGAAAGCCTTGAAAGACGCAGGCTACTATCCACTAACACCAGCAGAAGCATACAAGGTACTGACGGAAAATGTCCTACCAGAAAACAAAAAAGTCGTCTGGCTGACCTTCGATGATAGTTTAAGGGATTTCTATACTAATGCCTTTCCACTTCTCCAGAAATATGACATGAAAGCAACCAATAATGTCATTACTGGATTTGTTCAAGCGGGTCGTGAAGATATGCTGACACTGGATGAGATAAAGGAAATGAAGGACAAAGGCATGTCTTTTGAAGATCACACCGTCAACCATCCTGATCTCTCAGCGACTGCAGAAGACCAACAAAAAATTGAGTTAAAAGACTCCAAGTCTTACTTAGACAAAGAACTGTCTCAAACAACAACAACCGTTGCCTATCCATCTGGACGATACAGTGATGCAACCTTGCAGATTGCTGAAAGCCTTGGCTATAAAATGGGACTGACAACCAATAACGGACTAGCTTCTCTATCCAATGGCTTACTCTCACTCAACCGCGTTCGCATAAACCCAACCACCACTGCAGAAGACCTGCTAAATGAAATTGCAACCAACTAATCTTAAAAAGCCCGCTTCACTTGAAGCAGGCTTTTTCTATTCCTATGATTATAGCTTCTTTCAAACACCAAAAACACCAGCTCCAAAGAACTGGTGTAAAGGTTTATTTAGACTTGATATAGTTGATACCATCCGCTTTCGGAGCAACAGCTTTACCAAAGAATGCCGCAAGGACTACAATCGTCAATACATAAGGTGCAATCTGCAGATAAACCGTTGGAACACTTGAAAGCAATGGCAACTGGTTCCCGATAACCGCCAAACTTTGGGAAGCTCCAAAGAAGAGACTCGCCAGCATAGCTCCGATAGGACTCCATTTACCAAAAATCATAGCTGCCAAGGCGATAAATCCTGGACCTACGATAGTTGTCACAGCAAAGTTAACCGAGATTGACTGAGCATAAATAGCTCCACCAATACCACCGAGCAGACCAGAGATCATGACACCGCAATAACGCATGAGATAAACATTGATTCCCAAGGTATCTGCCGCCTGCGGATGCTCTCCGACTGAGCGAAGACGCAGTCCGAATTTGGTCTTAAACATGATAAACCAAGCAAGGAAAGAGAAAGCAATAGCAAGGTAACCAACCAAGCTTGTATGCTTGAAGAAAATGTCTCCCAAGACTGGAATATCAGACAGAACAGGGAAATTAAACTTCCCGAATGAACGCTGAATGTTATCTGTTTGTCCCTTGTTATAAATAGCTTTAACAAGGAAAATTGCCAAGGCTGGCGCCAGCAAGTTCAGCACTGTACCACTCACAACGTGGTCAGCACGGAAGGTAATGGTCGCAACAGCATGGATAAGAGAGAAGACAACTCCGACTAAACCAGCAGCAATCAAAGAAAGCCACGGAGTCGCGCTACCCAAGCTCTTCTCGAAAGTCAGGTTAAAGAGAACGCCTGTAAAAGCCCCCATAACCATGATTCCTTCCAAGCCGACATTAACAACACCAGCGTGTTCAGAATAAGCCCCGCCAATACTTGTGAAAATCAAGGGAGCCGCATAAATCAGCATAGATGATACTAATAAACTTAATACCGTTACAATATTCATCCTAGTTTCCCTCCTTCACTTTTTTAGCTTCTTGACGTCGATTTTTAAGGAAATCAAAGATTGTCATACCTGTCATACGCTCAATCAGATAGTGGGCGCTGACAAAGAAGATAATAGAAGCTGTTACGATGTTTACAAGTTCTGTTGGAATCTGAGCCACATTCATACCTGGAGCACCAACACTCAAAACTGCAAAGAGGAAGGCTGCAAAGAGGATTCCAATTGGAGAATTGGCTGCCAAGAGACTTACCGCCATACCATTGAAACCAACACTCAAGGAACTTCCTTGAACAAAGACATTCTGATAAGTTCCAAGTCCTTCTACTACTCCTCCAAGTCCTGCAAGAGCACCTGAAATAATCATAGATACGATAATAGTACGCTTAGATGACATCCCTGCATATTCAGATGCATTTGGATTAAGCCCTACAGCACGAATTTCAAAACCAAGTGTTGTTTTCTTAAGCAAATACCAAATAACCACTACTGCAATCAAGGCAAAGAAGATACCGATATTCATACGAGAGTTAGATGTAAGACTTCTCAACCACTCTGTTTGATAAATCGCATTTGCACTGACACGCTTACTAGAGTCAACACTCTGCATCACAGATTCTGGGAAACTATGAATAAGGGCATTTCCAACAAAAAGAACAATATAGTTCATCATAATGGTTACGATGACTTCACTCGTTCCCAGATAAGCACGCAGAATTCCTGGAATAGATCCGATAATACCACCAGCTACTGCTGCAATGACTACAGTCGCCAATAACATCAGTGGACGAGGTAAATTTGGGAAGGAAAGTGCAAACCAGCCAGCCATAATCCAGCCGGCCAAAGCCTGTCCTGGAAGCCCAACATTAAAGAATCCAGCACGGCTAGCTACAGCAAAGCCCAAACCAATGAGAATCAGAGGTCCCATCGCACGAGAAATCTCACCCAAACTTCTCAAAGAACCAAAAGCTGTTTTAAAGAGGGATTCATACCCCCAGATAGCATCATAACCAAAGATGGCCATGACAACCGCTCCCAATAAAATCCCTAGAAGAACTGAGATTAAAGGAACTGCAATCTGTTGTGCTTTTTTAGACATTTGAAGCTCCCTTCTGAATCTTACCACCAGCCATGAGAATACCAAGCTCTTGCTTATTAGTTTCCTCTGGAGTTACAATTCCCTGAATCTTACCATCGTGGATAACGGCGATTCTATCAGAAACATTGAGGATTTCGTCTAGCTCAAAGCTAACAACTAGGACAGCCTTGCCTTGAGTCCGTGCTTCAATCAAACGTTTATGAATGTATTCAATAGCTCCCACGTCAAGTCCGCGAGTTGGCTGACTGACAATCAGAAGGTCTGGATCACGGTCCACTTCCCGAGCAATGATAGCTTTCTGTTGGTTTCCTCCTGAAAGAGCTGAAGCAGGTACATATTCACTAGCCGCCCGAACATCAAATTCATCCATCAACTTGCGTGCGTAAGAATAAATGTTACCGTAGTTCAGGATTCCATTTTTACTGAGCGGTTCTTTATAGTAAGTCTGCAGAGCAATATTTTCAGAAATGGACATTGCCAGGACCAAACCATCACGGTGACGGTCTTCAGGAACATGGCTGACTTTCATTTCAGTTATCTGCCGCGGCTGCTTACCAATAATAGACTGGTTCTTAATTGTAATCTCGCCAGAGCTAGCCTTTCTAAGACCTGTAATAGCCTGAATCAGCTCAGTTTGACCATTGCCGTCAATCCCAGCAATACCAACAATCTCACCAGCACGGACATCAAGAGAAAGGCCCTTAACAGCTGGAACACCACGGTTTTCTTCAACAACAAGATTTTTTATTGACAAGACAGTTTCTTGAGGATTAGCAGGCTCTTTCGCAGTCTTGAAGGAAACAGCCCGGCCCACCATCATTTCAGCCAAATCTTGGTTAGTTGCACCAGCGATTTCAACTGTTTCAATGGATTTTCCGCGACGAATAACCGTTACTCGGTCAGAAACTGCCCGAATCTCATCCAACTTGTGAGTGATGAGAATGATAGATTTTCCTTCTTTTACCAGATTCTTCATGATTTTCATCAATTCATCAATCTCAGCTGGCGTCAGAACGGCTGTTGGCTCGTCAAAGATGAGAATGTCCGCCCCACGATAAAGAGTTTTCAGAATCTCAACCCGCTGCTGGGCACCGACAGAGATATCTTCTACCTTAGCAGATGGATCAACTGCCAATCCGTATTTCTCAGACAGTTCCTTAATTTCTTTAGTGGCACCTTTCAAGTCCAACACACCATTTTTTGTGATTTCACTTCCAAGGATGATATTTTCAGCGACAGTAAAAGCTTCAACAAGCATAAAGTGCTGGTGCACCATCCCGATACCAAGTGAGGCCGCCTTTGATGGAGAGTCCAGTTTAACTGACTTTCCATTCACTACAATCTCACCGCTGGTCGGCTCAAGCAGGCCAGCCAGCATATTCATCAAGGTTGACTTGCCGGCACCATTTTCTCCCAAAAGAGCGTGAATTTCACCTTTTCTGAGTTCCAAATTGATTTTATCATTGGCTACAAATTCACCAAAAATTTTGGTGATTTCTCGCATTTCAATGACATTTTCATGTGTCATGGCTCTTTCCTTTCCAGAATTTCATTTTATTTCAATAAAATTTACTAGCACAGCCAGTGCTAATAAATTCTATTGACACAAAGGCGTCTCAATTTCAAAAAGAAGCGACCCTACACGGTCGGATCGCTCTTAAATTGTTTTATTTGTCAGGAACAGTGATGCTGCCGTCAAGGATTTTTGCTTTCGCTTCTTCAACAGCCTTTTTAGTATCTTCTGACAGGTTTGTAGTTGTCAAGTCAACTCCACCGTCTTTCAGACCGAAGGTTGTAGTTTTACCGCCTGGGAATTTACCTTTAGCAGTTTGGTTAGCGATGTCTTGGACAGTCTTACCAACTTGTTTCAAGCTTGATGCCAAAACAAAGTTAGACTCTTTACCATCCTTAGACTTGTATTTACCTTCTTCAGTTTGGTCACGGTCAACACCAAGTACCCAAACTTTTTCATCTTCATTTCTTGTTTCGTTGATTGACTTAGCTTCGTTAAATACTCCAGCACCAGTTCCACCAGCAACTTGATAAACCACATCTGCACCTGCAGCATATTGAGCAGCAGCAATTGTCTTACCTTTAGCAGCATCGCCGAATGAGCCAGCATAGTCTACTTGAATCTTGATAGATGGATCAACTGATTTCACACCAGCTTCGAAACCTTTTTCAAAACGTGTGATAACTGCGCCTTCTATACCACCTACGAAACCAACTTGTTTTGTCTTAGTAGTTTTTGCAGCAGCAACACCAGCAAGGTAAGCAGCTTCATTATCAGCAAAGACAGCTGAAGCAACATTCTTTTGTCCTTCGATAACATCATCGATAATAACATAATTGATTTCTGTGTTATCTTTGGCAGCAGATTCAACCGCATCACGAAGGGCAAATCCGATACCAAATACTAGCTTGTAACCATCTGTAGCAGCTTGATTCAGGTTGTTTGCGTACTGAGACTCATCATTAGATTGGTAGTAAGTGTAACCATTGTCTTTTGAAAGACCGTTTTCTTTACCCCAAGCTTGCAAACCTTCCCAAGCTGACTGGTTAAATGATTTATCATCAACACCGCCAGTATCTGTTACGATAGCAGCTTTCAAGTCAGTTTTCGCATCTGAAGAATCTGAGCGAGAAGCACGGTTTCCACATGCAGCAAGTCCGATTGCTGCGACAGTTACTAGACCAAGACCTAGCCATTGTTTTTTGTTCATTTCTGAACCTCCTAATTAAGATGTGCAACACAGTTGCAAGTTTGAGTTTGGTCAGATGACCGATAACAGACTTATGTTAAATCTGTAAAAGAATATGGAAGTAATTCCTTGACCGTCATCACGACCGTCGATTTATCTTTAGCGACCAAGGTCACTTTTAGATCCTCAGCAAAAAATTCTGCCATTACTTGGCGGCAGGCACCACAGGGTGATATGGGTTTTTCCGTCTCACCATAGACAATCAGCTCCTCGAAGTCTAAAACTCCTTCTGAAACTGCCTTAAATATAGCTGTCCGCTCTCCACAGTTGGTCAAGCCAAAACTGGCATTTTCAACATTAACGCCAGTAAATATCCGTCCGTCTTTAGCGACCAAAACTGCTCCGATAGGGAAATGAGAATAGGGAACATAAGCATTTTTACTAGCTTGGACAGCCAAGTCAATCAACTCAGTAGTCGCCACTAGCTTCTTCTCCCTTCATAATAGCCACACCGGCCGAAGTTCCAATCCGAGTCGCACCAGCTTCAATAAAGGCCAGAGCATCTTCGTAAGAACGAGCGCCACCAGAAGCCTTAACCCCCATGTCAGGACCAACTGTTTTTCTCATGAGGGCGACATCTTCGACTGTCGCACCTCCAGTTGAAAATCCTGTAGAGGTCTTAACAAAATCAGCTCCAGCTTTCTGAGCCAGTTGGCAAGCCTTAACCTTTTCCTCATCTGTCAGCAAGCAAGTTTCCAGAATTACCTTGACCAAGGTACCGTTAGCAGCTTCTACAACCGCACGGATGTCTCGCTCTACCAAATCATAATCTTTAGACTTCAGAGCGCCGACATTGATGACCATATCCACTTCGCCCGCACCCTTTTGAATTGCGTCCTGCGTTTCAAAAGCTTTCACATCGGAAGTATTGGCTCCTAAAGGAAAACCAATTGGCACACAAACCTTGACATCTGATCCTTTCAGCTGCTCCGCAGCAAACTCTATCCAGGTTGGATTGACACAGATACTGGCAAAATCATAAACTTTTGCTTCTTCAATTAACTTCAGAATCTGCTCTTCTGACGCTTCAGGTTTTAAAAGCGTATGGTCTATGTATTTGTTTAATTTCATGTTGGCTTCTCCTAGAATTAAGCAATAACCTCGATAATCTCGCTTACTGCAACGCTTTCATCACCTATTTTAACATTTTTTTGAAAATCTGTAACTAGTTCTTGAGAAATTTTTTCATTTGAATAAATTTTTGCGAAAACTTCTCCAATTTCGACCTTGTCTCCGACTTTCTTTTCGAAAACAATTCCTGTTTCATAATCTAAGTCGTCAGATTTAACTGCCCGTCCTGCTCCAAGTCTCATGGCAAAGAGGCCGAATTCCATAGCAGGCAGTTCAGTGATATAACCTGCCTGTTCTGCTTTCACATCTACAATATGAACTGCACTTGATGGACGATAGAGATCTTCCAAGTCACCACCTTGAGCTACAACCATAGCTTCAAATTTCTTCAAGGCAGCACCGTTGGTCAGCTGTTCTCTTACTTCTTCCACCGTTTTCTCAACATCTGCCAGTCCGAGCATAATCTGAGCCAACTCACAAATGAAAGTTGTGATGTCTTCACGACCCCTGCCCTGCAAGATATCCAGAGCTTCTAAGATTTCCAGACGATTGCCAATGCTGGTTCCCAAAGGCTGACTCATATCTGTCAGAACGGCTACTGTTTTTCTGCCAACAGCCTTGCCCAAATCGACCATAGTGCGAGCTAACACGCGAGCATCCTCTATATTTTTCATAAAGGCGCCTTCACCAACCGTCACATCCAGAAGGATGCTGTCTGCACCAGCCGCAATCTTCTTACTCATGACAGAGCTGGCTATCAGCGGAATCGTATCAACAGTTGCTGTTACATCTCTCAAGGCATAGAGTAGCTTATCCGCCAACACCAACTGATCTGACTGCCCGATTACTGATAAGCCGATTTCCTGCACCTGCTTGATAAAGTCTTCTTGACTGCGCTCCACCTGAAATCCGTTAATGGATTCCAATTTATCAATGGTTCCTCCAGTATGGCCCAGCCCGCGGCCGCTCATTTTAGCAACGGGCACACCAAAGCTAGCCACCAAAGGAACCAAGACCAGAGTCACTTTATCACCAACACCACCGGTGGAATGTTTGTCTACTTTTATACCTGCGATTTCCGACAGGTCAAACTGCTCACCAGTTCCAACCATCGTCATGGTTAAGTCTGAAATTTCCTGAGTTGTCATTCCCTTAAAATAGACAGCCATTGCAAAGGCTGCCATCTGATAATCAGGCACCGTCCCGTCCACATAACCCTCAATCAGCCACTGAATTTCCTGACTGGTTAGTTCCAGACCGTCTCTCTTCTTTTGGATAATATCTACAGCACGCATCCTATTTTTCGCTCCTTAGTATATAGTAGCCTTTGTCCTTCTTAACAATCTCACAATTACCGAAGATAGCTTCCATCTTCGACTTGGCACTGGGCGCTCCTTGCTTCTTCTGAATCACAAGGGTCAAATCACCGCCTTCTGTCAAATGCTCATAGCTTCCGCTGATAACCTCATGTACAACCTGCTTACCAGCACGGATAGGCGGATTACTGATAATATGGTCGAAAATGCCACTGACCTTTTCATAAACATTTGACTGGAAGATATGAGCAGATACCTGATTCCTCTCAGCATTCTTCTGAGCCAAGTCCAAGGCCCGCTGGTTGATATCTACCATGGTCGCAGCCACTCCGTACGCTTTGGCTAAAGTCAAACCTAGTGGCCCATAGCCGCAGCCAACATCCAAGACCCGTTCTCCAGCTTCAAAGTCCAAGACAGACAAAAGAACCCGACTGCCATAATCAATCATCTTTTTACTGAAGACACCAGCATCTGTCAAAAAAGTCAGCCGCTGTCCTAACAGTTCCACATTTAATTCATGAATATCATGTTTGGCATCAGGATTTTCTGCAAAATACATTTTAGTCATACAACCATTTTATCATAATTTTCCTAGATTTGTAAATCGTTTTCATTTCTCCAAAAAGTATGTTATACTAAAGTCCATCATACAGGAGTAACTTATGACTAACGAATTTCTTCACTTTGAAAAAATCAGCCGCCATACTTGGCAAAACCTGCACCGTAAAACAACTCCGCCTCTGACTCAGGCGGAACTTAACTCCATCAAGAGTTTCAATGATAAGATCAGCCTGCAGGACGTGACGGACATTTATTTACCCTTGACCAATCTCATTCAGATTTATAAACGTTCCAAGGAAGACTTGGCTTTTTCCAAGGGGATTTTTCTACAAAAGGAAAGCCGAAAACAACCTTTTATTATCGGAGTTTCTGGTAGTGTGGCCGTTGGGAAATCCACCACCAGCCGTTTGCTGCAGATTTTGCTTTCTCGGACTTTTTCAAATGCGACAGTCGAGCTAGTTACCACAGATGGTTTTTTATTTCCGAATAAAACCTTGGAAGATCATGGCATTTTAAACCGCAAGGGTTTCCCAGAAAGCTATAATATGGAGCTACTTCTTTCCTTTCTGGACAGCATAAAAAACGGTCAGGATTTCCAAATTCCAGTCTACTCGCATGAAACTTATGATATCGTCCCTCAGGAAATGCAGGAGGTAAAGGCTGCAGATTTTGTTATCGTCGAAGGCATCAATGTTTTCCAAAATCCACAGAACGAGCGCCTATATATGACAGACTTTTTTGACTTTTCTATCTATGTTGATGCTGAAGTCGAAAATATTGAAAATTGGTATCTGGATCGCTTTAAAAAAATGCTGACGCTGGCTGAAAATGACCCCAAAAACTACTACCACCGCTTCACCACTCAATCAGAAGAGGAAGTAGTAACCTTCGCCCATAATGTTTGGAAAAGCATTAACCTTGTCAACCTGCTAGACTACATTGAGCCAACTCGCAATCGGGCAGAAATTATCCTGCACAAAGCTGGAAATCATGAAATTGATGAAATTTACTTAAAAAAATAAAAAAGCTTGTCAAATCCTAACTTTTCATATATAATTAGATAGTTAGTATTTTCAATGGAGGTGAAACAACTTGGCAAACATTAAATCAGCTATCAAACGCGCTGAATTGAACGTGAAACATAACGAAAAAAACTCAGCTCAAAAGTCAGCTATGCGTACTGCAATCAAAGCATTTGAAGCAAACCCATCTGAAGAACTTTTCCGTGCTGCTAGCTCAGCTATCGATAAAGCAGAAACAAAAGGTTTGATCCACAAAAACAAAGCAAGCCGCGATAAAGCACGCCTTTCAGCTAAACTTGCTAAATAATGCATACAAAGGGAGCTCTCAGGAGCTTTTTTTGTTTCTAACATAAAAGAGATAGGGATGAAAAAAAGCAATTATTGGTTATTCCGGTTCTGGCAAATCCACTTTAGTAGCACAACTGTTCAACCACTACCCCATTCCCAAACTTCACATGGATAGATTGCTATTTTTTACTCAATGAAAATCAAAGAGCAAACTAGGCAGCTAGCCGTAGGCAGTACTGGCGTACGGCAAGGCGACGCTGACGTAGTTTGAATTTGATTTTCGAAGAGTATCAACCTGGCTGGAAGGATAGTGACCATGATTGGATGCGAGAACAGATGGACAATTTTTTGTCAAAAAATACCGACTGGATCATTGACGGCAGCTATTCTTGGTGTTTTTATGAACGGCGGATGGCAGAAGCCGACCAAATTATCTTTCTGAACTTCTCTCGCTGGAACTGCCTCTATCGAGCTTTCAAACGCTATCTAAAATACCGCAACCGGACCAGAGAAAGCATGACTCCAGGCTGTCCAGAAAAGTTTGACTGGGAATTTATCTGCTGGGTTCTTTGGAAAGGACGACGTCAAACAGCACTGGCAAGATATAAGAGAATCCGTCAAACCTTTCCTCAGAAATTCTACGAATTAAGGAACCAAAAAGAACTGACTAGCTTCTTACAGAAGCTAAAAACAAGTGAGCCGTTGTGACTCACTTGTTTTATTTAATTTTCTTTTTCTGTGGGAAAAGAGGCAGGCCTAGAGAAGCTATTTTTTCAGCTGGAACCTTCATCCCGTCCTTAATCCACTTGGAAAGAACGGAAACAACTGCCGAACTCCAGAAGGAATTCATGTAAGAGTTAGTCGTTTTCTTAGCATTGCGATTGCGCTTTTCCAAAAAGTCAAACACGGCCTGAGTCAGCAGCTTTTCAAAATTATAGTCAATGGCTAGACTGATAACCCGAGCTTCTTTCTTGGCTTCCTTAAAAAGAAAAAGCCAAATTTGGTACATCTCAGTTTTAAAGTTAAACTCTTCCAATTTATCCGTAATACCTTGAACAGTGTTTTTAAAAATCTCTTCCAGAATCTGCTCTTTAGAGCTATAATTGCGGTAAAAAGCAGCGCGGGAAACCCCTGCTCGCTCAACCAGCTCTGAAATCGTAATTTTTTTGAGTTCTTTCTTCTCCAGCAGCTGCATGAGAGAAATTTCCAGAGACTCTCTCGTGATTTGATTGGATTCCTGATTGTATTTCTTTAAATTCGCGAGTGATTTTTCCGATATTTTCTTTTCCGACATAACAATTTCTTCCCTCTTGTCTCAGCTGACAGTTTCCGCTTTCTAGTAAGCATTCTTCATGTTATAATTTTAAAAAAAGACAGGTTTTTTGTCAATTTTTTTATTGTACATACTTGACAAAAAAGGAGAAAAATATGACTTGGAAAATTATAGCTGACTCTGGCTGTGACTTTCGTGAAATGAAAAACTTGGCTAAAGACACCCAGTTTGAAAGTGTTCCCTTAACCATTCAAGTGGAAAATGAGATTTTTGTAGATGACAAGCAGCTTGATATTGACCTGATGATGGAGAAGATGTATGCTTCTTCTGCTGCTTCAAAGTCTGCCTGCCCTAGTCCAGATGACTATCTCAAAAGCTTTGAGGGAGCCGACACGATCTTTGTGGTGACTATCACTGGAACTCTATCTGGCAGCAATAATAGTGCACAGGTTGCTAAGAAAATCTTTTTGGAAGAACATCCTGATGCCCATATTCATGTCATTGATAGTCTTTCTGCTGGCGGCGAGGTGGACTTACTTGTGACTAAACTCAATGAACTCATTCAGCAAGATCTCAGCTTTGATGAAGTCGTTCAAGTCATTAGTCGCTATCAAGAGAAAACCAAGCTTCTCTTCGTTCTGGCAAAGGTAGATAACTTGGTCAAAAACGGCCGGCTTAGCAAACTTCTGAGAACCGTTGTCGGCTTGCTCAATATCCGTATGGTCGGTGAAGCTAGCCAGACTGGCACGCTAGAGCTTCTGCAAAAGGCACGCGGCTCGAAAAAGGCTCTTGCTTCTGCAATCGAAGAGCTACTCAAAGCTGGTTACAAGGGTGGCCGACTCATCATCGCTCACCGCAATAACGAGAAGTTCTGCCAGCAATTTAGTCAGCTGATACAAGAAAAGTATCCCCAAGCTCAAATCGAAACAATACCAACTTCAGGTCTCTGCAGCTTCTACGCTGAGGAAGGCGGAATCTTAATGGGCTACGAAATTTAATAAGGTATCTAAAAAAGTAAAGGATTAGGCTAAGATAATTGACCTATCCCTTTACTTTTTCGATTTAATTCGCTATAATAAAACCAAGTAAAGGAGTTGATATTATGGCCAGAGGAAGAGGCGCCGCAAGCCCCCAAGATAAGGAAGCAAGTCTTCTCATTTCTAAAAAGCTCAAAGAACTTCTCAAGGAAACAGGGAAAAAACAAGTCGAACTGTCTCGTGAAACAGGCATTCCTGCTAGTACACTGACTGGCTATATCAAAGGGACATCTCTGCCTATCGCAGCCAATCTAGAAAAGATTGCAAGATTTTTTGAGGTAGAGGTCGAAGAAATCGACCCTCGTTACCGACTAATTGCAGATATCCCTCAACGATTTCCCGATTTAAATCGTATTTATCAGCAACTTGACCAAGACAGACAGGAGAAAGGATTAAAGCTACTAGAAGCTAGCCTGACTGAGCAAGAAACACAAGCCAGCTTAAAGGATGACTACTTTCCCTACTTGGTCTATGAGAATTACTATCTCTCTCAGCATAAGCCTGAACAAGCTGATTTAGTCTGGTTGGACAGAGAAATCGACTACGATATTGCCCTCTGGGTGCGAACTGACTCGCTAGAGCCTAAGTATCCGAGAGATTCCGTAGCCCTAATCAAGCAGACTCATTTTGAGCTTGCCGGTGCTATCTATGCAATTGACTATGACGGCCAAACCATTATTAAAAGGGTTTTCAATGATCCAACAGGAATTCGCTTAATTTCCCTTAATAAAAAATACAGTGATAAGTTTATCCCGCATGAGGAAGAACCTAAACTCATCGGTCGAGTTATGGCGACTTTCATGCCACTGGATGTAGAAAAAATAAAGAAAAACAAATAACAGTTCTGTACATTTGCAGAACTGTTATTTTGATGATTATCAGTCAAAAAATCAGAAAGTCTTTCGACTTCCTGATGCTCTTTTAATAAAATACTGCTAACTCTTCATTCAGCTTTTTCATGTAGTGTTTGTGGACTATGTAAGACAACACAGCTAATCCTACTAGAACTAGAGCTACTATCGTATAAATTACTAGAGGCGCAATAACATTGGATATAAAGAAGAGAAGAGTAATGACAATCAACATTCCTAAAATCAGAGCGATGGCTAAGAGAGTTTTCACCATACTATTATCTCGGCTCATCAATTCTGTGACATTGGACCAATTAGTCACGAGATGCTTATAGTCTCGGTAGTAACCCCAAGAACTCCACATTAGACTAATCAAGGCCCAAACAATCACCATGCCCAAGAAAGTAACTGGATGCATACCGGAAACAAGACTGGTTATCAAAAGCAAGGTCAAAGGCAGGATAGACTGGACGGCAAAGAGCTGCCAAAACTTCAGATGAATATACTGCTTCAAATCAAAGGGGAGAACCTTGAGATAATCAAAATTTTCCCTTTCCAGAGAAATCCCAATAGCCGTAAGGTTGCTGCCGCCTGAGTTTAGTGTTGCAATCAAAACAGCCAGGGCCATCATTGGCAAGAGGAAACGTGGTCCCAGATAAGAAGTCAAAGACAGGCCGCCTTGTATCATGCCCATTCCCATACTGAAAATGACAATGTAAGGGAGAAAGGCCGACATAAAGATAGCCTGCATAATGACAGAACCCTCACTCAAGAGCCTGATATTGTAGCGCCAGACAAACTTTTTGAGATTTTTTGCTTCCGCAATATTGATGTCATGCACGCGCTCCCGCTTTCCTACTGAGGAACCCGTCATGAGAGCGGCCTCATAAAATTCTGGAATCACCTTGGTCTTTACGATGAAAAATAGAAGAGCCGCAACTGCCACCCATCCCAAAAATCCCAGCAAGGACGCTGTATGAAAAGGATGAAGGATAAAATCATAAAAAGCTTGAACTGGAGGGAAGAAAGCTTTAACCTCCGTACGATTTATAACGCTTCTGCTGTTCATTTGATTAATCATAAAATAGAGGAAAAAGGAGCCAACGGAAACAAGAGCCAGAATGACATTGGACAGGATGGTCTTGTACTTCCTGAAAAAGGCTGTCTTGGTAGTAAAGTGGACGGCAATCAAAATAAGAAAGGTAATGACTGAACTTAAAATCAGAATGGCAAGCAGAGCCAAGGGAAGCCCAAAGAAAGGATTGCCACCTTGAAAAGCCAAAACCAAGAAATAACTGAACATAGGCAAAATGGCAATCAGCAAGGTCAGAATAACTGAAATGCTTTTGCCGACGATGATTTCTGCTTCGCTAAAAGCGTAGGGACGATAAGACTGCAAGTCCTTGCTTTCATAAAAGACATTGTAAAAAACCAGAAAGCCCTGAGACATAGAAAAGAGAGCAAAAGCAGAAACCAAATTGGCAAAGAGACCAGGATTGCCAACCAGTTGGTTCAGGGAGCCCATCAAGCCGAAAAGAAAGAGATAGACCAGTCCTAAAATCAGATACATGCGGATGGCCTTCAGCGATACATTGACCTTGCGCTCAGGATTCTTAGCTTGCATCTTGCGGTACTGTTGCAGCTGAGACGGCTGAATAGCATAGAGGATGTTGATATCAACGAGTTTTTTTATAGCTTTAATGCGCATCAGGACTCACCTCTTCTCTGCGGCCTGCTAGACCAAGATAAATGGTTTCAAGAGACTGTTCTGGATGTTGGCCTTTTAGTTCTTCAATGGTTCCATAGAAAATCAATTTCCCTTTTTTGAGAATAGCCACCTTATCACAGAGCTGCTCTGCAACTTCCAAGACGTGGGTTGAAAAGAGAACTGTATTTCCTTTATCTGCATGCTGGCGCATCATCTGCTTGAGGTCAAAAGCTGCCTGCGGATCAAGACCCGTCAGCGGCTCATCCAGCACCCAAATATCTGGATCAGACAAAAGAGCTGCAATAACGAAGACTTTTTGCCTCATCCCATGAGAAAATGAATCAATGACCTCATACCGATGAGAGCCAAAGTCGAAAAGATGGAGCAGATTTCCCAATCGCTCTTCTACTTCAGCATTTGTCATATCGTAAGAAGTCGCTACCAGTTCCCAGAACTCATTGGCAGTTAGGCGCAAAAATAAATCTGGTGAATCAGCTACATAGCCGATTTTTTTCTTGACTTCCAAGCGATTAGCGGATAATTCTTTCCCATCTACAAAAATCTGTCCACTACTAGGATTGATGACGCTGACCAATGACTTAATGGTGGTAGATTTTCCGGCGCCATTGTGACCAATCAGACCGACGATTTCTCCGCTTTGCAAGGTCAAATTCAGCTGATTGAGAGCTACCGTTCCTTCATAAACTTTAGTGACATCTTTAAATTCAATCATAAGAGAGCTCCTTTACCGATTTCTATACAGATTAGTATACTCTTTTTGCGCCTTTTTGTCTCGTCTCTGCCTAACGACTGCTACAAGATAAAGCAAAAAGCAACTGAACTTCATCTAACTATGAAATTCTAGCTGCTTTTTTAAATAGAACCACTAAGGTTGTTTGTGTTTCTTTGCTAAACTAGATAAGCCTAGTGTGCTGATTAGCAGAGCAAGACCAAAATGCAGGATTCCCTTATCTGAATTGCTGCCAGTTTCAGGTAAGGCAGTTGGAGCTTGCTGCTTGCTTATCTTCTGAACTTTTCCTACTGCCTGTTCATAATGTTCTGCATAGTGAACCACCACCTGAACTGATGGAGCCTCTCTACTTTCCACGTTATCTAAGATATACTCAGGAACTTCTAAAATTGCTGGTGCGACTAATTTCGCACCAATAATCTCTGGTAGAGCTGCATAAGCTGTATCAAGAGCATTCGGTATATAGTTTGCCTTTTGCAGGCGACTAGCTTCCAAAGTAGGTATTAGGGCACTGATGGAGTCCGTCTTGAAAGTCACTTCATATTGACGATCAATTTTGAGGTCGCTTGGGTCGTATGTGTTGAAAACCAGAGCCAGCTTATGGCCTTTTTTCACCGTATAGAGATTAGGCTGCAAATAGACTGTATAGTCGTGGAACTGGCCAATCTGAGGCTCAATACTATTTTGCGAGCTAGACGGTGCATAGCCCGATTCTGGATTAGCCAGATCGACCCATCCTTTGGCAATGACTTTGTATTTAGTTTTGACAGTCGCAAAATTTTTGATATCCATATTGCTGAGATTGCTGCCCATCCAAAAGCCGTTTTTCTGACTTTCATCGCTGGCTGCACCGTTTCCAACCACATCAAACTCTTGGTCTGATACATCTACTAGGAGGGCATTGACTTGCAGATTACTGCCGCCCCCCTTGGCAAGAGCCGCCTTGAAATGGACTGGGATATGTCCTTTAATGGTCATATCCTCTTTGACATCTGTCATAAAGGTCAAATTAGCTTTAGAAGAAGCTTTGCTAACCGCTTCATCACGCTTGCTAGTATCAATTCCCGCTCCCGCGTAGTCACTAGAAATCGTTTCTTCTAAGCGCTTGGACTGAGCTGTCAGAATCAAGCGATTACTGCTTTTCCAGTTATCATAACTGGTCCATTTATTTGGATCATAGTTATTTTGCGCCAAAACAGCAGGAAGTTTGCTGACATCATTTTCTACACCATAAAGGTAATGAGAGAACCAGGTATTGAGTAAGTCATAAAAATCTTGCTTGTTAGCTGTAATACCAAAGCCTCTAGATACGGCAGCTGGATTGATATGATTTCCTTGGTGAAGATAAAGTTTCACATCTTGGCTGGCTTTTTTTAGCGCATCATACATGAGCTCAAAGTGCTTGGTTTTGACATTGTCATCATTCAAACCATGAACTAGCAGAGCACTGGTTTTTATCTTTTCTGGATGCAGTGTATAATCCCGCTCCTGCCATACCGGACTATAGTTACGGCCGTGCGCATTCTGGTCCTTATTTAACTGATTAATGTAGTCAGCATACTTGTTACCAATAGCAGCCCAATCTTTTTGATCCAGCAAGCGTGTAGCGACATAGAGAGAAAGCCAAGATAAATCACTGTAAGGCGGATTGGTGTAAGCCGACCCCTGACTATTGAAATAATCATACCAGCTGGCAATTCCAGCAGCTGGAACAATGGTTTTCAAGCCTTCAACACCAGTCGTGGCCACACCGAAAGTTGTCGTACCAGCCCAAGACAGACCAGTCATACCGACCTTTCCATTAGCCCAGTCGGCCTTGATTTCGATATTATTAGTCCTATCTGTGTAGGCCGTTCGTTTACCATTAATCCATTCGACAATATTTTTAAATGCTTCAATTTCTAAATCAGAGCCGGTTGTATTAAAACCTTCAGAACCTTTGGTTCCTAGACCAGCGCTAGAAACAAAAGCATAGCCTCGGACGAGGAAATAATCATACCAGTTCAAGTTTTCATAGTCATAAATCCCCTCATAAGGACTGTAATAATACCAATCCGATGACATTGCTCTTTTTGCCGCCTCAATACTGCTCATGCTAGAAACTGGCTGGCGCTTAGCTGGCTGATTGCGGAGGCTATTCATGTCATAAGAGCCGTTTGTCGGCAGATTGAGACTTTCCAGCGTCACATGATCTTCGTCTAAAGTTCCAGCGACATAGGGACGAGCTTCCAAGATTGTCGCAGCCTTATAATCACCCTTAGCAGCTGCTTTAGGAAGCTGCACAATAGCCTTGACCAAATCTCGCTTACCGTCACCATCCGTATCGTAGTCAGTCTCTACATAGACAGGGAAACGAACAATCTCACTGCCTTCATAAGTATACTCCTCATATCTATCTTCACCACTACTATATGGAAAAATTGGCTGTGAACGACCATTCAAAAAGAGGGGCACTTTCTTTTCAGAGCGATAAGCATCATGCAGTCGCTTGGCAACCGAATACATAGATTGCAGATTGGCTCCCTGGACACTGGCTGTCAAATCAGCTTCTTTTTCAATCATCCCCAGACTCTTTGCAAGATTTGCTCTGTCCTCTGCACTGCTGCCCAACTGAGAATCACTGACTGCTGCCCATTTGAGCAATTCATCTACAGCCTCTTGCAGGGTTATTTCCTTATCAGCGAGGGAAGGGTTTGAAAGGCCGCCAGTATAGGCAGACAAATCTTGGCCTTTCACAGCAGTTGAGCCAGCGGAAGGCGCTGAGCTGACATCTTTAGCCAGAGCCAGAAGCTCCTGCTCCTGCGCTTGGCTAAGGCTAGGTGCTGCTTCATCAGGCACAAGTGGTGCCTTTTCTTGCTTTTCCGAAACCGGTTCTTCTAAAGAAGTCTGACTTGCAGTTTCTACTGCCGTTGATTGTTGATCCTGAGAGCCAGTTTCAGAAGCCTTTGCAACTGTTTCTGTCTTGAGATTGTCCGTGCGCTCGCTACTAGCTTGAGTCGCCTCATCCGCCTGAACAGCTTGCGCCAATACCAAAGGTGCAAGTAACAAACTTGGTAAGAGTAATGTAACTAGTCTTTTCTTTCTCATAAAGACACCTTTCCTTAGATAAAATCTTTTATAATAAGCCCATTATACTATGTAAGCGCTTTTATTTCAATCTATTCTATCTTTTATCTATGGAAATGTCAAAATATCTATAGAAGCAGAAAGACGCAAACGTTTGCGCCTTTCTGCTTCTTTTGGTACAATAAAGCCAATCAGTGAGAATGAAGAGGAGAATTTATATGGAAAACCAAACCTTAATGCAGTATTTTGAATGGTATCTGCCAGATGACGGTCAGCATTGGAATCGCTTGGCAGAAGACGCACCTAACTTAGCAGCGAAAGGAATTCGCAAGGTCTGGATGCCGCCGGCTTTCAAGGGAACCAGCTCTAATGATGTCGGATATGGCGTATATGACCTCTTTGATTTAGGAGAGTTTGACCAAAAAGGAACCGTACGCTCCAAGTATGGATTGAAAGAAGAATACCTCCGAGCAATTGAGGTGCTTGGACAGAACGGCATCGAAGCGATTGCGGATGTTGTCCTCAATCACAAGGCCGCAGCTGACTATAAAGAGCGCTTTACCGTTGTTGAAGTTGATCCTAACGACCGCACAAAGATCTTGTCAGAACCTTTCGAGATCAAAGGCTGGACTAAGTTTGTCTTCCCAGGCCGCAAAAAAGCCTATAATGACTTCGAATGGCACTGGTACCACTTCACCGGTACTGACTATGATGCCAAAAACAACAAGTCAGGCATTTTTCTCATCCAAGGGGACAATAAAGGTTGGGCAGATGATGAGCTAGTGGACAACGAGAATGGCAACTACGACTATCTCATGTATGCGGATATTGATTTCAAGCACCCCGAAGTCATCCAAAATCTCTACGACTGGGCTCATTGGTTTATTGAAAGCACTGGTGTACATGGCTTTCGCTTAGATGCTGTTAAGCATATTGATTCCTTCTTTATGAAGAATTTCATCCGAGATATTACTGAAAAATACGGCGATGATTTCTATGTCTTTGGGGAATTTTGGAATAGTGACGAGACAGCTAATAACGATTATCTAGAAAATATTGACTATCGCTTTGACCTAGTCGATGTCAAGCTCCATCAGAATTTATTTGATGCCAGCAAATCTGGAGCAGACTATGACCTGCGAACTATTTTTGATCAAACACTTGCAAAAAATCATCCCGAATCGGCTGTAACCTTTGTGGACAATCACGATACCCAGAGAGGTCAGGCTTTGGAGTCTACTATCGAAGAATGGTTCAAACCAGCCGCCTATGCTCTTATACTTCTAAGAGAAGCCGGATTGCCCTGCGTCTTTTATGGAGACTACTATGGCATTAGCGGAGAATTTGCACAAGAGAGCTTTCAAGAGATACTGGATAAACTCCTAGACATCCGTCTCAATCTGGCTTATGGTGAGCAAACCGACTACTTCGACGATGCCAACTGTATCGGCTGGACTCGTCAAGGTAAGCACGATGGTCAGCCAATCGCTGTCCTTATCAGCAATGCTCAAGCCGCTAGCAAATCCATGCTAATCGGTCTAGAATGGGCTGGCAGAGAATTCAGCGATTATCTAGGCAACAGCTCTCAAATCGTAACTATTGACGACCAAGGCTGGGGAGAATTTCCTGTGGAGGAAAAATCAGTCAGTGTTTGGAGTGCTAGATAAGTCACAGAAAACATATGGAAAAAGAAAAATAAGACCGAATTGGCCTTATTTTTTTCTTCTTTCTTTCTTGGAATGTAGTAAGCCAAAGGAAGCCAAAAGGCTAACGACTGCTTCTCCCAAGAATGATGAAGGTGCACTACCTGTATTTGGTAATGTGTGTTTGGACACTCGAGACAGAACCGGACTAGTCTCAGAGTTTTCAACCCTTGCAGGACTCTTCTGCTCAGATGTTTCTGTCCCCAAAGCTGTCTGAATGTGCGTTTTTGGCTTGTAAACATAAGTACGAACGCCATTGGCATCTGACACTGAAACAAAACCATACTCCTCAATAGTCTTAGCATCAAGCAAACCGAATTCAGCTGCTGCTAAAGGTCTTCCTTCTACATCTACAAAGCGAGTGATTTCGATAGATGGCTTGTCCTCAACCGGAGCATCTTTCGGTACTTCGTGCACACTGACGCGATAGACATGAGTGCGAACACCGTCCTCGTCGCTGCTGGATTGGAAGTCATAACCAGCGATGGTCTTAGACGCCACCAAACCACGCTCTGGGGCTGATAACTCTTGACCTGTTTCATCTACAAAGCGAGTCATCGACATGACTGGGCGCTCTTCACTTGGAGCGTCTGACGGCACTTCATGCACACTAGCACGATAGACATGCGTGCGAATGCTATCCTCATCACTGCTGGACTGGTAATCATAACCAGCGATACTTTTAGAAGCTACTAAACCGCGCTCTGGGGCTGATAATTCTTGACCTGATTCATCTACAAAACGACTCATTTCCATGACTGGGCGCTCTTCACTTGGTGCATCTGTTGGTACTTCGTGCACACTAGCACGATAGACATGCGTACGAATGCCGTCCTCATCACTGCTGGATTGGAAATCATAGCCGGCAATAGTCTTAGACGCTACCAAACCGTGCTCAGAGTCTGACAGCTCTTGACCTGATTCATCTACAAAGCGGGTTATTTCTAAAACTTGTTTCTCTTCACTTGGAGCGTCTGACGGTAATTCATGCACACTGGCGCGATAGACATGCGTGCGAATGCCGTCCTTATCACTGCTAGACTGGAAGTCATAGCCAGCGATAGTCTTAGAAGCTACTAAACCGCGCTCTGGATCTGATAGCTCTTGACCCGATTCATCTACAAAGCGGGTCATTTCCATGATGGGCTTGTCTTCACTTGGTGCATCATTTGGAAGCTGGAACTGGCTGAGTTCATACTCATAGACGATTTCTTTGGTTCTTCCTGCTTCATACTCTCCCGATTCAGCATCATAGGCAGTTAGCCGAGATTTATAAGTATAGAGCTTGTTATTATAGGAAATTAGAGGTTTAGGACTGACTGTGTATCTAGTCTTACCCGGCTTCTCATCCGTAATAGGGTTAGCAATAGAAT
Source organism: Streptococcus sanguinis (assembly GCF_013343115.1). Taxonomy (NCBI): domain Bacteria; kingdom Bacillati; phylum Bacillota; class Bacilli; order Lactobacillales; family Streptococcaceae; genus Streptococcus; species Streptococcus sanguinis. The sequence continues at coordinate 1,087,319 of NZ_CP054570.1, forward strand.
GCCCCTGCTCGTCTTGGTAGCGGACAAGAACCTTGCCCGGTCCGATCTCTCTCTCATTAACCTTCTTAACATCTGAAAGTTTAAAGACGAAACCTTCAGCTTTGACCGTTCTGAAAAGTTTGTCTAGCTCTCCTTGATCAGTTTTATAACCACCTGTTGTCTCTCCACCACCAAGGATAGTATCTTCTATAAACTTGAAGCCACCATCTGGTGTTTCAGCAATATTAGGAACTCCTGCGATATCAATCGTATAGTCTCGATCAAGATAATAGCGGGTCTTATCATTAGGTTTCATAAGATATAGTCTATAGTGGAAGGTCTTGATATTATCCTTACCAAACCAAGGTCTCTCTAGAGAAGGATTTTTACCCAGCCAATCAATATGTACCCAAGGCTTTTCAACTAGATTATATTTTGTCAAAATATTCTTAACAATATCATATGTTTCAGGATTTTTCCATTCTAAAGACGCAAATCCTACAGGATATCGAGAGTTATAATCAAAAGATTGAAAACGAAGTTTATACGTATCATTTTCTCTTGAATCTATTAAGAATAAGAATTTTTTTCCTGGAAAATTACCATAAACATCTTCAACTTCCTTTCCATTGATAAACAGTTTTTGAAAGAAAGGGTTCATATAATAAATATTATCCTCAGCGACTGCTTGAATTTGAAAGAATGCAGGGCTGGTGAGGATAATCTCCTTAATCTCTTTCATAGATAATACTCTATTATCTGACTCAGGTAAATACTTTCTAGAAAATGCCTCTTCAAATGTTAAACCTGAGTAACCCCATAGTCTCATCTCCAAAAATCTCTTTGTAGGAAAGGTTCCCTCGTCAGTCAAATCCAACTCAGAACGCGGAATGATGGCTTTTGGTATCTTAGCAACTTCTTCAGGTGTTGGATTTGGATTGAATATAGACTCCCACTTATTCAAAAAGAAGAGTGCTGTATTATTTTGAATAAATGAATCCCAACTAGATACTCTTTTTGATGGAACTTGTCTAAAATCCTCATCTTTGACTAGATTTAAATTTTCAACTTCCTTTAAGTTAATGTATTTAAAGACACCATCCATCTTACGGATCGCATAAGCATGATCATACTTTTTAGCTGCTTCTTCTATTTGCTCCACCGACTGTATCTCTGGCATGACAGATGTCATGGTTGCAGCCTTAGTTATTTCATAGCTCTCTTCCTGAGTATGATAGTCATAAAATTCTTGAGCTAACTGTTTGATTTCAGGCGTGACTTGGGCTGCTCCCTTCTCTCCTTCTTCTGAGATAGTCAGACCAGAAGGTCCCTCTGCTGGTGTATTTTTGATTGTCCCATCATTTGGCAATTCTTGATTGACAGGAGGAGTCGCTTGGTTATTTTGGACTTGATTCCCCTCTGTTTCACTACTTACCTCCTCAGCCTGCACAGTCACTGCCATTGTCCCAGCAAGCAGTAAAGACAGAGGAATTGGGACTAATTTCATTCCCAGTTCTACTTTTTTCCCTAAAGTCTTTTTCATATTATTCTTCTTTTAATCTCCTATTTTTGAAATTTTAAAAACTTTTTCCCATAGATTGACTAGTAATTCTTTGTTATAACGATAGGCAAGTTCTTTGGATTTTTCCGAAAATCCCCTCCATTCTTTTTCTCCAAATTGGCTAAATTGCTCCAGATAGGCAATATATTGATTAGCGTCATTTTGCGGTATCAGCCAGCCATTCTCTCCATGCTTAATATAAGCTCGATTGGCATAACGCACATCCAGACCTATCAGAGGCAAGCCATTGACCAGAGACTCATAGAGCGATGTCGCAAAGGCTTCCGATAAGGAGCTGCTAATATAGGCATCATAAGCTTGATAAGGCACCTGAGAGTGATAGCCCTTAAAATGAACCATATCTTCCAAATCATTGAGCTGGACTACATCTTGTAGCATGGCCATGTCTGGACCATCTCCATAGATGTCAAGAGTAAACTGCCTATGACCTTTAAATTTCAATAAAGCCATGATTTTCAGCAATAATAGAACGTTTTTCTCCTCAGATAAACGACTGACTGTCACCAAGCGAATATCCTTTGGATCAAAGACTCTCTCTCCTGGATTTTGGAGCACTTGATCTGCATAGGTAGTTGGGATAAAGAGGGCCTTTTCCCTCATCTTTTGAGGCAGATAGGCCTCCTGACCTTCTCCAACCAAAATCAAACAGTCTAAAACATCTTGGTCAAGCCAGCCCATGACCTTTTTATTTAACTCTTGTCCGAGGGCTATCATGTGATCCTGATGAAGGACGCGCGCTACATGAAAATCTTGTACACGTCTCAAGAGAATATTTTCTGGAATATCCAAACGTTCCATCATCAGCCAGTCTTCTGGCTCAAGCTCCTCCTCAGCAAACTCCTGCAGGCTCCTACCAGCTAATTCTAAGCCCAGAAAACGAACCTTGGTTCTATCAATGCCCAAGGCTTCATAACTATCCAGCACAAGCTGTCTAGAAGAGGCATTAGCATATATATCTGTATCCGTTTCAGAAACCCACAATTCATAAGGCACTTTCATGCCTTCAAAAAGTTCAAATCGATTGCGGAGAGCTATGTCAATCCCAAACGCCCTAGAACGGATACAAGAATCCACACAAACTACTTTCATTTTCTCCCTTTTAACCTAAAGTAATTCTATATAATAATATCTCACAACTTACAATTTTATGCAAGCGTTTCAGATGATTTTTTAAAAATTTGATTGCTCACTCCACCAAGCCACTCCTTAGATAAGCATCCACCATGCGCTCTGTCGCGAAAACCGAATCGATATGGGTTCGCTCATAAGAATGGCTGGATTCGATGCCGGCACCTAACAGAGCATGCTTGACTTCTGCTCCTGCACTCATGGCTGCAGAGGCATCTGACACGTAGAATGGATAGATGTCCAGTTTGTAAGGGATGTCCTGCTCCTTAGCCAAATTTACCAAATGCTGGCGGAAGCCATAGTGATAAGGTCCTGATGCATCCTTGACACAGATAGAAACCGTATACTCATCTGTCTGCTGATCGTCACCCATTGCCCCCATATCAACCGCCAAATACTCTACCGCTTGCTCCGGCAGGCTGGAATTAGCCCCATGACCAACCTCTTCAAAGACACTGAAAGCAAAATGCGTCGTCACTGGTAGCTGAATATTTTCCTCTTTATAGATGCGCAAGAGATTGAGTAAAATAGCTGCGCTGACCTTGTCATCCAGAAAGCGGGACTTGATAAAGCCGGACTCAGTAACCGTGGTACGCGGATCAAAGGAAATAAAATCACCGACTTCGATTCCTAAATCTCGTGTTTCTTTCTCATTCGTCACCTTTTCATCCAAACGGACTTCCATATTGTCCTGAGTACGTTCAACCGTCCCAGCATCCTTATAGACATGGCAAGATGTCTGGTGAACTAAGATAGTCCCACTGATAGTCTTACCATTGCTAGACACATGGACTAGACAGTTTTCTCCTTCAATCATGTTCCAAGGGAAACCACCAATCCGATCCAGCTTGAGACGACCGTCAGACTTAATAGCCCGAACAATAGCCCCCAGTGTATCCACATGGGCAGTCACTACCCGATGCTGGGCATCATTTTCACCCTTAACCACAACATGGACGCCGCCTTTATTAGTCTGGACAGGCTCATAGCCCAATCTTTCCAGCGTTTTTATCAAATAGTCTGCCACCTCAGCCGTAAAGCCTGTTGGGGAAGGCATAGCCGTTAATTCTTGTAAATATTGAACAGTTTGATTCATGAATGTCTCCTCATCGTTTTTCTTTATTATAGCACAAAGAAAGCCTGAGCAAATAGATTTTCAGCAGGCTTTTAATGATCAAATGCAAGAAAAACTCCTCAATTACTATCGCTGTACTGCTGCTCTTTATCCTCCTGGACTTAATTCTTTTTCAACTCCCAAAAGAATAGATTGCCCAACAATCCTAAGAGAAAAAGCAAGATAGGAATGGCATAAGCTGCTAGGGGATTATAAGCTTCTCCAGCACTAATTTTCATCTGAGAGCCATATGGAGCTATCAACTGATAATAATTAAGACCGCAAAACAAAATCGAAAAGAAAAAGATAGAAAAATAAAGCCGATAGAGATGCCCTAGCAGCTGTCCTTTGAATAAATAAGTAACTTCCCCCATCAGTGTTGCAAAATTCATAACAGCAATTACAAAATAAACAATGACAACAGGAACTAAAAATAGAAAAAGGTAAAGATAACCATAAGCAACCTCCGGCTCTGGCTCAATTCCCGAATAACCGTACAGATACACCAGTAGATACAAAACTAGGGGCAAAAAAGGAATCACCCTAAACTTCTTATTTTTCATCAACATCTCCCTTTAAATAAAGAAACTTTTTATCATTTTATTATAACAAATCTTCTTTATAAAACAAGTATTCACTGAATGTCAAAATAAGGTCAGAAAATATTAGTCACCGTAAAAACAGCCATTCAAATGCCTGCTTACTTTAGAGTTTATATGTTTAAGCGTCAGTACATTATCAAGGATAGATGGTGACAAAGACAAAAAAATCATCTCAGCTAGCTGAGATGATTCGTTTAGCTAAAATTAATTAGCTTTTTTGAAACGATAGACAAGAGCTGATAAAAGAATCAGTGCAAATCCTGCTGCTATCGCAAAGATAGATGTTTCACTGCCAGTTTTCGGCAAAACTTTTTTGCCAGTTGCTGATCCACGAACATCTTTTCCATCTTTATCTGATGAATTACCTGGGGTTCCATCCGTCGAACCGACTGGTTTGTCACCAGATGATGACGGTGGTGTAGAATCTGAAGAAGATGGTGGTGGTGTTGGTCCTTGTGGACGTCTAGCTTCAAATGTCCATGTGCCTGTAAATTTGACATCTGAGCCTGCAATAGTTTTACTATCCGCGTCATATTTAAGGAATTTCCAAGTACCTCCAGTTACTTCAATAGAATCCTTAGCTGGCTGAACCGCTTGAACTGCAGTACCATCTGTGTATTCATTGGCATCGGTCGGCAACAATTCTGTTACCTCTGCTGGCAAGGCGCGATTCGGATCTTCGCTTACAAATTCATACGTTACCTTATATTTCGGTGCTGGAGTGAAATTCCATTTACCAGTAAATTTAAGGTCCTTATCCGCAACAGTCTGTGCATTCGTTTCTGCATAGCCTTCGAAAGTCCATGTGCCTTCAGTAACTGTAACACTTGTTTTAGCAGGCTGCTTAGCGTCTACATTAGTACCACTAGTGTAGCGATTAGTATCTGCTGGAAGCAAATCCGTTACTTCTTTTGGCAGGTTTGGATAGGCTGGGTTAGAGCTGAGAAACTCATAGCTGACACCATAGTCTTTATAACTGTTGGTGAATGTTGGATTGTTACCTGCGACAGCAGCTTCCAATTTAGCATTGTTTTCAGTCACTGTGACAGTCACAGTATGTTCTTTACTGTCATACGTTACTCCAGCTTCATTTCCAGCCACTTCTTTCAGCTTGTAGGTATAAGTCCCTTCTTTATCATAGTTGATTTCAGGAAACTTGATATTACCATTGGCGTCATTTGTTGCTTGAAGTTCCACGTTATTTCCGCCAACTTCAGTCAGCTTGAAAGTGTACTTACCAGCTTCAAGTGCTTTACCATCCAGAAGTTTCTTAGCGGTAATTGCTGCAGTCGCTGGCTCTAACTTGTATGTATTGGTGAAAGCATCACGGTCATAGGTAACCGCTGCTGTCTTAACGCCATTGTTATCTGTTACAGTAACAGTGACATTGATGTCTGAATTGGCATCGTTTGTCACACCTGGTAGATTGCTTGCTCGTTCACGAATGACATAGTTAAAGGTTCCCTCATTTTTGAAACGAAGTTTCTTAAAGGTTACGGCACCATCTTTGTTTGTTACCGTTTGAACAACTTTGTCGTTGTCATCCTTATTGATCAAATCAAAAGTAAATTCACCATCTGCCAAATTGCGGCCAGTCAATTCCTTTTTGACTTTGAAGATAACTTCATCCGAACGGGTACCTTCCCCGACACCATCAAGAGTTGTCAAAGGTGCAAATGGACGTGATACTAAATCTGGCATCTTTTGTCCATTAGCCGTAACGGTTACATCGTTAAAGGCTTTTTTGGTCACCTTATCAACTGGCTCTGTCAAACGTGTCCGGTAGATAACATAAATACCTCTTCCACTCAAATCCCCAGCATTAACTGTGAAATGATTGGAGTCTGTAATTGAAACGACATCGCTTGGGTTAAAGGATTTACGTGTGCCAGAAGCACCTTCCCACTCAGTAAAGTAGTAACCTGTAATCCCTGAATCTTCATCCAGCTCTTGACCTTCTGGAATAGCGTCCTCAATGACAACTTGACCAAGATTTTGGACATCACGATTGACACGGATACGCCAGTTGACGTAGTTTGGATCCTTAGAATCCTGAACACCCCACTTGGAATACCCCTGAGGTTCTTCATCAACCTTGATACGCTTCAGCCTATAGGTTCTAGCACCTGGGAAATTAACTTCTTGCTCTTGGTCATAAGGCATATTATCAGCCCAAACCACTGTGAAAGAAGATTGAATACGCTTGGTATCTGGCATTTTCGCAAAATACTCAGCATTTGTGACAGTAATGGTCGCTGTATTGGTAACAGGATCTGTCACCAACTTGGCAACAACAGTACCATCCGGTGCACTTATGTTTTCCTCCAAAGTTCGCTCAATTTTGAACTGTGATGGAACACGATAAACCATGGTATCACCATTATTTAATACTTTGCTATCTGCAAATGTATAGGTCGGAGCAATGTAAAATTTACCTTCACCGTAGCCTGTATCCTTTAAAGGATTAGTATTAATAGTGACATCTGTAGTTAGATGATAATCACTTTCACCTAACTCTGCAGCAGAAACCCTAGGACTTGAGCTTAACAAGGGAAGAAAGGTTGATACCAAAAGCAGCAAAGTCATCAGAGCATGAGACACTTTATGATAAGTTTGTTTCACCTTGAATGCGGTCCTCCTTCTTTTTATATTTTATTTTTGACAAATGCTGGCAGGCACACCATCACTTGTCTACCCCCTCATTTTCAGCCAATTCTAAATCAAGATTTATTACCAAACTAAAAATGATAGTACTCGTATATGATAAGCAAATATGACATATACATATCAATTATAACATAAAAATTATAATTTACGACCTGTAAACTATAATTTTTATTATCATTTTTCTATTCTTTGTCTACTATCGTTACAAAAAAGTCACAAAAAATTGTTTTATTCAGACTCGGATGGATTATTATTGATATATTAGAAATAAATGGCAGAAAAAATACCTAGACTTTTTTAGTCTAGATATTTTTAAATGTATTTCTGAAAAACATTTTGCCGCTTACTTATTAAAGATTGATTGTCTGAAGTCATCTGTCTCACGAAGATATGCGTTATAAATCTTCTTCTTGAGCAGGTTGACCCAGCTAGCATCAACACGGCTGGTAGCATTGGTAATGTTTCGTACATCCTCTGCTACTGCTTCGTCCATCAGCTTCTGCATCTCTTCATAAGAGCGAATAGTTACTTTCTTGGTACTGCTTGGGTTTCTGAGCTCGTACTCAATAGTGATTGGCTTGAGCTTGGTCAGCTGATCAATCCGCTCCTTATACATAGCTTTCTTGAAGGCTAGCCAAGAGTCATATTCACCCTTGAATACATTTTCCAAGACTTTCTGGTCAGTCACGAGACCAACATCTCTTCCGGACCATCCATCCCAAGTTTTCTTACCTTCATCAAAGGCTTCCTTAGAGTACTTACCAGAAACATAAGGGATAAATCCTTCATGGTAACCCTTGGCTGCTAGTAACTCATAGGCTGTACGGCGGAACATGACATCACCCGGAGCTCCATTTGGATTGCTCAAGGCTGAGTAGATTGGTGAGAAGAGGCTGAGACTGAGGTAGCCATTTCGGCCGTATTTCCCACTATCCTTATTCTCCCGACGAGTGATAACATCATTTTCAATCAGTGAGTTAAAAGTCTTCAGCTGCTTGATTTCCTCAGCAGTAAAGCTTCGCGTCTGGTTACCGGCATGGGTCTCCTTACCATACTTATCTGTAATATAGTAATTCTCCATTTTCCTGAACCACTGAAGCTTAGCATCATCACTCTGCTTCAGCATAGAGGTCCCTTCTAGGTAATCTAGGGTGTAGATCATGTCAAACATACCATGGACATAGTGCTGCAGGTCTTCTGCATTTTGAACGCGTTCCTTGAAGTTATATGTGTGTAGGCGCGTCTTAGAGTCCTTGTCCACCTTGAAGAGGGTATTGAGCGTAATAGTTGCCTCATCTGCACTTGGAGTAGACTGCAAGAGTCCGCGAGCATAAAGCTCAGCTCCCAGACCTTCGCGACGACCATTGCCCTCAAAGTAGATGCCTCCGTCAGAGTTATGGGTCATCTCATGCGTGTAGACAGAGTTACCATAGTCTTCTAACAAGCGAGCGGCATCAAAGTGGGTTACATTTCCTGTAGCATAGGCATTATAGCCCTTGCTTGGATACCACTTGCCGGCTGGTCCGAAGAACTCCTGCATAGCCAGTGATTTTTTGTCATTAGCTGGAGCCCAATATCTTTTACCATCCTTGTCAACCAATGAGAATCCATCGTAAACCAGAACAGAACGGAAGAGCTTGTCCTTGCTTTCATCGCTTAGAATCTTATACCAGAAGTCATAATGATCGCGCTGGTATTCAGCAGTTTTTCTCACTCTGTCTTCGACAAATTCAGCTAGCTCTGCATCTGTCCGAACCCTGCCATTGGCATCAAGGCGATAACGGTCATAAGCCCCCATGGAGATGGTAGACATATTGGAGATAGCATAGACGCCCTTCTCAGTCATGGTCAAGAGCGGCAGAAGCATGCCCTTGTGTTCCCAGTTATCTGCAGTAATCTTGTCATAAACGCCGACAGAATACTTGCTCTTGTCCTCGGCTCCATCCTGAAGCTGTCTAGCTTCTGGCACATCCGACTTAGCCTCAACGATATAGGCTTTTGTATTGGTCTTGAGCCATTCATTGTTGCTCTTGTCCGGAAGGAAGAGCTGACGATAACCTTCTAGATAGTTAAAGAGTCCACGCTTACCAGTCGCTTCAGAAAGCGAGGCATCATAAGCCATATAGTTGTTCTTAGCTTTAAGATTGTTCATGCCTGACTTACCAAGTGAAATAATGGTATCTAAGGTTGAAGCATTATGATTTCCAAAGAAGTCAAACTTATAGGCCGACAAATCCTTAACATTGATATTGTCATAGTTGATATTATACCAACGGTTGAGATAAGTTAGACCCAGTAGGAAGGCTTCCTTATTGGCTGTAATCTTCTGAGCTACATAGTCAGCCACGACATCGCCTTCAGTATTGATGGACTTATCCATAGCCAGAACTTTGCGCAACTCTTCTGACAGCTTGGTCTTGACTTGGTCAAAGGCTGTATCCAGATAGAGATCATCCAGAGAAGTGTCAGCATTCACGCCTAAAACAGTTCGCATAGCGGGGGAGTCAAGGACAACCTTGTTCAACTCTGGCAGCACTTGATTGAGAACCCTGCTGTAGTCTGATAGGAAAGCTTCTGGCGTATAAAGGAGGTCTAAGCCGTTTACACTGTACTCTGCAATTGCCTTATATTTGAAATCTCCCTTATAGGTCAGATCCAGGTAGTCAACCGTATTATCCTCAAAGTGCAGCATCAGACGGTTAATCCCAGTCTTGTTGCTATTGATATCAGTGATAATCTGGTCGCCTTTCATCGGAACAACGTCCAGCAAGTACTCTGTATTGAGCTTGTGATTATCTGGAAGTTTATTTCCATAGGCAACGATGGTCTCCTTATTGTAGAATGGAAGGAGCTTTTCCATGTTAGCATAAGCTATCAGACGATCTTCTCGGGCATTCTTTTCCTGAGCATAGTTGACAGAATAAATATTGAGATTCGTGTCTTCTAGAGTGGTCGTAATGTCTAAGCTAGTTAGCTTCTCTTCTGCCTCGTTCAGAGTCAGTGTTGAAGTGACAAACTTGTCATTTTCCAGCGTTTTATTTCCTTCAACGGCATAAGCTTCTGTGATACGGTTATTCTCATATCCCTGATCGCCAGAAATACTGTAAACATTTGTACCGCTGACATTGCTGATGACATTATCAATTAAGCCATTGAAGTAATTGGAACCAACTACGCCACCAATCTGACCGTTTTTAGTAGAGTTTTGAATCTTACCAGCTACATAAGAGCGGCTGATGCGGGCATTGTTTTCTAAACGGCCGACTAAACCGCCAAAGCGTTGGTTGTTGGCTCTAGCACCTGCTAGAATGGTCACATCTGCCCTGCTCTGGCTAATCAAGGAGTTTCCTCCCTTAAGATTAGCAACCAAACCACCGACATTGTATTCCTTGCCCTGCTTATCATTTGACACGATAGTTCCAGTAAAGGAGCTATTGGTAATTTGGGTATTGTTAGCAATAACTACCAAACCTGCTACCTGTGAAGCATTTTCTTTTACTTCTACTCTACCTTGGACTGAAACATCTGTGATTCGAGCATTTTCTGCATTGCGAGCTAGGGCAGCTGAGTCGTAAGTACCGACAATATTGACCTCTTTCAAATCCAGATTAGAAATAGAGGAACCACTCTTGAGGTTTTCAAATAAAGGCTTGGCTAGATTATAAATAGCGTACTGCTTGCCATTATGGTTACCTGTCAGACTGCCTGTGAAGTTCCCTTTGAGGTAGACATAGTCCGCAGGTGCCAGACTAACTTCGCTAGCATCCAAATCTGCTCCCAGAACATAGTTGCCAGCCATATTTTGCTTCATAGCGTCTACCAAACCAGCAAAGCTGGTGTAGACATTTTGCTGGCTAGGGACTGCCTTACTGATATAGAAATCATAGCCAGACTTATAGCCTGCCTCACCTTCTTGTACCAGCTCAGGCAGAGAGACTGTCACCTTATAGACATCCCTGCCATCCTTATGACTTTCCGCTATGCTGTGAACTGGCAGGAGCATTTCCTTAGATTCACTTGATTTGACTTTGACGAAGTAGTTTGACAGATCCGTAGGCATAGAGTTCATGGACACGACGCGCTTAAACTGGTCGTTTTCTTTTCTGTAAAACTCTGCCGAATCAATATCTCGGAAGGCAATCTTCTTGTATTCCAATTCAAAATTGCGGCTGTCCGTTTCAAGGCCTGTGAAGCTGCCATTATCCAGTTCATAAGTCAGCTTGGTTTTCAGGCTATAGCCTGTGTAGTAGTCTAAGTCGCCAATCTTCAGACTTCCTGCGAAATTGGTAATCGGAAGAGTGCGGACAAGCTGATCACCCTGGTACAATTCTGCAGTTGCTGAACGGAAGGACTGGGTCTGGTCTTCTAATCTATATTGGACTGTAACCGACTTATCGTCCGCATTTTCTGTCAGACTTAGAATGGAAACCGTAGGCTTGACTTTAGGCACTCCATTTAGAGCTTCTTTGGCTGCTGTCAGACTAGCAAAAGCTTGGTTAACCTGCACTTGTGTAGCAGTTTGATTATTCAGAACTCCTTCTGCCTTTGTCAATTCGTCAGTATAAGCTGTCTGCTTATCTGAATCCGCATTTTTATATTTAGCAGTTGTTTTAACAGTTGGATTTAAATCGTACTCGTTTTGAAGAGCCGTTTTGACAACCTCAAGACCGCTTAACTGAGCCTTGGCTTGATTGATTTGTCCCACCAGTTGGTTGACTTCTGCTTGGCTAGCATGTGATTGGTTCAGGAGTGCTTGACCTGCTGTCAAAGCAGTATCATAGCTAGATTGATGACTCAGACTATCATTGAAATAACGTGCCTGAGCTTTAATCTGATCCGCTTCTGCTAATAGATTATGCAGTGGAATTAAATCGAACTCTTCTAAAACCTCTGCTTTTGGCGCATCGTTCGGTACCATATGCGGCTTAGCTGTACCAACTTTAACAACTTGCGTTACTGGAGCTAGAGTTTCCTCATTCGAAAGCTCTTGGCGGTCGATTTCTTGGCCGTTAGAGCTGTAGACACGAGTCTTGATGGTGCGCTCGCCCTGAACGCCAGGAGTCGCAATCTGACGGACATCACGAACAAGTTCGTCTGTCTCTTCTTCACGAATGGTGAAGTTAATTTTCTCCACTCGGGTTTCGTCCGTGTAAGTCAACGGATATTCTGGCAGAGCTTCTACTTTCGGAGCTTCACTTGGTACCATGGTTGGCTTAGCCGTACCAACTTTGACAACTTGCGTTACCGGAGCCAAGGTTTCTTCATTGGATAGCTCTTGACGATCAATTTCTTGACCGTTAGAGCTGTAGACGCGGGTCTTGATGGTTCGCTCGCCTTGCACACCCGGAGCGGCAATTTGACGGGCATCACGAACCAATTCGTCCGTTTCTTCTTCACGAATTGTGAAGTTGATTTTCTCTACACGCGTTTCGTCCGTGTAAGTCAGTGGATACTCCGGCAAAGCATCTGCTTTTGGTGCATCACCTGGTACCATGTTCGGCTTAGCGGTACCAACTTTAACAATTTGTGTTACTGGAGCTAGAGTCTCATCGTTGGACAGCTCTTGACGATCAATTTCCTGACCGTTGGAACTGTAGACACGGGTCTTGATGGTTCGTTCACCCTGGACACCCGGTGTTGCGATTTGACGAGCATCTCGTACAAGCTCGTCCGTCTCTTCTTCACGAATGGTGAAGTTGATTTTTTCTACACGAGTTTCGTCGGTGTATGTCAGCGGGTACTCTGGTAAAGTATCTACTTTTGGTGCATTACCTGGTACCATGTGCGGGTTAGCCGTGCCAACTTTGACGACTTGCGTTACTGGAGCCAATGTTTCCTCGTTAGAAAGCTCTTGGCGTTCGATTTCTTGACCGTTAGAACTGTAGACACGGGTCTTAATCGTACGCTCACCTTGCACTCCCGGAGTTGCGATTTGACGGGCATCCTGTGGCAACTCATCGGTATATTGTTCCTCGATGTTGAAAGCAACTTTCTCTACTCGGGTTTCGTCCGTATAAGTCAGAGGATACTCTGGAAGAACTTCTGCTTTTGGCGCAGCGTTTGGGACCATGGTTGGCTTAGCCGTGCCAACTTTGACAACTTGCGTTACTGGAGCGAGAGTTTCCTCATTCGAAAGCTCTTGCCGGTCAATTTCTTGACCGTTAGAGCTGTAGACGCGGATCTTGATGGTACGCTCGCCCTGAACACCCGGTGTTGCGATTTGACGAGCATCACGAACCAGCTCATCTGTATCTTCCTCACGAATTGTGAAGTTAATTTTTTCAACTCTAGTTTCGTCCGTGTATGTTAATGGATACTCTGGCAAAGCGTCTGCTTTTGGTGCATCGCCTGGTACCATATTTGGCTTAGCCGTACCAACTTTGACAATTTGTGTTACTGGCGCTAGAGTCTCTTCATTAGATAGTTCTTGACGATCAATTTCCTGACCGTTGGAACTGTAGACACGGGTCTTGATTGTTCGCTCACCTTGCACACCTGGAGTTGTGATTTGACGGGCATCTCGAACAAGTTCGTCCGTTTCCTCTTCACGAATAATATAGTTGATTTTCTCTACGCGCGTTTCGTCCGTGTAAGTTAGCGGGTATTCTGATAGCTCTTCTACCTTTGGTGCATCAGCCGGAATCAGACTTGACTTACTTGTACCGACCTTAATAATTTGAGTGACTGCTGCAAGAATTTCTTCATCCGATAAAACTTGGCGATCAACCTCTTGGCCATTCGAGGTATAGATACGAGTGGTAATAGCCCGCTCACCCTGTACTCCTGGTGTGACAATTTGGCGGCTGCCTTCTGGAATCTCATCAGTATACTGTTCTTCGACAGAAAAATCTATCTTTTCTCTTCTTGTTTCATCCGTCGCAGTCAGCTCTAATTCTGGGGGTTGATGCACGGGTGCTTCATCTGGTGCGGTACCATAAGTTGTTAGTTCCGGAACTTCTTGTACTGGCGCGGTGTCTGGTGCTGTGCCATAAGTCGTTAGCTCCGGAATCTCTTGAACTGGCGCTGTATCTGGTGCAATGCCATACGTCGTTAATTCTGGAACTTCTTGAACCGGTGTAGTGTCTGGTGCTGTGCCATAAGACGTCAATTCTGGGACTTCTTGAACCGGTGCGGTATCGGGCGCAGTGCCATAAGTGGTTAGTTCCGGAACTTCTTGCACGGGAGCAGTGTCTGGTACCGTGCCATAAGTCGTTAGCTCTGGCACTTCCTGAACCGGTGCGGTATCGGGCGTTGTGCCATAAGTCGTCAATTCTGGGATTTCTTGTACTGGTGCAGTATCTGGTGCGGTACCATAAGTTGTTAGCTCAGGCACTTCTTGAACCGGTGCAGTATCTGATGCAGTTCCATAGCTGGTGAGCTCTGGAATTTCTTGCACTGGCGCTTCTTTTGGAACAGATTTGACTGCGGCAGTTCCGACCAACACAATTTCCGAAACTGGCTCTGCAGTTACCTGGTCTGAAATCACTTCGCTTTTTACAATTTCTTTACCAGCAATATAATTGCGAGTGACGACAGTACGTGTACCAGCGACACCTGCGCGAATGACCTGAGATTGCCCCTCTGCGAGTTCATTTGAATATTGGTATTCTGTTTGATAAGGCAGGACTTGGGTCTGGCTGCTTTCTTGGCTCTCGAATTCCAGTTCTGGTACTTCAGTGACTGGAGAAAACCGAGCAAATTCGCGTTCTTTGGCAGCAATAATCTCTTTTTCTTGCTCGGTCAGTTTCTCTGTTTCAGTAGATACAGGCTTGTTGGCAGTACCCGGATTCCCAGAAAGGCTAGCAGATTTGCCCGCCTGTTGATCGACTTCGACAGCTGACAAGTCCTTCTGTGCCGTAGGAAGCTGATGACTTCCTGTTGCGTTCTCCTTGCCCTGTTCACCGCTTTTCAGATAGCCAACATACTCAAAACCAGCAATCTCTAAAGGTTCCGGCAGTTTATCTCCCACCGTCAAATTCAGCCTTTGATTGTAGGCGGCTAATTCAATATTGGTCACCGCAAATACAGAAGGAGCTAGGAGAATAGAGCCTAGACCTGTCACCAGCAAAATAGAAGACAGGTACCGCTTACCATTTCGACCTCGTGCAATTACTAAGACTGCTAAGGTCAACCCAGCAGCTGCAAATGTCGCTTCCCACAGACTTGAGTAGCCCGTCTTTGGCAAACTTTTTGCCGAAAGGCCCTGGGTCTTAGGACGGTAAACCAGGTAATAAGCATCAGAGTTTTCTTCCACAAACTTTGGAAGCTCCTTAACAACTGCATTCTTCTCAGCTTCAGTCAGTTCAGACTCTACTACGTAGTGATACTGAACTGGAACGGTTTTGCCGGCTGAGACTTCTGCGGCCTCAACCGTGCTTATATTTCCCCCTATGGCGGTACTCAAAAAGAAGCTTCCGATAGTGGCGGAAACCAATCCTACTGATAACTTTCTAAAAGAATAACGCTGGAGCGTATCGCCAGTGATTCTTTTTTCCATAATAATTCCCTTTTCTTCATATAATAATCTCTTAAAATTTTACAGAATTTCCTACAAAAATTCAATGCTTTTGCTTAAAAATATATCTTTGAAGGCTGAAATCTTTTGATTTTTGAACAACCTGAAAATAGTGTTCATTTTTAACTAAAAAACAAATCTTCGGTTAGAAAATTTGCTTTTTTGTCTATATTTTAATTTGTTAATCAAGAGTTTAAATCCAATTCAAAGAGGCCATACTCATGCTTGTCCCCTTGCAGTTCTGCCGCATAGTGGCGCGTGACAGTTTTTTGATGAATCAAGGCCCCAATAGCTGAAGCTTGTCGCTTCTGCGCTTCTTTAAAAATCGGATAGGCCAAGGCAGAGCCCAACCCCAAGAATTGCTCATCTACTCCTAGATACATAATCGTATAACGTTTTGGAAAACGCTTGGTCCAAAAAAGCTTGGCTAGGTTAAGCGGAGTCAGTTTTTGATAAACCAGAGAGCCGTAGTCCGGCATGGCAATCAGAAAACCAGCAAGCTTACCCTCCTTATAAGCCAGCTTAACCATTGAAAAATCAAGAATATACTGGTATTTTTGAAAAATCTGACTGAACTGCTGACTAGAAATTGACCGATAAATCGGAAAATCTTGATAGAGACGATTGAGAAGCTCAAAAACCTGCAGCGAGGCTTCTTCCCAGTCCTTCTTTTTGGGAGAGCAAATGGTGAAACCCGCTTCTTCAAAAGACTCAAAGCGATGAGCCAGCTTGTCCTGATGAGTTTGATTGCTGACCTTGGGATAAAAATTGGACAGATAGCGCTCCTTGAGTTCAAAACCAGCAACCTGCCACAGCTGGGGATAATAGGCTGGATTATGAGGTTCACCAGTAAAAGGGAGAGCCTCTGTTCCAGTCAGCTGCATTCGATAGCCCAGCCAAAAACTTGCCTGTACGGGACCGATTATCTTAATAGCTCCGAGACTGCGGGCAAAACCTGCTAAATGCTCGATAAAAGCAGATGCAATCTGTTGGTCATTGATCGACTCGAAAAATCCCAAGTAAGCAGCCTCATCCCCTGAATAGAAGGTCAGGATACCTCGAATACGAGGCTGACCCTCCTCATAGCCAACAAAGGCATAGGTTTCTAGGTCAGAACTCAGCGGGTGACTGCCCTCAATCAAAGCCAGTTCTTCCTCTTCAGACTGCATAAGGTGGTCTGGCTGGTAAATCCGCTTGGGCAGAGCTAGAAAATCATCCAGCTCTGTCGTATTGGGTTTGACTGGTTTAATTTGCAGCATGGTCTTCCTCCTTGATCAGTCGAATCTTGCCAGTAAGGCCATCCATCTCAATCCAATCACCGTTTTGCAGCTGGCTGCAGGCACCTCTGACATTGACAATGGAAGGAATACCTAGCTCGCGGGAAATAATTGCCGTGTGCGAGAGCAAAGACCCCTGCTCGGCAATGACACCCTTGGCTTGGGTCAGAAGATAGACCCAGCCCGGATCGGTCATCTTGGTCACGATAATCCGGTCCTGAGCAGACTCAATCTCCTGCACATCTTTCACGACCAAAACCTGAGCCTTGACGCAGCCAGGTGAGCAGCCAATCCCTTGTAAGGCTTGATTGCCCGTATTATGACTGCTGGTACGGTTTTGCGGTTTCAGATATTTCTCAAAGACCTGTCCAGCAAAAACGTAGCGACTAAAGGTTGGCAGCTCCTTATCAGCCTCCAACTTCTCTCGACGCTCGGCTATCAAGCCGCTAACATCTCTGGGCTTTCTGGTCAGCTCAAACAACTCTTCCTTTGTCAGGTAAAAAACATCGTCAGGGTTAGCCAGCAACCCTTGCTCGGCTAATTGCTGGCCAAATGTTCTGAAAATCTGCCGCATCATGCCATAGATCCGTGTGCGGTTTAAGCGGGAGCTTTCCCGATATTTAACACCAGTCATGGCTCGCTTGCGAAGAAAATTCGTCCACCAGCCTGATTTTTGCACCTCTTCTTCAAGTTTTTGAGGCGCCAACTTCTTCTCCTCTTGTTGGCACATTTGCAGCAGGAGCTTAAGCAGACGCTCTGGGTGCGTTCGAAAGGTTGGAGTTTCTAATTTCAACTCTTCCGGAGCCCGATCGCCAAATTCATGGATAAAATGGGCAATTTCTTGGACCAAAGGGTGCTGGCGACTTAGAAAGACTGCTGGACTTTCACTTGCCATGGCCTGTCTAATCTCTGCATTTTCTTCTGCTTTCAGCTGAGCTGTTAAAGCCTGCAGAGCCAAAGCCGGCTGCATACTTTCAATCTGCTCAATTCCTGCAATCTCAGCCTGAACAGCCCCGCCGCGACGCGACTTCTTCAGGAGTCCGGTATAGACAAAAGCATAGAGATCATTTACCAGGGTAATGTCCCAGTGAGCCAGAATATCCTCTTTTAGCTTACTGACCAAGGCAATCAAGGTCTCAGCATCTGCGTCGGGAGAAAAGTTCGCTTCGTATTCGCGCTGAATCTGGGCAAACTGCTCTTCCAATTGCCGCATTTGCTTGGGCGCTGTCCAGAACTCTCGGATGATACGGAGCATGATTTGCAGGCGTTTGAAAGCAGACAGGTGCACTGGCATCTGAGGTACCTCTGTCTCTCGAACGCCCAGCATATCCTGCCAGATAGGAATGATTTTCTTCGAAAAAGGCAGAAGCTGCAAGAGCTGATACCAGCTCTGAATCTGGTAATAAACCCGGCTGTTGACCGGCTGCAGCATATTTTGAAAGGTGGCTTCATAGGCAGCAAACTCAGGGGCATCCTTGCCAACCAAGCGCTGGGCCAGACTGCGGAAAATGCTAGCATAGGCCTCCTGGATAAAGCTAATGGTCAAAGGACTAGAAACGCCCGGATAGCTCTCGACAATGTTGCTGTTATCCAGAATAACCCGCTGTCCCTCTGGCAAGGTAGTAATAGGTCGTGCTTGCAAAAGATAGAGCTGGCCATTGGCGAAGGTAAATTCCATATCCATATAAGGTCCGAAAAGCTGACTTACCTGACTCGCCAAGGCCTGTAACTCCTCAAGTTGTTCCAATGATACGCCTGGTGAGTCCTCCGTCTGCTCTATATAAAAGAGCTGGTCCTTGGGATGGAGGGTCACCATTGTTGTAGGAATCTTATCCTCGACAACCTTGTTCCCCAAACCTCGACCGATAACAATGATATGCTCGTTCAAAATGCCCTTGGGATTAGCTGTGAAGTAAATCCCAGACAAGTCTCCCTCCTGCATGACCTGCACAAGGCAAATCATCTGCGCTTGCTTCAACGATAGTCCTTGCTCAAATAGATAGCTAAGTGCTGACTCCTGATAAAGAGAGAGCAAGATTGCTTGGATGGCTTCTTTAAGCTGCTCTGGCTTCACATTGAGCTGGCTCTTAAACTGACCGGCAAAGGATGAGGTCTTCCCATCCTCAATGGTAGCAGATGAGCGGACTGCGAAGCGACAGTCTGTCTGAGAAAGCTCCTGCCGAATCCAGTTTTCTGCTGCTGTCAGATCTTCTTGCGCAAACTGCTCTTTAGCCCAATCCTGCAATTGCTGACTGAGTTGGGACAAGTCCAACTCTCCAGACCGATAAGCTTCTTCCATCCGCTTCAAGTCAGCAGAGGTGGCCAGATTTTGAAAAAAGTCAAAAGCAAACACTGCAAAGTCAGGAACCGGCAAACCAGCAGCCTGCATTTTCAGCAAATGATAGACCTTGCCTCCGACCTGGTCAAGCCCTGTCTGCTTGATTCTTTTCATCAAAGTACCCCCATCAAGAGATAAACAGCAACGGACAGAACCATGGTCGTCTCCGTGATATAAGTATAACGTTCCACCCGCTCCCGTATATTAAAGCAAGTCGGATCCTTGATAAACTGCTCAAACTGGACGGTCATCCAGATGACATTCAGCACCAAGACTACCACTCCGACATGGGAAATATTCCAGAGAAGGGCGAAATTGGTCAAGATATCCAGCAGAGTCACCACCTCGATAAAGCGAGTGGCTTTTTTGTAGCCAAAAAGCTTAGAATAGGTCACATACTCTGTCTCGTCTTTTGGCGCCCGAATCTTGCGGCAGACTTCCCAGATCAGACTTGGGAAATACATGGTAAAGGCCAGCAAGACGGTCGGTAAAGACAAGAGAGGCAGATTGTACTTGTAGCAGACAAAAGAGATAGTATAGAGATTCAAAATCATCATGACTGGATTATGGGTTACTAGAGCCAGAGGCAGAGAATTTTGAATCTTGTCACGCTTGAAGAACCAGAAGGACATGAGAGTTCCGTAGATGTAGAGAAAGAGGAACCAGCCGATATTGTTCATAAAGAGAACATTGAGAAGTACAGATACAGCTACGATAAAGCTGAGGGCAATAGCCAAGTCCTTCTTTTTCACCCGGCCAGATGGCAGAGCTCGATGAGGAAAGAGGCGTCTGTCGGTCTCGTAGTCCTTGAAATCATCCGCAATCCGCAGAATCATCAGAAAGACGAAAATCGTAAAAATCCCAATCAACTCCTGATGGTCAAAGTGAAAGGTAGTCACTCCGTCATTGAGCAGAAGGACAAAATAAATCTCAAAAAACATGATGGCAGCCACAAAAAAACGTGGCAGCAAAGGAAACATTTCCTTATAATAAACAGCTAATCGTTTAAACATAGCTTTTCTCCAATCTTTTCCCCCATTTGAATCTGGGTTTCTATTCCGAGGTCTGAGTAAGTCAGGATATCCTGATCCAAGCGAATCGTGCCTGCTGGATAGAGGACAAGGATGGTTGAGCCGCCCAGACCAAAGCAGCCCTTCTCCTGTCCCCTGACCAAATGGTCCTGACTGTGATTGTATATTCTTCCGACCAAGAGAGCGCCTACTTCCATCTGCAGGACAGGTCCTAGGTCGGTATCTAAAAGACAGTATTCTCTTTTATTTTCCTTATAAATCAAACGCCGCTTCTGGGCTACCTGTCTGACCGTATGGAGGCGTCCCTTGATTTTTCGTCTTTGGGTAATTTTGCCAGATTCAGCCGCCAAATAGCGGTGCAGGTCTTCCACTCCTAAACGATAGACCAGCGCTGTTCCGCCAGTGAACAGCTGAGCTAAGTCATCATCCAGCAGTAAGTCAGGTAGCCTGTATGTTTGCCCCTTAATCAGCAGCTGCAAGTCCTGACTGATGGTAAAAGCCTCTAGCTTGGCATCCGCCACTGCCAGTACTTGATTGTCAGAACAGACTGGACGCAGACCAGGCTTGATTTTTCGCTGGAAGAAAGCCGCAAAACTAGAATAGGGGCCATCTTCATAGTCAGCTAAATCCAGCTGATAATTTTCCACAAAAGCTGCAATTTTCTTGCGAGAAAAAGGAGTGTAGTCTTTCAAAGTCAGAAGATAAGACAGGCTGGGTCGGGTCAGGACAGGTAACAGAAAGCGGCCCCAAGCAGTACCATAAAGCTTGTCTAACAGACCCGCCTTGTATTCTGTCGGTTCCACTACTTGGCCAGTCCTTCTCTGATAGACCTTAACCATGCGGGAGAACCCCCAGACCAATCAAGCTAGCAACAGCCAGAATCGCAAAGACCAGGTAGGCCAGCTTATTCGGCTTGGGAATTCGGCAGTTGTAGACAAATAGGAAGGTCAGCAAAAGAGACAAGCCCAGCCACACCCAAGCATAGAGATCAAGTGCCAGCCATTGACAGACCAGATAGGTCAGAGGAAAAAATAGGGCACTGTAAGTCACGGGCAAGCCGATAAAATAAGAGCCCAATCCTTCATCATGCTTGGCCAAGCGGTTAAAATGCGCCAAGCGCGTGACAGCAGCCAAGACATAGAGGACAGCCAAGATGATATTGGCCGCTCCCAAGGGCAGCTGGGTCATGAGAAGCACAGCCGGAAGAGCCGCAAAGCTAATCATGTCGCAGAGCGAATCAATCTCAATGCCGAAGCGCTTCTGGCTTTCAGTCCGCTTCATCCGCCGCGCAACCACACCGTCAAAGAGGTCACAGATACCGCTAACGATAAAGGCCATCATGGCCAGCCGCAGCTGGGACTGAATGACGGCATAGACTGCCAACAGTGCAAAAGCAGCGCCCATATAAGTCAGGATAACAGATTTATCGTATTCACCGATAAACAAAGGTTTACTCTTCTTCATGAATTCTTATTTCTCCTCTTCTTCCATCTAAGGTTACTAGCATGCCAGTTTCTAACAGCTGAGTTGCATTCTTAGCGCAGACCAGAGCAGGAATCCCACATTCCCGAGCGACAATGGATGCATGGCAGAGAACCCCGCCATACTCTGTCACAAGACCGCCTAGAATACCGAAAACATAACTCCAACCCGTATCTGTATAGCGAGTGACAAGAATTTCTCCCGGCTCAATCGTCTCAATATCAGCTAATTCCAAGAGGACGCGAACCCGACCGGTCACCTGACCACTGCTGGCTGGCATTCCCATCAGCAGAGTCCGACTGTCATGGGCTACCTCCTCCAAGCTCATCTCTTTGTCGGTCAAATCACCCACTGGTTCAAAATTCCGATAGGCCTGGCAATAATGCTGATTATCAGCAGCCTCTTCTTGAAGCTGGTCAGCAGTCTTTTGCCCTTTCATAAAGGCAGTCAGACTTTCTTTCTTAATGTAAAAAATATCTTGTTCATTTTTCAGAAAACCTCGCTTTTCATAGGATCGGCCGAGTTTGAGGCTAATTTGACGAATGAGGTGGTAATAGCGCGTGGAAATATCCTTGAACTCCTCTCGCCACCAGAGCAAGTTCCGAAGGTCTTGATTGATTTTTTCTATCTTTTTCTGCTTGGCTCGAGATAGATGAGCAAGATCTAGCTCAGACTCTGAGACAGGACTGAGCGAAGCTTTGGCCGCTTGGTAATACGTTGAATCAGCAACCAACTGCTGAACCGCTCTCAGTACCTGATGAGCATCTTCTTCGTAACTAGCTACTCGCAAGTCCAGCTCCCGTGCCGAGTGATAGCCAAAGTCCTTTTGGAAATCCTGAATCTTGATAAAATCAGCTCGCTCAGGATATTGTGCTGCCAGTCCCTGCAACTCTTCTACCGATAGCTTCAGCCAATCGTTTGTCAGTTTCTCGTCTGCCAAAACAAGATCCGCAGCTTCCAGCATTCCAGCCAAAGGCTTGGTATGCGAAACATTTCCCAATTTAGCTATCAGTTGGAAAAATTCATCGACCGTCAGCCATTTAAGCAGACTGGTCTTTTTCATAGACAGCTGGACCGTATTGATGTAGGCCTGCCAGAAATAAGTTCCCTCACTGTCTAAATAAGCCTGATTTAGCACCAACTGCCAAAGACTTTCGACCTGCTGGAGCGGGCTTTGGTCGTTCAGTTCTCGTATTTCTTGATTCAGGCGGGTAAATTGCTGGCGCAGCTCTTGCAGCTTGTCTGGCGCCTGATGCAGAAAAGTCTTAGTTACTTTTTGCGTTTTCAAAGCTACCCGCAGGAAATTCAAGAGCAAGACTGGGCTTAATTTGCTGGTAAAACCTTGACCTTGGTAGTCTTTATTGACTCCCAGCTCATCATCAAAGTCTCGCTCAATATAGCCCGGAATCTGCTCCATACCTTGCTTGACCACGCCTAAGTTCCAGAAAGGCCGAGCATAATGCAGGCACATCAGTGGCGGCATCACACCTTCAGGCTCTAGGCCAATTGCCAGCAAAAAGCTGGAGAGTGCCTCTTGCCAAGAATGGCGATAAAGGCTCCACATTAGGTTTGGGCAGGGCTGAGCCGCCACGCCTCCATCCCGAAAATTCGCCGTCGTCCAGCGACCACTGTCGATTTTAGTTGGTACTGTTGTGATGGGCCGAGCCTGTAGTAGATAGACTTGCTCTTGTACGGCACACCACTCAATATCCATCGGCCGACCAAAATACGCCACAATCTGCAAAACCTGCGCATGCAGCTTCTGCAAGACTCCCAGAGAGATTTCAGCCTTTTCAAACTGGAGCCAGTCCGGCTTGTACCAAGCAAGAGTCAGCTGCTCAGGATTGACTTGACCGCTAACCAAGCTCTCAGCCGAGCCTTTTACGTACTCCAACAGCATGGTCTGGTCCTGATTAGTCGCTACGTCTAAGGAAAAGCAGACACCGCTGAAGTCAGGCTCAATCTGCTCCTGAATCAGCACTGCCATGGCAAAATTCTGCTCTGCCAGACCCTGACGCTGCCAGTAAGCCAAGGCTTCTGGATTAAAGAGGGAAAGCAGACATGAACGAATACCCTGCTCAATTTCTGACAGTGTCCGGCAGTTACCAATCGAGTCATATTGACCAGCAAATGACATGTTCAGTCCATCTTCTAAAAGGGCACTGCTGCGAACAATATAAGCTTGATTTTCCTGACAAAAGTCTGCTAACTCCAGCTGCCAAGCTGGATCCAAGGGATACTGCTGCAAACGCTCCGCGATTTCCTCCTTACACAAATGAATTAACTCTTTAAGTCCCTCTTTTGAATATTCTGGCAGAGCCGCTCTTAGCCAATCCATTACTTGGTCCGCTGGCAAAATCAGAGCCTTAGGAACCGAAAGTCCCAGCTGACAAAGGTTGATTAACTGATTGATTTTACCGCCATAGACGGCCGAAGGCTCTTTTTCCAGCCATAGTTCTTTCATCAAAAACTCCCATCTCACATACGATTTTTTCTAAGCTTAGCCCAGTAGAGCAGACGATTGACTCCTAGATGCGTGCCCGCCCCGAGAATAAGTATGCCCAGCATCTGCTGCCAAGACAGAGAGATATAGAAAAGCAAGAAAATAATACAGCCAATCAAGGAATCAATCTGGTCTATCCAGATAAAGGTCCATTTCCAGCCATTCTCCGCCGTCTTGCCCTCTCTGATTTCCAAACGGCGCTTGATAAAACTATTGGGCAGCTCAAACAAAACATAAGCCAGCCCCAAAAGAGCCCCAAGTACCAGATTAAAGAGCACGGTATTTTCGTAGAAAGCATAGACTAAGTGCAGCTTCTCTAGGGTAGGAATACTCTTTAAGAGCAAACCCCAAAGGATCTGAGCCAAGGCTCCCCAGACAATCATACCAAAGAAACCTTTCCAGGTCTTGTTAGCCCCAAAAAGCCTCTTCCCATCCTTTAAAATCAGCCCAGCGTCCATGGGTCGATAAGCCACCTCTAGCAGTGAAGACTTGCAAAAGATCATATTCAGAACTCCAGCCAGAATGACCGGCATCAAGGTGATATATAAGGCAAGAATCGAGTGCATACTTATTTCCTATTCTTTTTATGAAAATCAGCTTGAAAAGATTAAGAGACTTCTCAAACTTTTATGGCTTCATTATATCATAAGTCTCTAAAGCCCTTACACAACAAACTGTCAACAACTGTCTCATCTGATAGTGGTGCAAAAAATTCGCTATTCTACATTTTTATTTCTCCTTGCATCTGTGACTACAATGATTTATCAAGATATTCTAATAATTAGTAACAAATAAACAAGATTGTAGATAATATGTCAATCAATCTTCTTTTTATTATAAAAGGCTTTTAAAAATTTGTAAAGAAGGGTTTTATAATTCAAAGTAAAAAACCAGCTTTTCTAGCTGGTTTGTCAGTTTATCTTCTGTCATCATAGCCATTTGGATGACTGGAATGCCATTTCCAAGCAGTTTCGATAATGGTTTCGATATTGTCAAATTTCGGCTGCCAACCCAGAACATTTCTTGCTTTCTCAGAGGAAGCAATCAGCGTATCCGGATCGCCTGGGCGCCGCTCTGCTATTTCCAAAGGAATAGGATGTCCGGTCACCTTTCGTGCTGCTTCTACAATCTGCAGGTTGGAAAAACCAGTCGAAGAGCCAAGGTTAAAGGCATCTGATGGTTGACCAGCACGCAGGTGCTCGACAGCCAGAATATGGGCGTCAGCCAAGTCGAAAGGATGGACATAATCGCGTACATTGGTCCCGTCCAGAGTATCGTAATCATCACCAAAAACAGCAATCTTCTCACGTTTGCCCTGAGCCACTTGAAGCACAATGGGCAGGAGATGGGTTTCAGGTCCGTGGTCCTCGCCGATTGAGCCGTCGGGCTTGGCACCGGCCACATTGAAATAACGCAGGGCTACAAACTTGATGCCATAGGCCTGGTCAGCCCAGCGCATAATAGTTTCCATCATAAGCTTGCTCTCACCATAAGGATTGATCGGCCTTTGCGGAGTCGTTTCCAGAATCGGCACTTCCTCAGGAATGCCATAAGTCGCCGCAGTCGAAGAAAAGACAATGTTTTTAACGCCGCATTCCTGCATGACTTCCAAGAGAGAAATCATGCCAGCTGTGTTATTGTCGAAATACTTGAGCGGGTCCACCATGGACTCGGCGACCAGTGAAAAGGCAGCAAAGTGAATGACTGCATCGATGGATGGATGTTTGGCAAATACACTACGCATAAAATCCTTATCCGCCAAATCCCCCTCATAAAAGACAGCTTGCGGATGGACAGCTGCCCGATGGCCAGTCACCAAATTATCAACGACGACTACTTCTTCCTTACCTGCTGCTACCAGACGGTCTACCATGTGCGAACCGATATAGCCAGCTCCACCTAATACTAAAATTGCCATAAAACTTCCTTTCCCTGTTACGCTAGATTCATTATAACACATTTCCTAGGGCTGGATGCCGACGGATTGGACAAAGCGCATGAATGCTTCCTGCCCCTCCTCTGTCCGCTTGTAAACACCCGCATCTTCCAGTACTCGGCTGAAAATTTGTCCAACCGATGCCTGAACTACTCCTTCCACTGTCTCAGCGGTAACATCTGGATTCTGGTCTTTGAGCTGATTGGCCCACTCCTGATGATAGGCTGCAACCTGACAGTCTTCTCCCAGCAAGAAAAGTTCCACCTGCTTGAGTTCTTCCTTGAGCCGAGGCGGCAGAATAGCCAGTCCCATAACCTCAATCAGGCCGATATTTTCTTTCTTAATATGCTGCACATCCTTATGAGGGTGGTAAATGCCGTCTGGATGTTCTGGGGATGTTTGATTGTCCCTCAAGACCAAGTCCAGCTCAAAGCATCCATCTTTCCTGCGGGCAATCGGTGTGATGGTATGGTGTGGCTCCCCCTCAGACTCTGCCAATACCTGCACACTTGGGTCAGAATAAGTCCGCCAAACTTTCAAGATTTTGTCAGCCAACTTGATTAAATGTTCCTTCTTCTCAGATTTCAGCCGAATGACGGACATAGGCCACTTGACAATGCCTGCCTCTACCTCTTCAAATCCGCTAAAAGTAAAGCTGCAATCCAGCTCTGCTATTTCCATAGGAAAGGTATGACGTCCGCCCTGATAGTGGTCGTGGGTCAGGATAGAGCCACCGACAATAGGCAAATCGGCGTTGGATCCTGCGAAATAGCCTGGAAAGGTCTCAACGATGTCCAACAAGCGCTCAAAGGTCAGCCGACTGATAGCCATGGGAAGGTGCTGGCTGTGCAGAAAGATGCAATGCTCATTAAAATAGGCATAGGGCGAATACTGGAAGCCCCACTCCTGTCCAGCCAATTCAAAACGAACAATCCGATGGTTAGCGCGGGCTGGGTGGTCCAAGCGACCTTGATAACCTTCATTTTCCATGCAAAGCTGGCAGGCTGGATAATTACTATTCTTAACCTTTTTAGCTGCCGCAATTTCCTTGGGATCCTTTTCTGGCTTAGAGAGATTGATGGTGATTTCCAAATCTCCATATTCAGTTGGCGATTTGAAGGCAATGTTTTTAGCAATGGCCTTGACCTTGATATAGTCATTCTTTTGACTAAGCTGGTAAAAATCAGCCACAGCTTGCTCAGGATTGGAGGCATAAGAAGTCCAGAAGTCCTGATTGAGCTGGCTAGGGGTAGGAGTAATCAAGTTCATAAGCTCAGCTCCCAGTATATCCTGCTCAGCCAGAGTATCACCAATCTTCCCATTCTTCACAGCTACAGCTACCAAGTCATCTTTAAGGTCAATTAGCTGCTCAGCCTCGGTCTCCTGCTCTGCCACTGCCTCTCCAACCAGAGCCATGACACGATTGTTCAGATAGATGGTGTCCATTTCCTCAAAAGTGCTATTGTCAATCACTGCAGATACAAAAGCATCCAGTAACTTCTTGGACATAGTTCTTCCTTTCTTTTGCTAGTAAAGAGAGTGGGACAGAAATCGGTAATTCGTTAGAATTCGATTTCGTCGTCCCACCTCCGCACAGTTGATTAGGGCTGTAAAAGCTGATGAAATCAGCGTAATAGAGCCCACTCAACCACTGCGTCTTGCTCGACAATCCAAAGACAATTGAGAGACTAGGACTTTTGTCCCAGACCCAAGTTTCTTTTCTGTGAATTAGTCCAGCACTTGGCTTCCGCCAGCTACTTCTGCAATGTAAAAGCTAGGGGCATAGCCGACGACTTCTTGATACTTGCGGCCAACATTTTCTTTGAAAGATTCCACCGCATCCTTAGCAACTAAAGCAATGGCGCAACCACCGAAGCCAGCTCCAGTCATACGAGCACCCAAAACACCTTCTTGCTCCCAGGCCGTGTGAACCAAGGTGTCCAGCTCTAGACCAGTCACCTCATAGTCATGTTCCAAAGAAACATGGGACGCATTCATGAGACGGCCAAACTTGTCAAGATCGCCTGCCTGCAAAGCTGCCCGCGCTTGCAAAGTGCGTTGATTTTCCAAAACAGCATGGCGAGCCCGTTTGAGACGATTTTCGTCCTCTATCAGATAGCTATACTCGTCAAAGGACCACTCGTCCAACTCACCCAAAGTAGCGATAGACTGCTTGCGATTGAGCTCTTCAACAGCTTTTTCGCACTCCGCTCGACGCTCATTGTACTTAGAGTCAGCTAACTCACGACGCTTGTTGGTATTCATAATCACTACGACATTATCCTTAAGATCAAGCGGCACCAAATCATATTCGAGAGTATTGGTGTCTAAGTAAATAGCCCGCTGGTCAGCACCCATTCCGATAGCAAACTGGTCCATAATGCCAGAATTAATCCCGATAAACTCATTTTCAGTTAATTTACCGATTTTCACTAGGTCCAAACGTTCCAACTGCAAATCAAAGAGTTTCTCAGCAATGACACCCGTCAAAAGCTCTAGCGATGCAGAAGATGATAAGCCAGAACCATTTGGAATATTTCCATAAACATAGACATCCATGCCTCGGTCAATTGTATGGCCTGCCTCCTGCAGAAAATGCAGAACTCCTTTCGGATAGTTGGTCCAGTTATGCTCAGGCTCAAAGTGCAGGTTTTCCAGCGACATTTCAATAATCCCTTTTTCTTCAAAATTCCCTGAGAAGAATCTCAAGAGCTGATCGTCCCGCTTGCGAGCCGCTCCATAAGTTCCTAGAGAAATCGCAGCAGGAAAAACATGGCCGCCGTTATAGTCCGTATGCTCACCAATCAGATTGATCCGACCGGGTGAAAAGAAAGTGTGGTCCGCTTCTACTCCAAAAACCTTGGCAAAATCTGCGCGGACTTGCTCCGCTGAAATTAGGTTTGACATAAGCTAAACTCCTTTAAAATGAATAATCGACATTGTAATCGTTTTCTTATATTTATTATAACTGTTTCCGAGTAAAACTTCAATAAATTTAGTAAATTTTTACTTAACAAAATGTTTACTAAATTCTTCTTTGTTATTTACTAATTTTTGAGTTATAATTTATGTAGACAGTAAATTGAAAAGGATCCAATCAAATGGCTACTATCAAAGATATCGCCCAGACAGCTGGTGTTTCTCCCGCAACTGTTTCGCGGGTTTTGAACTATGACAAGTCCATGTCTGTCAGCGATGA
The DNA here is from genome assembly GCF_013343115.1 of Streptococcus sanguinis. Classification (NCBI taxonomy): domain Bacteria; kingdom Bacillati; phylum Bacillota; class Bacilli; order Lactobacillales; family Streptococcaceae; genus Streptococcus; species Streptococcus sanguinis. The sequence goes on from NZ_CP054570.1 coordinate 1,116,672, forward strand.
GACGCGTAAGAAGATTTTCGATATCGCTGAACAGCTCAACTACAAAAAAAGCAAAAAACAGAAAAAAACTTCACCTCAGACCCATCGCATTGCTATCGTTGAATGGTACACCGAGCTGGAAGAGCTGGATGATCTTTACTATTACTCCATCCGCCTAGGCATTGAAAAGAAAGCCCGAGAACTGGGCTATGATATCGTGAGGATTTTCAACAACGACTCTCTGAGCCAGCTAGAACAGATTGACGGCATCATTGCCATCGGAAAATTCAGCAGCAAGCAAGTCAAGGAGCTGGAGCAATACAGTCCTGCCCTGGTTTTCGTGGATAGCGATACGATCGACCAAGGCCACAGCTGTGTAACAACAGACTTTGAGCATGCCGTTACTCATGTTCTCGACCATTTTCTTCAGCAGGGTATTGGAGAAATCGGTATGATTGCTGGACGTGAAGAAACAGCAGATGGAACGACAAGTCTTGACGATCCGCGCTTGGCCTGCTTCTGCCGTTACCTTAGTGACAAAGGCCTTTATCAGCCGGCCTATGTCAAGATAGGCAAGTTCTCCTCAGAGTCTGGCTACCAGCTGATGAAAGACATGATTGACCAACAAAAAGAACAGATGCCCAAAGCATTCTTCATAGCCAGCGATGCTCTGGCTGTCGGTGCCCTCCGTGCTCTTCAGGAAGCGGGAATAGCTGTTCCCCAAGATGTCCAGATTATTTCCTTTAATGATACATCCATTGCCAAATACGTCTATCCGCCTCTCAGCACTGTGACAGTCTTTACAGAGGAAATGGGCAAGCAAGCTCTGCAAATGCTAGACCAGGTGATTAAAACCGACGAAAACCTCATCCCTTACATGATTAAGCTCTCAACCAAGCTGACACTAAGAGAAAGCAGCCTTTAAGCTAGAAAGACCGCCTATGAAAACCTACGAAAAAATCTTTGACATCCTCAGTCAGGCTGACGACTATGTCAACGGCGAAAAAATAGCCCAAGAATTGGGCGTTTCACGAACTTCCATTTGGAAAGCCATTCAAAAACTGGAGAAAGAAGGCATCCAAATCGAGTCAGTCAAAAACCGAGGCTATCGATTGACAGCGGGTGACTTGCTGATTCCTGATTGGATTGAAGCAAATTCCCCTGTTCAGGTCTCCTTTAATCCTGACTGCCAGTCCACTCAGATGGATGCCAAGGCTGGCATGGAAGCCGGACGCCCTGCCGACACTCTCTATCTGGCTGCTGCCCAATCTGCTGGCCGTGGCCGTTTCGGTCGTGCTTTCTTCTGCCCCAGCCAGGGCGGCTTCTATATGTCTCTCCATCTCAAGCCCAACCTTCCCTTCGACCAGCTCCCCTCCTATACTATCTTGACCGCAGGAGCTATCTACAAGGCAGTAAAAAATCTAACCCTTATAGAGGTTGATATCAAGTGGGTCAATGACATTTACTATCGAAACAAGAAAATTTCCGGCATCCTGACCGAGGCTACAACTTCTATTGAGACAGGGCTCGTCACTGATGTTATCATTGGTGTTGGCTTTAATTTTTTCATTAAAGACTTTCCCGCTGAGATTAAAGAAAAAGCTGGCTCCCTCTTTGAAGAGAAACCAGCCATTAGTCGCAATGAGATCATTGCCGAGATTTGGAAATGCTTCTACGAAAGTGACCCAGAAGAGCTCATCTATCTCTACAAGCAGCGCTCCTTGGCGCTAGGACGACAAGTGACCTTTAGCCAAAAAGGCGTGGACTACCAAGGTTTGGCCAAGGATATCTCAGACAGCGGGCAACTTTTAGTCCAGCTGACAGATGGTCAGGAAATCTGGCTCAATAGCGGCGAAGTCTCGCTGACTAGTTGGTAATCAAAAATTTCATTTCAAAAGGACTGAGTCTCATAGCTCAGTCCTGTTTTCATTATTTCGGTCCTAAATGTTTATCGATTTCATCCACAATCCGCCCCATGACATAGGAAATCTGCAGATTGCGCAGCACCAAAACAGCCCAGAAAGCAGCCATGAAATAGCGCCCCGCCATGATGGATTCATTGAAAAAATAGGTTTCTAAGGCTGTGAAAACAGCCATCACAATAAATTGTCGTCTGTTCATAGATTTATTATAACACGAAAGCTTAGAAAAATCTTTTTTTAATCCTCTTGAATGGTAATTTTTTCTGCTAAAAAGTCAAATTCCTCTGGAATCAAACTTTCCTCTTCCTTCTCTTTAACCTCTGCCTTGCCATTGCGGCTGCGAGCCGAAAAATCCGCCCGAATCTTGGTCCACTCTTCCAAAGAAATGGCCAAAATTTCTGGTGAAAATCCCGCCGCATTGCTGAGGATATTGCCAAACATGGTATTGAGGTTGTCCCGCTTCATGGTCTGCTCAGCGTTGAAATTAGACTCAAAAGCTAAGATAGCGTGGCTTTCGTTGGCCGCCACCGGCTGCGATCCTGCCAGCAAGGCCCTATCAGCTCCAGCCAGACTTTCGATAATCTCGCCCCAAGCATTCTGCAGCTTAGTCAGATTGCTGCGAGCCAGACTAGGATTCTCAACAGCCTCTTCTAGGATGGCATTGACCTTATTGCGGTCTGCTCGGTAGCCCTTAGACTTCTGCGGCCGAATATCCGAAGTTTTGACAGCTTCTGCAGGTTTCCCATTGCCATTAGCCAGCTGCTGTTTAAGACTATCAATCTCTTGTCTCAATCCCTTAAGTTCATCAGCTAGATTATCTGGAATGACTGCCGCTGCAGGATGACTGACAGTATCTGCCAGTCGAATGGTCATCATTTCTGTATAAATCTTGGGCTGCAGGCTGTTCTTGATATCTGCCAAACTCTTGGTCGCCATATCGATCATGGCAAAGAGAGTGTCCTGCGGTGTCTTGAGATTTTCCAGAAAGAGCTCACTGGCATGATGATTCTCCCCGCCAGTTTTGACAATGATCAAGTCACGCAGGTATTGCAGGAGGTCCGTCACAAAACGAGCCATGTTTTTACCGCTGTCAAAAATCAGATTGAGATTATCCAAGGCTGCTACTGCATCATGAGAAATCAAGGCTGCTACATAGGCATCCAAGGCTCCTAAGCTGATGGATCCAGTGATTTCTTCAGCTATGTCTGTAGTTAAACGATTTTCCTGAGTCAAGCTAAGAGCCTGATCGAGGATAGACAAGGCGTCCCGCATACCGCCCTCAGCTCGACGGGCAATAATCTGCACACCTTCTTGCTCAAAATCAATGCCTTCCTGCTCTAAAATCCACTCAATATGACCAATAATGTCCTGCGTCTTGATAGACTTAAACTCAAAACGCTGGACGCGGGAAAGAATGGTCGCTGGAATCTTATGCAGCTCTGTCGTCGCTAGGATAAAGACTACGTTTTCCGTTGGCTCTTCCAAGGTCTTGAGCAAGGCGTTAAAGGCCCCAGTCGAGAGCATGTGGACCTCGTCAATGATATAGACCTTATGCTTGGCTAGACTGGGTGCATAGGTTGACTTGTCCCGAATGTCACGAATCTCATCTACCCCATTATTAGAAGCCGCATCGATTTCGATGACATCTTCAAGGCTCCCCTCAGTAATGGCCTTACAAATATAGCAGTCATTGCAGGGCTCGCCGTCCTTTTGATTCGGACAATTCATAGCTTTGGCAAAAATCTTAGCAACACTGGTCTTCCCTGTTCCACGAGGACCAGAAAAGAGATAAGCATGGCTGATTTTGCCTTGCTCAACAGCCTGCCGTAGAGTGGTAGCTACTACCTGCTGCCCCACCAGCTGTCCAAAGGTCTGACTGCGGTACTTTCGATATAAAGCTTGATACATTAGGCTTTTTCTCCAAACATTTCAAAATTCCAAGTCGTTTTTTCAAGCAAAATCTGGACAAATTTTTTCAGATATTCCTGATCCACATGATCATAATCACCCGCCAAGGCTGAGTCCAAATCCAACACTCCCAGAAAACGACCGTCTTTTACCATGGGCACCACAATCTCGCTTTTCGCTCTACTATCACAAGAGATATAGTTGGCATGCTGGGTCACATCATCCACGATAATCGTCTGCTCTTTCTCAGCAGACTCCCCACAGACCCCCTTGCCTAGCGCAATATGGACACAGGAAACACCACCCTGAAAAGGCCCTAAAATCAGCTCACTCCCATCAAAAAGATAGAAACCTGTAAATACCGAATGAGGCAGAGCTTGATTGAGAAGAGCGCTAGCATTGGAAAGATTAGCCAAAGCATTGGTCTCACCCTCTAACAAGGCTTCCAGCTGAGCCAGTAAAAGTTGATAACTTGAAATTTTTTCTTTTGTATTCATAGAGTCTATTATATCAAAAAAACAGTCTGATGGCTGTTTTTGAAATAAAAATAAGAAGCACAACTAAAATAGACTTTAAACTTTTTGTCAAGTGAAAATCCCAATAGATAAAGCAAAAACATCTCTCACCTTTAAGATTCTATTTACACCTTTTTTGTAAATCATCAATCGCCCGAATAAAAATCTCAGGTTTTTCAGCATGAATATCATGCCCACTCTTGATATTATCTATTAGATGATTGTTCAACAAAAGTTTGTCTACTCGCTTAGCATCTTTGTCATCCATAGCACTCAAGAGAATCCCATTTTTGTCATAGTAATTTTTCTGATTCAAAGGCCGAGCCACATGAAACAATATAGATGGACATTGAACTTTTTTCAAGATTTCTTCCTGTTCAAATCCCTTGAACCAAGAAAAATCATAAAATGTTGAGCCAAAACGAAGATCGTAATCTCCTGTTCCATCCTGTAAATTAGCTGTTAAGTCATAGATGAGATTCACTTGTAATTCTGGCGGATAGTACCAAATTCTAGGAATCTTTCCTGGATGATTTTTCATATAGTTCAGAGCTGGTTTTTTGACAATTTTATTAAAATTTTCCTCACCAAAAAGTTTTTTTAAATAAGTATGTTCTAAAAAATAGGCAGTATAATTTTTTTTACCGCTTTTTAAGAAATCACACATATCTTTAAATCCTAACCAAGAAAAAGTAGAAAGTGCTCGACTAGGCTCTGTTGAAAAGAACGGTGCATCTTCTATCAATAGTCCTCTAACAGTATCAGGAGCTAGTGCAGCTACCATTGTTGCCAGAAGCCCTCCTGATGAATGTCCTGAAATGAACACAGGAGCTTTTATAATATTATGAATAAACCAAATGAAATCCTGACTATTTTCCAGTGCTGAATATTTAGCAGGATTTTTACTAGACCCACCATGTCCATAACAATCTACTGCATATACATGATATCGCTTAGACAATTCTCCAAAAACCTTGGCGTAGTCCTCCCAAGATACTTGCTGGCCATGGATCAGGAGTAAAGGGGGACCATTTTTGGGACCTTCGCCATAATTAATAAGAGATCCATCTGGTAAAGTCACTTGCTTTTCTAGCATCCCAGCTTGTCGGATATATTCAAGATTAGCCTTATCATAGTGAAGATTACGATAAGCAAACCACCCTGCACTTACCAATATAACAGCTATCAATATCAAAATAACTAACATCATTGTCCTTTTCATTCATCGCCTGCTACTTTTCTGAAAAATACTTAGGAGTTTCTAGAAAAAATTCGGATCTAATAACGCCAATCCTTGATTTTCATCTCCTAGCAAAAGAAGCTGATCTCCCGCTTTTATTTGAAAAATATTTCGTGCCCGAGGGGGTAAGTGGATTTCACCACGCTCCCCCACCGTTACTGTTCCAAAAATATATTTCCCTTTGATACTAGGAGTTGTCAATAAATTGCTCTCTAAATGTACTAGTTCATCCAAACTCACATCAAAAAAATCAGCGCACTTACTAATATAAGAGCTATCAATATCAAAATAACTAACATCATTGTCCTTTTCATTCATCGCCTGCTACTTTTCTGAAAAATACTTAGGAGTTTCTAGAAAAAAATTCGGATCTAATAACGCCAATCCTTGATTTTCATCTCCTAGCAAAAGAAGCTGATCTCCCGCTTTTATTTGAAAAATATTTCGTGCCCGAGGGGGTAAGTGGATTTCACCACGCTCTCCCACCGTTACTGTTCCAAAAATATATTTCCCTTTGAAACTAGGAGTTGTCAATAAATTGCTTTCTAAATGTACTAGTTCATCCAAACTCACATCAAAAAAATCAGCTAATTGAGAGGAATAAATCACATCTGGAACGCTTTCTCCTGCTTCCCATTTTGCTATAGTCTGCCTTGATACACCTATTTCCTCGGCCAGTTTTTCCTGAGAAATATTCTCTCTTTTTCTTAAAATAGCAATATTTTTAGAAATCATTTTTTAATCTCCTTTTTATGATTACACTGTTAGTATAGCAAAAAAGCTGGTTGCTTCAACCAAGCTTTTCTTACTTTTTATAGACCTTTTGTTAAAATTCGTGGCAAAAATATTTTATTCCACCTCTAAAACCCTCACTTCTTTACCCTTCACAAGCACAGCTTGGTGATTATTGAGGGGAAGCAGATTCAGCTGGTCGCTGTAAGTATCCAGAGTTGCCTGAGCGCTTTCGACAAAGGGTTCTTCGCCAACATGAGGAAGAACATAAAAATCCACCTCGTTTAGTGCCTCTGTATCATTCAGTTCCTTAGCGACCGCCTTATCGTCCATAAGCTTATTGTAGTCAATGTCTTGGGCTGTGATGATAGCACCAGCGGATTCGCCCACATAAACCATGCCATCCGCAATCTGCTCTGTTATCAAGGATAGAAGCTGCTTTTTCTTAAGTTCTTGCAGAAGATAAAAAGTATTGCCACCAGAGACATAGAGGAGTTTGCTTTGGAAAATTTTGGCCTGAGCTGTCTCTCTATCACAAGCTGAGATATCTAAAATTTCTACTTGAAATCCCAAGTCTGCAAAGGTCTGCAGGGCTTCGTCAATATAACCTCTGTACTCTTCTACATTTCCAGCCGTCGGGATAAAAAGTACTTGTTTGTCCAATTGCTTTTCAGACGCATATTGTCTGAACAAGTCCTTGACTCCTGCAAAATATGAACATAAAAATAATTGTTTCATAGGATACCTCCTTATTTTTTCCTAATTTTATAAAGAATCCATTGGCCCTTTCTTGGACTATCGATGAGATGTAAATCCAAGTCTGTCAAATAGTTTTCCAGTTTTTCTTGCTTTGTAAAGTCTGGTAGGTAATAAGCTAATTTGCTCCATTCACATGCTAGTAAGATGATTCCATCTGGCTTAAGTATCCGTTTAAGTTCTGTGAATGCTTGAGTTAAATCCGACCAATGAAAATGAGTCTGAAAGGCTGTAATCAAATCAAATTCCTCAACTGGAAGATTTGTATTCTCAACATTTTTCACCTCAAAAGATAGGCCAGGCTCATCCAATTTTTCAGCTGCTCTAATAGCTGTAGAAGAAATATCAATCCCCAGAACTCGACTATTAGGAAAGTAGTTTTTCAAATATTTTGAGGACGCTCCGTTTCCAACTCCAACATCCAAAATGGCATAAAATCGCTTCTTATGATCCAGCTGACTGATCGACCATACAACCATGGGCAGATAAACACGATTCCATAACTTCATCATCCACAATCCTACAAAGCCGAACGGCCTTTTTGATTGATAAATTAAGTAAAGAAAAGCAAGAATAACCAGAAAGCCAATAATTGGATAAATCATCTGTCTTCCCTCTCGTATCTTCCGCCATAAAGCTTTTTAGCTTTCTCTGTATAGTTCTTGATAAAATCCGTTTTCGCCTCTGTATAGGCATCACGGTTGTGCTCATATTGCTTCCACAAGGATAGCTTGAGCTTTTCATAGTCTTTAGCTACAGCAGGGTGCTCCTGTAAATAGTCTCTAAAGTAAAGTTCATCATGATCACCCTCATAGCGCAGATGCAGATGGAAAACCCGCTCCGCAAAACCACTCGGTGTGTAGCCTTTATTGAATGACATCTGCCCTTGGCTTTCTGACATAAGCAGATAGCCATTTTTCAGAAACAAGTCTCTCATCACTGCCATATCTGTTTCTTTGGGAATTTCCAGCAAGATATCCACTATAGGCTTGGCCCAGATGGTCTCAAGGGATGTAGAGCCAATATGACTAATCCGAACCAGCTGATTTGCAGGCAAAAAAATCAAAAGCCGAAGCCGTTCCTCATCATACCATTCTTTCCACTCATCCTGATGCTCTCTCAGAAAAATCGGAAAAAGCTGCCACAGCTCCTCTAGTGACATTTTCTCTAAAGATGGACTCATAAGCACCTCCTTAGGTAATATATACAAGCGTTTTCTCTAGTTATAATTATAGAAAAAATACACATCCTAGTCAAACCTTGCACTTATTGAACAGATATTTATTTTTGTAATATTTTTGAAAAGTTTTAGTTGTCAAACAATCTATTTTTTAGTAGAATGATGTCGGAGATATATTATTTAAAAGGAGTTCTTTATGAAAAAGTTTAGGTTTGGCACTTGGCTTGTCCTGTCAGCCGGCTCTTTGTTGTTACTTTCACAGGCTCTTCCTGCAGAGAATGTCGCTGCTAATCAGAAGAACCAGATCAAGGTCCAGCTGCTTAACCATAGCGATGAAACAGCTATCGGCACTCTGGAGTTGAATGGGGAGTATCAGCTAAAGCTTGGGAAAAAGGACAAATACGGTCGGGCTACTGCTGCTCATGTTCAAATGCAGGAGCAACACAAAGCCAAAAAGAAAAAGGAGACCAAGGTCACTTACAATCCCATCGGTTGGCACAATTACAAATTCTACTACGGAAATGGAGATGATCGGGCTTGGCTCATGAATCGCGCTCATCTGATTGGCTTCACTTTCAGCGGCCTCAATAACGAAGGGAAAAACCTCGTTCCAATGACCGCTTGGCTCAACTCTGGCAGTTTCCAAGGACTGGACGACAATAACCCAGATAGCATGCTCTATTATGAACATCGCTTGGAACGCTGGCTAGAGGAAAATCCAGATTACTGGCTGGATTACAAGGTCACTCCGATTTACACGGATAATGAGCTTCTTCCTCGCAAGATTGAGCTCCAGTATGTCGGGCTTGACGCAGAAGGCAATGTTGTCAGCATCCAGCTAGGGGGCAAGGAAACCATAGACGAAGACGGAATGTCTCATGTCCTCTTGGACAATGTTTCTCCAAATGCAGAGATTGACTACCAGACAGGCACTGCTGTCAATACCATGATTGAGTAGAGTTACAGATCAGAACATACAAACAGACCATCGCTATGATGATCTGTTTTTTTATTTTTTTACCAATACAGACAGCCATAAACCAACAAGACTGCAATCATACTGAAAAGCGAGCCAATCAGGTAGTATTCAGCAAAGGACTGGCTTTCTGAAATCTTATTATAGCGGGCAATAGACTTAGCCGTAAAGACTAGCCCAATGGCAGTAAACTGCCCGAAAATAAGAGAAAGTCCCATAATCAAGCGCTCCAAAATCCCAATCATGGCACCAGCCCCCGCAATAGTCTCCCCACTGTCTTCTCCTGCCTGATACTTACTGAAGAAGAGTTTAAAGAGGATATTAATTGGCTTACCAGTAAGTGCGAAGAAAAAGAGAGCCTGCAGCATGAGGTAGCGGTCAGACAGCCAATTAGGAGCTGGAATTTGCTGCTGCCCTAAGAGAAAATAAAGAGCAAAAATACTAATCAAATGCAAGATCTGATCCAGTAAAAAGGCTGATTTTTGAGCATGATGTCGGACAATCGATGAATTCAACCTATTCTTCAAGAAGTCAATAAGCGCATGACTGAGCCAGACCAAGGCGAAATATAGCAGATAATTAGGTAAGATAAGCCCCAAGAGCAATAAGGGCAGCAGAACAATTCCCAAGTGGAGAATCAAAAAATTCAACCGCTGGCTTTTAAGGTCGGCCAATTTCTGACTTTGAAGCTGAAAATCAGCTAGTACATGAGCCAGCAAAGTCAACACAAGAATCGGATTCTGCATGAAAAATTCTGAAAATCCCATAAAATTTGTCATTGTTCAGCCTCCTTTGCTGCCTGTAGAATCATTCTCATAGCTAAACGGCGATTTCTCAGATAGATCTTCAAACCAGAGGACTTGAGTCGCTTACTAAGCGCACTGGGACTAATCTGCAACAGCTCTGCTATTTCTCCATGAGAAAAATTCTCGTCATAGATATATTCCATGAGCATCCGCTCCAGAACCTCTCTCTGACTGTTATTCCACTTGCTCTGGATAAATGAAGTAGCTGCCAGCACCGTATTGACCGCCTGACTGAGCTCTTCATCTCCCAAGGATACAGCTATACGGCTGCTACCATAGTCGTTCTTCTCATGAATAGCCTCAATGGCTGCGCGTGCCCTCCAGTAGGCCGGACCGTCCGCACCAATACTCTGCTCCCGATTGATATCCGTCACAATCTCTCCCAGACCAAGTCCAAAGCGAATCGGATGAGGAAAGCCCAAGGCAATCTGATCAAGGAGCTGCATGATTTCTGGATTAGGCCGTAGCAAAGCTTGGAACTCATCTCCAGTCGTTACCGTGAAAGGTGACACCAGACAATCCCGATAATCCTGATTTAGCACCGCCATCATGTCCTGCAGGTCCTTCTGCGCCTGCTTACGATTTTTCAGCAGTTTGGATTCTATTAAATCTCCAATAAGAGCAATATAAAGCATACCAAACCTCCTTTAAGTCCATTATAAAGGAAAATTTTAAAAATGTCTATTTAAACGGCAATTTTTTAGAATGTCTATTTTAAAGAAAAGACTATTTTTTCTTTTTGGGTGCTGGTAAGGCAGGATAGGCAGCTTCAATCAAATTACAGAGAAAGGCAGCATCTTCTACTTCTTTTATATAAAGCATTGGCTTTGCGCCTGGATAAGGAAACTCATAAACCGGATTTTCAAAAAAATCCAGGGCTGGCTGGACTGACTTAAGCAACAAGCGATTGTCATAAATCCCGCCAAATAAGCGCCCCCGATAATAGAGCAAATACTCTCCCATCATCTTGCGAAAGCTAATTTCTTGGCCTAAGCCCTGCAGCTGCTTCAGAATAAAATCCAAATATTCTTGACTAGATGCCATCGGAATACCTCCATGAATTGATACTTTATTATACCAAAAATGGATGAAGATTTCCTGACTAAGAGATAAACTCATCTCCTTCAATCCGTAGTCTGTCTATCCTCAAGTAAGCAAAAAAGCTAGACCTTACAAGTCTAACTTTTTTACTTCTTATTTTTTTAGAAGTCCTTCCTTGACCAGATAGTCACGCGCAACAGCTTCCGCTTTTTTGCCTTCAATGCCAACTTGATAATTCATCTGGCTCATCTGGCTTTCCGTAATTTTACCAGCCAGCTTATTGAGAACACCTTCCAATTCAGGGTGTTTTTCTAACAATTCAGCCTTCATGAGAGGCGCCCCTTGATAAGGAGGGAAAAGGTGCTTATCGTCTTCTAAAACTTGTAAATCATAACGCGCAAGTTCTGCGTCAGTCGAATAGGCATCCGTGATTTGAATATCACCCGACTGGATAGCTTGGTAGCGAAGGGCTGGTTCCATGGTTGATACATTGAGATTCAGTCCATAGACAGACTGGAGTCCCTTGTTTCCATCTTCACGATCGTTAAACTCTAGGGTAAAACCCGCTTTTAGCTTATCCTGAACTGTCTTAAGGTCAGAAATGGTTTTAAGATTGTATTCTTTGGCGATACTCTTGGGAACTGCAATTGCATAGGTATTCTGATAGGCCATGTGATTGAGTAAGACTAGATTGTCCTGTTTTTTGATTCCATCACGTGCTGCTTCAAAAACTTCTTCAGCATCATTGCTAACCTTTGGAGCAGGCTGCAAGAGAGTTCCAGTAATCGTACCGGTAAACTCAGGATAGATATCAACATCACCTTTTTTCAGAGCTTGATAAAGGAAGTCGGTCTTCCCAAAATTAGGTTTGACTGTCACAGTCATATCCGTATTTTCCTCTATGAGAAGTTTATACATATTCATGAGAATTTCTGGCTCTGGACCCAATTTTCCAGCAATAACCAGATGATCCTTCTCCTGTTTTGGTAGAAAACTTGGCGTATAAGAAGCGCCAAGTCCGAGTATTAAGACAGCAAAAGCTGTAAATACAGTCCGAAGCTTAGCCTTTTCCATCCATTTAAGGAGACTATTGAAAAGAATAGCCAAAACTGCGGATGAAATAGCTCCAATCAAGATTAGACTGGCATTGCGACGGTCAATTCCTAGAAGGATAAAGGAACCTAGTCCGCCAGCTCCGACAAGGGCTGCCAGAGTTGCTGTCCCGATAATCATAACCGTTGCCGTCCGAACTCCTGACACGATGACGGGCATAGCTAGAGGCAGTTCAAACTTTTTGAGCCGCTCCCACTTGGTCATCCCAAAGGCGATTCCAGCTTCCTCTAAACTAGGATCAATCCCATTCAAAGCCGTGACAGTATTTTCTAAAATCGGGAAAATAGCGTAAATCACCAGAGCAGTCAGTGCTGGTAGTGTACCAATCCCCATAAGGGGGATAAAGAGTCCCAGCAAGGCCATTGAAGGAATGGTTTGAAAGATTCCTGCAATTTGCAGCACCCAATTGGCTGTCTTTTTGTGACTATGAAGATAGATAGCGAGCGGAATGGTCAAGAAGATCGCCACTAATAAGGTCAGAAGAGACAGCTGGAGATGTTGCCCTAAGGCTGCCAACCATTCGCCAAAGCGCTCCTGAAAGGTAGAAAACAAATTAGCCATGTTGAACACCTCCAAACAAATCTGCTACAAAGCTGGTTGCAGGTGCAGATAAAATTTCCTCAGGTGTCGCCACTTGACGAATCTCTCCGTCCTGCAAAACAGCAATCCGATTCCCCAACTTTAAAGCCTCATCCGTGTCATGAGTCACAAAGATTGTCGTCATCCCAAACTGGTCATGGATACTCTTGGTCAAGCTCTGCAATTGCTTACGCGAGATGGCATCAAGAGCTGAAAAAGGCTCGTCCATCAGCAGGATTTTGGGTTGGGCGATAATGGCACGGACAATGCCCACCCGTTGCTGCTCACCGCCAGACAGCTCGCTTGGCATACGCTGAGCATAGTCTTCTGCAGGCAAGCCCACTAGCTCCAACAATTCATCTGTCTTCTGCTGAATATCTGCTTTGCTCCATCCTTTCATTTCAGGAATGAGAGCAATATTTTCAGCCACCGTTAGATTTGGAAAGAGGGCAATCGCTTGTAAGACATAGCCTGTGGAAAGGCGGAGTTCACGCTCGTCATAGTCCTTGATCCTCTTATCATCCATATAGATATTACCATCTGTTGGCTCTAAGAGACGGTTGATCATCTTAATCATGGTCGTCTTACCAGATCCAGAAGGACCCACTAAAACCATGAACTCTCCATCCTCAATCCGTAAGTTGACATCTCTCAAGACATCTTTTTCTGTATAGCGTAACGCTACATTTTTGTATTCAATCATTGTTTGTCCTCAATTTAAAACTTCCCTCGATTAGTTAAGTCTTCTACCTTAGGCATGACTTCTTTATTGTCCCAATGCTCCACAATTAATCCATTCTCCAAACGGAAGATATCATACTGGGCATAAGCCACCCCATCTATCTGAGTCTGCCCATAGCTAACCACATAGTTCCCTTGACCCAAAAGCTGGAAAACAAAGTCAAAAGTAAGATCGTGCTCAGCTACATAGTCTTTATAAGCCTGACTTCCTTGTCCAATCTCATGATTATGCTGAATCAAATCTTCTGCCACATAATCACTCCACTGCTCTAGCTCCCCATTTTGGAAAATTTCTGTCAAGAAACGGCGGACTAACTTTTTATTTTCTGCTGTCTTATCCAAATCCGTGATTTCAAAATCTCCAAAGATCTGATCTAACTGTCCATTTTCCGGAGCACGATAGTAGTCAATGACATCCCAATGCTCCACGATACGACCATTCTCATCCGCACGGAAAGTATCTGTCGTCACCCATTGAGCTTCCCCGCCATTGAGATATTGATGGACATGGATAAAGACCAGATTGCCGTCTTCAATGGTGCGAACAATCTTCATCTCACGCTCGGGATAACGCTCAAAGAAATTTGCAAAGAAAGCCGCAAACCCTTCTTTCCCATCTGGCACACCTGTCGAGTGTTGAATGTAGGTATCTCCTACAGACTGAGCTTGAGCCTCAGCAACTCGCCCGTCTTGAATGGCATGAATGTATAAATTTTGTGCATTTTCAACTTGTTTTGACATGATTTATCCCTCTTTTTCTTTAAGGTTTGCTAAAATACGTTCCTGATAACTTTCAAACTGGCGAATTTCTTCCTCTGAGAAACCTTTATAAAAAATAGCATCCAATTTTTGACTGACGCGATGGCCAACTTCTTTCTGGGACCAACCTTGCTCCGTCAACTTGACATATTTTTTTCGCTTGTCTAAACCACACTGACTAAAGGTCACCAAACCCTGTTCTTCCAGCTTTTTCAGCATAGTCGTCAGCGTATTATTGGCCAATCCTGTCGCCAGTGCAATATCTGTCGCCGTAGCGCAACCCGTTTCACTATTCCATAAAACTGTGAGAATCTTGCCCTGTTCACTCCGATAAAGGGCTTCAGGATCCTGATTCAGTAACTTTTGAAAAATCCGCCCATTCAACAAATGAATATGATGGGCAACTAAATGACTGTCTTTCATACTTTCTCCCAATTTATTTCTATATCGAATCGTTTTTTGTTGATTGTAACATCTAGAATTACATCTGTCAAGGATTTTGTTCTGTTTCGAAATAATTTTAAACTGGGGCAAAGAAAAAAAGCAGGTTCATCCTGCTTTAAAATCTAAAATTTATTGTTTCCGATTGGTGTATCTGTTGAACAAAATGGTCATAATTTTCAGCTTCTTGAGGAATAAGAATGGACCACTTTTTCAAGAGTGCCCCGTAACCTGATAATTTACCTATGTCGTTATCAACAACCTTCTCCACACTTGGGAAAATAAGACCAGCTGTTTTAGCTTCTAAAATGTATGCATAGGAAATCAGTTGATATAAATCCTCACGATTGATTCCTTTTTCAGTAAATTCTAGCTTTTTATATTTAGCATCTAGTACGATTTTTAAATCTTTATGATAGAAGTCTGGATAAACCTTTCGAACATGACTGCTAAATACAGAAATCCCTTCCGTCTTTTCTTTATTTCGTGGATGAATAAAACCTTCTGGCAATAATGTCTGGACATACTCTTCCCAAAGCCAAGCAACATCAAAGAGAACACCGTGTATTTTTTGCTCTTGAAGTCCTAAACCGTGCTTTTCTCTACTTAGAATCAACAGACAGAGTTCCTGTAATTTTCTATATTCTCGAAAATAGGCATGGCGGACGGGTTTAGTTTGATTTAGTCTGATAATCTTAACACGATTAGCTAGTTTATAAGAAGGGGTTACACGATTAATTTCAGCTATAGTTTCACGATTACTATCGAGTAGTGCTCTAAAACTTTTTTGATTCTTAATGTACTCAATCGTATGCCGAATCAACTGCATAAGTGGATTATCATAAGCAAACTCTCTAGTAGTGTAGGAAATATTTCCTATAAAAGGAACATTTTTCTTAAGATGATTTCCTACATCAATCGCTCCCTTTACATGGCTATCATTATGGAAAAACCTCTGGTATTCCTTATAAATCCCTTTTCTCAAAGCCACTTGCAGATATTTTGGAAAGAGGTAAACCAATAGTTGATAGAGTTTATCTTCGCTAGATAAACCAACATCCAAATTAGTGAGATTGATATTGAGAACCTTTTGTAAGAGATAATGTAAAAAATAGTCGTTATTAGCATTTGAAAAACGAGAGGAAATCGTTAATCTTTCCTGACCGTAACCCAGAAAACCAATCACATTTCCTGTCTTAATGTTCTGATTTACAGTTTCAAAAATTCTATGGTCCTTGTCCAAGTCAGAAATATTTTTCAAGTCATTTGGGAAAATGAAAATACTATCCTCTTGAGAAAGGCTTTCTAAAGTTCTATCTAAAAGTACCTGACTAATTTTTGGATAGATTTCAACAAAATCCTCTTTTTTTATAAGTTGCTGATTATCTGTTATCCTTATCGTCATTTCCATCGCTTTCATTGTCACCAGTTATTGACTGATTGGTTCGCTCGTTACTTGTCTTATCAAATGCCTTTTTCAAAGTTTCCAAAGTTTCAACCTCTTCATAAGAACCTCGCAAGTAGTCCTCTAGGAGCGGCTTAATATAATCAGACCAGAGCAATTCATAGTCAAAGTCTACTTCCTGCAACTTAAGGAAATAACTTGGTCCAACATGGTAATGACTATTGAGCTCTTCTACTTTTTCTATAGCAGCGTTCAAGTTTCTTAGACGTATTTTCGCTTCTTCAGCATCATCTCCAAGAAGTTTATCAAGCATTCCCAGCTGACTTTCAGCCGTGATTTCTACAAAACGGAAACGACGGCGCATGGCAAAATCAAAGGTATCTACCGAACGGTCAATATCATTCATTGTTCCAATTATGTAGACATTTTCTGGGATATAAAACTTCTCATTAGTTTCATGTAAATTAGCATATTGAGTCGAAACCTCTCCATCCTTCCCACGATAGCTCGGATCAATAGAGAAAAAAAGTTCGCCAAAAATCTTAGAAATCTCACCACGATTGATTTCATCGATGATGAATACGAAGTTTTTATCCGTATCAATCTCTGTTGGAAAAATATAGTCTTTTAGACCAAACTTTTTTCTTAACGTTTCAAGAACTTTTTTTCCCTGACTACGATAATAAGTCTGTTTTAAATAATTTTCATCTTTATAGAGTTCATAGACATAGGATTTAGTCAAGACTGTCCCTTGACTTTTGCTCTCATAATTGACATTAAAATTATTCCGGCTATTAACAGTAAGATAAGAAAAATCTGTCAAACGCTCTTTTTCATCTCTATTATTTACATATTCAAGATAGGCATTCCAAGCTTCATCAAAATTATCTTGTCCTCCTGTTTTTTGAGCTTCGTTAGCTTTCTGACAAAACTTCTTAAAAATTCCATCTTGTAACTCAAAACTTATCTGGCTATTATCATTAGAAACAGGCCGCAAACCCTCTACAAAATCCGTATAGTCATAAGAGGGATGGAATTGAACAAAATCGATTTGTTCCTCAGTTCCTCCAGTCAACTCCCTTGCAATTTGTCTAGCAAGATAGGTTTTTCCCGTACCAGGAGCACCACGGAGGATGAGGTTTTTGGATTGTTTTAATACGTTAGCATATTTCATCGAGTCCCCTTTCTGTTCACTGTTTACATCGTTTTCCACTTTATACCTTTTCCAATCAAGATGATTTAAGAAATAATTATAATCTTGCTCTTTAATGTCATCACTCAGAGCAAAATCAATTAACTGATTTGCTTCTTTCTTTCGATAATTATTATCTAAGGGACACCAGATTGTTTCTTGGCTAGTTAAGAAATACCATTCCCGTTCTAAATAGCCTTGTTCCCAATCAACAATTACTGTATGCCCATCATTTAGAATCTCTTTTACAATACCCCTACCACGAATTTTCATAACAGAGACTTTCATTTCACTTTTCTTTAAGAAAGGTAGATTATGCTTTTTTGTATATGAAGACTTGGCAAATAAGATATCTCCTTGTTTTATTTTATTGAATAATTTTAACATTTTTTGATACTGTTTATTTTCTTCATCATTATGCCATCCTAGTTCCCACTTCCCTTCTTTATTAAAATACTCAAGATAATCATCATTTCCAAATTTTGTACCAACAAAATAAAAGTTTTTATTATTCATTAATAAAACACCTCCAATTTTATAACCTATTACTGTCTTTTAAAATTATTTTATGAGTATAACTTAAATAGCTTTGTAATCTGTTAATATATCATTTTCTATCATAGCATAATTATAGGAAAAATAAAAGAAATTATAAACAAAAAAGCCCAGTATAAACAGGAAATCCCCTTCTTACACTGAGCTTATTTTTTTATCTTAGTAATATTCACCCTGACGGTAATCCCATGAGTTGAAAGTATCGGACAGGTGCATCATGATTTTGTCAATGTCCAAGCCTTTGCGGATGACCACTGGTGCTGGTGAGATGGAACGTTGGCCACCTTGTTCTGGAATCAGTTTTCCATTTTTATCCACCATAGAGACCATAACGCCTTGCTCGTAGCGAGTTTCAATTGTCTTGTCTGGCTGGATAGAGGCTACATAGTCATCTGCTTCAATGACCAAATCAACAGCATTTTCGATACGCTCGCCAATTCCTTCGACCTTGCCGCGGTTTCCTTTACCGGATGGGTTAGCTGAGGAAGCATAAACCATCTTGCCTTCTTCCCAAAGCTTAGCTGCCAGCTGCTCGCCCGCCTTACCAAACTTAATAACAAAACAGCTAGTTCCACGAACATCTGTCATCAGCTCTTCCCGACCGTCACCATAGGCTTTAAGCTTTTCAAATGCTTCTGGCTTCCATGGAAGGATACAGCCCAAGAGGATGTCTTCATCCCAATGCTTTTGATAAAAAGCTTCAATTTCCGGATTTAGCTGAGCCAAAGCACGGAGCTCATCCATACTGCCACAGAGGACAACACCTGGCTTATTACGGTTACGAGCCTTAGCTTCGAACTTACGCTCTAAGCCAGCTTTATCGCTGGTCATGATGATGTAACCCACCTTAGTCGGGCAAACGATACAGCCGCCGTCGCCTTTCAAGATGTCATAACCTTCTTGTGAAAGCTGTCCGTTCCATTGAATGTGTTTTGTCATAAGTTTCTTCCTTTTCTATTAAATTAAGATTTATTTTACCATATATTTTTATCGGAGACAAGGTTTTTTCAGAATTTTCTCAATATAGCAAAAATATGGTTACTGCCAATAAGATGGACGATTCTTTTCGTATTCTGCAATCAAATCCTCATACTGCAGCGTAATGCCAATGTCATCCAGGCCGTTGAGGAGCTTATGCTTCCATTCTCCATCAATGTCAAAGGAGAATTCCCCCACCGGTGAAAAAATCTTCTGCTGCTCCAAATCCACCGTCACTTCATCTGTCGGCTTCAGGTTAGCCAAGGCTTGTCGGACTTCCAATGGCTGGACGATAGGCAGCATACCGTTATTAAGCTCGTTGTTGTAGTGAATATCCCCGAAAGATCCAGCAATGACTACCTTGAAGCCATAGTCAGCCAAGGCCCAGGCGGCATGCTCCCGAGAGGAACCGGCTCCGAAATTGTCACCTGTAATCAGAATAGTCGCCTTACGGTACTCCGGTCTATTAAAGACAAAATCAGGATCTTCGGTGTATTGATTGTCCAGATAGCGCCATGCGTACATGAGATACTTGCCAAAGCCTTTTTTATCAATCAACTTGAGAAACTGCTTGGGCAAAATTTGGTCTGTATCGATATTATCGTTCATGAGGGGAACCGTTGTCCCCGTGTAGATTGTAAATTTTTCCATAAGCCTTCCTTACTGGACCTCCGGTAGCTGGCGGACGTCTACAAATCGCCCGGCAATTGCTGCCGCTGCTGCCATGGCAGGACTGCAAAGATGGGTTTTAGCGCCAAATCCCTGACGATCCTCAAAGTTCCGATTACTTGTAGAGGCACAGTGGACTCCGTCTGGCACCTTATCTGGATTCATTCCCAGGCACATGGAACAACCTGGATCGCGCCACTCAAAGCCAGCATCCATGAAAATTTTATCCAGCCCCATCTTTTCAGCAGCCCGCTTGACCGGACGAGAGCCTGGTACGACGATAGCTGTAAGATTGGGAGCGATATGCTTTCCAGCGACAAACTTAGCTGCAAGCTGCAAGTCGCTGAGTCTGGCATTAGTGCAGGAGCCGATAAAGATATAACCTAGGTCGATATCTTCTGCTTTCTTACCCGGTGAGAGGTCCATGTAATTGTAGGCCCGCTCGTCGTTCATATCGCGAATTTCTGGGAAAGCCGCACCGAACTCTACTCCCATAGAAGGATTGGTTCCCCAAGTCACCATAGGTGCCAGCTCAGAGACATCAATCTCAATGACCTTATCATAGACAGCATCAGGATCACTGACTAGAGTCTTCCAATCAGCTACCGCCGCCTCAAAGTCCTTTGGAGCGCCCGGCCGACCTTGAACGTAATCATAGGTCTTCTGGTCGGGGTTCATAATGCCCATCTTTGAGCCAAACTCTATGGACATATTGCAGATGGTCATGCGCTCTTCCATGGTCAGATGGTCAATCGCATCACCAGCATACTCGACCACATGACCGACACCTGCAGCCACACCATATCGGGCAATCAGAGCGAGGATAAAGTCCTTGGAATAGACACCTTTAGGTGGCACCCCAGTAAATTTGACCAGCATTTTCTTAGGCTTGACCTGCCAAATGGTCTGCGTGGCAAAGACGTGCTCCACCTCCGAAGTACCGATTCCAAAAGCAATAGCTCCAAAAGCTCCGTGAGTGGCCGTGTGACTGTCACCGCAGACGATAAATTTGCCCGGCTGAGTCTTGCCCGTTTCCGGTCCAACCATATGGACAATCCCCTGCAGTTCCGATCCGTGAGCCGCGTGTTCAATGCCAAAATCCTTGACATTCTCAGAAAGTTTATCAATCTGAGCCTTGGAAATCACATCCCGAATATCATAGATATTGACCGTAGGTACATTATGGTCAAAGGTTCCAAAGGTTAAATCCGGCCGTCTAACTTTGCGACCTGCATCTCGAAGGCCCTGAAAAGCCTGAGGGCTGGTCACTTCATGAATATAATGTTGATCCACATACATAAGCTGGGGCTGGCCTTCTTCACCTGTTATCAGATGCCTTTCCCACAGCTTATCAAAAATCGATTTTCCAGCCATACTAGCTTCTCCATATGTAATATAAAATTCCGATTTCCACTATTATTCCGCAAATCCAAGCCAACCAGAAATACCATTTTCTGGTCTTGTGATGAAAGAGGCGGCCGCCTAATAAAGCGCCCAAACCTCCGGCTGCCAATGCTGACAAGAGCAAAGTCTTCTCTGGAATGCGATAGTGATTTTTCTTAGCCTTTCGCTTATCCCAGCCATACAGCAGGAAAACGACAAGGTTCCATAGCAGGCAAATACCTGTTAATATCCATTTCATAAATTATTAATAATTGCCTCCATCATTTGAGCTGTCCCTGCCTGACCACCAAGATCTCGGGTTAAGATACCTTGAGCCAAAGTCTTCTCCACTGCTGCTTCAATCGCTTCTGCAGCTTCAAGCTCTGCAAAACTATCCCGTAGCATCATTGCTACAGAAAGGATCATACTAATTGGGTTGGCAATGCCTTGCCCTGCAATATCTGGAGCCGAGCCGTGAATAGGCTCATAAAGACTTGGTCCAGTAGCCGAATGACTAGCTGATGGCATAACTCCCAGCGTTCCTGACAAGACACTGGACTCATCTGAGAGAATATCCCCAAAGAGATTTTCCGTTACAACAACGTCAAACTTAGCAGGATTGGTAATCATGAGCATCGCAGCGCTGTCCACCAGTTGGTGCTCTAAGGTCACATCTGGATAATCCTTGGCCACCTCATCTGCTACTCTGCGCCAGAGTTTGGATGTCGCTAGTACATTTTGCTTGTCAATACTAGTCACACGCTTTCTGCGACCACGTGCAATGTCAAAGGCCTTACGGACAATCCGCTCCACCTCTTCATAGCTGTAGTCGTTGATATCCCGCGCAGATCTGTCCTCTAAAATATGCTCGCCAAAGTAAATCCCACCAGTCAGCTCACGCACGACCACGAAGTCTACACCAGCAATACGCTCTGCCTTCAAAGGCGACAAATGCTTAAGAGCATCAAAAATCTTAACCGGCCGAATATTAGCATAAAGTTCAAGCTCCTTACGCAGAGCGAGCAAGCCTTGCTCAGGACGAACCGGTGCATTATCATACTGGGGACTGCCGATAGCTGCTAGGAGAATAGCATCCGCCTCCTTGGCCGCTTCTAGAGTTGACTGAGGCAGAGGATGACCTTCCGCATCAATACCAGCACCACCAAAAGCCTTCTCTGTGACATGGTAAGTAAAGCCAAACTTATCCGCAACAGCAGCTAGAACTTGGAGACCCGCTTCCATGATTTCTGGGCCGATACCATCACCCGCCAGTGCTACAATTTCTCTTGTCATAGTCGCTTCCTTCTAATTATTTGCAGGCAGATCGCGGTAGGATATCTGATGGCCGATTTCACCAGCATTTTCCTTTTGCACAAAGGTATTAGCATGGATATAGGCAATGGCGCTGGCCTTAAGAACATCAAAGTCAATACCAGAGGAGTTGAAAATTGTATCTGTATCCGTATTTTCAACAGCTACCAAGACGCGAGCCTGAGAGTCAATACCGTCCGTTACCGCTTCGATGTTATAAGACAAAAGCTGGACAGACTGGTTAAAGAATTGGTCAATGGCATTAAAGATGGCTTCGACGCTTCCCTTGCCTTCCGCCACACAGCTAACCGTTTCACCATCTCCATTAACTAGCTGCACATCTGCTGTGATGGTATGGTCATCATTGGTCGTCAGCTGCAGATCATCAAAGTGGAAGCCTTCAGGATTTTCGACCGTCGTTCCGGCAATCAAAGCCCGAATATCAGCGTCAGTGACTTCATTTTTCTTATCAGCCAAGACCTTAAACTTAGCAAAGAGATCATTGATTTCAGATTCCGCAAAGTCCAGAGCCAGTTCTTTGAGTTTTTCGACAAAAGCATGACGGCCAGACAGTTTGCCAAGCGGCAGTGAATTGCTCTTGACTCCAACCAGCTCAGGTGTGATGATTTCATAGGTCAGTGGATTCTTAAGAACACCATCCTGATGGATACCGGACTCATGAGAGAAGGCATTGCCACCAACGACCGCCTTATTCTTAGGCACTGGAATACCTGAGAAGCGGGACACCAGCTCAGAAGTGTTGATGGTTTCATTAAGGACAATATCTGTCTCAACTTGGTAATAGTCCTGACGAATCTCTAAGGCAACTGCTACTTCTTCCAATGCTACATTTCCAGCCCGCTCACCGATTCCATTGATAGTTCCCTGAACACGACCAGCACCGTGCTTGATAGCCGTCAAAGTATTGGCCGTTGCCATGCCAAGGTCATCATGACAATGAACACCAAATACAACCTTATGATCAGAAGTCACATTTGCCACTAGGTAGTCGAAAATATTTGCAAACTCTTCCGGAGTAGTAAAGCCGACTGTATCTGGAATATTGATATAAGTCGCACCTGCATCAACTGCTGTTTGTACCACCTGAAAAAGGAAATCCAGCTCTGTTCGTGTCGCATCCTCTGGTGAAAACTCGACTATATCGAACTTGGAGCGCGCGTAGGAGACATGCTCTTTCACAGCTTCTAAAATCTCTTCCTTAGACTTTTTCAGCTTAAACTCTCTGTGAATAGGACTGGTCGCAATGAAGACATGAATCTGTGGATGCTTGGCATCCTTGAGCGCTTCATAGCAGGCATCAATATCGGATTTGACTGAACGCGCCAGACCAGTAACAGAAGCTTTTGTAATGACTTTAGCAATCTCCTGCACCGCCGCAAATGAATCTGGACTCGCAGCTGGAAAACCGGCTTCAACGACTGAAATCCCCCACTTCTCTAACTGCTTGGCAATAGCAACCTTTTCCTTGATAGAGAAATTCACTCCTGGTGTCTGCTCACCATCCCGGAGGCTGGTATCAAAAAACTCAACTTTGCGTGTCATAGACAACTCCTTTTCTAAAATACATAGACCATTTAGGAAAAACTCTTTCCCAACTTCTAGGTCATGTTCAATGACTGAGACAGTATGAGACAAATTGATTTCAGAAAAATCAAGATGTAGCCCCACTCCCGTCGTTCCTTTAGAAACCATTTCTTCCTCATCAGAATTTGAGGTAAGATAGGTGAAATAAAAAACATCTCACTTGAGGAACAAGCGAGATGTTGATTTACTCCCGCTTGGTAAGCCAAACAGGACTAATGCTTTTGCACTAGCCCGAGTAACGCAACAACAAAGCAAAGTTTGAAGATTGGGTTGACTTCATGTTTGACTAACTCCTTTTTGAGATGGTTTCTTATTGTTTAGTATTTTAACACAGTATCATAAACCTGTCAAGAAAAAGTCGATATTTTCTGAAAATTTTTAATATGCTGGATTATTTTGGGGGATTTAAAACTGTAAATACGAGAAAAAAGAAGTAAGGTAAGTCTCACTTCTTCTATTTTTTCAGGAATCGTAACATAGTTTATTTACTCACTTCATCCAGCTTATTCTGAAAGCGTCTGTTCTCCTGATAGCGAGCTTCTAGAACATCGTCTATGCATTTTTTGTATTGCTGATGGTATTGATCCAGATTATCCTCTATTTGAAAAATATAAGGTTGAGCTGCTGTCAAAGGAACCTCTCTACATGCATAAGAAATCGCCTCTAAGAGTTTGTTCGTCTCTCTGTCAAACTTATGATAGTATGTATCTAAGTCTGTCTCTACTCGCTCAAACTCACGCATTTTTAGAGCATGTTCATCTTCCAGTTCCTGAAGCTTCTTTTTATCCAGCATTGCCTCATCACCTATCCCTTAATCGGGCTATCCAAAGAAGGGGTCTGCATCGTCTGAGTTAGATGAGTTTCAGCAGCTTGCGCTGCCTTACCTTCAAATCCACCCTGAATGTTTTTAACATAGTTAGTAGACGCATAATTTTTCATATCCAAAGCCACCGCCTGTAGCTGAGTTGCTAACTCCGCTCCTTTAGCAAGAATAAGCTGCTCTTTGGCTGCTATCAAAGCCTTGATAGCTTGCCGCTCCTGCTCTTTCATCTTTTCTTTAAACTGTTTTGCCAACTCCGTTTTAGTTATGAGGGCATCATCATTTACTATCAGAACCATTCTTACCCCTCCATGTTCCTTTTACATCTGCCAAGAGATTATTGAAATCCTCAGCTTGCTGAGTATCGACTGCTGCAAAATCTCCACTAGCTCTAACCAAAGTCATTCCCAACTGTTCAATCTCTGTCATAAAGCCTTTTGCAGATGTCTCTGTGTTGCTTTCAATCGTATCATCCCAAAAACGAGAAACATTAAAATCAGCCAATAAACTCGCTACCTCTGTACCACTCAGATAGGTCACCATTCCCATCGCCTCTGTACTCGTATCCTTTACTGTATTTTGGACAAATTCTTTGGCATCCGACAATAAGGTTTGAACATGCTTAACTTTATCTTCCATTTCAAAGATAGCCAGCTGTGCTGCAGTCTGAAGGAGACGAGCACGAACCAAAATTCTATCTTCTCCTGTAAGATTGCCATTTCCCAACTGTTCCTGATAGCGAGTAATAGCTTCACGATCCCAAGCCATAGATTCCAAGCGAGCAACCCTAATAATTTCCTTGTATTCTGTCTCAAATTGATGATAGAAGGCATACCCCAAAACAGCCCTATCAGGAAGATCTCCTTTCATTAGAGAATTGAATATATTTGAAGCGGTTTCTTCATCAACTCCCAGTTTTCGAAGAGCATCCAGAGTTTTAGCAATTAGACGAGCTAGCTTTTCACCCGCTCTCAGCAGTTCTGGATGATAATCAGCAGAAGCGGTCAAAAAAGAACCTTTACCGTCTCCCTGAAAAACACCAAAATCATGGGCACTCTCCGAATCGAAACTCTGGGTATAGTATAAGGGAACCACAATATTGACTTTACCAACTGGCTTTTTAAGTGGTTCATTGGAATCACCAGGTAGATGAGCGATAGTATGTTCCCGATTGAGCATACTCACCATATCAAAGGGATTGACATAATACTCTATTTTTTCGCTGATTTTTTTGATTTTCTCATCACTGAGTCCCATTTTCTTTAAGCTCTTTGTTGTATCTGGTCCGTCGAACAGGACTACTCTTCCAATCTTATTTATATCTTTACTGCTCAATCCAGCAATACCTTGAACCGTCACCATGGTTCCTAGCGAGTGTGCAGTAAGATCCATTGTTGCATTAGGCGCTTTCTCTCTCATTTCTTGAATACGAGTTTTCATGGCCTCGGTTGCCAAAGGAGCTTGTGGAATATGGATATGATTGATAGCAAATTGACCATCATTAGCTACCCAATCATTTAGATTCAGCCCTTTAATACCAAGCTCCGATAATTTATCTATGTTAAATCCATCACTGCCTCGAATAGGCATATAAGTTTTCTTTGTATTCTTTTCCAAGGTCGGCGTATCGGTCAGAAAATAAGAATTAAATCCAGCTAATTCATCAGTCATCAATCCTTTTTGATAATCTCCAATTCCCAATTTTGACTTAAAATCTTTGATAAATTCATTGTCATCATCCAAATAAGGGTAATCAATAATTCTTTCTGTGTGAAGATCTGGATCTGGCTGCAGGTAAACTTTGCCATCATTATCGAGATTCTTACCTCCAGAGGTGATTTCTTTCTTATAAACAACATCTTGGGAAAAATCAAATGAGATTGATCCCCCCGAATCTAATATTTCTTTTCTATGCTTAGGCAACCTCTCATAAGGGAAAAGGTTTGGACGTCCCCTATAAGAAGACTGCGCTAAATCTGCATAAAAATTATCAAATGTTTTTAAATTGCTGTTACTCAAACAAATCACCTCCTATACTTAAAGGGCTAACTATTCCAATAGTATCAATTAAAACTTTTCCATTTTCAATCTCAATTACAACACTCCAGCTTGATTTTTCTATATTATTAAAGCCTCCATAAACCTGAACAATATCACCTCCACCTTGGGGTGTTCCATTCCCTATCTGATCCCATTGTGTTTGTTCCCAATCAATTTGAACCGATTCTATCTTTGAATTTTGAGATTTTACAAACTCCTTAATCTCTTCTTCATGCTCTTTCAAATAAGCCAACTGCTTTTCTTTTGAACTCCGAAAATCAAAAATACCATCTGTGAATAAACTTTTGTTTTGAACTGTCATAATCGTCCCTCCTATGACTAGAGTAGCAGTTAGCGCTACGATTGATAGAATAGCTATTTTGCTTTTTTTCATTATTTGTCCTCCTTGTGAATAGAAGTTACTATTATTATATCATGAATGCATTAAAAAAATACTTTTGAAAAGTATTCTAGTTAAATTAGAAATTGGCTGATTGCGCCAAATCTGCATAAAGATTGTCAAAACTCTTTAAATTACTGTTACTCATATAAGAACCAACCTCCATCTCGTAAAATTCTTATCGGCTGCATTTCATAAATAACTAGCTTATCAGGAACTTCATTTGAATTGTGGTTTAAAGGAATTCCCAATGTAAATTCAGTGTCTTTATTATTATTTATTCCGCCATCCAAAGTCAGAATATATCCTCCACCTTGAGGGGTGCCATTCCCTGTGTCTTCGACTTTCATACTGTCCCAATCAAATTGAACACTTTCAACTTTAGGATTCAAAGCTTTAGCAAACTCAGCCAACTCTTCTTCATGATTTTTAAGATAATCAAGCTGCTTTTCACGCGGATTTTGCTCTTTCTTTTTCTCCTGATTAGTTTCATGTGTAAACAAACTTTTATTTTGAACTGTCAGAATCGTTCCTCCTACGACTAGAGCAGAGATTAGCGCTACGATAGATAGAGTCGCTATTTTGCTTTTTTTCATCATTTTCTCTTATATTTCTACTTCTTTCTATAATTTCACAATATCACTTCTTAAGTCACTTCGTTTCTAAGAATATTCCATCTTCACCTCCTCATATACTGAACGCCTCGGAAAAGGAGAAAGGCTGTTAGAATCAGGGAAACAAGCCAGATGGTCTTCAAGAGGTAAAACTGAATCAGATAGGTAGAGATGATGGCTCCGACTACAAAACTTGCCAATAGGGCAACAAAGAAAAGGCCTTCTTTCAAATCTTTTCCTTCCTTGTTTCGAGCATAGTTGCCAAAAGCTACCATGGTTTTCTTGATATTCCCCGTCATAAAGGAGTTGTTATAGACAATACCATCCACCTCGCCAAAAGCCGTCGCAACCAGGCCCATGCAGAAAGCCAGTGGCGGCACGATATAGAGATGAGGTACATTTGCTGGCAAAAATCCAGCGATAACTGTCGTCAATATCAAAGGAAAAACACTGGACAGCCTGCGCCAAGAATGCTCAAAATGATGCTGAAAAACGGTCATCAGAAAAATCCCCAGCATAAAGGCCAACATAGTTGCCAATTTCACTTCGATTCCTCTTGTCTCCTGATTGATGAGTTCAACCGAAAGGAAAACGACATTTCCCGTCTGACCTGCCACCAAGGTCCCTCCCCTCTCAATGAAGGTATAAGCGTCGATAAATCCTGCACAAAAGGTCAAGAGGCAGGCAAAAAATTTTGAACGAGAGTGAAACTCTCTTTTTACAAATTGTTTCATAAATCACCTACAAAATAAGGGAGTGACCAGACTCCGAAAATCATAGATTTCAGTCCGTCCACTTCCCCTTGCTAGATTACATTTCAAAATCTTGTAGCTACTGTGATTCGCCAGATTCACAAACTTTTATTTCCTCAAATGACAGAGCAGAAAGCTACGTGTGCTAGCCTTCTCTGGCTTCCTTAAGGATTTTTTCAATCTTGGTCGTAATCAGGTCAATAGCCACCTTATTAGAAGCTCCCTCTGGAATGATGACATCCGCATAGCGCTTGGTCGGCTCGATGAACTGATGGTACATAGGCTTAACGACACCCAAATACTGCTCAATAACACTATCCAAACTGCGTCCACGCTCTTCCATGTCCCGCTTAATCCGGCGGATAATCCGAACATCATCATCTGTGTCCACAAAGATCTTAATATCCATCAAATCCCGCAGGCGTTGATCCTCCAATACCAAAATCCCCTCAACGATGAACACATCCTGAGGCTCCTGACGATAGGTCTTTTTGCTGCGGGTATGCTCCGTATAGTCATAAGTAGGAATATCCACAGGCCGACCAGCCAAGAGCTCCTTGATTTGCTCAATCATCAGGTCCGTGTCAAAAGCAAAAGGATGGTCATAGTTGGTTTTCACCCGCTCCTCAAAAGTCAGATGCGTCTGATCCTTATAATAGGAGTCATGCTCAATCATGGCAATTTTTTCGTTTGGAAAATTAGCCAAAATTGCTCGAGAAACACTGGTCTTTCCCCCTCCGGAACCACCAGTTACACCAATAATAATAGGTCTATTTTGCATTATAAGCTCCATCTCTTGTTATCTTATCTATTTTACCGCAATTCATGTTATAATGAAAGAGCTAAAATAAAAAAAGTACATGCTTAAAAATAGAAAAAGGAGGTTTTTATGCTCAAACTTGGAATCATCGGAACAGGTTCTATTTCTCATGAGTTCATCAAGGCTGCTCACTCAACAGGCGACTATCAGCTGGCAGCTGTTTACTCTCGGACTCTGGCTTCTGCTGAGCGCTTTGTGCAAAACTATGAAAATACAGCCGTCTATACTGAAATGCTGGACTTTCTGTCGTCCGATATCTATGTTGTTTATATCGCCAGTCCCAACAGTCTGCACTTTAATCATGCCAAGGTAGCTATTCTGGCTCGGAAACATGTCATTGTCGAAAAGCCTGCGGTTTCTCGTCCCAAAGAATGGCGGGAATTGGTCAAGCTGGCTGACGAGCATCAAGTCTATCTCTTTGAAGCTGCCCGCAACTATCATGAGCAGGCCTTTGATACAATCAGTGATTTTCTCAAGGACAAGACCGTCTTGGGAGCCAACTTCACCTATGCCAAGTATTCTTCAAAAATGCAGGCTCTGCTTGCAGGAGAGCAGCCCAACGTTTTCTCAGCTAAATTTTCTGGCGGCGCTTTGATGGATCTGGGTGTCTATCCTGTCTATGCGGCTATCAGACTTTTCGGCCATCCGCGCTTCGCTCGCTATAGCGCCCAGCAGCTAGCTAATACGATTGATTTAAATGGATCCGGCTGTCTCATCTATCCGGATTTTCAAGTTCAGATTCAGGCCGGTAAAAATATAAACAGCAATCTGCCAGCAGAGATTTATACGGATCAGGGAACTCTGACTTTAGACGGGATTGAATTTATCAGCTCTGCTATTTTCCAAAATCTGGACGGTCAAGAAGAGGTGCTGCCTATCCAGCGTGCTTCCTATACCATGCTGGAAGAAGCTCAGGCTTTCGCACGAGTGCTCAAGGGCGGACAGGATGAGGCTTACGAGAAATGGTTAGATGCGGCAGCGGCTGTTCATGAAAGCTTATTTGCCATGCGCAAGGACGCTGGCATTAGATTTGAGGTTGATGATGATTAAGGAACAATTTCCCCCGAGCTGGCAAAATCAGCTGGCTCAGCTTGGCTTTGAAGATTTGACGGCTATTCAAGAGAAGATGTTTGGGCCTATTTCTGCAGGCGATACGGTGCTGGGAATCAGTCCGACTGGTACTGGTAAAACTCTGGCCTATCTCTTTCCTAGTCTACTCAAGCTGACACCTAGAAAAGCCCAACATCTCTTGATTTTAGCTCCTAATACTGAGTTGGCTGGACAAATTTTTGAGGTCTGCAAGACTTGGGCGGAGCCTTTAGGGTTGACAGCCCAGCTTCTGCTCTCCGGATCCAGCCAGAAGCGACAGATTGAGCGCCTTAAGAAAGGTCCGGAAATTATCATCGGAACGCCTGGGCGGATTTTCGAATTAATCAAGCTCAAGAAGATCAAGATGATGAATGTCGAAACCATCATTTTGGATGAATTTGACCAGCTGCTCAGCGATTCTCAGTATCACTTTGTAGATAAAATCACCCACTATGCGCCTCGTGACCACCAGCTGATATATATGAGCGCTACTGCTAAGTTCGACCACGATAAGATTGCTGAAAATACCCTAGAAATCAGCATTGACGACCAAGTTTTGGACAATATTCAGCATTTTTACATGCAAGTTGAGAAACGTGATAAGGTGGACTTGCTCCGCAAGTTATCAAATGTTGAAGATTTTCGCGGACTGGTCTTTTTCAACGCTCTGTCAGACCTAGGAAGCGCCGAGGAAAAACTCCAGTATCGTGAAGCCAACGCGGTTTCTCTAGCCAGCGATGTCAATGTTAAGTTCCGCAAGGTGATTCTAGATAAGTTCAAAGAACACCAGATTACTCTCCTGCTAGCCACTGACTTGGTTGCTCGCGGCATTGATATTGACTCGCTAGAATGTGTCGTCAACTATGATCTTCCACGCGATTTAGAAACCTATACCCACCGCTCTGGGCGAACCGGCCGCATGGGCAAGGAAGGCTACGTCATCACCCTCATCAGCCATCCAGAAGAGCTGAAGACATTAAAAAAATACGCTTCCGTTCGCGAAATTGTACTAAAAAATCAAGAACTTTATGTAACGAGTTAAGCTAAAAAGCTTTGGAAATCAAATGTTTCCAAAGCTTTTTGCTTTTACTCATTACCAACAATGATTTCCAAAATCTAAACCCAAGGACCGTCTTAGTCTCTGCCGTAATAAATACGATGGGGCTCTAGCTGACCTTCCAGCAGCTCATCGATCGTTACCAGAGTATAGCCGTTGCTCTTCAGATACTCGAGGACACTTGGCAGAGCGTCAATACTGGTCTGGTGAATATCATGCATGAGGATAATTGAACCTGGCTGGGTTTTAGCAATCTCTTGCATAATAGCTTTAGTATTGCGTGTCTTCCAGTCTAGACTGTCCACATTCCACATGATAAAGGACTGGTCAACCGAATTTTGAATTGTAGCATTAATAGCTCCATAAGGAGGCCGCGTAATCGTTGGCTTGATGCCTATGACATTGTTAATAGCGGTCTGGGTATCAAGGATTTCTTTTTGGGCCGACTCCAGAGGAAGTTTGGTTAAGACTGGATGGTCCCATGTATGAATCCCAATCTGATGACCTTCATTGTGCACGCGCTTGACGATCGCTTCATTACCAGCAATGTTTTGACCAACCATAAAGAAGGTCGCCTTGACACCATATTTCTTGAGGATATCTAGAGCCTGGGGTGTTGTCTTAGGATCTGGACCGTCATCAAAGGTCAGAGCAACCATCTTCACATGCTTCTTAGCTTCAAAACTCTGATAAGCTGCCAAGTCATCTCCAGTCAGATAGTCCGCATTGATCTGGTCATAAAAGCTAGATAAAGGAACGTCAATGCTGGTTAAGCCTTGCACTTCCTTACTCAGCTTAATAGAAAAATGGCTGTACTCATAACGGAAGGACCACTGACCCAACTCCGTTCCATTGAGGGTGTTGAGAATTTCTGTCTGCACCGCCTCATCGGCCTGTCTAAAGGTCAGCTGGCTGGATATCTCGTTGATGAAGATTTCCTTAGCTACATCTGGATCCTGAAAGAGCTTATCCAGAGTGAAAGGGCTGCCGTCTGGACCGAGATAGCTGTCAGCAACTTCCCGCTCTTCTCCTTTACTGATTTTCATCTCTTTAACATGATAGTCCTTTCGATGCACCAGTACTTCTTTGACATCCTTCAGGCTCGTTTCTTTTTCCTCAGCATAGTAGAAGGTCAATTCCTCAATCTTATCACCCTTCTTCTGATTATCCTTAATCGTCTGGCTATCTGCGTCCATCTGCTCCTTGACACTTGCCATAACCTGACCATCCAGCAGAGGATAGAAGGACTCTACATAGTGACTGCCAATCATCTTATTCTGCTTTTCAGTTTTTTCAGCGTGGAAGGTCTCTTCTTGAGAAATCAGCACACTAACCTTCTCTTGCAGTTCCTTTTCTTGGAAAATAGCGTAAATCTTTACAGCACCCAGAAATAGAGCAGCAACAAAAGCTAAACCTAGCAAGCTGAGAACAATGAATGTTTTCTTAACGTGTTTCTTGTTATTTTGTCTTTTCATACACCTGTCCTAAATGAATAAAAATCATCATTTATCTTGCAAAATTAACTGCAGCTAGATGTTAGAGACTCTTCTCACGAATGACTTCCACCTTGTAGCCATCAGGATCTTTTACAAAATAATAATTAGGCGGGTTGCCAGGAAGACCCTTTGGATCTGTCACTTCATAGCCTTTGGCCTTGTGCTCAGCGTGCAGACCTTCCAAGTCTGGCGTGCTAAGTGCCACATGAGCAAAACCGTCCCCAATCACATAAGGACCATGGTCATAGTTATAGGTCAGTTCAAGCTCATAATCATCGCCTTCCAAACCTAGATAAACGATAGTAAACTGATAATCTGGAAAATCCTTGCGGCGCAGCTCTTTAAAGCCAAAAGCCTCTGCATAAAAAGCGATAGACGCTTCCAAATTCTCCACACGCAAACAAGTATGTAACATTTTTGATGCCATAATTTCACCTCATTCTTTCTTGTTTATTATTATACCCTATTTTGGGCAAAACTTATATTAAATTTTTAAAAAAGTAAATAGGTACCAGATAAAAAGCAAGCCAATAAGGCCTGCTAAGAATTGTTTTTCAAAAACTGTTCGATGAAGTCGCTATACGAATTCCATTGAGGCATGGGAATGCTTTCTTTCTCAGCACTTCTTTTGATTTCAAAATATTGATCAACCCATTCGGCATAGCCTGAATGCATGTGATTTGTGACCATTTCGGAAACCAAAGGCTGACTCAACATGAACTTCATTACTGGAACCAAGAGAAATAGGGGCAGGGATAGATATTTAGTAGGTTTATAACGATGTTTAGGAATGCCATATCGCTGACAGAGTTCTAAACCTTCTCGCCAAGCGCAAATCATCTTTCGAATTGCTTTTTTATCTTTCAAGAGTGCATCAAAACTCCCCGCTTCTGCAACTGCACCTGCCATTACCGCCTCCTGAAGGCAGTGAACCTTCATCCAAGAAGCCAAGTCGGGCATAGCATCAATGCCTATCCCACTAGCTGTGAAGATAGGAGACAACTTTGATGTGTAAGAATCATCATCAAGTAACGTAGCTTCTTTGAAAATGATAGCTTGGATCCGACCATCACTCTTTCGCCCTCCTCCAACAGAAGAAGGAAAAGCTAGCGACACCTGCTTTCTGTCCAAATAAGAAGGAATCTTGGAGTTGATATTCCAGTTATTCTGTAAAATAAGTAAATGAGCTTTTTCCTTTATAGCCGCCAAATGATCCAATGCCTGCTCTAGTTGCAAACTATTTACCGTTAAGAGAATCAGGTCATAGTCTTGATCAATGATCGTCACCAACGGCGGCTGGAAATGATGTTCTTTATAGACCTGATCATCTTTTCTTAAATCTTTAATAGAAAGTGTGAAGCCTTGCTCTAAAGTCGACAGCTTATGCTCTCTAACTAAGACAGTAACTTGATGCTGATTAGACAGTAACCAAGCGTATGTCAAACCAATTGTGCCAGCACCATAAACCAAAATGTTCATATTAGGCCTCTCCCGCTATTTAACAGGGCGCTTTTTCGTTTCTTTCAATAGCAGTTTAACTTCAAAGACCGTACCTTTTGGTTTGTTGTCCTTGACATAAATAGAGCCTTTGAAAGCATCGACAATCTGCTTGGCCAGAGAAAGTCCCAGACCAAAGCCACCTTTCTGACGAGTCCGAGCCTTGTCCACCCGATAAAAGCGATCAAAAATCTTCTTCTTATCTTCATCACTGATACCAGGGCCATTGTCCGCTACTCGGAAAATAAGGTAGCGATCTGTCGAAGTAGCCATGACACTGATTACGCCATCATCATCTGTATACTTGATAGCATTATCAAATAGAATAGTCATCAGTTGTTTGAGAAAAATTTGATCGGTCACAATAGGGTGCTTGATCATATTTTCTGAATGAAAGGCTTTTTTATTCTCCCTTGCGATAATACAGTAATTAGCAAAGGTCGTATCAAAAAATTCTGGTTCAACTTCACCATATTGAGGCTTGATGCCATCATCGCGACGGGCCAGATTGAGCAGATTAGTCGTCAGCAAGCGCATATTGCGCACTTCATCCAAGCTAGAAGCGATATTTTCACTGCTCTGCATGATTGTTGCTTCAGGCTTACGAAAGAGCGTTTCTAAGCGGCTCTGCAAAACAGCCAAAGGTGTCCGCAGCTCATGGCTGGCATTTTCCACGAAAGCCTTCTGCTTCTGGATACTTTCCAGCAGAGGCTTGACACTCATCCGAGCAAGGTAAATACTGGCAATCAGGGAAATTCCCCAAAAACTGACCATAACCATGGCAATCAACTGCTCATGCTTGCTGCTGGTCTGCTCCAGCTGGCTGATACTAGTCATGACCACAGCATACTTGATATCAGGATACTCATTTTTAGGATCAATATCAAAGAGATAAGCCCGATAGCTTTCTGTCTGGCCAAAGCTATTACCAATCACGATTTCCTTGATTTGATTCAGATAGGACTTGTTAAATTCCAGCGAGTTAAAGTCCAGAAAACCATCGCTCTTGCTGGTGGAAATATTTTTATAATCATCATCCAAAAGCAGGGCAAAAGTATTAGAGCTGACATTTGGCGTAGTTAGATTGTTAGGCTTAGGCTCTTCATCTGAATCACCATCTGGCTCTTTACTGCTTTTAGGACTTTTAGAATTGACCTTATTGCTCGGATCAGACTGCTGACCTGTCGTCCGATAGGCCAAATCAGCTACTGAACTAGGATCATTACTCAGGTTTTTCAGATTTTCATCAACTGACGTATAAAGGCTGGAGCGCATAACCTGAATAATAATCAAGGTCATGGCTGAGAAGATTAATGTAAACAACCCAAAATAGCGAATGAAATAAGAGAAATCATCCGCATAAAAGGTCTTCTTGATTTTATTCAGCATCTTTTAAAATGTAGCCGACACTACGAAGAGTATGTAGGTTTTTCGCAAATGCCGTTCCTTTCAGTTTTTTACGAATCTTTGAAACGTACACTTCGACAACGGAAACAGTGGTATCACTGTCAAAGCCCCACAGACGGTCAAAAATTTGAGTCTTAGGCAAGATTACATTTTGATTTTGCAGGAAATAAACCAAGAGGTCGAACTCTTTACCAAGCAACTCCACGTCTTTACCGTCTTTCAATGTTGAATTTGTGGATAGATTGACCGTCACATCGCCATAAGAAAGAGTATTCTCGTTGAACTTGCCAGCGCGTTTCAAGAGCGCCTGGATCCGCATTTTCAGTTCTTCCAAATAGAAAGGTTTTGTCAGATAGTCATCAGCCCCAAGCTCAAAGCCATGTCCTTTGTCATCCAAGCTTTCCTTAGCTGTCATGATGAGAACAGGTGTTGTAACTCCTTTTGCTCGGAGATCTTTCAGCACTTGGAAACCGTCCTTTTCAGGCAGCATGAGATCCAGCAAGATGAGGTCATAAACACCGCTTTCTGCTTCATATAGACCTTCTTCACCATCAAAAACCTGCATTACATCCGCAAAATCATCTAAAAAATCAAAAACTGAGTTTGACAGTCCAAGGTCATCTTCTACCAATAGAATTTTAATCATCTTTCTTTCCTCCAATAAAACTTACCAAGATCACGTCTTTTGGTTTTTGTTTTATTTGCTATTCTTATTATATCATGACTTGGGTCAAAATCAGTAAGTTTTTTCTACGACTGCGACGTTTTATTTTCTTTTGTAGACTTATTATTCTTGTCCGATTGTTCATTTGTGTTCGTTGAAGACTTTTTCTTGTTTTTCTTCCCGTTGTCATTTTGCTGAGCAGAAGAATTCTTGCTCTTGTCATTACCCGACTGCTGGCCGTCTTGAGGCGGCATTCCTTGGTCTTGACCGCTTTGTCCTGAACCACCATCCTGCGGTGGCATTCCATTATCTGGTCCACCATTTTGACCATTCTGACCTGGCTGCGGTGGCATGCCATTTCCTGCATTCTGACCATTCTGTCCCTGCTCCGGTGCTCCTGGTATAGTAGCTGTCTGTTGAATAGCTGATTGCTGATTGTTTGTATCGTGAATAGCTGTCGCAAGACCATAGCCACCTAGAAGTCCGACTGCTAGAGCACCACCCGTCGCAACCGTCAGCCACCATTTAGTACTTTTTTCTACAACAATCATTTTTTCCATATCCATTTAATACGATTCCTTCTTTCTTTTGTAAATTTTTCTGACTCATTCTTTCAAGCAAGAAGCTAATGCAGCTTACAAGTCATCCCATGCACATCCTTTCACTAGAATAGCATTATCATATAGTTTTTTACTTAAACAGGACTGAATTTTTTCTTAAAAAAGGCTGAAAGATAGGAAAAATGGATATAAAGTTCTTTATTGTCATTCATAAAAAGCAATAAATTGAACTTTCATTTTCGAAATTTTATAAAACAAAAAGCCTGAGATAGGATAATATCTCAGACTTTCTTCTCAATTTAATTAAAACTATCAGATAGCAGCTCGAATTGCTTTTTCCACTGCTTCTTTCTCACGCTTCACCAATTCAACACGCGCAGCGATTTCCTTGATTCCCATGCTGATGTTTCGGCTAATCGCCATATCGTCCAACTGCGGCTCAAAGAAGGCTTTGTACTCTGCCAATCTCTTCTCTGTCTTGAAGACCACTGCTGGGCTAATGACAAAGCTATCAAAGCTCATGTCGCCACCTAGTGCTGCCTTGATCCAGTCCCAATTTTCACGCGCCCAAGTCCACACTGCTTCTTGAGTAAAATCTCGGCTGAGGAAACGGGCATACCAAGCTGACAAATCCTGCGGTTTAACAGTAAATTTATCCTTCCAAGTCGCTAACAGTTCATCCAAGGTTTCCTTGTTCTTCGTATAAGAAAGGGCTGTAGAAAGTGCATTTTTGAAGCTTCCGTCATTTGAAGCGACATATAAGTCCAGATAAAGCTTAGTCAGCTCCTTGCTTTCATGATGCTTGATTTGGTTGACCAATACCTGCAGACGAATAGCGGCAGGGAGTTTTTCCAAATTATCACGATAGCGGTCAAAAATCTGGCTAGCTTGAGCTTTAGCTGTCTCGTCGTCGGCCTTAATCATATTACCCACAATCAGTTGACGAACCATCTCATCCTCATCGCTTTCGCCTTCCTGTTTTTCAAAACCAAGACGGTCGAAATTGCTTTGACTAAGTACTTTCAGCAAGGCTTTGTAATCTTCTTCTGTCTGACTGCCTTCATCCACAAAGCGATTCAATCCTTCCAGCACTTGGGAAACAGCTGAAACCACCATATAAGAAGTTTCGTTTGCCAGCTTGCTGATAACTGGCAGCAGGTCCGCATAGGAAATCATACCTGACTCTGCCAGAAGTCGGCGCTCCTGCACGATTTGCAGTTTACTAATATTGTCCAAAGAGCTGAGATTATTCAGAAGAGCATCCAGCAACTCACCCTGATAATCTGAAATATAGTGGGCTGTATTCTCTGTATTGAGGCGCAGGGCTCCTTCATTTTGCGCTGCCAGGGCTGCATAATTAGGAATTTCCAGTCTTTCTGTCGTCAGAGTATCAGGAAGTCCTTGCCAGTTGCTATTGAGCGGTACTGGCCAGAGACGGCCCTTGTCTTCGTGCTCTCCAATGAAGAACTGCTTCTGGGTCAAAATCAAGCAGTCATTTTCAACCTTAGCAGTGACAACTGGATAACCCGGTTGTTCCAACCAAGCATCCATAAAGGCAGCTACATCACGGCCAGAAGCTTGAGAAAGAGCATCCCAAAGGTCACGACCGATGGTATGTCCATACTGATGCTTCTCAAAGTAGGCGCCTAGCCCCTTACGGAAGGCATCGTCTCCCAGCCAACGACGCAGCATGTGCATAAGACGGCTACCCTTGGCATAGACAATCGCTCCATCAAAAAGAGTATTGATTTCATCAGGATGCTTGACCTCTACATGGACCGACTGAACGCCATCAGTCGCGTCACGCTTGAGGGCATAAGGGGCTCCACTGGTCTGGAAATCTTCAAAAATCTTCCAGCTAGGCTCAATTGCATCAACTGAAACATACTCCATCATATTGGCAAAGCTTTCATTGAGCCAGAGGTCATCCCACCACTTCATGGTCACTAGATTTCCGAACCATTGGTGGGCTAGTTCGTGCGCAACAACCAAGGCAACTGTCTGGCGGCTTAGGGCTGTTGAATTTTCATCTACCAGCAGATAAATTTCCCGATAGGTTACCAAGCCCCAGTTTTCCATAGCCCCAGCAGAAAAGTCAGGCAGGGCCACATGGAGGGACTGAGGAATAGGGTACTTGACTCCGTAGTATTCCTCGTAAAATTCAATACAGCGAACCGCAATGTCCAAAGCAAACTCAAGATTGCTCTCTGGGTGGGCCTTGGTCGCATAAACTCCTACCAAAGTTCCATTCTTGGTTTTAGCAGTAATTCCTTGCATATCACCTGCAGCAAAAGCCAAGAGATAGGAAGACATACGTGGAGTCGTTTCAAACTTCCAAACGCCAGTCGCTTTGCGGTTTTCAACATCAATTTCTGGCATATTAGACAGAGCCAACTCACCCTCTGCTTGGTCAAATTTCAAAGCCAAATCAAAAGTTGCCTTAGCCTCTGGCTCATCCACACTCGGAAAGGCTTCGCGGGCAAAATGGCTCTCAAACTGCGTAGAAATAATCTCTTTTTTCACACCATCTACCGTGTAGTAAGATGGGTAAATCCCCGTCATATTGTCCGTAATCTTACCAGTATAAGTTATTGTCACCACTACAGACCCAGCTGCTTCCAGCTCGATATAAAGAGCTTCATTGTCCTTATCAAGTGTGAAAGGGCGAGCTTGGCCAGCAACCTCTACAGCTTCAACTGTCAAATCTTTTTGATGTAGGGAAATCTTACTCGTCTTAGCTTCCCCAGTAATGGTCACCTTGCCTGAAAAAGTCTTGTCAGCACGATTCAGATCCAAAAAGAGATCATAGTGCTCAGGAACAAATGTTTCAATAAAATGTTTAACTGCTTGCATCAGCTTCTCCTCATCTAACGAACATCATGGCAAGATTACTCCGCCATACTTGTCCGCTTATAATCTGTTATTATTGTATCATATTTAGAAGATTTCGTTGCAGAATAAATGTAAACAAAAAGACAGGGGAATAACCTATCTATGTAGTTTATGAAAATGGAAGAAAGGTCAAGAGTTCTTCTTTTCTTTCTCAAGTTCCTCTAATTTTTTATTATAGATTCGATTTTCTTCGTGATAAGTTTTGTTTAGCCGTTCTTCATAACGCTGAATTTTTCTCTCAAAAATTTCTCTATTTTCTTCTATTTGTCTTAATTCATATGAGGGCACGGTATCAGGACTATTACGACAAAAAGATACTATCCATTCGCTCAATCGCTCTGAAACATTTTTAGCCTCTCGTCTCATATCTTGGTAATCCCATTCATACTCACTAACTTTCTTTCGAAAAGCTATGTGATCGTCATCAAGACGATCAATCTTTTTCTGAATATCCATAAAGCCTCCTATAAGATAGGGCTGGTCAAACTAGGCTTAGGAACAGCGCCTAGTACCTCCTTGATTGAATCTGCTGCTCCACCTGTGAAAGCTCCAGATAAGTCAGCAGGTACTTGAGTAGAGGCAAAAGTTTTCATAGTATCTGCTTGACTATCTAGCCAACTCTGCAAAGCTTGACTTTCTTCAAGAAGGACAGCTATTTTAGCTGAAATTAAACCACGAATAGCTATGCGTTCCTGAATCTTTAAATATTCTTTTTTTATACGTTCGGCTTCAGCTCGATCTTCTGTATTTGGTTCAATCATGCTCTTCCTCCTAGCTTTTCTCGAAAATCTGGGCGCCTTTTTGATCAATCGCTACGATATTATCAGCGGCCTTGTTTAAATTACCAGCGATTTCCGTCATTTTAGTCGTATATGCACTTGCTGAGGCGAGAGTAGAGGCTTCTGTTCCGCCATTCCAAGCTTTGGATAAGGTCAGTTCAGACAAGAGATCTTCTACTTCTCCAGATGAAAGTTTGTGAGCTAATGTAAAAGATGCGTTTCTTAGTTCTGAGATGTGCGCCTCAACTTTTGATTTTGCACTTGCTAACTTATCTTTAATCTCTTGCTCAAACTGCTCAGCTTGAAGCTGAGCAGTTTGAGCACTTGTACGAACGAGTTCCTCTCTTAAACTAATTGTTTTGTCGCCAGAACTGGTTCTTAATGAGGCATGCAATTCATCAATGTATTCTCTATTTATAGCGATTAAATCCTGCTTAGAAGGCTCAGGAGCGAAGTCTCCATATTCCTTTAAATACTCAAGGACATAATGATCAGGATTTTTTTTTGCATAGTCTAATCCATAATTTGCGGTTGCGGCATTTATTTCGTACATTTTTGCTTTAAGTTTTGCAATCTTTTTGACTTGCTTTTCGGTCATGCCAGAGCAGAAAAGACCATTTTTTTCATACCATTCAAAATCTGGCCTATTACCTTTAATCTTTGGTAACCCAGCATTATGATGTTTTCCCTCTACAGTAAATACTTTTCCATACGGAATGATCCCTCCATGACCATCCCAACTTGTTAAATCTTTCCCTTGATCACTGTATGAATGTAAGTGTTTATTAATATATGCTAATTCTTCATCACTAATACCTCTATAGTCGGCTGTATTTTTTGTCAACGAATTCCACGCACCCCAGTCCATGAAATTTGTAATCTTTTGGACTT
Source organism: Streptococcus sanguinis (assembly GCF_013343115.1). Classification (NCBI taxonomy): domain Bacteria; kingdom Bacillati; phylum Bacillota; class Bacilli; order Lactobacillales; family Streptococcaceae; genus Streptococcus; species Streptococcus sanguinis. Next base: position 1,158,236 of record NZ_CP054570.1, read on the forward strand.
TCATTTCCGCAGCTACTTTAGCAACTGCTGGTCCCGCTTGACTAAATCCCGACATATTACTGATATCAACTTCTTGTCCTTTGCCAGCCATTTTTTTAGCACTAGCTAATGATTGATTATAAAATTCTCGAACGTCCTTTGTCTGTTCTGTTAATTGATTTCTTGCCAGTACCGCATTAAATCCAGATTCTATAACATGGTTATTATTTTCGTTATTAGGTGATTGAGTACCAGCAACAACAATAGTAGTTTGACTGAAATCTGGATTCCCTTCCTTATCAAGAGGCGCAACAGCAATAGCTTGGGTGGTTTCATTGATTTCGTTGATTAACCTATACTTATAATTAGTTCTGGGGATTGTATAGTCTTTTCCAGCATCGCTTTCTTTTATTATATCAAGCACATTGACTTGTAGCTCTTGTATTTTTTCATCTGTCAACGCCATTCCAAATGGTCTCCTTTCCTAATTTCTGTATTATAGAGAATTTCCGCTTTTTGACTACCTTTTTCACTTTTTACCACATCTTTTAGGTGACCAGCATTGACAAGCGCTTCAATATTTTCATCAATTTCTTTAACAGAATTAAGTTTTGCATTTTCAGGTAAACATTTACTATCAGATATATCAATAAATTCACTACCAACTCTTATTTCAATGATTTCTTCATCCCAGCCATTAAAATCGAGTCTAATACTACTAAAATCATCATAATGAGCAAATGTTTGATTTCCAATTTTTTTACCTAAATACGCCTTATCTCCATATTCATCATAAACTATAGGAACAATATTGGCATGAAACATATATCGTCCGTCACCTCCTCGAACTAGTATAGGTGAAAATTCTATTTTAGTGACTCCGGAATAGTGCTCTTTAATGTAAGTTGCCAGTTGTTCTTCCAACAAACGAAATCCTCGTTTGTAAAGTTTCACTCCTTTGTCGTCTAAAACATCACTAACATTATATGGAGAGTTTTTGTGTTCAATCCATTTTGTCATACAATATACTCCTCCTGAAATTAAAACTATAAGAACTGCAATGAGCGCAAATTTTTTTTTCTTCATTGTTTACCTACCTCACACCTTTATGAAAACGCTTTTATTTTTTAATTATAGTATATCATAATATTTCTAGTCATACCATTATTTCTGGTCTCATTCATTTTTTATAAAAGCGCTCTCAATTATCTGTTTATAATATCTGGAGTCTTTTACATAAAAAAGTTTTATTTCAAATCCTATAAATAACTTCGCTTTCATTCTTTACGTCTTTCTTAAGATCTAACTACATTCTTCGAACCTCTTGATCGGGCAAAGCCACATCATTCTTCCTCTTTACTTAGCTTAACATTGTAAATGATTTCAGCTTCTGGGCTTCCTTTTTCATCCTTAACAACATCCTTTAACTGACTGTCTTCAACCAATAAAGAAATATTTTCATCTGTACTTCTAGCCTTCGTGAGCTTTGCTTCGTCTGGCAAATGTTTTGCATTTGAAACATCAATGTCATTACCTTCTGAGTCCATTAATTCTATAACATCATTTCCTGAACCATCAAAATTAAGAATTATATGTGAGACGATACCAAAGCTACTTGGATACACATTATTAACTTTAGTGCCAAGAGTGGCTTTATTTCCATGCTTATCATAAATAGTTGGACGGATATAGACATTTGAGAAAGTTGACCCTTCCTCAGTAACGTAGATTGGGGAAAACTCAATCTTTTCAACCCCTGAGTAATGCTCTTTTATATAAGTTCCTAGTTGCTCTTCCAGAAGTCGAAAGCCATGCTGATAGAGCTTGGTTGTTTTGGGACTTAAGTTAGGTTTGGTTACTTTGTTGTATATATAGATTCCGCCTGATACCAAAACAAGAATAAGAGCAAGTGTCGTAAAAATTTTTTTCTTCATCATTTTCTCCTAAATTCTTCATTATGAAAATACATTACATTCTTTATATTCTTATAGTGTAACATAGTCGGACTCAAGTTCCAATGAAAAACAGGATACTTCAGCATAATCATGAATATACAAAAAAGACACGAAACAAATCGTACCTTTTTTATCATCACAACTCAATAATTTTACCTGTTTCAAAGTAAACAACCCATTCACAAATATTCTTGGCATAGTCGCCGATTCGTTCCAAGTAAGAGATAACTTGGAAGTAGTCACGGCCAGTCACAATCAGTTCTGGATTTTGTTTGATTTCCTCTGTAGCAAGATCGCGAATATCATCAAAGTATTGGTTGATTTTCTCATCCATAGCTGCTACGGCATAAGCTTGGTCTACGTTCCCATTGAGGTAGACGTTTAGGGTTTCTTCAACGAAATTCTTAACATCGCGCCCCATCTTGCTGATGGCATCTTCTACAGACTCGATGCGGACCTCTCCCTTCATCCGAACAGTGGCTTTGGCGATCGATACGGCGTGGTCACCCATGCGTTCCAAGTCACTGCTGGCTTTCAGCACGGTGATAACAGTCCGCAAGTCCTGAGATACAGGTTGCTGCAGGGCGATGATTTCCAGAGATTTTTTCTCCAGTTTCACTTCGTATTCATTGACTTCGGCATCGTCTTCAATGACCTGACGAGCCAGTTCACGGTCATGTGTGACAAAGGCACGAACCGTTCGGTTAATCTGCGATAGGACTTCGTTTCCCATCGCGTAGAATTGATTATGAAGTTTTTCTAAATCTTCTTCAAATTGTACTCTAAGCATAAGATTCCTTTCTGTTATCCGAATTTACCAGTAATGTAATCTTCGGTCTCTTTATGGGCTGGATTGAGGAACATCTTCTTGGTTTCATTAAATTCAATCAAGTCTCCACCAAGGAAGAAGCCTGTTTTTTCAGAAATCCGAGACGCCTGCTGCATGGAGCGAGTGACTAAAAGCATGGTATATTTGTCTTTCAAACTGTAGAGGGTTTCCTCGATTTTCCCAGCAGAGATTGGGTCCAAGGCTGATGTCGGCTCGTCCAAGAGAATGATCTTAGGGCTAGTAGCTAGCACGCGAGCAACACAAACCCGTTGCTGCTGACCACCGGAAAGACCGATAGCGGAATCATGCAGACGGTCCTTGAGCTCGTCCCAGATAGAAGCTCCAATCAGGGATCGTTCTACTGCTTCGTCCAAAACAGCCTTTTCCTTGACACCATTAATCCGAAGTCCATAGACCACATTTTCATAGATGGTCATAGGGAAAGGATTGGGCTGCTGGAAAACCATGCCGATTTCCTTGCGAAGCTCTACCGTATCTGTCCTCGGACCATAGATATTGTGACTGTTATAAATGACCGTTCCTGTAGTTGTTACTTCTGGATTCAGGTCGCCCATTCGGTTGATGGCCTTGAGCAAGGTTGACTTACCTGAGCCTGACGGTCCAATCAAAGCTGTAATCTCATTTGGCATGAAATCAAGTGAAACGCTATTAAGGGCTTTCTTTTTATTATAATAAACCGACAAGTCCTTGACTTGCAAAATAGGTTCTGTCATACGTTTTTCCTTCATTTTATTTTACATTCAAGCAAAGACTAAGCTTGTTGAATCGTGATGAATACGGACGGCAGCTTAACCAAAGTGACCTGAAACATAGTCATTAGTGGACTGAAGCTTGGCATTTTGGAAAATATTAGCCGTCTTATCGTACTCAATCAAGTCGCCCAGATAGAAGAATCCAGTGTAGTCACTAGCACGGGCAGCCTGCTGCATATTGTGGGTCACAATGATAATGGTATAGTTGTTCTTAAGTTCGAACATGGTTTCTTCCAGCTGCATGGTCGCAATCGGATCCAAGGCTGACGCTGGCTCATCCATGAGCAGAATGTTTGGTTTGACTGAGATAGCACGGGCAATACAGAGCCGCTGCTGCTGACCCCCAGAGAGGGTCAGGGCTGACTTGTGCAAGTCATCTTTGACCTGATCCCAAAGAGCTGCTTGCTTAAGCGAGGTCTCCACAATCTCATCCAAAACCTTTCTATCTCTGACACCAGCCCGTTCATGAGCAAAGGTGATATTTCGATAGATGGACTTGGCAAAAGGATTTGGCCGTTGGAAAACCATGCCGATATGCTTGCGCATTTCATAAACATTGATTTCAGGGCGATTGACATCAATCCCCTCATAGAGAATCTCTCCAGTCACATTGGCAATATCAATGGTATCGTTCATGCGGTTGAGGCTGCGAAGATAGGTTGATTTACCTGATCCAGAGGGGCCAATCAAAGCAGTGATTTTGTTTTTTTCAAACTGCATATCAATGCCCTTGATGGATTCCTTTTTACCGTAGTAAACATGCAAATCCTTGGTCGACAGGGCTACCTTTTCTTCAGGAAAAGTAATGATATGTTTTTCATTCCAATTATATTCTGTCATTTCTTCTCCTTTAAGCAGAGGTTAATTTCTTATGCAGATAGCTGCCCAGTTTGCGGGCTCCCAGATTGAAAATCAAAATGAAGATCAGGAGAACTGCTGCTGAACCAGCAGAAACAGCTGTTCCATCAGGAATTGTACCCTCACTGTTGACCTTCCAGATATGGACGGCCAAGGTCTCAGCCTGACGGAAGATAGAGATAGGACTGGTGACGCTGAAAATATTCCAATTTGACCAGTCAAGAGCTGGAGCTGACTGACCTGCTGTATAAATCAAGGCTGCTGCTTCACCAAAGATACGACCGGAAGCCAGTACAATCCCTGTCACAATACTAGGCAAAGCTTCCGGAATGACCACATGCAAGACCGTTTCCCAGCGGGAAATTCCCAAGGCCAAACCAGCTTCACGTTGCGTATGGTGGACGTGGCGCAAGCTATCCTCAACATTCCGCGTCATCTGAGGCAGATTAAAGACTGTCAGAGCCAAGGCCCCAGAAATAATTGAGAAGCCATACTCAAACTGGACAACAAAGATCAAATAACCAAAGAGCCCAACTACTACCGAAGGCAGTGAAGACAGGATTTCAATACAGGTACGGACAAAGTTGGTCACTGGACCTTTCTTAGCATACTCTGACAGATAAACCCCAGCCCCCATAGAAAGAGGCACAGAGATAATCAGAGTAATCACCAGCAGGAAGAAGGAATTGTATAGCTGAATGCCAATACCACCGCCAGCTTGGTAAGAAGAGGATTTCCCTGTCAAGAAAGACCAGGAAACATGTGGCAGACCTCTAACTAAGATATAGAGGATAAGAGAGGCAAGGATGGCAACAATGATACTCGCTATTGTGTAGAGAACACCAGTCGCCAATTTATCTAATTTCTTAGCGTGCATAGTTTTTCTTACCTCTTTCTTTTGTAATTAGTTTAATCACACTGTTAAAGGCCAAGCTCATCATCAAGAGCACCAGGGCCAGAGACCAGAGAACGTTATTGTCCACAGTTCCCATAACGGTATTTCCAATTCCCATGGTCAAGACAGAGGTCAGTGTAGCTGCTGGTGTTGTCAGAGAAGTTGGAATCACCGCAGAGTTACCAACGACCATCTGGATAGCTAGGGCTTCACCGAAGGCACGCGCCATTCCAAAGACCACAGCTGTAAAAATACCTGAGCGAGCAGCCTTGAGTGTTACCCGCCAAATGGTCTGCCAGCGCGTTGCGCCCATAGCCAGACTTGCTTCACGGTAATGACGTGGCACAGCACGCAGACTGTCCGTTGTCATAAAGGTTACTGTCGGCAAAATCATGACAAAGAGCACAAAAATACCAGACAAAATCCCAAAACCAGTCCCGCCAAAGACTGTACGGACAAAAGGCACCACGATTTGCAGACCGATAAATCCATAAACAACAGACGGAATACCAACTAAAAGCTCAATCGCCGGTTGAAGTATTTTCGCTCCTTTTGGAGAAACCTCTGTCATAAAGACAGCTGCACCAATCGCAAAGGGAGTTGCTATCAGAGCTGACAGAATGGTAACGATAAAGGAGCCTAAAATCATTGGCAGGGCACCGAATTCCTTACCAGAAGGATTCCAGACGCCACCAAAAAGAAAATCAAAAACATTAACGCCGTTGACAAAGAAAGTAGATAGACCCTTCTGAGCAACGAAGATTAGAATCATAGCCACAATCACCACAATCAGTGACAGACAGGCAAAAGTCAGATAGCGGCCAAACTTCTCCAAGCGAGAATTCTTAGAAGGCGATAACAACTTTTTGGTTAATTCCTCATTTTTCATTTTGAATCTCCTTCTATTGCTGTGACATTCCCATCAGCATCCTTGCTGACTTTCATATCGTTGATTGAGATATAGCCCATGCTAGTAACAACGCCTTTTTGAACATCGTCTGACAGCATATAGTCCAGAAACTCAGCAGCCAGACCAGTCGGCTTGCCTAGTGTATACATATGCTCATAAGACCAGAGCGACCAGTTATTGGTAGCAACATTTTCTGCTGTTGGCTCGTAGTTATTAAGTTTCAAGGTTTTTACAGACTCGTCAACATAGGCAAAGGCTAGGTAAGAAATCGCACCAGGAGTTTGCGAAACGATATTTTTTACCATACCGTTGGAATCCTGCTCTTGACTCTGCACAGCTGATTTCCCCTCCATAATGACACTGTCAAAGGTTGCGCGGGATCCAGAGCTAGCCGCACGATTGATAATCGAAATCTCCAAGTCTTTACCGCCCAGCTCTTTCCAGTTGGTGATTTCACCAGTGAAAATTTTCTGCAGCTGCTCAGACGTTAGATTATCCACATCAACTTCTTTATTGACAATCACCGCAATACCAGCCACAGCGACCTTATGGTCCACCAAGTCAGATGCCTTAATCCCTTCCTTCTCTTCAGCAAAAACATCAGAGTTCCCGATTTCAACAGCTCCTGATTGCACTTGAGAAAGACCTGTACCAGATCCGCCACCCTGCACATTGACCGTTTTACCGATGTTGTTAGAGCCAAAGTCATCAGCTGCTGCTTCAACTAAAGGCTGCAGGGCAGTTGAGCCTACCGCTGTCATAGATTCACCACGGTCAATCCAAGATGAGCAAGCTGATAAGGTGAGTCCTAAGCCCAGAGCTGTCAGCGCTAAAGCAAATTTTTTCAATTTGTTCAAAAGATTTCTCCTTTAATAAAATCAAGAGGATGGGAAGTATCTTGAGTATTTCTTACTTAGCAGAAAGAAGCTTTTTTTCAATACATTCACATCTTCAACTATATCATATAATACCAGCTTTTCCTAATATTTTATCTAAATCTCAGGCCTTTTGGAAAATAATTTTTCAGGGTTTTTCCAGTGACTTTTGCAAAGCCCAGACCGTTCCTGCCAAGGACCAGCTGGTACCAGCCGTTCGGCTGCGGTTCTGCCAGTTCAATCGTCTCTCCTGCCGCATATTTCTTGAAGTCCTGATTATTGATTTCAACTCGATTCAGAACCTCGCTGGGCTTCATAGCCAAGCCTAGGGCAAAGCTAGGCTCAAAGCGATTTTTCTTAAACATTCCTAGATGCAAACCGTTACGCGCAATCTTAATCTTGGACAGGTCTGGCAGGCCAGCAGGCAACAAATAAAGATTGTCCCCAAAGGTCTGCAGTTCTCCAGTCAAGACCGTTTTTAGATGCTTGCTCTCAAAGTCCTGCCATAGCTTTCTTTGCTCACTCGTCAAGCGATTCTTAGCTGATTTAATCTTCTTACTATTATTCTCACCAGTAAAACGAAAGTGGGCTGCAAACTGACCTTCACCTTTGAAGCGATGCGGATACATCCGAGCCGTCTCAGGAAAGCCAATTCCTTCAGTCATCCCGTTTATCTTAGGAATATCAATCAGTTCAAGAGGGAATTCTTCCAGTAACCAAGCAACGATGTCTTCATTTTCTTCAGGAGCCCAAGTACAGGTCGAATAAACCAGACGACCGTCCTTGGCAAGCATGCTCATAGCAGCTGTTAAAATCTCTCGCTGGAGCTGGGCGCATTGAGCTGGATAATCTGGAGTCCAATACTGGGTAGCATCTGGCTGCTTGCGAAACATGCCCTCCCCCGAACAAGGGGCATCCAGCACAATCAAATCAAAATAGCCCTCGAAAACCTGAGCCAACCGCTCAGCAGATTCATTGGTAACAAGCACATTTCTAGCACCAAAGCGCTCAATGTTCTCCACTAAGATTTTAGAGCGTTTACTATTGATTTCATTGGAGACAAGCAGGCCCGTATTATCTAAAAAAGATAAAAGATGAGTTGACTTGCCACCTGGTGCTGCCGCCAAATCTAAGACTTTCATCTCCTTAGATGGCGCTGCTATCTGAGCCACCATCTGAGCTGCTGGCTCCTGCGAATAAACCAGACCAGTCACATGCTCAGCAGACTTGCCAGACACCTTACCATAAAAGCCCCAGTCTGTCTGAGGAATAGCATCTGAGAAATTCTGCTGGCCTTCTTTTAGAGGATTGCTACGAAAGGACGAAATCGGCTCCTCGTCAAAGGTCGCAAAAAAGTCCGCCGCTTCCTCGCCTAAAATCTGCTCATATTTTTCTTCAAAACCTTTAGGAAAGTCCATCTACTGCTTCCCCTTTTCTAAATAAGGCTTCAGAGCTGATAGTTTGCATTTAGGTGCCATCATGACAGGCTGCCGAGTCTGGAAATTTAGCTGACTGCCATCCAAGGTCTGGACGACAAAGCCCAACTTCTCCGCCATAATCGAAGCCGCCGCATAATCCCAAGGCCAGTTGTAGGAAAAATAAGCCAAGAGACCGCCTGACAGCACCTTGCTAAAGCTAATCCCAGCACTGCCATAAACACGAACCCCTAAACACTCCTGGGCCAAGTCTGCCAAGCCCCAATCATTGGCTTGCAGCATACCGGCATTAGAAGCCATGAGAAAGTCTTGAAAAGGCCGGTCCTCAAAAGCAGGAAGTTTCCGGTCGTTACAATAGACATCAAAGTCTCCGCCACCATGATAGAGCTGATCTCTGGTCACGTCATAAATCAGGCCAAAACGGCCAATGCCCTCTTCAAAATAGGCAATCATGACTGCAAAATCAGCTTTCTGAGTGATAAAGTTGGTGGTCCCATCGATCGGATCAATCACCCAGACATTGCCATCAGCAATATTATGTCGGAGTCCATTTTCCTCCGCTAAAATAGCATCCTGGGGATAGCGGGCTAGAATCTTAGCCACCAAGTCATCCTGAACCTTCCGGTCCATCTGGGTGACCAAGTCGGTAGCACTGGTCTTTTGACTCACATCCAAATCATCATAGAGATGTTCTCTCAAAAAAGCACCAGCTTGGTAGATGATTTCTTTAGCAAAATGAAATTTATTTTCCAAGAGAAATGCTTCCTTTACCTTTACTTTTTGCCTCTTGAACAGCACGATAAAGCGAATAACCGCTGACGTTTTCGAACTCACGGTCGATTCGCTTCTCTTGGCCCTTGCTAGGAACAACTTGCTTGAAAGCCGCATAGGACTTCAAGAGCTTGTCCGCTTGGACTTTCTGTTCATAGGCTGCTTCTACATCATTAAAAAAAGAGAGCACCGAAGCAAGCTCTTCAGTGCTCCACGATAAATCTAGTGGGTAACTATAATTTTTGTTCATCTTTACTGAATATCTGCCCGCATAGTTGCGGATCTTAACTCTTCCTTACGATAACTCCGAGGCAGGAATGCACGAATTTCATCCTCGTTAAAGCCGATTTGCATCCTTTTGCCGTCTAAAATAATTGGGCGTCGCAAAAGACTGGGATTTTCCTCAATCAACTGAATCAAGGTTGAAATGGACAAATCCTCCACATCCAAATCTAATTTCTGAAAAATTTTTGAGCGAGTTGAAATAATGTCGTCTGTACCGTTCTCTGTCAGAGAAAGAATGTGTTGCAATTCGGGAGCTGACAGAGGGCTCGTCATGATATTATGTTCCTGAAAGGGCACTTCATGATTTAGCAGCCAAGCACGCGCCTTACGGCAAGAAGTACAACTCGGCGATAAAAATAATGTAATCATGCGTTTCTCTTCTAATTCTGTATAATAACTACCTCTATTATACTAAATTTTATTTGGCTTGACTATATTTTTTTGAAAATTACTGCCGAATGTCATGAAAATATAAATTTTTCAACTATTTCGATAAGCAGTCCAACTTCTAGCGATCCGTTCATCACTCTGCAGCTGAGCAATCAAGCTGTCAATACCATCAAACTTAACCATCTCGCGAATCTTATGCAGCCAGAAAATCCGAATGGTATCACCATAGATATCCTGAGAAAAATCAAATATATTAACCTCAAAACGAAGTTCATCCCCGTCAAAAGTTACATTTTTCCCAACACTAGCCATACCACGATAGCGCTGACCATTGTGCTCAACATCCGCGACATAGACGCCATCTCCTGGGAGAAGGACTCGATCCAAAGGAGCTAGATTGGCTGTTGGATAGCCAATCGTCCGTCCTCTGGCATTTCCATGAACCACAATGCCACGCGTAGATAGAGGATAGCCTAGCAATTCTTGAGTTTTTAGCATATCTCCGACAGCAATCGTCTCCCGAATCCGAGTGGAAGAAATCTTCCGATTATCCAGATTAACCGAGGGAACGATAACAATCTTACCGTTAAAATAATCTCTTAGCTCATGTGACTCTTTGCGGTCTGAGCCAAAATGATAGTCAAAGCCAGCCACCACAGCCTTGGCGCGCAGACGAGATACGTACTTCTCAAAAAAGTCTCGGGCTGTATTGCCTGCAAAATGGCTAGTAAAGTCAATCAGGTAAAGATAGTCAACACCTAGATTTTCCAGCTGCGCCATCCGGTCTTCAGGACTAGCTAGATGCAGCATGAGCTCAGGCTGATAGCGGACAAAGGCCAGCTTAGGAGACTCTGGGAAGGTTAGTACTGCAATCTTGAGACCTTGCTCCGTTGCAATCTCTCTCGCTTTCTCAAAGAGTGCCTGATGGCCCTTATGCAGCCCATCGAAATAGCCTAGAACAAGGACCGTATCTTCTGTCTGATCAATCCCTTTTTCATCTATAATTCTCTTGGTTATCATCATTCCTCTATTTTACTACGCATTTGGGATTTTTACAATATACCTACCGTGTGAAAACGCAAAATAAGCAAAAAGATTTTTACTGCTCTAGTCAGATTGTTTGTCAAAATCTGAAAAAAGCAAAACAAAAGGACAGCAGTTGTGCAGTTGCTGTCCTTTTGTGAGGTTTAATAAAATTATTATAACATGCAAGCGCACATTTCATATTACAAAAGAGTAACAATCTTTTGACAATTCTACTGCGGATATTAAAGGAAGACTTTGCGGGGCTTGTAGGCTGCTTCCCGCTTTTCCAAAATAGCTATTAACTTCTCCTCATAAAAGCCAGCTAGCTCAGCTTCTTCTGACACCAAGTTGATAAAACGGCCATTTCTCACATCCTCAACCTGCTCGTCAGAGAGCTCAACTTTCACTAAATCTCCGATTCCTAACTCGAGTGGTTGGAGAAAGGAGAAATCATCTACTGCTACTCGCTCTGCTATTTCATCCAAGGTCAAGGCATCATCTAAGCTCATACCTGCTGAGGAAGTCCGTGTCAGCTGGGACATGTGACTGGCAAAGCCAAGCTTGGTTCCCAAATCAACAGACAGGGTTCGGACATAGGTCCCCTTGCTACACTTGACTCGAAAACGAAAGCGGGCTTGTTCACCTTCATAGGAAATCGGACTGGTACGCTCGAAACTATAGATGGTCACCTGCCGCTCTGGCCGCTCCACTTCTTGACCCGCTCTTGCATACTCATAAAGCTTGCGGCCATTGACCTTGACTGCTGAATACATGGGTGGAATCTGGCGAATCTCACCAGTCATAGACTCCATCACTTCATCGATAAGGGCTTCTTCTAAAAGCTCTGTCACTGGCGTCCGCTCTAAGATGTCTCCGCTGGCATCCTCTGTCGTCGTTGAGCAGCCTAGAGTAATCTCCCCCTCGTAGACCTTGCCTTCCTCCTGCATAAACTCGACCAAGCGCGTCGCCTTGCCCACAGCAATCGGAAGCACCCCTACTACATCTGGATCCAAGGTTCCCCCATGACCGATTTTCTTGGTTTTTAAAATCTTGCGCAGCTTAAATACCGCATCATGCGAGGTCATGCCCGCTTCTTTTCTTAGGTTGATAATTCCGTTCATTGATTAACTTTCTAAAAATAGTAAAACTCTCTTTTGGAAATCCTTGTCTGCTCTTGCATCATATTCTTGAAAGGTCTGAGCCTGAATCAGCAGTCACTTTTTATTCTTGATTTTCTCCAAAAATTTCATCAGTTTATATGGATGTTAATGATTGACTTCAAAAACTTAACGAAACCGTCACACTTCTATCCGACTTTCAAAAATCTGATAAAGCTGTTCAAGGCGGTAGTCCTCAGTAGTCACCATTTCTTCCTCCGATAGGAGAACATTTTCCAATATTGGAAAAAAACCTTGAGCCAGTTCTCGACTGTTCAGCCAATCTGTCATCTGCTGGTTAAAGGCAGGATTATCCGAAAAAATATAGTCAAAGTGAGCATAATTCTTGGTGTAATAGTAGTAAATCTCCTCCAGAGCAAGTAGTGCCTTGATGGGATCAACTTCCTCCAGCCAAAGACTCCTATCTAGCAGATGGCTGGTTTCAAGGCCAGCCAGATCAAACATAACCAAATAAACCGCCACACCATCAGCTTGACTGGGTCTAAAATTAATCGTATCAAGGATAAACTGACGTGAGAAGCGCCGCATAAAATCTAACTCCTGTGGCTTCCAACTGTCACTTTCAAAGTGACACCGATCCAGATTAAGAGAATCATCGACTCTGATTTCAATGTAGTGAGCAATCATCTCTAAAATCCGAGGCAGAAAATGCCTGATTTGGTAGTCGTCATCACTCTTAGTAACCACCGCGTTGAGGTATTCATAGATTAACACCTCACTCAGTTCCCTGACAGGAATGGTTTGCAAAGCTCTGAGATTCTCCTCGGAGATGCAGACGGGGCAGGTACAAAGGGTCAGAGGAAAGTGTAAATCGCAACTAAACAGGGTGTAGGCCTCTTCTAAAAGGGCTTGCATAGCAGGGCTGAGGTCGGGCTCCTTCGGTATTTCCGGTCTAGTCTTAGCTTTTTTCTTTCCCATACTCATCCTCCTCTACGTTCATCGCAAAAGCTAGGCTAGTCTGACGAAAGCCATAATTTTGGGCATGCGCAGCCAACCGTTCATCATTGGCGCCGTCTTGACTAGCTATCTTCTTGACCTTGTCCATCAGAGATGTCGCAATTCCTTGCCGCCTAGCATTTCGACTGACCGCCAGAGATAAAATCCGATAGTAGAAAACTGTGGCCTCGAAAAAGTAAAGCTTAACATAGCCGATAAAGCCAAGAATCTGAGATTCTTTCTCAGCAACTAAACAACCGTAAGCTGGATTAGCAAGAACATCCCTGAGTCTACTTTGCAATTTATCTTCTTTTACTGAATAGCCTAATGCTTCATACAGGGGTGGCAGAACTTCTGTGTCTTCTTTCTGATATTCTTGAACAGTCAATTGATCTATCATTTTTCTATTTTTCTTTCAAAATACTGCTTATAAATAGTTACTGCTATCTGACGTCTTTTCTTAATAACTAAGTCAGTCGCCTCTTCATCGTCCATAAATCCAATCCCTGAAAAAACTAACAAACCTAGTCCAAGACAAGGTAAATCCTTAACAGATAAGGGCATCCCTTGAAAAAAGACTAAATAGCAAAGTAGTAAAAAATAAACTACATTAGCTAACAGTACTTGTTTGCCTAGTTCAATCCAAATTTCTTTACGTAATTCTGAAGAAGCAGCCTGCCATTGCTGATAAAAAGTTGCCTTCCCTTCTTGTGGCAGTCTTTCTATAATTCGATCAATCTCAGCAAATTTGGTTGATTGTATCCAACGGGTTGTTAAGTCCATTTTTCTCACTCTTTCAAAGCTTCAAACTTAGCTTTCATGGTAGGGTTTTTACGTGTCAATTTTTTGACAGAGACATCGTCCAGTTTGTTGTTTGCCAATCGTAGCTGGTTTTCAGAGGTTGTCAGGAATTTCTTGATTTCTTCCATCCGGCGGATGGCCTTATCAATCTCTTCGATGGCCTTGCCAAAGTTGGTTGATGCAGACTGATAGTTCTTGGCGAAAGCTACTTTAAAGGCATCCAAATCTTCCTCAAAATGCGTAATATCAATATTCTGCTCCCTCACCAAGGCCAGTTCCTGCTTGTACTGGAGCGAGTTAAGCGCAGCATTACGCAGGAGGGTAATCATAGGCAGGAAGAACTGAGGCCGGATAACATACATCTTCTCATAGGCATAGGACACATCGACAATACCCGAATTGTAGAGCTCGCTGTCAGCCTCCAGAAGCGTCACCAGAATAGCATACTCGCAGCCTTTCTCCCGCCGGTCCTTATCCAGCTCTTTGAAGAAATGCTCGTTTTTCTTCTTGGTCGCTGTCTCATCGCCTTCATTTTTCATCTCAAACATGATGGAGAGGATTTCTACACCATTTTCATCCACCTCACGGTAAATGTAGTCGCCCTTGCTGCCTGTTCTGGCATCATTGTCCTTGCCAAACTCCGCTCGTGGAAACATCCCCATGCGATTCTTGTTAAACTCGTACTCACAGTGCTGTTCCAAACTCTCACCAATCATCTTAGTAGACTGCTTGGCCTTGAAATCCTTATAGAACTCTATGGTCTCATCTTTCTGCCGCAGCTCTACCTCATAACGCTCTTTGAGCGAGGTCTGAGCCAGCGCTGCTTCCTTTTCTTGTAAGACTAGCTGGTTCTTAACCTCGTCTCGCTCTTTTTCCAGCGCAGACAAGGTCTTTTGCAGTTGATTTTCATGCTCCAAGCGCAGAGTTGTCAGCTGATTTTCCAGTTGCTGGACTTCCTTATCCTTCTCCTGCAATTGAAGACTAGCTGCCTGCTCCGCCTCTTTCTTTGCCAATTCCTGCTGGGTCTCAAACTGAGCAATTTGACTTTGAAGATTGCTAATTTCCTGCTCTTTCTGCGATAGCAGAGCTTGTTGGGCATTCTGGGATTTTTGCTCTGCTAAAGCCAGTTCCTGCTCAATCCGAGCATGAATTTCCTTGTCAAACTCTGCAGTCCGAACCTGCGACAAAAGCTCACTGTACTGGCTCTCATTAACAGTAAAAACCTCCCCACAGTTGGGGCATTTGATTTCGTTCATGGGGTACCTCTTTATTTAAAATTAAACATTTTATTCCTTGTTTTTTTCAAGCTGATAGATTATATCGCTATCATTTATTCTTTGTTATTCTTTTTTCAATATTCTCCCAAATTCACTAATCTACTTCTCACGACTATCAACTATTATACCATTCCTGCCAATAAATGAAAAACAGCAAGCCATTGGCTTGCTCGATTTTCACGGAATTAAAATGCTATGTCCATGATCCTCTGGGAGGTAATAAGATATGTCCCCTGCGCTGCTTCCTAGTCTACTCTTACTAAAAATGGAATATAGCTTTGAATCATTCTCAGAATCAATGACAAAACGTCCATTGTCAAAACTTATAGATGCAGACGCTGAAGAACCTTGAAAGATAGATTGTTCACTCTGAGAACGAACCACTCCTTTTATGGTTGCAACTTCTTCAGGGTATTTTTCAAAGGATATATCAAAACTAAGTTCTCTAGAAGAAGATGGAAAATAGGCTTGATATTCACTCAGACGAATACTTTGAATCTTTCCCAATGATTGTTCGAGTTCTGGAAGTTCCCTATACAGTTCTGATTGAATCGCTGATTTGAAATTTTCCTGATGTACTTGCAACCATTCATTAAAGAAACGAGTCGCCCTTTCTTTTTGAACCCGATACACGATATTCTCTCCTGAATCAGCAAGAGCATTCGAAAAATTATACAAGGCTTCCTTTGCCTCATCCTGCTCTCGCTTCCAATCCCAAGAAGAGTCTTCCGATATTTCAATCTCGCTCATATACCAGGTACTCATATCCTGACTTTTGTCTTTATAAGGGTTAGGATGGATAAAAGTAAAGGGTGCAATGCCAGCATCTGGAAAAGACAATTCCGCTCTTAATGATTGTTCTTTATTATCATTGACGTAGGCTGAAAAATAGATATGATAATTCCCACTCACGTCACCGCCATTGTCATACTCTCCGCTAGCAGAACCTGGCAAAAGTGTCACAGACTTTATACGTTTCTTTTCGAAATCCAAGTTTTCAATTATCTTTTTTTTGATAGAATCTTGATGCTCAAGAATAAACTTACCATCGTTACTATATTGAGGCTTAGTCAAAAATGGTAGATTTATAATAAGAATCGGAAGGGCAATAACAATGAAAAGAATAAAAATCCACTTTTTCGATTTAAACATAGGACCCCCTCTTATTTTAATTAACAAAGATAGTTTTATTATACCATTCTTTTATCAGATGAAAAAAAGCAAGCCGTTGGCCTGCTGTTTCAGGTTATCACTCCCCCATCTCAATCCGCCAGCTGGCAGCAGTTTTTCTTTCTTGGATAAACTTACTGTAAATGCCTTGTTTAGCTAGTAAGTCTTGGTGTTTGCCTTGTTCGGCAATGCGGCCTTGATCCAGCACCAAAATCTGATCTGCATGCTCAACTGTCTTGAGTCGGTGGGCAATCATGATAATGGTCTTATCGCTAGTCAGAGCCTGAATAGCCTGCATGAGAGCTTCTTCGTTTTCTGGATCAACATTGGCTGTTGCTTCATCCATAATGATGATAGGCGCATCCTTGATAATTGCCCGAGCAATGGAAATGCGCTGGCGCTCACCTCCAGAAAGACTGGCACCTCCTTCACCTATCTTGGTATCATAGCCATCAGGCAGCGAGAGAATAAAGTCATGACAGGCTGCTTTCTTGGCAGCTTCTATCACTTCTTCCTGACTGGCCTCCGGCTTGCCAAAACGAATGTTATTGGCAATGGTATCCTCAAAGAGATAGACGCTTTGAAAGACAAAGCTGAAATTACGAATCAGGCTGTCATAGCTGTAATCCCTGACATCATGCCCGTCCAGACTGATACTTCCCTGATCCACATCCCAGAAGCGGGCGATGAGATTGCAGAGCGTTGTTTTGCCTGATCCAGAAGGTCCGACCAGGGCAGTTGTCGTTTTTTCTGGAATGGTGAGGGAAACCCGGTCAATAATTTTCTTATTCCCATAAGAGAAGCTAACATCTCTCAGCTCAATCCGGCTACTCTTAGGCTCAATATCCTGACCGCTGATGTCCATCGGCTGGATAGCCAAGACTTGATTGACCATGTCAACCGACAGATCAACAATGCGCAGGAGAGAAGAGAATGAGCCAACGCCGTCTAGATTTTCATAAATCATAAAACCACTGACAATCATCATAATGGTTACCAGCAGCTCCATACTGCCATTGAGATAAAAATAAATAGAGAAAAGCCCCATAAAGAGACCGGTCAGTTTGGTCACGATGCCTTGGAGGGCAATGAAAGGTGAGGTCACGAGTGTCATTTTGGTATCTAGCTGACTCTTGCCTTCAATAGCTTTGGACAGCTTCTTGGCAGAACGGTTGACCAGATTATAGTTCTTTACTTCAGCAATTCCTTGGCTGTACTCCAAAACAACGGCTACTAGGTCCATATCCGCCTGATACTTGTCATCAGAAATCTTGCCAACTTGCCAACGCATGAGGGTATTGGGCAGGAGAAAGAGGACGAGACCCACCAAGAGAACCAGACCAACCCGCCAGTCATAAAGAAAAACCAAAATAGTGATGAGGCCAGTTGTCAGAAATCCCTGCACAGTCATCATAACCACTCGCGTAGCCACATCAGACAAACCTTCCAGCGTATTGGTCGTAACACTGGTAATCTTGCCCAAACTATTTTGATTAAAGTAACCCATGGGTAGATAGCGCATGTGCTCGGCAATTTCAATCCGCTTCTGAGCACAGGTATGATAGCCCGCTTCCGTCTGCAACATGGTGATTTTCAGGGTAATCCAGACGTTTAGTACGGTGGATACCAGCATGATACCCAGAGCCAGCCAGAAAGTCTGCATAGAGAGATTCTTCTCAATCAGTCCCATAACGACTAGGCCGATTGCTGGGATACGCAGAGCGATGATAAAGGACTTGATGACGCCCAGATAAATGGATTGATAAAATTTCCTACGGTCCTCTGACGTACAGAAATCAAAGAATTTCTTCAGTATATTAAGCATGAGTCAGCCCTCCTTCCATCTCACCACTATCCCTGGTTGCAATATGGGCTCGCCACATGGAAGCATAAAGCGGACTGGCTGTCAGCAACTCTTCATGCCGGCCTCTAGCTTCAATCCGACCATCATTGACCAGAACTATTTGGTCTGCACTCATAATCGTAGACAGCCTGTGAGCAATGACAATCAAGGTCCGACCCTCAATCAGACGAGCTAGACTGGACTGAATCCGCGCTTCATTTTCCGGATCTGTATAAGCAGTCGCTTCATCCAAGATAAGAATCGGCGCATCCTTAAGCATGGCACGGGCGATGGCAATCCGCTGGCGCTCACCACCAGATAGATGCCCGCCGCCAGATCCGACCTGCGTCTCAAAGCCGTTTTCTAAGTTCATGATAAAGTCATAACAGCCACAGCGACGGGCAATTTCGATGACCTCTTCATCAGAAGCTGCTGGATTTCCCATCCGGATATTTTCCATAATAGTCTCATCAAAGAGATAGTTATCCTGGGTCACGTAAGCAATCTGCCGACTGTAATAATCTAGCGGAAGCTGGCGAATGTCCAATCCACCATAGGTAATCTGACCAGAAGTGACATCCCAGAAAGAAGCTAGAAGCTTGGCAATTGTAGACTTACCTGAGCCTGATGGCCCAACTAAAGCATTGATGCTGCCAGACTTAATATCTAGCGAAATACCATGCAGTACTTCCTCTTCACCTGTATAGCCAAAGCTGACATCCATCATAACTAGATCCCTTCCTTTTGGAAGTTCTCGCAGCTCCTGAGGCCTTTTCAAATCAGGCTTTTCCAGAATATCAATGACTTGGCCAAAAATAGTCCCGATTTTCCGTAAATCGTCCATGTAACTAGCCACTAAAATCAGAGGAGTCAGAAGACTGAGCGAAAGAATAATCATCAGAATGAAATTGCCAGCAGTCAAGCTACCTTGCAGATAGAAATAACAGCCAGCCGGCAGCAGAAAAAGCAAGCCTGATGGCAAAAATGCAGTCACAATGCCCATCTCCAGATTGAACTTGCGCATCCACTCAATAAAGCAGTCTGCTCCTTCTCTAGCAGCCGTCACAAACTTATCGTAAGAGAACTTTTCCTTGCCAAAAACCTTGATAACCTCAATCCCATTGATGTATTCCACCGCTGTATCATTGAGCTTTTTGGTCTTGACCAGAGTATTTTGATAGTCTGCTTCGCTATTGGCAACCATACGCATATAGGCCAGCGCCACGATGGGAATAGTCAGGAAAGACAGCAAAGTCAGCCGCCAATCAATAACCAGCATAGCAATGAGCACAATAATCGGACCAAAAATCCCAGCGGTAAACTCTGGAATCAGGTGAGCCAAGGTCGTTTCGGTCGCATCCACCCGCTCAACGATAATGTTCTTATAACTTCCTGATGACTGACTAAGCACTGTACCCAGAGGCAGCCTAGCTAGCTTGTCTGTCAGGCGGTGCCGCATTTCCGCTAGAATCTTAAAAGCAGCCGTATGCGACAGCATGGTGGAAATACCGTGAAATCCCCAGTAGCCAATCCAGGCCAGACCCGCCCATGCCGACTGCAGCAGGTAGAAATCCCAGTTTTTATTGCCAGCCAAGAGCTGATTAATCATTCTACCAATAAAGAAATAAGGCAGAAATCCTGAAATCACAGAGGCAAAGGCAAAGATCAGACTGAGCACAAAATATATCTTATGAAGGGAAACAAAATCCCAGATCCAAGCAAGGACAGATTTTTTCTTCATAGAATTTCCTTCTTTCTATCAAAAACCTAGCAAACCTCCCCAGTCAAACAAGTCCATGATGGAATGGCAAAATTCCAGCGCCTGCTCTTGGGGCCAGTCTTGAGCCAAGGGCTCAAATACAGCAGTGTAATAAGCTGTCATGCACGATCGCAGAAACTCGTGTTTGACCAAATGATTGATCTTCCCCTCTTTGTAAGCCAGCTCCAAATAGCGATAAGTCTCGTCTGCAGCCAAATGAGGCAGACGCATCCTAAAGTCCGCTTGCGAAGATCCCTGAGATTTAAAGAGCAAGAGCTGCATAATATCCTTATGTTCATAGAGAATCCGCATCAGGGACTGGAGATCCACCAAGCGATGGGCCCACATATCAGACAGGTGCCCCTCTTCTAGGAAAGCATAGTCACGTCGCTTCTGCTCTTGTCCATACTGGTCTAAGGCTGTCAGAGTAGGCTCAAGCAGGGCAACAAAGAGACTGTCCTTACTCTCATAGCGCTTATAAAGAGCCCCAGTCGTCAAGCCAGCAGCGCGACAAATTCTCCGCAGTGAAGCATTCTGATAGCCATAAGCTAAGAACTCACTCCTCGCGCTTTCCAAGATTTTTTCGTTTAACTCATCTGTTTCTTTTTTCATGCTTTCAATTCGATAACACTGTTATCGCCTTTCTTCTTTTATTATAAATTCTGACAATTTAAGTGTCAAGGAAAAACAAAAAAGACCGAGAAATATTTTCATCGGTCTAGTTCTATTCCTTTTTTTCTTGTAAACATGACAAAAGGAGCTTATTAACAAGCTCCTCTAAAAATTTACTTTTTATCAGGTGCATAAATCATGCCAGTACAGTCGAAATCTTCCTGTCGGCGAAAGCCGAGCTCTCGATAAAAAGCTAGATTTTTATCTGACTGCTCCGTTGCCAGTTGGATTTGGTAAACATCCTTAAATCTTCCCAACGTCTGCTGAAGAAGGCTCCGGCCAATCCCCTGACGCTGGTACTGCGGATACACCAACAAATCCTGAATAAAGACAATGGTAAGCCCATCTCCGACCGCTCGAATCAAACCAACCAACTCTTCACCATCATAGGCCGCCATCACAAACAAGGACTGATGGAAGGCTTGCTCTAACTGCTGAGGTCGATTAGTGTAATTGCTCCAACCAACCGAAGCGTAGAGGTCTAGCACTGCCGCAAAATCTAGCTGAGGATTTATTTTATAATGAATCATGGCTATCTCCTTGTTTTTTCTCTGTTTGATTGCCTAAAGCTTCTAACGCTTTATCGAACTTGAGTCAGTACTCCGTCCTGCATCTCATAAACCTTGTCAACCTCGTCCAGCAAGCGGGTATCATGAGTAATCATGACCACGCTCTTATGGAATTTCTGGGTCACCTCTTTGAGCAGATGGACCACGCGCTTGGCCCGCTCCGTATCCAGACTAGCTGTCGGCTCATCAGCCAATATAATATCTGGGCTATTGTATAGTGCTCGGGCGATAGCAGCCCGCTGCCGTTCTCCGCCGGACAATTCTTTCGGATACTGCTTGAGTGTTCCTTGTAGATCCAGCAGCTCAATCAGACTGTCTAGATCCGTCCTTTCCTTTTTAGATAAGCGGTCAATCAGCTGGAACTGGTCTTCGATTTTCAAAAAAGGAATGAGATTGGAAGCCTGCAAAATAAAGCCGAAATCATTGAAACGCAGGGCTGCCCGTTCCTTTTCCTTGAGCTGGGAAGTATCTTTCCCATGCAGCAGAATCTGTCCTTTTGAGGGAGTTTGCAGATGCCCCAGCAAGGTCAGAAAGGTTGTTTTACCTGAGCCTGACGGCCCAATTATAGCTACAAACTGCCCCGCTTCCAGTTGGAAGTCAGTTGGTTTCAGAGCTTGGACTAGCGTATGCCCCTGGCCGTATTCTTTTGTAACCCCTTTTAGTTCTATGATTGACATTTACTCACCTCCAATCGCTGTGATAGGGTCAATTTTCAGAACCCGATGAATGGACAAGAGTCCGCCAGCCAGTGACATGAAAACAATGAGGATAATTAAACCAGCATAAGCTCTCCAGTCACTGTAAAAAGGCATAGAAGCCGGCAAGACTAGCTGGGTTCCCAAGAGAGCCAAGACAGCTAAGCTGATTCCCAGAGTGGACAGGATGAAAATCTGCCAAAAAATAGAAGCAATAATCTTCCCACTGGCAATTCCTTGGGCGCGCATAATACCGTAAAGATGCGTCTTTTGGATGGTAATAATATACATGAAAATTCCCAATACCAAAAATGTAATCAGAACCATGGCCCCAATCATAAAGGAAAAAGTCAGTACCTGAGGCTGATAACCAGGGATATTTTCTATAAAATCACTCATAGAGAGCTGACTAAGTCCAGCTTCTTCAATCTTCTGACCATCCTTGACCACAAGTGCACTGATATTCTTAACCTGACTAGAGCCGTACTTTAATTCCCTGAAATCATCTAGATCCATAAAAATTACAGGTTGCGTAAAGAAGCTATTATCCTCTGTGAAACCAACAACCTGATAGAGGCGCTCACTGCCATTAAGCTGAAGCTGGTCGCCTAGTTTCACACCTTTTTGCTGCAGACGCTTATCCGCAATAACTTCATAAGCATTCTCAGCAGGACGTCCCTCAATAATGTCAGGCGCTAGAAAACTATCCCAAGAGAGACCAAAAACCTGAGCATTGAGTTTATCAGTCCCATCTTCATAATTGGCCACTGCTGACGTCTGTCCCAAAGCAGCGATTGAGCCCCCTTGAAGCAGGCGACTGTACTCCTCTTCCTTGAGAGTCGAAGCTATTAGATTCTTATTGGCGTACTCTGACAAGACGATCGACTCAGCATGCCATTGGTCCAAAGCCAAGCGATTGAGCCTAGCCAAACCGACGGAAAGACTAGATAAAAAGAAAACCATATAGGTAATGAGAAAGACCACAGCAACCACTAAACGATAGCGTCCGCGGCTGTAGACAATCTCTTTAAAAGCTAAAAACAAAACTGTCCTCCTTTGAGATATTCGAGACTATTATACCATAAAGAAGCAAGCTGGAAAAACTATCCTGTCAATCCCCCTCCATATGCTCTCTGACAAAGCCCGCCAGACCGACAGAGGTCACCCTAGCATGAAAATCACTCATTTGCTGAGCCTTATAGCGAAGATGAGCCAGCCAGTAAGTCAGTGTTCCCATAAAGGACACGGCTTGATGATTCAGGAGCAAGTCCACCTCAACCTCCTCTAAATGTGGATCAGCCAAGGAAATACTCTGCCAGAAAATCTCCCTCAGAGCTTCCTGCAACCGCCTCGAACTAGTTGGACTGCCATTTGGACCCAAAAGAATGGCCAAGTCTTCCAAGTAAGGCTCAAAAAAATGAAAAAGATTTTGTTTCTCATGGATATAGTCTTCCACTTTAAAATCCTTTTCTAACTTGAACAAGCAGGCAGATTCTAGAGACTTTTGATAATATGTCTGCAAATCACCTAGCAAGCGGTCTTCTATCTTCTCCAGCAGATCATATTTATCCAAATAATGACGATAAAAGGTACTGCGATTCACCTCTGCCAAATCAATCAATTGGCGAATACTGATAGTCTCAAAAGTCTGCTCTTTCATCAGCTGCAGCAAGCTATCCTCTATCTGCTTTTCTGTCTTTCTTCTTTTTTTCTCATACATGTCATTCACCTCAAAATGCAACAGTCTCTCTAAAATTGATGCTTGTATGCCATCCAGCTTCCACTATATAATAAATATAAGCAGAAGACAAGAACAAGAGGATCAAAAAATGAAGATTATGATCAATCAAAAGGAAGTCAGTCAAGAAAGAATTGAGCAATGGCGGAAGCAGAGAATCCTTAAAGCAGCTAAGATACTTAATCTACAGCTACCTAATACTGACAACACGGAGATTTTAGACCAAGCCCTACTGGAAGCAAAAATGAAGCTGACATACGAAGAGCTAATCCAGCAAATCGGAACCAAACTCAAATGGAGCCAATATTTGATGAAATGGGCGGCCAAATGGTCCAATAAACCACGAAAAAGAGCTATCATCACGATTTTTGCAAATGGACTGACTGCTGCTTCTTTCAGTAAAATGCTAGAAAAGTTGATGTTAGAAAAGACAAATGTTCATAAACGAGTCAATCTTGGTGCCTGTCCAGACCATTATGCCTTGCAGCCGTACGGCAGCAAACTGGAAGTCATTGAGACAGCAGGAAACAGCCCGCTACCGACACAGTTTTTTCTTGACCTTGGTGGTGAAGCTGAGATAGAGGAGCCTCGTGATGCGTCTTATCCCTTCCAAACTGTCGGTGCTGCCAGTCTAGCAAATGGTTGCAATATCGGTGGAATTCGCCATCAATTTCGCGACACAGAAAAAGGCCTAGAAGCCCGATTCTGCGTCGAATTTCCCGGCCTTTGTCCAGACAGCCTTATCAAAGAACACCAGCTCCACCTGGCTGCCGAATGGTCAAGATGGATAACTTGGTGCACAGAGCATAAAGAATGAATTTCCTTTCATGAAAAGAACTACCAAGCCATGCAAAAACAGCCCACTGCCATCTTAAAGAGACCGCAGCAAGGCTGTTTTCTTCTTTACCTAATCAAAGACAATCATGGACTTAATAGTCTTGCGTTCATCCATATCTTTATAAGCTTGATCGATATCTTCCAGTTTGTAGCTTGAAGTAAAGACCTTCCCCGGATTAATATCGCCGTCAAGAACTGCCTTGAGCAATATTTGCTTGTCGTAAGTCGTGACAGAGGCTGCTCCGCCTGCCACTGTAATATTTTGAGCAAAGGTAGAACCAAGTGCTCGGTTATTATAGTGTGGCACACCGACAAAGCCTAAGCGGCCGCCGTTGTGAAGGACTCCTAGAGCTTGATCAACAGCAGCTTCTGTTCCAACACATTCCAGAGCTGCATCTGCCCCGCCACCAAGGATTTCACGGACTTTGGCAATTCCTTCTTCGCCACGTTCTGCCACAACAGCTGTCGCACCGGATTCCAAGGCCATCTTTTGTCGATCTTCGTGACGACTCATAAGAACGATTTGGGAAGCGCCACGCATTTTAGCTGCGATAACAGCGCATTGTCCCACAGCTCCGTCAGCAATCACGACCACCTTATCACCAGGCTTAACATCTGCCACTCGCGCAGCATGATAGCCGGTTGGCATGACATCAGCCAGTGTCAAGAGTGATTTGAGCATTCCTTCTGTATAATCAGAGGGCTGACCAGGGATTTTGATAAGAGCCCAGTTCGCAAATTCGAAGCGCATATATTCTGCCTGCACCCCATTTGACCAGTTATTCCCAATATGAGAATCACAAGTGCCATCAAATCCTGCTCGACAGGCATCACATTGCCCGCATCCATGAGTAAATGGAGCAATAACAAAATCGCCAGGTTTAACAGTCGTTACTGCATCGCCAATTTCCTCGACAATTCCAATCGCTTCGTGCCCACTATTTTGATGGCCTGCTTCAATATCTGGACTGCGGTAGCGCCATAGATCAGAGCCACAGACACAGGTCCGAACAATCCGAATAATGGCATCATCTGCCTCAATGATTTGCGGACGATCAATCTCAGTCAGCCCAACTTGGCCCGCTTTTGTATAAACTGCTGATTTCATCGTTTCTTCTCCTTTGATATCTTTATAGTAACTATTATACAACTTAGGGCACCCCATAAGTCAAATTTTTGGTATCATTTACGATAAAATTCTCATAAAAAAGGAAACTCCTTTCTCAGAGTTTCCTAGTTAGATTTCCTCACTGCTCTTCCTGTTGTCCTGAGCAGAATGAGAAGCACTTTACTGCTTAGTAAAGGTCATAGTGTCTGGATCATCATCCAATTCATCCACAATCAGCTGATTGCCATTTTGGCGGTAACTTTTGACATCATCGCCAACAATCAGTCTTTGATTAGCACTATCTACTTGTACCTGCTTGATTTCCTTACTGCCATCGACCTCGGTCTCAGTCCAAGTACCAGTCGAACCATTGATTTCTAGGACATGCTGGTCACCATCATGGTCGGTTGCTTGGTAGCGCCCATCTAGATTTGTAGCCTGCCCTGTATTTGATGATGACGAAGGCTGATTAGAGGAAGATGCAGCTGATGACTGCGAAGTCTGATTTTGCGCAGATTGTGATGTTTGGCCTTGTGTATTCTGTGATGAACTAGTATTCCCTCCTTGGTTAGTATTGCCTGAGCAGGCAGCCAATAGGACTGCTGCTGTCAGAGATAGAATTCCGATAAAGGCTTTTTTTGTAATAGTCATATCGCTTTCTCCTTTTTCTACATTTGTAGTTTATACTTATATTCTACACTTGTCTGTTTCATTTGTCAAGAAAAAGCAGTTTTTACCATAAGGAAAATACATCTAAAGGAAATGACTCACTCTGACTGAACTTTGCTATTCAGACGCCAATTGTTCTGATAGGTTTCCCGAGCTAACTTGACAAAATAGTTCCCTGTCGTATAATGATTCTTAAAAAGATAAAAGGAGAAGATTATGCCAATCAGAAAAGCCCAAGTCAGCGATATTCCTGAACTCCAAGAACTCCTTCAGCAAATCTTGCTTGTCCACCATCAGGCTCGTCCGGACATTTTCAAGGCCAAGGGCAGCAAGTTTAGCAATGAAGAATTAGAGAAGATTCTGGGTCAAGAATCCACCCCTATTTTTGTCTTTGAAAATGAAACTGGAGGAATCCTCGGTCACCTCTTTTGCTCCATCAAGGAACCTGTCAGTCCTATACTCAATCCCATCAAAACACTTTTTATTGAGGACTTATGTGTGGATGAGAAAGCCAGAAGGCAAAAGGTCGGCGAGCAGCTTTATCGCTTTGCAGAAGACTATGCTCGAAAAATCGGCTGCTATAATCTGACTCTCAATGTTTGGAACGACAATGTTGGAGCCCTGCGTTTCTATGAGCGATTAGGGCTTCAGGCTCAGGAAACAGTGATGGAGAAGATTCTTTGATCTTGAAAGACAAATTTTAGGAAGCGCTAGCAATAGTTTTCGGCTATACTCTACCAGTATAATTAACTATTTTATTTGCCGAGGAATTTTCGATACAATAGACCGTAATCCCTAATGAAAGTGAGAAATCTTATGACAAAATCAAAATTTCAACTAGTTGGATCTCTTCTGCGCCCAGAAAATCTGCGCCAGTATAAAACAGAAATTGAGCACCGCGATGATATTCAATATCCCTTCTACGACAGCTTCCCAGGCTACCATGAGACGGAGACAGCAGACATCAAGGAGATTATCGCTGAGCAAAAGGCTAAGGGTATTGACATCCTGACGGATGGAGAATACTCCAAGTCTATGTGGCATCTGGACTTTGTCTGGGGACTTAAGGGAATCGAGCGCTACATTGCTGACCACGGCTATACCTTCAAGGACCACGACGGCGGGCAATACGAGACCCGTAAGGATATTGGTATCCGCATCACAGCGCCACTCTCTGGTAAAAACCATCACTTTATCGAGATTTATAAGCTAGTCAAGGAAGAGGCTGCTGGTGACGATACCAAGCTGACTGTCTGGGGACCTGCCCATGCTTATACTGAGTTAGCTGTCTTTGACCGCTTGGCAGGACCGGGACAAGTTTATGAGTCCAATGAAGACTTGAAAAAAGGCTTGATTCAAGCCTACAAAGAGTTTTTGGACGACTATAAGGCTGCTGGCGGACAGATTATCCAGTTTGACGACTGCCTCTGGGAACTCTTTGACGAGTCCAATCCTGCTAGCTTCTTTGCGGAGGGCAATGCTAGTCTGGCTGACCTGGCAGACGAGTTTGTCGCTATTAATAACGAAGTTGTAGACTACGCTCATGAGCTAGGACTGACTGTCTGGACCCACAACTGCCGTGGCAACTACGAAAGCCGTTCTGCTGCTGAAGGCACCTACGAAGCTATCGCGGAAAAATTCCTGCGCGACCAACACTATGATCGCTACTTCCTAGAGTGGGACAGCGATGTAGCTGGTGATGTATCAGCTCTAGCAGCTTTTAAAGACAAGGATGCAGAAGTCGTTTTAGGACTGCTCTCTAGTAAGACGACAGGCTTGGATGATGAAAAGCGTGTCCTAGACCTCCTCGAGAAAGCAGCAACCGTTCTACCAAAAGAGCGTCTCCTGCTCTCCCACCAATGCGGCTTCGCCTCTTGTGACTCTGGAAACGAACTCACCATTGAACAACAATGGGCCAAAATCAAACAAGGCCAAGAAATCGCCCAGAAATTCTGGGGATAATAAGCAAAAAAAGCGGTATGACCGCTTTTTCTATGCTTTTAAAATCAATTGTGAGCTGAATTAGATCTCTTTGATGAACTCCAGTTTCATCTACATCTGTTCAACATATTAAATCTTGGAGTATCAGGAAAGTTCAATTCGCTTGAGCCAATTTTCAACCAAGGCCGTAAAGAGAGCCTCTTGATCTATCTGTGCATTGTGGCCAGCAAGATCCATTACAGCATGAGTTGCCCTTGGATAATAGTGAGACAGCTGGGCTAACTGCTGGAAGCCCACGACTTGGTCCTGCTTTCCTGCTATAAAAAGACTGGGCTTGTCATAGCTCTTTTCCTGTATCTCTTGATCCACTTCAAACGAAAAAGCATAGTTTTCTTGCAGCTTTTGGACAAAGGGAGCATTCATCATCTGAAGCCCTACTAGGATTTCTTTTGCAAACCGTCGATAAGTTTCTTTAGTCTGTAAAATCGCTAAATCAACGAAATCTTCGCTTTTGCCTGCTGTATCAAAACCTACCTCTCTAATTAGCAGGCTGTCTTTTGGCAGAATTCTTTCTTGCGGATTGGGTACAACTACTGGACAAATAAGCAGCAAACCATCAATCTCCGACCTTTTCTTAGCCAAAATTCCTCTAGCAAGATAGCCACCATAAGACTCTCCAGCTAAGAGAAAGGTGTGTCCGCTGATTACAGTCTCTATAAAGTTCAAGAGCATCTCTAAAATCGCATCCGCACTTGCAAAAGCAGGATTGGCATCAGACTTACCCATGCCAGGCAAATCTAAATATATCCTTTTATAGTCAGCATGTTTCTCAAAAATAGGTTCCAAACATCCTTCCATCAATTCAGATGAACAGCCCAAACCATGAATTGCCAAGACTGGCTTTCCTTGACCAATCACTTTATAATATAATTTATTTCCCTGATAAGTAAAAAACATTTTTTCTCCAATCATACCTTAAAGACACGTTTTGCTCGAGGTGGAGCCTGTATCGAAACCAGTCAAAATAATATTGTTTATGAGCCTAACAAATTATTCTTACCATCTACACCCCTCAAAGCTACTAGACGAGCAAGCTTATTCTTTCCCCTTGATTTCAGTTCCTCATTCTTCATCACCAAATAACAAAGTGGATTTCTGCAGATAAGGATTGGGATACTTGACTAGCAGGTTCCTTACAGCTGTTACCAAGTCTTTCTGCTCAGCCTGACCGGATTGGTAACGAAGCAAAAGATGCATAAAATCTTCTTTTTCAGTCGTACTCGCTTTTTTCTTAAAATAGCCCCATATATGCTGAAAGGCATTGCTGACCTGACCACGATTTTCAGGCAAGGCTACCGCCTGGTCAATCAAGCCTTGAACATGTGCTGCTTCCACCGAGTCGCTTTTTAGATATTTGCGGATTTCCAGATAGATCTTACTGGAATGACTGAGAACCAGATATTTATTTCTAGCCCAAAGAGTCTGACATTGGGATATTTGGTTTGAATTTTCCATAATTACTTTTCCTACTGATTTTCAATTTCAAACACTACTCGTTCATCTGCATCACTGCTCGCATCCTAGTAAGATAGAAAGCAAATCAAATATGATTTGAATAGGTTTTCGAAGAGTATTAATCAAAATCCCCAATCACATGACTGGGGAATAATTCATTAACGCAACTCTGCGCCGAGTTTTTCGATCAGAGATTTTTCGATTTTTTCCATGTATTTAGCCACTTCCTCGTCAGTCAGGCTAGCTTCTGGATTTTGGAAAGTCAGGCTGTAGGCCATGGATTTGAGACCGACACCTAGCTTGTCACCAGAGAAGATATCAAAGAGCTTAATATCTGTCAAGCGCTTAACACCAGCAGCTTGGATTGCATCAAGGACCTCTTGGTGAGTGATTTCAGCCTTGAGCAAAAGGGCCACATCACGGCTGACAGCTGGGAATTTAGTGATTTCCGTAAATGGCTGTGCTGGCTGGAGCTGCTCTTCGATAGCAGACAGATTGAGCTCAGCCACATAAGTTTCAGGAATGTCGTAAGCCTTGGCTGTCGCAGGATGGACTTGGCCGACAAAGCCGACAGGCTGGCCATTGATAGAGATTAAGGCAGTACGCCCAGGATGCAGGCTCTTAATCTGGTTGCTAGCTGCGTATTCAGCTTTCAAGCCCAACTTAGCAAAGAGTGCTTCCACTACACCCTTAGCATAGAAGAAATCAACTGCTACTGGCTTGGTCTGGAAGTCTTTTTCATTAACCAGACCTGTCAAAGCAAAGGCAAAGCTATTGATTTCGTTTGGCAGGTCTTCCTTAGGATTGCCAGTCTGCTCAAAGACTTTACCAATCTCATAGAGGGCTAGGTTCTTATTCTTACGAGCCACATTGTAGGCTAAGGAGTCCAAAATACCGGAAACCATGTTCTGACGAAGAACAGAGCGCTCCACTGTCATTGGCCACATGAGCTCAGTCAAGTTGCTAGGATTGAGAGTGAACTCAATCGCCTTTTCTGGTGTCGTCAAAGCATAGGTAATGATTTCTGTCAGACCAACTCCCTCTGCTAAGGTCCGCACTTGACGGCGCAGTTGTTGTGTTGCAGTCAATTCACCAGCAGTCCCGTCATCTTTTGGCAGACTAGCTGGCAATTTGTCATAGCCGTAAATGCGGGCAATTTCTTCATAGAGGTCTGCTTCGATTGAAATATCCCAACGACGGCGAGGGACGCTGACAGTGAACTGTTCAGCATTTCCTGACAAGCCAAAGCCAAGTCTGCGGAAGACATCCACAATATCTGTATAAAGTAAGTCTGTTCCCAAAACTCGGTCGACATCCGCTAGACTGGATACCACTTCTATATCACTAGTGTCTAAGCTGCCAGCGGATACGATACCAGCCTGAACAGTTGCACCTGCCAAGTCTGCAATCATACTTGCTGCCGCATCCAGAGCTTCATTGACAGTTGCCACATTGATTCCTTTTTCAAAGCGGGAAGATGATTCCGAGCGCAGGTTAAGGCGACCGCTAGTCTTGCGAATTGATTTTCCATCAAAGACAGCTGCTTCCAAGACGACACGACTAGATTTCTCAGAGATTTCTGTTGCTTGACCACCCATGACACCAGCCAGAGCAACAGGCTTATCTGCCACAGTGATGACTAGGTCGCTCACTTCCAACTCCCGCTCTTCGCCATCCAGCGTCACCAGTTTTTCACCAGCACGCGCTTCCCGCACGACAATCTCGTCACCCTCAAACGTATCCAAATCAAAGGCATGCATGGGCTGACCAAAGTAGAGCAGAATATAGTTGGTCACATCCACTACATTGTTAATCGGACGGATTCCTTCGTTCATGAGGAGATTTTGCAGCCACTGAGGACTTGGGGCAATAGTGACATTTTCCAAGATACGAGCCGCGTAATAAGGAGCTTTCTCTGTCTCAAGGGCTACTGAAAGACTGTCCGCTGCCTGCTTTTCATTTTCCACCAGCGAAAAATCTTTGAAATGTACTGACTTATCATAAATCGCAGCCACTTCATGAGCCACCCCACGCATAGACAGAGCATCAGCCCGGTTTGGTGTGATGGAAAGTTCGATAATCTCATCATCCAAGTCCAGATAAGAGAAGACTTCCTCGCCCGGCACTGCTTCTTCAGGCAGGATTTGAATGCCATCCGCAAATTCCTTTGGCACAACAGAATCAGAAATACCCAGCTCACCCAGAGAGCAGATCATGCCCAGCGACTCCAAGCCCCGGATTTTCCCTTTTTTAATCTTATAATTATCCGCAATGCGAGCACCTGGCAAAGCCACCATAACCTTGATGCCTGCACGAACATTTGGAGCACCACAGACAATCTGACGGTTCTCCTCTTCTCCGACATTGACTTGACAAACATGCAGGTGGGTATCAGGAACATCCTCACACGATACCACCTCACCAACGACAATTTTAGACAGGCCCGCAGCTGGTGATGTCACACCTTCCACTTCAATTCCTGTCGTTGACATTTTCTCAGCCAGCTCAGCGCTCGCCACATCAATGTCTACTAACTCTTTTAACCACTTATAACTTACTAGCATATTTAAGATACCAAGGGCGTCAAAAACGACTGAAAAATAGGAGATTTGCTAAACATTCGACGAATGATCGCAAGTCTATCTTTTTTTCGAGTTTTTAGCCCGGGTTCAATTCCTTTCTCTATTCTATCGCTGAGGAACTTGACCGACCAAATTTTAGGGATTTGTCTGAAATCCTGATTTCAGAAACTAATCATCTAAATTTCGAGCTTTTAGGTCGTATTCATTTCCTCTCTTTAAATTTTCTTGTTTATTTTAATTTCTTGCGCAGCAGCCAGTCTGTATCTACTGTCTCGCCAGTAATATAGTCGTGCTGACTGAATTTTTCAAAGCCGTATTTGAAGTAAAAATCTTGAGCTCTAAAATTCTTTTCCCAGACGCCCAGCCAGACCCAGTCAAAGCCTCGTTTCTCGGCTTCATCTAAGGCAAATTCAAACATTTCCTTGCCCAAACCTTGACCATGATAGGTTTTCAAGACATAGATTCGCTGAACCTCAAAGGCTTGTGGCAGTTCTTGCTCTGTTTGAGCCCGGCCCCAGTTAAACTTGAGAAAACCAGCAATTTTATCATCTTTGACAACAAAATAGGTCTCTGACTCAGGATCTGCCAGTTCCTTTTCGATAGTTGCAAGCGACAGCTCATTGTCAAAATAATGAGCCATATCAGCTTCCTTGATAAAAGGACCAAAAGTTTCTTGATAAGTCGCGACCTCCAACTCTCGCAAGAGACTCGCTTCTTCTTTCTTGACTCTGACTAGCATACTGCACTCCTTTCTCAGAAAAGCTGCATCTATGAATACAGGTTTCTACTTAAACTGCTGAGAAAAACGAATATCTCCTTGGTAGAAGCCACGAATATCGTTGATACCGTAGCGGAGCATAGCTACCCGCTCTTGGCCGAGACCAAAGGCAAATCCAGAGTATTTCTCTGCATCAATGCCGCTCATTTCCAGCACGCGTGGATGCACCATACCGGCTCCCATAATCTCAATCCAGCCGGTCTTCTTGCAGACATTACAGCCGGCTCCGCCACACTTAAAGCAGGAAACATCCACTTCAACAGACGGCTCTGTGAATGGGAAGTAAGACGGACGCAGACGGATACTGCGGTCTTGGCCAAACATCTTCTGGACAATCAGCTGCAGCGTTCCTTGCAGGTTGGCCATGGAAATATTTTCTCCAACCACCAAGCCTTCAATCTGATGGAACTGGTGGGAGTGAGTCGCATCATCGGTATCCCGACGGAAAACGCGCCCTGGTGAGATCATCTTGAGTGGCCCTTTAGAAAAGTCATGAGCGTCCATAGCTCGCGCCTGTACCGGACTAGTGTGGGTTCTGAGCAGGATCTCCTCTGTAATGTAGAAAGTGTCCTGCATATCCCGTGCTGGGTGGTCCTTAGGCAGATTCATCCGCTCAAAGTTGTAATAGTCCTTTTCCACTTCAAAGCCGTCCACGACCTGATAGCCCATCCCGATGAAAATATCTTCAATTTCTTCACTAGTCTGACTAAGAATATGACGGTTCCCTACTGGAATTCGACGGCCTGGTAGAGTCACATCCAAGGATTCCTCAGCCAGTTTCAGAGCTACTAATTGCTCTTCCATCAGTTGAGCAGTCTTCTCAAAGGCTGCTGTCAGAATGTCTCGCGCTTCATTGACATGCTTCCCGATAATCGGACGCATTTCAGCTGAGATATCCTTCATCCCTTTCAAGACTTCAGTCAGTGAACCTTTTTTACCCAAGACAGCTACACGCAAGTCTTGCAGTTCTTTTTGATTCTCAGCCTTGAGCTGCTTGAGAGAAGCTAGAGTCTCTTCTCGCAAGCTTTTTAGTTGTTCTTCAATCGTTTTCGTCATTTTCCCTCCAAAATAAAAAGCGCGCCAATCTCCATAAGCGGAGCGTTGACACGCGGTACCATCCGTTTTTTATCTGGCAAGCCAGACCTTACTTATCAATCCTAGAGCAAGTGAATTCACCTAGCTTTCATCTAGAGAGCTTTCAGTCGATGGCTCCCCTCCCTGTTAAACTTCCCCTAGGTTACTGGTCTTGCGGATTGCTATTTAGTTATATTTCATTCTAACAGATTTCTAAACATTTCGCAAGCTAATCCAGCTGATTTCCACGCTCGAATGGAAGCCCTACCCTTTCATCCTCTTTTTGAAGATCCAGACAGAAGGGATAAAGAATAGGAAAGCATAGAGCAGAACCCAAAACAGATGAGGCAAAAGCGAATTCAAATCTTGAGCCAATGCCAACTGAACAGCCTTTGCTGCATGGGCAAATGGCAAGGTATTGCAAAATGCTTCAAAACCACCTCCTATCATCTCAATCGGAAGCACTGCTCCACTGAGAAAAACCGTGGCATTGACAAGAATAGTTCCAAAACCACTGACTGCATTACTGCTAGAGAAGGCTGATCCTAAAAGCAAGCCCAAGGAAATAAAGAACAAAGCCACTGGAATCAAAACCAAGAGGGCATAAAAAGTTCCCAGATTTAAGGATAAGCCAAAAATCATGGCAGTCGCAAAACTGGCTATGCCCTGTAAAAGAGCCAGAGGCAGAACTGGAATCGAATAGCCCAAAATGTAATCCACACTCCGAAGCGGAGTTGATAGGAGACGCATGAGAAAAGAGCTATTGCGATCCGTGGTCATTAAACTGCCAACAAAAATAGTTAGCCAGGAAGCACCAAACACCATCATACTTGGGGCAAAATTTTCAATGGAAAATATAGCTGGCATCCCTTTGAGGCTCTGTTTCATAAGGGACAGGGCGATAATCAGAAAGACAGGAAAACCAATTCCCATCAGACTGCTGACATAATCACGCATGATTTCTTTGAAATTGCGCTTTGCAAAAATGAAGGCTCTCATGCTAATTCCCCTCCTTCCGTATAGGACAAAAAGGCCTCTTCAAAATCCTTCTTGCCGGAAGCTTGGATAATTTCCTCTGCTGTTCCCAAGATCTGCACCACTCCCTTATCCATAATGCAAAGTCGGTCGGCCAAAGCCTCGGCTTCTTCTAGATAATGGGTGGTCAGAATCACTGTAACTTTTCCCTTTAGTTGCTCAATATTCTTCCATAACTCCCTTCTAGCCCTTACATCCAGCCCCAAGGTCGGTTCATCCAGAAACAGAATCTTGGGCTGACTGATTAGAGCCATTGCAATACTGAGCTTGCGCTGCCAGCCACCTGACAGGGACTTGGCCCGATCATGCTGCCTATCCGTCAGGTCAAATGTCTCCATCAGATGCTCTGTCTTTTGCGCCGCTTTTTCCTTAGAAAATCCATAAAGACGCGCAATCATCTCCAGATTTTCCTTGACAGTCAGCTTGGGAGCAACAGCTGTTTCCTGAGGTGAAACATTAATCATTTCCTTGACAGCATCTTCCTCCTTGCGAATGCTATGACCTAGCATTAGGGCATCTCCTGCTGTCGGTTCAACTAGATAGGACAGCATCTTGATTGTCGTTGTCTTCCCCGCACCATTAGAACCCAGCATGGCAAAGAATTCACCCTCTTCAATTTTTAGATCCAAACCATCAACAACCCGTCTTTGAGCCGTATTGTTTGGTCAAATCCTGCATCTCAACTGCATACATAAGGACATCTCCTTTCATCAGATATGAGGAACTAAAAAATGAAATGTTATTTAAAGATATGACTTTGACATCTAAAGCTAGTCACAACTTACTCATTTAGCTAAAAACTAAGCTATTTTAACTCAATTTCGAAAGAGTTTTGTATAATTTGTATAACTTCTTATACTTATTATACACCTATTCATTAGTAATAGCAAATAAAAGCAAAAGAAAAAATCTGCTCACGCAGATTTCTGTTTTATAAATCACTTTTTGAATTTTTGTCTCCATTGAAGGTCTGATTAAATAGATCTTCATAGAGCTCGTAACGCTGGATGGCAATACCTTGCTGGGCATCTGCAAAGAGGACCAGAGCATCCCCAGGTCGAATTTCAAACATATCTCTCACTTCTTTTGGAATGACAATCTGCCCCTTGGGGCCAACCTTGACCGATCCCATATAGCGGTTTTTTTGAATATCTTCTTCCATTCTTTCTTGACTAACTCCCTTTCCGCTTCTATCTCTTCGTAAAATCCACTGGAGCAAACTGCACTTCATTTGCTCTTCTCATTCACTTGAGCCAATTCTATTATACAACTGCGAGAAAGGTTTTACAAGAAGAGACTATCGAGAAAAAGAAGTCCGTCAAACAACAGACTTCCTTCTTTCTATTTGATCACTTGTCCTGCTTCTTTCAGAACATCTTCTGGTACAGTAATGCCCAGTTCTTTGGCATTTTTGGTATTGATAACAGATTTACCTGTATCGAAAATATCTACTGCAGTGTCAGCAGGTTTAGCACCTTTAAGGACTTTAGCTACCATTTTACCAGTCGCAACACCTAGGTCATACTGGTCTACAACAACAGAGGCAAGGCCTCCTTCTTCTACCATGGCTGTCGCACTTGGATAAATTGGTTTCTTAGCTTCTTTATTGCTGGACACAACTGTCGCAAAAGCTGAAGCAATGGTATTGTCAATTGGAATCCAGATAGCGTCAACCTTGCCAGTCATGACATTCATAGTTGAAGCAATTTCATTGGTCGAAGGAACAGAGTATTCCTCTACCTTGTAGCCTGCCTCTTCAGCCAATTTTTTGAACTCTTCCACTTGAGTTTTAGAGTTATCTTCGCTGCTAGAGTATAGCGCACCGATAGTTTTGACATCTGGAGTCAATTTTTTAATCAGCTCTAGCTGTTGCTTAGCTGGATTGCGGTCAGAGACACCAGTGATATTGCCACCTGGCTTGTCAAGATTTTTCACTAGGTTTGCTCCGACCGGATCTGTGATAGCTCCCATGACGATAGGCTTGTCCTTAGTAGCTGCTGCCAGTCCTTGTGCAGACGGAGTCGCAATCCCAATCAACACATCATTATCATTGGAAACCAACTGCTTGCTCATGGTAGAGACCTTGCTCTGATCGCCCTCAGCATTCATAAAGTCAATCTTAATCTTGTCTCCCTTATAGCCTTCCTCAGCCAAACCATCCTGAATCCCCTTGTAAATCAAATCCAGCGAAGGGTGGCTGACATACTGCAGCACGCCGACCTTGACTGTCTGACTGTCGCCACTAGTCTTAGTGGTGTTACCTTTGCTGTTCAAGCTGGAATAGACAATCCCACCGATTGCCAAAACGGCCAGAAGGCCTAAGATAGTTACTAATCGTTTGTTTTTCATGTTCTTTCTCCATTTCTATGTTTTATAATTTCCTATTTAATCCCTAGGGACGCCATCGTTTAAACATAGGCAATTCTCCTTGTTTTTTATAATAAGCAACAAAAAATCCTCACACAGGTATTCTGTGTGAGGGCGAAAATCGCGGTGCCACCTCAATTATGGAAAATAGCTAATATTCCCCATGTCTCTATCTTGTCATCAAACAAGCTGCACTGTAAGGTGTGCCAACCGAATTCTTATTGTTTCAAATTCATTTTATCAATTAGCCCAATTTCGTAAAGATTTGCTGCTTATTCCCACCAACCACAAGCTCGCTATAAACAAATGCATCTACTACTTTTCTAATTTCCTATATTTTAAGTTTTTCCTGAAAGGATGTCAAGACCTTTTTGAAAATTTTTATAAAATGTTCGGATTTGATTTATCGAGGCAGTTATAGGCAAAAATTAAATTACTTTTTGACGAGACTTTAGAAGCTTTTAGCTTGGTTTTTTGTTATAATTTTCTGTAGCAACTTTCAAGGAGAAAAGCATGTCTTTCGACGGATTTTTTTTACACCACATGACAGAGGAGCTCCGCCGCGAATTGCTGGGCGGCCGTATTCAGAAGATTAATCAGCCCTTTGAACAGGAGCTGGTTTTACAGATTCGCAGCAACCGCCAAAGCCACAAGCTGCTCCTATCAGCTCACTCGATCTTTGGGCGCGTCCAGCTGACAGATACCACGTTTGAAAATCCAGCTGTTCCCAATACCTTTATCATGGTGATGCGCAAATACCTGCAGGGCGCTGTTATTGAAGCAATCCAGCAAGTGGAGAATGACCGGATTTTGGAAATCAGTGTCTCCAATAAGAACGAAATCGGCGATAGCGTGGCTGTGACTCTGATCATCGAAATCATGGGCAAGCACAGCAACATCATTCTCTTGGATAAGGCTAGCGGTAAGATTATTGAGGCTATCAAACACGTCGGATTTTCGCAAAATAGCTATCGAACGATTCTGCCGGGTTCAACTTATGTCGCGCCTCCTCAGACTGGCAGTCTCAATCCTTTCACTGTGGGCGATGAAAAGCTCTTTGAAATCCTACATACTGAAGACTTAGAGCCCAAACGCCTGCAGCAAATTTTTCAGGGATTGGGGCGGGATACGGCTACTGAACTCAGTGCCCGTCTGACAACTGACAAGCTCAAAACTTTCCGAGCCTTCTTTGCCAGTCCGACTCAGCCAAGCCTGACCGAAAAATCCTTCTCTGCTCTGCTATTTTCCGACAGCAAGACCCAAATCTGCACCTTATCCGAGCTTTTAGACACTTTCTACAAGGACAAGGCGGAGCGCGATCGGGTCAACCAGCAGGCCAGCGAGCTCATACGCCGAGTAGAAAATGAGTTGGAAAAGAACCGAAAAAAACTAGGTAAGCAAGAGGAAGAGCTCCTAGCAACGGAGAATGCAGAAGAATTCCGCCAAAAAGGGGAACTCTTGACCACCTTTCTCCATCAGGTGCCCAACGATCAGGACCAGGTAGAGCTAGACAATTACTACACAGGTGAGAAGATTATCATCTCGCTTGACAAAGCCCTAACTCCCAACCAAAATGCCCAGCGCTATTTTAAACGCTACCAGAAGCTCAAGGAAGCTGTCAAACACCTGACCAGCTTAATTGAGGAGACTCGGGCTACGATTCTCTACCTAGAGAGCGTGGAAACAGCCCTTGCTCAGGCCAGCCTGACTGAAATCGCAGAAATCCGAGAAGAACTAGTCCAGACTGGCTTTATCCGACGGCGCCAGAGAGAGAAAATCCAGAAAAGGCAGAAACCGGAGAAATATTTGGCAACAGATGGCCAAACCATTATCCTAGTTGGCCGCAACAATCTACAAAATGATGAGCTGACGTTTAAGATAGCCAAGAAAGACGAGCTTTGGTTCCACGCCAAGGATATTCCAGGTAGTCATGTGGTCATCACAGGCAATCTTCAGCCCAGCGATGAAGTTAAGACTGACGCTGCTGAGCTAGCGGCCTACTTCTCCAAGGCCAGACTCTCTAATCTGGTCCAAGTAGATATGATTGAGACTAGAAAACTCAATAAACCAACTGGTGGCAAGCCAGGATTTGTCACCTATACAGGCCAGAAAACCTTGCGCGTCACACCAGATGAAGAGAAAATTAAAAGCATGAAGATATAAAGTTACCCTCTTTAACTATCAAACTGACTTAGGAGCAGGACGGTCATTAGCTAGCTGAAGCTTTCTATTCTTTCTATTAATTCCAACAATTTTTTGTTAAAAAAAAACAGGTAGAACATAAGTTCTACCTGTTTTTGAGCTTTTCCGAAATTCTTCTAGTTTATTAACGGAATTTCTTCAAGGCTATTTTAGTCTTCAGACTTCTTCTTTCTCTTCTCTAAGCCAAGAAGTCCCAAACCAGACACTCCCGCAAGTAAGCTTGCTGCCAAGTAGGAGGTTTCTTCTGTACCGGTCTTAGGAAGAGATTTTGCACCCGCACTCTTAGAAAGTGATGGCGGTGCAGGCGTAATCGTCCGCTCTGGCTGAACAGGATTTTCTGTCACAGTTGGAACGTAAACCGCTGAAATCGTCTGGCCATTACGGTCTTTGCGAATCACTGTTACGCCATCAGCTTGGCCGACAAAGCCCGTTTCTGGTACAAAGGTTACAGTGCCATCTGGCGCAATCGTGTAGGTTCCTTGGCCTGGAACAACCTTTTCAGTACTTCCATCCTCGAAAGTTGGCGGAACAGTTGGATCCACGTCGCCTTCAAAGATTGGTTTGCCAGTCTGCGGCTGTCCTTTTAGACCTATGCTGCTGGTATCTTCTGTAGCAGTACTTCCCAAAACAGTTGGGGTATAGGTTGCCGTCACGGCATTGCCATAAATATCTGAACGTTTCACGACAACTCCGCGAGCAGTTCCGACAAAGTCGGCTTCCGGCACAAAGGTCACTGCTCCCAGCATATTGAACCGATATGTTCCTTCTCCTGGGACAACCATCTCTGTGCTGCCGTCCGCAAAGGTCGGTGCTACTGCCTGGTCAATCGCTCCTTCAAAGATTGGCGTGCCCGTTTGAGCTTGGCCCTTGCGGCCGCTAGATACACTGTCCTTGCTAGTTGATGGTTCAACTACGGTTGGAACATAGCGAGCTGTAACTGAAGTGCCATTCTTATCACGACGGACAAGGGTCACACCAGTACCCTGACCAAGGAAATCAGCATCTGGAGTGAAGGTGACTGTACCGTCTGGTGCGATGGTGTATGTTCCCTGACCTGGAATAGTCTTTTCCTTGCTTCCGTCTTCGAAGGTTGGCTCTACTGATTCATCAATTGGAACCAATGGATCACCTGCTTCGAAGACAGGTTTGCCAGTCTGAACATGGCCTTTGATATTCGTAGAGGTCGCATCTTTACCAGTTGGAGTAACCTTGGCAAACTCTGGACTGTAGGTAGCCGTCACTGGCGTACCGTTCTTATCCACTCGCTTCACAGTGATAGGATCCGGTTTGCCTACAAATTGCTTGTCTGGAGTGAAGGTCACTGAGCCATCTGGGGCAATCGTGTAAGTTCCTTGACCTGGAATCACTTTTTCCTTGTTGCCGTCTGCGAAGGTTGCCCCTACGGTTTCATCAATTGGAACTAGTGGATCACCACCCGCAAAAATTGGGGTGCCAGTTTGTGGAACACCTTGAGGACCTGTGCTCGTTGCACTAGTACCAGTTGGAGTTACTTCTTTCACTACTGCTTGATATTTGACGGTTACTGGAGTTCCATTCGCATCAGTCCGAGTCAATTCGAGTTCCGGTGTTTCCCCCTTGAACTGTTTGTCTGGAGTGAAAGTAAGCTTGCCGTCCGCATCAACTTCGAACTTACCAACATTTGGTACTTCTTTAACTGCGGTACCATTATCGAATAATGGAGTTGAACCAGCTGGGAATGGAACAGAGTCATGGCCTGGAGTGAAGGTGACTTGACCTTCTTGGACTTGACCTTGCAAGCCTTCTGACTTAGTGCCAGTACCTGTTGGCGTAACCTTAGTAAACTCTGGGCTGTAAGTTGCCATTACTGGAGTTCCGTTCTTATCTACACGTTTCACAGTGACTGGATCTGGTCTGCCTACAAAC
Organism: Streptococcus sanguinis; assembly: GCF_013343115.1. Taxonomy (NCBI): domain Bacteria; kingdom Bacillati; phylum Bacillota; class Bacilli; order Lactobacillales; family Streptococcaceae; genus Streptococcus; species Streptococcus sanguinis. Next base: position 1,199,869 of record NZ_CP054570.1, read on the forward strand.
TGCTTGTCTGGCGTGAAGGTCACTGCTCCATCTGGAGTAATGGTGTAAGTTCCCTGACCTGGAATAGTCTTTTCCTTGCTTCCATCTTCAAAGGTCGGCTCAACGGTTTCATCAATTGGAACTAATGGATCA